>CAVYJI010000020.1:0-38190 GCA_963768805.1 uncultured Bacteroidales bacterium | reverse complement strand
AAATATAAAACAAAATAAAAACAAAAAGCAAGAATTATTTTATATTCGTAAAAGTGGACAATTGGACATTCTTTCTATTATCGGAATTTTGTCATGAGGGTCATAAACAGACAACTAAAAATCACAATTCGCAATCAAAATTTCTTTGAGATAAATATCATGATTATAAATTGTTATGATATCCATTGAATCGTATGGTAAAAACACAAGAAATAGGTAGTTTGATTATGAGTTTGTGCTATTTCTTTAATCCTCCACGCATCTCACCGAAAACGCACTCACCCTCGTCGCCGGGTAAGCCGAAACACTCGGATCAGGATCATTCATCCCGTGTGCCCAGGCTTTGGTGGGACTGTGTAATGTTGATGACCAGAAGAAAGTTGCAAAGCCTTTGAAATCCCAGCTTGTGTTGTAGTAGTTTGCGCCGGCTAACAAAGCATTGAATCCTGAAAAACCAGAGAATTTCAACGGACTTCCTGCAAAACCGTTGTTGGTATAAACAGCAAACAACGTATTCCAGTCGTTCTCTGTCGGGATATGCCATCCGGGTGGACAGAATCCCTGGTCGGCAGGGGTTTCGTCATATTGCATGATCTCATCCCATTGATAAAGACCGCCAAAATTTGTGCAGTTGGCAGGGTTATCACTGTAACAATATTTTTCCCAAATGCAGTTATCTCTCTGATCCTGTGTTGATACCAGTACTGTCCCGTAATTGAGATTGGATGCCATCCAGCACTGTGAACCTAAATGAACTGTCGGGTAGACTTTATTATCGCGGATATCTGTGATTGGGCTTCCGCAATTGACAATTGATAATGGATAATTGATAATGTGGGCGTGGGCGGAGGCGCTGCACATGGCTGCGTTGGTGTAAGTGTAAGTGATTGTCTTTGTGCCTGTACCTGCAGTGGCAGGGTCAAAGAAGTCGGTGATTGGATTAACTCCCGGTCCTGAATAGGTTCCGCCCAATGGGATACCGCCTTTTAGCTTTATCGGCTTGGCATTGACTGCTGTGATAGTATCAAAGCACGGGGTGAAGGTGACTACGGAGGCAAGGGTCCCACTCATGATGATCTCAGAAGAGCTTGCGGGATTTCCGGTTACACAAGAAAGATTCGAGGTCATCACACAGCGAACACTGTCATTATTGGTTGGGTTATAGGTGAATGTGGGTGAGTTTGAACCTGCATTGACTCCATTTACTTTCCATTGGTAGACAGGCGCTGGTCCCCCATTTGTTGGTGTAGCAGTAAAAGTAACTGATGATCCGGGACAAAAAGGATTAGATGATGCAGCAATTGTAACTCCTGCCGGAAGATTAGAATTCACAACCATAGTGATGGAATTCGATGTTGAAGGGTTCCCTGTGGTACAACTTAGTGATGAGGTCAGGATACAGGTTACAATATCTCCTCCCGAAGGATTGTAAGTATAGGTTGAAGCCCCGGGTCCGACATTTACACTATTTACCTGCCACTGGTAAGAAGGTGTGGCGCCTCCATTGGCCGGAGTAGCAGTGAATGTAATGGAAGATCCCTGGCAGAAAGGATTTGAGGATGCGGTAATTGATATACCGACAGGAAGGTTGGGATTAACAGTCATTGTAACAGCATTGCTGGTAGCCGGGTTTCCGGTTGGACATAATGCATTTGAGGTCAGTATACAGGTTATTACATCTCCATTGTTTGGGATATATGAATATATTGGGTTATTTGTCCCAACATTTACACTATTGACTTTCCATTGATAAGATGGAGATAAACCACCATTGGTGGGAGTTGCCGTAAAGGTGACTGTGGTTCCCACACAAACCGGATTCTGTGATGGTGTTATCGTGACACTTACCGGCTGACTTGGATTCACCGTCATGGTTACTGCATTTGAGGTAGCCGGATTGTTTGATATGCATACTGTAATTGAAGAAGTAAGAACACAGGTTACAATATCATTATTTACAGGAGTATATGTGAAAGTATTGGAATTGGTTCCCGAATTGATCCCGTTAACTTTCCATTGATATGAAGGACTTAATCCCCCGTTTGTTGGCACAGCAATAAAAGTTACTGATGTTCCCGCACAAACATTATTCTGTGAAGCTGAGATGCTAACGCTGACCGGTACTCCGGGAGTAACTGTGACTTGGTAATCAACTATCGTACCAACACAACTGCCAACTTTAGGGGTGATGTGATAAGTAACAACCCCGTTGGTAGGGAGGTTATCAATAAGTATCTGATTAAGAATAAGTCCTGAATCAGCACTAAACCCCGTAATGTTCCCTGAAGTAAGATTTGCAGTCCAGTGAAAAATAGTTCCGGGTACTGATGATGTCAAAACAATATATGTTGAATCCCCCGAACATATTGTTTCAGCAAGCGGGTTGTTGGTGACCGAGGGTACAGGTGTGGTAAATAATTGAACAGTATCTGAGCCCGTGCAATTATTTGGACCCGTTACAATGACACTGTAAGTATCAGCCAAACCTGTCTTATATGTCTGGTTTGTTCCTACGATTAATCCTGTGCCCAGGTTCTTCCATTGATAAGTACAACCGTTACAGAACCCGGCATCAAAGATTGTTGAATCACCGATACATATTATCCGGTTTGGTCCAAGGTTAACAATTGGACTTGCTGCAATTGTTATCGTTTGCCAGGTTGTATCGGTTCTATGGTCATTATGTCTTACATATAATTCCACTGTATAGGTTCCTGCATTTGAATATAAGTGTGCAGGGTTAGCCAGGGTTGAGAAATTTGACGATCCTGAAGCAGGGTCACCAAAGTTCCATTTGACACTATCGGCAGGAGGCCATATAGACGAAGTAAACGATGTTGAATCACCTGTACATAGAATGTTAGTATAGTGAATGTACACATAATATTTTTGTAAGAATTGAGGGAAGCCCCACATTGCATTATTATTAGGTAATAAACATATAACATCTTTTTGAAAATTACATCCTGCCCCTTGTATGGATGGGTTGTTGATAACACTTAGGGAATCTTTCATTATAACCGGAGTGTATATTTTGTAATCTGGTCCCCTTTGCAATTGTGTGAATTTTTGATAATCTGTAGGATTAGGAAATGAACTTATTAAAAATTCACTTTGTTTAAATCCAGCTGAATCTGTCTTTGTTGCATCATATTGAAATAATAATGTAAAGTTGTTAGGACTTCCTGGCTCATCATAATCAGTAATATACAAATATTTGTTATCTATTGAAAATTCAGCTCCGCCATATTCAAAATTTTGATGGGGAGTACATTGTATCTTAAACAAAGGAGTGATAACCCCTGTAATGCTGTTAAAATTGCAATATTCTGCACTGGACCAATATAGACAGATTAGCTTAGTACCATCAGGTGAAATTCTTATATTTGTTATGTCCTCGCTGTTCATTGAATCTGTTATGATTAAACTTTGACTAAGAATAGGAATGGTATCAATGCCGGAGGAATTAATTAAGTAAGAAAGATAAATATAACTATTATTTCGGTTACGAACAACAATCCACACATCCTTGTTATTATGGTGTCTTGTTCCAGTGATTACATCACTTGCATGTCCCCCTCCTGGAATATGAAGCGATTTTTGCCCAGGGACTACATCTCCAAGGCCCCCGTCTAATCTCATGTCTACAATTGAATAAAATAAACCTAAAAAACCACCAGCTTCAGGATCAACTACTGAGAAAATATAATAACTACTGTCATCGGTCAATTTTTGAAAGACAAAATAGGGCTGTTGTGTAGTATTTGAAGTTCCATTTATCAGATTCCCATTTGGCATCAGAGCATTATTTCTGTTATAAATGTTTTCCACCAAATCATCATCTCCATAAAATAAGACGTTCCCTAGAGTATCAGAAACTGTTAGGGTCGACATATCAGACAAAAACCCAGGTG
This sequence comes from uncultured Bacteroidales bacterium, assembly GCA_963768805.1. Classification (GTDB taxonomy): domain Bacteria; phylum Bacteroidota; class Bacteroidia; order Bacteroidales; family FEN-979; genus FEN-979. Next base: position 34,276 of record CAVYJI010000020.1, on the reverse strand, counting down.
CACAATTGGTCAATGGGACAGGAGTCCCTGAATTAAAGGTAATACCAGCATGCTGGCCAAAATACCAGTTATTCCATTCGCCTTGGGAATAAGTAAAATCAGGGAACAACGAACAAATACATATAATGATAAAAGAAAAATATATCTTTATATTCATTTGTTCGTTGTTCCCTGATTTCAGAAATCAATTAAATTAGAAAAACATTCGATCTTGACTAAGTTACTAAGACAGAAAAGGCATGTACACAACTGAAGAAATCATCCCAGTACCAACTCCCCCCCAAAGATTGATTAATTATAGTAGCACAAGTTCCTCCATGCCTTGAAGCGCCTACGACTATTATTCCGTAAATACCATCTGATGCTGCGGATTTAATGTCGTAATCAAATTCATAACAAGTAGGTCCACCTTTAAGGACAATAGTACATGTTGCTATACCAATGGGTGATCCATTTGCGGTTATTTCGACTTCTACATCATAATACCCACTATATGCACCACCACAGGAATCAGATAAGGTTATGATAAAATAAAAGCGTTCCGTGGCGTGAGCGCTCGTTGTTGTACCAAGCATTATAAATGCTAACAGTACTAAACCTAATATTAACTTTTTCATGATATTACGCTATAAAGTTAGTGAAAAACTGACAAAGATGGTTTTATCCTGTTAATTTTCTATTCATGCAAAACCGACATGGATGAAATTCCTATTTATTTTCACTCCATCTTCACAGCCAATAGGAAACTGTAAAGAGGAAAAAGTTCCTTGTTGTTTTTCCCCAATCTCTGAATCGTCATTTCCACCGGAGATTTTCTCAGGACTTGCAATAAAATATCAGGGTCAGATAACCGAAATGGTGAAATAAAGATTGAGATTTTTATTTCATTAAAATGAAACAGGAACTTTTTCAAAAGAATTAACAAGAATAGAAATCTTATTCTTACAAGTATTTCTTTATTCTTATGCATTGTTACTGATCCTTTCGTGACCTATAACTTATGGGTATCTCTAAAAACTGAATTGTTAATAAAAGGTTTATATCTAACTATATATCAAGTTAATACATGCTTATTAAAGCCGTATCTTTGGTAAAAATAATGAAAGATGCGCAAAAACAAGAACCGTGGACTCTTTGAGGATCAATTTCGCCAGGAAAAGACCAACAATATGAATGACTCGTTGGAGCAGTTAAACCGCTTTATCCGTTGGGAAGACTTCCGGCCTACGATAGATAAAGCTTTTCCCGTGACTGATCCTTCATTAGGGGGACGACCTCCATATGATCGTGTACTAATGTTCAAAGTACTGGTACTTCAAAGGATGTACAATCTGTCTGATGATAATACCGAGTATCAAATTCTTGACCGCCACAGTTTCTGTAAATTCCTGGGTATAGAATCCTACGCACAGGTGCCTGATGCTAAAACCATCTGGGCCTATCGTGAACAATTGAAGACCCATTATATCATTGAAGAAATTTTTTCTTTGTTCAATGAAAAACTGGAAAAGGCTGCCTTGCTGTTAAAGGACGGGGCCATCATTGATGCTTCCATAGTTCAGGTCCCTCGTCAACGTAACACCAGAGAAGAAAACAAACAAGTTCGTGAAGGCAAGGTACCTGAAGATTGGCAGAACAAACCCAATAAGCTTGAACAAAAAGATCTGGATGCAGACTGGACCAAGAAAAATGGGAAAACTTACTTTGGATACAAAAATCATATCAAGATCAATAATGGGAGCAAGCTCATTACAAATTATCAGGTTACCCCGGCCAGCGTGCATGACAGCGTTATGACGGAAGATCTGCTTGATCCAGATGAGGCAGATCAGCCACTTTATGCCGACAGCGCATATAGCGGAAAAAATTGTGATAAAGCGATCAAGGCTGTTAAAATGAAAAATCTTACCCACGAAAAGGCATACCGGAACAAAAAATTAACAGACATCCAAAAACAACAAAACACCGTTAAATCAAAGACTCGTGCCCGTGTAGAGCATGTTTTCGGATACCAGTGGGTGAACCTTAGTGCCGGCCAGTTAATCCGGAACATTGGCCTTGACCGATGTGCGGTGGCCATTGGATTAAGAAACCTCATCTACAACTTTTTCAGATCAATCTTCATCATACAATCGCAGAAATTAGCAATCATATTGTAAATCAGCACAAATTGAGCCCATAGGTTACAAAATTTCAAAGAACGATAATCATTTTTCTGCTTTTCAATGAAAGAAAGACAGAGATCAAGTGATATTACAAGTTGTTGTTTTAAATTTTTATAAAATTAAAGTTTCAAGAGGTACCCTTAAATATATGGCTGTGGATGCTTTCTTTTCGAAGAAACGATTTATCGATGCTATCACAGGCCAATCAAAACTTGAAATTGTCGGCAGGTTACGTAATGATGCTAACCTCAGATACCGGTTTACTGGCAAACAAAATACTGGCAGAGGCCGTAAAAGGAAATATGGTAATAAGGTCGATGTTGAATATATTGACTGGAGAAAAATCCGTTTCTGTTTTGAAGAAGCTGAAGATGTACAGGTTTTTTCAGGCATTGTTTATAGTATTAGCTTTCAACGATTAATCCGGATTGTTTACGTACAAAACTATGACCAACATGGATATGCGACATCTCATGCAATCTTTTTTTCCACGGATTTGAACCTGAGTCCGGAAAAGATCCTGCAATACTATCGTCAGCGATATCAGATTGAATTCCTTTTCCGCGATGCAAAAAACTTTGCCGGACTTGAAGATTGTCAGGCACGAAGCGAAAGTAAACTTCATTTTCATGTAAATGCATCCCTGACAAGCGTGTCTCTGGCGAAGGCTTTACACTACCTGAATGTTCCAAAGGAAGAAAGGGATTCATTTTCTATGACTGATGTTAAGGTTATGTATTTCAATCAGTTTATAACAGATTTTATTTTTTCAAAGTTAGCCCTCGATATGAGTTGCGAAAAATACAAAAGCCTCTATAAGGAGTGCCTGAATATCGGGAGGTTAGCTGCATAAGTTTTTAACGGAGTATTGATATTATCAATCTTTCCTGAAAAAACTGAAATGCACGTTCCCATATTTCCGGTGCTGGTCGAAACCCGGATGAAGTGAAAAATCATGTCCCTTCGAATGTTCAAGGACGAACAACCCATTCCCTTTTAATATCCCGCTGCCAAACACAAGATCAGGAAGCGAATCCGTTCCTTCCATATCATAAGGAGGATCGGCATACACAAGATCATACTCCCCGAAAGGATGTCTGAGGAATTGAAACACATCTTCCCTTATGGCTTCCAGGTTTTCCGCATTCATGGTCAAAGCCATTTTATTGATGAAGGCGACACAGTGCGGATCAATATCAATGGCTGTCACCATTCCGCTCCCCCTTGAAAAGAACTCGTAGGAGATGCTTCCCGTGCCTGCAAAGAGGTCCAGCACATTCAGACTTTCGATATCAACAAGATTATTCAGGATATTGAAAAGGCTTTCCTTTGCAAAATCTGTAGTGGGACGTACCGGCAGGTTTGCGGGCGGATGTATCTGTTTGCTCCTGAATTTTCCTGTTATGATCCGCATGGAGATAGATGTAAAAGAGTGTAGTAAAAGTGGCCCGGAACGTCGTTAAAAAAATAGCAGTAATTGAAATCCTCATTCCTGTTCAAAAAATCAATGTTCCTGATGTACCTGAACAAAAGATCATAAACAGGGGAGAATTTATCCACATTCCCCAGAAGTGCCAGACGGATCTCCTCGGGATTCAGGTCGAGCTGCTCAAAAACGAAAATGACATAATAAGCGATATCTTCTGCAGTAAGAAAATGAAATATATTGCAATACTTCAGCTGGTTTCCTTCAAAGACAAGCAGGTCGAACTGACCTTCCCTCAGGTTCAGAAAGACTTTGCGGCCAGTCATGTTTTTCACACTCATCCAGAGGTTCCATATAAGAACACTGGAGATATGACAGAGGGTGACCTTTGGAAAAACCCTGTCCAGTTCTTTCCTGCATGCACCTGGAATGCTGTAAACGGTGTATATGCCCAGGTGTTCAAGCCGGTCGGTAAGAACGGTCTCACTTGCTTCCCTGTCGTGAAGAAAATTGAAATAGCTTTCCTTTTCATGTTCAATGAACAGCACTTCAGGAATTAACGTGAACCTGGAGTTACCGATGATCCCGTTGACTGCATGAAACCTGTTGCTCAGCCATGGAAAGGAACCGGCTATATCAGCCAGGGGATTCCTGAAGAAAGCGAGGGCAACGAATTTATTTTTTTCTACATCCCGGATACTGTATCCGAAGGTCTTATCCCCAAGTTCAAATGTGAGATCATATCTCTGCAGCTCTTTCGGGTCAAAAGATTCATCAACTTTATTCAGGATGGGATGCAGCACTTCAGACATGGCATTTGTTTATAATATCCAGATAAAAATAAAATTCAATAAGATGATGACCATGAAGCCACTGATGAGGTAACCCCATGATCTTCTGGTCGAGAAAAAGCAGGCATAGACCATTTTCAGAATATTATTGCTGGCAACAGCCTGCAGGGTCGCTACAGCAATCGCATCCATCGTCAAAGCAGATCTCCCCTGGAACAGGTTGATCAGGAAAGGATCGATATCTGTCAGTCCGACAAGGAAGGAGAGGACATTCAATCCTGATCGTCCAAAACGGTCAACAACGAACCATGTGATAAAAGTGAATGCCACGAACAGGAAGGCAAATAGGATTGCGACTTTGAATTCCAGCGGATTCTTATCTACCGTAGGCCCGGGATCAATAGTCTTGAATCCCTTGTTGTGATAGAGCAGGATCACCAGGCCGGTAAGTATTGAAACACCTGTGAGAATCAGGAAATAAAGGTAGACCCTTTGAAACAGAGAGATGTTGAATATCACGATCAGCAGCAGGATCCTAAGATACATCATGGCTGTGGCAAAGATAATGGCGGCAACATACTGGTTCCGGGAGTCAGGATCCTGCCTGATCTTCCTTGCAAGGATGATGGTAGTAGCGGTGCTGCTGTATAACCCACCAAGGATGCCTGCCAGGATGATGCTTCCCTGTTTGAAAACAAACTTCTTAAGAAGATAGCTGAAATAAGAAATAGAAGAGACGACGACAACGGCCAGCCAGATCTTGTAAGGTGTCAGAGTCAGGTTCCTGAAAATAGGCTCGTCGGGGACAATCGGGAGGATGACACCGGCAATGATCAGGAATTTGCCCAGGGTCAGGAACTCATTTTTGTCAAACTTCTGTGAGATCTCAGTGAAAGATTCTTTCAATTCGGTCAGGATCAAGACTATGACAATGATCAGAACCACTAACCACAAGGGTTGGGTAAGCATGAGGGGGCCGATGCAATAAGTGATCAGTGCGATGAGTATGGTAGTCATGCCATGGTCCTCATGCTGATGAATATTAAAAGCATAGTTTATTCCCAGGAAGATACTCAGAACCAATCCTCCTCCCATGAATAAATAAGGGTTGCCCGGTAAAATCCGGAACAGGATAAAACCAAGGATACCTATGAAAGTAAAGGTGCGGTCGGTCCCGAAGGTATGTTCAGCCTGGCTATGACTGTGAAGGATCTTCTGAGATAACCCAATCAGCAGGGAGAATACTGTGACCAGTAAAAAAGTGACCAGATCCTTCGGAATTGCATTGACAAGTTCCATTTAATATAAATTACGAATTACGAATTACTATTTCTTCTATTGTCACTTTTCTACTCTGTCACTCCGTCACTCTGTCACTTTTTTTTCACGTCTTTATTTATCATCATTTATCTCCCCCTCCCTTCTTAATATTACACTTTACACTTTGCACTTTTAATTCCGTGGCCGGGGGTAGGGTTGAAATAGTCTTCTTAAGACAAAGGTAAATAATTTGTCATATTTTTAAGTAAGTTTGTACTTCATCAAATGGGATGCAAACACTAAATTTACCGGTCGCTGAACTCCGGATCAGAGATAACCGTGGCAAACAGGAGATTTTCGATAGCATCAGGAAAAAGTTTGTTGTCCTGACACCGGAGGAATGGGTAAGACAACATTTCATTAATTATCTTACCGGTCACCGGAATGTGCCATGTTCCCTGATCGCTGTGGAGACCTCACTGCATTACCACCGGTTAAAAAAACGCAGCGATATTCTGGTATATGGCAGGGATGGAACGCCTTGCCTGATTGTTGAATGTAAATCGCCGGAGGTTCCGGTTACACAGGCTGTTTTCGACCAGGTGGCAATGTATAACAGGGAATTGAAAGTGCCTTACCTGGCAGTGACAAATGGAATGGTCCATTTTGCCTGTCACATTGATCATGCATCGGGAAAGATAGTATTTTTGAAGGAAATACCAATTTATGACCAAATGGTCTAAAAATCGGAAATCGAAAATCAACAAATTCAATTCGTAATTCGTTATTCGTAATTTTAAATAGATGGCGGCTCCAAAAAACGCGGTCAGTTTCGAGAACATACTCCTTGGCATCAAGAATAAGATCTACTCCCCGGTCTATTTCTTATACGGTGAGGAATCATATTTTATTGATGTGATATCGGACAGTATTGAAAAAAATGTGCTGAATGAAACCGAAAAGGAGTTCAACCAGACCATCATCTACGGAAAAGATATCGATATCCCTACACTGATAAGTTATGCCCGGAGGTTCCCGATGATGTCGAACTACCAGGTCATCATTGTGAAAGAAGCACAGAATCTGAATAAAATAGAAGAGCTGGAACCCTATATCCTCAATACACTGGAGTCGACCCTCCTGGTTTTATGTTACAAGTATGAGAAGATAGACCGCAGGAAGACCTTCTTTAAGACCATTGACAAGAAAGGGATCCTTTTCGAATCAGCGAAGATCTATGATAATAAGATCCCCGACTGGATCGCTGAATATGTGAGAAAGATGAATTATTCCATTTCGGTAAAAGCGTGTTTCCTGCTGGCTGAATTCCTTGGGAATGATATTTCAAAAATCGTGAATGAGATCTCCAAGCTGGTCATCAACATCCCGGAGAAGCAGGAGATCACGGAAGATTACGTGGAAAAGAATATCGGCATCAGCAAGGATTACAATGTTTTTGAGCTCCAGAATGCGCTGGGAAAGAAAGATGTATTAAAAGCCAACCAGATCATCAATTATTTTGCAGCCAATCAACGGGATAACCCCCTGGTAAAAGTGATCCCCCTGCTGTTCAGCTATTTTTCAAAGGTACTTATCTACCATCACCTTCCTGATAAATCCCGTAACAATGTCGCGTCTGCTTTGTCGGTTCATCCTTTTTTCGTCGCGGATTTCCAGAAGGCTGCCGCTAACTACACCCCCGGCAAAATCATTACCATTATATCTCTTTTAAGGGAATATGATCTGAAAGCGAAAGGGGTAGACAACAACGGAACCTCATTCCCCGACGGGGAGCTGATGAAGGAACTGATCTTCAGGATACTGCACTGATATTATAATGATTTAATAATTTGGACGGGGGATTGCAATCCAAATTAGCAACTTACCCTCAACAAAAAAAAGCCGGGCGGAATTTGAAATTCTGCCCGGCACATTAAAGGAATTAAAATAAACAACTATTCATAACTCATCTTAACCCTTCCTGGTCATTAAAAACCTCCATCAACCACCCATTTTTTTTCAGAATTATCGCAGCGAAGTGATAGTGTAAATGTTTTAACATAGCCGTTCTTGCATTTGACGGTATAAGGAACGAACTCACCAACATATCTTCCCGACTTGAAGGATCTCCCGATCGAGATGATCGTTAAGCCGCCATATTGTTCCTTAACGGCTTTTTCCAATTCCGGAAAATCTTTAAATCCCGGTATCAGTTGACCGACTGTCTCCCAGTCTTCTTTCTGACATGCAATAAAGAAATGTTTTGCTGCTTCTTCACTTGTGGTAACTTTTATTCCGGTGTTTTTGATCATATCATTCACAGGAAGCCATGTAATATTGGATGGGAGGTTGATAGTAAAGAGGGCTTCATCAACCGGTTCATTATATTTTATGGTTTTCAATTGAATGACCTGGATCTCTTCGCCAGATGAATTAATGTAGACTTCGAATGATTTCAACAGGTTGGTAGCTTTATCGAAGGTATAGATCCTCCGGTTGTTTGATTCCGGGACAGATGTATTTAATGCAAAAGTATTCCTGAAATCGCCCAGGGCTTTTGCTTCCACCGTTAGGATAATGGTATTTCCTTTATCCTCAATATTATATTTTGCATTACTTCCGGAGGCAAGATCTTTTTCCTTCTGAAGGATCTTAGCAGGATCAAGCAGGATCTGCATCCAGTTGACAAACCCGGCATCAGCACCTGCCTTAAGGGCAAGTCCGCCGGGGCCGTTCATATACATGTACTGGTTCAATCCATCCATAACAACTGTCCTGCCGGGTTTTTCGATCCTCCATTTTGAAGGATTTCCGAACACTTTCCAGAGTTTATGTCCGACAAATCCTGCTTTCATATCTATATATTCAAAATTATCTCCTTCACTGGTCCTGACATTAAACTCCATGTATACCGATTTTACATCTGCCAGTGCACTAATGGATCTTTCCAAAAGTGTATTTGTGGCGCTAGCCTTATTCTGAATCCAGCCCGGCCGGTTCAAAAAAGGGATAATCAGGAAACCCAGGGCCAGTAAAGCTGCAATGGCAGCCACTTTTTTCAAGGCCGGTGTAAGCATTGGAAGAATCCTTCCGCTCCTTGACTGATAAGGCTTCCCAGTCTGAATTGCCTTGTCAAGAATCCTGTTTTGCAAGCCCATGCCGGCATTAATGTTTATACGTGGCTGCAATTCTTTGATTGAAGCAGACATTTCTTCATACAACAACCTGCAATCGGGGCAATCCCTGAAGTGGTTAAAGAATTCATCCTTTATTTCCGGGCTGACGCTGTCATCAAACAGGTCGGCCATTTTTTCTTTGATCTTAGTGCAATTCATGTTTTATTTCCTCCTGATAATTTACTTTGTTTCTTAATTTAGTGATCCCATAAGAAAATCGCGATTTTATGGTGGTTACCGGTAATTTCATGATTTCGGCAATTTCGACGAAACTCATTTCGTCAATGATCCTCAGCCGGAGTACTTCTGCCTGTTCTGAAGGAATGGAGCTGAATATCTTATTGATCCGGTTGAATTCTTCTTTTGCGATGAGCTCAGTTTCCCTGTTTGAAACATCAAAAACCATTGTTTCTTTGCCATTCAGTGGTTCGAGATTGTGGCCTGCCTGCTTTCTCAACCGATCAAGGCATGTGTTAATGACCATCCTGAAAACATATGAAGTCGTCTTTTCTATGTGCTGCAATTTTTTCTTCTCCTCGTAGATCCTGATCATCACTTCCTGTACCACATCTTCTGCATCTTCATGGTTCCCGAGCCTGAAAAACGCATGTCTTACCAACCTGTCCTGGTTCTTTTTGATAAATTCTCCAAGTTCTATAAGGGTCTGAGGAAATTTTTCAGTATGTTCAGTCATCTGGAAATGGATTAGTATTGACATTCATTGCAAGAACGGAATTTACTGATAAAAAGACTTAAAAATCTGAAATATTTTAATCTGCCTTCGGAGGACGAAGGTCAATTCCCCGCGTCCTGAGGCGAATACAATTCAATTTATTTTGATACCTCGCATCTTGCGGCGAGGAGTTTCATTTGAAGGAAGAGGCTTGGCTATTTAAAACTTTTATACAGAGCAAATCGGGCGGAATGACAAATTCCGCCCAGTGTTTCAGGAGATGTGAAACAGATAATTACTGATCACTCGAACTTTTTCTTTTCAGCCCAATAGTTGTTTTCAGGTGAGTGGTACATTTCACCGATGACCTTATCATATTTCGCGATGATAAATTTTCGCCGGAGTTTGAGGGTAGGCGATAGTTCACCGTCGGAGACACTCCATTCATTCGGTAGCAGCCTGAACTTTTTGATCTTTTCTGTTTGTCCCAGGTCCTGGTTAAACCGGTCTATCTCGCGTTGGATACGATCAATGATCAACTGGTTGGCAGCAGCTTTTTCGCGCGAGATAAAAGGGATCTCCTTCACGGTGCACCATCCTTTCAGGTACTCGAAGTTGGGAATGATAAGGGCGGCAGGATAGGGTTTGTTTTCACCAATCACCATTATATGCTCAAAAAACGGAGATTCTTTCAGCATCTGCTCAATAACCTGGGGTGCAATGTACTTTCCGCCAGAGGTCTTGAACATTTCTTTTTTCCTGTCTGTGATCTTCAGAAATTTCCCATTCTCGAACATCCCGATATCCCCTGTATGGAACCAGCCTTCCCGATCCATAACCTCGCTGGTCCGGTCAGGCCTGTTGTAATAACCCAGCATGACCCCCGGGCTTTTTACAAGTATCTCGCCGTCATCTGCAATCTTAACCTGTACCCCTGTCAGGAGAGGTCCGATAGTACCAAATTTAACACCTCCGGGCTCAAACCGATAACAGGTAATGCCAGGAGATGTTTCGGTCAATCCATAAGCCTCAAGAATCGGCATCCTGGCAGCCCAATAGATCCTTGTGAGACGCGGATGAAGTGAAGCGCTACCGGAAACAATAAACTTTATGTTCCCGCCCATAGCCTTTCTCCATTTATTAAAAACAAGATGGTTAGCAATCCAGAGTTTGAATTCATAGAACCATCCCCGCTTATGATCCAGCTCAAATTTATGTCCTTGCCTGAGCGCCCAGAAGAACAATATTTTCATCGGGAGGGGAAGAGATCTCCCCTGCATCACAAGTTTATTGTATATCTTTTCCAGCACCCTTGGTACGGCTGCAAAAGCATGAGGCTTAATCTCTGCTATACATGTAGCGATCTCATCAAGGTCCGGAATATAATAAATACCAACTCCAAACGACTGATAGGTATAACCAGCAGTCCGTTCATAAACGTGGCATAAAGGAAGAAAACTGACTATCCTGTCGTTCTTTTCTAATGGAGGAATCTCACCAAGAGCCTTATAATTAGTGACAAAATTGTTGTGGGAGAGCATCACTCCTTTTGGCTTTCCTGTGGTGCCCGAAGTGTAGATGATCGTTGCCAGGGTATCGGGGTGAATACTTTCTTTTCTTTTCTCCAGTTCCCCGGGATGGCGGTACTTTTTTCCTGCAGCAAGAATCTCATTCCAGTTTTTCACACCTGGGACCGGCTCGATGGAGTATATTTCTTTTAATGAAGGAACGTCTTTGATGACCGTTATCACGCGCCGGTAGATCTCCGTGTTTGAAATGACCAGGTATTCCACGCCGGCATCATTTAGGATATATCTATAGGTTTCCTCGCTGATAGTGGGATATATGGGGATCTGGACTGCCCCTACCTGGAGCAGACCCATATCGAAGAAATTCCATTCAGGGCAGTTCAGCATGATCGTCCCCACTTTTACACCCGGTTCAATGCCCATCGAGAGAAGGCCAAGGCTGATCTCATTGCTGTAGTTAACGTAATCCTGTGCGGAATAGTTGATCCATTTCCCTTCTTTCCTGCAGTTGAAGGCATTTGCCAGGGATGAGAACTCTTCCCTGTATAAGTCAAGCAGATCAAATAACCGTGTTATCGTTTTCATTAAAAAATAGGTCCTTGATAATGGTTCAGATCTTTCTATTCAAAAAGTCTGAAGATCTCCTGTTCGTATTTCTTGCAAATAAATTTCCTTCGGAGTTTTAATGTCGGCGTTAATTCTCCTGATTCCGTGGTCCACTCGACATTAAGCAAATCCCATGATTTGATCTTCTCCGTGTCCCCCAACGTGGAATTGTATTTATCCACTTCTACTTTAAAACGTTTACGGATGCGGGGATTCCTGATAATCTCGGCATTTGTCGGGTAGGTGATATCCTTGACTTCGCAATAAGACCTCAGGAAAGTAAAATCAGGAACGATAAGGGCACCGGCAAACTTCTGGTGTTCACCCAGGACGATGATCTGGTCGATGAACAAAGACTCCTTGAATTTATCTTCAATGGGCTGAGGACTGATGTATTTTCCAAAAGAAGTCTTGAATAGCTCCTTCTTCCTTCCCGTGATCTTAAGCTGGCCTTCCGGCTCAAGGTGGCCAAGGTCGCCTGTATGGAACCAGCCATCCTTATCAATGCATTCCTTTGTTAGTTCCGGTTCATTAAAATACCCCTTCATTACATTTGGCCCTTTGCAGAGGATCTCCCCATCCCCTGCTATTTTAACTTCAACACCCCTGAGCACAGGACCAACTGTCCCAAATTTAATTCCATATTCTGTCAGATCGCTCACTGCAATCACAGGAGAGGTTTCAGTAAGTCCATAGCCTTCAAGGATCGTTATCCCCGCACAGGTGAACATTCTTCCAAGCCTTGGCTGAAGAGCAGCTCCACCGGAGATGACCAGCTGGATCTTTCCTCCAAGAGCTTCTCTCCATTTGACGTACACCAGTTTATCATATATTTTTCGCTTCAGTTCATAAAACCAGCCGTTGGCTCCTTTAAGCTCGTAACGTAAAGCAAGGTGAAGAGCCCAGAAAAAGATATAACGTTTGGCTCCTTTCAGCTTATGTCCTGTGGCAAAAAGCTTATCATAGATCTTTTCCAGCAACCGTGGAACTGTCGAAAGGATCATAGGTTTTACTTCTTTCATATTATCGGTGATCGTCCCGATATTTTCAGCATAATAAATGGAGAATCCGAGGTACTGGTAAAGGTAGTTAAGCATCCGCTCATAGACATGACAGAGTGGAAGGTAACTCACAGCCTTTGCTTCTTCACCGAATGGTGGTATGTAGGAAGCTGCTTTTAAATTTGAAACGATGTTGTTGTGTGTCAGCATGACCCCTTTTGGATTGCCGGTCGTCCCTGAAGTGTATATGATCGTTGCGACATCATCCGGATGAATGGCCGCTTTGCGTTGTTCAAGTAATCCGGGATCCTTATGTTGTCTTCCAAGGTTAATCAGTTCGCTCAGGTTCCTGAGATCAAGGTGTTCCTTGTATGTAAATACTCCCTTGATATGCGGGATGCCTGGCAGGATATGCTGGATTTTCCGCAATAATTCCATTCCTGAAACAAAAAGGTACTTCACCCCGGCATGGTTCAGGATATAGCAGTAATCAGATTCGCTTATCGTAGGATAGATGGGAACATGGATCGCTCCAACCTGCAAAACAGCCATATCCACGAAGTTCCATTCAGCCCTGTTTGGGCTTATCTGGGCGATCCTGTCACCCGGTTGGATACCCAGTTCAAGGAATCCATAGCTGATGTCATCCACTATCTCCCGGTATTGCAGGATATCGTATTTTACCCAATCCCCGTTCTCTTTAGATGCAATCACGTCATCCTTGGGCTTGAACCGGGATGCATGATAAGGCAGAATGTCAAAAATGCGGGTGACTTCCATATTTTGTTTATTGAACTGCAATAATAATGAAAAAACAGGTTTGAAAGGAAGAATTAAGAGTACTGTGCCAGGGATGAGTTGCTAAACCCCATAAGATATCGAATTATTTCTTGTGGAAGTGCATTGAGGATGCCTGAGCTGTCGGCATAATAACCAGATCGTTGATATTGACATGAGAAGGCAGGGTGGTCACATACCATACCACTTCGGCAACATCATCTGCATTTAACGGGGTAAATCCGTTGTAAACAGCATCAGCCCGGGTTTGATCGCCCTTAAAGCGGACAATGGAGAATTCGGTATTGGCAGCGCCTGGTGCAACCTGTGTGATTTTTATATCATGCGGTAAAAGATCGATGCGCATACCTTTGGTGATGGCATCCACGGCGAACTTGGATCCACAGTATACGTTACCGTTGGGATAGACCTCTTTTCCTGCAATGGACCCGATGTTGATGATATGTCCTTTTTTTCTTGCGACCATCAGAGGGGAAACAAAACGGGTCATATAGAGCAATCCCTTGACATTGGTATCGATCATTCTTTCCCAGTCGTCGATGACGCCCTCATTTATAGGGTTTAGCCCGACTGCCAGCCCTGCATTATTGACCAGCACATCAATATTTTTCCATTCTTCAGGTAGTGAAGAAACCGCCATTTCAACTTCTTCCTGCACCCGGACATCAAAACAAAGGGAAAGGACTTCAATCTTGTATTTTTTTCTCAGTTCAGCGCTCAATTTTACCAATAACGCTTCCCTTCTGCCGGTAATAATAAGATCATCACCATCCTTTGCAAAACGGACGGCAATGGCCTGGCCGAATCCGCTGGTAGCGCCTGTGATAAGAACCGTTTTATTCATCTGAATAAGGTATTGGGCATTCAGTTTTTGATTATTGTTTTTTTCGTTTAATCCATTCCCTGGCATTCACAAATGCTTCGATCCATGGGGTTACTTCATCATTTTTATGGTCGGGTGGATAATAGGCCCATTGCCATGGCATTATGGAATCCTCAAGGTGTGGCATAATGGCCAGGTGCCTGCCATCATCGGAGGCTATACAGGCTACATCAAACATAGAGCCGTTAGGATTTCCCGGGTAACCATGGTAAGTAAATACAGCAGGAATGTGATACCGGCTTTCCTCATAAGGGAAACTGAACCTTCCTTCGCCATGTGCAACCCAGATACCCAGCCTTGATCCGGCGAGCGATCCAAGCATTACAGAATGATTTTCCCGGATATTAAGGGTAACAAAGGTACATTCAAACTTATGCGAGGCGTTCCATAACATTACCGGGCGTTCAATATGATGGGGATAGATCAGTCCAAGTTCGACAAGAAGCTGGCATCCATTACAAACGCCAAGGCTAAGGGTGTCTTCCCTGCGGAAGAAGTTATCAAGGGTCTGCTTTGCCTTTTCATTGTAAAGGAAAGCCCCTGCCCACCCTTTTGCCGAACCCAGGACGTCTGAATTGGAGAACCCTCCGACGAAGGCGATCAGGTTGACATCTTCCAGGGTTTCCCTGCCTGCGATCAGATCTGTCATATGGACATCTTTCACATCGAAGCCGGCCATATATAGTGAATATGCCATATCACGGTCGCGGTTGACACCTTTCTCGCGTATGATGGCTGCCTTGAAACCAGACGGGGTCCTGCGTTCCAGGTCGATCCCGTATTGTGATGCCTTACCGGTAAAAGTTTCCTTAAACGTAAATTTTAATGGCTGCTTTTTGTAATTGGAATATCTCTCCAGTGCCAGTGTTGGTCCGCACTGCCTGCGGTCAAGCAGATAAGAGGTTTTGAACCAGGTATCCCTGAGGTGGTCGATGTCAAATGCAAATCTACCGGTTCCGTTCTTTATTAATATCTTTCTCTCCTTCAGTATCCCTCCGATAGAGAACCAATTTATCCCTGCAGCATCCATCAGTGGCCTGCATGTTTCAAGGTCCTTCACCTGGATCACCGCGCCGGGGTTCTCATTGAAAAGCAATCGAACAGGATCCTTTATTGCCAATGAAGTGAGATCCAGATCTAATCCATGGAGTTCATCCGCAAAGGTCATTTCGAGGAGAGTCGTAATAAAGCCACCGGCAGAGATGTCATGTCCTGCCAGGATCATCTCATTATTGATCATCTCCTGTATGAGTCCGAATCCCCTGGCAAAATATCCAGCATCAGGGATATCCGGTGCCTCGTCGCCCAGCTGGCCGATCACCTGAGCAAAGCTGCTTCCACCCAGTTTCAGAGGATCTCCTGAAAGATCTATGTAAACCAGGTTGCTTCCCGGTTCATTAGCCAGAACAGGGCTAATCACCTTTTTCACGTCGCTCACCTCCGCTACTGCTGAGATAATTACAGTGCCCGGCGAATACACCACACTTCCATCCGGATATTTCTGAGTCATCGACAGGGAATCTTTTCCTGTCGGAACATTGATCCCCAACTGGATTGCAAAATCGCTGACGGCTTTCACCGCTGCATATAAACGGGCGTCTTCCCCGGGGTTCCTGCAGGGCCACATCCAGTTGGCGCTCAGGGACACCCCTGCCAATCCATGCGTCAGTGGCGCCCAAACCAGGTTTGTCAAAGCCTTTGCGATGGAGATGCGTGACCCGGCTTCGGCATCGATCAGGGCTATTGCAGGGGCATGGCCAAGTGATGTGGCGACACCTTTCTTTCCCCTGTAATCCAGCGCAGTTACGCCCAGGTTGTTCAGCGGGAGCTGAATAGGACCGCAGGTCTGCTGTTTTGCTATTTTACCGGATACAGCCCGGTCGACTTTATTGGTCAGCCAGTCTTTGCAGGCAACGGCTTCGAGCTGAAGCAACTCATCCAGGTACTTTGTAAGCTTCTTTTTATCGTAGACCAGGGGTTTCTGATGTGTGATAAGGAATGAATCCATCAAAACAGTCTTTGGAGGCCTTCCAAAGAAATCCTCCATTTTAAGGTCGATGGGGCTTGTATTCTTATTTTTATCCGTGAAAACGAGTTGATGGTTACCTGTTGTCTCTCCCACCTCATAGAACGGAGCCCGTTCACGTTCGGCAACCCTTTTCATCAGGGAAACATCCTGTTCGCCGAGAAGCAATCCCATCCTTTCCTGTGATTCATTGCTGATGATCTCTTTATCTGATAATGTAGGATCCCCGATGGGCAGGGCATCGATGTTGATCACGCCGCCGGTGTCCTCGATGAGCTCTGAAATGGAATTCAGGTGTCCCCCGGCCCCATGGTCATGAATGGAGACGATCGGGTTATGACCTGCTTCTGTCATGGCACGGATCGCATTGAAGACCCTTTTCTGCATTTCGGGGTTGGATCGTTGAACGGCGTTGAGCTCGATGGCATTTTTATATTCTCCCGTTGCGACGGAAGAAACGGCACCACCTCCCATGCCTATGCGGTAATTATCGCCGCCAAGGACGATGATCTTCTGATTCGCTTCCGGCTCTTCCTTTAAGCTGTCTTCTTTTCTTGCAAAGCCGATGCCTCCTGCCAGCATGACCACCTTGTCGTAGCCATATATCTTTTCGCCAGAATTATGTTCAAATGTCAATACAGAACCACAGATAAGTGGTTGACCGAATTTATTGCCAAAATCGCTGGCCCCATTTGATGCTTTGATAAGGATCTCCTCCGGATCCTGGTACAGCCATTCTCTTGCCCTGATCGATGTTTCCCAACTTCTTCCCCCGTCGATCCGTGGGTAAGAAGTCATATACACCGCAGTTCCTGCAAGGGGTATGCTGCCTTTACCGCCTGCCATTCTGTCGCGGATCTCTCCTCCGGATCCTGTGGCAGCTCCATTGAAAGGCTCGACGGTAGTCGGGAAATTATGGGTCTCTGCTTTCAGGGAGATCACCGATAAAATATCTTTGAGAAAAAAGAAATCCGGTTTGTCCTGGGTCACCGGCGCGAACTGTTCAATGAGCGGTCCTTCAATGAAGGCCACATTATCCTTGTATGCAGAGACCAGCAGGCGGGAATGCACTGCTGAGGTCTTGCGGATCAGTGCAAACAAACTATCCGGCATCTCTTTTCCGTTGATCACGAAAATACCGTTGAAGATCTTATGCCTGCAATGTTCAGAGTTCACCTGTGAAAAACCGAAAACTTCACTGTCGGTCAGCTTTCTTCCCAGTCTTGCCTGCAACTTTTCCAGGTATATGATCTCTTCCCCGCTCAGGGCAAGTCCCTGTGATAGGTTATAAGAAACAATATCTTCAATTAAAAGAACCGGTTCCGGCTTATGGTCCAGGTAAAAAACCTGCTGGTCAAGACCTTCATAGATCTGCTCCAGCATGCGGTCATAGTTCTTAAGCCGTAAATCATTATTGACAAACTCCTCGATACGGAGGATGCTGTTAAGTCCCATATTCTGGCAGATCTCCACTGCATTCGTGCTCCAGGGTGTGATCATCTCTTTGCGCGGTCCGACAAATCTTCCGGGAACATCAAGTGTATCCAGCAGATCTGCATTACCGAGAAGCCAGGAAAGCTTCCTGGTATTTTCAGCCTTCAGTTGATCAACTGCCTGTACTGCAAAAACGCTTTCATTACCACGAAAAAAGAGGATCATTGCTGTATGTTTAGTTGTTTCATTTTTCAGGGTCACAGGGTTACAGGGTTGTTAAGTTTATTCAACATCCGGAAAATCTTTCTGCTTCTATGGCTGCCATGCATCCTGAGCCTGCTGCAGTGACTGCCTGTCGGTAATAATGATCCTGCACATCCCCGCAGGCGAAAACACCATCGACACTTGTTCTCGTTGAACCGGGGATAGTTTCAATGTAGCCTGATTCACTCATTTTCAATTGACCCCTGAAGATCTCAGAGTTCGGGGAATGGCCGATCGCCACGAAAAAGCCTGTAACATCGAGCTTGCGGGATTCACCGGTTTGAATATTCCTCACCTGTAATCCATTGACCCCTGAACTATCGCCAAGGATCTCTTCAGGGATGCTGTTCCATACCAGTTCTATATTTGGAACTGACATAACTTTATGCTGCATTGCCTTTGAAGCGCGCAAAGAATCGCGGCGGTGGACCAGGTAAACTTTCCTGCAGAGCCTGGCCAGGTATGTTGCTTCTTCGGCAGCGGTATCGCCTCCACCGACGATGGCTACATCCTGTCCGCGATAAAAAAAGCCATCGCACGTAGCGCAGGCCGATACCCCCATACCCTTAAATTTATTTTCTGATTCCAGTCCCAGCCATTTTGCCGATGCCCCGGTAGCAATGATGACTGTTTCTGCCAGGAGGGTTTTCCCGTCGTCTGCTTCAACCTTAAAAGGCCGGACAGAAAAATCGACTTTTGTCACAATCCCTGAGCGGACCTCAGCTCCAAAACGTTTTGCCTGCTTTCTCAGATCCTCCATCATTTCCGGGCCTTTGACACCTTCCGGGTAACCGGGGAAATTATCTACATCAGTCGTGATCGTCAGTTGTCCTCCCGGTTGCAGCCCTTCGTACACTACAGGCTTCAGGTCGGCCCTGGCAGCATAGATGGCTGCTGTAAAGCCGGCAGGGCCGGATCCTATGATCAGGCATCTGATTTTTTCAATTGTTTCGCTCATATCCGGAGGTTATTTTGAGGGTGCAAAGGTAAGGATTTCGAATTTAACCTTTTCAGATGTTGCAAAAACTGAAATTTATATTATTTTTGTAAGACAGCATGAATTATAAACCCCAAAACCAGGTATTATGAAAAATTTACTAAAGCTTATTTCACTCCTGTTGTTAATTGCAGGATTGAATAGTTCCTTAACTGCTCAACCCCAATATTATAATTACTCTTCAACGGGGAGTTATGGGGGAAATGTTTTCCCATTCAATGTAGCAGGAGGCAAAGATGTACAGTTAATGTACCTTGCAGGAGTCTTCAACATACCCTCAACGGCCCCTGCAGGAAATATCACAGGTTTCTCATTGCTCAGTCAAACCACATGGGGACCATCAACCTATACTACTCTGACAATTGCAATGGGACAAACGGCTCTTACGGCTTTCCCATCAGGCAGCTTTGTTACTGGGCTTACTAATGTTTATACGAGGGCTTCAGTGACTTTATCGGCCAGTGCGGGAGGGTGGCTAAATTTCACTCTTGATACCCCTTTCCCCTATGATCCTACGCAAAGTTTAATTGTAGACATTGGCCAGTGCGGACTTTCAGGAACAGGAATGACTGATGATTATGTAACTCCGACGGGTAATCTGAGAAACTGGTCGGTCGGAGGATGTCCTTTTGTCTATTCAAGTCAAAATCCAGAGATATACGTTGGGGGGATTACTGTTGGGGCCAGTGCTACTCCTCCTACAGTTACCACTACCGCTGCAACTGGTGTAACAGCTGCCACAGCTACCTTAAACGGCACCGTAAATGCCAATGGCTCTTCCACCACGGTGACCTTTCAATACGGACTAACGGTTGCCTATGGCACGACTGTGCCAGGCGTTCCATCTCCGGTCACCGGCAGTACAGCCACTTCTGTTTCTGCAGCACTGGCAGGACTTGCACCATGCACACTCTACCATTACAGGTGTGTAGGAGTCAATCCAGGCGGTACCACCAACGGGAATGACATGACCTTTACGACACTATGCCCTGCACCTACGGTGGTCACTACGGCTGCTTCAGGTATAACGGGGACCACTGCAACGCTGAATGGTACGGTAAATGCCAACAATTCAGCTACCGTCACATCCTTTGATTATGGCCTCACAGTGGCCTACGGGATAAATATCCCGGGAAATCCATTGAATGTAAGCGGGAACACGGTTACTGCTGTTAACGGTGCAATATCGGGACTGCTTCCCAATACCCTGTATCATTTCAGGATCAACGGCGTCAGCGCCTCCGGGACCACAAATGGCGGTGACCTGACATTCACGACCTCGGCCATTGCACCTACGGTGGTGACACAGGCCGCAACCGGCGTAAATACCACGATCGCGACATTGAACGGTACCGTCAATGCTAACAATGCCTTGACGACAGTCACTTTCAACTGGGGGCTTACTGTTGCTTATGGAAATACTGTTGCGGCTACGCCCGGGACAGTGAACGGCACGACCGTCACCAATGTCCTTGCAAACCTCACCGGGTTGATCTCCAATACAACCTATCATTTCAGGGTAAGCGGAGTGAACTCAGCGGGGACTTCCAACGGAAATGATATGACCTTTACAACTGTCTGTGCCGTTGCCGGTAATGCCGGTCCGATCACAGGGCCAGGCAATGTTTGCAACGGAGGTTCAGGATATGTCTTTTCGATCTCCCCTGTTGCCAATGCAAGCGGTTATGTCTGGACCTTCCCGCTGGGAGCCGTCATTACTTCAGGCAACAATACCAACTCGGTAACTGTCAGTTTCCCGAACCCGTCCTATTCAGGCAATATATTTGTTTATGCTACAGGTTGTGCAGGCAATGGCGCAAGCTCACAAATGCCTTTGAATGTCAACCCGAACGCAACTCCCACGATCAGCGGGCCGGGTACTGCCTGCCAGGGCAATCCCGGGTATATTTATATGACCCAATCGGGGATGACCAATTATGTCTGGACTATTACCGGTGGACTTATCACTTCCGGAGGAGCGACCAGTGCCGCCACAGTGACCTGGAACACCGCAGGTGTTGAGAACCTCTCGGTGAACTACAACAATGCAGCAGGATGCCCTGCACTGCAGCCTACGGTCTATAATGTTACCGTGAACGCATTGCCGACCCCGGTCATTACAGGAAATGCAACTCCATGTACAGCGATATCCACCGTTTACTCAGCCCAGGCAGGCATGACCGGGTACACCTGGTCAGTCACAGGGGGTTCCATTACCGGAGGCCAGGGTACCAGTTCTGTTACCGTGGTATGGTCAGCGACAGGCAACCAAAATGTTTCGCTGATATTTACCAGCCCTACCGGGTGCACCAATACAGTGCCGACGGTTTACGTGGTGAACGTAAAGCAAGGCCCGACGCCGACCATTACAGGTGCTGGCAACGTATGCATCAATTCAGGCCAATACAACTATACCACGCAGTCGGGCATGACGGGTTATACCTGGAGCGTTTCTTCAGGGGGGGTCATCCTGTATGGAGGGACTACGAATACAATTTCTGTTAACTGGATTGCATCCGGGTCACAGTGGGTCATGGTAAACTATACCAACGGCAATGGGTGCAGCGCTCCTTCGCCTGTTAGTTACACTGTCACTGTGAATTCCATGCCCGGGGCTGCAGGGACGATCACCGGTACATCTGATGTTTGTGCAGGAGCCACAGGCGTTGTTTATTCCGTAGCACCTATATCAAATGCAATAACATACATCTGGACATTGCCTCCGGGAGCAACCAATTCGAACGGATCTACATCGAACACGATTACCGTTAATTTTTCCTCCACTGCTACCAGCGGAAACATCACAGTTACTGGCAACAACATCTGCGGCGACGGCACTGTTTCACCGCCATTCGCAGTCACTGTCACCCCTCTTCCAGCCGCAGCAGGTAATATTACCGGCCCTGCCAGTGTCTGCCAGGGCGATATGGGCAAGATCTATAAGGTTCCGCCGATCACAGACGCAACAGGCTATTCATGGACACTCCCGACAGGAGCTACAGGGACAAGCGGTTCCAACAGCGACTCAATCGCTGTCGATTTCAGCAACTCGGCTGTCTCAGGTAACATTACCGTTTATGGCACCAACAACTGCGGCAACGGCACTGTCTCCCCGAACTATGCAGTGACGGTGAACCCCATTCCCCCCACTCCTGTGATCACGAATACAGGCCTCACGCTGCAAAGCAATGAACCGGCAGGCAACCAATGGTATTGGAATGGGAACCCCATCACAGGGGCAACAGGGCAGACCTATGTTGTGACAAATTTCGGTACCTATTGGGATGTTGTGACACTTCTCGGGTGCGTTTCCGATACTTCTAACCATTTTGTGTTGCCCGTAACCGGTATCGATCCGCATTCATCAGCAGCCATAAGTATTTACCCGGTTCCAAACGAAGGACAGTTTAACGTTTCGATCACTACGGCTTCGGCAGAGAGTTTCTCTATCAGGGTTTATAACGACCTTGGGATAAAGATCTATGAAGAAGCAAAGGTGGATGTCAATGGAACCCTGCAGAAAGTGATTGACCTTGGGTCTGTGCCGAATGGCGTTTATACCGTGATCTTTGAAGATAGCCAGAACCAGGTCGTGAAGAAGATCGTGGTTAGCAAATAGGTTTCAAATATGATAATTAAGATTTGAGATTGACTTATTGTAAGATGTGAATTTTAAATTGCGAATTAAAAAAGCCCTGCCATTCCTGGCAGGGCTTTTTTTTTACATCCAGGAAATCTATTCTATATTTTTTGAAATTTTATAATACTTATCAGGGTCATCCCTGAAATTTTTTCTTTAAAAACTTTCATGGTGTTGAAAAAGAAGATATTTATATTATTTTTGTAACGTGGCAGAATTAATAATCCAAACCTAAAAACCAGAAATTATGAAAAATTTACTCAGGCTTATTTCACTCCTGTTGTTAATTGCAGGATTGAATAGTTCTTTAATGGCACAAACACCCCAGTTTTACAATTATTCATCGGGGTCAGGTTCAAATTCCTGGCCTCTTAATGCAGTCAACGGTAAAGATGTACAATTGCTTTATCTTGCAGGAGATTTCAGCCTGCCCTCACCGGCTACAGCAGGAAATATAATAAGTTTTTCGGCGTATATCAGCAGTACATTTGGTCCGACGACTTTCACGACCCTGACGATAAAGATGGGTCAAGCGAGTATCATCACTTTGCCTACCGGTGGCTTTTACACTGGGACACTTACAACAGTTTATACCAGGGCGTCAGTCACTTTATCCGGTACTGCAAGTACATGGCTGACCTTTACCCTTGACACCCCTTTCCCTTATGATCCCACCCAGGCTTTAATTGTAGACATGGGGCAATGTGCGGCTACAGCAGGAGGACCCACATGGTGGTATAATACCACATCTAATATCAGGAGAAACTACACCGGGGCTGGTCCGGGATGTCCTTTTGTATATAGCGGCCAGGATGCCTCTACTTACGTTGCAGGAATCACTTTAGGAGCTTCAGGTACACCACCCACAGTCACGACCACCGCTGCAACTGGTATAACAGCTGCCGCAGCTACCTTGAACGGAACGGTAAATGCCAATGGATATTCCACGACGGTGACTTTTCAATATGGCCTGACGGTTGCCTATGGCACGACTGTGCCAGGCGTTCCATCTCCGGTCACCGGCAGTACAGCCACTTCTGTTTCTGCAGCGCTGTCAGGACTTGCACCATGCACACTCTACCATTACAGGTGTGTAGGGGTCAATTCAGGCGGTACCACCAACGGGAATGACATGACCTTTACGACACTTTGCCCTGCACCTACGGTGGTCACTACGGCTGCTTCAGGTATAACGGGGACCACCGCAACGCTGAATGGTACGGTAAATGCCAACAATTCAGCTACCGTCACATCCTTTGATTACGGCCTCACAGTGGCCTACGGGACAAATATCCCGGGAAATCCATTGAATGTAAGCGGGAACACGGTTACTGCTGTTAACGGTGCGATATCGGGACTGCTTCCCAATACCCTGTACCATTTCAGGATCAACGGTGTCAGCGCCTCCGGGACCACAAATGGCGGCGACCTGACATTCACGACCTCGGCCATTGCACCTACGGTGGTGACACAGGCCGCAACCGGTGTAAATACCACGATCGCGACATTGAACGGCACCGTCAATGCTAACAATTCCTCGACGACAGTCACTTTCAACTGGGGACTTACTGTCGCTTATGGAAATACTGTTGCGGCGACGCCAGGGACAGTGAGCGGCACAACCGTCACCAATGTCCTTGCAAACCTTACCGGGTTGATCTCCAATACAACCTATCATTTCAGGGTAAGCGGAGTGAACTCAGCAGGGACTTCAAACGGAAATGACATGACCTTTACAACTGTCTGTGCCGTTGCCGGTAATGCCGGTCCGATCACAGGGCCAGGCAATGTTTGCAACGGAGGTTCAGGATATGTCTTTTCGATCTCCCCTGTTGCCAATGCAAGCGGTTATGTCTGGACCTTCCCGCTGGGAGCCGTCATTACCTCAGGCAACAATACCAACTCGGTGACCGTCAGTTTCCCGAACCCGTCTTATTCAGGCAATATATTTGTTTATGCTACCGGTTGTGCAGGCAATGGCGCAAGTTCACAAATGCCTTTGAATGTCAACCCGAACGCAACTCCCACGATCAGCGGGCCGGGGACTGCCTGCCAGGGCAATCCCGGGTATATTTATATGACCCAATCGGGGATGACCAATTATGTGTGGACTATTACCGGTGGACTTATCACTTCCGGAGGAGCGACCAGTGCCGCCACAGTGACCTGGAACACCGCAGGTGCTGAGAACCTCTCGGTAAACTACAACAATGCAGCAGGATGCCCTGCACTGCAGCCTACGGTCTATAATGTTACCGTGAATGCACTGCCGACCCCGGTCATTACAGGAAATGCAACTCCATGTACGGCGATACCCACCGTATACTCAGCCCAGGCAGGCATGACCGGGTACACCTGGTCAGTCACAGGGGGTTCCATCACCGGAGGCCAGGGTACCAGTTCTGTTACCGTGACATGGTCAGCGACAGGCAACCAGAATGTTTCGCTGATCTTTACCAGCTCTACCGGCTGCACCAATACAGTTCCTACGGTTTACGTGGTGAACGTAAAGCAAGGCCCGACACCGACCATCACCGGGTCGAACAATGTATGCGCCAATTCAGGCCAGTTCAACTATACGACGCAGTCGGGCATGACGGGCTATACCTGGACAGTTTCTTCAGGGGGAGTCATCCTGTATGGCGGGACTACAAATACAGTGTCTGTTAACTGGATTGCATCCGGGTCACAGTGGGTCAGGGTAAACTATACCAACGGGAATGGGTGTAGCGCTCCTTCGCCTGTGAGTTACACTGTCACTGTGAATTCCATGCCCGGGGCTGCAGGGACGATCACCGGTACATCTGATGTTTGTGCAGGAGCTACAGGCGTAGTATACTCCGTAGCACCCATTTCAAATGCAACGGCATATATCTGGACATTGCCCCAGGGAGCGAATAATTCATCAGGTTCAAACTCGAGTACCATTACTGTTGATTTTTCCTCCACTGCAACCAGTGGTAACATCACAGTTACCGGCAACAACATCTGCGGTGACGGAACTGTTTCACCGCCATTCGCAGTCACTGTTACCCCTCTGCCAGCTGCAGCAGGCACCATCACAGGCGAGGCTACTGTCTGCGCCGGTGATACGGGCAAAGTTTACACTGTTCCCCCGATCACAGGAGCCACAGGCTATACCTGGACACTCCCGACAGGAGCTACCGGTGTGAGTGGTTCTAATACCAACTCTGTCACTGTCGATTTCAGCAATTCGGCTGTCTCAGGTAACATTACCGTTTACGGCACCAACAACTGCGGCAACGGCACTGTTTCCCCGAACTATGCAGTGACGGTGAATCCCTTACCAGCCACTCCTGTTGTAACGAATACCGGCACCACCCTGCAAAGCAATGCACCGGCAGGCAACCAGTGGTATTACCAGGGGACACTCATCACCGGGGCAACCGGGCAGACCTATGTTGCAACACAGGATGGCTATTACTGGGTTGTAGTCACACTTAACGGTTGTTCTTCTGCAGAATCGAACCATTTAATGATCCTCACAACAGGCATTAACCCGCATTCATCTGCCGTGATCAGCGTTTACCCGGTTCCAAACGAAGGACAGTTCAACGTTTCGATCACTACGGCCTCGGCAGAGAGTTTCTCTATCAGGGTTTATAACGACCTTGGGATAAATATCTATGAAGAACCAAAGGTTGATGTTAATGGAACCCTGCAGAAGGTGATCGACCTGGGAATTGTGCCGAATGGCGTTTACACCGTGATCTTTGAAGATAGCCAGAATCAGGCCGTGAAGAAGATCGTGGTTAGCAAATAGGTTTCAAATAATTGAAAATTAAGATCTGCGATCAACAAAATGTAATAGGTGAATTGCAAATTGTGAATTAAAAAAGCCCTGCCAGGTATGGCAGGGCTTTTTTTGTAATTTTGTAACATTTAACGGGATAATCCTGTATAAAGACTGATATTACCCATATAACAGAGACAAACCCTATGAAAGCTTTTCAAAAATCTGTTCACCTGCTGTTCTTAGTGGTCATCCTTTTGACAGGATTTGACCTGCAGGCGCAGGCTCCCACCTATGCGTGCATTGCGAAGAACGACACGCTGCAGAGCCAGACGGTTTACCAGTTCGATGTTTATATTTACAGGACAGGGGCAACAGATCTTTACTTAAATAATTACCAGTTGTCCTTCCAGATAAATAACAGCGCCGCAATCCTAAACGGGGGGACACTGACCGGCTCCTATGTTCCCGGGTCAAGTGATCTGCCAGCTCCATGGACACTTGGCGGGGTGAACATTTTTGCTACAGGGGGCCAGATGCAGGTCCGCCTCGACGGGGTTGCAGCCAACACCAGCGGAACGCTCATCCCCGTCTCAGGCCTGCGCATCGGATCATTCCAGATTATTAATTCAGTGCCCTTCGGCCAGTCAAATATGAACATGTGCTGGTACAATGCCATACCTGCCGCAACGATCATCATGGCAGTAGTACCACCGGCAGCTTCAGGAACAACCGAAGCCATAACCGATATGGCATCCCATTTCTGCTCATTCACCGATCCCATTCTGAATCTCCCTGTAACAGCTTATAATATAACCGGGGGCGGCACAGACTGCCAGGGTTTACAAGGGGCTGAGGTTGGGTTAAGCGGGTCACAGGACGGGGTTCTTTACCAGTTGCAGGAAAACGGATTGTCTACCGGTCCTGAGATCCCGGGGACAGATGGGGCCATCTCATTTGGCGGCCAGTCAGCGGGTGTTTATACATCGACAGCATACAGGAGCGCCACTTATCTCACGAATACCATGAACGGCAGTGTAACGGTAACTGAAGGAACTGCACCCACCCCTGCAGGGACGATCACCGGTAGTGCTGCTGTGTGCGAAGGCGCCAGCGGTGTAGCCTATTCTGTAGCTTCCATTGCCAATGCCACCAGCTATGCCTGGGCATTACCGCCTGATGTGACCATCGCATCCGGCGCAGGAACGAACTCAATTACAGTGGATTTTGGAACCAATGCATCCTGGGGGGATATATTCGTCTATGGCACGAATTCCTGCGGCGACGGGAACCCCTCACCCGCTTTTTCCGTAGCCGTGAATCCCATTCCTGATGCTCCCGTGGTCACCAATACAGGAACTCTCCTTGAGAGCAGTGCAACCACTGGGAACCAATGGTATTTTGAAGGAATACTCATCCCCGGGGCCACCGCACAGACCTATACCGCCACCCTGAATGGCTATTACTGGGATGTTGTTACCCTCAACGATTGTTCATCCGAACCCTCGAACCATGTGCTGATCGTGGTCACTGGTATTGATCCCCGTACATCAGCCGAGATCAATATTTATCCAAATCCCGGGATTGGGATGTTCAATGTCTCCATCAGCTCATCCTCACCAGAGTCATTCAGGATCAGTGTTTTTGATGAACTGGGATGGAAGGTCTATGAAGAAACAAAAGTCGATGTCAATGGTACCCTGCAGAAACTGATCGATCTGAGGCCGATCTCTCCGGGAGTTTATAATATGATATTCCAGGGGACGAAAAGCCAGTTGGTAAAGAAGATTGTGGTTGATTGACATAAACAAATTATTGGGTTCTGGGTTTACGGAACCGGGCTTAAAGTATTGGGTGTTAGGTTTACAGTATAATTATTGATGAAGGGCGACCGTAAGGGTCGCCCTTTCTTTAATCATCTATTCCTTGACAAACTTCCCATCATATATTCCGGCAATGCCAATCATCTTCGCAAAGTAGACCCCAGCATTGCCACTTCTGGGCGTAGACGCCCGAAATAGCAAAGTAAGCGAAAACCAGGAGTAATAGTCTCTTCATAGCTTGTTTATTTATTCATCTTCAGGGAATCCAGGATCGCATTTTTCAGTTCGAGTGTTTTGGCATTGGTTGAGTCGAGCTTCAGGCTTTGAGTACAGTCATTAAGTGCCCCTTTGTAATCGGCTTCAAAATACCTTGCCGCAGCCCTGATCTGGTATACCGGGGCTGTACGGTAATTAAGCTTTATCGCCATATCGATATCGGGGATGACATCGCTGAAAGCCTTTCGTTGCAGGCTCAGCGAGGCCCTGTTGATCCAGGGAAGGGCATTGTCGGGCCTGAGACTGATGGCCATGGTGTAATCACTGTACGCTTCTTCAAAACGGCCCTGCCTCTTGAGCCAGTTGCCCCGGGTACCATAGATACGGTAGAGGTAAGGGACAGCGGGATTTTTGGCGATCAGGTCAGACATAAATACATAATCATTCTTCCAGTCTTCATTCCTCGCATAAAGTGTTGCTGAGAAGAATATCCCATAGCATATAAGGAAAACCAGTCCTGCTGTCCTGTATTTGTGGAACGTGCCGGGGTATTTTTCAGCGAGGCTGCGGATATATGCCGCCATCATGATCATCAGTCCCAGGTATGGGAAATAGCCGTAGCGATCGGCTACGATGACCAGCCGTGAAGGGATCACCTGGATGTTGATAAAGATGGTGGCGATGAACAGGAGGAACCCTGCGATCAGCATCCTGTTCCTGCGGAACCTGTAAAGGAACAGCCCGACTGCAACAAGCAAAATGGGTGATAGATAATACTCAGGCGGCAGCATGGATCCCGCTTTGGGTGGGAAGACATAGGCCCCGCAGAGGCCCACGGGGACAAAGAACTTCACGATGTAGAAGCTGAATGACCAGCAGACCATGAAAAGATCATCCAGCGGGGAATAGTTTGCGAGCATCCCCCTCATGGCGATATTGCTCTCCTCAGGATTATGGATCGTGATCCACGCAAACAGGAGACTTAGGGCCAGGAAGGGGACTTTTTCAATGATCACCCTGCGGGAAAGCAGTTTCCGCCCTGAAAGCCAGTCGATAAGGATAAGCACAAGGGGCAGCGTCACCGCCTGCGATTTTGAAAATAGTGACAGGATGAAGAACAGGAGGGTGATAAGAAAGAGTTTGACCTTAAAATCTTTACGGACATACCGGAGGTAAAAGATCAGCGCCAGCAGATAGAAGCAGGTGTACATCCCGCTGCTGCGGGCCGATATCCATGAGACGGCTTCCACATTCATCGGGTGGATGGCGAAGAGGAAGGCAACTGCCAGGGCAACCGGCCGGTTGTCTGTGAGGATCCTGGTAAACCTGAAGACAAGGAATATATTGATGAGGTGGAAGAGGAGGTTGAAAAGGTGCATGGGGAGAGGGTTCATGCCCGAGACAGAATAGTTGATCGAAAGGGTCAGTACCGGCAGGGGCTGGTACATCAGGAGGTAATAAGATGAAAAGAATTCACGGATACTTTGCCAGGAGAGGTGGGTGACGTCCGGATGGGCGGCGAAGTATTCCATGTCGTCGAAATGAAGCACCTCGTTGGACAATGAATTGCGGTAAAGAAGGAATGCAAGGATGATGATCCCTCCGAGGAGACCGGCATAGAGACGCCTGGTCCTTTTATTCCTCTTCTCCTCCTGTTCTATTGCTTTTTTCCCTGTTGGCTTCATAGGGTGTCATTTGTTTTTTTGCAGTTCAGGACCAGGTCGCCGGTCGGGTTTATATGGTGTCGGCCTTGGCATCCACATGGGGACGTTCTTCCTGTATTCCTTATACTCATCCCCGAACCTTCTGCTGAGGACATGCTCTTCATATAACAGGAACCATATATTATTGACAATGAAGAAGATCACTGCTAGTACCAGGATATTCCGCGATGATATGGCGACTGCTTCTCCTATAAGAACAATAAGGACTCCCAGGATCATCGGGTTCCTGACATATGCATAGATCCCTGTCGTGACCAGTTTTTTCGTGGGGCTCCAGGGGGCCAGGGTGCCTCTTCCGATCTTTATGAAGCTCATGATGGTCACAGTCATAAGGGCAAGTCCCATGATCATGATAATGATCCCTGCCACCAGTGCTGAAACATGTTTTACAGATATATTCTTTTCGATGCAGAGGGGAATGATGATCAGCACCGTGACAGGGAGGACAAATGAGGTGATCTGTTGTATTGTTTTATGCATAGCAAAAAAAACCCCGCATTTCAGCGGGGTTTTTTATTAAACTGATCATTTAAGAAGGCTTATTTTTTGTGAGCTTTGTGAGCGGGAGCAGGTTTCGGCTTTGCCGGAGCTTTTGCTTTCTTGATCAGGTGTTTCTTGATGGAATCCTGGTGTGCGATTGAATCGGCGATCTTCTTCTGTGCAGCTACATTGGCAATAGAGTCGGCCATTCTTTTCTGTTTAGCCATTACCATTGCTATTGAATCTGCAACCCTTGTAGAGTCGGCAATTCTTTTAGCTTCTTTTTCTTTGGCGCTTGGCCCGCAACCGGCAACGATCAACATTGCGGCTGTAACGATCAATGCAAGTTTTTTCATTTTGTTTGCTGATTAAGTTGTTTACTGATTAAAGATTGAACACAAAAGTAAAAATTTATTCTGTAGTAATTCTGATCTTTTTCTGTGATTTTTCTGTGATTTTTTTATTGATCAATTATAATATGATGACCGAGTTTTTTGTTCCCGGAAAAGGCGAAGCTATCTGGCTGTCTGCCTCATCGTCATTTTCCCATCGCTTGTCATCTATAAAGTAGCGGAACTGGTATTCTTTCCCGATCTGAAGGTCGACGGATGCAGCCCAGATGCCGTTCTTCTGCAGCCTCAGAATGGTCCTGTCCTTTTCCCAGTTGTTAAAATCACCGACAACACATGCTTTTTTCCTGCAGCCGAAGATCCATGCCGGCAGAATAAATTTGACCCGGCAGTGTCCTGTATCCTTAAGGTACTCTTTGCTGATGCTCATTGCAGTGGTTAAGAATGGCCTTTCAAAGATAAATGTTTTTAAAGTAAATGCAAGTAATATCTTAATAACTTTACATTAAAATCCATCTGCATATTTGAATAAGAATAACGTCTTAAAAAAAGTCAAATGAAAAGGTTCCTCATTTTTATCCTCTTTTTCGGGCTATTATCGCCCTTTGTCCAATCCCAGACCCCGTCAGGTTGCGGAGGTACAAAAGCAAATGAAGCAAAGAAGCCGGTCAGGCTTGGCATCGTCATTTACTCCAACGATCCGGAGACCGTCTGGAATGCCCTTCGGATTGCCAACTATTCCCTTTCAGAGAAAGATTCGGTTTCGGTTTTCCTGATGGGTAAGGGGGTCGAGATCAGGAGCCTATCGACAAAGGACTATGATGTAGGCGACAGGTTAAAGGATTTCCTGGATAATGGAGGTCGGATCTTTGCCTGTGGTACCTGCATGGCCAGCAGGAACTTACAGGGATCGAAGGCCTGTCCTATATCCTCCCTGAGCGACCTGTATGACATCATCCGGTGGTGCGATAAGCTGATAACATTTTAAGGCAGGGTTTTGAAGAATGAACAAATTATTGTTCTAAAAAAAGAGACTGACTCAGATCTTTGAGAAAGCCTCTTTTTGTCGGGGCGAGAAGACTCGAACTTCCGACCCTCCCGACACTCCGTGTCGGGATACGCTAGCCAATTTGAATATTGTGATCAAAGAGAAATCGTTTTGCCCCTCGTTTCTTAATGCCATTCACAAGTAAAACGGCGTTAGAATGTGTTTGATGATTTTCTGAATATACTGGAATCCAAGGAATTCCAAACCCCTGTCGATTTATTTCTTCCGGAATTATGTTGAGCTAGACGAATATCAAGATCTTCACATTGTCCTGAATAAAAGCGTTTTGTTGAATGGCTAAATAGAAAATAAGTTGTATACATATTAAAAAAAGCAGTTTATCACTGCTTTTTGTCGGGGCGAGAAACTCGAACTTCCGACCCTCCCGACACTCCGTGTCGGATGGGCTAGCCAATTTGAATATTGTGATCAAAGAGAAATCGTTTTGCCCCTCGTTTCTTAATGCCATTCACAAGTAAAACGGCGTTAGAATGTGTTTGATGATTTTCTGAATATACTGGAATCCAAGGAATTCCAAACCCCTGTCGATTTATTTCTTCCGGAATTATGTTGAACTAGACGAATATCAAGATCTTCACATTGTCCTCAATAAAAGCGCTTCGTTGAATAGCTATATAGAATATAAGTTGTATACATATTAAAAAAAAAACAACTCATCACTGCTTTTTGTCGGGGCGAGAAGACTCGAACTTCCGACCCTCCCGACACTCCGTGTCGGAAACGCTAGCCAATTTGAATATTGTGATCAAAGAGAAATCGTTTTGCCCCTCGTTTCTTAATGGCATTCACAAGTAAAACGGCGTCAGAACGTGGTTGATGATTTTATGAATATACTGGAATCCAATGAATTCAAAACCTTATCGATTTATTTCTTCCGGAATTATGTTGAGCTAGACGAATATCAAGATCTTCACATTGTCCTGAATAAAAGCGTTTTGTTGAATGGCTAAATAGAAATAAGTTGTATACATATTAAAAAAAGCAGTTTATCACTGCTTTTTGTCGGGGCGAGAAGACTCGAACTTCCGACCCTTGCACCCCATGCAAGTACGCTAGCCAACTTGGTTATCCCCGATAACCGAAAATTTATAACATTTTTTCTGATAATGGATGGTTTATCACAAGCAAAGTTTGCGGTGGCGAAGCCACAAATCGGCGAAAAACCACCTCCTATGGTGGCGGATAGTCGATTTAAGTAAATTCTTTACTTTTACTGGACTAACATTATAACAGACCACGAACGATATTGAATATTTCGTGTATATACTTGAATCTGATCAACTGGAAAATTATATATTGGACAGACCACTGACCCTGAAAAGAGATTAGCTTACCACAATAGAGGGCAAGTAATTAGACGAAAAATGGAAATCCTTGGAAATGTATTGATTATTCAAATTTGCAATAAAAAATGAGGCTTTGACTTGGAGAATAAACTAAAATCCTGGAAAATTGCAATGCGGGTGAAATCATGGATTATCAGACAAAACCATTCAATTGGCTAGCATTTCCTGATCGGAGTGTCTGTAGGTCTGAAGTTCGAGTCTTGTCGCACTGACCAATGAAATACCGGCAAAAATGCCGGTTTTTTTATTTAAAGAAAGTTGCAAAGCTTGTCGGGAAAATGACTTGATTTTATTCCCCGCTTATTTATTTCATTTCAAGCACATTCTTACACTCGTCATCCCCCAGCGCTGCACCTTTTTTCAGGTCTCTTGATAACCCGCCTTATCTCCCACTTCATTTTCAAGCTTCCCCTGAAGAAATGCCTTGCCCCTGCTTGTTCTTATTTCCATCTTTCAATTCAGTATCAATATAGGTCGTATACAAACTGATCGCATGGGGCTTATCGTGGAAATAGTTATCATATACAGAAGCCATTGCCCAATAACAGCCCACTTTTGCGCGGTCACCGGATGATTATTCAGTACAAAATTATAATGATCAAGTGCTGGTTTTTGACACGCCCGGGGATTAGCGTTTATATCACCTCTTAAAACATAAGCATCCAAATATCCGGGATACTCATTTATCAGTAAATTAACATGTTGCAGGGCCTGGGCGTTACTGCCCTTTGTGAACTCGTCCCTTACCCTTGCAAGTCTTCTCATTTCTTATTCGGAATATCTTAACCTTGCTGGGTAACCGGGGAAATGTATGCAAAGGCCGTGATAAAAGAGACCAGGAAGAA
>CAVYJI010000019.1:0-379627 GCA_963768805.1 uncultured Bacteroidales bacterium | reverse complement strand
TATTTAGTTTATGCCTCTATAAAATCAGTTTGCTTATATGATTTGTGTTGCTTGTCTGATCCGAGCTTTAAAAATTTCTATTGTCTTCATCTCGTCATCCAAATAATATGTTGCCCAGCCTTTTTCAATATTAATCTTAGATAATCTTTTTGCATATTCTTTCTTCCTGTTAAGTAAATACTCCAGGCTAAGGTCTTTGTAATGTAACATTTTTAAATCATCTGAAATAAACATTTTTACATATCCTTTTGGATTACATTCGTGAGCCCCGGGCAAATAATTTATTTCAAGAATTCTGTTTGGATCAAATAAAATACTCTTTGAGAGCCATTTATTATCTGAAAATCCCGTTTTTACAATATCTGTTAACTTTCTTCCCCTTTTATGCTCTGGAAAGGTATCGCTTACCATTTGGAAGCCATTGGGTTTTATAATTGTAAAATTATTTTTCTTTAAATATCTAAATGTTTCAAATAAATTATTTGAATAAAGAAATTCATCAACATCACAAACTATGACAAAATCTGCTTTCCCTCGTGATCTTTTCCAGGCGTTATTCTTAATCTCCAAATATAAAATATCATTAAGTTCTCCGTTCGAATCATATTTTACCACGTCTACTTTTTCGTATTGATCCAAAATTTGTTCAGATTTATCGGTTGAATAGTTATCATAGACTGTGATTTTTTGAGTAAAGTCATAATAATGATCTATGAAAAAGGGTAACAACTTCTCTTCATTCCAACACAATGTATACAAATGAATTATAATCTCATCATTTTTACCATTAATAATTTTTCTTATTAAAAGTTTTGTGGTGTAAAAGATTATATAAGATTTTATAATAATATTCTTTAACATTATCATAATATTATGAACCCATTTCATTGACTAGGACGTGAAATAGACTAATGTCCTATTTATTGTAAATTCTTATTTTTCTTAGAAAGTATTTTGTTATTATCTTTAAATAAAACAATAACGAAGCGTGTCCTTTTTTTACATCTTCAATTTCTTTTTCATATATAATTATCTTTTCTTTAAGTTCTTCTATTTGGACTACTTTCCCTAAAAAGTAATTTGGATGCACAATGTTAATAATTTTATTTTGTGGAAATTTTTCAATATTGTCTATCAATATTTCTTTCCCATTCTTGATAAAAAGAAACATATTTTGCCTATACCAAATTGACAATT
The DNA here is from genome assembly GCA_963768805.1 of uncultured Bacteroidales bacterium. GTDB lineage: Bacteria > Bacteroidota > Bacteroidia > Bacteroidales > FEN-979 > FEN-979. The sequence continues at coordinate 378,430 of CAVYJI010000019.1, read as the reverse complement.
TTTCATTCTCCCAAAATAATGGTCGGATTATATCATAAATTGAATAATTGAAATAATCAAACTTTTCTACCCAGTAATTTGGCCATTGTTCATTAATATGATTTTGACCAATTTGTCCAGGAATCGCAGCAGAGAAGAGAATAACATCACTGCAACTCACTAAATTTTTTATAAATAAATCAGCAGAATTTTCAGGTATGTGCTCTGCTACTTCCAGACAAATTGCTAAATCAAATTTAGACTTTGGCAGGAATTCTTCAATTAAATTTGCCTCGGTGAACTCTTCAATGTTTATATTCTTTAATAATAAATTTTTATCTACCCATGGGCCATCAACTCCCATTACTTCCTCTACACAATATAACTTACATACTTTCAGGAAGGTACCAATTCCACATCCAAAATCAATGACACTTTTTATTTGAATAAGCCTTAATATTTCTGGTATAATAATTTCAGGATCTATTAAATTGTGGATTTCCTCGTTGTGAACATATATCTCTTTCATGACTATGTTTTTAATATTTATAGAAACTCCCATTTGCAAATAGGGATTAGTGGGCCATGAACTGTTGGTACTTTTTCAATGAATGAATTATTCATATTTGAAATATTAAGATAAACACATTTTTCTTTATTAAAATGTTGTCTCTCATAATTTTTACCATCGCCAAACCATATCGAAATGGGGTATTTTCCGTCAACCAAATATGGAGATGAAATGGTAACAATGACTTCCCCCTTATTTTTTGGTTCACCAAAATCAATAATTCCATTCATAATAGCATTAGTCCCAAATAATGGGTTATCATAATTGTCATATAAAACAAACCCAAAATTTGGTTGTTTAATGTATTCTTTACTATCATATATTAATGAAAAAATAATTTTATCACCTTCTTGAATAGCAGCAATTTTTTTAACAAAAGAATTTTTAGGATAAAAACAATTTTCTGATCTTTTATCATCTTTAAGATAGAGTTCAATTATAGAACTTGCATCTCCTTTTTTCACAAGAGTCCCTTTTTCTAACAAAATGCATGTCAAACATAGATTTTTGACAGCAGTCATATTATGGCTCACAAACAATACTGTCCTGCCGTCATCACGGCTAACATCCTGCATCTTCCCGATCGCTTTTTTTTGGAATTCAGCATCACCAACGGATAAGCACTTCGTCCACGACTAATATTTCTGGCTCAAGGTGAGCAGCAACGGCAAAACCCAGTCGCACCATCATCCCAGATGAATATCGTTTTACCGGTGTATCAATATATCGTTCACATCCGCTGAAATCAATGATCTCATCCAGTTTCTTGCGGATTTCAGCCTTGGTCATACCCAGTATCGCGCCATTCAGAAAGATATTCTCCCTCCCGGTCATCTCACCATGAAAGCCGGTACCAACCTCAAGCAGTGAACCGATACGTCCGTTATAATGGATCGAACCGGTTGTGGGACCCGTAACTTTCGAAAGGATCTTCAATAAAGTGGATTTCCCTGCCCCGTTCTTCCCGATAATCCCCAGCACCTCCCCTGGCATCACCTCCAGGTTGATATCCTTCAGCGCCCATATATATTCGCTTTCCCCCTTCTTATTCCGGTCATTCGTCTCCCCGATCTTCAGGTACGGATCTTCCTTTCCCCGGATGTTCACACTCCACCACCGGTTAAGATCATGGCTCAACGTCCCCGTCCCTATCGTACCGAGGCGGTAGAGTTTGGAGAGGGAGTCGATTTTGATGATGGGTTTCACGTTTCAGGTTTCAATTTCAGTGTTTCTGTGTTAGCGTTTTTTGAGACCTTGGAATTCGGATTCTTTGAGGTATTTTATAAATTTTGAGAGTTTACCTGAGAGGTTCAGACAATCGTTTATTAGTTCATCATATTTTATCTTTTCAATGTATTTCAAATCGAAGGTGCGATGAATCTGGGAGCGTGTTTCGCCTAAAGATCCTTTTGCAATATGCAGGAAGTTAAGGAATTCCTTTTTACCATCACGTTCAAAACCTTCTGCAATATTATCCATTACAGAACCACTTGACCTAAATATTTGATCCTTCAAACAAAAATCCTTCCCAAGACCAGAAACTCTGGAAATATCATATATCTTCTTACACAACTCCCTCGCATTCTTCCATACCACCAAATCCTCAAACCTCTTAATCGTCATATCTCAAATGTAAAACCAACCCTGAAACTCTGAAACTCTGAAACCCTGAAACTTGAAACCCTGAAACCCTGAAACCCTGAAACTTGAAACCCTGAAACTTGAAACTTGAAACCCTGAAACTTGAAACTTGAAACCCTGAAACTTGAAACTTGAAACCCTGAAACTTGAAACCCTGAAACCCTGAAACCCTGAAACTTGAAACCCTGAAACTTGAAACTTGAAACCCTGAAACTTGAAACTTGAAACCCTGAAACCCTGAAACGTGAAACCCTGAAACTTGAAACTTGAAACCCTGAAACCCTGAAACTTGAAACCCTGAAACCCTGAAACCCTGAAACCCTGAAACCCTGAAACCCTGAAACCCTGAAACCCTGAAACCCTGAAACCCTGAAACCCTGAAACCCTGAAACGTGAAACCCTGAAACTAAACCACGTCCATAAAATTCTTCTCCGTCCGGTTAAATATGATAAGTCCAAGCAGGAAGATAACAATGGTAAAGACCGTTGAGTAAAGAAGCCCATGCCAGGAAAACGTCCCCGCCCCCAGGAATGCAGTATCGGAACGTCTCAATGATCGACGTCATCGGGTTTGCCATAATGATCCAATGATATTTAGCCGGAATTGCAGAGATAGGATAAATAACAGGTGTCGCATACATTAATAATTGAATCCCAAATTGTACAAGGAACTGCAGATCCCGGTATTTGGTCGTCCAGGCCGAAACCAGCATCCCGAACCCAAGTCCCATCACACCCATAAGGATAATAAGAACAGGAAACAACAGGATAAATATATTTGGATGGATAAGTGAACCTTTAAGCAGAAAAAATACCAGGAACATTAAGAAAAGTAAGAACTGTATTCCAAAAGTGATCAGGTTGCTTATTGTCACGGACAATGGAGTAACTACCCTTGGAAAAAAAACTTTCCCGAAAATGCCGGCATTTTGGGTGAATGTATTAGAAGTTTTCCTGAAACATTCGGCAAAATAATTCCATGAGGTTACACCTGCAAGATAGAACAGCATCGGCGGAAGACCGTCCGTAGGCAATTTGGCTACATTCCCAAAAATGACTGTAAAAACTATTGATGTAAGAAATGGTTGAATGAAGAACCAGAGCGGTCCAAGGATGGTTTGCTTGTAAAAGGTCACGAAATCCCTGTAAACAAAAAGCATCAAAAGGTCCCGGTATTGCCATACCTCCTTTAACCGCAGATCAAATAATCTATCCCTCGGGGTTAATGTGTATTCGTATTCTTCTGAAATGTTCTCCATCATGACTTTAGAGATCCTGTTATCTGATGTATTTTGTGTAGACTTCTCTTATTCCCTCCTCCAGGCTGATCTTTTCCTTCCATCCCAACGACTTCAATCTGCTTACATCAAGCAATTTCCTGTAAGTGCCGTCCGGCATATTACTATTCCATTCAATATTTCCTTCAAACCCTGCAACCCCTTTCACCATAAAAGCCAGGTCACGAATTGTCAGATCAACCCCCGTCCCGATATTGATATGCGTGATCTTCAGATCATCATAAAGCGTCGCCGCATCCAGCTTCTCCATCAGAAAATAACACGCATCCGCCATATCATCCACATGCAGGAACTCACGATAAACATTCCCCGTCCCCCATAAAGTAACTGAAACCTGTCGCTCAGTTTCGTAATTCGTAATTGAAGAATCTAAAGCGTAATTCGTAATTCGTAATTCGTAATTAATACCATATTTACTTCAAGTACACGAATTATCTCCTCCTCCGTTTCTTCGCCATTGACCCCTTCAATCGCCCTTTAGTTAAGGTCTTTCCTGATTGACTCCCATATTGTTTGTTTCGAGGCAATGGCCAAGGTGCATCTTGCGGATTAAGAGCCGGCAGAACATGCGACGTCTCGAGGTTATAATTGTCATTAGGACCATAAAGATTTGTTGGCATGACTGAAATGAAGTTGCATCCATACTGACGGTAATAATTCTCGCATAACTTTATTCCCGCGATCTTCGCAATGGCATAAGGTTCATTGGTCTGCTCGAGGAGGCCGGTGAGAAGATATTCTTCCTTGATCGGCTGGGGACACTCCCGGGGATAGATGCAGGAACTTCCCAGGAACAATAATTTTTTGACACCGCTTATAAAACTATGATGGATCAGGTTGCTCTCGATCATCAGGTTCTCATAAATGAATTGAGCACGGTAAGTGTTATTGGCCATTATGCCGCCCACCTTCGCAGCAGCGATGATGACATAGTCGGGCTTCTCCTTCGCAAAGAAATCTGAGACCTGCTGCTGGTTGATAAGGTCATACTCCGGATACGGGGTGAACACAAGGTTGTCATACCCTTCAGCCCTCAGCTTCCTGACAATTGCCGACCCCACCATCCCCATATTCCCGGCAACGTAGATTTTAGAAGATTTTTCCATGAAAAAATAATGCAGTGATGAATTAAGGTGGTTATTTATTTATTCGTGAAACTTCAATTTTAAGAACATAGTGAATTAAAATTGATAGTTGAACCTGCGCCGTCGGCTCAATCCCGACGAAGTCGGAGGGTATGATACCCCGCACCTTGGGGCCGAATTAGGGTTCAGGGCTTGCCCTGGGGTTCATACCCGTGGTTTTAACCGGTTTCCCAATGATTTAATTAAACGGGTTAGCAGAATACGTATAAATTGAATTTTACTTGTTGTTTGTTGAATGTCATTTACATAGTTTATGTTTTTTGCAATTATAATTTGGGTTTCAATTTCGGATAACGAACCAAGAGATATATATAGAAACTGAATGAATTCCCTGGTATTCTTTCGGGCAGCGCCTTCTGCAATATTCGATGGAATTGATATTGCTGCTCTCCTTATCTGGCTGGTAAGACCGAACAGTTCTGATTTGGGAAATGTATTCGTAAGTAAATACAGCTCAGTAACAAATTCTACCGATACCTTCCAGACTTCAAGATCCTTATGAGTTTTCACCATTTTCCTATAACTTTATCACTTTATCACTTCATCACTTCATCACTTCATCACTTCATCACTTCATCACTTCATCACTTCATCACTTCATCACTTCATCACTTCATCACTTCATCACTTCATCACTTCATCACTTCATCACTTCATCACTTCATCACTTCATCACTTCATCACTTCATCACTTCATCACTTTATCACTTTGTCACTTCATCACTTCATCACTTCATCGATCCTTTAATGAAGCCCCAATGTGATAAATTGCAGAATTGTCAATGATCAGGAAACGGTCGTGCGACTTGTTAAATTTTTTCACATCAATTATGGGGTATTGGTCATTAAACCGTTTCAGATCTAATGCCAGTTGTTTTGAAACTGCGGCAGTATATATCACAGCCGTCACTCCAATAGCTCTTTTCGAAAGCAATGTCAATACGCTTTCATCCACATAGTTGTCAATTACAACAATTGATTTGCTTGCAGATTTGATTAAATCAGATGCAAACTGATATGCATCAAAAATTTGCCCGTCATAAAAAATCCCTTCATTTGGCAATAGGTTTGTCTTTATTAGCAAGTCAAATTTTTGATCATGATCCAGCACCTTTTTTTCAATCTTGTCGACACGCTGGTTCAGAACATATCCCTTCAGTAAATAATTTTTCAATACCTGGTTGGCCCAAATCCGGAATTGCGTACCACGCTGAGATTTAACCCGGTATCCTACAGATATAATGACATCAAGATTATAAACGGTTATCTTTCGCTTAATTTTTCTTGTTCCTTCCATTTGAACTGTCAAGTATTCCTTGACAGTTGAAGAAGGGTTTAATTCATCTTCCTTAAATATATTGCTGATATGCAAACTTACATTTTGCTTTGTAGACTTGAAAAGCTCAACCATTTGGCTTTGCGATAACCATACAGTTTCCTCATCAATGCGTACTTCAAGTTGTATTGATTTATCATCCGGCTGATATAAGATTATTTCACCAATGTCTGGTTGGGTATTCATCTTCTATAATTCAAGGTTTCAACTTTAAAGTCCAAAATTCTAATTTATCACTTCCTCACATTGTCACTTCCTCACTTCCTCACTTCCTCACTACCTCACTTTATCACTTCCTCACTTCCTCACTACCTCACTTTATCACTTTTCTTATCTTCCCAAAATCCGCAATTACCATAATCCTGACCAATTCCTTAAATGTAACCTTCGCTGTCCACCCTAAAGACGGACCTCGCTTTGCCAGCATTCCCGAGAAGAAAATCAACCTCTGTCGGTCTATAATACCTCGGATCGATAGCCACCACTGTTTTACCGGTACCCTTTAATACCCCAACCTCATCCTTACCCCGTCCCCTCCACTCCACCTCCAGGTCAAGCACCCGAAATGCCTCCTCAACAAACTCCCTCACAGAATGCGCCTCACCCGTCGCCAATATATAATCCCCCGGTTCATCCGCCTGGAGCATCCTCCACATACCTTCCACATACTCCGGCGCATAGCCCCAGTCCCTCCTCGCATCCAGGTTGCCCAGCAACAACACCTCAGGTAACCCCGCTGCGATCTTCGCCGCGGAAACGCTTATCTTCCTCGTCACAAATGTCTTCCCCCTTCTTTCCGACTCATGGTTAAATAATATCCCGTTACAGGCAAACAAGTGATAGGCCTCACGGTAATTCACCGTCACCCAGTAGGCATAAAGCTTTGCAGCGCCATAAGGACTCCGGGGATAAAAAGGAGTAGTCTCTGTCTGCGGCGTCTCACGGGCCAGCCCGTATAACTCAGATGTGCTTGCCTGGTAAAACCTTGTCTCAACGCCTGTCTCCCTGATCGCATCGAGAAAGCGAAGCGTCCCCACCCCGTCAACCTCAGCCGTATATTCCGGCACCTCGAATGAAACCTGCACGTGCGACTGCGCCCCGAGATTATAGATCTCATCCGGGTGAACTTTCTCGATGATCCTGTTAAGGTTCGACGAATCCGTAAGATCCCCATAATGCAGGAACAGTTTTTTATCAAGTATCTGATCATCACAATAAAGATGATCGATCCTGCGGGTATTAAAGCTGCTCGACCTGCGGATGATTCCATGAACAATATACCCCTTCTCCAGCAGCAGCTCCGTCAGATACGATCCATCCTGTCCCGTAATCCCGGATATCAAAGCTATCTTTGCCATAATCTGATAATTTTCCTATTCCTCCTCATCCTATGAACCGTGAGCCGTGAACTCTCACTACTCACTACTCACTACTCACTATTCACTACTCACTACTTCCCCGCCCCGAATGGGGAGGGGTCAGGGGAGGGGCTGTGGCAGTAAAAGAAAGTAACAAATGTCACATGTCACTCCTTCCCATTCCCCTTCCAAATAATAAACGCATCAGGGTTAGCCTTAAGAAACTGACCTTCCTCCGCCTCACAAAGCAGTGTACAGACTATATTGCGGTTAATAAGATCCTGTGTCTTGTTGACCAGGTGATCAAGATACGTAAGGTCCAGTTCAGTTCCGATAAGGAACAAATTAATCTCCCTTGCATCCATCCCTTTTGCAAGATCTCCCGTGATATAGGCCCTCCTCACCGATCCCAGGTGCCCCAGCACCTTATCGACGATCTGGTCGAACCCCACATACTTCCGCAGGATATTATTGATATCCGGAAACAGCGGATGATTGGTATTCGCCTGGTAAACCTTCCGGTTCTGCTCCTTCCCTGAAACAAGCAAACCGGCTTTCTCAAACCGGTTTAGCTCCAACCTGATCGAATTCGTCGACTCATCAAACTCCGTCTCCAGGTTCCTCAAATACGACTTCGAACTGCTGTTCAAAAAAAACCGCAACAGCAGCTTGATCCTCGTCTTACTCGTAATTAACGTGTCCAGCATACTAACCTATGTCCTTGACACTTTAAACTTGAACCCCTACAACCCTTTAAAATCTCCAAATTCAACCCCTCCAGGGTTGTGCATCGTGGAGGCGCCTTCCTTCCCCGGGCTTCACCCGGGGTTATTCACATAGAAGCCTTTCAGGCTTCTTAATTTTCAAATCTCCAAATTTTCAAATCTTCAAATTGAACATCTCCAAATTGATCATCTCAACTGTAATTCGTAATTCGTAATTCGTAATTCGTAATTCGTAATTTACTCTGTGACCTTGTTACCTTGTGACTCTGTGACCTCCTTCAACGGCTTCGCCCTGTCACTCCCATCTCTGAATGTGACTTAGCTCTAAATTGCCAAAAAAAAACGAACCCTGACCAAAAAAGGTCCGGGTTCGTCGTATATGATTAAAAAGCCACGAAAAGCGCTAAATATTGCTCTCTCCCTGATCTTAAAAGACTAACATACCTGAGTAGACAATTCTCCAAAATCATATGATTTAGTAGAACGAGTAACAAAAATACTCAATATTTTGAAAAAGCAAGAAAAACAGGATTAATTTTTCATGAAAAATATAAAAACCACCTAACCTCCTCAACTGCAAAATAATTTGTTATTATTTTTTAAAAGACAACCAATCAACCCTAACGTTGCCTTGCCTCCTGGATTATCAGTTTTATCCCGTTGTGGTTTTGCTTATCCTTAAATCAAAACACGTTACGAATTGCCCCGGTCAAAAAATTGAGGGGGATTGAACTACCCCAACCTTTTGGCCGGGAGGTGTAAAGAATTTTGGGCTAAAGCCCTGTTTTTGAGTACCCCCCTGCCCCCCCAGCCTGAAGGCTGGGGCAATTCATAATACTTCCGTTTATAAAAATTTGAGTTTTTTTGAAAGCCCCAAAAAGTAAGTAAATATTACCCTTAATCCGGTTTAAGCAAAAAAGTAATATAGTTAAAAGGAAAATATTTTGCTTGTTAAAAACGAGCAGTGAGTCGGCACGCGTCACGATCTTCACTACTCACTACTTCCCCGCCCCGAATGGGGAGGGGCCAGGGGAGGGGCTGTGGCAGCAAAAGAAAGTAACAAATGTCACGCGTCACGACTTTCACCTCTCACTACTTCCCCGCCCCGAATGGGGAGGGGCCAGGGGAGGGGCTGTGGCAGCAAAAGAAAGTAACAAATGTCACGCGTCACGACTTTCACCTCTCACTACTTCCCCGCCCCGAATGGGGAGGGGCCAGGGGAGGGGCTGTGGCAGCAAAAGAAAGTAACAAATGTCACGCGTCACGACTTTCACCTCTCACTACTTCCCCGCCCCGAATGGGGAGGGGCCAGGGGAGGGGCTGTGGCAGCAAAAGAAAGTAACAAATGTCACGCGTCACGACTTTCACCTCTCACTTCTTCCCCGCCCCGAATGGGGAGGGGCCAGGGGAGGGGCTGTGGCAGCAAAAGAAAGTAACAAATGTCACGCGTCACGACTTTCACCTCTCACTACTTCCCCGCCCCGAATGGGGAGGGGCCAGGGGAGGGGCTGTGGCAATAAAAGAAAGTAACAAATCTTCAAATTGATCATCTTCAAATTTCCAAATTTTCAAATCTTCAAATTGATTATCTTCAAATTGATCATCTTCAAATTTCCAAATTTTCAAATCTTCAAATTGATTATCTTCAAATTGATCATCTTCAAATTTTCAAATTTTCAAATTTTCAAATTTTTTGTGACCCTGTGACTTATTGAACCACCTTGTACCTCATCAAACTCCACGTCTCATTCGTAGTGCTGTTCCGATGATTGAACTTCACCAGCCCCACATTCTTGACAAAATAAGCCGTACAGACGTCAGGAAAATATTGTAATGTTGGCGTGGAATATTGAGAGACATAAATATTATGAAAAACATTGCCATTGATAGTCGCTGAATCAAGAAAAGCAATATTTCTCAGTGTATCACGCGATCCGGTAACTGAAATATACCCCGGCGTGAAAGTAGACGACTCCGACCCCGCAAAAATCGCCCCGTTCCCAAAATATACCAAATAAGTGTCCTGTAAAACAATTATTGAATCGATCAGGGATGCATTATAAGAGATCTTATTCCGCTCCAGCGCCGATCTTTCCCCAGGATATCCCTCGCCCGAATAAGTTATTATAGGATTGACCGTTACATACGTACTGTCAGGATCTCCGTTATTTTCATAATGGTAGACCCAATAACTCCCCGTATTGAATACCAGGCAATCCTTCAGATCCTGCGGAATAGTATAAGTCGGCCATACTTTCTTCTTCGAACACCCGGCCAAACCGGTTAAAACCACAATAAATATGATCAAACCAAACCAAAAATATTTAGTAATTCTTTCCATATTCTGCAAATCAATTAATTAAAAAATATAATACCTAACACAAGTACCGGCATGTTATACTGAATTTCACGATTCAGGGTTTCATTTCTTTAAATCTAAACCATCATCCTTACCCCTTTATTCATTACCCGGTACTTTTACCCCACTAATCTTGCACCTGACCAATCACCCTTCACCTAACCCTCACCCTTCACATCCCATTGATTTTAGTGAAGATAGTGAACCCAAACGCATACTACGATAAATTATTGTTTAGAACCATTCTTATTTATAAATTTTTTTTCCTTTTACCCTTCATCCTCTATCCCTCACACATTTAAGACACTATATTCCAACAATAGTTGCCTTTGTTAGGCTATTAACAATAAAAAATATTTTAATCCTTACCTCTCCCCTTTCAAATCCCCAAATTCAATCCTCACTCCTCACTCCTCACTCCTCACTCCTCTCACTACTCACTACTCACTACTCACTTTTTTGATCCGCATCATAAAATTTGCGTTAATAAAATCGAGAAACGAGCGTTAAGAATTTCGGGCTGTCTGAGGCGCGAAGCGCCGAGTTCCCGAAATTTAGCGAGTGACGAAGATCCACCATTGTAGATCACCTTTTCCCCGCCCCGAATGGGGAGGGGTCAGGGGAGGGGCTGTGGTAGCAAAAGAAAGTAACAAAATAGCCGCAGCCGCGTTGCGGCTATGAGGCCCGTCCGGCCTGAGGACAAAAGAAAGCAAAGGTTAATATTTTGCTCGTTAAAAACGAGCAGTGAGTCGGCACGCGTTACAAACGCGCGCCAGCCAAGGCTTCCCCGGGTTTCACCCGAGGTTATTCACATAGAAGCCTGAAAGGCTTCTCCATTTCCAAATTTCCAAATTTTCAAATCTTCAAATTGATTATCTTCAAATTGATCATCTCAACCGTAATTCGTAATTCGTAATTCGTAATTCGTAATTTACTCTGTGACCTTGGACTTTTGACTTTTGACTGCATGTGCCAATTACATAAACTTCCTATACGCGTCCTATAAGCGTTGTATAAGCGTTCTATAAGCGTTCTATAATTAAACTATACCCGGTCTATACCCGGAGTATACTCTAACCACCCCCAAGCCAAAACCTTACAGACGATCCTTAAGAAACAAAATATCACCCCTTTAACACAAAATCTACATATTCACCCCGCAAACATATCTTATTCCAATTTCCCCCTGTTGAAAAAAAAAGTTTGATAAAACGTATTACTTTTTTAATTTTATCCGATTAAGGGCAGTATATCAATCCATTTAAACTAACCCTAAATGTTCAACACTATGAGAAAAGTCATTATCGTTATGCTTTCCCAGGGAAAAGCCGCCACATTCCTTCACCCGGTCTCTACCACCCTCAGCTCAATCCTGATCTTTATCTTAGCCACGCACCCGCACCTTGACCATTAAGTATATTAATATTCTGCCTCCGTCTGAAGTCAGTTTCTTTTCAGCATAAACCCCGGATCTTTCTCATTACGCCATAATAGACCTGTTCCCCTGATCCGGGCCCAGCTTTTAAACCAGATTTCCGGTCCGTTTACCCGCGGTCGTTACAATAACAGCCGCGCAATTATTTTTTTTCGTGAAACTTAAATTTTAAGAACGAAGTGAATTAAAATTGATAGTTGAACAATCCCGACGAAGTCGGAGGGTATAATACCCCACCCCTCTGGTGCGGAACTAGAATCCAGGGCTTGCCCTGGGGTTTATACCCGTGATCCCAGGTACTGCCAAATCTCTTTTAATGCCCCAATCCTATGAAAAATAAGTCAGATAAAAACAAAAAGCCAGGTAAAACCAATAAGCCAGATCAGAACAATCAGTCAGTTCAGAACAATCATTCAGATCAGAACATTCAGCCGGTCCAAAACAATCAGCCGGGCTATAATATCCAGGATCCCTTACTATCCCTCTTCCATGATAACTTCGGGCCAATCATCGAACTAAGCAGGAACATTATCATCCGGCCCCAGATCATGAATAGTGCCCCCGGGAAAGATCATTTTCAGGATATAATGTCATGTTCTGTCAGCGGTTTCACCTCTCCGGATGAGTTATGGATAGCAATAGATACCATGGTCAGATCTTCTCTCGCCGCTGTTTCCATGACCCTCAAGGGTAGCCCCCGTGATTTCTGGCATCCGCATCTTGAATACATCCGCCAGCAGCTCAAGCAAATGGAGTCAATCGTGGATGATGAATCCTTTATCAAATATGACGGTCCGCCCAGATCACGCTTCGATCCTGTATACAAGTCATTCACACATTGCCGGCTGGAAGGCTTCGCAGAGGATCATCCTTTGAAAACAGCACACTGGATCCGTCGTAGTATTGACATGTTCGCCCGGGCATGGCTTGATGCCTTTAATGAAGCTATGCAACATGTCGACCTGGTTCCCGGCTTTCTTAGCATTCACTCACCCGGTGTCCTTCCTGCCCCCGGACCGTCAGATCCGCAGTCGGATAATTCCATGATCAGACTTTCCACTTCCGTTCCTCATCTTGCCTGTTTGTGCAGGATCTTATATAAATTCGGCATCATCGACCTGCATGATGGCAACGATACTTTCTTCATACGGTGGCTCATAAAACATGTTCAATCCAGGAATTGCGAATCCATCACATTCGCGTCCATGCGCAAGCACTTCTTTTCACCCACGGCCGAATCCTATGAATTTTTGATAAAGCTCTTTAAAGATGCTATTGATTACTTGGAAAAGAAACTCGACCACCTCAGCCGCTAAAACTTTTATTCGTGAAACTTCAATTTTAAGAACATAGTGAATTAAAATTGATAGTTGAACAATCCCGATGAAGTCGGAGGGTATGATACCCCGCCCCTTGGGGCGGAATTAGGGTCCAGGGCTTGCCCTGGGGTTCATACCCGTGATTTCTTATCTTTTTTTCAGGAAAATCAGATAATAGGGTAACCTCTGCTTTTTACCACACTACGCCCCTTTCCATCCAACGGTAACCATTTTTATCATCTGATCCTCCATGGGTAACCCCCAAACGGTTACTTTTTTCCCCCTCCCCCTCCGCCTTAATTTTGCTTCATGAACAACAACATCCCCACCCCCCTGACCCACACCCTGACCTTCTGACCTTTCAAATCTCCAAATTTCCAAATTTTCAAATTTTCAAATTGATTTTCTCCAAATCTTCAAATTTTCAAATTTTCAAATTGATTTTCTTCAAATCTTCAAATTTCAAATTTTCAAGATTTTCAAATTGAAATTCTTCAAATTTTCAAATTTTCAAATTGATTTTCAATCTTCAAATCTTCAAATTTTCAAATTTTCAAATTGATTTTCTCCAAATCTTCAAATTGATAATCTTCAAATTTTCAAATTTTCAAATTTTCAAATTGATTTTCTTCAAATTTTCAAATTGATTTTCTCCAAATCTTCAAATTATTAGGAACCATGCAAACCACCCAATCCCTCCACTACCTCCTCGACGACATCTTCGACGAGCTCGACAAAGCTTCCTACATCATCCTGCACGGCACTGTCATCAATGACAGCAAACCGGGAACCGGAAAACCCCGGGTAAAGGTCCTCTCCGCCGACGGCCATGAATCCTGGGTCACCTTTAACAACTGGCTCTCATTCCTGTGTGGCAACGTCATCGCCGACCTCATTCTTGAACAAAAGACATTGGAACCTGCTGATAAAGCACATCTTTTCAGACTTTCCCTGCACCGCGCTTGGCGCCTGGCAAGGACCACCTCCGGACTTTCCATTGATAAGGAACCTTCCGGTAAAACAGAAGAATACGAACCAGGATACTTCCGCCGTGCCGAATGTTACATCGACAACACCCTCATCACCGATCCCGCCCTGAGATATCACGCCATCCTCCAGGCGCGCAAATATTCCGCAATGTGGCAGCACAGCATAAAAGCATTGACCGAAAGGCTCTTTGCACTCTCCTGCCTCACCGACCCCAACCTCCCCACCGGGTCCCCTTATGCTGATGCTGCCTCGCGCCTGAACCTCCAATCCGGCGACAGCGACACCCAACTCAGTGAAACACTTGAAAAAACCAAATTCCAAACCAAACTCTTCTTCGCCACCAGCACCTCCAACCTCTACCGCTTCGTGAAAGGCTTCTCCCATAACCCAAAACAACACCAATACCCCCAACTCCAATCCAAACCCCAAACCCCAAACGCCAAACCCCAAACCCAAGCCCCACCCCCCCTCACCCCAAACCTGATCACCAAAATCACAAATTGGCTCAAACGCGCCTGACTAAAATGCAAACCTCTCACCTCTCACTACTCACTACTCACTACTCACTACTCACTACTCACTACTCACTACTCACTACTCACCTTATGACATTTTCAAATTTTCAAATTTTCAAATTTTCAAATTGACCATCTCAACCGTAATTCGTAATTCGTAATTCGTAATTCGTGATCACCAACTGGCTCAAACGCGCCTGACTAAAATGCAAACCTCTCACCTCTCACTACTCACTACTCACTACTCACTACTCACTACTCACTACTCACTACTCACCTTATGACATTTTCAAATTTTCAAATTTTCAAATTTTCAAATTGATTTTCTCCAAATCTTCAAATTTTCAAATTTTCAAATTGATTTTCTCCAAATCTTCAAATTTTCAAATTTTCAAATTGATTTTCTCCAAATCTTCAAATTTTCAAATTTTCAAATTATTAAATGCCATGAAAACAACAATCAAACTGACATTCCTCACCATTTTCCTGCTTCTCGCCGCCTGCACCCCAGAAAGCCGCCTCAAAAAACTCCTGAAACACCACCCGGAGTTGCAAACTCCCGACACCATCCTGGTACAGGATACCCTCTACATCCCCGGAATAAAAGCCGACACCCAATTCCAACTCACACAGCTTCACGACACCGTCTGGCTCGACGCCGGCCGCCTCTCCGTCTCCATGATAGCAAAGAACGAAACCCTCTACGTCCAGGGCAAATGCAAGCCGGATACCATCTTCACCATCCATAAGATCCCAGTCGAGAAGATCCGGCTCGTCAAACCCAACACCCTCGACGCCCTGATCCCCCGCATCCCCTGGATCGTCTTAGGACTCATCACCATCCTCGCCGGACTCATCCTCCTCTTCCGCAAACGCTGAAAACCGTTAATGACCAAACCCCAAACCCCAAACCCCAAACCCCAAACCCCAAACCCCAAACCCCAAACCCCAAACCCCAAACCCCAAACCCCAAACCCCAAACCCCAAACCCCTAAACCTAAAACCCCAAACCCATGAAAACCCGAATCTTCATCAACTGGCGAACCTCAATCCTCGGCATCCTGCTCCTGTTCCTCATGTCCCTCCTCCTCTATCTCAGATCCATCACCGCCGGCGAATTCACCGCCTTCTTCCCCACAATCCTCGCCCTCCTCTATGTCCGCGACACCGTCCTCCAAATCAACCCCTAAAGTTGATTTCCCTTCACCCGTCCACTACTCACCTCTCACTACTCACTACTCACTATTCACTACTCACTACTCACCTTATAACATTTTCAAATTTCCAAATTTTCAAATCTTCAAATTGATTTTCTCCAAATCTTCAAATTGATTTTCTCCAAATCTTCAAATTGATTTTCTCCAAATCTTCAAATTGATTTTCTCCAAATCTTCAAATTGATTTTCTCCAAATCTTCAAATTGAAATAAAAATGGCGAATCTCCCCCACCTCGCCTCCAAACTCTTCAAATGGGAAGGAGGCTACGTATCAGATCCCGACGACCATGGCGGCCCAACCAACATGGGCATAACCATCTCCACCTGGCGAAAAGTCGGCTACGACAAAGACGGCAACAACCGGATTGACATTGACGACATCCGCCTCCTCACACCGGACGACGCAATGGACATCCTGCGCAAATTCTACTGGAACCGCTGGCATGCCGACGACATAATAAGCCAGCCCGTAGCAGATATCCTCGTCGACTGGGTCTGGGCCAGCGGCATCTGGGGCATCATCATCCCCCAGCGACTCCTCCACGTTCCCGACGACGGCATCGTCGGCCCCGTCACCCTCAAGAAAGTCAACACCGCCCACGTCCCCACCTTCATGGACCAGCTCTACACCGCCCGCCTCAACTTCATCCACGACATCATCCGCAAAAACCCCTCCCAGAAAAAATTCGAACCCGGCTGGCTCAACCGCCTAAACGACTTCAAACTCCTCCCCACCTGAACACTGCCCTGTGAACCTTGTAACATTTTCAAATTTTCAAATTTCCAAATTTCCAAATTGATCATCTTCAAATTTTCAAATTTTCAAATCTGCAGACCCCGATCAGGACGCTGATCATATTATTAACCTTTAAATCTTAAAAACCATGTCTCAAACAACCGACAACGTAATCACCAAAAATTACAGCGGTAAGTTCGGCAACCAGGTCGTCTTCCGCAACCGTTACGGAACAAGCGTAATGGCAAAACCTCCGAAGAAGTTCTCGGTAGCGCCTACCCCTACCCAGATCGCTCACCGGCAGCTGTTCCTCAAGGCAACCATCTTTGCCAAGAACATCCATACCCAGCCGCTCCTGAAATCCAAATACGCTCAGAAAACCGGCAAAGGCAGGTCCATCTATAACCTCGCCGTTGCCGACTTCATGAAGCCGCCTGTGGTCAACAGCATCGATATCACCAACTATACTGGCCATATCGGTGACATGATCATCGTGGATGCAATCGACAACTTCGAAGTGAAATCCGTCAAGGTCAACATCACCGCCCCGGATGGCACACTCGTCGAAGAAGGGAACTGTACCTTCGATTTCCTGGATATCGTCTGGAAATATGAAGCTACCGTCGACACACCCGCCATCACCGGGTTTGTTGTCACTGCAACCGCCTTCGATAACCCCGGCCACTCCGGTGACGACACCGTAACCGTGCAGTAGTCCACTCACCTGCCAGCCCCCTCCCACTAACCCTGGTTGGGGGCTTTTTTACTTTTGACCTTGTGACATTTTCAAATTTTCAAATTTCCAAATTTTCAAATTATAGAAATTGGGTACGAAAAAAATGTCAAAAACATATTACCTGTTAACTGTTTGCCATATCAATGGATCTCAAACCAATGTTAGAGACTATGAGGAGTGATAAGAATAATTTAATTGTAAATATGTCTATTGATTTTGCTCTTGACACCATTGATTATTGCAGTAAGCTTGAGGAAAAGAGACAGTATATCATCTCAAGACAATTGCTTAAGTCAGGTACATCAATTGGGGCGAATGTAAGCGAGGCTCAAAACGCGGAGAGTAAGGATGATTTCATTCATAAAATGAAAATCGCAGCCAAAGAGGCTGATGAAACTAAGTACTGGTTCACTTTATGCAGTCGATCCACAAAATATTCCTTCGATCCTTGTCTTATGGATAAACTTCAATCCATCATCAATATTCTGTCAAAAATTATAAGCAGATCAAAATCAAAACAATAGAAATCATTTTCAAATCTTCAAATTTTCAAATCTTCAAATTGATCATCTTCAAATTGACATCTCCAAATCTCCAAATTTTCAAATTGATCATTTCCAAATTTTCAAATTTTCAAATTTTCAAATTTTTTCCTGTGACCCTGCAACTTTCTCAAGCAGATGCCCCGATATCGTCACCACCACCGCCTTATCAATCGAATCGATCCTGATGACAACCTTGTTCCTCCCCGCAAGATGAATCAACTCCCCTGTAATACCCTTCAAAGGACCTGACGAGATGCGGACTTTGCTCCCCT
This sequence comes from uncultured Bacteroidales bacterium, assembly GCA_963768805.1. Lineage (GTDB taxonomy): Bacteria > Bacteroidota > Bacteroidia > Bacteroidales > FEN-979 > FEN-979. The sequence goes on along the minus strand of CAVYJI010000019.1, from coordinate 360,253 downwards.
TTGGAAGACCCTCACCGGCCACCTCCACCTCCGTATCAGCACCCACAAGACGTTTCAGGATATCTATCTGATTGGCCGGTATCGTGGCAGGCTTCCCGCTGAACCAAATATACATCACAGCCCCCTGCGTATTCAGGACCTCATAATACTGCGACATGACAATATGGACAAACACATAGGATGAAATCAGCGGCTCCTCCACCATCTTCTTCCGGTCCGACCACTGCTTCAGCGTCTTCCTCAGTGGCACATAAGCCTCGATCCCCTTCTCATTCAGCTTCAACGAAAGCTTCTTCTCATTCCTGGGTTTCGTATAAACAGCATACCACCGCCTCACCTCCTCCATAACCCTTCACTGTTACCCTCTTACCCTGTTACCTTGTGACATTTTCAAATCTTCAAATCTTCAAATTACTAATCTTCATATCTTCAAATTGCTAATCTTCAAATCTTCAAATCTTCAAATTTCCAAATTGAACATCGAGATTCGCCTGCTCATAATCCTCCGGCCTCCCGATATCCAGCCAGTATCCGGAAAACCGGTAAACAGAAACAGACTTCTTCTGCTGCAAAAGCATGATCATCAGATCATCAAACCCGAACGGCCGATCGTTGGGGATAAGATCGAGGATCTTCCTGTTCATCACATAGACCCCCATGCTCACCTCAAAATTATATTCGGGTTTTTCCGTGAACCCTGTCACAATATCAGTCCCGGGTGCAGTCTCGATCACTCCGAAATCGATCTTTGATTTTCGCTGGCAGATTGAAACAGTCAGAAGAGAATCATTCCTGAGGTGAGTATCGTACAGATGTTTAAAATCGATATCAGTGAGAAGATCGCCATTCATCACCAGGAAATTCTCAGGCAGGTCGCTCAGCAGCTTAATAGGCGCAACAGTCCCCATCGGTTTCGTCTCCATCGAATATCGGATCCTGATCCCCCACTTGCTCCCATCCCCCAGGAACGCCATAATGATCTCCGAATAATGCCCAAGACACACATCCACCTCCTTGATCCCATACCCCTTAAGCTGATTTATCAGCAACTCAATAATAGCCGTCTCCCCAACCGGCACCAACGGCTTCGGAATAACAGACGTATAAGGCCTCAGCCTCGTCCCCTTCCCCCCCGCTAAAATAATCGCCCTCATAAATTTAAAATTAATATTTTCAAATCCTCAGCTGACACTTGGCACTTGATCCCTGTGACTTTTTTAATCTCCAAATTTTCAAATTTCCAAATCTTCAAATTGATCATCTTCAAATTTTCAAATTTCCAAATCTTCAAATTGATCATCTTCAAATTTTCAAATTTCCAAATCTTCAAATTGATCATCTTCAAATTTTCAAATTTTCAAATCTCCAAATTGATCATCTTCAAATTTTCAAATTTCCAAATCTTCAAATTGATCATCTTCAAATTTTCAAATTTTCAAATCTCCAAATTGATATCTTCAAATCTTTTCCACCGCGTCCCCGTCCAAGCCACCCCACGCTCCCGTTCGCAATCCTGATCTCATACCACGACCCGATATTATCGATCAGCTCAACCTTCGTCCCCTCATGAAGCACAAAAAGATCTACACTCTTCTCATCAGGAGAACTCTTAATGGTGACAGTCGGCGAGAAAATAATGGCCTCCTTCCTGTGCATGATATCATTATAATTCTGCCACGCAAAGAGAAAAGAGAAAAGACTGATGAAAAGAAAAACGATCCCTGTCCAGAAACCCGCCTTGCGGGTGATCAGCCGTCTCGGGATCATATAAAACAACCCCGCGATCAATGCGATACATAAGAACACCAGCCCTGCCTTCGACCACTTATCTGCCGAATACGACTCAATAAGCGATCGGTACCACCGCTTATAAAAAAGCTCGGGAATAGGCTCTATCTTATCCGTGATCTTTGTGTTGGCGATCTTAAGATTGAAATTCACATCCTCATTCCCCGGGTCAAGCTTCCTCGCCTTCTCATAATAAAGTATCGCCGAAGTAAAATCATTCTGCTTATAACACGCATTCCCCAGGTTATAATAAAGATCCACCGACTCAAACCCCTCCGCGATCACACCCTTATACAACTCGATCGCATTCTCATAATACCCGTCCGTATACGCCTTATTCGCCTTCGCGATCACCGTCTCAGGATTCTCCCCCAACCCCAGTCCCGGCAACATCACCAGAACAAATAACAAAATCTTATATACCATCTTACCTCCCATCTCTTATACCCCTTATGACCTTGTGCTTCTGTTACATTTTCAAATTTTCAAATCTCCAAATTTTCAAATTGATCATCTTCAAATTGATCATCTTCAATTCAACCCCTACGGGGTTATGTATTGAGGAGGGCGCCTTCCTTCCCCGGGTTTCACCCGGGGTCATTCACATTGAAGCATTTCAGGCTTCCCAATTTTCAAATCTCCAAATCTTCAAATTTTCAAATTTTTTGTGACCCTGTGACCCTGTGACCTTGTGACTTTGTGACCTTGTGACTTTGTGACTTTTTTAATCTCCAAATTTCCAAATCTTCAAATTTTCAAATTTTCAAATTGATCATTTTCAAATCTTCAAATTTTTTGTGACCCTGTGACCTTGTGACCTTGTGACTTTGTGACCTTGTGACTTTGTGACTTTTTTAATCTCCAAATTTCCAAATCTTCAAATTTTCAAATTTTCAAATTAATCATTTTCAAATCTTCAAATTTTTTGTGACCTTGTGACCTTGTGACCTTGTGACTTTTTTAATCTCCAAATTTCCAAATCTTCAAATTTTCAAATTTTCAAATTAATCATTTTCAAATCTTCAAATTTTTTGTGACCTTGTGACCCTGTGACCTTGTGACTTTTTTAATCTCCAAATTTCCAAATCTTCAAATTTTTAATTTTTAATTTTTAATTTTTAATTCTCCTTCCTCCTCCGCTGACACTTGGCACTTGGCACTTGGCACTTGATCCCTGTGACCCTGTGACCTTGTGACCTTGTGACTTTTTTAATCTCCAAATTTCCAAATCTTCAAATTTTTAATTTTTAATTTTTAATTTTTAATTCTCCTTCCTCCTCCGCTGACACTTGGCACTTGGCACTTGGCACTTGATCCCTGTGACCCTGTGACCCTGTGACTTTGTGACTTTTTTAATCTCCAAATTTCCAAATTTCCAAATCTTCAAATTTTCAAATTTTCAAATTGATCATTTTCAAATCTTCAAATTTTTTGTGACCCTGTGACCCTGTGACCCTGTGACCCTGTGACTTTGTGACTTTTTTAATCTCCAAATTTCCAAATTTCCAAATCTTCAAATTTTTAATTTTTAATTTTTAATTTTTAATTCTCCTTCCTCCTCCGCTGACACTTGGCACTTGGCACTTGGCACTTGATCCCTGTGACCCTGTGACCTTGTGACTTTGTGACTTTTTTAATCTCCAAATTTCCAAATCTTCAAATTTTTAATTTTTAATTTTTAATTTTTAATTCTCCTTCCTCCTCCGCTGACACTTGGCACTTGGCACTTGGCACTTGATCCCTGTGACCCTGTGACCTTGTGACTTTGTGACTTTTTTAATCTCCAAATTTCCAAATCTTCAAATTTTTAATTTTTAATTTTTAATTTTTAATTCTCCTTCCTCCTCCGCTGACACTTGGCACTTGGCACTTGGCACTTGATCCCTGTGACCCTGTGACCTTGTGACCTTGTGACTTTGTGACTTTTTTAATTTCCAAATTTCCAAATCTTCAAATTTTTAATTTTTAATTTTTAATTTTTAATTCTCCTTCCTCCTCCGCTGACACTTGGCACTTGGCACTTGGCACTTGATCCCTGTGACCCTGTGACCCTGTGACCTTGTGACCTTGTGACTTTTTTAATCTCCAAATTTCCAAATCTTCAAATTTTTAATTTTTAATTTTTAATTTTTAATTCTCCTTCCTCCTCCGCTGACACTTGGCACTTGGCACTTGGCACTTGATCCCTGTGACCCTGTGACCTTGTGACCTTGTGACTTTGTGACTTTTTTAATCTCCAAATTTCCAAATCTTCAAATTTTCAAATTTTCAAATTGATCATTTTCAAATCTTCAAATTTTTTGTGACCCTGTGACCTTGTGACCTTGTGACTTTTTTAATCTCCAAATTTCCAAATCTTCAAATTTTCAAATTTTTTGTGACCTTTTCACTCCCCGGATCACCTTAGCTCCCTTTCAATCCTGGTAATGATCTCCAGCGCCTCCTGGTACGTCTGCCCCATGATCATCGCCTTCTCCCCGGGCGCAAACCTCGCAAACTCCGTATTATCCAGCGTCTGTATGAACTGCTTTATGATCTCTTCCTTTACATTCTTCTTCATCAATGCCTCATTCACCGACTCCATCGAAAGCTCCGCTAACGGTATCGAGAACTTATCGCTCAGGTATCCCCATAACGCCTGCGAGATCTCTATATAAAAAGGCTCCTGCTTCTGCTCCTTCAGGAAAATACTTGCCTTCTTGAGCCGCTTTATCGCAACCCTCGTGGCCTTCCTGTTCTTCATCAATAACGTGTCGCTCCTCCTCTTTTCCAGCTTCCTCCATGAAAAGATCAATGCAAAGAAGACAAGGATAGGCAGGATCAGCGCTAAGAAAAAGATGGGCGATCCGAAGAAGAAGGTCCCTGTACGTTGCAGGAGGATGGGCAGGTTCTTGATATGCCTGATGTCGCTGCCGATATACTTGATATCCTCTTTCCCCGCCCCTGAATAGGTGATCATGTTGTTGTCACCGCCGCTCCCCTTTTCAACGTTGACTGTATATTCAGGACTTGTCAGCGTCACATATCTCTTCTTCTCAAGATCGAAATAGCTGAATGGGATGGACTTGATCGTGAACTTCCCCGCCTTCCTGGGGATGATAAGGTACTCGAACGTCTGGCTCCCCGACACCCCCGCCCCCGTTGTGTTCACATTGGTGGTGATCTTCGGGTCATAAGTCTCGAAATCGGGCGGGAAGCTCGTGTTCAGCTTGTCTATCAGCTGGATGTTCCCGTTGCCGCTGATAGTGAGCTTCAGGTTGATAGGGTCGTTGGTCTTGGTCTGTGTCTTGTCCAGGTCCGACTTGAAAGTAAAGGTCCCTACCGCCCCGCTGAAATCTACTGGCTTCTCGGCCGTGGGAAGCGGCCTCACATTGATCACCAGCGAATTTGACTTCAGGGTCTTCTCAACATTGGCATACGATTCATTGAAGAAGCTGTTGTTGAAGAAATCGTCGAAGAAGGGATCTCCCGTCTTGGTCCTGGCCTGCCTCTTGTATTGCGCCACACACTCCAGCTCATAGGGGTCGATCGTAAGCCTGCCGCTCTTTAATGGGAACAGGACTACCTTCAATAGATCTGCTACATGGTACGTCTCCCCGTCAATGGTCTGGTTATACTGGTTTAATTTTACGTTATCCTTGAGCGGATGTGACCAGAACCCGTCATAGGATGATGGTTTCGTAATAGCCGGTTGCGAGATCGGAACCTTGAAGAAGATCTTGTAGGTCAGCGTGATCCCTTCACCTTGTAAAGGACTGCTGTTGTCAACCACCGTCTTTATGAACACATCGTTCGACCCTGCATTTACCTCCCCCGTCCCCTGGCTTCTTCCGCCGGCTCCTCCTGTGCCTCCCTGTGCTCCCCCCTGGCTGCCTGCCTGTCCCTTCACCACCTTGATGATCACCGTATTCGACTTGTACTGCTTGTTATCGGCCACCACCGTAGCCGGGGGGATCTCAAAGGTCCCCTCCCTGGATGCCCTGAGGATATAAGTGAATGTGTTGGATATCGACATCGTCGTCCTGCCGTTGACTGCACTGATACTCGAAGATGTCGAGGTAAAGGGGCCTGTAAGGACATCAAAACCCGGTATCGACGACGGGCCCTGGAAACCTGATGCCTGCGCATTGACGCTGTAGATTAGGTTGAAGGTCTCCCCTACCCCCACCGGCGACCTGGCACTGCCTGTGAACTGCACATTCTGCGCCATCGCAGTGGTCACGATCACAAGGAATGAGCATAAGCTCATAATGATCCTCTTCGCCATAGTTCTTTTTCCTCTCTCCATTACCAGTCCTTTTCTATCACCCCTTGCTGTACTTTTACCTGTTGCTTCTTCAGCTTCTGCTGTGTCTTGCTCTCATCTTTCTTCATCGCCTCCAGCATCCGTTCGGCTTCCTCCTTGCTGATATTCTTCGACTGGTCTTGCTGGTCTTTCTTCTGTTGCTGCTGATCCTTGTTCTGATCCTTCTTCTGGTCCTTCTTATCCTTGTTCTGCTGATTGTTCTTGTTCTGCTGATTCTGCTTTTGCTGTTGCTTCTTGATCATCTCCTTGGCATACTCAAGATTATACTTCGTATCCCTGTCCGAAGGATTATTCACCAGTGCATTCTCATATGCGCTGATGCTCTTCTCATAATCCTTTGCCTCCAGCAGCGAATTCCCGAGATTATGATAAACACTTGCCTTATCTGTCGGAGAAAGCTTTGAATCCGTCAGGTTCCCGAAAATCTTCGTCGACTCGTCAAAATTCTTCTGCTGGTACACCGCATCCCCCAGGTTAAACAGCCCCCTCGTGGAACTCTTCTTCGCCTCCAGCGCCTTCCGGTAATCCATCTCCGCATCCTTATACTTCCCCTTATCATAAAGAGAGTTCCCCTCCCTCACCAGCTTCCTCTCACTCTGCCCGAACCCCGACCCCCCCGCAACCAAAACAATAAGCATTGCAACAACCATAACGCGTAAAATGCACCGCCAAACCCTAACCCATTTCCCATTTCTGACTATATTATATTTCATCATAAACATCATCCCTAATCTTCAAATCTTCAAATCTTCCGCGTCACGCGTCACGACTTTCACCTTGTCACCTTGTCACCTTGTGACTCTGTGACTTTGTGACTTTTTGACTTTTTGACTTTTTTAATCTTCAAATTTTCAAATTGATCATCTTCAAATTTCCAAATCTTCAAATTTTCAAATTGATCATCTTCAAATCTTCAAATCTTCCGCGTCACGCGTCACGACTTTCACCTTGTCACCTTGTCACCTTGTCACCTTGTGACTCTGTGACTTCGTGACTTTTTGACTTTTTGACTTTTTTAATCTTCAAATTTTCAAATTGATCATCTTCAAATCTTCAAATTTTCAAATTTCCAAATCTTCAAATTTTCAAATTGATCATCTTCAAATTTCCAAATCTTCAAATTTTCAAATTGATCATCTTCAAATCTTCCGCGTCACGCGTCACGCGTCACGACTTTCACCTTGTCACCTTGTCACCTTGTGACTCTGTGACTTTGTGACTTTTTGACTTTTTGACTTTTTTAATCTTCAAATTTTCAAATTGATCATCTTCAAATTTCCAAATCTTCAAATTTTCAAATTGATCATCTTCAAATTTTCAAATTTTCAAATTTTCAAATCTAACCACCTAGAACGGCCTAAACACCGTAAACCACTGATTCCTCTTATCAAAAATAAACAACTCAAATATAAGCACAATAATGCTCAACCCTATAAAATACTGAAAACGGTCCTCATACTCCGAAAATTGCCTGCTCTCGATCTCCGATTTCTGTATCTTGTTCAGATCATCGAACACCTTCTCCCATCCCTCCTCCGTATTCGTCGACCTCACATACATCCCCTTCCCTATGGAAGCGATCCGCTGAAGCATCGTATCATCCAGCTTCGTGATCACCGTCGTTCCGTCGTGATCCTTCTTATATCCCGTAAGCACGCCGTTCACATAATTCGGGATCGGTCCTCCCTCCGGCGTCCCTATCCCCACGCAATAGATGATGATCCCCGTCTTCGCTGCTGCCTCTGCCTGCTCAAGAACGCCTCCCTGGTGGTCTTCCCCGTCAGAGATGACGATGATCGCCTTGCTGTGAGTCGACTGTCCGAACGAATTCGCCGCCATCGCGATGGCATCGGCGATAGCAGTCCCCTGCACAGGCACTATCGTGGTGTTGATCACCGAGAGGAACATCTTGGCTGCCCCGTAATCCGTTGTGATCGGAAGTTGGTTATATGCCTTTCCTGCAAAGACGATGATGCCGATCCTGTCCCCCTCCAGCCGGTCTATCAGCTTGGAGATCGCCTGCTTCGCCCTCTCCAGCCTGTTTGGCCTGACATCCTCCGCCAGCATGCTGTTCGAGACATCCAGCGCGATCATCACATCGATCCCCTTCCGTTCCGACTTCTCCATCTTCGATCCCGTCTGCGGATCGGCAAGCGCCACCACTAAAGAAGCATATGCGATCATCAGCAGGATGAACTTGAATACCAGCCGGCTGCTTGAGTACTCCGGTATCAGCCGGAGAATAAGGTCAAGCTCCCCGAACCTCCCCAGCGCCTTCCTCCTCCACACCATGAAAAGCACCAACAGCGCCCCAAATGCGGGAATCAACAGCAGTAAATACAGAAAATGAACATGCGCTAGCCTAAACATTTTTAATTTTCAAATTGATCATCTTCAAATTTCCAAATTTCCAAATTTTCAAATTGACCAGCTGGCGCGCGTCTGTGACGCGTGCCGACTCACTGCTCGTTTTTAACGAGCAAAATATTTTTCATCATTAACATTTCCCCTAATCTCCAAATTTCCAAATTTTCAAATCTTCAAATTGATTATCTTCAAATCTCCAAATTTTCAAATTTTCAAATTGATCATCTTCAAATCTCCAAATTTTCAAATTTCCAAATCTTCAAGGAGTGTTCCTGAAGTAGGTGTTGCGCAAAACCACCTCCATTCCAAGCAGATATAAGTGCAATCCACGCCAGCGGCAGGTACTCCTCATTCTTCTTGTGGAACTCCGTGATATCGATCTTCGACTTCTCCAGCTTGTCGATCTCCTGGTATATCTGGCGGAGCCTCGTATTGTTCGTTGCACGGAAATATTTTCCATCCGTCATCTTCGAGATCTGGCTGAGCAGATTTTCATCGATATCCACCTTCATAGGCGTTATCTGGATCCCGAATGGCGTCTGCACCGGGTAAGGAGCAACGCCCGTGGTCCCTATCCCGACACTGTATATCCTCACCCCGTACAACTTTGCGATCTCTGCCGCCGAGAGCGGATCGATGGAGCCCATGTTGTTCACACCGTCTGTCAGCAGGATGATGACCTTCGAGATGGCCTTGCTGCCGCGAAGCCTGTTCAGCGCCGTAGCCAGCCCGTCGCCGATAGCCGTCCCGTCTTCGATCATCCCCGTGTGGATGTCTGCGAAAAGATTCTTCAGCACGGCATGGTCTGTCGTCAGCGGACACTGGGTAAAGGCTTCTCCGCTGAAGATGACGAGCCCTATCCTGTCATTCGGCCGCCCGTCCACGAACTCCATGGCCAGGTTCTTGGATGCCTCTATACGGTTGGGCTTGAAATCCATCGCCATCATGCTGCCCGAGATGTCCATCGCTAAGATAATGTCGATTCCCTCTACCGAGATATCATGCCTGCTCTTTTTGGACTGCGGCCGCGTAAGCGCGAGGATCAGGAAGATCAGCGCCAGCATCCTCAGTACATACAGCCCATGATAAAGATAAAGCCTGATCCCCTTCCTGACTCCCTCGAACCCTGCCGTCGACGAGACCTGTATATCTGCATTGTTCTTCTTCTGCCTGTAAAAGTACCATGCCACAAGGACTGGTATCAGCAGCAGCAGCCAAAAATAATCCGGTGACGCAAATGTGATGCCTTTGAACATGGTTAGCTTATTTTGTTTGTCACTGGTTCTTTTATTGTCTTAAGTTCTTTATTGACATCTTCTTTCTCTGCGGATCCGCTTGTCTCTTTTTCAACAGCCGGATGTACATCCGGGGTCGTATAGGTCTTATTGACAAACTCAACCGCATATTCCATGTTCTGCTCATGCTCATCAGGCAGCGGCAGGTACTTGGCAAATTTCACCAGGTCGGCCATCGTCAGTATCCTGCTGAGGATCTCTCTTGATCCTTTTTCAATACGCGTCTTCTCTTCAAGATCATCAAGGATCTCTCCTGTCGTGCTTTCCATCGCCATGAGGTGAAATCTGTCTTCTATATATTTCCTGAGGATATCCGTCAGCCCGGTATGATAATCTTTGATCTTGCCCGACTGCCATATCTTCTTTGCACGGAGTTTCTCCAGCTCCATCAACGCCCATTCATGGGGCTGGTACTTGACTGCAGGACGAAGCACAAAGATGGGCTCCCCTCTCTTCCTCTTGAAATAATACCAGGTAAGGAACGCAGCAATGGCGATGAACAGGAACCCTGTAATGATCCATCCCAGGTAGTCGAGTATCGAGATCCCCACTTTCACAGGACCTTTGATGGGTTTTATCGCCTGGGTGGTATCCACGGCGAGGGTATGAACGGTCAGCACCTGAATCCCCGTCGCCTCCGACCTCATCGTCGTATCGGGAAGATTGCGGTAGAAGAAATGTATCGGCGGTATCGTGTAAAACCCCGAGTCGAAACAGGTGAGCTTCAGGCTTTGCGACATCTGCAGGCTCTGCTTGTCAGCCGCCCATGTCGTATCGATCTTCGTCCTCCCTATCACCCTTATGTTGCCCAGGATAGTGTCCTGTATGGTTGGCCATATCACCTGTGTCCCCTTCGGCACGCTGAACCTGAGGTCCATCTCCACCTGGTCCCCTATCAATATCGTATGCGGCGACAGCTCCGCCGACGCCTTGTACCTGGCCCCCTGTCCCCACACCAGATTTCCCGACACGAGAACAATGAAAATAAGCTTATATGTTCGTAAAATCTTCAATGTTACTTACTCACATTTTTAGATTGATCATCTTCAAATTTTCAAATCTTCAAATCTTCAAATCTTCAAATTTTCAAATCTTCAAATCTTCAAATCTTCAAATCTTCAAATCTTCAAATTTTCAAATCGTCAAATCGTCAAATCTTCAAATTCTTCAAATCTTCAAATCTTCAAATTTTCAAATCTTCAAATCTTCAAATCTTCAAATCTTTTTTCAAATCTTCAAATCTTCAAATCTTCAAATCTTCTTTCAAATCTTCAAATTTTCAAATTTTCAAATCTTCAAATCTTCAAATCTTCAAATCTTCAAATCTTCAAATCACTTTCTCTTGCCTCTAACCTTGAACAACCCGATCAACGGCTTCACATAATCCTCATCAGTCCTGATCTTCACCACATCCACCCCACTCTTCCGGAAAGTATCGTTAAGATACTTCGCCTGGCTCCTCGACCTCTCCATGAAAACCTCCCTCACCTTCCTGCTCGACGAATCAACCCAGATACGCTGCCCCGTCTCCGCATTCTTCACCCTGATCATTCCCATATCCGGGATCTCCGTCTCCCGCTCATCGAACACATTCACCGCGATCAGGTCATGCTTCTTGTTTGCGATCTTCAGCGCATCCTCAAACCCCTCGTCAATAAAATCCGACAGCAGAAAAGCAGTGCACCTCTTCTTGATCGCATTCGTGAAATACCTCAGTGCCTCCGAGATATTTGTCTCCGTATGCCCCGCATGGAAATCGATCAGCTCGCGTATGATCCTGAGGATATGTGACGTCCCCTTCTTCGGAGGGATGAATTTCTCCACCCTGTTGCTGAAGAAGATCACGCCAACCTTGTCGTTGTTCTTGATTGCGCTGAATGCCAGCACCGCAGCGATCTCCGTGATCATATCCTGCTTCATGTTCTTCTTCGACCCGAACATGTTCGACCCGCTGACATCGATCAGAAGCATCACCGTCAGCTCCCTCTCCTCGTCGAAGATCTTTATATAAGGATGATTGAACCTTGCCGTCACATTCCAGTCTATCGTCCTGATATCATCCCCGTACTGGTACTCCCTCACCTCGCTGAACGCCATCCCCCTCCCCTTAAACACACTATGATACTGCCCCGAAAATATCTGGTTCGACAGCCCCCGCGTCTTGATCTCAATCTTCCTGACCTTCTTAAAAATCTCCGACGTTTCCATCTCTTAACGTTTCATCAATCTCCAAATTTTCAAATCTCCAAATTGATCATCTTCAAATCTCCAAATTGATCATCTCAACCGTAATTCGTAATTCGTAATTCGTAATTCGTAATTTACCCTGTCACCATGTTACCCTGTCACTCCGTTACATTTTCAAATTTTCAAATCTCCAAATTTTCAAATCAATCATCTTCAAATCTCCAAATTGATCATCTTCAAATCTTCAAATTTTCAAATCTTCAAATCTTCACAACCTCCCACTACGGTACTTCCACCGTATTCAAAATCTCATTAATAATATCCTCGGTAGAAATATTCTCTGCTTCAGCTTCATACGTCAACCCGATCCTGTGCCTCATCACATCATTCGCAACCGCCCGTATATCCTCCGGTATCACATATCCCCTCCGCTTGATAAATGCAAACGCCTTTGCTGCAAGTGCGAGATTGATGCTGGCACGCGGCGATGCTCCCCAGGAGATCAGCCCTTGGAACTTCTTCAGCTTATATTCTGCCGGGAACCTCGAAGCGAAAACAATATCCGTGATATAATTCTCTATCTTCTCATCCAGGTAGACCTCACGGGTGACGTTCCTTGCACGGAGGATGTCCGCCGTCTTCAGGATCGTGTTTGTATGCACCTCCTCATTCGAGATATTCTGCCGGATGATCAGCTTCTCTTCCTTCTTGTCAGGATAGCCGATCACGATCTTTAGCATGAAACGGTCGACCTGTGCTTCCGGCAGCGGATAGGTTCCCTCCTGCTCGATTGGGTTCTCCGTGGCCAGGACCAGGAATGGCTCAGGCAGCGCAAAGGTCTCCTCGCCGATCGTCACCTGCCTTTCCTGCATCGCTTCAAGAAGCGCACTCTGGACTTTCGCCGGTGACCGGTTTATTTCATCTGCCAGTATGAAGTTCGCAAAGATCGGCCCCTTCCTCACCCTGAACTCCTCCTTCTTCTGGCTGTAGATGAGCGTGCCGATAAGGTCTGCCGGCAAAAGGTCAGGAGTGAACTGGATGCGGCTGAACTTTGCTTCGATGATATGTGCAAGCGACTTTATGGCAAGTGTCTTGGCCAGGCCCGGAACACCTTCAAGAAGGATATGTCCGTTGGAAAGCAGGCCAATAAGTAAACGTTCGATCATTTGCTTCTGGCCTACGATGACTTTGTGCATTTCCATGGTGACCATGTCGACAAAGGCGCTTTCTTGCTGAATGCGCTCATTCAGCGCTTTGATATCCGTTTCAATCATAATACATCATGTTTTGGAGGGTGCAAATTTATACAATTGAGAAAACCGGCAAAAAACTTTTTATGTTAATATTTGTTAATCGTAGTTAAAGAAATGTTAAGCACTGACAGGCTTTTCCTGATCATCACTCATGATGATAGGCTTCGTTCCTGAGGATCGTAAGTGCACGGTAAAGCTGCTCCAGGAAAAACAGTCTTACCATCTGGTGTGAGAACGTCATCCGCGACAAAGAAAGACTGGAATCGGCCCTCTTCCTTACCCCTTCATCAAACCCGTAGGGCCCTCCGGTCACAAATACCAGGTTCTTCGATCCGCTGCCGAATTTCTGGTTCAGAAAAGAAGAAAACTCCGCCGAGCTCATCATCTTCCCCCTCTCATCAAGGAGGATGACCATATCCTTCGGCGTCAGTAAAGACAGTATCTTCGCCCCTTCCTTCGCCTTCCACTCCTCCCTGCTCAGGTTAGAAGCATTCCTCAACCCAGCTATCTCAATTATCTCGATTGAAACATACCTCTTGATCCTTGCCTCATAAGACCTCATCCCCTCAATAAGATAACCCTCATCCGTCTTCCCCGTAACCACTAATTTAATTTTCATACCATCTATCTATTTTGTGACACTTGGCACTTGGCACTTGGCACTTGGCACTTGAGATCAGCTGGCGCGCGTCTGTGACGCGTGCCGACTCACTGCTCGTTTTTAACGAGCAAAATATTTCTCATCCTTGTGACCTTTCAACCCTTTCAAATCCCCAAATCTTCAAATCTTCAAATTGATCATCTTCAAATTCAACCCCTACAGGGTTGTGTATTGAGGAGGGCGCCTTCCTTCCCCGGGTTTCACCCGGGGTCATTCACATTGAAGCCTTTCAGGCTTCCCAATCCCCAAACAACCCTTAACCCCTGTGAACCTTGAACTCTGACACTTGGCACTAGGCACTAGGCACTTGATCCCTGTGACCTTGTGACCTTGTGACCTTGTGACTCTGTGACTTTGTGACTTTGTGACCTTTTAAATTTTCAAATTTTTCCTTCCCTGCTTAACTTTGCTAAGATTTTAGTAAGTTTGCATAATTAGTACTATTTCTCCAAAATAGCAAGTATTATGACCTATCCCTGGAAAACATTAATCCTCCTTATGGCGATGGCCCTTTTTTCCTTCCGGCCGGTCCCGCCTGCTGTCATCGACGACACCAATAAACAGATCATAGCCGCCCTCACCGCCGGGGATGCGGATGGCCTTTCCGCTTATTTCAATACAATGATAGACCTGGGGATAGCGGGAAATGAAGATACCTATAGCAAGACCCAGGCCACCCGGATCCTGAATGATTTTTTTACAAAAAATCCTGTTAAGTCTGTCAAGGTCTCACAGCAGGGCTCTTCAAATGACGGATCCCGTTTCGTGATCGGCGAAATGAAGGCAGGTGCGGATACTTACAGGATCTATTACCTCCTGAAGAGTGTCTCGGGTAAGTTCCTGATCCACCAGCTTCAGATTCAGAAAACAAACTAAAAACCTGAGAATCCCATGAACCTTGATGAGATCATCGATAACGCCCTGTCTGAAGACATCGGCAAGGGTGATATCACCTCCCAGGCTATGCTGCGGAAGAATATTAAAGGAATTGCCCGGCTGAAGATCAAGGACACCGGCATCCTTGCCGGCATCCCCGTTGCAGTAAAAGTCTTCAGGAAAACAGATGCCGGCCTGGAGGTGACTATAATAAAAAATGACGGAACACACATAGCGCCCGGTGACATTGTGCTGGAGGTAAAAGGCAACATCCAGTCCATCCTTGCCGCCGAACGCCTCGTGCTCAACTTCATGCAACGGCTGAGCGGCATAGCCACCCTCACCGCACAGGCTGTGGCAAAGCTGAAAGGCTTGAAGACCATCGTGCTGGATACAAGGAAGACGACGCCAAACCTGAGAGACCTCGAGAAATATGCCGTCAGGATCGGGGGAGGAATGAACCACCGGATGGGTCTTTATGACATGATGCTGATAAAGGATAACCACGTCGACTTCGCAGGCGGGATGATCCCCGTTATGGCTGCCCTGGAGAAATATAAAAAGACACATAAGAACTCCCGGATAAGGGTGGAAATCGAGATCCGCAATCTCGATGAGCTTAAAATGGTCATCAGATATGGTAAAGGACTTGTCGACAGGGTCATGCTGGATAACTTCGCGGTGAAGGACCTTGCCGGGGCAGTGGCAATGATCGGTGGCCGCTTTGAGACGGAAGCCTCGGGAGGTATAAATCTGGCCAATATCCGCAGGTATGCTGGGACAGGGGTCGACTTCGTATCAGTTGGCGCACTGACACATGATTTCAGGAGCCTCGACATGAGCCTGAAAGTATCCCTCAAGCCGGCCTTGTCATAAACTGGTATTATGATGCAGGAGATCCTTGCGAAGATTTTGTCCTGGAAGCCGGTTACCTTCCTCATCCGTCTTTCTAAGAAGATTATCATTCCTGGCTTTGACGGGATGCCGCTCTACGATGTCACCGTCTTCTTTGTCAAAGGACTGTCAAAAGGATATATCACAAGCCGCGCATCGGCGATCTCCTTCAACTTCTTTACAGCCATATTCCCACTGCTGATCTTTTTCTTTACCCTCATCCCCTTCATCCCGATCTCGAATTTCCAGCAATCACTTCTTGACCTCATACGCGATTTCCTCCCCGATGAAGCCTATTCTGCTGTCCAGGGAACCATCGAAGATATTGTCACCCGGCCCCATGGAGGACTGCTTTCACTCGGGTTCATCCTCTCGCTGTATTTTGGTACGAACGGCATCAACAGCCTGATGGTTGCATTCAACAATACCTTTCACACCATTGAAACACGCTCGGCAATAAAACAGCGGATCGTTTCTGTCTTCCTCGTCGTGATCATCACTTTCCTGCTCATATTATCAATCGGCATGATCACCTTCGGGACATGGCTCCTTACCATCATACTTCCTGCACAACTCACCCGCAGCCCCGTCTTTTTCACCGCCATCCTCGCCCTGAAATGGCTCATCATCCTCGGGACGGTCTTTTTTGCGATCTCCTTCATCTACTATTCCGTACCGGCAAAACGGCGGCATTTCCGTTTCATCTCCGCAGGCTCCTCCCTCGCCACCTTCCTTATCATCGCCACAACCCTCGGCTTCAACTTCTATGTCGATAACTTCTCAAGATACAATGTCCTCTATGGCTCAATCGGAACCCTCCTCATCATCCTCCTCTGGATCTGGCTCAACTCCCTCAGCCTGCTGATAGGCTTTGAACTGAACGCAAGCATCTATAATGTAAAAAAAGGACGTAACCCCTGACTGCCGTTACGCGTCATGTTCTTTATAGCTGACCCTTCCCAATACCCTCGACAGCCCCTCAACATCCCATCCCGGATAACTGAAAAGCAGGCCTGTCAGGGCTCTCAACCGCCATATCGGTTTCCTTATCCCCGGGAAGAATATAGCCTTCCTGTAATCCTGCCTGGCACCTTTGAAATCTTTGCGTATTAATTTATATCTCCCCGAGCGCGTATACGTGATCAATAATCTGTCCGAAAAATAGCGATCGATTTCTTTCAGGGAAACAGGAACAAGTTCATGGTAATCCTGGTTATACTTATTAAAATAATGGCGACTCAGATCCCATCTGCCTTGAAGTATCTCAACAGGGTAGGTTTTTGTCACCTGGTCCCAGGTAGCCCTCCATGTGCCTAATAATTTCTGATCAAAATAGAACCTGCCATAGGGAACAATATTAAAGATCGTAGGGAGATCAACGAGCGGTAGATGAAAGTCCTGGTGAAATCCTCCCGAATGAATGAGAATATCTTTCCTGATCAGCAGCGATAAGGCAGGAATGGGATTCTCAAAGAACAAAGACCTGAGGATCATGCCGGGTGGATCATTATTGAAGACATCCTCCTTGATCGAAAAGGGAAATACAGGATCAATCATTCCTGAGGATTCATAAAGCTTATAGGGTGTACCCCATGCGAGGACCACTCCCGGATCTGATTCCATTATTTTAACCTGCCGCTCAAGCTTGTCTGGTTCCCAGAGATCATCACCTTCCAGTACAGCGATGTATTTCCCCTGTGAGAGCTGCAGCGCCTTATTGTAGGTTTCCGCTAACCTGAATATCCCGATATTATCCTGGTTATAAAGATGGATCCTCTCATCAAGCTGAATGAATGGTTCAATGATCTCAGCCGTCCTGTCCGTGCTCCCGTCATTGACAATGATCATCTCCCAATCCCCGAAAGTCTGATTCCTCGCTGATTCAATACACCCCGCAATAAACTTCTCATGATTATAAACAGGACATATTATCGAAACCATCGGCTGCTCTTTCATTCTATCGTTTGATTATTCTTTCACTCTATTTCATTCCCCTACTTCGTAATTTTTAATTTTTAATTTTTAATCCTCTCTCACCTGTCCTTGACACCTGGCAATTGGCACTTGGCACTTTGCACTTGAACTCAGCTGGCGCGCGTCTGTGATGACGTGCCGACTCACTGCTCGTTTTTAACGAGCAAAATATCTCTCATCCCTGTGACCTGTCAACTCTTCCAAATCTCTAAATTCAACCCCATCGGGGTTGTGCATCGCGTAGGCTCCTTCCTTCCCCGGGTTTCACCCGGGGTTATTCACATTGAAGCCTTTCAGGCTTCCCAATCTCCAAATTTTCAAATCTTCAAATCTCCAAATTGATCATCTCCAAATCTCCAAATTTCCAAATTTTCAAATTGATCATCTCCAAATCTCCAAATTTTCAAATTTTCAAATTGATCATCTCCAAATCTTCAAATTTCCAAATTTTCAAATCAAAATCCCTCCCCGATACATCTCCCGATCCCTTCCCTGAACCCTGTCTCTGGCTCCCACTTCAACTCTCTCGAGATCTTCGAAATATCTGCAAACAGGTCGAAGACTTCATTGGGCCTTTCCATCCCCATGTTCCTGACAGGCTTCTCCTTCCCTGTGCTGATCTTTATTTCACGGATGATCTGTTCCACGCTGACCGAATACCCGCTCCCGATGTTATAAATCCCCCTGGGACCGTTCATCGACAGGTATAGGGCCTCGGTAAAATCGTCGATGAAAAGAAAATCACGCTTTGGCCTTATATCCATGACCTCGATAACATCAGTTTTCGGATCCAGCATCTTTTGTATCAGACCAGGGATCAGGAATTGGGATGACTGGCCGGGGCCATAGACATTAAAAGGTCTCATTATGGAGATACCCAGTTTGAACTGGTCACGGTAATACCGGCATATTTCTTCCGCAACTACTTTCGAATGGCTGTAAGGATTATACGCTTTGACCGGGTGATCCTCGTCGATCGGCAGGTACTCGGGTTTCCCATAGAGGTATGAGCTTATATAGGTCAGCCCGGCGCCTGTCTTCCGGCAGAACTCAAGGATATTTTCTGTCCCCATGACATTGGTCCTGTAAAAGCTGAATGGATGTGACCAGCTTTCAGGGACAAACGTCTTTCCTGCAAGATGAAAGACATAAGTGATTTCCTCTTTCTCCAGCTGGGCAAGGGAACCCTCCTCGGCAATATCTCCGTCGGCAATATCGAATCCGGTAGCGGTGAACCCCAGGCCGGTAAGCTTGTTAATAAGCGCTTTCCCGATGAACCCATTGGACCCCGTGACAAGTATCTTTTTCAATAATTATAAATATCGGCTTTGTACAACGATTTATTTTCTTCCCCCGAGAACCATCTTATCGTCTCCTTCAGGCCTTTATCCAGTCTGCAGGCAGGTCTCCAGTTCAATACCACCTGTGCCAGTGAATTGTCTGCCTGCAACCGTTCAACTTCACTGTCCTCAGGCCGTATGCGATCATCCTCGGATTCGATGGAGATATCCTTCTCCATAAGCCCTGCGATCTTCATTGCAAGATCGCCGATCGGGATCTCAGTGCCGCTTCCCAGGTTGATGACCATTCCTGTGGATTCATCAACTTCGGCTGCCCGGATAAATCCCTTCACGGTATCGTCCACATAGTTCATGTCCCTCGTGGGCGAAAGGGAACCCAGCTTGATGGTGCTCTTCCCGCTCAGGATCTGTGTGATAATGGTCGGGATCACGGCCCTTGCGGATTGCCGGGGCCCATATGTGTTGAATGGCCTGACGACGCAGACAGGTAATTCGAATGACCGGTAAAATGAGAGTGCGAGGTGATCAGCGCCTGCTTTTGTCGCTGCATAAGGAGATTGAGGGTTTATTGGGTGCGCTTCGGTGATCGGGACAAATTGAGCTGTTCCGTAAACCTCGCTGGTGGAGGTGTGGATGATCTTTTGCACACCCAGGTCGCGGGCTGCCTGAAGGACGTTCAGGGTCCCCTTGATATTCGTGTCTACATAGGTATCTGGTGAATGATATGAATAGGGAATGCCGATCAGTGCTGCCAGGTGGAAGACCACATCCGTTTCTTCCATTACCTCCCTGACACCGTTGGGATCGCGTATGTCGCCCGTGAAAATACGGATGGAATCCTGTTTCTTCAGGGGCAACGAATCGATCCACCCCCACCGGTTAAAAGAGTTGTAATGAACGAATGCCGTGACATGGCACTTCATCGACAAGAGTGCCTCAACAAGGTGACTGCCGATAAATCCACCGGCACCGGTAACTAGAACGTTCTTTGCTTCCAGGTCCATTTTTCTGCAAGGTTAGGTTTATGAGTGTGACCAATATCGAAACAAAATTAAGAAATTAGTAATGGGACACCTTTCATTTTATTTTCTAATTTTGTAATACGATCCGGTAAACTCATGTATGGCTTTATGACAAGGAATATCTTGCTTCCTTTTATTATCTGTTATGTTCTTCTCGCATCGGGACTCTCTTTATCTGTTTTCGCAACATCCTTTAAGGCTGACCACCAAATAAACCCGAAAGATCAGAAAGGACTTCCATACAATGACAAATTTGAGGTCGCTGCCCTGAATAACCTTTCGCTTGTGTACCTGGATTCTCTCCCTCACCTGAGCCATGACCTTGCCGTCAGGGCTCTTAAGCTTTCAAAGCTTATCAGGTACAGTAAAGGCGAAGCGACTGCATTAATACGCATGTCCTCGTCTTCCTTTAAAGAAAATAACATGCTTGAATCACTTGAGGATTTGCTTGAATCTCTGAACATTTCTGAACCTGCCGGATATGCATCCCTGGTCAATGATGGCTATTATGGTTTAGCAGTGGTCCTTATGAATGCGGGAAAAAGGGAACGTGCATATGAGTATATCAGAAAAGGAATGCCTTATGATCTGAAGTCGAATAATCTGGACCACATAGTTGGAGATTATATCGGCCTGGGAGAGATACTTTGTCAGGTGAAAGGAGATACTGAAGGAGCGGAAAGGCAAATCTTGAACGCCCTCGCCCTGAAACCCAGATTACCAAATCTCCGCACAAAATTATGGGTCATGCAAAAAACCGGGAACTTTTATTTGTCAATAAAAAAATATGATACTGCCTTATTTTATTACCGCGAAGCAATACAGGAAAATCCACATGACTCTCCCATTTTTAATGGTACTTTACTGACATCAATCGCCTACATATATGAACTGGAAAACGAGCTTAACAAAGCTTTGTATTACAACAAGCTTGCAATGCTCGTCAGGAAAAATGAAAAAGTCTTCCATTTGATGACCAGTTCAATGCTGAATATAGGTCATACTTACTTTAAGCTGGGAAATTATGATTCTGCACAGTTCTTCCTTCTGCATGGACTGAACAATGTTAAGATCCTTAAGGATGATTTCATGGAGGCATTGGGAATGAAAGAATTATATGAGCTTTATCTGGCTAAGAAGGAATGGAAAAACGCATTGGCTGCATTGCAGGATTATATCAAGACAGAGGCTGTTGTGGAAAATGCGAAAATGAAGGATCAGGTTGCAATGATGGAAATGAACAGGGCCTTCAGTAATAACGAGAAACAGCTTGAAATGCTAAGGGATGAGAATGCTATCCAGAAACTTGGAGTGAAGAACACGAACCTGCTGTTGCTGTTAATGATAGCTCTTTCTTTGCTGATGATTGTTTTAGCTGTTTACATATACCAGGAAATGGCCAAAAACAGAAGGGCAAAAAGACTTGCAGAAGAGAGTAATTATCAATTGCAGGATAAGATCAGGGAACAGGTCATCCAAAATGAAGAGTTGGTCAAAAGGGAACAGGAGTACCGGTTCATTGCCGACCATACAGCTGACATGGTAACCCTGATGGACAGTAAATTCACATGTCTGTATATCTCACCCTCCAGCGAATTTTTTCTGGGGTATTCGCCTGAAGAGCTGATGAACAAGTCTGATTTTCGTGATTTCATTCATCCTGATTCAAGGAGATCCTTTGATGCCGAATTTGAAATTATGATGGAGTACCGCGAAGCAACAAGATTCCTCTACCAGGCCGTTAAAAAGGATGGTACTGTATTCTGGGTCGAAAGCAACATAAACCCCATCTTTAATCCAACGACAGATAAGCTGCAGGCAATGCTTTCGATAACCAGGGATGTCTCCACCCAGATCGACCAGGAGGCGGCGCTGATGGAATCTGCAAGACAGCAGGAAGTGCTTATCAGGGAAGTTCATCATCGGGTAAAGAATAATCTTGCCATCCTGGCAAGCCTTGTGAATATGCAAAAAAGTGAAGTTACTGATCATAAAACACTCGACATCTTCTCAGACCTGCACTTTAGAGTCAGGGCTATGTCACTGGTCCATGAAGAGCTTTATAAAAACAGGAACATCGAGGTCCTGCCCATCGGCGAATACCTCTCAAAACTTGTCGGGATCGTTTGTTCTGCATTTTCCAGCAACAGGATCACAGTCCACCAGGATTTTCTTAATGAGATCGTGGACGTGAAGATAACCCTGCCACTTGGACTGATCGTAAATGAACTGCTGACAAACGCTTTCAAATATGCCTTCCCTTATAGCCAGGAAGGGAACATATGGGTATCCTGGGAAAAAGCACCCGAAAGAACAGATGCTGATGGTGAAATGAGGTGCCTTAAGGTAGTGGACGATGGGATTGGATTACCTGCTGATTTTGATATTTCAACGAGAACCTCCATGGGAAGCCAGATCATAACACTTCTTGCCAGGCAGCTGGATGGGAAATTATTGATTGAAAGAACCAGGGGAGCCGGTTTTTCCCTAATTTTATCGCTGGAAAGCTAATACTGCCTGAATTAGAAGAACTCCTAATGACAGAAAAACAAATGATTGTTTCTTTTCTCGGCGCAGGGACGATAGGAACTGCTCTTGGAAATGTGATCGCATCAGCTGAACTTCATAAGGTAACTCTGTTATCTATTGAAGAACAGGTCGTAAGATCCATCAATACCGAAGGCATAAATACAAAGTATTTCCCTACCCTTCATCTTCATCCCTCATTAAAAGCCACAATGGACACCGGGCAGATCAGTGATTCTGATATTATCTTCCTGGCTGTTCCTTCTGTGGTTCTGATGGATTATCTGGCAGGCATCCATTCTCAGATCCCGCCTGCCGCAATCCTGGTCAATCTTGCTAAAGGATTCGGACCCGATAATAAAACCATCATCCGCTGCTTGGAAGGAACTTTCCCGAATCCACTCTGTTCAATGAAGGGTCCAAGCTTTGCCAGGGAGATCATCAACAGGGTGCCTACTGGTTTTACTATTGGATGCACTGATAAGGCTATCGGTGACAGGCTCATCGCCGTGTTCAATGAAACAACCATCTTTACCGACAGTTCGGAGGATATCGAAGGTGTCGAGATCTTAAGCATCCTGAAAAACATCTATGCCATCTGCCTGGGGATCGTGGATGCCCATTTCAATTCCCCTAACCTCAGGTTCCTGATCCTGACCAGGGCTTTTAATGAAATGCGGAAAGTACTTCTCCATTTTAACGGGAAGGAAGAAACCATTTTCAGGTACTGCGGATATGGCGATTTTACACTGACTGCATTGAACGACCTCAGCCGTAACAGGACACTGGGACTTCTCATTGGAAAGGGATTCTTCACTGAGCATGTTTCCCATGAACTTGTCCTGGAAGGGAAGTCGGCGGTCAATGTGCTTTATGAGGAACTCTCCGACGGCATCAACATACAACAAGAGTTTCCTATCATCTGTGAATTGTACAGTATATTCAACACGAAATATGATGTGTCTGCTTTCGTAAGCAACCTCCTGGGACTCTGATTCAGTGAAATTTTCGTATATTTGCACCCTTCTTCCCGGAAGACAGATCATGGGGTTGACCGGTTTTGACAGCAGGGAAGTGGAATTGCAAGCATGCCGGGCGTTGGGAACAGGTCCCGTTAAAAGTCAATTCCCACAGCCAATAAATGGCGACAATTATTCTTACAGACTGGCTGCTTAATTTTAGAAATTAAGCGCCTCTTGTCTCCCGGAAAACCTCTCTCAACGGTGTTCCGGATGAGGCATCGAAAATGTTGAGATGGTCCTTTCAGCGTTCCGATGAAAGGATGAAAGATCAGGAACTAAGTATCAGGTAAGACCGTTTCCGGCTGGCCTGCTGCCGACAACCAAACGGAAACTAAGCATGTAGAAAACACTTTTGCTGCCTGTATGGACGAGGGTTCGACTCCCTCCAACTCCACAAAAAAACCTCCGAATTAGTAGTAATAACAGCTATTTCGGAGGTTTTTTTTTATCTGCACACGTTTATGTACACAGATTAATTATGTTTTCAATTTTCTCGCCTCTGGTTCAATGAAAGGACATAATAAGGGAACTCGGGAAAACTAAGAACAGATATTGACGGTTTCAGAAACTTACACTTGTTCCCCGCCGGGTTGAAAAAAGTGTTCTTCTTGTAAAAATGTAACTAGAATGTATCAAAATCCCCCCCTGTAAAATGTACTGATTTAAGGATGATCCCTTCAGATAATGGTTTATACATTAATTGGAGATCAGGTTTGGATTCGAATTCATTTTGCAGCAAATAATTCCATTCTGATTGCTGGTTGACAATAAAGTCTATTTCTGTAAGGCCTGTTATAAACGCAATGAATTTCAGTTTTTTAAGTACTTTCTTAAAATCATTAATATTACACTTTTCAATATCCCCTATTTTTAACCTGTAATCTTTACTGATCCAGACAATCTTATCTTTAATTGTTATAACAATTGAACCAAGGGCCTTTTTATAATTAAAGTAAGATAGATCTCTGGGGATCATAGCACTATTTTCATCCGGTGGCTCAAGGTCCCGGTCAATCCTTATTTTGCAACCCATTAATCGTAGGATTACTTTGAAATATATATCATATGGCGTCTTTAAGAAACTAAGTTTCCATACGATTTTCCCTAATGGGAGTGTTCCTGCCCTGAAAGAATATTTTTGCATGTTATCTAGTTCACTCCATTTGAGTAACCCTTTAAACAGCTTTGAAGAATTTGGCCAGCCAAAGAAAAATTTTATTCCCTGGCTGTATGCAAGCTGTACGGTAAGTTCGGACAATCCTAAAACAAGCTCTCCTCCCCTGTAATTGGGATGAACCATCGTAAAAAGTGACTGGGCAGTTTTAACTAATTGGCCATCAATCTTGACATTAAAGGGCACCACTCCGTAAAAACCGATTGCAACCTGACCGTCAAAAGCAAGATATCCGAACCATTCAGGATCATTACTGAAGATCTGAACGACTTTTTCTTGAGTTATCTTTTTATTAAAACATGTCCTAAACAACGGTATAAAAGCCGGGACATGTTCAATTGAAAACCTTTTAAAGGTAAAAGCTGAAATATCCATCAGAATCCTTTTGATCTAAATGATTTATGAATATAAAATATATTTGAATAATAGGTTGTGGTTGGACTTACTCCGTAGCGAATAAGAATGGATTTATCATTGATATCTTCTGAATTATTATATGTTACGGCCACCAGATTCTGATAACCGGCCCGTATACAAATCTCTTTAATTTTCTCATTATAATTCCCGTCAGGAAAAGAAAAAGAGATTACTGGTCTGGCAATTGTTTCCTCGATCAGGTTCTTCGATTCTATAATTTCCTTCTCCGCGAAATCCTCCTCTATATTTGCCAGGTTAACATGAGAATATCCATGCGAACCAATCTCGATAAGTCCTGATCCCGATAGCTCCTTAACTTGTTCTTTATTCATCAGCCTCCACTCGGAAGGGTCAGTGTTTTTTAAAACTTCATCTAAATTGAACTCTTGCTTTATCTTCTCCAGAAAGTCGTTCCTTTCATTGAAT
The DNA here is from genome assembly GCA_963768805.1 of uncultured Bacteroidales bacterium. Lineage (GTDB taxonomy): Bacteria > Bacteroidota > Bacteroidia > Bacteroidales > FEN-979 > FEN-979. The sequence goes on along the minus strand of CAVYJI010000019.1, from coordinate 334,764 downwards.
TTTAAATTTTTGATAAACATTTGGATAGAAAGGCTCTTTTCAGAGTCATAGAAATCATGTTTATAATCTTTCTTAAACCGGTAATGGTCTGTAATAATATCGTTTGTCGCTGCCTGGTAAGCAAAATGTATCAAATCATTCCAGAGAGCGGCATCAGGATGATCAAAAGAGAATGCCGAAACGAAGAAAGTCGCTGGTACCCCGTACTTCTTTAGTAAAGGATACGCAACATTGTAATTATTTTCATATCCGTCATCGAAGGTAATTGCAATAGTCGGTCGTTTCGGCACAATGCCTTCACGGTAGTTATTAAACATGTCAGTAAGCGGGACAACACTAAAATTTTTAGAGATGTATTGCAGGTGCTTCTCAAAAATGGCAGACGAGAACGGTCGTCCGCTGTATCGTTGGGCAGGGACATTTGAAACCCCGTGATAGTACAATATCATTCGTCTGTAAGGGGCTGATTTTGAAAGAAAACTCGCAATATTTGTGTAATAAAAAGTTGGAAATACAACTTTTCGTGCAATCAACTTTGTAAAAGAGCTCATATAATGTTAACGTATTAATTCAACTTCAAGACCTAATATCATTGATGGCAGCCACCTGTCACAGGCATGGTATTATCATAATTGCTAAAGAATCTGCTTTTGTGATGCCATAAACTAGTAAATCAGGTACTTCATTTTGGAATGGAAAATCATATCAGAACAAAATCTTCATTGATCCTCAAAGGTATAAATCTTTGACAATGCATCTGTAAAGATGGAAAAAATTTTATCCTGTCAGAAGAAAATATTTAACTTTACGATTCAGTTAATATTGAACAACACGAACGTTTTATAGATCAGATATGATTATATCAGAATATCTTCCTGAAAAAATTTATTCAAATGAAGATCTTGAAAAGGATTTTCCTGATTGGACTTCTTCAAAGATTGAAGCTAAAGTTGGAATACGTGAAAGACATGTTGTTTCTGTGAACGAAACCGCACTTGATCTTGCTTTTGAAGCATCACGGCGGGCCTTACAACAATATGACCGTCATAAGATCGACTTTATTTTACTGTGTACCCAGAGTCCTGATTATTTCCTTCCTACCGGTGCATGTATTTTACAGGAAAAACTTGACTTGAATAAAAATATCGGTGCCCTTGATTTTAACCTGGGTTGTTCGGGGTATATTTATGGATTGGCTTTGGCTAAAGGACTTCTTGCAACAAACATTGCGGAAAATATTCTGCTGATTACTTCTGAAACCTATTCAAAGCATATTCATGAAAAGGACAGGGCAAATAGAAGTATTTTCGGTGATGGCGCAACAGCTACGATCCTTAATAAATCTGATCTCCCGAAGATCCTGGAATTTGAGCTTGGAACAGATGGTGCAGGTAAAGACAATTTAATTGTTCATAATGGTGCCATGCGTAACCCTCATGATAAAAATATCGAAGAAGGTGTCGATGAAAATGGCAATTTTTATTCACCGGAGCATCTGTATATGAACGGTCCTGAGATATTTAATTTTACGATAGAAAGCATACCCGCTCTTGTTGAGAATGTGCTGAAGAAAAATAAGATGACTCTTGATATGATTGATTATTTTATCTTCCATCAGGCAAACAAATATATGCTTGATTACTTAAGAAAAAAGATTAAAATACAGCCTGAGAAGTTTTATAACAATATGCTTCTTACAGGGAATACAGTATCTTCCACAATTCCTATTGCTTTAAAGGATTCGATTGAGAATGGATTGGTAAGGAAGGGAAATAAAATTTTGCTGGCAGGGTTTGGCGTTGGATATTCATGGGGAGCTGTCATTATTGAGGTCTGAATTATCTGAAAATCAAACAATAATAATATTAAATGGAAATAGGGGAATTTATAGCAAAACTTGCAGAAGCACTGGAAATGGAGCAAGGCACAATCAACATTGACACTAATTTCAGGTCACTTGATACATTTGACTCAATGTCAATCATGACCTTAATTGCGTTTGCAGATGAACATTTTTCAAAAAAATTCACAGCAAAACAATTAAGTACGATAACGACTGTAAGAAGTCTTATGGAACTTATTGGCATGGGAAACTTTGATGCTTAAATTTTTTACATGGAAAAGAGTGATCCATTTTTACTTAATGAAAAGAAAATCGTTATTACCGGTGCCTCTTCCGGAATTGGAAAAGCTGTTGCTATCGAATGCTCTCAGGCAGGCGCCAGCCTGCTTCTCATCGGCAGGGATGTTAACAGGTTGAAGGCTACCTATGACTTGCTAAAACCGGGAAGTCATACGTTTTCCTCAATTGATATTACGGATTATTCGCTGCTGGAACCTTTGATAACGAATTGGTCTGGTCAGGCTGGAAAGATTGATGGCTTTGTTCATGCCGCAGGGCTGGATATGGTTGTTCCATTTGGAATGGTCAGACCGGAACACTATGAAAAACTTTTTTCCGTGAACGTCGTCGCTGGCTTTGAGCTGGCAAGGATATTATCAAAGAAGAAGTTCATAGATCCCATTTATGGTGCAAGTTTTGTGTTTATCTCATCAATTGTTGCGAATTGCGGTCAGGAAGGAAGGGTTGCATACAGCGCAACAAAAGGAGCCGTTTCTGCAAGCGTAAAGTCGATAGCTTTGGAACTTGCACAAAAAAAGATCAGGGTAAATGCTATCTTGCCGGCAATCGTCAAAACCGAGATGACAAATACCCTCTTTGATACTATACCTGCCGAATCAAAACAAAAGATCCTCGATGCTCATCCCCTTGGGTTCGGCAGCGTTGAAGATGTTGCCTATGCCTGCCGGTACTTGCTTTCTGATGCATCCAAATGGATAACCGGTAGTAACCTGGTAGTTGACGGTGGTTTTTCTGCAAAATGATTCAAATGATTGAGAGGCATTATTAATTCTCAAGGCAAGCAGTATTCTGTTATTAGTAAAGAATTAATAACATGAAAAGATTCTTTACGATATTATCTATAATGATTTTTGCCGGTCAACTTTTTGGTCAGACAAGTTTAACATGGTATTTTGGGTACCAGGCTGGCATAAAGTTCAACCCTGATGGATCAACAGTTCCTGCATTCGGTTCTTATATGAATGCTGGTGAAGGAAGCACGGAAGTTTATGACACCGCCGGTATCATTATGTTTTACTCGGACGGTGTCAGTTTATGGAATAACAGCTCTCCCACTCCGGTTTGCACTAATTTGCTTGGAGGTCAATCATCGACCCAGGCAGCTCTTGCAGTTCCAATTCCAGGCTCAAACTGTCAGAAGTTCCTGATATTTACAACCAAAGGGATTGAAGAATCTGGTAACCATGACCTTGGTGTTGCATTGGTTAGTGTTACAGGACAACCTCCAAATTATATTGTAAATGTCAGCCAACCTGCAATGTCTGTCATACAACCACCAGGAGTTATAATATTCGCAGAAAAACTGGCCGGCATTTCAGATACTACTGGCGGGTATTGGATCCTCGCCCATGATTATTTTGCCGGCTTCGGGAATGCCACTACATTCTATAAATATCATATCACAGCAACTGAATTTAGCGCAGTGACAACCACAGCACAGGCCTGGAACGTCCTGAACCAGGTTCAACAAACTCAATCTGTCGGGTCTAATCATAATGATCAATATCCACCCGACTATAATGCCCAGGGTCAAATGAAATTCACTAAAAATGGACAAAAACTTGCACTTGTTCTTGCTGGTTCGAAGACCATCGATCTGTTTAATTTTAATCTGTCAACAGGCACCATCACTCCGATTGCAACCACTGATGTCAATCCATCATATGGGAATTTGTATGGCTGCGAATTTTCTGCTAACGGGAATGTACTCTACACCTCTGAAGGATTTGCCTCATCGGGATCCACGATCAGGAAATTATATCAGTGGGACATAAGTAATGGAAGTTTATCAAATCCCTTTGTTGTAACATCCGGATCCAATCAGTACAATACGCGTTACAAGTATAATGGGTTAGATCTGGGGCCGACTGATAAAATTTATTGTGCTGAGGAGAGCGGCATATCATATCTTTCGGTAATAAATAATCCTGAAAGTCTTGGAAGTGCCTGTGGCTGGAGTTCCTGGTCTGTGCCTATTGCCAATACCTATGGACTTGGATTACCTGACTTAATAGCTAATTATGAATGTGTCTGCCTGATGTCTCCCGGAGTCATAACCGGTCCAACTCCTGTATGCCGGGGAGATACCGGACAGATATATTCGGTAAGTCAGGTACCCGGAGCTACAGGCTATTTCTGGAGTGTGCCACCTGGCGTAATTATCACTTCAGGGAACAACACAACCACCATTAAAGTAACATTTACTGCGACTGCCGTATCAGGATCATTTTCAGTATATGCATTCAACGCCAGCTGCCATGGATTATATTCACCATCTTTTTTCGTGACCGTGAACCCAAGTCCGGTACCAACTATCAGTGGGCCCTCACCTGTCTGTCTTAATTCAAACAATAACACATATACAACTCAGCCTGGAATGAATAACTATACCTGGTCTGTCTCTTCAGGAGGTGTTATCACATCCGGTGGCACTGCAACAGATAATACAGTCACCATCTCATGGATTGCCATTGGTGCCCAGACCGTGAGTGTTAACTACCATGATCCCAATGGCTGTCCTGCTGCTAATCCTGCAATCTTCAACGTCATAGTTAATGCATTACCCGTCCCAACAATTACAGGTCCTTCTCCTGTCTGCCTCAATTCAACTGAGACATATATCACACAAACAGGAATGACAAACTATATTTGGTCAGTCTCATCTGGCGGTAATATTATATCTGGTGGTACTGCCACAGATAATACTGTTACCATCTCATGGACTGCCATTGGTGCCCAGACCGTAAGTGTTAACTACCATGACCCTCATGGCTGTACTGCTGCTAATCCCGCAATCTTCAACGTCACAGTTAATGCTTTACCCGTCCCAACAATTACAGGTCCTTCTCCTGTCTGCCTCAATTCACCTGAGACATATATCACACAAACAGGAATGACAAACTATATTTGGTCAGTATCATCTGGCGGTACCATTATATTTGGTGGAACTGCCACAGATAATACTGTTACCATTTCATGGACTACCACAGGTGCCCAGACTGTGAGTGTTAATTACCATAATCCCAATGGCTGCACTGCTGCTAATCCTGCAATCTTCAACGTCACAGTTAATGCTTTACCTGTCCCGACAATTACAGGTCCTTCTCCTGTCTGCCTCAATTCAACTGATACATATATTACACAAACAGGAATGACAAACTATTTTTGGTCAGTCTCATCTGGCGGTACTATTATATTTGGTGGTACTGCCACAGATAATACTGTTACCATTTCATGGACTGCCATTGGAGCCCAGACCGTGAGTGTCAACTACCATGATCCCAATGGCTGTACTGCTGCTAATCCTGCAATCTTCAACGTCACAGTTAATGCTTTACCTGTCCCAACAATTACAGGTCCTTCTCCTGTCTGCCTCAACTCCTCTGGAAATACATATTCCACTCAGCCTGGTATGACCAGCTATATTTGGTCTGTCTCTTCTGGAGGTGTCATCACATCCGGTGGCACCGCAACAGATAACGCAGTCACTATCACCTGGACTGTCTCAGGAGCTCAAACAGTAAGTGTCAATTATTATAATTCCTATGGCTGTACAGCTACCTACCCTGCAATCTATAGCGTTACTGTCAACCCGTCACCTCAGCCGGCAATAACAGGACCTACTCCTATCTGCATTAATTCTACTAATAATGTATATTCGACGCAAGCAGGAATGAGTGACTACATTTGGTCTGTCTCTTCAGGAGGTACCATTACAGCCGGTGGCTCTGCAACAGATAGTACCATTACCATCACCTGGACTGCATCGGGATCCCAAAACGTAAGTGTTAACTATTATAATCCCAATGGCTGTACTGCAGCTAATCCTGCAATCTTCAACGTCACAGTTAAGGCTTTGCCTGTCCCGACAATTACAGGTCCTTCTCCCGTCTGCCTCAATTCAACTGAGACGTATATCACACAAACAGGAATGACAAACTATATATGGTCAGTCTCATCTGGCGGTACCATTCTATCTGGTGGTACTGCCACAGATAACACGGTCACTATCACCTGGATAGTTGCCGGCCCTCAAACCGTAGGCATCAACTATCATGATCCCTATGGCTGTACAGCTGCTAATCCAGCCGTTTTCAACATCTACGTTAACACGTTACCATTACCAGTCATTTCTGGCCCTAATCCCGTTTGCCTCAATTCTTCTGAAAATATCTACATTACTCAGCCCGGAATGTTTAATTATTTATGGTCAGTTTCTTGTGGCGGTATTATCACCTCAGGCGGATCTCCCTTCAATAATTCAATCACTATTACCTGGACTATGGCAGGAACACAAACCATAAGTGTAAATTTTCATGATTTAAATGGTTGTTCTGCTCCTGATCCCACAGTTTATAATGTTATCGTTAACCCTTTGCCACTACCTACCATTACAGGGCCTACCCCTGTTTGTTTTGACTCAACCAATAACATTTATTCTACACAGCCTGCAATGACTAATTATATATGGTCAGCTTCTGCAGGGGGCACAATCACTTCTGGTGGCTCTGAGACTGACAACACCATCACCATCACATGGTCCCTGACAGGCTCCCAGACTGTAACTGTCAATTACAACACCCCTGAGGGTTGCAAATCCTTGAAACCTGCTATCTTTTCCATCCTGGTCAATGCGCTCCCGGGACCTGCCGGCAATATCACCGGTCCTCAACAACATTGCACTGCTACTGCAACTGAAACTTTTTCTGTCGATACTATTTCTTTTGCTACGACTTATTCCTGGCAGCTACCTCCTGCTTTCAAAATCATTAACGGACTGGGAACAAACAGTATTACAGTTTCAATCGATACCTCATTCATCTCTGGTGATATTTACGTATATGGTATAAACTCTTGCGGAGACGGTGCCTTATCTCTACCATTTCATTTCATCAGTCAGCGATCACCAGTTGTTGATGCAGGGCCTGACCAGTCTATCCCTTATAATTCGACTACGAAATTGAATGGAAGCATAACAGGCGGCTCAGGAACCTATTCCTGGCTCTGGCAGCCATCTGCCCTTCTTACCGAGGACACTTTGCTTGACCCCGAAACGGTCAAACTGACTCATGACACCCTGTTTATCCTCATGGTCACCGACCTTCTTAATGGTTGCAAGGGCACTGATTCTGTGAGGATAAAGGTCCTGAATCCTGAAATAAATAATGATTGCCTGGTCTTTCACAACGTAATAACCCCTAACGGGGATGGGTTGAACGACAAATGGATCATTGATTGCATAGAGAATTTTCCTGATAATAAAGTCATTATCTTTAACCGGTGGGGAGACATCGTTAACAGGTTCGATCATTACGATAACATTTCCCAGGTCTGGAAAGGAACAATGAAAGATGGCAGTCCTTTGCCGGATGGAACTTATTATTATGTTCTCACCATTAAAAGTGGCGGCAATTATTGTGGATGGATCTTATTGCGGGGTAACAAATTTTGAATACCCGGCATCCAGCCTCCTATCTTATTAGCGTTACCGTTCCTATCGTCTTATCACTTCCCTTCCCTACGTCTGATCCTTCCCATATAGTTCCATCATTAAAGATTGCATTGATCTTCCATACATAGGTCCCCGACTGATAATAATCACCATTGGATTTGCGACCGTTCCAGCTCTCGACTGGCCTGCCGTCACTGTCTAACAGGGTGGATTTCCATAGCAGCTCTCCCCAGGGATCGAATACCTCAACCGTATATTCACGAAGGTTGACTCCTACCGGCTTGAACACATTGACGCCCTGGATGCCGCTTGCAGGAACAAAGGCATTCGGTACAAATAAACCCTTGAAAAGCATCTCATACATTAAGAAGGTGGAATCGTTGCAGCCAAATTTGTTGGATGATACCAGCATGATCCTATAACTGCCATCCTCTTTGTATTGGACTATCGGGTCTTCCTCTGTCGAAGTCAATCCATTCCCGAAGTCCCAGTAATAACCGGTGGCCCCTTCTGATTTATTCTGAAGCTGAATTTTCCCGGTTATGCCTGAGAGATTGTCAATATAAAGGAATGCACTCACCGGGGACGGGTTGACAGTGATGATAGAATCTGTTGTATCAGAACATCCGTTAAAGTCCCTGACAATGAGGTGAACATTATATTCACCTGCTTCCTTGTAAGTATATGCCGGGTCTTTTCTCTGTGAGGTATCCTTCCGTGATTGTGAAATGCCAAAGCTCCAGTTCCAGTACTCGATGGCGGTATCAGCCACGATCGACCGGTCTGAGAACCGTGTAGGATTATTACTGCAGGCTGGCATGTTGTCAAACCTGGCAACAGGAAGTATGTATACCTTGGTCAGCTTCGTAAGTGAGTCCTTACACCCTGATCTGTTTGTTACCACGAGACTTACGCCATAGGGTCCTGCCCTGAGGTATTTGTGCGAAGGATCAGGCAAATCTGAGTAATTGTTATTGCCTGATGAAGGATCGCCAAAGGTCCATTTCCAGGTCGTGATTTCTGTCCCAAAGCTATTTGACAGGTCTTTGAACATAGTGGCTTTATTAAAACAAACGGATGCGGCAGAGAACTGTGTTTGCGGGGCTTTGCTGGTAGATACCGTGCTGCTCGCAGTATCCGTGAAAATCTGTTGCGAAACGGATGTAGTGACCTGCAGCTGAACATGATAGGTCCCTGAATAAGCATAGGTATGCATGATATATTTTGAATAACTTGTGTAACTCGTGTCAGAATCATCCCCGAAAGTCCAGTGCCACCTGCTGATCTGGCTAATCGGCTGGGAGTTGTCGGTGAATACGACAGGAGCATTTGTGCAGGTACCCGATGCAGCCTGACTGAAGCTTGCCGTTATGCAGGCAGGTTTGCTGACAAGCCGCGACACGGTATCATCACATCCGAAACTATTGGTCACCATCAGGCTGGCACGATAGGCTCCGGGGATATCATAGGCATGAGTGGTATTTCCTGGTCCAGGGGATACGATGGTTTGAAGTGGTGAACCATCTCCGAAATTCCATGTCCAGCTTGTGATCACCCCGCTGCCGGGCACTGAGAGATCCGTGAAATGCGTCAGGTTATCACAGGGAGGTGAAACAAAGGAGTAACCCGGCCTTGGCAAGGCATGAATGATGACAGTCTTGTACACATCGTTAGCACAATTATCCGAATCCCATGCCTTTAGTCTTACCTGGAATGTACCCGGCGATGAGAAAATATGTGCCGGGTTATACAGGCTGGAGGTATTGTTACTGCCGGAGGCAGGATCCCCGAAATTCCATTGGAGTGAATATAATGAATCGCCAGGGGTGGTGTTTTGAGCGTGAAAGTAAGTGGGATTGCCGAAACAGACCGTGTCATACGTAAAGGTGAAGGAGGAACCGGGCTTTACGAAAACGCTTTTTGTTGTGGTATCCCTGCATCCTCTTTCATCTGTCACGATCAAAGTTACCTGGTAGGTAGTATCAGTTACTGGAAAGACATAGCTGGGATCAGGCAAAATGGAAGTCGAGCCGGGTAAAAAGATCCAGAGTTGCTGTGCAATTTCTGAACCGCTACCGTGCGACTGGTTGGTGAATGACACTTGTCCTGCAGGACAGAAGAAGCTATTGTAAGTAAAAGCTGCAACCGGCAGGGGGTATGAAGGAACAGGGATACTTATTGAATCAGTACAGCCGCTTGCATTGGTCACTTTTAACTTGACATTGTAGGTTTTGGGAATCGAATAGGTATAGATCGGATCCTGGATGTTTGAAGTGCCGATGCCATCGCCGAAATCCCAGTGCCATGATATCACCTGGCTGCCAGTGGATGTGGACTCATCGGTAAATTGTGTTGGCGTCTTTGCACAAGAATGGGTGAACGTGAACATTGCAACAGGCGTCGCAGACACCGGTACCTGGATGACAGTGTCATTCTCACATAGGTTGGAATTGATCACGGTAAGGGTGACCAGGTAATTCCCTGAAGCTGAGTAGATATGTGAAGGGTTCTTGAGAGAAGATGTATTATTGGTTCCTGAAGCAGGGTCTCCAAAATTCCAATGCCAGGAGGTAATGCCGGGGGCATTTGGAATTGATTGATCGGTAAATTGTGTGGCAGAATTTGCACAAGCAGAATCTGATGAGAACTGAGCGATTGGCCTTCTGTTGACCGTTATAGGTTTTATGATGGAATCGATGCACCCTTCTTCACTGGCGACCGTTAGCCTGATGTTATAAGTGCCGCCTGCGGAAAAGCTATGATCTGGATCTGGGATCAGGGAAGTGTCAGCTGAACCTGAACCTGGATCATCGAAATTCCAAATCCATTGCGTGATAGGTGATCCCCCGTTATTCTGGCTCATATCCGTAAATTGTATAGGGCTCAGTTCACATTTGTTAGGTGAAGATACAAAGTTTGCTGTTGGGAGAGGTTGCACAGGAACCGGGTTTTCTGTCATTGAAACGCAGCTGCTCGATGTTGTGACCGTAAGAGTAACATTGTATGTACCGCTGTTTGCATAAAGGTGGCTTATATTGGGAGATGCAGGCTGAACGATCATTACGATTACTCCATCGCCAAAATTCCATGTCCAGGAACGGATTGAACCGTACATGGCAAAAGAATTGTCAGTGAACTGCACCGCAGAGCCCAGGCATGTCGGGCTGCTTGCGCTGAATGCAACGACAGGCCTTGGTATTACAGGCACAGCTTTGGTGATATCATTGCTGCAGCCATCCTGGGTCGTGACGGTTAGCCTCACCTGGAAGATAGCATTTATCTGGTAGGTATGCACGGGATTTTTTAAAGTGGATGTTGTTCCGTCGCCAAAATCCCATAGATACTGGGAAATGATGCCGTTGTTCATGGAAGAGAGATCAGTAAATGTGGTTTGTGAGCCAAGGCATGCCGTATCTGCTGTAAAATCAGCCACCGGTGCAGGGATTACGGTGACCTCATTTACGGAAGTATCTGAGCAGTTGTATGTATTGAAAATGATCTCTGCCACAGTATAGGTCCCTGGCGAAGTAAATAGATGGGCAGGATTTTGCAGGGAAGACATATTATTAGTGCCTGATACGGGATCGCCGAAAGTCCAGAGCCATTGGATGATATTACTTCCTCCGTTGGACTGTGAGATATCGGTGAACTGGACCGGCTGCTGATAACAGGTTCCTTCAGGATAGATGAACTCGGCCACCGGTGAAGCGACAAGATAAACTGTATGTGATATAGACCCTGAACATCCATCGGATGTCGTGACAGTCAGCGTGACGGAATATGCATTTCCTGTTCCTGTGAACAGGTGCGTGATATTGGGGTTGCCCGGATATTGAATGATCACAGGAGACGTGCCATCTCCAAAATTCCATATCCACTGTACGATTGAAACCAGGTCACCGGGAACAACTGAAGAATGATCCGTGAACTGAATGGGAGATCCATGGCAGTCAGCAGTGCCAATGGTAAATTCAGCCAATGGCAAAGGACGGACCACTACCTGCTTTGTTGTATCTTGTGTACATCCGTTGCTGTTAATGACCGTCAGTTTCACATTCATAACACCATAGGAAGCGTAGGTATGAATTGGATCCTGTAAGTTTGAAAGCTGTGATCCGTCTCCAAAATCCCATGAATATGTCATAATGCCCGGAGCATTGGGAGTTGAGATATCGGTGAATTGTGTCGGCTGATGCAGGCAGGCGGTATCAGCAAAGAAATTTGCTACCGGTTGTGTATTGATTACAACTGTTTTCACAATAGTATCCGAACAACCGGTGACATTTGAAATGATAAGTGTGACATCATAACTGCCCGGCCCTGTGAAGAGATGTGACGGGTTCTGGACGGATGAAGTATTGGTGTTTCCTGAAACTGGATCACCGAAATTCCACTGCCAGGTAATCACAGGTCCTCCCCCGTTGGAATAGGATTGGTCTGAGAACAATACCGGCTGTGAAGCGCAGTTTATTAATGGGAATCCGAAATCAGCAACAGGAGAAGGAATGGAGTTGACCGTATGTTCTGTAAAGCCTGCACAATTATCTGAAGTTGTGACGGTCAGCCTGACCATATGGGATAATGCGTTGCCATTGAAGATATGTGTGACATCCGGGCTGGCCGGGGCGACGATGGTCAGGGTAGTTCCGTCACCAAAATCCCAGTCCCATGTTACAATACTTCCCTGCCCCTGTGCTACAGTCGATTGGTCATAGTAATGCACAGCAGTGCCCGAACAGTTTGGCGAACTGTTATAGTATGAAGCAACAGGTAATGAATGGACAGGTACCATTTTTGTTGTATCTTCCTGACAACCATTGGAGTTGATCACAGATAGTTTGACGTTGAAGGTCCCGCTTGTTGTAAAAGTATGCACCGGTGATGGTACCGTCGAGCCAATGGTCCCATCCCCGAAATCCCATGAATAAGAAATGATGCTGTCTGCATTTGCTATAGACAGGTTGGTGAATGTCGTGGGTGAATCCAGACAGGCAGTATCAGCTGTAAAATCGGCCACCGGCGACGGGTTTACAGTTACATTCTTTATGACAGTATCACTACAGGTGCTCTGATTCATGATGATCAGCCTAACCTGGTAAGGACCCTGATTATTATAGGTATGGTCAGGATTGGTAAAAGATGAATAATTACCTGTCCCCGAACTTGGATCACCAAAATTCCAGTTCCATTGGACGATCCCGTCACCACCGTTTGAATAAGACTCGTTAGTAAAATGTATGGACTGATGCTGACACGTGATCACAGGTACTTCAAAATCGGCAATGGGGGAAGGAATACTTATAATATTGTGTTCAGCAAATTGAGAACAACTGTCACCTGTCCATACTGTCAGACGGACTGTATGAGTCATGCTTGTGCCGGCGAATGTATGCATGACATCGGGGGAGGAAGGAAGGACCACAAGCTGCGAGGTCCCATCCCCGAAATCCCACAACCACTTGGCGATATAACCTGTGTCCTCTGGGGGAATGATGGAATTATCCATAAAATGTACCGGGCTGTTTGAGCATGCCGGGCTTGACCAGCTGAACCGGGCAATTGGCAGGACATTCACTTTTATCCCATGGGAAACAGAGTTTATACAACCGTGGATATCGGTCACAGTGAGTGTGGTAATGTAAGTCCCTGGAGCCGCATAAGTATGTGTGGCTGTAATTGGATTTGTGACTGGCTGCGATCCGTCCCCGAAATTCCACGACCAGGTGACAATAGAATCGATGTGCGTGATGATGGAGTCGGCTGTGTAATGAACAACCTGTCCGTCGCATGCAGAATCATGGGTGAATTCCACCGGTGGTTTGGGCAAAATATAAACTGGCCTGATAATAGTATCCCTGCATCCGTTAAAGTTTTGAATGATCAGTGTGACATTGAAAAGATCATTTCCTGTTGCAAAGATATGGGTAGGGTCCTTAAGATTTGAGATGTTGTATATGCCTGATCCCGGATCACCGAAATTCCAATTCCAGGATATAATATCCCCTCCGCCATTCTGACTGGAAGCATCTGTAAATTGAACTGGTTGATCCTTGCAATTCATGGAATAGGAAAAAGAAGCAACCGGCCCGGGGATGACAGCCTGGGAATGAATATAGGTATCCGACACGCTCAGGTTATCGCGAATGGTAAGGGAGACCTGGTAATTTCCTAAAGATGAATAGAGATGACAGACATTAGGGTTATCTGGAAAATGAATGGTGTCTGGTGGCGTTCCGTCGCCGAAATTCCATATCCACGTCTGGATGTAGGCTGCCGGTGGTGAGATCACTGTTGAGAGGTCGGTGAAGCACATGATGTTGCCCAGGCAGGAAGGTGCATTGCTTGAGTAAAATGCGATCGGGATTGGCGCCACAAAGATCTCATGCGTTACTGAGTTTTTGCAGCCGCTGGTATCGGTCACTGTAAGAGTGCAATTGAATGTGGTTGACCCCGGGTAAAAATGGATAGGGTTGTGCCCATAACCAAAAGTGCCGTCGCCGAAATTCCATAACACCATATATCCGATTGCTCCCAGGTCTGTAATGGAAGAATCAATATGGAATTGTACTTCATTGTTTTGAGGTCCGTTTTGCCAGGTGTATTCTACAGCGGGCAGTGGCAATACATTTACTGCGGGGGCTCCCTGCATCATCCCTGGCTCTGCCGTGCAATGTGCATCGGTAAGCGCACGTGATGGTATATATGCAGGAATTTGCCGGGTAGACCTGCACAATATAGGGGGAGACGGTGATCCCGTTTACTACCGTTGTAGTCGCCCCATCAGAATAAGATAATGACCATGGAGGGGTCCCGGTAAGGTCGAACCTCAGGATAACACTGTCGCCACTGCATATCCTGTCACCCGAATTAATTGTAAGACTGGCTGAAGGTGTCGGATATTTCTGCAGGATGGTAACACTTGCTGTCTTGGTGCAGAGGGCGTCATCCGTTATGGTTACCATATAGGTCCCCGGGGCAAGGTTTGTCGCTGGGTTTGTCGTCTGGGCCTGTGGATCATTCCAAAGGAAAGTATATGCTGGGATCCCTCCTGAAACATTGACAAATGCGGAGCCGTTATCGGCCCCGTAACAGGTTGCATCGGTCACTGTGACCGTGGTGATCATGTCACTGACAGTAATGCTGATGGAAATTGCCGTTGTAGGATTACAGCCATTTGCATCTGTGTAGGCGACAGAAATGGTTTGTGAGCCTTCTGCATTCCATTTCACCGTTACTGAGTTGGTGCTGTCACCACCTATGATGGTGCCACCACTAACTGTCCAGTTGTAATTGGTCATTCCTTGGGCGGTGGAATAAATAGTGTTTGAGTTGATGCAAACTATGGAGGGCCCGTTGATGACAGGCACAGGAAGCGGGTACACGGTCACCGCTGCAGTGACGGGTAAGCCGGAGCACCCATTGGCTGTAGGGGTGACGGTATAGGTTACGTTTGCCGTAAATGAAGTTGTGTTGACCAGGGTTTGTGATATAAGGTCACCCGAGCCGGCAGATGCGCCTGTGACGCTGCCTGCCGGTATTACACCGGTAGTCCATGTAAAGGTAGTTAACGGCGTTGCGCTTGACAGAACAATATTCATGGAGCCTGTTGAACATATTGTCTGGGAAAGCGGTGCTGCATTGGCTACCGGTTTCGGGTTGACCGTTACCACGGCAATTATAGATGACCCCGTGCATCCGTTTGCCGATGGTAATATTGTATACGTTACCAGCGCAGGATCAGGCGTTCCATTCGTAAGTGTTTGCACAATGGTATTTCCTGAACCGGCTGAAGCGCCGGTTACGCTTCCTGCAGGAGTTATAGAAGCAGACCATGTAAATGTCGTCCCTGGAGTGGGGCCTGAAAGAATTATGTCACTCGTTGCCCCTGAGCAGATCGTCTGGGCAACCGGGGTTGCAGTTACATCTGGTGTCGGATTGACTGTTACGATAGATGCTATGGGAACTCCCGGGCAGCCATCGGCTGAAGGTGTGATGGTATAGGTCACGTTCGCTGGTAACGCAGTCGTATTGACCAGGGTTTGGGCAATAAGGTCACCCGAACCGGCAGTTGCGCCTGTGACGCTGCCTGCCGGTATTATACTGGTGGTCCACGTGAAAGTGGTTAACGGCGTTGCGCTTGACAGAACAATATTCATGGAGCCTGTTGAACATATTGTCTGGAAAGGCGGAGCTGCAATGGCCACCGGTGTCGGGTTGACCGTAACAATTACATTTACAGGTGACCCCGGGCATCCGTTGGCATTGGGGGTAACCGTGTAGGTAATTTGGGCAGGGTCAGGGGTTCCGTTTGTAAGTGTTTGCGCAATGGTATTTCCTGAACCGGCTGAAGCGCCGGTAACGCTTCCTGCAGGAGTTATAGAAGCAGACCATGTAAATGTCGTCCCTGGCGTATGGCCTGAAAGAATTATGTCACTCGTTGCCCCTGAGCAAATCGTCTGAGCAACCGGGGTTGCAGTTACATCTGGTGTCGGATTGACTGTTACAATGGATGTTATGGGAACTCCCGGGCAGCCAGTGGCTGAAGGTGTGATGGTATAGGTTACGTTCGCCGGTAACGCAGTCGTGTTGACCAGGGTCTGGGAAATAAGGTCACCCGAACCGGCAGTTGCGCCTGTGACGCTGCCTGCCGGTATTATACCGGTGGTCCACGTGAAAGTGGTTAACGGCGTTGCACTTGACAGAACAATATTCATGGAGCCTGTTGAACATATTGTCTGGAAAGGCGGTGCTGCAATGGCCACCGGTGTCGGGTTGACCGTAACAACTACATTTACAGGTGACCCCGGACATCCGTTTGCCAACGGGGTAACTGTGTAAGTAACCTGGGCAGGGTCAGGGGTTCCGTTCGTAAGCGTTTGCACAATGGCATTTCCGGCGCCGCCCAAGGCTCCGGTAACGCTTCCTGCCGGAGATACTGCAACTGTCCAGGTAAACGTTGAAGAGGGTATAGAACTTGAAAGGTTTATATTGGTTGTTCCTGTAGAACAGATCGTTTGGGCCGCCGGCGTGGCGGTTGCATTCGGTACAGGGTTAACTGTCACAACGACTGGTAAGGGAAGCCCGGGACAACCATTGGCAACAGGCGTAACAGTGTAGGTCACGCTTGCCGGGATGGCCGTTGTGTTGATCAGTGTCTGGGAAATAAAGCTACCGCTTCCTGCATATGCACCACTGATGCTTCCTGCCGGTACTGTATTGATGGTCCATGTATATGTTGTTGAACCCGTTGTGCTTGATAAAACGATATTAGTGGTACCCGTTGAACAGATTGCCTGGGAAGGCGGGGCAGCAGTGACTGTTGGGATCGGGTTGACCGTCAGTAAAGCTGAATTGCTGGTTTGTGCTGGAGAGCATGATCCATTAATTATACAGTGGTAACTGTATCCGTTCATGCCGTTTGTTACACTGCTGATGATCAGTGAATCAGTTGTGACGCCGCTGTAAACGCCACCATTGGAAAGACTGGTCCATCCGGTTCCGGTATTGTCCTGCCAGATAAAAGTAAGTCCTGTGCCCGTCGCCGAGACACTGAATGATGTGCTTGAACCATTGCAGACTGCACTGTTCGATGGCTGAACAATGACTGACACTGGGGAATCGACGGTAACAGGATAGACGGTAGGCGAAGCAGCGGTACAGTTATTTAAATTGGTATAGCTTACGCTTACAGTCTGGATCCCAATGGAGGTCCACGTAACAGTAACAGAGTTGTTTGTTGTGGCCCCGCCGGAAGTAATAATCCCTCCTGCTGATACAGACCATGTATAATTCTTCATCCCTGCCTGGGTCAAATAAATATTCCCTGATGAGTTATCACAAACCAGTGTGGGTCCTGTTACCGTTGGCACCGGAAGCGGGTTGATGGTTACAGTAATGGGAGTCCTGGTAGCGCTGATGCATCCTGAGATTGGATCTCTGGAGTCAGCATAAAATGTGGTAGTAGTGTTTAATAAAGGGGTCACAAAAGTCGTAGAACCGGACAAAAGCAAAATTCCACCTGTTGCTGCGTTGTACCAGTCTGCTGTTAAAGCTGAAGGAACAACGGTCACTTTAAGGGTATCGGCTCCAGGTCCGCACCGGGTAACATTATTACCGACAGGGGGTGCCGGGGTTATGCTATAATATACCAATACAGGTGAATTGGTGGTACTTCCATACCACCAGGTGTTTATCATCTTATTATGACAATAGCCATCAACCGGTTGCCAGGGATGACATCCTGTATAGCCCGGCATGGAACCGGGAGTACAGCCAGTGAAGTTGACAGTCTGGGGCGGATTGTTGCACGGATCACCATTTGTGTTTGGGACTAATTGGGAATCATCCCAGAAGGTTGGAGGCTGTAATCCTGACGCATTTGATGGCCTGACCAATGTTACAATATAACCATCCGGGTTCATTTCCTGGTCCCAGATAGGTAAATTCGTCAACCCGTTCATATATTGCACATTGACCGAGAGCTGTGTCCCGTCAGGAACCGGATTTCCCAGACCATCCAATCCATTCCAGTAAATATAATTGATACCCGGAACGACATTGGAACATAATGACACATCTGTGCCCGGCGCACCATAAGGAAAAGTAATTGTCACCTGGACCTTACCTATCTTATCGACATCCACGACAATAAGTTTTTTCCCGCTACACGGGGGATAAGCTGTATCAGGTATCATATAAGGTGTCCCTACGATCTTACCGTAAAATCCGCTGGGATATAGAGTGGAATCAGGGTTATTGAGAAAAACCTTATACTGTGCTATGGCAGGAAAGGTAAGGAAGGTGTTGTTGTTATTTGATTGCCGGTCAGTTAAGAAGTTACCTGTATTCAAACATCCGTAAAGATTGCAAAAGATCGTGACGGCCCCGACTGCTGCATTGGAAAAAGCCAGCTTTGTAACAATCCCATCATCGGAATAAATATAAAATGAACCGTTAAAAGGAGAGTAATCCGAGGGTCCATATCCGAGACTGGCATAAAGCTGCCACGATTGTGACCAGACACGCCCGTTAATGGCATCAGAAGGTATAGCAGGATTATGTTGTCCCGATACAACCTGGAAATCCCACATCTCAATCTCAACGGGATAGGTGATTGAGGTCGGGATATCGAAATAATAATTACCTGTATCTGCAATGCTGGTCACCTGGTATGAAAATGGTGAATACCCTCCATAGGCAGGGAAAGGCCCTACAATGGCCTGGTGGTAATACTCAATATAGCCTGTCTGACCTACATGGTAAGAGATAATCCCCGTCATAGCTACAGTCCCGTTTGGTTTTCGCAAGGTGAATGGAACATTAGCATAGTTTGTCTCAAAACCGAAGAGAATAGATTCACCTACATTCTTAACATGGATGTATAACCTGTAATTGGCAGGACAATTGGCCACCGCAAAATTCGTATAAACTGTTCCCGGTGAATTATCGATGTAAAGTCCTGCTTGAGATATTGTTGAATCGGGTAAAAGCTGTTTGGTGCCTTCTGCATAAATGTTATTCTGCTTGCCCGGGACCAGTATAACACCAGAAGAAATTAAGATAATCAGCCTTAAGGAACCACGTAAAAATTTTTGCATAAGTTTCCTTTCAAAAATTTCATTTAAATCCCTGATTTATTGCATGGCTCCTCATGCGTTTTTTTCTTTAACACATCATTCGTATGTTTACGAACATGTCGTAGTTAAATGCCTTAAAAATTTTTACGGGGTACTGTTGTAAAAACCAACTGGAAGATTCTTTTTCGTAAGAATAGGTCAATTAACTGTTCATAATGTCACACTGACCTAAAGCAACGCTCTTCTCTGAATTTATTTAAGACAGAGCCGGAATTTCATTTTTTTGTGTATATTTGCTGTGGCCTCCTTCTTTTGTTTGTGATTTGATGGTTATGGTGATCATTTTTTACATTCAGCAGCAAGGAGGTTTTTTATTTATAACCAGTATCCTTCCTGAATGCAATCTCTGAATTTTCGAATGGAACTGTCATAAGGTTTGATTAGAATGTTAAAGTTTCAATCGTGATGATGTTATTATGGCATTGATAGATTAACATTTCATTCTTTGTTAGGTTCCCCAAATGTAGAATATTGAATTTGTTTTTACAATAGGGAGAAAACATAAAAAAAAATAGCGGGAAACCGCTATTTTTTTTATCTAGAAAAATGTTATAATACTGATTATCAATCAAATTATTTTAAATTTGGCGTGCAAGCTGTACGCCACTATTTTTAGAGAATCGACGGATATTTTTGTTTTCGTATTTTTTTTAACAAGTTATCAACACTTTCCCTGTTTTGATAAGGGTGCAAATAATGAAATGTTAGGCTTTGGGAAAAGTTAATGAATTATTTGCCAGTGAAGGCTATGAAGAAATTTGAAGTCTAGAGGACAGGTTTATCGCTATTATTGTCATGGTCTGTATGCTTCAGAAAACGATTTCTTACATAGCTGTTGACCCTTTGAACTAGGGTATAATCAAATATATACACAATCAGAACATACATAGCAAGGGCAACTATTGATTGAAGTAACAGTAATCTTAAGAAGTTATGGCCTGTTATGAGCCCTTTTAACATGAAGACAACAGCTGAAACAATGACTGAAACGATAAAACTGGGGAAAATGTCAAGAAGTTGCTGCTTCAGATGATAGTTCAGGTTTTTCCTTATAAATAGCATCGATACACCGAAAGAGATGTAATTAGCGATGATAAACCCGATCAGCATTGTGACAATTCCATATAGAAAACAAACGAGAATTGAAATAAGAATGAGCCCTTTTTTTATTAATTCAAGCTGCAATGACTTTTTTGATTCCCCCCTTGAATTAAGAACGCTGATGTTAAGCCCGTAAAATGGTGTGAATAGGTTTGCCAGGCATAAAAGCTGAAACAACAGGATGGATGCTGTCCATTTCTCCGTTAACAGAATAGAAATTAATGGCCTGGAAATGATTATCAAAGTCATAAGGAAGGGAAAAAGAAAAATCGATATTATACGCATTATTTTTCTGTAAACCCTCCTGTATCGTTCTTCCTGTGTCTGGATTTGAACTAATAACGGGTAGGTGCCTACTTGCGTTATCTGCTGAAAAGAATAATGTACAGTGTCACTTAACTTGTTTGCCTGGGTATAGAATCCTATTTGTTTCAGTGGATAAAACTTCCCGATCAATACCGAATAGATGTTCTGAAAAATGATATTTAATGCAGAAGTACCAAGCAGGTGGATGGAGAATGCCCAGAATTCTTTTATTACTGTTATTGAAAAAACAAGGGTAGGCCGCCATTTGCGAATAATAAAGAATAAAATAAGCCGGAACAGGTGATAAGAAATTTGCTGTACTACCAACGCCCATACCTTTGCCCCCGCAATTGCCAGACAAACCCCGATTCCTCCGCTTACAATAGTGGCTGCAATGTTGACTTTGGCTAGACTTTTAAAGGCGACTTCTTTGACAATTATAATAAACTGTACAAAGCATAAGGCATACAAAATAATGGAAAGGAACAGGACACGTGATATCTTTATCAGCTGGGGTTGCTTAAAAAAATAAGCGATCAGGGGAGCCGAGAAGAACAGGATGAGATAAAGACAAACTGAAATACCTAAATTTAAAAAGAAAATAGTACTATAGTCTGTTTGACTCGCATTTTCTTTGCGAATCAATGCCTGACCGAATCCTCCATCTACAAGGACCGAGGATAATGCAGTGAAGATCACTATCATCCCAATTAATCCATAATCATCTGGCGAGAGTAACCGGGCCAGGACCAGCCCTATGATAAATGCAACGGCCTGCTGACCGAACCTGTCAATGGTAGTCCAGGTTAAAGCTTTAAACATTTTTTGTTTTAGATTGTCACTCATGATCTCAGGATCAGTTAACCCTAACTCCGGATTCTTGCATCTTTTACCATGAATTAATACTAGCGGCAAAGGTAACGATTATCAGATTTAAGTAAATAATGAACAACGGACATAAAAAAATCCACCACCTCACCACCTCTCCGGGTTTGTCAGCAACTATAATTTTATTTATGGATTAGTCGGGAGGTGAAAAATATTCTACATTTGCACATCTTCTTGAGTTCTATACTATGCATTAATCTAATCAGTTAATGAACCTCCTCGCCACAAGCCGGGGTATCAAAATAAATTGAATTGTTTCCGCCTCAGGAGGCGGGGAACTTGTCCGCCTGAGGCGGATTGACCCTCGTCCAACGGAAAAGATTAAAAAAACAATTGAAACACTGTCAGAACAATTTTTATCCAAATAACCCACTAAACAGAAGTATAAGCAATGAATGATGTTTTATATCCAGGATTCAGTGAAGACGATCTTGCTTCACAAGATCAACGTATTCTGATAAAATTGGCAGGATCTATCGCTGGTTTTATCAAAAAGAGAGAAGGCACTTATGCTGATATAAGTTCTTCAAATAAGAAAATGGAAGAAATAAAACGCCTGCTTAAAATTGACGTAGAGCAAATTATGGTTAATGATTTCAACTTTGATCCACTTCCCGCAAAACAATATGATACTATCTTTTGTCTTGAGGTATTGGAACATTTGCAAAATCCGCTCTTCTTTTTAATGCAGATCAAAAAGGTGATGAAGGAAGATTCTTTGCTTTATATTTCTTTTCCTTCAAAGCCACGATGGTTGTGGACAAGTCATCATTTCTTTGAATATGACCGTAAACATTTTGAAAAATGGTTATTGACCCCTGCCGGTTTTAAAATAGTAAGGCATAAAAAATTCAGATTGGCAAGGAACTGGACTGCTTATTTAATCGGGGTAAGGCCACTGCTTGCTGTCTTTAAAAATGGCTTTAAACCATTATTTCGTATATATTATAATATAGACAACGTTTATGAAATAAAACTGGAGGACAGGTAATTACCGTATATATGACTTTCCATTCACACTTAAGACCGGTACTGATCTGATTCTATGGTGTAAGACATTTATTTCCAAACAAATCCCCTTATCTTAAAAAATCTTAAAGTTTTATTGATCAACAGAAGCGATGCTTTTTTAATTCTTTTGTAGATTCTACCTGGTAGCCCGTCTTGTGGAACATTAAGCTGAAATGTTATATTTCCGGTTTCTTCATCCTGGGGTTTCTCTCTTTTTCTTTTCTCAATTACTATGATGCTGTCATAATAATGAATGGAATCAACAGATTTAGTAAAGTTACTGACTTTTAGTGACCTTTGCTCTGAGTGATATGCATTCAGATAGTCAATAAACCTCTTACTATATTCAACGAATGTGCCATGTCTTTTATATCCGCCTCCATAAGTCAGCTTGTAAGATGTGAGAATATCTTCACATAAATAAACACCATCATCTTTTATATGATCAAATAGTTCTTCATAACTTATTATTTGCTGAAACATCTTATGGCCACCATCATCAATTAAAATGTCAACCGGAGGAATCTGCATTTTTACCTCTTGTAAAAATTTTCTATCAGACTGTGAACCTATAAGTATCTTAATATTTCTCTCCTCTATTTCTTTGCACCGTGGATCGATATCTATGCCATAGATTTTTGCTTTTTCCCCAAAGTAATTTTCCCACATCTGAAGGCTCCCACCTTGCGCCACCCCAATTTCAAGAACCACAATCTCTTTGTTCCTGAACCTGCTAAAATGTCTTTCATATATATCAAAATAGTGGGACCATTTGTGAATAAGCCTCTTTTCATTTTGTCTGAAATACTTTTCTAAATCATTCATTGTTTTTAATTTGGGGAGTATTATACTATTCTTTTATTAATGTGATAATTAAGTTTTCATTATTGTTACAGATTTTGACGATATAGATGCCGTTTGCAATTTCACTGATATCCAATACTGCTTTTTCCTGTCCCAGCAGATATTGTTTTATCAATTGTCCCTGCATGGTATAAATTGAAATAGTCGTCCTATTTGTTAGTTGTTGTTTTTGGAGAATAATTGTAACTCTTTCAGTGGCAGGATTTGGATATAATTGAATATTGGAATTACTTAAATCATTTACCCCTTTGGGGTTTCCATTCGGATCATACTGGTAGAAATCATAAAAAAAGTCCTCTGTATCCCAGCCCATGCCGGAATAGCCTTTATTACCCATTGAAAAACCCACCCCGCCAGCGTAATTGTAAGAAGGAGAATTAACGATTGGTGTCCAGGAGGAATCCGACGGAGTGTATTTGAAAAAATCATTATAAAAGTGTGAATTATCAAGTCCGCTGCCAATGTACCCTTCATTATTGATCACAAAGCTGGCACATGCTGCACGGGATGTGCCGGGAAAAGCAGGTAATTGTGTCCAGGTATCGGTTGCAGGGTTGTATTTCCAAAAATCATTTGTAGGTGTACTAGAATTCTGTAAGCCTGTGCCAAAGTAACCGATTCCGTTTATTGAAAATGAAGCAGCCGCCGTCCTGTTACCACCGGGAAAGTCAGCTTTTTGTAACCATGTATCTTTGGAAGGGTTGTACATCCAGAAATCATATAAATAGTTATCTCCATCATTATAACTACCCGTTCCAATAAATAATAAACTATCATTTATTACAAAACCTTTTGCATTGTAACGGCCTCCTCCGGGAAATACATTCTTCTGGATCCATGAATCAGATGCAGGATCATATTCCCAGACATCATTTCTGCAGTTCCCCGAATTATCGTATCCAAAGAATGAATATATTTTCCCTTTGATTGCATATGCAACGGCTGCATTTCTTCCATCGGCAGGGAAATCTGCTTTACTTGTCCAAACATTCGCAAGTGTATCATATTCCCAAAAATCACTTGAGTTTAATCCGCCAGTAATTGTACCCATTCCAACATATCCTTTACCATTTGTAGCACAACCAATAGATGAAACTCTCCCGATAGACATGGATGCTTCCTGCGTCCACACCTGGGAAAACACATTTGTTTCCAAAGCAAGAACAATGATGAGTGTGTGGAAATATTTTTTCATAATCTAAATGAGTTAAAATTAATTATGTAATGAATATAAACAGGTAATATTAACAATTTTTTTTCACTTATTCACAATAATTAGATCTAAGGATTAAGTGGCCATAGGCGCAATTTTGATGAATCTGTTTTTTATTTATAGTGCAAAGATCGCAAAAGTTTAAAGATTGATCATAAATCTATTTACTGATCATGGTTTAACACTACCAACCACCACATTGTACGATTATTCTGCCTGAGAATATTGTTTTCAACGCAAAGGTAGAGACTCTTATAATTGAACAATTAACATCATTTTATCCAGATTCATTGCAAGATCTCAAACTATAATGAGAATCATTTCATAACCGAAAGATTTTTCCCGAATTAAGAAAGAAAATGAAATAGAGAAAAAATTATATTTGTATAGTAATAAAAAAGGGGCTCTTTATAATTTCGAGTGGGTAACGTAATATGGATTTATTTTACTAAAGTCGAGTTTACCAGTTAGAAGATAAATTATTGCTTTGATCGTATCAGGCCTTTTGTAACCTCTTGCTTTAGCTTTAGCAGCTTGAAAAATAGAATTAAATCCCTCCAAAATACCGTTACTGATTTTATATAAGATCCAGTTAACAACACCATGCCAGTGCCTTTGAATAGTGTATGCAGCTTCTTTTATAGGTTCTATACGGCTGTGAGTTGCCCAGAAGTACCACTTTCGGAGAAGTTTATCAAAGATTTCAACAGAGGGAGCTTCGTAGATCTGTTGAAAGGCCTCCCGAATCATCAAGGCTTTCATGGTTTTCAGGTTAAGTCCACTAATCTTAATTTCTTCAAGTCGTTGTTGTTGCCATTCGCTAAGGTTACATCTATTTTTAAGAAAAAGGTATTTGGAGTTTCTCAGGATAGGATTGGTTGCTACTTCCGCTTTGCGAACCTTATCAACCGCATCGTTGAGGACTTTTGTAACATGGAATCGGTCAAATACAATGTCCGCATTCGGCAAATTTTTTTCGACACCGAGTATAAATGCAGGAGACATATCACAGGAAATCTGGCTGATTTGCTCTGCATTCCCATTGTGGGCTACGAGATCATTTACAAAATCAACTACCACTTCATGATCCCGTCCTTCAGTTACAAACAAGGTTCTTTTTTCTTCAAGATCAACAAATAGCGTAACGTAATCATGGCCCTTGCGAATAGCTTTCTCGTCCAATCCAACTACTTCGACAGAAGAAAAATCTTCACGGGCACGAGCCGTCTCGGTATAAGCCTTAATCATCTTCCACAGCTTTTCATCATAAACTCCCAACAACTGATTTACCTGATGAACTGGCATGACTTTTACCAACTCAAGTATCAATGCTTCAAGAAGGAGTGTAAAGCCTGCCGCATGACCTTCCCATGGAGCCTGAACCTGTCTTACTTTGCCATCCCCGATATCAACCCTTGGAATCCATGCATGAAGATAGCATTGATACTGAAAAAAATTAAGATGCCTCCACGTCTTTTGGGACGTGTCATAAGCTTTAAAATGACCTTTGATGCCTAACTCTTTATCCTCATAGTAAAATGTCGAACCACGCTCAAAATCAATCCAAATCTCAAGTTTACCACCCTCTTGGTCAAACTGAACTTTATCAACAAACCATGGTTGCTCTACCATCAGTGCCTTGGCAAATAAATCTTCTTGTGACAACATATATTTTACTTGACTTTTTATTTTTTTTTCGTAAATTTACCCACTTACTTTTACAAAGAACCAAAAAAGGAAAGAAGATTGATCAAGATAGGTCTGATTACAGTTTTTTCATTGTTATCTGCTATTGCTTTTGGACAGGATTGGCTATACTTCCCCACGGGGATACCAAAAAATTGGGTCAATATAGGCCAGCTGAATGTTCCCGGCGATTCAATAACTGTCGAAGCATTGATTGCGCTTACAGATACAACTACCAATCCGGAAAAAGATATTGTGTCAAAGCATGTTGGTGTTGTAGATTGCAATTATTTGCTAAGACGGTGGAGATTCCAGGTAACCACAACATCAGGATATAAAGAAGTTGATAATACTTTCAAATACTGTCTGGATTCAATTTACCATGTTGCAGGCACTTACGATGGTGATAGCATAAAGTACTTTGTCAATGGTAATGAAGTGGCTTCAGTGCAATGGACAGGTACTTTGTTTCAAAATACGCACCTGGCCGCAATAGGCAGTATTTCAGATCCATTTGCCAATGAACAATTTTTTGGGTATATTGATGAATTACGAATATGGAATGTTGCACGCTCTCAATCCGAAATTATAAATAATATGTACAACCTTCCTAACCCGGCCTCTCAGCATGGATTGTTGGCATATTATAAGTTTAACGGGAATTATATTAATGTCCAGGGGAATCCAGCATATAATGGAATACCTATTGGTTCACAACTTCAGGATACAATAAACCCTTATTTTCGTGGAACCATATCAAATCCACCAGTTAATGTCAGCATCACGATAACAGCATCAGATAACCCGGTCTGTTCAGGGAGTTCTGTAATTTTTACTGCTTCCCCTGTCAATGGTGGCAATTCGCCAATATTTCAGTGGAAAGTTAATGGAACCAATATCGGGTCCAACAGTCAAACATTTACTTATAGCCCTTTAAATGGTGATATGGTGACTTGTGAACTCACATCAAGTCTATGTACAACGAATAATCCTGCTTTAAGCAATGTGATAATAATGACTGTCATTCCTGAATTGCCAGTCAGCATTTCAATAACCGGTTCCCAAAATCCAGCTTGTTCAGGCACTCCGGTGACATTCACCGCAATACCTTCTAATGGCGGTTTAACACCATTCTATCTTTGGCGTGTCAATGGGATCAATGTGGGTTCTGATTCATCTCAATTCACCTACACTCCATCAAACGATGACACGGTTTCCTGCTTTTTGTTTTCTTCCCTGCCCTGTCCAATGAGTTATCCGGCATTAAGTAATAGTATAATAATGACTGTTATTCCTTATTTTCCGGTGAATGTTTCTATAACTGCCTCACAAAATCCGATCTGTCCAGGAAGACCGGTAACATTCACAGCCACGCCTGCTAATGGCGGGACAAGTCCTTCGTTTCAATGGAAAGTAAATGGTCTTGACAAAGGGACGGATTCACCTCAGTATACTTATGTTCCGTCAAATAATGACGCGGTTTCATGTATGTTGACTTCAAACCTGACCTGTGCAACGAATAACCCGGCAACCAGTAATACTGTTTATGTGACTATTTTCCCCGTTACCCCTGTTAATCTTGGACCTGATACCTCCATATGCCAGGGAAACACGGTAACTTTTAATGCCGGCCCATGCATCGGTTGTTTATTTTCATGGTCTGATCTTACTACGGGTCAATTCAATATTGGAACAGGTCAAACATTTACAACCGGCATTGCCGGGGTATATAATGTGGAAGTAACAGATTCAAACGGGTGCTGGAACGGAGACACAGTTCAGCTATCAATTCATTCAGTAACTCCGGGCATCACAGGAAATAACAACCCATGCCAGGATTCAATTTCTTATTTCTACCAGACTGAAGCCGGCATGTCAAATTATCAATGGACTATATCTTCGGGAGGAACAATAATTTCAGGGTTAGGGACTAACCAGATCAGCGTGAAGTGGAATAGCCCCGGAAGTCAGTTTGTCAGTGTCAATTACACCACACCCGAGGGTTGCACCGCATCAGTCGCTACAAATTTCCCCATCCGGGTCTATCCTGTTCCCGGGCAGGCAGGCAATATTTCTGGCCCTGTGCAGCATTGCACCGGTACTGCTGATGAGTCTTATTCAGTTGACACTATCCTGTTTGCCACAACATACTCCTGGCAGCTGCCTCCAGGTTTTCAAATCCTTGATGGCATGGGGACAAACATAATTACCGTTTCAATCGACACTTCAATCAAAACAGGTGACATATATGTTTATGGAAGGAATCTCTGCGGAGACGGGTCTTTATCTCCACCATTTCATTTCATTACCCAGCGATCACCCGTTGCTGAGGCAGGGCCCGACCAGGTAATCCCTTATGATTCGGCTACGATGCTGAATGGAAGCATCTCCGGGGGTTCAGGAAGTTATTCATGGGTTTGGAGACCATCTGCCCTTCTTACCGAGGACACTTTGCTTGACCCCGAAACGGTCAAACTGACTCATGACACCCTGTTTATCCTCATGGTCACTGATCTTCTTAATGGTTGCCTGGGCACTGATTCTGTAAGGATAAAGGTCTTGAATAATGAAATAAATGAAGCTTGCCTTGTGTTCCACAACGTGATAACACCTAACGGGGATGGGCTGAACGACAAATGGATCATTGATTGCATAGAAAATTTTCCTGATAATAATGTCATTATTTTTAACCGGTGGGGAGACATCGTCAACAGGTTCGATCATTATGATAACTTTTCGAAGGTCTGGCAAGGAACAAGGCAGGATGGCAGACCTTTGCCGGATGGAACTTATTATTATGTTCTCACCATTAAAAATGGCGGTAATTATTGTGGATGGATTTTTCTGCGCGGTATCGAATATTAAATAATGATGAGTAAGGGGAATTGTCCCTCGTCCACCGGTGGCAAATTAGATCTGATGAATAAACAGGCATCAAATAAAGGACAAAAAAAGACCAGGAATCTGAAGGAAACCCTTCAGCGTAAGAACCTGGTCAATTCGGATCGCTATTATCAGCTGGCCGGGCTGGCTGCAGTACTTATTTTAGGGATCATCATATATTCCAACACCTTTAATTGCTCATTTCATTTTGACGATTCGCAGAACATCGTCAACAATGCAAAGATCAGGGACCTGTGGAACATAAAAGCATGGTGGAACTTCTATCCATCGCGTCCTGTCGCAATGTTCACATTTGCCCTTAATTATCATTTCAACCATCTCAACGTCTGGGGATATCATTTTATCAACCTTATCATCCATCTCATAAATGCCTGCCTGGTGTGGTGGCTGACCCTGCTGATCTTTTCCTCCCCGGCGGTAAAAGACAACAAAGTTGCAAAGCAGAAAAAAATTATTGCCTTCTTTACCGCACTTCTGTTTATCTCTCACCCCCTGGCCACCCAATCGGTAACCTATATCGTTCAGCGAATGACTTCCATGGCTGCCATGTTCTACATGCTTTCAGTGGCTCTTTATATGAAAGCCCGGTTGTCTGAAAGAGTCAATGGGGTCAAATACTTCCTGCTCGCCGGTTGTTTCCTTTCAGCAGTTGCTGCAATGCTGACTAAAGAAATTGCATTCACACTTCCATTGACTGTTATTCTGGTTGAACTGTTCTTCTTTAAGAAAAAAATGGTATCCGTAAATTTTAAAGACTACCGTTTGCTGTTTTTGATAGCATTATTTATCGTTCCTGTAATGATCATTTTATATCTTAGATCTGCATCAAATGTTTTCACTGCGATCGGACCAACCAATGGCCACACATATACCCTGACCCCGTTTTCTTATCTTCTTACCCAATTCAGTGTCATTGTCAAATATATACAGCTTTTATTCCTGCCGGTGAACCAAATGGTCGATTATGATTTTCCTGTATCGACCCGTTTTTTTGAACCCAGGACATTGCTGTCTTTTTTATTCCTTTTATCCCTCGTCATCCTCGGGATATTCCTTTTTAAAAAACAGAGGGTAATTTCTTTCGGGATATTCTGGTTCTTCATCACCTTAATGGTCGAATCGGGCATAATCCCTATAGTAGATCTGATCTTCGAGCACAGGACTTACCTCCCTTCATTCGGTTTTTTCCTTATTCTAAGCTCAGTTATTTCTGGTTTACTTTGGAACAGGTATAAATTCCTGGCAATTATCATTTTATTGATGATCACAGGATCAGGCTCACTCCTGACCTATGAAAGGAATAAAGCCTGGAAGGACGATCTGTCTTTATGGAATGATAATGTATTAAAAGCGCCAAACATGGTCAGGCCAGTTTCTAATCGCGGCGCTGCCTATGCGGAACTTGGACTCTGGGACAACGCGATAGCTGATTGCAACAGCGCGATCAGGATCAACCCGGATTTTCCGGCCGCATATCTCACCCGTGGTTTTGCATTCGACAACCTCAATCAACCGGACAAAGCAATGGCTGATTATTCAAAGGCTATCAGTATCAATTCAGATTACGCAGAGGCGTACTCTGACCGGGGTGCTATGTACGCAAAACTCGGGCAGTGGGATAATGCAATAGCCGATTATTCCAGGGTAATTGAAATTAACCCGGAAGCAGTCAGGGCGTATATAAGCCGCGCTACTGCTTATGAGAATACCGGTCAATGGGATAAGGCAACAGACGATTATACCAGCGCGATCGGGATCAACCCTGATTTTGCCCAGGCTTGGCTCAACCGTGGCGTCATCTTCAGTAACCTCAGGGAATGGGATAAAGCGATAGCCGATTATTCCAGGGCGATCGGGATTAATCCGAATTACACGGAAGCTTATTTTAACCGTGGGGCTGTTTATGCAAACCTCGGACAATGGAATAATGCTCTATCCGATTGCTCCAAAGCGATCGAATTCAACCCGGATAGCAAAGAAGCCTATTTCAACCGTGGTAATATATATGAAACTTTAAAGCAGTGGGACCAGGCAATATCGGATTATTCACGGGTGATAGAAATTGATCCGATGACTATCCAGGCATATGTCAACCGGGGTGTCGCCTTTCAGAATACCGGACAATGGGAAAAGGCAATAGAAGATTACACCAGGGCGCTCGGGATCGATCCAAATTTTACCATCGCATATAACAACCGGGAAATAGCTTACCGGAACTTAAAAAATTGAGAAGTGATTAATGAGACGTGAACAGTTGACACTTGTATAAGTGTGAATGGTGAATTGTAGCCTGAATAATGACAAAATGGCAGATTAATAAGATGGTGCGTAACATACTCAAATTCTGCCATTTAACACTTCTTCTTTAATTATCCTTCGATTGAGCTTCGATTGAGCTTCGATTGACCTTCGATCAAGCTTCGATCAGTGTTCGATTAAAGTTCTATGAAAATTCGATATTCGACTGACAAATTGACAGAGTTTGGTGAATTACTTATAATGACCTTTTCACTTGATAAGAGAAAGCCCCTCAAGTGCTGAAGAGTCTTTTGGCCGATTCAGTAACACCTTGTTAAAGAGGACCTGGGCTTCGCGCATCTTTCCCAGTTTTAAGTTCGTCCATGCATATAGAATAAGGCTGTCATAATCAAAAGGATAGAGGTTTATAGTCTTCTCAAGGTATTTGTCAGCTTTTGCATAATCCTTTCTGCCATAATAGATCGATCCCATCCGGTAGTTTGCAAGCGTATTCTGAGAATCGATCTTCAGGATCTCATTATACTGGGCAATGACCTGGTCCCAGTTCCCTAACGCTGAAGCAGGGTAAACAAACCCGAATTTGGGCTCAATCGCATAAGGTTTAAGGTTTATAGCCTTCTCATAATAAGCTGACGATTCAGTAAAAAGCCCCGCAAGATAGGTTTCCCATCCAAGGCGAAGGTTGATTTCATATGAATCTTCTTGATACACATTCTTTAAGGCCGAAATCGCTTCTGTATAATTTCCCTTGGCTTCATAGTCATAACTTTTACCGAATGCCTCCTGGAGGGCAGGATAGTTTTGTGAGTGAAGAACCGGCGAGATAAGCAGAAATAGTAAAATAGCAAAATAGTAAAACCTGCTTGCCTGCCAGCAGGTGGTGGGATGGCGAAATTCTATTACTTTGTGACTTTGTGACTCTGTGACTCTGTGACTTACTAAAGTTTCCATGTGATTCCTCCTATTATTGTGTTAGTGTTATACGGGATATATGTTATTTGCGGTTGTTCATTGATCTGCAACGGACCCTGTCCCGGAGCCGGCCTTTTAACGTTATAGAACAGCGGGCTTTCTTCACTTAGATACTGGTATATTAATGATAGCTGAACATGTTTACCGAGGATAAAAATCAGTGAAACCCCGGCATGGTAATCAATTTTATCGCTGTTATTATAAACTACAGCGCCATTGAAAATATTGGTATTGGAATAATTGCCCCAATAGAAATTTCCTTCAAGCCACCACCATCTTGTGACTTTTGTGCCCAATACCTGGCTCAGAAGTATGCGGCTCTCATTTCCCTGTAAAAAACCTGTTGCAGCTGTTGTTCCGTAAAAATCAAGGTTCCCGAGCGGGTAATATGTCAGCATAAGTCCTGCTTGTTCCTGTGTCATATTGTTCAGGTTGGACCAACTAAGAGATAACCCTATATTAAATATCTTAATATCTTTTGTGACCAGGAGTGATATCACATAATTGTAAAATGAAGTGTCATTCTGAACAAATGAATAGTCATAATGGGTAAAGGGATGATAGGTGGTTTTAGTTGGCGAATGATAAGCAGTGTCCTGTATGGTTCCCGCCCTGAAGTTGACATTGGTCGTTTTATATGCCACATAGATAAGATGAAATGCCGGCTGGATTTTAAATCCTGCCGGTAAAGTCACTGTGATGCCGAGGTGTCCTTCATGCTGTATAATAGTATAATGAAAACTTGTATCGTGGGTGATCCAGGGGAACGTATAACGGTAAAGTTTCCCCCCGGCTGAATCGACAGTACCCATAAAACGATCCTGAAAATGACCGTCCTGGATATATGTAGATTTATCCAGGCTGAGATAATTGTACGATAATGAAAGGCTTAATCTTTTAAATATCCTCATCGTCAATCCAAGATTACCATACCAACTGTTTCCATAAAGATCCTGCTCACTATAATAGTCATTGTCCTTGGAAGTTTTGAATGTTCCACTTAGGTTTGGAATATTAACTGATGACTTGTCATTGCTCAGGCTATATCCTCCTTCAAAATGAACCTGCTCAAGGATTCCGTTTCTTGATGTTTTTGTGACCCGGGCTTCTTTTGGTATTTTATTCTTTAGTATTTGTGCTTCATCCTCATTGTTAGTATATAGATAAGAACGGTATAGATAATCCGTGATCATTGAATCAGCAGAGTTAAATGTACTTGCTTTCTTCAGGAATGAAACTGCAGTGAAGTATTTCTGTTTCTTAAAATATGAGATGCCCATTCTTACCCTCAGATAATAATAATCGATACTTTGGTGCAATGCCTTCTTCCCAAGCCTGATTACACTATCCCATTTCTGTTCATTGAAATATCGGCCTGTCTTTTCATCAACCACCCTGAAATCAAGCCTGGCCTGGGACCTTGCAATACTTGTGATGAATAGGATTTGGATAAATAAAAAAATAAATTTTCTCATTTTTCTTGCACAAGTCTGACTTCGGTTAATCGCTTACTTTCATGGATCACGAACCGCTCGAGCCCCTCGGGTCCAACAAACAACTCACATTCCAGCTTTTTAATTTCATGCCTGCCAACCTTTGCACGTATCATCGACCGTAACCTGATATTGGTTTGCATGAGTGCATCATTCATGTTCAGATAAGTAAGACTGTACTCTGAACAGGAAAAGATCAGAAATGGAGCAAGAAAATCCTGCCCAAGCTTTACCAACGGATTGTTGAATGTGTTTACTGGTAGCCGGTCTTTCACCAGCAGGTTGCTGTAATACCCCATCATTATCTTGTAAGCTCCAAGATAAAATTTAAAGAGCAGCGATGATTTATTTCCCTCAAAATGGGTAAAATAATGAATATCGCCATCATTACGGAAATATGCACGCGATCTGCTGGATTCGCAATAAATAGAGGTATTGTTGAGGGCATCGGCCTGAACCTCCCAGTTTACCTGGTATTCCTTCTCCCCTGTCTCAATTGCAGCGAATCTGAACTTTTGCCCGGGGATAAAATGAAATGCCTTTTTCAAAGAGCTGTTTTTTGTAATATTCGATACAAGGACATCGTTTTCAGGCGATTCATATGATCTTAGCTCGAAATTCCCATCTTTATGACGGATATAATGACTGATAGGATAATCTAGTGTTTTCGATCCTATATAAGGGTTTCCCTGGATCTGGAAATGAAGGTGAGGCACAGGCGACCGTCCCGAACTCCCGCAATTTGCAAGAACCTGTCCCTTCTTCACGGTATCTCCTTCTGCCACTTTAAAGCTTTCTTTTTTAAGGTGTGACAGCGTTGAATAAAGATGGTCCGAATGGCGAAGGATGATGGTGTTTCCCCAGTTATGTTCCAGGTCCGACTCTCCTATCTCATTTTCCTCAATATCATCAACAATCTCTTCCACATAGCCATCAGCAGGCGCAATTACTGGTTTGTTGTATGCATAGTAGTCTTCCCGGGTTTTTCCACTTCCTGAGTAAGTAAGCCCCTCCTCATCAGTCACTTCAAAATCCCATGCATGACGCCAATCGCCCTGGTGGGTATACTTGCCATTATGGCTTTGGGTCACTTTCCATTCACCCCAGAACGGTAAGGCAAATGTGTAAAAAAGTGATTTACCGAAACGCTCTTTGTAATTCATGTGCGAATAAAGATTTTTCTCAGGCGAAAATTGCTGGAAAGTTACCAACTGGGGTTTATCATAGAATCGTTCCCTGAACTTCAGCGAATAGAGAAAGATCAGGACAACGATGTTGAAAGGCAGGGAATAAACAGAAAGCTGAAAGATTGAAAATATAACATTGGTGCTTGTCAGAATGATTGAAATTAGTGGAGTCAGAAGGATAACCCATAAAAATGACCACCGTGATGGAATGATGAAAAAACCGCCAATGGCGATCGAAGTGAGGATAAAATTAAAGCCGATGAAACTGTAGCTGAGTTCACGGATATCGGCTCCAATAAAATGGTAATAGGCCCAGGCTGAAAAGAAACCTGTCAGGGAGAGGATAAATGCAATTCGTGAATAGATGAGAAGCCCTATAGCGACAAGTATACCTGCAAAGAGATGATATTGAAAAAAAATGGCCCCGAGAGAAGTAAAATAAACTCTAACGAGGGCCATAGATATCCAGGTTTAACAGCCAGTTATAGAATGATACCATCCGGTGTCCGCCTAATGCAAACATCTCGTTGGTCATAAAGATGCCCCGCTCGCTGACATGAAGCGCGGTAAATTGCCGCGTGGCAAGGCTTACAAGCCAGGTAGCAAGTAAAAATGAAATACTCAGGAAAGGCAATCCGTATTTTCCGATAACCCCTTCAAGGAGTATAGTGAGGAAAAGGGTAAGTACCGAAGAAAAAACGAGTACAATGAAAAATTCAGGTCCGGGCTGATAGTATATGCCGAGCGCCAAACCGACCAACAGGCTGTTAAACCCATAATAGCCTTTTTTTATGTTTAACCGGTTGAACCCTATCAGGTAAGCAAGGGTATTCGAAATTACAATTGCGATCAGGCCGCTCAAGCCCGCCCAGAAATCTAAAAAAGACACCACCATCAGGATAAGTGCAAAGACCCTGCTGTTCGAAAAGAAGATCTGAGTATAACTGTTAACTATACCGGAGAAAAATGAGGGTAATAGATATTTCAGTTTATTTAAACCCAACTGTCAACCCTTAAATGAAGTGCAAAGTTCAGATATTTTATTAATTATCAAATATCACGCTTTTTCCCGGTTTTTTAGATATGAAGGTATCCGCTCCATGTCGTTCATATTCTCCAGCGATTCCTTGATTCTGATCAGATGTGGTTTCTCGTCCATGTCTATCAGCACCACGTTTGGCCTTAAAGTAATGAACTGCATCCACTGTGTCATGTTGTAAGCGCCTACGTTGTGGATCACCAGATGGTCTCCCATGTTGAGCAGCGGCAGGTTGGCGCTTTCGCGGATCACATCGATGTTCATGCAAAGCGGCCCAAACACGCAGGTGTCTTCGGAATAATGTGTGAACGGTTGTGCCGGTGTGATCTTGTGATCATACCAGAAAGATGTAAAGAGGATATTAACCCCGACATCGATGATTGTATTACGACGGCCGGAGCTTGAACGCTTGTTCGAGATCACGGTTCCCAGCAAATAACCAGCCTCATCAATCAAGGCACGGCCGGTTTCAAGAATAAGTAAAGGCAGCTTGTTTTTTTTGAAATTACCGTTTATCAGTGCTGTGGAAATTGCTTCTGCAAAATCATCAAAAGTTGGATTGGAGTCGGAACCCGGAAGGTAGGATCCTTTCAGTGTGTTCCTTGAAGCAAACCCGCCTCCCATATCGATATATTGAATTTCATGCTTGAATTTCTGTTCGATGGCAAGTGCCAGTTCGACAAGCTTGGATGCTGCAGTGCTGTATGCAAAGGGTGAAAACATAAATGTACCGATATGGCAATGAAGTCCGACCAGTTCCATCTTTTCTGAATGCATGATCTTGTTGATGGCATCCCATGCCTGGCCGTTTTCATAGTTAAACCCGAATCGGTCCCACATAGGAT
This sequence comes from uncultured Bacteroidales bacterium, assembly GCA_963768805.1. Classification (GTDB taxonomy): domain Bacteria; phylum Bacteroidota; class Bacteroidia; order Bacteroidales; family FEN-979; genus FEN-979. The sequence goes on along the minus strand of CAVYJI010000019.1, from coordinate 297,765 downwards.
ATACCCCCGTATCCATATTGACCCTTACAGCCACTCGCGGACGTTTTTTAAGCTTATCAGCCAGTTCTGTTATGGAATATAATTCATCAAGATGATCAATATGTATAAGAGAATCGTTGGTAATTGCCCTGGTAAGATCTTTTTCACTTTTATCAGGACCGTTAAAAATGATCTTCCTGCCATCTACTCCCAGTTTGATGGCTTTTTCGTATTCAAAACCCGATACCACTTCTGCCCAGGATCCTTCCTGATGGAAAATACTGCAGACAGCATTTAGATAATTGGTCTTATACGACCAGGCAAACTGAACTTTAGGATAACGGGTACCAAAAGCCTTTTTTGCCTTCTTTATTGTTTCACGGATGGTCCTTTCTGAGATAACAAATAACGGTGAGCCAAATTCTTTGATCAGATCTTTCACTGCGACACCATCGATGTGGATCATGGGTTCATATTCTGTCCTTGTTCCGAATTTATTTGGCATTCCGGTCTCAAGTTTCTTAATTACAGGCCGTTCATATCGCAACTTGTTCATCTCTTATGTTTTTATTGTTATAACTCTCCGTAAATGCTGATCTTCTCGAATTCTTCCCTGTCGACGATCATATCCCATGAATAACGTATGAACATTTTTCCTACGTCGTAGGTGGTAAAAGGTTTCACTTTTACTCCCATGGCCAGGTTGACCAGTGCTTCTGGAATATTTTGTCCGACTCCTACTGCAAGGTAGATCCATGCCGGCAGTCTGGGGTTTATTTCTAACAGGTAAAGCTCATCGTCTTTGTTTTTCATCAGCTCTAACTCAAAACCGCCCCGCCATTTTGTGGTTTTCAGGAATTTGCGGGTCATATCAATCATCTTCTCATCAGCGATCGAAATGCCTCCCCATGCTTTTCCCTTGTCTGTGATATATTGTTTGCGCATCGGAACAGCTGCAATTGTATTGCCTTTGCCGTCGCCTAGCCCGGTCACATTGTATTCTGTCCCAAGGATGAATTCCTGGATGATGATGGGAAGTCCCCATTTTGCGCTTATTTTATTGAAATAACTTTTTACCTGGTCGATGCTGTATGCAACTGAGGCTTCGTAAAATTTCCCTTTAACGATCATGGGGAATGAGAATTCTGACTTGAGTCCGGACAGGTTATTTGGATCCCAAACAGCTTTGCTTTTCGGGATTTTTAAGTTGTACTTCTTCCCAAATTCATTGAGATTAACCTTTTGTCTCTCTTCAAACTGATGAATCGTCGGCAGGAACATGTGAATGCCAAGTGCCCTGAGTTTGATTTCCAGTTTGATAAACGGGAAAAGTTCTGAATCGAAGTTTGGGATGATCACATCAAGTTTCTCCTTTTCATGAATATATTCAAGACGGGCAAGTAAAGTGTCGGTCCCGGCTGTGGGATAAGGAATTGAATAGGTGCGGTCCACAAGGTCGTGCATATAAATGCCCGGCTCAAGCGATTCATAGGAAAGACCAATGATCCTTACATCGAATGATGATGCCTCTCTCAGCGCTCTTATTACAGGAATACCGGGACCCGGACTGTCTATCGCATTCAACCCGGTGATGGCAATGTTAAGCTTTCTTTTCTTCATTTGTCTCTATAAGGTTGTTATGTCCCAGGATCCCGATAAAATCATTATAATCTTTTTCAAATGTGGCCTTATCTGTTTCATACTTCGCAAGTATGAATTTACTGATGTACTCCAACCCTTTGTCTTCCCGGATCAGATTAATGATATCAACACCAATCGGGTTAACCGAAAAAGATTCCCCGGTCACCGGATTGAAAAGTAAACCCGCTTCACTTACAGCAACATTTTTTCGCAGTTTCATGGATTCTTTTGAGATTAGTTTTTGTTTATATGACCTTGATTTATTCGTGAAACTTCAATTTTAAGAACATAGTGAATTAAAATTGATAGTTGAACAATCCCGATGAAGTCGGAGTGTATAATACCCCGCCCCTTGGGGCGGAATTAGGGTCCAGGGCTTGCCCTGGGGTTTATACACGTGATTTTTGATATAATACACTGTGATGGTTATTTACCCTTAAATTCCCCGGCCCTTTTCATTTCCTTCTGTACCTCGATTCCCGATGAATGAGGAAGTAGTAATGTGGTACTAAAAATGTATGAAAATGGTTTACATGGATGCAGCGGCAACTATCAACACTAGTACAATGGCATCGAATACTTTTTGACATCCGCTTCTGTTATCTTTCCATCACAAAGAATCACCAACCGCTCGATTACGTTTCGTAACTCACGGATATTCCCTGTCCACCTTATCTTTTTCAAAGCTTCTAAAGCTTCATCCATGATCGCAAGCGGGGCTTTCCCCTGGTGTTGGCAGATTTCGCCAATAAAGTGGTTGGTCAGTAGTGGAAGGTCATCAAGCCGTTTGGAAAGAGGTGGTATATCAATAAGTATTACACTTAACCTGTGATAGAGATCCTCACGGAAATTTTTTTTCTCCAGCTCTTCCTTTATGTTTTTGTTCGTTGCGGCAATTACCCTGACATCAACTGGGATTTCTTTTTCCCCACCTACCCGTGTTATCTTATTTTCCTGCAGGGCCCTCAGAACCTTGGATTGAGCAGAAAGACTCATATCCCCTATTTCATCCAGGAATAATGTGCCTCCATTAGCCAGCTCAAAATCTCCTTTTCTCTGCCTGATGGCAGAAGTAAAAGACCCCTTTTCATGTCCAAAAAGGTTGCTCTCAATAAGCTCGGAAGGAATGGCAGCACAATTTACTTCAATGAATGGATTTTCTGAACGATTACTCAATGCATGCAACCAACGGGCAACAAGTTCCTTCCCCGTTCCACTTTCACCGGTGATCAGAACACGCGCATCGGTCGGAGCTACTTTGGCGATAAGGTCTTTTACCTTATGCATTGCTTCTGATTCACCGATCATTTCGTGGACTCCATTTATCTTCCTTTTAAGGACCTTCGTTTCATTGACCAGGTTCGATTTCTCCAACGCATTCCTGATTGTTATCAGAAGACGGTTTAAATCCAGAGGCTTTGAAATGTAATCGAATGCCCCTTTCTTGATGGCTTCAACAGCGGTATCAATGGTCCCATGCCCTGAGATCATGATGACAGGTGTATCAACCATCAGAAGAATTTTTTCAAGCACTTCAATGCCATCCATCCCCGGCATTTTAATATCGCACAGGATTGCATTGTATTTATTTGATTCTAAAAATTTCAGACCATCCGGGCCATTCGCAACATCATCTACTTCATACTTTTCATATTGCAGAATTTCACGTAATGTATTACGAATACTTTTTTCATCATCGATTACCAGGATCCTCGGCATTGGCGTCTATTATTTTTTCAAAGATAAGAGAAATTTGAATTCTCCTGTTCCTTGAATTCAACCACATTCAAAATTGCAGCTCTCCATTTTCCACATACGATTTATTCGTGAAACTTCAATTTTAAGAACATAGTGAATTAAAATTGATAGTTGAACAATCCCGACGAAGTCGGAGGGTATAATATCCCGCCCCTTGGGGCGGAATTTAGGTACAGGGCTTGCCCTAGGGTTTATACCCGTGATTACAACTTTTTTTTACTTATGTTTTGTAAGATACATAAAATGAGCTATTTACTGATTCTTTAAAAAAAGTTATTAACAATTTACAAAAAAATCAGTGGGGACAGGTGGGGAATAGTGGGGAATATTCTATATTTACACCTTCAAATTTTTATCAAGTCATGACCATTCTTCACGGTGAATATGAATGCAGGATCGACGACAAAGGACGGATCATCATTCCTGCCGGGCTGAAGAAACAAATTCCTCCGGAAGCGCAGGAGAAATTTGTCATCAACCGGGGATTTGAGAACTGCCTTACCATGTACCCGATGAGTGAGTGGGCAGAGGTCAGCAGGGTGGTTAATCAACTTAACCTGTTTATTAAAGATCACAGGATCTTTGCCCGCAATTTTAACAGGGGGGCAACTGAAGTTCAACTTGATACCAGTAACCGGGTACTTATTCCTAAGACTTTATTAGAATATGCGTCGATTCATAAAGATCTGATCTTATCCGCCTTTTCGAACCGCATTGAAATATGGGCAAAAGAGGAATATGAACATCATCTTAAGATGTCAGATGAAGAGTATTCAAACCTGGCGGAAAAAGTGATGGGGAAACTCAATAAACCTGAAGAACCGGAAGATGTTTCATAAAAGCGTTCTCCTGGAAGAAACCATTAAGGCGCTGATGATACGACCAGATGGTATATACGTGGATGCAACCTATGGCGGAGGCGGTCATTCAATAGCAATCCTCAAAGAATTAAAAAATGGAAAATTATTTGCATTCGACCAGGATGAAGACGCACTTGACAATAAGGTTAATGATAACAGATTGATCTTGATCCACAATAATTTCAGGTACCTCCGAAACCTCCTAAAGCTTTACAAATCTATTCCCGTCGATGGGATCCTCGCCGATCTTGGGATCTCATCTTACCAGATTGACCAGCCCGGAAGAGGATTTTCAACACGTCTTGAAGGGGAATTGGATATGCGCATGAACAGGGATAAAAAACTATCTGCAAAAGATATAGTGAATCGCTATCCTGAAGAAAAATTATCAGCACTTTTCCGTGAATTTGGCAACTTGCCGAATTCAAAAAAAATAGCGAGACTCATCGTAGCAGCACGAAAAGAGAAGCCGGTTAACACTACAATGGAATTAAGGAAAGTGCTGATGCCTGCCGCAGAAAGAGGAAAAGAAAATAAATTTTTCGCACAGGTCTTCCAGTCATTGAGAATAGAAGTTAACCAGGAACTGGAAGCACTGAAGGAATTCCTGATCCAGGCAAACGATGTTCTGAAAAAAGGTGGACGTCTTGTTGTTATTTCATACCATTCCCTTGAAGATAAGCTTGTAAAGAACTATTTCCGTTCGGGGAACTTTGAAGGAACCCTTGAAAAAGACTTCTATGGGAACCCCGTCATCCCGTTATCAGTTATCAACCGCAAACCCATTGTTCCTAAGGAGAAAGAGATCGATGTGAACCCCAGGGCACGGAGTGCACGTTTACGCATTGCTGAAAAGATCTGACAAATGGAAGAGCCAGGTATCAATATTCCGCAAGAACCCCAGAAGGGAGAGATCCGACCGGTCAGGAAACCCGGCAAGATTTCCCACTGGCTCCAAAATATCATCGGCGGCGATCTTCTGTCAAAACACGCCGTTCTCAATAACGTGCCATTTCTCATCTTCTTGGCTATTCTTGCCTTGTTTTACATCAGTAATACCTACTACACGGAAAAGACCTTTAAGCAAATAGAAAAGATAAAATCTGAGCTGAAAGAACTACGATTCCAGTCAATTACTGCAAAAGCAAAAATGCTCGACCTGTGCAAGCAAACCGAGATCGCGAAAAAGGTGGGAAAACTGGGTATAAAAGAAACTACAATACCACCATATAAGATTTTTTATTCAAAAGCTCTTTTAAAAAAAGAAACTGATACGCTTCACAGGAACCCATGAAAGAGGTCAAGAAAGACATATTGTTACGCGTTTATATTGTATACTTCGGGATCCTTCTCTTCGGCTTGACTATAATAGGAAAAGCGATCTACATCAGGTCAACGGAAGGGAAAGCGCTGATGGAAAAAGCCCGGAAACAGGAAATGCGCTTTTTCCCTGTAGATGCCATGCGCGGCAATATCTGCTCAGATGATGGGACACTGCTGGCTACTTCCATTCCTATTTTTGATATCCGCATGGACATTGGTTCCGACCTCATCAGTGACGATCTTTTTAATACCCAGGTGGATTCACTTGCAATTCACCTCGCAAAATTGTTCAATGATAAAAAAGCTTCCGAATATAAAAATCTCCTGTGGGAAGGAAGAAGGAATGGGAATGGGTTCCTCCTGATCCACCGCGATGTTACCTATCCTCAACTCAAACTGATGCGGAAATTCCCGATCCTCAGACTGGGGACCTATAAAGGAGGAATGATAGTAATGTCCCAATTCCAGCGTGAACTTCCCTTTAAGAACCTTGCCAGGCGTACAATAGGATATGAGAATACAGAGGCCTCACAGGCAGTTTATGTTGGCCTTGAAGGTTCTTTCAGCGATTATCTCCAGGGAGTAGGTGGTAAAAGGCTCATGCGCAGGGTCGGCAATGGAAGCTGGATGCCTGTTGATATTGATAACGAAGTTGACCCTCAGAATGGCGACGACATCATTACAACCTTGGATATCAATTTGCAGGATCTCGCGGAATCTGCCTTGCGAAAAGAACTTATTGCTGACAGCGCCGACCATGGATGTGCCATTGTGATGGAAGTGAAGACCGGTTATATCAAAGCGATCATCAATCTTGGCAAAAATCCAAAAGGTGAATATGAAGAGGTATTCAATTATGCCATAGCGGAAAGTTCTGAACCCGGATCTACATTTAAACTGGCATCCTTTCTCGTTGGACTTGAAGACGGTAAGATAAGCCTTGATCAACCCGTCAACCTGGGCAATGGCACGGTCAATTACCATGGAAGAATAATGACCGATGCCCATAAGTTGACAGGAACCCTGATGGCTCGCCAGGTCTTTGAGAAATCTTCTAATGTCGGGACTTCTAAACTGATCTATTCTGCCTATTCGGATGATCCGCAGAAATATATCGATGGTCTCTATCGGATGTCTCTTAACCTTCCTCAGAACCTCCAGATAAGTGGTGAAGGCAGACCATATATCAAGGATACGAAAAGCAAATGGTGGTCAGCCTTATCGCTGCCCTGGATGGCTATTGGCTATGAAGTCGCCATAACTCCTTTGCAGACCCTGACCCTGTACAACGCAGTAGCTAATAACGGCGTAATGGTAAAGCCCCTTTTTGTGAGGGAAATCAGGAAAAATGGACAGGTGGTTAAATCGTTCCAGCCGGAAATCATTAATCCTCATATCTGTTCGCCGTCTACACTTGAAAAAGTACATTCACTTCTGGAAGGAGTTGTGGAACGCGGAACCGGGACTGCCCTGAAGAATCCACTGTATAAGGTTGCCGGGAAAACCGGAACTGCCCAGGTTGCCATGAATAACAAAGGCTATGGACAGGAAACAAAAAATATTAAATATAAAGGATCTTTTGTAGGGTATTTCCCCGCCGACCATCCGAAGTACTCTATTATTGTGGTCGTCAACAATCCTTCGAAAGGAAAATATTATGGGGGTAGCGTAGCCGCTCCGGTATTCAAAGAGATTGCCGACCACATCTTTGCCACTCTTCATGAGATCAACAATCCTCCTCCCCTGGATACAAGCGGCCTGATAATCCCCCGTGCATATGCAGGCGCCCAGAAGGATCTGGAAGAGGCCTATGCGTGGTTGAATATTAAAACAAAACCCGTAAGCCCTGCATCCTTATGGGCAGTTCCCGTCTCAGATAATTCATCAATTGTGCTGATGCCATCGGCTGTTTACCAGGGAACTATGCCGGATGTCACAGGCATGGGGTTGAAAGATGCTGTATTTCTCCTGGAACAGATGGGACTGAAAGTCTTGCTGAACGGAAAAGGTAATGTGATTAAACAATCGATAACTCCGGGAAGAATGTATATAAAAGGTTCCGTTGTTGTCCTCAACCTGGGACTGGGGAATGGATAACAGAACAATGAAAAGTGAATAAAGGACGATGAAGTACCTGAAAGATATACTGGGTAAGATTGAAGTGAAGAAAGTTTCCGGATCACTGGAAAACGAAATATATTCACTGAAATTTGATTCCAGGACCGTAGAAAAAGGCTGTCTCTACTTTGCTATTAAAGGAACTGCACTTGATGGACATCAGTATATCCCCGAAGCAATAAAGTCAGGAGCAGTTGCAGTAGTCTGTGAAAAAATTCCGGATAACCAGGAAGGGAATGCCACTTTTATTCTTGTAAATGACAGCAGCTATGCCAAGGCTGTCATTGCCTCGAACTTTTATGGGAATCCTTCTGCACTTCTGAACCTTATTGGCGTCACTGGCACAAATGGAAAGACAACAACGGTTACCCTTTTGCATCATCTTTTTCAAAAGCTTGGCTATAAAACCGGATTGATTTCCACCGTACAGAATAAAATTCAGGACCAGGTCATCCCATCTACTCATACAACTCCTGATCCGGTTCACCTGAATGAATTACTGGCACAAATGGTCGGTGATGGATGCACTCATTGTTTTATGGAAGTAAGCTCTCATTCATTGGTTCAGCACAGGGTTTCAGGCCTGAGTTTCAGGGGAGGCGTCTTCACCAACCTTACACATGATCACCTGGATTATCATAAAACCTTTGATGCCTACCTGAAGGCAAAAAAGACATTTTTTGATAACCTGCCTGGTAATGCGTTTGCACTGATCAACAAAGACGACAAAAATGGGAAGACGATGGTGCAAAATACAAAAGCATCCGTTTCAACATATAGCATGCAATCGATAGCAGATTTCAGATGCAAAATCATTGAGAACCAATTCAGTGGCTTACATCTTTCCCTGGATGGAACGGATTCCTGGTTTAAGCTGATCGGTAGTTTCAATGCTTATAACCTTTTGGCAGTCTACGCTACTGCAATGCTGCTTGGTGAAGAAAAGCAGAATATCCTGATTAGCCTTAGTCTTTGTGAACCGGTCGATGGCCGGTTTAATTATATCAGGACAAAGAATGACATAACTGCCATCGTGGATTATGCACATACTCCTGATGCCCTGCAGAATGTCCTTGGAACCATTCAATCGATCCGCAACAGTAAACAAAAGATCATTACAGTTGTCGGAGCAGGAGGAAACCGTGATGCTGCCAAGCGACCCGTGATGGCTAAAATTGCATGCCACCAGAGCGACAGGGTGATCCTTACTTCCGATAATCCTCGTTTTGAAGAACCTGAAGCCATACTCGACGATATGAAAAAAGGAATCGAGCTTCAGTTTATGAGTAAAGTGCTTGTGATCACAAACCGCAAAGAAGCTATCAAAACTGCCTGTTCCCTTGCTCACCCTGGAGATATTATCCTGGTAGCCGGCAAGGGGCATGAGACATACCAGGAGATAAAAGGTGTAAGATTCCCGTTCGATGATAAAATGATTTTGAAAGAAGCTTTGGACTTAGTATCAACATAATTCTTTAAAACCAGACTATGCTGTACTATCTGTTTATCTGGCTGCATGAAGCAATAGATCTTCCGGGAGCAGGTGTTTTCCAATACATCTCCTTCAGGGCAGCAATGGCGCTCATTTTATCGCTCTTTATCTCGATGATCATCGGAAAAAGGTTGATCGGCTTCCTCCGTAAAAAACAGGTCGGTGAAACGATTAGAGATCTCGGACTGGAAGGGCAAACCGCTAAACAAGGGACGCCAACAATGGGCGGGTTGATTATCCTTGCTGCAATCCTTGTCCCGACTCTTCTTCTCGCTAAGCTGGATAACATATATGTGCTTCTCATTCTTGTTTCAACAATATGGCTGGGAATAATAGGATTTGTGGATGATTACATAAAAGTATTTCGTAAAGATAAAAAAGGACTTGCAGCTAAGTTCAAGATACTGGGCCAGATCGGGTTAGGTTTGATTGTCGGGATTACCATGTTTTTCAGCAAGGATATCGTTATCCGTGAGAAAACCAGCAAACAGGCATATGTTCCGGCTTCTGAGGTTTTTAATGTAGAGGGGAACCCTGATCATTCAAAAATGTACCAGTTCCCAATTAAATCCACAAAAACCACTATTCCTTTTTTGAAAAATAATGAATTCGATTACTCAGTCCTGATCTCTTGGATTGGAAAAGGTTTCAGTAAATGGACCTTCCTCGTCTTCATTCCTATTATCATCTTCATCATCATTGCCGTATCAAATGGCGCTAACCTGACAGACGGTCTTGATGGACTCGCGACCGGGAGTTCTGCTATCATTGGAGTGACATTGGGGATCCTTGCTTATGTCTCGGGTAATATTGTTTTTGCCAATTATCTGAACATTATGTATATCCCGGACACAGGTGAGCTGGCAATTTATATCAGCGCTTTCATCGGTGCCTGCATCGGATTTCTCTGGTATAATTCATATCCTGCACAGGTATTCATGGGCGATACAGGTAGTCTTGCACTGGGCGGTGTGATAGCTGTCTTTGCCATTATGATCCGTAAAGAGATCATGATTCCGATCTTCTGTGGGGTTTTTCTCATTGAGAGTTTTTCGGTCGTGCTCCAGGTGGCATACTTTAAATATACGAAAAGCAGGTTTGGAGCCGGTCGCAGGATCTTCCTGATGTCTCCCCTGCATCATCATTACCAGATCAAAGGATACCACGAATCAAAAATTGTGATCCGGTTTTTCATTATCGGTATCATGCTGGCAGTATTGACAATCGTAACATTAAAATTGAGGTAAAAGCAGTAATCCATAGATGAACTCTGTAAATCTGAAAACATGACATTAGAAACATTGGCTTTACAAGGACATCCTGGCGTGCATTGTTCCATGGCAGCATCAATTTCAGCCCGGATTAATGAAGTCAGAAGTAATTTCATCAAGGAGTGTTTTTGTGATTTCCAACAAATGGAGCACCGGATGGAATTAGTCACGAATGTGCATGGGATAGAATTTATCAATGATTCCAGGTCAACAAATATCAATTCTACCTGGTACACACTGGAGAATATGTCGAAACCTGTCATCTGGATCGCTGGAGGAAAAGATTCATGTATCGATTATACGCTGCTTAAACCTTTGCTCCGCGCTAAAGTCAAATCAATCATTTTTCTCGGGATCGACAGTACAAATTTTATTTTGTCAATGTCCGATCTGAAAATTCCCATAACGGACGCTTCAACAATGGCTGAAGCTGTTGAACTGGCCTATGTTGCGGGGACAATGGGAGATGTTATTCTCCTTTCACCGGGTTGTCCAAGTTTTGATCTCTTTAAAGATTATGAAGAACGTGGCAACGCCTTTAAAAAAGCAGTAAAATATCTGTAATCTTCAGGATCATGGTTAAATATTTTAAAAATGTAAAAGGAGACGTGGTGATCTGGGTTGTCGTGATCATCCTTTGCATATTTTCGCTGCTTGCGGTTTACAGTTCCACTGGGACTCTGGCTTATAAAAAACAGGGAGGGAACACTGAATATTACCTTTTTAAACATTTTGTGATCCTGGGTTTCGGGATCATGCTGATGTATGCGACACATCTTATCAAATATACCTATTTTTCAAGGATCTCGCAGATTGGGTTGATCCTGACGGTTCCGTTATTGTTGATCACACTTCTGTCAGGAACAAATCTTAACGAGGCAAACCGGTGGCTCACAGTGCCAATTATCAATCTTACCTTCCAGAGTTCTGATATTGCCAAGCTTTTCCTGATCATGTACCTTGCCCGTGTGCTGAGCAAAAAACAGGAAGAGATCAAACATTTTAAATCAGGGTTTTTACCGGTTATCATCCCTGCCATTTTCATTTGTACACTTATCCTGCCGGCCAACTTTTCCACAGCAGCAATCCTCTTTGTGACCAGCATAGTGTTGATGTTTATTGGCAGGATCTCGTTGAAGTATATTTTTTCCCTGGTAGGCCTGGGCATTGTGGCCATTGTACTTATCTTCAGCCTGGCAAAGGTAGCCCCCAGCCTTTTTCCGCGTGGAGGAACCTGGATCAACCGCGTGGATCATTTCCTGAATAAAGAAAAAACAGATGAAGATGCCAATTACCAGGTAGAACAGTCAAAGATTGCCATCGTTTCTGGAGGAATTTTTGGCAAATCACCGGGGAGAAGTACACAGCGTAATTTTTTGCCCCATCCCTATTCTGACTTCATTTTTGCAATTATCGTCGAGGAATATGGGATCCTTGGAGGAGGATTCGTGGTACTGCTGTACTGTATCCTCTTTTTTCGGGTCGTCAGGATAACCACGAAATGCCAGGGTAACTTCGGGGCATTTCTCGCGATTGGGATTGGTTTTAGTTTGGTATTCCAGGCTATGATCAATATGGCTGTGGCTGTTCATCTGTTTCCTGTTACCGGTCAGACATTGCCATTGATAAGTATGGGAGGCACCTCAATATGGTTTACATGTATCTCTATCGGCATCATTTTAAGTGTAAGCAGAAGAATAGAGATCGAGACCAAGGACGGTACAGAAGTTGAAATTCTGAGTGAAGGGACACTGGCTGCTGCAACCAGCTGATAAATATTCTGAAGATATGACAAGGATTATTATAAGTGGAGGTGGAACTGGAGGACATATTTTCCCCGCTATTGCCATTGCCGACGCTCTTAAAATACTTGATCCGGGTATGGAAATTCTTTTTATTGGTGCAAAAGGCAGGATGGAGATGGAAAAAGTGCCGCAGGCAGGGTATCAGATCCGCGGCCTCTGGATAAGCGGCCTTCAGCGCCGCATCACACTTAAAAACCTGGTATTTCCGGTTAAGGTCATTTTCAGTTTGGCTACGGCGCAAAGGATCCTTGCACAATTTAAGCCGGATGTGGTGGTCGGGGTTGGAGGTTATGCAAGTGGCCCTACCCTCAGGGCTGCAGTGAGAAAAAAAATACCTGTTCTGATCCAGGAACAAAATTCCTTTCCGGGGATAACAAACAGGTTGCTGAGCAGCAAGGCTGATAAGATTTGCGTCGCTTATGATGGAATGGAAAAATTTTTCCCCGCCAGTAAGATCATTCTCACGGGAAATCCGGTACGGAAGGATATCATGTCACCGGCTGACAAAACCATGGCGCTCGGACATTTTAATCTTAAGAAAGATAAGAAAGTTGTGCTGATCATCGGGGGAAGCCTTGGTGCAGGGACAATTAATAAGAGTGTTTTACATTACCTGGATCAGAAGAGCGGAGAAGAGCCCTTTCAATTATTATGGCAAACGGGGAAATATTATTTCGACGCTATTAGCTCGGACCAAAGAATATCGAACAGTAAAGATGTTTCCAGTTATCATTTTATCGATAGGATGGATCTGGCCTATGCAGCAGCCGATATCATCATTTCACGGGCGGGAGCGATCGCAATTTCTGAATTATGTATTGTTGGCAAGCCGGTTATCCTTATTCCTTCGCCAAATGTGGCCGAAGACCACCAGACAAAAAATGCAGAAGCACTGGCAAAAAAGTCGGCTGCACTTATGCTGAAGGACCAGGAGTCCGAAGAGAATCTCTTTGACCTTGTAAAGAAACTGGCTGCTGACAATAAACTACAGGATGAGCTGAGCAGGAACATTCGAAGTATGGCACTTCCAAATGCCGCCAATATCATTGCAATTGAAACTATGAAACTTATCAGGAAAAAAGAATAAAACTAATCATGAACGTCCATCAATACAGGTCGGTTTATTTTCTGGGCATTGGGGGAATCGGTATGAGCGCCCTGGCCCGGTATTTCCACCTGCATGGAGCTGAGGTTTCGGGGTATGACAGGACCCCCACGACACTGACGACCATGCTTATTGATGAAGGAATTTCGGTACATTTCGATGATGACCCGGAACTGGTCCCGGCTCATCCTGACCTTGTCATCTATACTCCTGCCCTTCCCAAAGACAATAAAGAACTTCAATTCGTGATCGAAAAAGGCTTCACCCTGAAAAAAAGATCGGAGGTTCTCGGGATGATCACAGAGAATGCCAATACAATTGCTGTTGCAGGGACCCATGGCAAGACTACCATCACAACACTGGTTGCCCACCTGCTAAAGACTGCAGGAATTGACTGTATTGCTTTTCTCGGGGGGATCTCAAAGAACTATCAATCAAATCTTGTTATCTCCGGCTCAGCAATTAAACAACCAGATGGCAATCCTGCTTATTTCGTTGTTGAAGCAGATGAATTTGACCGTTCATTCTTGCAACTTTATCCCGATATTGCCGTGATCACTTCTGCCGATGCAGACCATCTTGACATTTATGGAAATATTGATGAAGTCAGGCGATCCTTTGGAGAGTTCACATCTCATGTGAAAGAAGACGGTACATTGATCTTGAAAAAAGGTGTCGATATTTTACCTGAAAACATTGATAAATATACTGTTCAGAGTTATTATTCGGAAGGTGATGCTGATTTTTACCCGGAGAAGATACGCCTGGAATATGGCCGGTTTGTTTTTGACCTGGTTACCCCCGCACGAACAATCCCTGGAATCGTCCTCGCATTGCCCGGTAAATTCAATCTTGAAAATGCCATCGCAGCTTCAGCAGTTGCCTCTGCTTTAAGAATAACGGATGAAGTTATTTCAAAGTCCTTGGCAACATTTAAGGGCGTTGAGCGTCGTTTTGATTTCCAGGTGATCCGTAATGATTTTGTCTATATCGACGACTATGCCCATCATCCTGAGGAGCTGAAAGCCTGTATACGCGCAACCAGGGAACTCTACCCTGCCAGGAAGATCACCGGGATCTTCCAGCCGCATCTTTTCACCCGTACACGTGACTTCGCGGATGAATTTGCCCGCAGTCTCGAATTACTAGATAAGCTGATCCTTCTCGAGATCTATCCTGCCAGGGAAAACCCGGTTCCCGGGATTGATTCGGCTTTTTTGCTGCAAAAAGTGCAGCTCCTGGATAAAAAAATATGCAGAAAAGATGACCTCCTTGATGAATTGAGATCCGAAAAGCCCGAAGTCTTGCTTACCCTGGGAGCAGGTGATATTGACCAACTGGTAAAACCTATCAGGGAACTATTTATAAATAAGGAATAGAAGAAAATGAAGAAATTCCTGAAGATCCTTGAAATTACAATATGGGGGCTTATGACAGGCGGCCTTTTTGTTTTACTTGGATTTACCACTACCGAATACAATAGCGAAGTTTGTAAAAAGTACATTATCCGCATCGATTATGGGAAAGCGGATGTCCTCGTTACTCAATCAGACATCTACCAGGTAGTCAGACTGACCGGGAACCTGCTAAAAGGTCAGCAATTGGGCACGATCGATTTTGAGCATATTGAGCGTGAGATCAGAAATCAACCCTATGTTGAAGATGCACAGGTTTACATGAATCTGGATGGCGTTGTTGAAATAGATGTCATCCAGCGCCAACCTATCCTGAGGATCTTTAATGAAAAGGGTGAGAGTTTTTACCTCGATGGACTGGGCAATCTTCTTCCCCTGAATCCTGCTTTTTCCGCCAGGGTTCTCGTAGCCACAGGATCAATACCCGAGCCCTTCTCGAAGAATACATGTTACCTTAACGGCCCGGGCAGGAAGAACGATTCGGCAACCTGCCATTCCGTGATGAACAATCTTTATAAGTTATCAGCCTTTATAACCAAAGATAGATTCCTGAAAGCACAGATCGAGCAGATCTATGTTGAGCCGGATGGAGAATTTGAACTGATCCCAAGGATTGGAGCACATACCATCCTGATGGGAGACGCAGAAAACCTGCAGGATAAATTTGAACGATTGTTTGTCTTTTACAGGTATGGGTTGAGCAAAACCGGATGGAGCAAGTATAATATCATCAATATAAAATTCAAAAATCAGGTTATATGTTCAAAAATTTAATGGTATATGAAATGTCCATACAAAGATCATTCATGCATACCGGGAATGATAATAATGGATATTCCATGTGACCATTAAAATCAAAACTATTATCACATGAAAACATCAGAAATAATTGTAGGGTTAGATATTGGCACGACGAAGATTGCAGTCATTGTCGGGCATAAAAATGAATTCGGAAAGATCCAGATCCTCGGATATGGCAAGGTTCCATCTATCGGGGTGAAAAGAGGCGTCGTTTCCAACATTGAAAACACGGTACAATCGATCAGGGATGCGATCAGGGAAGCCTCTCAGAAATCAGGTGTCGATATCCGGTATGTGAATGTTGGGATCGCCGGCCAACATATTAAAAGTCTTCAGCATCACGGCAGTACCATCCGTAAGGACAGTGAAGTGGAGATCAGCCAGGAAGAGATCGATGCCCTGGTCAACAGCATGTATAACCTGAATATGAACCCGGGAGAAGAGATCATTGAAGTCATCCCCCAGCAATTTAGCCTCAACGGAGATCTGGTTGACAAATCCCCGAAAGGTATGATGGGCAGTTCCCTGGAGGCCAATTTTCATATTATCGTAGGACAAACGGCTGCAGCAAAAAACATCTATAAATGCGTAAGGAAAGCCGACCTTGAAGTAGTCGACCTGATCCTGGAACCTATTGCTTCAGCTGAAGCCGTGCTGAGTGAAGAAGAAAAAGAAGCCGGTGTTGTTCTTGTGGATATCGGTGGTGGAACTTCAGATATAGCCATCTTTCATGAAGGGATCATCAGGCATACGGCTGTGGTCCCACTTGGTGGTAATATTATCACAGAAGATGTTAAAGAAGGTTGCTCGATCATCAAGAAACATGCAGAAGAGCTGAAAGTCAAATTCGGTTCTGCACTGGCCAGTGAAAACCGTGAAGAAGAAATTGTAGCCATTCCAGGCTTGAGAGGACGCCCTCCCAAGGAGATCAGCATCCGCAACCTGGCTAATATTATCCAGGCCAGGATGGAAGAGATCATTGAATACATCTATTTTGAGATCAAGAATTCAGGCTATGAGAAAAAACTTATTGGGGGTATTGTGCTGACAGGCGGTGGTGCACAATTGAAACACATTGCACAGCTCACAGAATTCAAAACAGGCATGGATACGCGCATCGGGTATCCTAATGAGCATCTTGCAAACGATGTTCCGGGGGAAATGGCCAGCCCGATGTACGCGACCGGGATAGGCCTTGTTGTTGTAGGGATAGATCGCTACGAGAAAGAAAAAGAAAAAATGAAACCCCTGGTCAACGAAGAAGTTCTGGAACCCGAAGCGAAACCTGCAAAAACCAAAAAGATCAGGGAGAAAAAGCCAAAAGATCCCGATAAGTCAGGAAAAAAATTCTCTGAATCGTTCATTGAAAAGATCCAGAAGTGGTTTGATGAAGAGAATGAGTAAATTCCGCTATTCACAACCATCTTGTTAATAAAAAAAAAATCTTATCTACTTTATAGCCTTGTTTCTGTATAATTTTAAAAAGTTAAAATCCCATCCTATGTTAAAATTTGATCTACCCAAGAACCAATCATCCATCATTAAAGTGATAGGCGTTGGCGGAGGTGGCAGCAATGCCGTGACGCACATGTTCAGGCAGGGCATTAAGGGCGTCGACTTCATTATTTGTAACACCGACTTACAGGCAATGGAGTCCAGCCCGGTACCGACGAAAGTACCGCTGGGAGCAAATCTTACGGGAGGTCTTGGGGCAGGAGCTGTTCCTTCCATTGGAAAGAACGCGGCACTGGAGAATATCCAGGACCTGAAGAACATTCTGGAAAAAGGGACTAAGATGCTTTTTATTACTGCTGGAATGGGTGGTGGTACAGGAACCGGCGCTGCTCCTGTCATTGCCAGTGTCTCTAAAGAACTTGGGATCCTGACCGTGGGGATCGTGACCATGCCTTTCGCCTTTGAAGGCAGAAAGCGTAATCAACATGCTGAACAGGGCATTAACGAAATGAAAAAATATGTAGATGCCTTGCTGATCATCTGTAATGATAAATTGCGCGATCTTTTTGGCGACCAAAAACTTTCTGCTGCCTTCGGACATGCTGATGATGTGTTAACTACAGCAGCAAAAGGGATTGCCGAGATTATAACAGTGACCGGTTACATCAATGTTGATTTTGAAGATGTGAAGACCGTGATGAAAGACAGCGGGGTGGCAATCATGGGGTCAGGAATTGCAAAGGGTGAAAACCGCGCCATTCACGCCATTGAAACAGCCTTGAATTCACCGTTACTCAACGACAATAACATAGAAGGATCTAATAACCTTCTGCTGTACATCGCTTCCGGCAATGAAGAAATAACAATGGATGAAGTGACCGAGATCACAGATTATATCTCGGAAAAGACAAAAAATTCAGCAGAAGTGATCTGGGGAAACGGCATCGATGAATCTCTTGAAGACAATATAAGTATTACTATTATTGCAACGGGTTTTGATGAGGAACATAAGAAAAAAATTGTTCAGGCCGATAAACCGGTGATCGTAATGCCGCTATACGAACAGGAAACAAAGAGTAAACCTGTAGAAACACCAGTTGTACCTGTGGAAGACACTGTTTTAACAAAACCACAGGAAGAAGAAGAGGTCCATGCCATCGCATCGGAATCTGAATTTCTGAAGGAGATCGAACCTGAAGAACCTCACATCGACCGCACAATTATCTTCAATATTGAATCTCAGGAAACGGAACCACAACGGATTATTCAGGAAGAACCTGCCGGGATGACACAGTACGACAAGAAAGAAAAAGAAGTTGAGATCTCTGTCTCTGAGTTTTTATTCAAGCCCTCAGTCAGAACGGATCAAAAAACAGAACCTGAGGTCCAGAAAGAACATCCTGAGATGGAAAAGATGATGAACGACCGGGTACAAAAACTCAGGGCATTAAGCGAAAAACTTAAGACACATCCCCCACTGGAAACCCACCTGGCTGAGATCGAAAGCATCCCGGCTTATAAGCGAAGGAATATTGAACTTTCCGACGTAACACCATCTTCCGAATCACAGGTTCCCCTTTATACAGTTTCGGATAAGGAAAAAAACATAGAACTTACAAAAGAGAATTCATTCTTGAATAATCATGTAGATTGATAATGGAACTTGAAAAACTGATCAACAACGATATTAAGGCGGCTATGCTTGCCAGGGATCCTGAAAAGTTGGAAGCCCTTCGTGCTATCAAGGCTGCCTTGCTGCTTGAAAAAACAAAAGAAGGAACGACCGGGGAGATCCCTGAATCGGTTGAACTAACGCTTCTTCAGAAACTGGTAAAGCAACGCAGGGAATCGGCTGATATCTACGCTTCAGCCAATAGGGAAGACCTTGCGAAAAAAGAACGGTTTGAAGCTTCTATCATTGAGAAATACTTGCCACAACAGATGGGAGAAGAAGAGTTGACAGAAAAGATTAAGCAGATCATCACACAAACCCAGGCTTCATCTGTTAAAGACATGGGAAAAGTGATGGCAGCAGCCTCAAAGGAACTTGCTGGTAAAACAGATAATAAAAAGGTCTCGGAGATAGTGAAGAAACTCCTTGGCATCTGATCCTTAAACTTCTTTTGCTGAGCGCTACGGAAGCCCCCGTAGCGCTTTTTTTATTGGATCCTTTCTGTGTACACCTTCTGGATACTTTTCTCTTTGTATTTTTCCAAAACTCCTGAGATGAAACATATAATATTCCATAAATGTTTCCATTTCCCAAAACCGTTACGTACATCTCTGTACCTGCGTTCACCGCGAAGTATTTTGCCGAAAGCTTTCCAGGCGCGGTCGTTGTTACCGACACTGGAATGGATCTTCAATGGAACTGCATTGAATACATGCTTGATCCTGTTGGCTTCCAGTAATTCCGTCATCAGTTCCTCATTGACCCTCTCAGAATAACGATTGGTTGATTCAATTTCACCTGATAAATATTCTGCGCAGGTCTCAGCAGCCATTTTTCCGCTCCTCACAGCATAAAATATTCCTTCGCCTGTCAATGGATCGCCTAATCCTGCAGCATCACCGGATACCAGGACAAGGTTGTTTTGTAACCGTGACTTCCTGGTGCGGACAGGAATCGGCCACGCTGATTTGGAAACCAATTTCAAAAAACGAATCCCGTCACTGGAATATTGATCAGGGTCAAAAGAAATTGAAGTCACAAACCGGTCATAGTATTGCATCATTACTTTCGACAAGATGGCAGGGCCCCCCACACCGATTGAAAAATGATCCTTCTTTGGGAAAACCCATGCATATCCGCCGGGAAGTGTGCCCCAGTCAAGGAATACTGTCTCTGAAAACCGCTTAATATCTTCCGGGTGCGCTGTTATTTCTGCCTCCCATGCCAATCCCATCTTAATATTATCACTCAACCCTGCTGCACGTGAAACGATCCCCGAAGCTCCATCAGCACCAATCAGCAGGCGGGAATTGAAAGTCCTTTCTTTTGTCGATATGATCACACCTGAACTTTCTTGCCTGACAGATCTGACCTGTTCCCCCATTATGACTTTAGCGCCCGCATCTATCGCCTTCTGCAAAAGGAAGGCATCTAAGTCGCTTCTCATAGTGCAGACCATCAGCGGGTCGTCTGAATTCCTTGTAAAAACATTATCGTATTTATGGGAGAAACGGATAGAATGTATGATCGTCTGGATTACCGGTGTGAGATCGATACCTATTTCATGAAGGACTTTATAAGTCAGACCCCCTCCGCAAACTTTAAACCCTGGAAAAAGATTCTTCTCCAGGATGGTAACCTGTATTCCCTGTAAGGCGAGTACATAAGCTGCCATTGAACCGGCCGGACCCGCGCCAACAACGATTACATCCGCATCATAAAACATCAGAGAAGTGCAAGTACCTCTTTCAGGAGTTTATCTTTATTTACCGGGACTACCCCAACCTCTTCACACACAAGTCCACCGGCAAGGTTCGAAATGTACGCAATTTCATAGGGTGAGCATTTCTTGGCCAGACAAAGGGATGCCACACTGATTACCGTATCACCGGCACCCGAGACATCAGAGATGGACCGTACATGGGCCGGTATGAAAATATTCTTTTCATCTGAGGAATCTTTCATACTCATCATGACCCCAAGATCTGACATGGTAGTAAGAAGGTACTGGCAATTAATTTTTTCCCTCAGATTCTGGGCAGCCGACAACAAGATTTCCCGATCATTATTTTCAAATTCTACTTTCATGCCTTCTTTCATTTCCTTCAGGTTGGGCTTGAACAGGGTCACACCCGTAAAACTGTAAAAATTCTTCTTCTTCGGATCAACAGCAACCGGGATCTTCAGAGATGTAGCACGGTCTAAAATTTCTTTGATAAGAATAGAATTGATCACCCCCTTATTGTAATCCTGGAATATGATCCCGTCAATTTTTTCTTTTGCCAGGATATTGTCAATCTTTGAAAGAAGACTGGCCCTGTCTTTTTCAGAGAGATCGTCTTCCACTTCTTCATCTACCCTGAGCATTTGTGTACTATTCCCGAAAATCCTAAATTTTGTAGTGGTGATCCTCCGGGAACTTTGAAATATGCCGTATGTTGAGATCTTTTCCTTCTTCAGAAGATCAAGAAAGGTCGCTCCTTTATTATCCTCACCGATCACTGAACATAATAACGGCCTTGCCCCCATGCTTTTAATGTTCATCGCAACATTGGCTGCCCCTCCCATTCGGTTCTCCCTTTTTCGTAAAGCGACTATAGGAATAGGTGCTTCCGGTGAGATCCGCTCGACTTTTCCCCATAAATAGGAATCTACCATCACATCTCCAATGACCATAATGGTAAGTCCGTTGAAGTCCTCGAAAAGTCTTTTGTAGTTTTTTTGCTTATCCATGAAGATCCGGGAATTAATTTGCCTGGGAAACCAGGTTGTAATCTGCGATCGTTTTGATACGCCGGTTAGGCTCATCTGAAGATATCTTCCCGTCCATCAAACGGACAATGCGGTGAGCATGTAACGCGATATCTTCTTCATGTGTGACCACGATCACCGTATTGCCCATTTTATGAATTTCTTCAAGTAAGCCGAGTATTTCAATGGATGTTTTTGAGTCCAGGTTACCGGTAGGCTCATCGGCAAGTATAATGGCAGGATTGTTAACGAGAGCTCTTGCAAGAGCAACTCTCTGGCGCTGCCCTCCCGATAACTCATTGGGCTTATGTTCAATGCGATCAGAAAGTTTTACTTCATCCAATACTTCCTTTGCCCGTTCTATCCGCTTTCCTTTAGTTATTCCGGCATAAATTAGCGGCAACATGACATTTTCAAGAGCCGTGGAACGTGGCAATAGGTTAAATGTCTGGAAAACAAATCCGATCTGCCGGTTTCTGATCTCGGCAAGACTGTTATCATCCATCTTGCTCACATCTTCCCCATTCAGGAAATAAGAACCACTGGTAGGGGTATCCAGGCAGCCCAGGATATTCATCATGGTCGATTTCCCTGATCCCGATGGCCCCATGATGGCAACAAACTCATTTTTGTTAATAACGATTGAAACAGACCTTAAGGCTTCAACGACTACTGTTCCTACTTTGAAATTTTTTACTATATCTACAATCCGGATGATTTCTTTTTCCATATCTGTATTATATACTAAACCCGTACCTCAACAAAAATACAACTTTTATCAGAAATGCAGGATATAATCTTCCTTGCTCAGGCCTTCTTTAAAGAATACAAGCCCCATTCTGAAAAGATCGATAGTGACAGTAACTGAAGGATGGTTACTGATCATCTTCCAGGCTTCTTCCATTTCCCCCGACCAGTGAATATCGTCAAGAATAAAAACGGAATCATTGTGAATGTGTTGTAAACATTGATAAAAATATTGTAGCGAAGGTTCTTTTCGGTGATTCCCATCGATGAAAAACAGATCGACTTTGCCAAGTTTATCAAGCAGTTTGGGCAGAACTTTTTCAAAAGGACCGGTTACCTGGTCCACATTGGTAATACCCAGCAAGGCAAAGTTTTTTCCTGCCAGTGCTGCCGTTTCATGGCATCCTTCAATGGTTGCGATCCTCCCCTGTGGATTTCCCTTTGCAAGGTACGCTGTGCTCATCCCCAGTGATGTTCCCAATTCTACCATGACTGCCGGCCTTAAATACCTTGCCATGCGGAACAGGAACCTGCCATAGGCAGGAGGAATGCAAAATCTCCCGATAACCCTTTTCACGGAAACGATATTCTGCCTGGATGTTTCATCCCCCGAAGCTGTTCCCAGATCGGTCATGTTGACGTACCCCTCTTTCTTTAAAAGCTGTGATCTTAATTGTTCAATGGCTGTAAATTCACCACTGAAAAATTTATCCTTCAGAACCTTTGAATAGAGATTATAAACAAAAGGTGAATGAAGGTCATATTTTGATCGTGACCTTACCCTGTGAAGGATAAACCTCAATACCATGTCCGGTTGTTTCAGCATTCCTTGGAAATTGCACAAAATTAGACCTTTTCTGAATGTCGGGGGAGTTTGATATATCAAAAACGGGGACGATGCGAAAATTTGTATTTTTGTCTTTCAACAACAACGGATGATCTTTCATAAGAGTTCAACAGTTTCGGATTATTTTTCACTTGTCAAAATAAGCCATACGGTTTTTTCCCTTCCATTTGCCCTGATCGGCTTCACCTTGGCCATTCATGAGACCCGTGATCCTCAATACCTGTATTTATTGATACTGGTGCTCATCAGTGTATTTTTTGCAAGGAATGCTGCCATGGGTTTTAATCGCTTCGTCGATAGGGAAATTGACCAGAAAAACCCCCGTACTGCCCTTAGGGAAATTCCAAAAAAGATCATCAGGCCAGGCTCGGCATTGCTCTTTGTTCTTCTGAATGCATGCCTTTTTCTTGCCTCGACATACCTGATCAATCCTCTCTGTTTTTTTCTTTCCCCTGTTGCATTGCTGGTGGTGCTTGGTTACAGTTTCACAAAACGTTTCACGTTTTTATCCCATCTTTTCCTGGGACTTGGACTTTCCCTGGCACCCATCGGGGCGTTCCTCGCCGTAACCGGCCGTTTTGAAGTGCTGCCCGTTATTTATTCCGTGATCGTCATTTTCTGGGTGGCAGGATTTGACATCATATATTCTTTGCAGGATGTCGATTTCGATAAAAATGAGAAATTAAGATCCATCCCCGAATCCTTTGGCAACCGTAATGCTCTGATGGTATCTGCTTTATTCCACTTCTTTGCAATTGCATTGACTTTTTTCGCAGGATGGTTCGGTAATTTTCATCTCTTTTATTGGATCGGCGCTGCAATTTTCAGTGCTATCCTGGTTTATGAACATCTGATTGTTAAACCTGCAGATCTTTCAAGGGTCAACATGGCCTTTGCAACCATGAACGGCATGGGCAGTGTGGTTTTTGCCGTTTTTGTGATCATGGATATTTTTCTCCGCTGATTTTCCGGTCATAGGCACTTATTTCCCCCAGTTGTCACGGTCAAGGCTTCTGTATTGAATAGCTTCTGCAAGATGTTCAGATTTGATATTAGGTTGATTATCAATGTCGGCTATCGTTCTTGAAACTTTAAGGATACGGTCGAATGCACGTGCAGAAAGTCCCAGTTTGTCCATTGCATTCTTCAACATCTGGTTTGAGGCATCATCAAGCTGGCAAACATTTCTTAATTGTTTTACCGACATCTGCGCATTACAATAAATGCCCGGCATTCCTTCATATCTTTTCTCCTGGATTTGTCTTGCCTCTATGACCCTTGCGCGAACAACTTCACTCCTCTCAGAGGGACGTGCATCGCTTAGTTCGCGAAACGGTACCGGGATGACCTCCACATGAATATCGATCCTGTCGAAAAGAGGCCCGGAGATCTTACTGAGATATTTCTGGACATTTCCTGCTTCGCATTTACAATCGATCCTCGGGTGATTGTAATAACCGCATGGACATGGATTCATTGCCGCTACCAGCATGAAACTTGCAGGAAAGTCAACTGTGAACTTCGCCCTGGAGATGGTTATTACGCGATCCTCCAGTGGCTGACGTAAAACCTCCAGCACTGCCCGCTTAAATTCAGGAAGCTCATCAAGGAACAATACCCCGTTATGGGCCAGGGAGATCTCCCCCGGCTGAGGTATCCCACCTCCGCCTACTAAGGCAACATCGCTGATGGTATGGTGTGGCGCCCTGAATGGTCTGACAGATACCAGTGAACTGTTGTGCGACATTTTGCCTGCAACCGAATGGATCTTGGTCGTCTCAAGTGCTTCCTGCAGATTCAGTGGCGGCAGGATCGAAGGAAGCCTCTTTGCCAGCATCGTTTTCCCCGATCCCGGCGGCCCGATAAGAATAACGTTATGCCCCCCTGCAGCCGCGATCTCTAATGCCCTTTTGATATTCTCCTGCCCCCTCACATCGGAAAAATCATATTCATAATCATTAAGTCTTGAATAAAATTCCTTCCGCGTGTCGACAATTACCCGTTCCAGTTGCCCCGTATCATTGAGAAAATCAATGACCTGTTGTATATTCTCCGCCCCATAGACTTCCAGCTTCCCGACAATTGCGGCCTCTTTGGCATTCACTTTTGGAAGTATCATCCCTTTAAACCCTTTCTTTAATGCCTCTATGGCGATAGGAAGCGCTCCTTTCATTGGCTGGAGACTGCCATCCAGCGACAATTCCCCTAAAATCACAAACGATTCCAGCTTCTCCATTTTCACAATGTTATCCGCTGCAAGAATTGCCACTGCAATGGTAAGATCGTAGGCCGATCCTTCTTTCCGGATATCTGCCGGCGCCATGTTTATTACAATCTTCTTTCCCGGGATCTTATAACCGGTATTCCGCAGCGCTGAATCAATCCGCTGATGGCTTTCCTTTACCGCATTATCAGGAAGACCTACCATAAAAAAATTAATTCCCTGGTCAATACAAACTTCAACTGTAACAATGATTGCATGAATACCATAAAGGGCGCTTCCAAAAGTCCTGACTAACATAAAACCTGATAGGATTAAAAGATCATCCCTTTTAATCCGGGAAAAATGAAAAAGTAATACGTCTTAGAAGACTTTAATTTGTGAGACACAAATTTTCCTCCCCCTGGGATTCGTACCCGTGATTCGTGAGACTCAAATTTTTTGAACGTAGTGAATAAAAATTTGTTAGTCGAACAATCCCGACGAAGTCGGAGGGTATAACCTGCCTGCTGGTAAGCAGGTACCCCGCCCCTTGGGGCGGAAAAAGGGTCCAGGGCTTGCCCTGGGATTAGTACCCGTGATTTGGCAATTTATATTTTAAAGGTCCTATCTGATCTGATTTTCAGGCTTGTACCCCTATAATGTCAGTATTTTCTGAGCATCTGTTTCCTGCAACATCATTTTCAAAAAAGCCGCAAGACAGAGTAGGCTGTAGTGAACGGAAGCCCTATAAAAAGCAAAAAATATGACAAGCTGAGGAACGAACCCGAAGGGCTTTGGCTTGGCGAATTTTTTGTTTACAGGGCTGATGTGAACACCGATTAACCAAAATCGAAAAACGTCGGTGGCCTTAAGTGGGGTCAATAACTCAGGAATTGTGTTTTTGACCCCGGGGTCAAGATCACAGGAATTGTCATAAATGTCGGGGGGGGCAATATCATAGGAATGGGGGGTCAGTTTCCGCAGGAATCGGGGGTCAGTTTACTCAGGAATACTCACCGACAACCCTTTAAAGAAGATCCAGGTTGTTCGTGTCAAAAGTTACGTTTCTGGCTGTGATGGTCATAGTAGGTTTGGTGGTACCAATTAATCAACTACAGTCTGATTATTTAAAAAGGCCATTAAAGATTTGTTTTAATGAATTTCCCTGAGAATTGCTGATTAATGATTGGAGAATAAATCGTATAGAAATACAAACCAGGAGCATAATCTGAAAGATCAAGTACAACTGAACTACCAGAAACGATTACTATCTTTAATTGAGATCCTTTGGAATCTTGAAGTGTTAGGATATAAGCTTGGGATGAGGGATTATCTATATCAAATGAAATTTTGTTTCTACACGGGTTCGGGAAAACCAGGGGTATATAATGTGATTCTGTATACAATTCTATTCCATTGACAATATTGCAGGAATCACCAGGTATATTATTATAGTATACTGTTTCCTCATTTTTATTAAAACAAATGAGCCAACCTACCGGATCGTATGGAATAAGTGGTTCGATAAGTCCCTGCGAGCTACCAACACCTTCAATTAACTGTATTGCACCTGAATTTATTCTTCGATGATATATCGAATCAAGCAGAATGGAATCGATAGAATAGACTGTGATTCCACTCGGCCCGTTCGGAAAAAGAAATCCTTTTATCGTATCTCCGACACGAAGTGAGAAATCATAAAGTAACTGCTCATCAGTCATTCCGTTTTGAATGAAAAACACTTTCTTTGTGATTGTGTCTTGGCGGTAAGCACCTATATATCCATCCTGTGGGAAATACGGGGCCTTGCAGCATTGAGAACAAAGTCCTGAACGATTTATCTTGGAATAGATTTTTCCGTTCATAGTTGTGTCTCCTGTAAGGATGTATTGATATCTTGGATTCATTGATTGATCCTGACAATACTCTCCAAACCAATCAACCCTCCAATAAGCATTGGAACTGGGAAGAGGGATATAGTGCTGTGCATGAATTCTTGTACTGCACAAAATCAGAGTAATAATTATAAAAACCGTTTTCATAGTTATGTATGCATTGTATATAATTAATGCTTGATGAGAAATTTTCCTCTTTCACCGCTATCTTTTTCTGATAGCTGGTAAAAATATAAACCTGGTACTATCTCTTTAGTATTCCAAGTGTATTTATCCTTAATCCCGTCAAAGGCAAATTCAGCCAGGGACTCACCCAGATCATTAAAAATACTAAGTATGGCGCCATATGAATTTTGATAGTTAAGAAGTTCAAATATAACTTTTTGGTCGGCAGGATTGGGATAAACTCGTAGGTTATTATTTGAATGAAGCCGATTATTAATACCTATGTATGTTGTGTGTCTGAATATTTGACTGATTGGAAAGTTTCAAAGCTTTTGTTAAATATAGGTACTCTGAATCCGGGGATGATGGAGGAAAAGAATTTGCTTTTGTAGACCAGGCTATTATGTATCCTTCGGAATTATTAAGTGCTGAAGAGAGGCTAAGCGCCTTCTCTGCATATTGTTGAGATAGTAAATTATTTGTCAATCTGTTCGCGAATGATAAAGAATCCAGGTTTTTAATAGAATCCAGGAGTGCTTTATCATGGTACTCTTTTGAACGATCATTACTTTCCTGATGTTTTTGACATTCAGAGAAGATCAGGCTGAGAATTGTAAAAATAATTAAGAAGTATAATTTCCCCATGTTTGAAATTTAAAATAATGTACAAAGATAAGCCAGAGATAAGCAGATCCCGAATAGTGTTGTGTGATTGTTCTTATTGTGATCTATTTTTCAGGCTTGTACCCCGACAAGGTGAGGATCTTCTGGGCATCAGTCTCCTGCAGCATCGTTTGCAGCGTGACCTCAGGATGATTGTTCATGTATGACCGGATGATCTGCAATCCAATCCATTCCCCCAGCCTTGGAGGTGATTCTTTTGTAAATTCCATGGTAAAAGGCCCGTCGGAAAGGAACATTCTGAAATACTGGCCATCTGAAGAATATAACAGTCGGTTCTCGATAACGGCTGCCCATACATGCATTTCATTTTTTTCAGCCCAGTCGTATTGATTCTTCGAATAATTCATTTTCAGGTAACCTGGAATACCAGGGATCAATGCATCAATCAGGTACTGGTGTTTTCCTGCTTCCACCATCGCCCCCAACAGCGTCGTTGGTGCAGCCGGCGGCTGGTAGATCGCATTTGCGATCTCCCTTGCACAATCCGGTACAATATGATCTTCTGTCATTCGCTCTGCCTGGTAAAGTGAAAGGCCATCCGCAACATAAGGCTTGAAATCCTTCCCGAGATAGGTATCCAGGGCAATGATCATGACGCTGTCAACCAGCTGGACAGGATTGTTGTAGTCTCCTCCTGAGATATATGTGTAAACCCTCGGCATTTTTGCATCCGGAAAATAAAACTTCCAGTGACGGAAAACATCAGTAAGATCTTTTTCAACTTTGGAAAGATCCTTGTATTGGCTTTCGCAGGTTCTCTGAAAATCAATATTCCTGTGATTCTCGAGGTAAGCCCTCATCTCATCCAGCTTTTTTTGATCTCCCAGGTCAGTCCCCAGGAAGAAATAATAAGTATGTTGGATCTTTTCAAGACCCGCCTGAAGATCTGTCAATGAAATACTGAAAAGGTCCTGGTCATAACGATGGATCTTTACATCAGCCACATTGACAGATGAAATATCGACCTGAAGGCGGTCCTTATGCCGGTTACATCCGTTGATCCCTATTATCACCAGGACTGAAATTGCTAATCGTGTGAATTTCACAAAAGATGGGTTTTTATTCTTAACGGGAAAACTGGCTGGATATTTTGAATTCTGGTATCTGGCAATGATTGCTGAATCTGATGTCACCCTCTTAACCTTCATTTTTATTCCTTTTTACAGGCCGTTAATTACTTTTGGATAAAATCTTAAGAAAACTTCCTGGTACTGCTTTGAATGATGTAAATTTGTTCAAAAGCAATCCGCAGAAGCAGTGTAAATTTAGAATATATGATAAAAAATAAAGTACGATTTCTTGCCGTCATCCTCTTCCTTTTTTTTACCAAGACAGGTCTTACACAGGGCCAGGCAGTGCGATTGGGGTTGAAGATCGCACCGGACATCTCTTGGATGAACCCGAATGAGAAGAACTACACTTATAATGGGGCTTCAGTTGGTTTTTCGTTTGGATTTATCAGCGAATTCCGCCTGGCGGAACATTACGCAATCTCCACCGGGTTCAATTTTTCCTTCCTGGATGGCAACCTGCAATTTCCATATGCAAAATCACCGGATACAGGCACCATGAACAGGAAATACAACTTTCGTTATCTCGAGATCCCTTTGATGGTGAAAATGAAAACAAAGGAATACGGCAACTTCAGCTTTTACGGCCAGATAGGGTTTGGAACCTGTTTTATGCTCCGTACCCAGGTGAATGATAATTTTATGACCCAAACTCATGGGACAATCTCAGATAAGATGAACCTCACAACAAATGATGTAAGTTTTATCCGGGAAGCAATCCTCGTTGGCCTGGGCACCGAATACAAGATTGATGAATCTGTTTCGTTATTATTGGGACTTTCTTACAGCAACAGTCTGAACAATGTTTTACAGGGGAATAATACAGAAGACCTCTCCTTATCGAACCGGAGCAGCCTTAATTACGTGGAACTGAACATCGGCGTTCTTTTTTAACGGTTATAAAGAATCGGGCTATGCGTATCGCACTGGCACAGTTGAATTACCACATCGGCGATTTTGAAAATAACATCTCCAGGATCAAATCTTATATCCATCGGGCGAAGAGTCTGCCTGCGGATGTGGTAATATTTTCTGAACTGGCTGTCTGCGGCTACCCTCCCCGTGATTTCCTCGAATTTAATGACTTTATCTCCAAATGTCATGATGGGATCCTGTCAATCGCAATGGAATGCCGCGACATTGCAGTCATCATTGGCGCCCCCTCGGTAAATCCTGCCGGAAAAGGCAAACCATTATATAATTCGGCTTATTTTCTTGCCGGGGGTGAAGTCAGGGCGATATTTCATAAGAGCCTGTTGCCAAATTATGATGTATTTGATGAGTATCGCTATTTCGAACCAAACCGCCAGCCATATAAGATCGTTGAATATAAGAAATACAAATTCGCAGTTACGATCTGTGAAGACCTCTGGAACATCGCGGATGACCCAATGTATGTTCTTAACCCGATGGATGAACTGATCAGGCTGGAACCCGATGTTGTCATCAACATTGCAGCTTCTCCCTTTCATTATGACCAACCGGCAGTTCGAAAGGATATCCTGGTAAGAAATGCTAAGAGATATAAGGTTCCCTTCTTTTACCTGAACCATGTCGGAGGACAGACTGAATTGCTGTTTGATGGCGGATCAATGGTGATAGGCCCTGAAGGGAATCTCTTTGATGAGATGAACTATTTTGAGGAAGACTTCCGGGTTTATAACCTGAATGATTTTATTTACAAAAATAAAAAAGAGGCCCCTGAAGCCTCAAAATCACTGAGTAAGATTGAACTTATCCATAACGCACTGGTCATGGGGATCCGCGATTACTTTGGAAAAATGGAACTGAAGACCGCGATACTGGGATTATCCGGAGGGATAGATTCGGCAGTGACACTGGTATTGGCTGCAAGGGCATTGGGAAGTGAAAATATACGTGCTTTACTGCTTCCCTCAAAGTTTTCATCCGGACACAGCAAAACGGATGCTGTAGAACTTGCCGACCGGCTGAATGTTAAGCATGATATCATTGAAATTGATGAGGCTTTTACTGCCTTTGAAGATCTGCTTAAACCCTGGTTTAAAGACCTGCCCTTTAATCTTACTGAAGAAAATATGCAGGCAAGGGCAAGGGCAGTGATCCTGATGGCTCTGTCCAATAAATTCGGATATATCCTCCTGAATACCTCCAATAAAAGCGAGGCTGCCGTTGGCTATGGAACACTATACGGTGATATGTGCGGCGGCATCTCTGTACTTGGTGATGTCTATAAGACCCAGGTTTATGAATTGGCCTCATTCATTAACCGGAAGAAAGAGATCATCCCGCAAAATACCATCGACAAACCCCCATCCGCCGAATTGAGGCCCGGCCAGAAAGATTCTGATTCATTGCCCGATTATTCCATTCTCGATAAGATCCTCTATGAATATATCGAGTTGAGAAAAGGACCAAATGAACTCGTCCGCGAAGGTTTTGATAAAGAAATGGTGAAACGGGTCCTGAAGCTTGTCAACACGAGTGAATACAAACGAAACCAAACACCGCCTGTTTTAAGGGTCTCCCCGAAAGCCTTCGGGACCGGCCGTAGGATGCCCATTGTGGGAAAGTACCTCTCCTGACCTTTTCCCTTACTCCATGATGGATTCAACTGCACTGATCTCAGGCAACACGCGCTTGACGGCTGCCTCGATCCCGCTCTTCAGCGTCATCTGGCTGTAAGGACAGTTACCACACATCCCCAGTAAACGGATATTTACGATCTTGTCCTCCGTCATTTCGATGAATTCAACATCTCCCCCATCTGCCTGTAAATAGGGACGGATCTGATCGAGGACATTCTTGACTTTCACTTCTAATTCCTGGTTGGCTGTCGTCATTTTTTGTTTTCCTTATTATTATGTACGTGATTATACCTGCTGCTGATTATTCGGTATCTTATTCCCGGATGATCCTTTAATGGCATTTTGAATAGCTACCTGTTGTGCTACCGATTCTGCCAGCTGGGCGAAGGCAACAGCGACAGGTGAGTCTTTTACCGTGGCAACTGGTTTGCCCTGGTCACCGGCATCTGAAATGGCAGTCACGATCGGCATCTGCCCAAGCAAAGGAATGGACAGTTCCTTTGCTAACTCAGCACATCCGCTTTTCCCGAATACGTAATACTTTTTATCGGGCATCTCGGGAGGAACAAAATAGGACATGTTCTCAACAAGGCCTAATATCGGGATGCGGATTGCCTCCGTATTGAACATATCCGCAGCTTTCCTCACATCTGCAATCGCCATATCCTGCGGGGTGCTGACAATAATGGCTCCTGTCAGCGGGAAATTCTGGATAAGGGTCAATGGGATGTCGCCTGTCCCCGGTGGAAGATCGATCAGCAAATAATCAAGCTCACCCCAGGTGGCGTCCTGGATCAACTGCTTCAATGCAGTGGATATCATGGGGCCACGCCATATCAGCGCTTTCGACTGGTCGACAAAAAAACCGATGGAAAGGACCTTCAGACCGAATTTTTCTATAGGGATGATCCGGCTCTTTCCATCTTTTTCTATGACATGGGGCCGGTCTTCCTTTAATCCAAACATCATCGGGATGGAAGGGCCATAAATATCAGCATCCAGTAACCCGACCTTAGCGCCTGTATTAGCCAGCGCAACGGCAAGATTGACCGCTATGGTCGACTTGCCAACGCCGCCTTTACCCGAGCCGACAGCAATGATGTTCTTTACATCCTTCAGTAGTTCTTCTGATTGTTTCCTGACTGTTGTAACCTGCGAGGAAATTTCAATTTCCACTTCGGCATAAGGATCAGCGTACTTAAGAATGGCATCCTTGCATTGCTTTTTAAGGAAATCTTTCAAAGGACAGGCAGGAGTCGTGAGGACCAGCAAAAACTTCACCTTGTTGCCGTCAATCTTCAGGTCATGGATCATGTTCAGTGTCACAAGGTCCTTCTTCAGGTCCGGATCCTGCACATGTGCTAACGCTTTTAATACTTGCTCTTTAGTCATATTGGAAGTTTGTTGAAAGTGACAACAATAACGGTCACTTAAAACTTAATATTTCAATTCTTTTTTCGGATCCCAGAATAATTCATCAAACCTTATCACCTTATCATCTTCCACTTCGATCCCTTCACTCTCCAGCAATTGTTGCATAACACGCTGCCCTCCGAAATGATGCTTGCCGGTTAGCAATCCAACCCTGTTCACCACCCTGTGCGCCGGTATGTGGAAGGTTTCTGTGTGTGAGCTGTTCATGGCCCATCCCACCATCCTGGCTGATCCTTTTGTTCCGAGGTACTCCGCAATTGCACCGTAAGAAGTAACCCGGCCGGCCGGGATCTTTCGTACAATGGCATAGACCTTTTTAAAGAAAGAATCATCCCCCTCCTGTCCCGCCTTTTTTATCATGGAAGATCATTCTTCAATTCCAAAAGAAAGCTTTTGATCTTCTGCAATGAGTCAATGATCTCAACCTGCTTTTCGACATCTTCCCTGTTAAGCTTCATCCTTTCACGGGCACCCTGGAGAGTGTACCCTTTTTCTTTGACCAGGTGATAGATGATCCGGATAATGTTGATATCATCTTTTGTAAACAGCCTGTTCCCCTTTTTATTTTTCTGAGGTTTGAGAAGATCAAATTCACTTTCCCAGAATCTTATCAGTGAAGCATTCACCTCAAATAATTCGGCTACCTCGCCGATAGTATAATAAACCTTTTCTATCTTTCCTGCCGGCTTCATTCCTGGAAAACCCTGTTAATCCATTGTTTGTGAAGGACGCGAGGATAAGTCGAGCATCATCTTGTATTGCTCGGCAGTCAGGTCATTGAAGAAGAAATAAATAGGATTGAGCGGCACCCCGTTCTTCCGGACTTCATAATGAAGATGAGGGGATGTCGATTTGCCGGTATTACCCACATAACCAATGATCTGACCACGCAGGATCTTCTGCCCCTCTTTAACAAAGATCCTTGACAAATGTGCATATACCGTTTTGTAACTGTAGCCATGATCGATGACGATCTCATTTCCATAGCCGCCTCCGTCATCATGCCCTGCCATTTCGATGGTTCCGTTGCCGGTTGCATAAACTTCTGTGCCGATAGGAGCAGAAAAATCCATGCCTTCGTGAAATTTTCTTACTTTATAAAAAGGATCTACCCGCATCCCGAAATAAGAGCCTATTCTCCGGAGATCTTTGTTGCTGATAGGCTGGATGGCAGGGATGCTCACCAGCATCCGTTCCTTATTCTTCGCCATATCGAAAACATCGTCAAAGGATTTCGACTGAACATACAGCTCTCCAAGGATCTTGTCCATTTTTTTCTCCGTTTCGATGATCAGGTCTGAGTTTTTATAACCCTTGAGCTTTTCATACCGGTCAACTCCGCCATTACCTGCTTCACGGACAGATCCCGGTATAGGTTCTGCTTCAAAGATCACCCTGTATATATTGTCATCGCGGTCCTGGAGATCGGCAATCACTTTTGTGACTTTGTCAAGCTGGTCGTTTAAAACCCTGTATTGGAACTTCATCTGTTCAATTTCGCGCTTTTGTGCCTTTTCCCTTGGAGAATCCAGAAAATTAAATGCAAGTATGAGCACGACTGCTGCAAAAACAACTCCCGTCGACAAATGGGTAAAGAAATATAATAACCGTCTCCTGAAAGAGGTTGTGACACGGTCAAAAGTAAGTGATTTTTTATTGAATTTATACTTTACCTTGCTCATTTAAAGCCGGAGAAAGAAATAGTGGAGATTGATTTTCTATCGAAAGCAAAATTAAGTAAATAAAGTAACTTTGCAGGTGTTTATTTTATGGTTTGTGTTAAAGATTGTTAAACATATTTCCTAGTTTGATGAATTCCAGTAAAATACGACAGACATTTCTCGATTATTTCAGATCGAAAGAACACACAATCGTCCCTTCAGCACCCATGGTCATAAAGAATGATCCAACCCTGATGTTTACCAATGCAGGGATGAACCAGTTTAAAGATATTTTTCTTGGAAATAAAGGATCAGCATCGCCGCGCATAGCAGATACCCAGAAATGCCTGCGTGTCTCAGGCAAGCATAACGACCTTGAACAGGTAGGACATGATACTTATCACCATACAATGTTCGAAATGCTCGGGAACTGGTCGTTTGGAGACTATTTCAAGAAAGAAGCGATAGAATGGGCCTGGGAATTGCTTACAGAAGTATTCAGGATAGATAAGGACCGGTTATATGTAACCGTCTTTGAGGGAGATATAGCAGATGGGCTTTCTGAAGATACGGAAGCTTACAATTACTGGAAGTTGTGGATCCCCGGAGATCGTATCCTCCTTGGTTCACGGAAAGATAATTTTTGGGAAATGGGTGATACCGGCCCATGCGGTCCTTGTTCGGAGATCCACTTTGATCTGAGGGATGATGCCGAAAGAAAAAAGATCTCAGGTAAATCACTGGTTAATAAGGAGAATCCCCTTGTCATCGAGATATGGAACCTGGTTTTTATTGAGTTCAACCGCATGGCAGATGGCCGGTTAACCCCCCTGCCTGCAAAACATGTCGATACCGGGATGGGGTTTGAGCGCCTCTGCATGGTGTTGCAAAAGAAGAGATCCAACTATGATACGGATGTATTTCAACCCCTGATCGCTGCCATTGCCCAGAGATCAGGGATCCCTTATGGCACAAGCCCGAAGGCGGATGTCGCTATGCGCGTGATTGCCGATCACCTCCGCGCCATTGCCTTCGCCATCGCTGACGGACAGCTGCCTTCGAACGTCAAAGCCGGATATGTGATCAGGAGGATACTCCGCAGGGCGGTAAGGTATGGCTATGCATTTCTTGACCTGAAGGATGCCTTTATCCACGAATTTGTTCCTGTTCTGGTTGTCCAGCTGGGAGATGTCTTCCCTGAGCTTAAAAAGCAAAAGGAACTCATCATGAATGTCATCCGTGAAGAAGAAACCGCTTTTTTAAGGACACTGGCAACAGGGATCCAGAAATTTAACGCAAAGATCACTTCTGCGCAGGGCACGAAAAAAATACTCGACGGCGCATTTGCCTTCGAATTGTATGATACATATGGCTTCCCGGTGGACCTTACCCGCCTGATGGCAAAAGAAACAGGTTGGGAGGTCGACATGGAAGGCTTCAATAAGGGATTGGTAGAACAGAAGAACCGCTCAAGGCAGGCTGCACAGGTCAATACTGCCGATTGGGTCATCCTCCACCCTGAATCCGCAGGAAATAGCTTCATCGGCTATGACACCCTCTCCTCAGAGACAGATATCGTACGTTACCGCATGGTCAGTACAAAAGAAGGTTCTTTCTTTCATGTGGTGCTGGATCAGACACCGTTTTACGCTGAATCAGGTGGACAGGTCGGCGACCGGGGACATTTGGTTTCACAGGGAAAGAGTTATGAGGTCATTAACACTATCCATGAACATGATCTCATCCTGCACGTTATGAAGGTACTTCCTGAAGATCCTTTCCTCCCGGTTACAGCAATAGTTGATGCCGGGAAACGTAAGTCCACAGCCGGTAATCACTCTGCCACTCACCTGCTTCACGCTGCCCTTCGAAGGGTCCTCGGTACACATGTGGAACAAAAAGGGTCGCTCGTGGATGAAGATCACCTTCGTTTCGACTTCACCCATTTTGCCAGGATGACCAGCGAAGAGATAAGGAAGGTCGAGGAGATCGTCAACAGCAAGATCCGCGAAAATATAGCGCTTTACGAAGAAAGGTCGATGCCCGTCGAAAAGGCAAAGGAGATGGGCGCGATGGCGCTTTTCGGTGAGAAGTACGGGGATAAGGTTCGCGTCGTGGTTTTTGATAAGGACTATTCCATTGAACTTTGCGGGGGAACCCACGTCCCTGCCACAGGACAGATCGGCCTGTTCAGGATCGTTTCCGAAGGAGCTATTGCTGCAGGAGTGAGAAGAGTTGAAGCCATCACGGGGGATAAGGCGCTCGAATACTATAACGACCGGATCACACTCCTCGAAGAAGTAACGAAATTGCTTAAAAATCCTAAGGATGTGATCAGGGGATTAAAAACCATGATCGAAGAGAACCAGGAATTGAAGAAGGTGGCCACTGAATTCGAGAAACAAAAACTCAATAAGATCCGTGAATCTCTCGCACTTAAGACCCAACATATCCATGGAATTAATTTCCTTTCCGAAAGAGTGGAGCTCAGTGCCGACGCTGCAAAGAATCTGGCTTTTGAGCTGGGCAAAACCATAGAGGATCTGTTTCTCGTTCTGGCATCTGAAAATGATGGAATCGCAAACCTCACCGTGATGATCTCTGAAAGCCTGGTAAAGGAAAAGGGATTTAATGCAGCCGTCATCATCCGCGAACTTGCCAGGGAAATAGATGGCGGCGGTGGCGGTCAGCCACACATCGCAACAGCAGGTGGCAAGAATCCTGCAGGTATCCCCGCGGCATTGGAAAAAGCAAAAACCTTCCTGGGGTAACGATGAAGGGATTACCTCGTCATCGCCTTCATGGTATTCACGATATCCGCTACATCGCTGGAGTGGAGCTCGATATAGCCATTATCTGCTACGTAACGCTGGCCATCGGTTATGATCCAGTAAATAAAATCAACCATTTCCTTTGTCCTTGGTTTTCCTTTTGTCACAAGATTCAGGTTCCTGATAAGTGAAGAAGGATATTCCCCAAGCCACATGGCCCGCTGAAGGTGTTCATAGGTGTCGAATATCTTTTGAGTCTTCTCAGGTTTTTCTTTTCCGCTTTTAAGGACCGGGACTACTTTCAGATCGTTTAAAAATACTTTTTCAGAAGGGTTGAATGCATAAATAAAGTTGCAATAACTTATTGCAAGCGGATCACTTTCAACCTTGCTGATCAGCTCCGTTTCCCCCTTCACAGGGATCCCTTTAATTCCGTCTTCTTTCAATGATAAATATCTGGCAAATACGGCAGTAGCGCCCGATGTATCTCCGCGTACATAAACTTTTACAGGATCATTCCCCTTTGTTCCAGTCAATTCGTCCCACGTCTTGATGTTCTTTCCTGAGAATAAACCCGTTAGATCTTCTCTCGTGATCCCTTTTTCCATGATCGCTTGTAGCCTTGGATTCCTGGCGCTTATCACGGTGACAACGCCAAGACGCGCTACAGGTGTAACCCAAAGCATCGAATCATCCATTTTAGGCAGGTCTTCAGAAACCATTGCCAGGTCAACATTGCCGGCAATGAGTCCATCAAGGCCCTGTCCGGATCCATTGACATCCATTTTGAATTTCACATAGGGGTGTGACTTCGTGAATTCATCCATCCATACCTGCATAATTGGCCCCATCGCGTATGCACCGCTGATAGTGATCAGGTCAGAATGTGATAGCACTGTTGCTTCCTTCTTGTTCGTTTTTGACGTGCAACCGGCAAGAAAAATAACAATGATAAAGAAAATGCAGTAAAATCGAGTCTTCATAGTAGTTGGGTTTTTTGTTTTCACCCCGAAAGGTATGAATTTATTAGGAGATAGTAAAGAAAACAAGCGTTTTTTTTAGTAATTAAATTTTTAACCCGTTCCCGCCAATACCTTCGCCTTACGATTTGGCACTTGAAACGACTTGAAAATCGTGACGCGTAACGCAAGCCTTGGCTGGCGTGCGCCAGCTGAGATGATCAATTTGGAGATTTGAAAATCTGAAAATTTGGAGATGATTTAAGAAATAAATTGAAAGTATTTTTTAAGGGTGTTCATATGTTAGGGTAAATGCTTATAGAAAACGGCCTTTTTTCAAAAATGTTATGTCAATAAATAAATCAATAGAAATAGTTGTTTTTTATGGTGTTTTCATCTATCTTTGTAAGATAAACCAACCACGGGTATAAACCCCAGGGCAAGCCCTGGATCCTAATTCCGCCCCAAGGGGCGGGGTATTATACCCTCCGACTTCGTCGGTATTGTTCAGCTATCACTTTTAATTCACTATGTTCTTAAAATCGAAGTTTCACGAATAAATTAAATGTTATGATTGTAGATGATAATGTACTATGGAAAAATCAACATGGAAGGTTCGATAAGTGGATCTTCCGGGTTGTCGGTGGTCATACTGTCAGGTCCAGGTATCCGGATTATTCGGATAAGCAATGGACTCAAAAGCAGGTGGCCAGCCAGGTGAAGTTCAAGGATGCCACGGATTATGCGAAGATGGTCATGGCAAATCCTAAACTGAAGGCGAAATACCAAAAGAGGGTAATTGGGCTACAAAATGCCTGGAATCTTGCTATTGGTGATTTTATGCGGAGGTCAAGAAGGGAAGAAGTTGATACAAGCGGTTATGAAGTTCTCAGGAGAGATCTGTTCAATAATGCTGCCAGGAGTAAGAACGTGGTCAAGAACAGAGGAAGGGTGGCGGCACGGGCGATTGAGTTGCCAGGAAGCGTTCGGGATTCAGCGTTCGGGGTTAAGGGTTCAGCGTTCGGGGTTAAGGGTTCCGGTTAAGTGTTAAGTGTTAAATGTGAAGTGTAAAATCTGAACTGTAAAGTGCAAAATTTAAAGGATCTGTGTAAAGCAGGCCTGGGTGAAGTGTACCCAGGCCTGTTTTTTTTGCATAAAGTCGTCTTAAGACCATTATTTTTTGTTTTGAACAGGCTTAAAATCTGATTTTGGGTTAGGTTTTGGGGGGATAAGGGAGGGGTAAAGGTTAATTAAGGGTCAAGTATAGTTTAATTATAGACTGGACGGAAGGACGATAGCTAACTGGTTGAAAATTTGAAGATTTGGAGATGATCAATTTGAAAATTTGAAAATTTGGAGATTTGAAGATGATCAATTTGGAGATTTGAAAAAGTCACAGGGCCACAAGTGTCAAGTGCAAGGACAAGGACACTTCTCACAGCTCACTTCTCACAACTCACTCCGCCGAAGGCGGAAGGACCCGCATCATAAAATTTGTGTTAAGAAAATCGAGGAACGAGCGTTAAGAATTTCGGGCTGTCTGAGGCGCGAAGCGCCGAGTTCCCGAAATTTAGCGAGTGACGAAGATCCACCACTTTAGATCACCTTTTCCCCGCCCCGAATGGGGAGGGGTCAGGGGAGGGGCTGTGGCAGCAAAAGAAAGTAACAACATGTTACCCCGGCTAGCGCGCGATTGTAACGCCCGACTTCCGTCCCCTTTCTATTTACCCTTTGGAGGAGGAGGAATCATTTTTTTGGTTGTATCGCCAACCATGTGCTTACAGCAGGATGGTTTCATCATGCTGTCATGTTTTATACAACATGGCGCTTGCTCGGGTCCCCAAAAACTGTGATGTGGTCCCCTCATCATCATCTCCTGCCTGCATTCATTTGGACACATCTTATGGCAATGCGACATCCTGTAAATGCCGCCTGCGAGGAAGCCAATGAACAATACGAAACCAACAACGATAAAAAACCAGGAAATAAAGGAAAAGATTTTGCCAAGCCCGTCCTTCTTGAACTTTGCAAGTAACAAGATACCTGCAAGGATTGCAAGTAATGAAATAGCTAAGAAATGCATCTTAATAAGGTATTAAAAACCGACTACTCTGTTATAGGTTTTCGTCCTCCCCGTTAGTTTTGGAACCCATCTCAAAAATGAGCCCTAAAACTTTTACAAATATAAGTTAAAATCCTGATGATTGAAATTATTCACCATTCATCATTCATTTTTCATCATTCACCAAAAGCTTTGTGCTTCTGTATTTCCTGTTTCACCTCCTCCAGTGCAACCTCGACTGCAGATTTTTCCACTGCAAGAGCCAGCTCAAGCAGGACCCTCACCATTTCTGAAGAAGGGGCATTTTCAGGCACTTTCATGGATGCGGTATTGATCATCCGGATGGTTTCTTCTTTGGCATTCCTGACAAATCCCCATGACCTGGAAGAAATATAAAGCTGTTGCGAAAGATTGTACTCAAACTCCTCGCGGATGGTGCCGACCATCGCAGCCTGGAGCTGAAGAGTGTTCATTTCATGTTTGTTGATCCGCATGATGAGGTTGTTGACTGATATGCGGTCAAGAAAAAGGACGATGCGTTCACAGGCCTGTAAACGTAAAGGAAGGATGATCTTTTGCTCTTCAACCTGCGCTGATACTGGTGCAGCCACTTTTTTATGTGAAAAATAATACCGCAGGATGATCAGGGCGGAACCCAAAAATAGTCCTGCCGCTACAATGATCTTCAAAAGAGAAAAGAAGAATGCTTCCATGGTTCAATTTTTTTTACAAATCTAATTCAAAAACAGGTTCAAATGGAAATGAATCTCACGGGATGGTAGTGTTCGTCAGGAGAAAACCCATTCTCAGTTATTTTTCTTAATTTTCGGCCTGAATTCAATCACCGGATCTTCATGATCCTTGATGTTCCTGACCCTCAGATATCATGCATAGAATCATCCCGTTTGTAAAGAAGCACCTGTCAGCATGCATCATCCTTGCAGCAAGCCTGGTAATGGGATTGGTTGTTTATAGTGATTACGGTCTTGCCTGGGATGAACCGCTTCAACATGATATCGGCCTCAGAACTTATAATTACGTTTTCAGGGGAGATACTACCCTTAACGGCTTTAAAAACCGCGACTATGGCGTGGCAGTTGAGCTGCCCCTGATCCTCCTTGAAAAGGCCCTTGGCATAAAGGATAGCCGCACTATATACATGATGCGCCATCTTGCCACTCATCTTTTTTTTCTTTTTAGTGCCTTTGCATTTTACCTCCTGGTCTGGTTCCTGTACCGTAATAAAACGCTTGCCATCTTCGGCTACCTTATGCTGCTGATCAGCCCCCGCATTTATGCCCAGTCTTTCTTTAACAGCAAGGACATCCCCTTTATGTGTATGTTCATCTTTTGCTTCCTGGCTTGCGCTGTTGCCTTCAGGGATAAAAAGATCCGTGATTTTATTCTTTTTGGGGTCCTGAGCGGTTTGCTGATCGATATACGGATCATGGGAATAATGATCCCTTCACTGGTCACTGCCCTGGTCGTGATAGATATGGCAAGAGGTCCTCATCGTAAAGAACTGCTTATAAGGTACCTGGTCTATTTTGTTGTAACCGTCGCTGTGGTTATACTGGCATGGCCATGGTTGTGGAAAGATCCTGCCGGTCATTTCAGGATCGCTTTTTCAGATATGTCGAAATTCAGGTGGGATAACAATATCCTGTTTAACGGCGACTTTATCAGGGCCTCAAAGATTGGATGGAATTACCTGCCGCAATGGTTTGGACTGACAACCCCTGTTGTTTACTTGCTGCTCGGGATGATTGGGTTTATCTTTCTGATCATTAGCTTCTTCCGTAAGCCCCTCCGTTTTATCGGCCGGACAAATGACAGAAATCATATGATCTACCTCCTGTGTCTGGCAGGACCGGTCATTTCTGTCATTGTACTGCATTCTGTATTGTATGACGGATGGAGGCAGATTTACTTTATTTATCCATCCTTCCTGCTTCTGGCGGTCTATGGGCTCTCTGCACTCTTAAATGCAGGGCGTTTCTCCGGGGACCTTCCAAAATTTATGGTCTCTGCCCTTTTGATCTTCTCTATGGTGGGGACCGGTCTGACTATGATGATCAGCCATCCTTATGAAGATGTCTACTTCAATATTTTATTGTCGAAGAAGCCTCAGTACCTTCGCAGGACTTACGAGCTCGACTATTGGGGGACTTCCTACAGGCAGGCGCTCGAATACATTGCTGCACATGATAGTTCACCTTTGCTGAAGGTCAGGGTCGCCAACCTTGCCGGTGAGCATAATGCCTTTATTCTGAAGGATGAAGACCGTAAACGGATACACTATTCTGACCTCGGTGACCAGGCAGATTATTTTATTACCAATTATCGCTGGCATCCTCTGGATTACCCCTATCCAAAGGAGAAAAAAGTATTTTTTATAAAGGTGCAGAACAGCGATATTTGTTCTGCCTGGAAATTGCATTAAAAAACGATCATGGATACGATCTGTATTATCATTCCATTTTATAATGAAGCTGCCAGGTTTCCCGTAAATGAATTCATGGAATTTCTCCGGAGGGATCAGGAAACTGCATTTTGCCTTGTTGATGACGGAAGTTCAGATGGAACAGGAACTATTCTCAGTTCACTGCATGAAAAATTCCCTGAACGCATCCTCATAACCACATTGACCGGAAATAAAGGGAAAGCGGTGGCTGTGAGGACGGGCATGATTGCAGCGCTGCATCATTTTCCATCAGGGTACTTTGGTTACTTTGATTCAGATCTCTCAACCCCATTGGAGGAATCGCTCATATTGCGTTCTTCAATGAAGGAAAAGCCCACGCTGGAATATTCATTTGGTTCACGGGTTGGCACGCTTGGCGCCAGGATCGAAAGGAAACTCTACCGTCACCTCATAGGCAGGGTCATCGCCACCTTCATTTCCGGCATCCTTCACCTCATGGTTTACGACACTCAATGCGGGGCAAAGCTTTTCTCGCGTAACCTCGCATTACAGGTATTTGACAAGCCTTTTATTACACGGTGGCTATTTGATGTTGAAATTCTGGCCCGTATTCTCGGGATCTATGGCAGGCACCGTATTGAAGAAGTAGCAGTGGAAGTCCCTGTTAAGTCCTGGATCGACAAGGGAAGATCAAAAGTCAGCTGG
Source organism: uncultured Bacteroidales bacterium (assembly GCA_963768805.1). Taxonomy (GTDB): domain Bacteria; phylum Bacteroidota; class Bacteroidia; order Bacteroidales; family FEN-979; genus FEN-979. Next base: position 254,124 of record CAVYJI010000019.1, on the reverse strand, counting down.
TTATATGGCTTCAGGGTTTTTTATGATCTTATCAGGATTCGTTATCATTACAAGTCCTACTTATAATTTTTTTTCCTACCTTTGCCATTTCTTAAAATAGCTCATTATCATAACTTTATAAACTATGCTATCTGACAGGATCAATTACCTCTCTGAATCTGAAACCCTGGCAATGTCACGGATGTGCCGGGAACTAAAAGCCAGGGGCCACGATGTGATCAACCTTAGCCTTGGCGAACCTGATTTCAATACCCCTGATTACATTAAAAATGCAGCTAAGAAAGCCATTGACGACAATTTCACCTTCTATCCCCCGGTAGCTGGTTATGCCGACCTGAGGAACGCAATATGTGCCAAGCTGAAAAGAGATAATAACCTCGATTATTCTATCGACCAGATCGTGGTTTCCACTGGTGCCAAGCAATCTATCGCAAATGTCGTTCTGTGCCTGGTCAATCCCGGGGATGAAGTCCTTCTTCCTGCTCCATACTGGGTATCCTATAAGGAGATTGTGAAAGTTGCAGAAGGAAAGTCAGTTTTTATCCCTGCCACAGTGGAACAGGAATTTAAGATCACCCCTGCCCAGGTCGAGGCGGCGATCACCCCAAAGACCAGGCTTATGATTTTCAGTTCCCCATGTAACCCGACCGGGGCAGTATATTCGAAAGAGGAGTTGAAAGGGATTGCGACGGTCCTGGCAAAATATCCACAGGTAACAATTGTTTCCGATGAGATCTATGAGCATATCAATTTCATCGGGCAACATCAAAGCATTGCCCAGTTTGACTTTATAAGGAACCAGGTAGTCCTGGTCAACGGCGTCTCAAAAGGGTTTGCAATGACAGGATGGAGGGTCGGCTACATCGCTGCACCTCTTGAAATTGCGAAAGCATGCGACAAGCTCCAGGGACAATTTACTTCTGCCACCTGCTCAATTGCCCAGCGTGCTGCTCTTGAAGCTATGATCACCAATCCGGATACAAAGGAACTGAGGACGATGAAAGCTGCCTTCCGTGAAAGAAGGGACCTGTTGTTAAAGCTTCTTGGAGAAATACCAGGATTCAAACTGAACCATCCCGATGGCGCATTTTATGTTTTTCCTGATATCTCTTACTATTTTGGTAAATCTGATGGCGTGGAGACGATCAGGAACGCGAACGATTTCTGCATATATATCCTTAATAATGCCTTTGTTGCAACAGTCCCGGGCGACGCATTCGGGGATCCTGATTGCATGCGTTTCTCTTATGCTGCCTCAAAGGAAAAGCTGATTGAAGCAGTGAAACGCATAAAAACATTGCTCGTTACATTGAGAATCAACTAATATTATTAATATTATGACAAACAATAAAAAACTGCTTAACTGGGTCAGTGAATGGTCGGATCTCTGCCAACCTGATAAGATTCACTGGTGCGACGGTTCCAAAGAAGAGAACGACCGGTTATTTGATTTGATGGTCAACAGCGGAATGGCTATTCGGCTTAACGCATCAAAGCGGCCTGAATGCTATTATTTTCAGAGTGACCCCAGCGACGTTGCACGCGTGGAAAACCGCACATTTATCTGTTCTGAAAAGAAGGAAGATGCCGGTCCTACGAACAATTGGGTGGATCCGGCAGAGATGAAAAAAAAGTTAACCGATGCCTTTCGCGGTTCGATGAAAGGCCGGACCATGTATATTATCCCGTTCAGCATGGGGCCACTTGGGTCAAGGATTTCACAAATCGGGGTTCAGATCACCGATTCCCCTTATGTAGTCGCTAACATGCGTACTATGACCCGGATGGGCAAGGCTGTTCTTGATGTTTTGGGAGAGAATGATTTTGTTCCCTGTCTTCATTCAGTAGGTGCACCTCTTGAACCTGGCAAGGAAGATGTCAAATGGCCCTGTGCACCGATTGAACAAAAGTACATTGCACATTTCCCTGATACCAATGAGATCTGGTCCTTCGGAAGCGGTTATGGCGGAAATGCCCTGCTTGGGAAAAAATGTTTCGCATTGCGAATCGCTTCGGTCATGGCACGACGTGAAGGATGGCTGGCAGAGCATATGCTTATTATGGGTGTGACCAATCCCAAAGGCATAAAAAAATATTTTGCAGCCGCATTCCCCAGTGCCTGCGGAAAAACGAATCTTGCAATGCTGATTCCCTCAATTCCAGGCTGGAAGGTGGAAACTGTAGGGGATGATATTGCCTGGATGAAATTTGGGGAAGATGGACGTCTTTATGCTATTAACCCGGAAGCAGGTTTTTTCGGTGTAGCTCCTTTCACCTCCATGGAGACCAATCCAAACGCCATGTTATCCTGCAGGGCTAACTCCATTTTCACAAATACTGCCCTGACACCCGATGGGGATGTCTGGTGGGAAGGCATCGGAACGGAAATTCCGGAGGGTTCTATTACCTGGACCAACCAGGTTTATGACAAAAAGACCTGCCAATTTGCTGCTCATCCTAATGCCCGCTTTACTGCACCGGCAAACCAGTGTCCGGTAATCGATCCTGACTGGGAAAATCCCAGGGGGGTACCAATTTCGGCATTTATTTTCGGAGGACGTCGTCCAGGCACTGTTCCCCTTGTTTACCAGTCCTTTGACTGGAACCATGGGGTATTTATTGGTTCTATCGTAGGCTCGGAAGTAACTGCAGCGGCTATTGGTCTGAAGGCAGGGGTACGACGTGATCCTTTTGCAATGCTACCGTTCTGTGGATATCATATGGGTGATTATTTCGATCATTGGGTAAAGATTGGAGCCAACGCTCCTGATAAAAATCAACTACCTAAGATCTTTAATGTAAACTGGTTCCGGAAGGATTCCGACGGGAAATTCCTTTGGCCGGGATACGGCGATAACATCAGGGTGCTTCAATGGATCTTTGAACGGACAGATGGTTCAGGGATTGCTGATGAGACACCGATCGGCTTTGTGCCTGCCAAAGGAGCAATTGATTTGACCGGGCTGAATGGGGTCGAAAAAAATATGACGGAGCTTCTGAAGGTCGACAGGAAAGAGTGGCTCGATGAGTGTGTTTTAATCTCTGAGCACCAGGCAACGTTCGGCGACAGATTGCCCCGGGAACTTTCACTTCAATTCGAAAATTTGAAGCTACGCCTGAACACATAGTTGATGCCTGAAAGACGGAAAATCTATACTAAAACCGGTGATCTCGGAGAGACCTCCCTTCTCGGAGGAACCCGTGTTCCCAAAAGCCATAAGCGGGTCGACGCTTACGGCACCATAGATGAGCTGAACTCTTTTCTCGGCCTTCTCCGCGATCAGCCAATCGCAGAGTACTACAAAAAGGTACTGCTCAGTATCCAGGAAAACCTGTTTGTCGCCGAAGCCAGGATAGCTGCAGATCCCCGGTTAAAGCATACATCCCTCCCTGTTTTACAGGCGGAAGAAATTCTTTTCCTCGAAAAAGAGATTGATGAAATGAACATTTCCCTCAGTGAACTTACCCATTTCATCCTCCCCGGGGGCTATGCCCCCTCATCCATGTGCCATGTAGCCCGCACCGTTTGCCGTCGCGCAGAAAGGGCGGTAATTAAGCTGTCTTCAAAGAAAACCCCTGATGAAGAAATAATAATCAGGTATCTCAACCGTTTATCAGATTATCTGTTCGTTCTCGCCCGGAAGACCGGGAGAGATGCAGGTGCAGATGAAACCCTTTGGGCTCCCTTGCATTAAACAAAAAAACAACGATTGATATTTTGAATGTTTTTTTAATACTTTTGCAAAAAATTCAAAAATAGCACTGACCCATGTATTGGACATTAGAGTTAGCTTCAAAGTTGGAAGATGCACCGTGGCCTGCAACCAAAGATGAACTTATTGACTGGGCTATTCGTTCTGGTGCCCCGCAGGAAGTGATAGAAAATTTAAGGGAGATTGAAGATGAAGGCGAGACCTATGAACGTATCGAGGATATCTGGCCCGATTATCCTACCAAGGATGACTTTTTCTTCCATGAGGACGAGTACTGACGAGCTTCTATAAGACAAAAAAAAAGACCGTTCGATAAAGAACGGTCTTTTTTTTGCCATTATGCCTTTGATTGTCGTTAATCCTTAAGGTCAAAACGTTTCTCCCAGCACCGGCGTCGTATATAGATGCGGGAATCATAATTCTTCCAGATTGAAATTGCTTTAAAGTTGTTCTCAAGCTGTGCATGTGTCGTTGCTGTTTTAATCCCGTGTTTCATGTAAGCTATTTGTAACTCGTTGTATACCAGTGCCAGGGCACCTCTTCCCTGGTAATCTGGTCGAACGCCTATGAGGTACATGTGGATGGTATCATTCTTTTTCAACGCCCTGTAAAGATGAATAAATCCAAATGGGAACAGCCTGCCATTAGCTTTCTGCAGTGCATGCGCAAGTTCAGGTATTGTGACGCCGAAAGCGATTACATCATCTTTATCATCGATGACGACCGACACAAATTCAGGACGAATAAATCCAAAATATTGTTTGGTGTACATTTTGATCTGTTTATCCCCGAGGGCAGCAAAACCATATAGGTCAACAAAAGCGTCATTCATCATTTTGAACAATTTAGGAACATACGGGATCAGATCTTTAGATTTCTTTGCCTGCAGTGTTCTTAAATGATATTTTTCTTTGACAAGCGCCACTGAACGGGTGATTTTGTCAGGGAATTCTTTTGGGATGTTTACTGTAAAATGCACCCAATCTGCACCTTTGCCAAATCCCATCCGAACCATGTGATCAGGATAATAGGGGAAGTTGTAAATGGCGGCCATGCTCGACAGTTCTTCAAACCCTTCGATCAGCATCCCTTCAGGATCCATGTCCGTAAAACCCAGCGGACCCTGGATCCAGGTCATCCCTTTGTTCCTGCCCCATTCAGATACTGTTTCAATAAGCCTGGAAGATACCTCAGGATCATCAATAAAATCAATCCATCCGAAACGCACAAAATTTTCATTCCACTGCTGATTGGCCTTGTTGTTGATAATACCTGCGATCCGTCCGACAATTTTATCATCCCTGTATGCAAGCCAGTATTCAGCTTCACAATATTCGAATGCCGGGTTCTTACGTTTGTCCAGTGTGTTAATTTCATCAAAGATCAGGGGAGGGCACCAGTAAGGATTTCCTTTGTATAACTCCAGCTGAAACCGGATGAACTTTTTTAATTCCTTAGGTGAAGTAACCCTGCGAATTTCAATTTCCATCATAGCCAATGTTGAGTTTTATACCAATCAACTGTTTCTTCGATTCCTCGTTCAAGGTCATATTCGGCACTGAACCCAAAGTCGGTTTGCAAAGGTGCCGTTTCGCAGCGCCAGTTAGTGCTGCTTAAAACATTGTATTTATCGGTATTCAATGTGGGGATCGAACCCCAGAGTCCATACAGTTTTTCCAGACCTGATGAAAGCTGTTTTACGATAGATAAAGGAACTCTTATTTTAACGGTCTTGTTTTTCAGGATTTTTTTAGTGATGGCAGCAAAGGTCCTGGTATCATACTCTTTTCCATCGGAGATAAAATATGATTTCCTGACGATATTGGATTTTAAAGCGTCAAAGATCAGCCTGGCAAGGTCTTTCACGTAAATGAAGGTAAGGATTTGTTGCTTTGATCCTATGTAAGTTTCCAGCCCGCGGCTCATGGTTTTAAAATAGATATAATAATCTTTTTCCCTGGGGCCATAAACACCTGTTGGACGGATTATCAGCCATGGAAAGGAGTCAAGTGAACGGATATACTTTTCAGCTTCCAGTTTGCTTTTGCCATATAATTCGATTGGATTCGGGGTATCTGAAAGCATCACGGGACGAAGGGTTGCAGGGTCTCCCGGACCATATGCAGCGATACTGCTCATATAAATGAATTTTTCCGGCACCATACGTGCCTCTGCCAGCGCCTGGATGAAATTCTGTGTGTTTTGTGAATTGACCCTGAAATAGTCCTCTTTTTTTGCGGCTTTAGTAACTCCCGCATTATGAATAACATATTGAAACAGTAACCCCTGGACTCTGCAGCTTTCAAGCGTCTCCATGATCATATTTCTGGATGTAAAATCTATTTCCAGGAAATGGATCCGTGGATCTTTCAGATACTCTTTGGAACTTGTACTGCGGATACCGGCATATACCGTGTAATCTCTTTTCAGCCCTTCCTCAACAAGGTGACTGCCGATAAAGCCACTTGCGCCCGTGATAAGTACATTCGGCATATTTAATATATTTCCATTCAGCAAGCCCCGGATATTAAGGCTACTCACGATCTTCGATGTCAAAAATGCTTTACCCAGCACCGGCGGGTGATGTGCTGACGGCCATCAAAGTTTTTCCATATGTTGAGTGCTTTTGCATTGTCCTCTAATTGAGGCATCGAGATGGCACGGGTCATATGATGGCGGATATAGGCCTTGTGCATTTCATTATAATAAAGTGAGTTTATGCCTTTTCCATGATAATCGGGCCTGACGCCATTCATATACATATCGATCGTGTCATTCTTTTTCATGGCACGAAGTATATTAATGAATCCAAAAGGAAATAACCTTCCATTACATTTCTGGAGAGCCTTTGTAAGTGAAGGCATTGAGATGCCGAAGCCCACGATATCATCTTTTTCATCGACCACAAAAGAGACAAACTCAGGCCGGATGAAGCCGAAATAAGCTTTGACATACATATCCACCTGCTTCTGGGTGAGGGCCGTGAATCCGTATAGCTGATCAAAGGCCTGGTTTAGCAGGTCAAACATCTTTCCGGCATATGGAAGCAGGTCTTTGGATTTCTTTGCTTTTACCAGGTGCAGTTTATATTTTTCCATGACCAGTTTCGACAGCCTGTCAACCTTGTCAGGGATCTCCTGTGGTACCTGGAATTCGTACTGGATCCAGTCGGCAGCCTTTTCAAAGCCAAGAAACACCATGTGTTCAGGATAATAGGCATAATTATAAATAGAAGCAAGGGAGGATAACTCATCAAATCCCTTGATCAACATGCCTTCATTATCCATATCGGAGAACCCGAGAGGGCCGTGTATGCCAACCATCCCCTTGCTTTTACCCCATTCGGTGACTTTGTCTATCAGTTTCGCAGAAACCTCATGATCATCGATAAAATCAATCCATCCGAACCGCACGAGTTGTTCTTTCCACCGTTCATTCGCTTTGTGATTTATGATCCCTGCGATCCGGCCCACGATCTCTTTCCCGCGAAAGGCCAGGAAATATTCAGCTTCACAAAAGTCGAATGCAGGATTCTTTGTTCTGGACAGGGTTTTCTTCTCATCCAGGAACATGGGCGGACACCAGAATTTATTCCTTCTATACAAGATAAAAGGGAAGTTAATGAACTTCCGGAGGTCGGATTTTGTTTCGACCTTTTTAATTGATACTTCCATATGTTCTGCTGGATTTTATCAATGAATGATGCCTAGTTTTTTCCCCAGCTTGTTGAACTTTTCCAGGGCAATGTCAACCTGGTCCTTTGTATGTGTGGCCATGAGAGAAAAACGGATCAGCGTGGATTCTTTACTGACAGCTGGCGATATTACCGGGTTTACAAAGACCCCTTCATCGAGTAACATTCGTGTTAGTTTTAGGGTCTTCATGTTATCCCTGATATAAAGTGGAATAATTGGGGTTTCACTCTTCCCGATATCAAAACCCATGCTTTTGAAATTATCGAGCGTATAATGTGTGACTTCCCAGAGCTTCGCAATCCTTTCAGGCTCGGACTTGATGATCTCGAGTGCAGCCAGGACTGCTGCTGCTGATGCAGGTGTAATGCTGGCGCTGAAGATCAGGGAGCGGGAATGGTGCTTCATATAATTGATCGTGTCAAAATCACTTGCTATAAAACCGCCTAAAGATGCCAGTGATTTGCTGAAGGTACCCATGATGAGGTCTACCTCGTTGGTCAATCCGAAATGGGATGCCGTGCCTGATCCTTGTTTGCCAATCACGCCGATCGCATGGGCGTCATCTATCATTATTGTAGCCTCATATTTCTCAGCAAGTTTTACTATCCCTGGCAGGTTTGCAATATCCCCTTCCATGCTGTAGATGCCATCAACCACGATCAGCTTTATCCTGCCGGGTTCGCATTTTTTCAGCAGCCGTTCCAGGGAATTCATGTCGTTGTGACGGAATTTTAACACCTTGGCGAATGACAGGCGGGTTGCTTCAATGATGGAGGCATGGTCAAGTTCATCGATAAGGATATAATCATTCCTGCTTGTTACCGTAGGGATGACGCCAAGATTGACCTGGAATCCTGTACTGAATACTAAAGCTGCATCTTTTTTAACATACTCGGCAAGTTTCCTTTCCAATTCAATATGAATGTCAAGGGTTCCGTTAAGAAAACGTGACCCGGCACACCCGCTTCCATATTTCTCAATAGCTTTGATTGAAGCTTCCTTGATCTTGGGATGGTTGGTAAGTCCCATATAACTGTTAGAGCCGAACATCAGCACTTTTTTCCCATTCATGGTCACAATGGTATCCTGATCTGATTCAATGACCCTGAAGAACGGATAAAGGCCCAGTTTTGTAATTTTCTGGGGCTCTGTATAATGCGATGTCTTCCGTTGTAAAATCCTCATAGCTGATGTTGTTTTGTCACTATTGCTAAAAATCAAAGATAATAAAAAAATGAAATTATGATTTCAATTGCTGAACTGAAAAATCTTTTCCTGCTTTTAAAGCCAGAAGGTTTTTTGTAATCACATCTTCGCTTTTATTTCTGAATATAAAGCGGATTGCCTCTTCCAGCTTTTCATATTGCATCTCCAGAAAAGGAGAAGCTGCCCCCAGGATCACGATATTCGCCGCTTTTAATGATCCTGCTTCTTTTGCGATCTCTTCAGCATCAAGGGCAATATAATGAGGTAACCTCCGGATCTCATCCATCACTCTTTCAATGTCAGGGTATTCCGGAATATTAATGAACGGTGTCGTATTTGTGACTACCCATCCGTCGGGTGACAGAAAAGGCAGATATCGTAACGCTTCGAGGGGTTCAACAGATATGATCAGGTCGGCCTTCCCGTAAGGAATAAGATCGGAAGCGATTTCCTTATCTGAGATCCGCAGGTTTGATTGTACATCGCCACCCCGCTGGCTCATACCATGAACTTCAGATTGCTTAAGAAAAAGCCCCTGTTCAAGGGCTGCCGTACCAATGATCGCTGCAATGGATATTATTCCCTGTCCTCCAACCCCTGCGAGAATTATGTCTCTTTTCATGCGTTGCTTTTCTTGATCTGAAAATCCACTATTCAGTCGCTACTGTCTTTTTGAATTTTTCCCTCACGCGTTTATCAATGGCCACGATGCATTCTCTACGTGGTATTATTACTGAAACCCCGGGATAGTCAAGTTCTTCTTGAATGATCTTGACATTTTCCTGGTGAAATTTCTTTAGTGGGCGAATGACATGAATATGCTGTTCTTCCACGCCCATGCCTTTACAGATGGATTCGATCCTTCCAAATGCCGGTGAATCCTGGCCACCCGTCATTGCAGTGGTACCATTGTCAAGAATAAAAACAGTGATTGGCGATTTATCGTTAACCGCATCCAGCAATCCTGTCATTCCTGAATGGGTAAATGTTGAATCACCAATTACGGCAACGGAAGGAAGCAAGCCGGCATCTGCTGCACCTTTCGCCATAGTGATCGAAGCGCCCATGTCTACGCAGCTGTTGATGGCTTCATAGGGTTTCAGAGCCCCCAGCGTATAACATCCAATATCAGAAAAAACACGCCCTTTTGGCAGGATTTCAAGAACTTCATTCAGCGCTTTGAATGAATCAATATGAGGACAGCCTGAACACAATGAAGGAGGACGGCTAACCATGAGAGAAGGCACAGGCAGCCCATAAGTATCTTTCATCCCGAGGGAAACGGCAACGATGTTTGGGTTAAGCTCACCATCCCTTGGAACAGTCCCATCGAGACGGCCTTTTATTTTCAGGCCTTTGCCGAGTAACCCTTTAACGGATTCTTCAACGATGGGATAGCCCTCTTCCAGAACAAGGATCTCTGCACATTCTGTGTAAAGGCGTTCGATCATTTTCCCTGGCAATGGATACTGGCCGATCTTCAGAACAGGATATGGAACATGCCTGTCTGGATAATTTTCCAATAAATAATTCCAGGCAATTCCGCAAACAATGATCCCCAGTGATTTATCAGGCCCATCTATATAGCTGTTATAGGAGGAATTTTCTGATTGTTCTTTAAAACAATCCTGGATATTTAGAAGGTTCCGGTACCTTTTTTTTGCAATACCCGGCAACAGGACAAATTGACGAAGATCTTCAGGAAGTTTAAGATTATTTTTATTTCTCGGATCCTTTCTTTTCACGCCGGCACGTGAATGGGCCAGGCGTGTGGTGATCCGCAACAAAACAGGAGTTTTATAGTGTTCAGAAAAATCAAATCCATAATGAACCATATCATATGCTTCCTGCTGGTTAGCTGGTTCAAGGATCGGGATCATGGCAAATTTTCCTAAGAACCGTGAATCCTGCTCATTCTGGGAAGAATGCATGGAAGGGTCGTCGGCAGCAACAATGATCAATCCCCCGTTCGTACCGGTGATGGCAGAGTTAATGAAGGGATCGGCTGCAACATTCAATCCTACATGCTTCATGCATACCATAGATCGTTTTCCTGCATAGGACATACCAAGCGCTGATTCCATGGCTGTTTTTTCATTTGAAGACCATGTTGAATGAATATTATCCTGTCTCGCCTGTTTCGAGTGCTGAACAAATTCGGTAATTTCAGTAGATGGTGTTCCAGGGTAGGCATAGATACCTGATAATCCGGCATCTAATGCTCCCTGCGCGATGGCCTCATCCCCAAGGAGTAAGAGTCTTTGCATAGTTCTGTACGAAAATTTATTATGGACAAAAGTAAAAAGAATTTCCGAATAACCTAAAGAACAAGTGAACCCGTGATGGATTGATCCTTTACAAATAATTTTTTTTCTGCTTCAGAATATCTATTTTTGTTGCCTGATCATAATATACTTCCATCGTCTTTCTATGAGATATAATTTCTTCTTTTCATTCATCTTCGTTATTTCTCTTATCATCTGCATCAACGCTTCCAGGGTTCAGGCACAGACTGGTGTTATCCGTGGTTTTATCTATGAAGCTGAAAGCGGGGAACCGGTGATCTTTACCAATGTGTATCTTTATAAAACTTCCATAGGAGCAGCAACGGATGTGAATGGCTTTTTTTCAATTACAAAGATACCCCGCGGTAATTATATCCTGATGGTCTCTTACATGGGGTTTGATACGTTACAGATCCCGATAACAATCAAAAGTAATGATCTTATTACAAAAAAACTGTACCTAAAGAAGTCGACTTTTACTTTGGAAGAGGTCAATATCTCTGCTGCCAAGGAGAATAAAAAAGTAGAAATACAAACATCCATTATTAAGATAACACCGAAAGAGATCGGCCAGATCCCTTCAATCGGGGGGCAACCTGATCTGGCACAATACCTCCAGATACTCCCCGGTGTCATATTTTCCGGTGACCAGGGTGGGCAACTTTATATCCGTGGTGGCCCCCCGATTCAGAACAAAGTATTGCTTGACGGCATGGAACTATTCCAGGCGTTCCATTCTATCGGTCTCTTTTCTGTTTTTGACGTCGACATTCTGAAAAATGTCGATGTACTGACGGGTGGCTTTAATTCAGAGTACGGGGGAAGGCTCTCTTCTATAATGGATATTACGACCCGCGATGGGAACAAAAACAGGATTGCAGGGAAGATTGATGCCAGTACTTTTGGAGGTAAGGTATTATTGGAGGGACCTATCGTCAAAGCAAAAAGTGATGATGGTGCCGATGCATCCTTTATCATTTCGGTAAAAGATTCTTACCTCAAGCAGAGTTCAAAAATATTCTATGACTATATCAATTCAAATGGATTACCTTATAATTACCTGGACGTCTATGGGAAGATCTCTATAAATGCTGCCAATGGCAGTAAAGTGAACTTCTATGGTTTTAATTTCACTGATAACGTCCAGTACCAGATCCTGCAAAATTACCAGTGGAATTCTTATGGGGGCGGGACCAATTTTGTTATAATCCCGGGAGGGTCTCCGGTCCTTCTGGAAGGAAATTTTGCTTATTCTCAATATCAGGTTTCATTAAAACAGCAGAATACGTCGCCGAGCTCCAGCTCTATTAACGGTTTTAATGGTGGATTCCATTTTACTTATTTTTTCGGGAAAAATGCTCTTAAATATGGAATAGACCTGAGCGGTTACAAAACCAATCTTACATTTTACAATAGCGTCAACCGTGCGATCATGCTGGATCAGAATACTACTGACCCTTCTCTTTACGCGCAATACAAATGGCTCATTGGAAAATTTATTATTGAGCCGGGGTTTCGTCTGCAATATTATGCAACACTTGGATCTGCCTCCCCTGAACCGCGCTTATCAATTAAATACAATCTTAGCAACAATTTCCGCTTAAAAATGGCGGCCGGCCTGTATTCTCAGAATCTTGTCAGTACGACTTATACCCAGGATGTTGTCAACCTTTTCTATGGGTTTATTGCAGAACCTAACAATCTTCCGGCTGAGTTTAACGGGCATAAGGTAAACAGCAAATATCAGAAATGCGACCAGGTTGTGCTCGGCTTTGAAACTGACCTGGCAAAAAACCTGGATCTCAATGTTGAAGGATATTATAAGTATTATCCACAGGTTACCACCATGAACAGGAATAAACTTTATGATGATATTCCACAAAATTCTGCAATACCTGATGACCTTAAAAAAGATTTTGTCATTGAGACAGGTGATGCTGAAGGTGTTGACGTTTCACTTCGTTATGATTACAAGCGGCTTCACTTCTGGGGAGTTTATTCCCTTTGTTTCATTCATATGTTCGATGGACAAACCTGGTATGTGCCCGTCTATGACCGTGAGCACAATGTAAACCTTACGGCTTCTTACACCTTCGGGAAACACCTGGGCTGGGAAGCAGATGTGCGATGGAATTATGGTTCCGGATTCCCTTTTACTCAGACTGCCGGATTCTATGAGCAAATTAATTTCAATAATATCGGGTCCAGTATCATAAATCAGAACGGGACGCTAGGTACCATTTACGGGGATTACGACAAAGGCCAGTTGCCATACTACAGCAGGCTTGATCTGAACCTTAAAAAGAAGTTCGACCTTGGACGTTATACAAAATTGGAGATCAATGTCAGTGTTACCAATGCACTGAATCAGGAAAATATTTTCTATTTCGACCGTGTGACTTATTCACGTGTGAACCAATTACCTTTTATGCCCAGCCTGGGGATCAGTTTTACATTCTGACAGCAGGTAACTACCATGGACCCATTTCGCGTTATGTTGTCCTGTACTGACCTGACAACACTTGAAGGCAGTGATAATACCGTAAGGATAACCGAATTATGTCGCAAGGCATTGTCATTCGGTGAATCGGGGTTGCCCCTCCCTGCTGCTGTCTGTGTCTATCCTTTATTTGTCAGACTTGCAAAAGGTCTGCTTGAAGGATCAGGTATCCGGGTTGCCGCTGCTGCAGGATCATTTCCGGCCGGACAGTCGCCATTAGCTCTCAGGCTTGAGGAGGTCAGATACAGCTTAATTGAAGGAGCCGACGAGATCGATATGGTTATTTCCAGGGGCCGGTTGCTCGAAGGTGATGAAAATTATGTTTTCGATGAAATTTCCGTCACCCGGGAGTTATGTAAAGAAGCAATGTTGAAAGTGATCATCGAGACCGGTGAACTCAGGAGCCCGTCTCTCATCCGTAAAGCAAGTGAGATATCTATCGCAGCAGGTGCTGATTTTATTAAATCTTCAACAGGAAAGATCAAGCCCGCCGCCACACCAGAAACATTTGAAATTATCCTTGAAGTGATCCGTAAATACCATATGAAAACAGGTAAAAAGATTGGCATTAAACCAGCCGGCGGAATTTCTTTGCCTGATCAGGCTTATCAATATTATCTCCTGACTGAAAAGATCCTTGGATCGGATTGGCTGAACAAGAGCTTATTCAGGATAGGGTCAGGAAAACTGGCGGACAACATTGCAAAACTATTGTCAGGATCATCTTCATCCTGAATCAAAAATCTTTTATACTTTTACATTCTAACCCCATGCTACCTGATGAATTTGATAAAAGGTACCCTTCTATTCTTTAAGACCGGAAATGTCAGAAAAAGCTTGATCCTTGACATCGTTGCCCTGGTTGTCGTCTTTTTAACGCCTGTAATTGGTCAGTATACCCACCTGCCTTTTTGGATGATCGAACCTATGCGCCTTATGGTGGTTCTTTCAATAGCTCATTCCACCAAGGCAAATTCTTATCTCCTGGCATTGGTTCTGCCTGTTTTCTCCTGGGCCCTGACAGGACATCCTGAATTCATTAAAATGCTTGTCATGACAGGTGAAATAGCTGTCAATGTTTTCTTATTTTACCTTCTGATAAGGGAAATTAATTCTGCTTTTCAATCGATGATCATTTCGATTGCCCTGAGCAAGGTCCTTTGTTATTCCATATACCTTCTCTTCTTTTCACAGATGTTCATCCAGGAAGAAACTGAACCCACCTTCCTGATTGCACAGGTGATCTCGACACTGGTTTTCAGTTTGTACTTGTTTTGGGTTTCCCGGAAGAAGTTCCAATGATTTTCTTGTCAGGCGGAACATCAGATTTCTTACTCAAATCCGTCAGGTCTTTCACTACCTCCTGGTACATTTTACTAAAATTCCTGACATCCATTTTATAATAATCCACATTCCCCAATAACCGTTGACGTGACATATGATATTTATGGCAGACCCATTGATAATAATTTTGAGTCAGCACAGGTATATTCCCCCCCCTGCTTCGCTGAAAAACAAGTCTGGCTTCTACCAAATGCAGATCTACCAGCACGTGGATCATTTCATCACGGCTAAAGACCGAATCTGCAGACAAATGCGGGGGAAGATATTCAGTTTTTGGACCTCTGCATGAGACCAGCAGAAAGGAAAAGAAGAAAATAATAAGGATCCGCATGAGAGGTTATTTCCCTTTTTCTTTGTATTCCCTGTTCAATTCCTTAACGACATCATCGGTGATATCAAGTGTTTCACTGGCAAGAAGGATCTGGCCTGAATTTGCATATCCAAGGATGTAGTCGAAATTATAGGAACGGTTATACCTTTTAAGAAAACTGGTCACGGTATCAAGCAACGTCATATGCATAGCCTGTTCCTTTTCTGCAACCTGTTGTGTATATCGTTCTTTTTTGTCGGCCAGGGCCTGTTGTTTTTGCATCAGGGCGTCATATATAACCTTGGCCTTATCTTCAGGAATAGCATTGGCTGCTGCTTTATTCTGAAAATCGGTCGCCTCTTTTTCAAAAGCAGCCTGTTCTCCCATAATCTCTGATTCTAAGCGTTTACCTGTTGCTTCCAGGTCTGTTTTTAGTTTTTTCACAAGCAGGTACTGGTTATTCAGGGTATCAATGTTGATAAACACCACTTTTACTTGTTTCGATGTTGTTTTTTGTAATGCCAGCTGTGTACCCTGGTTAGAGGGTTTCTTTGAAGTAAAGTAGAAGATGAAAAGAACTGCCACTCCAATAAATAGAATCAGTTCGATGATAAGATGAGTCCTAAGGATGTTTTTTCTTTCTTTTTTCATTCCCTCCTGTTTGGATGTCGTTGAATCCTGAGTTTGTGCCTGAGATTCCTCAGGTTTGATGTTGTATTCTTCTTGCATATCTGGATGATTTTAGTTTCCTAGTTCGGACATGAATTTTATTCGCATGAGCCGGATCTCTTCTTCCGTATATTCATCTTCGCCCAGGGTAGTCAGGGCTTCTTCCACTGAATCCGATTCAGCCTCTCTGAAATAATTAAAGATCTCTTCCTGGTGGTAGGGATCCACAAATTCATCAATGTAATAATTGATATCTATCTTTGTTCCTGATGACACAATACTTTCAATTTCAGTAAGTAATTCATCAAGACTCAGGTTCTTGGCATATGCAATATCCTCAAGAACCATTTTACGGTCAATATTCTGGATGATATAAACCTTCAGCCCTGATTTGTTAACTACCGATTTTACTACCATATCCATCGGGCGGATGATCTCATTTTCTTCCACATATTCCTTAATAAGATCCAGAAATGGATTTCCGTACTTCAGGGCTTTCCCCGACCCTACCCCGGTAATTTGTTTTAGTTCTTCAACTGTCACAGGATATTGGATGGCCATATCTTCAAGGGATGGATCCTGGAAGATCACGAATGGGGGAAGTTTTTCTTTTCTTGAAATTTCCTTGCGGAGATCTTTCAGCAAAGCAAACAAAGTTTTATCTGCAGTGCTGCTCTTTGATCCCATTGCTGCAAAAAATTCATCTTCCTCGATATTTTCATAATCATGATCATCTACGAGCATGATTGAATAAGGCTTCTGTAGGAACTGTGAACCTTCCGGACTGATCTTCAGCAGACCATAATTTTCAATATCTTTCAGCAGCAGGCGTTCGATGAGTGTTTGTCGCACAACAGCATTCCAGAATTTTTCATCTTTTTCAGCACCTGCTCCGAAAACGCGAAGTTTGTTGTGCTTGTAAGATTTAATATGTGCTGTATTCTTGCCAAGGATGATATTTATAATATGCTTTTGTTTGAATTGTTGTTTCACTGCCAGTACGGTTTCCAGGACAATAGCTACATATTGTCGCCCTTCAAAGCGTTTCTTCGGATGCAGGCAATTATCACAATTCTGGCAATTATCTTCTCTGTAAATCTCACCGAAATAATGAAGGAGCTGTTTGCGCCGGCATACTGAAGATTCAGCGTATGCAACTGTTTCAAGAAGTAACTGTTTGGCTATCTCCTGTTCTGCAACAGGCTTCCCTTTCATGAATTTCTCCAGTTTTTGAATATCATCATAGCTATAAAAGGCGATGCAGTTTCCTTCCCCGTCGTCACGTCCTGCCCTGCCGGTCTCCTGATAATATCCTTCCAGGCTTTTGGGAATATCATGATGGATCACGTATCTCACATCCGGTTTATCGATTCCCATCCCGAATGCGATGGTGGCAACAATGACATCCACCTCTTCCATCAGGAAGTCATCCTGGTTCTTCCTGCGGGTAGGTGCATCGAGCCCTGCATGGTAAGGTAAAGCCTTAATACCATTCACCACAAGGGTTTCGGCAAGTTCTTCTACCTTTTTCCTGCTCAGGCAATAAACAATCCCTGATTTCCCTGAGTTACCTTTAATATATTTAATGACATCCTTGATCACATTCTTGGTTTTGGGCCGGACTTCATAATAAAGATTAGGCCGGTTAAAGGATGCCTTAAAGAGAGTGGCATCAGACATGGCGAGATTTTTCTGAATATCCTGCTGGACTTTCGGGGTAGCTGTCGCTGTCAGGGCCATTACCGGTACGTTCTGTCCGATGGCTTCAATAATTGGCCTTAACCGGCGATATTCAGGCCGGAAATCATGCCCCCATTCGGAGATACAATGAGCTTCATCGATAGCATAAAATGAGATCTTTATGGATTTCAGAAAATCAATATTTTCTTCCTTTGTTATAGTTTCAGGAGCCACATAAAGCAATTTGGTATCACCTGAAACAATGTCTTCCTTTACCTGAACTATCTCTTGTTTTGTCAAAGATGAATTCATAAAATGCGCAACATTGGTTTCCGTTCCGAAACTGCGGATGGAATCTACCTGGTTTTTCATCAGTGCAATCAGTGGAGAGATAATTATTGCAGTTCCTTCCTTGATCAGTGCGGGAAGCTGATAACAAAGTGATTTCCCGCCACCTGTCGGCATGATAACGAAGGTATCTTTGTTTTGAAGAACATTGTTAATGATAGCTTCCTGATTCCCTTTAAAACTGTCGAATCCAAAAACTTTCTTTAGTACTTCATATAGTTTGTACTCGTCCTTCCTGGCAACCATTTTGAACTCCGGTTAATTTTAGTATTTTTGTCTGATTGATCGTGTTTATTTTAGTAAAGACAAGCAGCCTCTAATACAAATATACTATAAAACTCAAAAATTAAAATAAAATTTAAAAAAAAACCTATTTTGAAGGATTCTAAAGCAATAAAAGAAATTGCGTTAAGGACAATAAAAGAAGAGGGGAAAGCAATTGCATCCCTTACCAACAGCATCAATGATGACTTTGTAAAGTGTGTTGAACTGATCTATCATTCGAAGGGACGTGTAATCGTGACCGGGATCGGGAAGAGCGCAATTATTGGGTCAAAGCTCGTAGCTACCCTGAACTCAACGGGGACACCTTCCATCTTTATGCATGCCGCAGATGCAATTCATGGCGATCTCGGTACCATTCAGAAAGAAGACATTATTATATGCATTTCCAAAAGTGGTGAAACGCCGGAGATAAGGATTCTCATCCCGTTACTAAAGATGTTCGGTAGTTCTCTCATTGCGATAGTCGGGAACGTACGCTCATATCTTGCCAAACAGGCAGACTATATTCTCGATACGACCGTAAAAAAAGAAGCCGGCGCGAACAATCTTGTGCCAACATCCAGTACGACTGCACAGATGGTTATGGGAGATGCGCTCACAGGATGTCTGCTGGAATGCCGCGGTTTTACCACAAGCGATTTTGCCAAGCTCCATCCCGGTGGGACCCTGGGAAAACAATTGTACCTGAAAGTTGCAGACTTATATATTAACAACCAGGTGCCGAAGGTTCAGATCACCGACAACATTAAAACCATTATTCTGGAAATATCGTCCAAAAGGTTGGGCGCGACAGCAGTGCTCGACCACGGGGAGCTGAAAGGGATCATCACTGATGGCGATCTTCGCAGAATGCTTGAAAAGACCACAAACTTCGAGAAGATCACTGCAGGGGACATTATGAGCATCTCCCCAAAAACCATTAATCCCGGGACCCTGGTAGTCAATGCCCTTTCCGTTATGCGGAAAAATAATATTACTCAATTGCTCGTTACAGATAAAGACAGGTACCTCGGAGTGTTACATCTTCACGATATACTCAAGGAAGGAATCATCTGATCGTTGCATGATGATATATGCAAAAAATAAAATCTGTAATATTCTATTGATCTTCTCCTGGTTTCGTCTCCATAAATCACTATGGATCCTGCTTCTTTTATTCATTCCTTTATCTGTTTTCCCGCAACTGACGAAGATCATGGGGAATATAAAAGACTCCGCAACAGGAGAGCCTCTTCCTTTCGTCAATATTATCATCCTGGGAACCACAGACGGCACACTTACTGATTTCAATGGCAGGTATGCCTTAGAGGTGAATACAAAAGGAGATTCCATAAGGTTTTCACTGATGGGATACAAGTCAATAACCAGGAAGATCCTGAAACATCAATTCCAGGATATCGACCTCCTGATGGCAGCAAATAACATCCTGCTCCCTGAAGTTACAATTCATTATACAGGAAACCCTGCAGAGGTAATTCTTAATAAGATCATACAAAACAGGGATAAAAACAGCCTGCAGTCATTTGGAGCCTACCAGTACCACGCCTATACCAAGATCGAAATTGATGCCAACAATATTACAGATAAGTTCAAAAACAGGAAATTACTTAAACCTTTTGATTTCGTTTTTAAATATATAGATACTTCTACTCTTTCGGGGAAATCTTTTCTTCCTGTTTTTCTAACGGAGACAACCTCGGATGTGTTTTACCGCAAAAGCCCGAAATCCAGGAGAGAGATCATTACAGGGTCGAAAATATCAGGTTTGGAAAATGAAAGTGTTTCCCAGTTTCTCGGCAATCTTTCAGAGGAAATTGATGTTTATAAAGATTATATTACGTTATTCGAGAAAAATTTTGTTTGCCCGATCGCTTCAATGGGAATTGATTATTATCATTATTACCTGGTTGACAGCGCTTTCATCGGGAACAAATGGTGTTATCACATTATGTTCAAACCACGACGAAAACAGGAACTTACTTTCACGGGGAATTTCTGGGTCAACGATACATCGTTTGCAATCAAGAAAATTGAAATGCGTATCGCAACCGATGCCAATATCAATTTCGTCAATGATCTCGCAATTCAGCAAGAGTACCAGTGGACCAATGGAAAATTCTGGATGAAGACAAAGGATCATCTTGTTGTTGATTTTAACATTATAGAAAGATCAAAGAAGATCATTGGGTTTTTTGGACATAAAACGACGATATACTCTGATTTTCAATTTGACGTACCAGAAAATAAAAGATTCTTCTCGATCCCGACAGATGTTTTTATTGAACCCAAAGCAACAGATAAGAGCGATGAATTCTGGCAGGAACAACGACCGGAAAAGCTATCCAAGACAGAGAAAGGGATATATAAGATGGTTGACTCAGTAAAGCAAATACCTATCTTCAGGACTTACAGGGATATCGTTTACGGTATCATTACCGGTTATCTCACATGGGGAAATTGGGAAATCGGACCTTATTTCAAAACCTTCAGCTGGAATAAAATTGAAGGTCCGCGGTTCCGCCTGGGTGTAAGGTCAGGAGATGATTTCAGTCATAAACTACAACTGGAAGGATATGTTGCTTATGGATTATGGGACAAAACATACAAGGGGGGAGCCGATTTGATCTATATGCTCAGCAAAAATCCCAGGAGGGATCTTACATTATCATTCAAGCACGATGTAGAGCAGTTGGGTATGAGTGCAAATGCTTTTTCCACGGATAATATTCTTTCATCTTTGCTCCACAGGGGGTCCAATGACAAACTATCAATGGTTACTGAAATTAAAGGTGGTTATGAGCATGAATGGTTCAATGGATTGATCAACACTATCCAGTTTACCCACCGGGAGGTCTATCCATTAGGGGCGCATGATTTTATCATCTTCCCAAATAATAAAGATACTGTTGGCAAGAAGATGATATACACATCTGAAGTGAATGTCGGGATCCGGTTGTCATTTAAGGAACGATTTATTTCCACTGATTTTTACAGGCTCACACTCAGTTCCGACTATCCTATTATCCAATTGAACTATTCGTATGGGATCCCAAAACTTTTCAATAGTGATTATGAATATCATAAACTTATTCTGAGCATCTCCCAATGGTTCAATTTTTCGACCATTGGCTGGTCAAAATATATGATCGAATGCGGTAAAATCTGGGGGACTTTACCATATCCCCTGCTTAAAATTCATGACGGAAACCAAACTTTTTTATGGGATGAGCTTGCATCCAACCTTATGAATTATTATGAGTTCATAAGTGACGAATATCTTGATCTTTATTACACGCATCATTTTGATGGATTGCTGTTCAATAAAATCCCGTTATTAAGAAAACTAAAATGGAGAGAAGTTGTTGCGACACGATTGATTTACGGAACACTCAGCCCCCAAAACCAGGGTTATTCAAAGTTTCCCGACCTGATGCATCCCCTGGGGGCTGCGCCTTATTGGGAGGCCAGTGCAGGAATCGAAAACATCTTCCATTTTATACGAATAGATGCTGTCTGGCGACTGACCCACCTGCATGATCCGGAAAATCCCAATCCTGCAAAATTTGGTGTTTTTGTCTCCCTGAATTTTTCGTTCTGACATGTTGATTTTATTGATAATTTTGGGTTGATGGTTTTTAATGTTAAAAGTAATTTATCCAATGTTACTCAGAACTGAAAAAATAGTCAAGAAATACCGTAAGCGCACAGTTGTTAATGAAGTTTCCGTGCAGGTGCAGCAAGGAGAGATTGTGGGATTGCTTGGGCCTAACGGCGCAGGGAAAACCACTTCTTTTTATATCATTGTGGGATTGATCAAAGCATTTTCGGGTACTGTATTTCTAGATGACCTGGATATTACCAGTGAACCGATGTACCGAAGGGCACAGCGTGGGATTAGTTACCTGGCCCAGGAGCCTTCTGTTTTCCGCAAATTAAGTGTGGAAGACAACATACGTGCAATTCTTGAATTTACTCCTCTTAGCAAAACACAGCAAAAAGAACGGCTGGAAAGCCTGCTGGATGAATTCGGGTTACAGCAGGTCAGGAAAAGCCAGGGAATCCAGCTTTCAGGTGGCGAGAGGCGAAGAACTGAAATTGCACGGTGCCTGGCTGTCGATCCTAAATTCATTCTTCTTGATGAGCCGTTTGCCGGGATAGATCCTATTGCCGTTGAAGATATTCAGAACATTGTAATCAAGCTTAAGAAGAAGAATATCGGTGTCCTGATCACCGATCACAATGTTCACGAGACCCTCAGCATCACTGACCGTTCATATCTCCTTTTTGAAGGATCTATCCTGATGTCAGGCACATCCCAGGAGCTTGCGAATGACCCACACGTGCGGAAGGTCTATCTAGGTCAGAATTTTGAACTGCGTTAGAGATCTGCAGAAAAGAATCAAGGGAATCTTTAATAAATCTTCTTCTGGTATACCACAGATAAAAGGAGGTATGCAAGGAAAACCATTGGCACCGCACTGATCGAAAAGATCAACAATAGTACCAGGGAAAGGATCAGGATAATATACCGGTGTTGATTTTCCCTCCAGGACATAGATTTGAATTTCATGGAGAACATCCGGAAATCAGAGATCAGCAGGTAGGAGAAGAAAACCGTAATGGCTGCCAGAACACGCGGATCTGAAAACAGCGCCACCATGAAATCCAGTTTTATGAAAGTATGTATATTGTATTGGATCTGGAGGATCATCGGGATGGATGCAAAAAAGATCGCATTGGCGGGGGTCGGCAACCCGATAAAATTTATTTCCTGGCGAAGATCGATATTGAATTTAGCTAATCTAAGCGCCGAACAAACAGGGATCAATAATGCAAGATAGGGAATGACATTCCACTGTTCAAGGATATTGCAGCCATTTGTGCAATGAAATGACAGCAACTGGAAAATGATCAACCCCGGAGCGACGCCAAAGGAAACCAGGTCGGCAAGTGAATCAAGTTGTTTCCCCAGTTCTGAGTACGCTTTCAGTAATCTCGCCGCTGTACCATCAAGGTAGTCGAATGCTGCAGCAATAAAAATGAAAACCGCTGCCAATGCCAGGTTGTGTTGCAGAACCAGGGTCACGGAAATAAGACCGCATACCAGGTTTAGTGTTGTCAATACATTGGGGACATACTTCTTCATCTTTCCCGGATATAAAACAAAAATGTAAAAGTACCTAAAAATTACTAATATCCGATATGCATATGTAAACATGTCGGAAAGAGAACTTTGTTATTTTTGCCGTACCATTTACTAACTAAATCAAAAAAACATGAGAACAATCTTTACGAAAACCTTTTGCGTTTTCATTATTGCGTTTACGGTTGCAGGAAGCGCAACTGCACAATTTACAATTTCAGGTGAATTCCGTCCCAGGGCCGAATACCGTAACGGATACGGAAAATTAGGCGATTCCACTAATACAGGGTATGCCACAATCCTTGGCAGGAGCCGTCTTATCTTCCAATATTCAAATGAGAAGATACAGACGATGTTTTCGATCCAGCAAGCTTTTGTGTATGGCGAGAATAATTATAGTTCCGATACCATTACAAAAAATACGATCAATATTTATGAGGCCTGGTTACGTTATAATTTCACGAAGAATTTTGCCGTAAGGGCGGGCCGGATGGGATTGGCGTACGATGATAGCCGGATCTTCGGGTTATCAAACTGGTCGCAATATGGCGCTACCCACGATCTTGTTAACCTTGAATGGAATGCCCCGGAGGCAAATTACCTGGGAGATTATGGATTTGCCATAAATAATGCCGCACCCGCAGCCACTCCCTATCTCAGTGATTATACTCTGAAAAATTATAAGTACATGACTTATCTCTATGAGCAAAAGAAATTCTTCAAAGAAAAACTTACGATCTCGCTAGTCGGTGTTGTGGATGCCTACCAGAAAGTAAATACAACATACAGTATTCCAGGAAAGACAACCATCACCTGGGTGACAAACGGAAGTGATACAGTGGGCTCTTTCACCACTAAGACAGCTGCAACAACCGGCACTTTGACACATGATCTTACCATTTATTCACGTGGCACCATTGGTGCAACAGGCAGATTTGACTGGAATAACCTGAATGTTTTTGCTAATGGGTTTTACCAGGGAGGGCACTATAAAGATGGTCGTAAGACAAGCGCTTATTTTTGGGGCGCCTGGGTTTCCTACAGGGTAGTTAAACCATTGGTACTTTTGGTTGGATATGAGCAACTGAGTGGAAATAATGTCTCAGATACAACTGAAATGAAAAGTACCCTTCACGGGTTTGCCACGCCATTTTCCACAAAGCACAACTTTTACGGGTACATGGATATGTATACGACTTATCTTAACCAGGATGCATTGCAAGATGGCCTGAACGATCTTTACGGGAAGGCAACTGTGGACATCTCAAAAAGGACATCGCTTGAGGCAACATACCGTTGGTTCAGTCTTCCATATGGTTATCTTCCGGCAAAGGTTGTTAAAAAAACTGATCTTCCTTACCAGGTCGTAAAAACCAATCTCGGTTCCGAAGCTGACTTAATGTTCCTTTATAAGCCAACTACCAACCTGGAACTAAATGCTGCATATTGTCTTTATTTTAAGTCAGAGGCAAAGGAAATTATCGATGGATTAAAGCCAGGTACAGGGAGACTCGGACAATATGCCTATATCATGATCACTTATAAACCAACTTTCTTTTCTTCAGAGAAGAAATAACTGATTTATAATGCCAGGAAGAATTTGAAAATTTGAAAATTTGAAAATTTGGAGATTTGGAGATTTGGGAATTTGGAACTTTGGAGATTTGGAGATTTGGAGATTACGGGTTCCGGGGGGAAGGGAATATGGGAATGTGCGAATATGCGAATATGGGAATATGTGAATATGTGAATATGCGAATATGGGAATATGTGAATATGTGAATATGCGAATATGCGAATATGGGAATATGCGAATATGCGAATATGTGAATATGCGAATATGCGAATATGGGAATATGCGAATGCGGGAATATGGGAATATGGGAATATGCGAATGCGGGAATATGCGAATAGGGGAATATGCGAATGTGCGAATATGCGAATAGGGAATTGAAAATATTGTGTTATTTTGCAGATTCAAACCAAACTGATGTTTTATGGGTTTAGCAGATGATAATATAATAATGAAATTTCAGCGTGGAAGGTATGGAGATAAGGTTTACAGGCATTGCGGAGATCATACGGTTGTGTCACGGTATCCGGATTATTCGAATATGAAATGGACCGATAAGCAGGCTGCCAGTCGTGTGCGGTTCAAGGATGCGACGGATTATGGAAAGAAGGTCCTGGCAATTCCCAAACTGAAGGCAAGGTACAAAAAGAAGGCAAAGCCCGGGCAGAATGCCTGGAATCTTGCCATTGCTGATTTTATGTTGCAGTCAAAGAAGGAAAAGATCGATACCACCAGTTATGAGGTCCTTAAGAAAGAGCTTTTCAAAGTTTCTGTCAAGACCAGGATCCTGGTCAAGAACAGAGGACGGGCGGCGGCACGGGTGGCTGAGTTGCCAGGAAGCGCTCAGGATTCAGTGTTCGGGGTTAAGCGTTCGGGGTTAAATGTTAAGGGGTAAGTGTGAAGTGTAAAATCTGAACTGTAAATTGTAATTTTTTAGTTGTTTATGAAAACAGGCGTGGGTGAATTGTGCCCAGGCCTGTTTTTTTTTGCCAAAAATCGTCTGGAAACTATCATTTTTTGCCTGGAACAGGCCAAAAATCCGATTCCGGGTCGGGTTTTGGGGGGATAAGGGAAGGATAAAGGTTTATTAAAGGTCGAGTATAGTTTAATTATAGACTGGACGGAAGGAGGATGGAGGGGCGTTAGCTAACTAGTTGGGTGATTGATAATTTGAAAATTTGGAGATTTGAAAATTTGAAGATGACCGATTTAATAATTTGGAAATTTGGAGATTTGGAAATTTGAAGATGACCGATTTAATAATTTGGAAATTTGGAGATGACCGATTTGAAGATTTGGAAATTTGGAAATTTGAAGATGACTGATTTGGAGATTTGAAAATTTGGAGATTTGGAGATTGGGAGATTGGGAGATTGGGGAGGGGTGGAAATTTCTGAGTGTGGTCAAACTTCTATCTTTGTAAAAAATATGTGCATGGAGGCTCCCGGCGACATCTATATTAAAGATTATGATTATCCTCTCCCGGCATCAAGCATAGCGCAATTCCCATTGGAACAGCGTGATGGATCGAGACTCCTTATTTGGAAGGAAGGGAAGATCACTGAGTCAATCTTTACCAGGATCGGAGATGATCTGCCGGAAGACAGCATCCTTGTTTTCAATGACAGTAGGGTGATCCATGCCAGGCTGATCTTCTCAAAAAGTACCGGGGCCACCATCGAGGTTTTCTGTCTCGAGCCTTTGTCGCCAGTAGCAGAGATCAAATCTTCTTTTGCCCAGACCGGATCGTGCACATGGAAGTGCCTGGTTGGGAATGTAAAACGCTGGAAAGAAGGGATCCTTGAAAAATCATTTGAGTTAAAGAAGGAATCTTACATTCTGCGGGCTGTAAAAGAAGAAAATCTCGGTGATGGATGTTTTTCCATTCATTTCCATTGGGAACCTTCCAAGCTGACCTTCTCAGAAATCCTGGAACTTGCAGGAATGGTTCCGCTGCCTCCTTACATCACGCGGGCTTCCACATCCGCCGACAGCAGACGTTACCAGACCATTTATGCACGAAATGAAGGATCCGTTGCAGCGCCGACTGCAGGGCTTCACTTCACTGAACAAACGATGGAGGATCTGAAGAAGAAAAATATTACTTTTAAAAATCTGACCCTGCATGTCGGGCTGGGCACTTTCAGGCCGGTAAGTGAAGAAAATATCAGTAAGCACATCATGCATTCAGAAAAATTCTCTATTGAGCTCACAATCCTCAAAGATCTTGCATGCAACCCACAGAAATCTGTTTTCGCTGTAGGAACCACTTCTGCGCGCACACTGGAAAGTTTATACTGGCTTGGAGTAAAAATCATCGCAGACGGAGATCATATCCATCCTGAGATTCATCAATGGGATGCTTATAATCCAGCTTATAACAAGGATATTACATGTTCAGAAGCATTGACTGCATTATCAAACTATGTTGAAAAGAGCAGAAATGATCATTTTACAGGTGAAACCGCATTAATGATCGTACCTGGTTACCGGTTCAGAATTGTAAAAGGGATGATCACGAATTTTCATTTGCCTCAAAGTACTTTATTGTTGCTTGTGGCGGCTTTTATAGGGCAGGATTGGAAAGCTTTATACCATTATGCCCTGGAACATAAGTTCCGGTTTCTGAGTTACGGGGATGCCTGTTTATTATTCAAAAAAGAATAAGAAATTATATCCGAACTTTTTGCTATTTTTGTATTTCATTTTTTAATCATTAAAACTGATCTCAATGCATAATTTATTCATCATTGCCAATATCTTCAGCAGCCAGGATATTATTCTTATCGCTTTGGTGGTTCTTTTACTTTTTGGCGGTTCAAAAATTCCCGAACTCATGAAAGGAATAGGAAAAGGTGTCAGAGGATTCAAAGAAGGGTTAAAGGGTATTGAAGACGAGATGCATGATAACGGGAAAAAAGAACCTGAAAAAACCGAAGAGAAAAAGAATGACCCCGGGAAAGACAGTACTCCCGCCGGGTGATAATTTGTAAATTCTTCTCAGATCAATTTCTTCTGTGGCAATTTTGAAGCATTAGGTGATTTGAAGTAATTTCATCACTGATCTTTCCAGATTATTGAGATTTCCTGATTTTTTTTTATAATTTCTCATATGGATTTATATTAATATTTACATTTGTGAAAAATTTCACAAAAAATATTCTCACCCGATGAAGAAACTTTTGATACTTGGGGCCGGAACCGGTGGCACTATTATGGCTAATAAGATGCGAAAGGTCCTCAGCCGTGAGGAATGGGAAATTACCATTGTTGATCAAAACAAAACTCATTATTATCAGCCCGGGTTTCTGTTTATCCCATTTGGGATTTACACCCGTGAAGATGTCATCAAGCCTAAAACAAATTTTCTACCCTTTGGCATGAATGTCATATTCGAAGAAATCGAGAGGATTGATGCGCCTATGAATCATGTGATCCTTAAAGATGGGGTATCCCTGAAATATGATTTTCTCATCATTGCAACCGGCACCAGGACCGTTCCGGAAGAGACTCCCGGAATGAAAGGAAATTCCTGGTATAAGAATATCTTTGATTTTTATACCATCGACGGGGCTATTGCGCTGGCAAGTTTCTTCAAGACATGGCAGGGAGGAGAATTGGTACTGAACATTGCTGATGTGCCTATCAAATGTCCGGTCGCACCTTTAGAGTTTGTAATGTTTGCGGATGCATATTTTGTAGAAAGGGGTTTACGGAACAATGTGAATATCACTTTTGTGACCCCTATGTCAGGTGCATTCACAAAGCCCAGGGCGTCAAGAGTACTGGGGAGTATGCTGGAAGATAAGAATATCCGTATAGTTCCTGATTTTTATCTTGAAAGAGTGGATGGTGAAAGGAAAGTCATTGTCTCCTATGATGAAAGAGAAATTCCTTATGATGGTCTTATCACAATTCCCGTTCATAAAGGTGATCCGGTGATCAGCAGGAGCGGACTAGGCGATGATATGGATTTTGTAAAAGCCAATAAAAACACGCTTCAATCAGATCTGTTCCCCAATATTTTTGTGATTGGCGATGCAGGAAACTTTCCTACCTCAAAGGCAGGGTCAGTGGCTCATTTCCAGTCAGATGTCCTGACTGAGAATTTACTCTGTGCAATCGAGAACAGGCCTTTCACGGCCTCTTCTGATGGTCATTCCAACTGTTATATCGAGACAGGGTTTGGGAAAGGCGCACTGATTGATTTCAATTATGATACTGAACCTCTTCCAGGATCATTTCCCTTCCCGGGAATCGGGCCATTTGGACTGTTGAAAGAAACCCGTACCAATCATTACGGGAAACTTATGTTCCGATGGATATACTGGCATATCCTATTAAAAGGTAAGGAAATGCCCATTGACTCAAAGATGACCATGGCCGGTAAAAAAATGTAATCAGAATCATGGAAAAGACAATTAACCCGGAGCAATTCCAGCAATTAGACCAGAAACTTGACAGAGTGCTTGAGTTTATTGAGCAACAAAACAGGAAAAAGGAGGAGATCGACGATTTTATCACTGATGCTTCCATTGTTGCAAAAGATGCATTCACACATAGTGTTGCATTGCTTGACAAAGCCCAGGTAGAGCTTGATTCCTGTGGCCTTTCCTGTTTATTCATCAGGATCCTGCAAAACATCGAAACCTTTCATTACTTACTTGAGATGATGGAAAGTGCGAGGGATTTCATGAAGGATGTCTCTCCTATCCTGCACCAGGTGGGATTGGATGCTGTGAATAAAATGAATGAACTGGACCGGAAAGGATACTTTGATTATATCCGTCAATTATCACATCTTGCAGATAAATGGATCCAGACATTTACCATAGAAGACTTACAGAAAGTGGAGAACAACCTGGCTGATATTGCAGGGATCCTTCGTAACCTTTCCAATCCTGAGTTTATTGCAGTGTTAAATAAAACTACAAGGGTAATAACAGAGGTTAAGATGGAAGATGAAAGGGACATTCTTTCCATTTGGCAGATAATTAATCAATTGCGTTCGAAGGAAGTCAGGAAATCTATTTCATATGTGCTGAAAGTGGCGAAGAATATGGGGAATCAATGATTGCAAAAGCAATAGAACAGAATCAAAAGAAATTAAAATTCAATTTCAAATCCGACGAGGTTTATAAAATCAAATTAACAACACTAACACTTATTATTATGGCACAGAAAGTAATAGCTGGTGTGACTGTCGATGTAAATGAAGAAGGATACATGACAGATCCATCCCAATGGTCAAAAGAAATTGCAGTCGAAATTGCAAAAGAAGAAGGCATCGAGCTCACCGAGAAGCATTATGCTGTCCTGGATTTTATCAGGGAGAAGCAGAAGAAGGGGGAAACTCTGACAATCAGGGCAGTTGGCAATTCAGGAATTGTTGATATTAAAGGTTTTTACGGACTTTTCCCCGGTGCCCCGATGAAGAAAGCAGCAAAGATAGCCGGGCTTCAAAAACCAGCAAGTTGTGTTTAGTTTTTAAGAACAAGTCAGATAAGTCAATCTTCACTTATAATCTAAATCAAAAAAAATGACAAACAAAGAAGAATTTCCCTTAAAGAAAGTTTGTATCATCTGTGCAAAAGGTACAATAGAAGATGTATATGCGACACTGGTGTTGGCAAATGGTGCTGTAATGGAAGGAATTGAGACCAATGTATTCTTTACTTTTTTTGGATTGGATGCCATTACAAAAAAACAAATGAATAAGTTACATACCGGGACCGTCGGGAATCCTGCGATGCGTATGCCCGGTGGATTGCCTTTCCCATCTATTCTGGGAATGCTGCCTGGTGTTGAAGCCGGTGTTTCAGTTATGATGAAAAACCAGATGGAAAAACTTGATATCCCTGGTGTAAAAGAGTTCCTTGAAATGATTGAAGCAGGAGGAGGCAATATCTATGCCTGCAAACTTGCCATGGATATGTTCAAGCTGAAAAAGGAAGATCTTTGGGACGGTGTCAAAGATGTTCTGACTGTTGGCGATTTCTATGCTTTATGCGGCGGATTGCAAACGCAGATCATCTTTACATAATTAAACCGTAGTACACCTGATCTCAAAAACAGGTGGATGCGCGATTGTCCTTTTCACAGCGCATAATTCAGCAACACTGATGAGTGCGTCCCTGTATTTTTCCGGAAAATCAGGGGGGATTTGAATATCAATACTGATCCTTGAAGGTAATTTTGCTTCAGGGTCATACTCAATTGATTGAATGAGTTTAATATTTTCGGTAGGAAGATCCCTGTTGTCACAGAAAGATTTTACATAAATTCCTGCACAAGTTCCAATAGATGCCAGAAACAGTTCATAGGGTGAAGGAGCTGAATTTTCTCCACCAGAAGTGATGGGCTGATCAGTGCAAATTAACCGGCCATTTATACTGGCATTTACTTTCTTACCCCCTTCAAATGTGATTTCCATGTTCATTTTATATAGTTTTTTGTTATTAGTCAGATCTTACATTATCATGAGAAAATCACGGGTATGAACCCCAGGGCAAGCCCTGGACCCTAATTCCGCCCCAAGGGGCGGGGTATCATACCCTCCGACTTCATCGGGATTGTTCGACTAACAAATTTTTATTCACTACGTTCAAAAAATTTGAGTCTCACGAATGAATCAGTATGCAAAAATAATCATATATAGCCATATCCTCATTTTTCAATTTATTAAGTCAGTTACCGGCCGATTATTAAGTTTGCGACAACCATTTTATCTCTATATTTGTTTCTTGAAAATCTATGAGAAAGAAGACCGAGGAAGATAAGACAGAAATGACATTCTGGGAACACCTGAATGAGTTCAGGAATGTTCTCATTCGTGGTATTGTTGTTATCCTGCTTTTGTCGATCGTAGCTTTCAGTTTTAAACACATCCTCTTCGATTATATCGTTCTTGCCCCGAAAAACTCAGATTTCATTACTTACCGTGTTTTATGTAAGCTCGGAAAATTCTTAGGCATTACATCATTATGTATAGACACTTCTTCCCTTCACTTAATAAATATAAGCCTGACTGGTCAGTTTATGGCACACATGACCACCTCAATAATTGCAGGGTTTATAGTTGCCTCACCTTATATTATCTGGCAGTTTTGGAGGTTTATTAAACCAGGACTAACTGAGGTTGAACGTAAAAACACCCGTGGTGCTGTGCTGGTGATATCCATTTTGTTTCTTTCAGGAGTCTTATTCAGCTATTTCGTGGCTGTTCCGTTGATGGTAAATTTCTTAGGGAACTACCAGGTAAGCAAATCTGTCGTCAACCAGGTTGCACTTGATTCTTATTCAAGTGCGATTACGAATATGACTTTATTAATGGGACTCATTTTTGAGTTTCCCGTGCTAGTTTTGGTTTTAACTAAAATTGGTATACTGACCCCTGCTTTCATGTCAAAATACCGTAAACACACTATTGTTCTGATCCTGGTCATTGCAGCATTTATAACTCCGAGTCCGGATGCATTCTCATTACTCATTATTGCATTCCCGCTTTATGCGCTCTATGAGCTCAGTGTTCAGCTATCCAAAAAGATTTACAAAAAGAAAAAAGAAATAGTCAATTAAAAAAAGAAAGAATCCCATTGTAACCTTGTGTTCTCCTTATCGTCTAATACCCGACAAAAAACAATAATATCATTCTATGGAACCAAAACGATTTTACCGGAGCCGCACAGATAAAGTTTTTGCAGGAGTCTGTGGCGGACTTGCTGAATATTTCAGCATCGATCCTATACTTATCCGTCTTTTATTCCTGGCACTAATCATTGCGGCAGGAGGTGGTCTTCTTGCGTATATCATACTATGGATCATAACACCTGAAAAGCCTTTTGATTTTACTCAATCACAAAATCCCCCGACTATGGAAAACAAAGAATCCTCTTATGAAGAACCCCATGTTTCGCAGGAAAAGCCGAAAGATGATCCATTTCATTATCCTCCGCACCGTCACAGGGATCGTGGAAACCTGATAGGTGGTCTGGTATTGATTACCCTTGGCGTTTTGTTCCTGGCCGATGAGTTTATTCCAAACATCAGTTTCGGGGATTTATGGCCCGTTATCCTTGTAGTTATCGGGATCGGTCTTTTAATCAACAATTTTTCAGGAAGAAGGAACAATCCATAATGCCTTCTTCCCTGTTTCAAAAGTGTAAACTTCCTGGCAGACAAGGAGTGTTAAATAAAATCCTGTAAATTAAATAAACATGAAATACAAACATCTGTTTTGGGGTCTGGTGCTTATCGCCATCGGAATGTTGTTCATCCTGAATAATCTGGGCATCATACATTTCAGTTGGTTCTCTTTCTGGAGGCTTTGGCCGTTGATCCTTCTTTTCTGGGGGATTACGATCCTTCCAGTGAAAGATATGTTCAAGTACATCCTTTTAGGAGTTGTACTTATCTCGACCTTCCTGATCATAAATCATATGCCCGATGGACGTCCCTGGTACTGGCATTTTCATCATCCTGACAACTCGTTTCGCTGGGAATGGAATGATGAGGACAATGACAGCAACACAAAAATTTTCAGTGATCAGAACCTTTCTGTTCCATTTGATTCGCTTGCAAAGAAAGGTATTCTGAGCCTGGATGCTGTTGCAGGCAATTTTAAAATAAACGGGGAGACCTCTGAATTTCTCACTTTTACCAAAAGCGGTGATATCGGGAATTATGAAATGACGACGAAGGATGCCGGCAGGGATAAGCAAATCACGTTATCTTTAAAGGAAGGCACATCCCGGCACAACATCCGGAAGAACGAAGTGAATATTAAACTGAATGCTAAGCCAGTCTGGAACCTCAACATGGATATTGGTGCTGCCGATGCTGATTTTGACTTAAGCAGTTATAAAATTGACAGTGTCGTTTTTAAAGCCGGGGCTACTTCCATGCGGGTGAAGCTGGGAGATAAAAATCCCAAGACTATGGTGGAGTTCAATGCTGGTGCTTCTTCCATACATGTTTTCGTTCCAAGGACATCCGGTTGCCAGGTTATTTCGGAATCCTTCCTTGTCAGCAAGACCCTTGAAGGATTCGAAAACAAGGGAAATCATATTTATCAAACTGACAACTTCAAAGATAACAAGAGCAAGATTTACATCACAATTAAGACTGCGGTTTCTTCCATTGAAGTATCAAAGTATTAATCAATCGAGGAGGAATTCATTTACTATTGAGTAGAATTCTTCAGGAGCATCAGCATGAACCCAGTGTGAAGCATTTGCAATTGTTTCGAGGGTAGTACCAGGAAATAACCGTATCATTTCAGAAAGGTCAGCATCCACAATATAGTTGGATAATCCACCCTTCACCAGCAATACCGGGTTGAGAAATTGCTTATCTGATTTAATCTCTTCAAGTATATAAGGCAGCGAATTTTTCAGGACCGGAAGATTGGCGCGACATCCCAGTGTATTTTTATCTTTCCAGTAGATGTTCTTCAATAAAAACTGCCGTAATTTCAGGCTGTGGACAACCGGCTCAAGTTGTCTATCTATATCAGATCGCGAGCGGGCAGATGAAAAATCGACTTTTAACATTGCATCGATCAACATCTGATGTTCAAGGTTTGCAGGATACTTTCGTGGAGCAATATCCACAACTACCAGTTTATCCAGTAAAGACGGGTGTTCCAGTGCAAGCAGCATTGCTACTTTTCCACCGAGGGAATGACCGATCATCTTTACTTTCTCTAACTTCAGATCGTTGATCAATTCGACGATATCTTCTGCGAGGACAGGATAATTAAAAACAGGATCATGCGGAGACTGGCCATGGTTGCGCAGATCAGGGATGAACACTTCGAAATCCCGCGCCAATTGACGTCCGAATGAAACCCAATTATCTGAAAGCCCCAATAATCCATGAAGTATGATTACAGGATTCCCTTGTCCCATATGCCTAAAGAATAATTTCATGATCGCAAAAATTTAATCCGTTTATTAACAATTTTTTGTTGAAAAATATGTTTGTACCTTTGTCAAATGTATGAAAAAATTGTACCTCTTTGCATGACGAAATCTGTGGGTCTTTTCTCACGGAGATAAATTTTATTTATTAATTTAAAAATCGGATTATCAATGTTTTACACCAACGAACACGGTTCAAGGAAAGAGGGCATAGAATTTCGGTTTTTAGTAACCTTAAAAATGAAATGGAAAAACTTCACAACGAAAAATCGGGCGTAACCCACACGGAGCTCAATGAAGAAGAAGAGCCTCCAAGTACAAAGTGTTTCATAAGTGAAGAACAGATATTAAGCGAATACATCCAAGACCGGCTCGATAGGGATAAAACCAGCCTGAGCCCGCGTTCCCTAGAATTTATTAAACAATACTTTCCTGAGTCAACTGAAAAAGACTGGATCAATTGGCGTTGGCAGTTAAAGAACAGTGTCAAGACGATTGACCAGCTCTCAAGATTCATTAATCTTTCGGATAATGAGATCCGGCCGGCAATAGAGATCAATAACACTCTTCCGATAAGGATCACCCCGTACTACCTTAGCTTGCTGGAGAAGGATAACCCCGACCAGGGCTTGCGCAAATGCGTCGTGCCTGTGATCGATGAATTCATAACCAGTCCGGGTGAAGCTTCTGACCCACTTTCGGAGGAGCATGACAGTCCGGTACCCAACGTTGTACACAGGTATCCTGACAGGGTATTATTCCTGGCCACAGGCTTTTGTTCTGCCTATTGCCGTTATTGCACGCGTTCGCATATGGTAGCAAAAGATAAATGTCATGTCGGAACAAAGGCGTGGGAGCCTGCGCTTCAGTACATACAGAACACACCTGAAATCCGTGATGTACTGATATCAGGAGGAGATCCATTAACGATGCCCGATCTTCATATTGATTACCTGCTTTCAAGGTTAAGGAAAATCGAACATGTTGAGATCATCCGCATCGGTACAAAAGTTCCAGCCGTGCTGCCGCAGCGGATCACACGTTCACTTGTAAATATTCTAAGGAAATACCATCCTTTATTCATCAGCATCCATTTCACCCACCCTGACGAACTTACACAGGAAGTCAAGCAGGCTTGCGAAAGACTTGCCAATGCAGGAATTCCATTAGGAAGCCAAACGGTATTACTAAAAGGAGTCAATGATGAGGTTGATATAATGAAGAAGCTGATGCAGGGATTACTGAAATTCAGGGTTCGTCCTTATTACCTGTATCAGTGTGATCCTATTCTCGGATCTGCTCATTTCCGGACTCCGGTTGCAAAAGGACTCGAGATTATAAGTGGGTTGAGAGGCCATACTACAGGATATGCTGTTCCGCAGTATGTGATCGATGCACCTGGCGGTGGCGGCAAGATCCCTTTGTTACCCGATTATAACAAGGGAACGGATGGGGATTATCTTTTGCTGAAAAACTACGAAAACAAGATCTTCAGGTATCCTGATTTCAAGGAGTGATCTATGCAAATCGGCCTCACTTACGATCTTCGTTCAGATTATCTGAAAGAAGGGTTTTCGGAAGAAGAAACAGCAGAATTTGATAAAGAGAATACCGTTGAAGCCATTGAGCGGGAATTGCATTTCCTGGGGCATTCCACAGAAAGAATAGGAAACATCTTTAATCTTACCCGAAAACTTGTTGAAGGCAAACGCTGGGACCTTGTATTTAATTTTTGTGAAGGGTTATATGGGATAGGGCGTGAAGCACAGGTTCCTGCACTACTTGACGCTTATTCCATTCCCTACACATTTTCCGATCCACTGGTGCTTGCACTTACGCTACACAAAGGAATGGCCAAACGTGTCATTCGTGACTGCGGAATACCAACCCCTGAATTTGTCATTGCAGAATCTGAGCAAGATATCAAAAATATAAAGCTTCCTTATCCCCTCTTTGTAAAACCGAATGCTGAAGGATCTGGGAGAGGGATTACTTATAATTCGAAGGTGAGAAACCCGGAGGAGCTTAAAGTTACCTGTGCGGGGATTTGGAAAGAGAGGAACTTTCCATTGCTTATCGAAACCTACCTTCCAGGAAGAGAATTTACAGCAGGAGTTTTAGGTACAGGCGAAGAAAGTTTTTCAGTTGGTGCAATGGAAGTCCTTTTCAGAAAGACTACAAAGGAAACTGTTTATTCATACGACGTAAAAGAGAATTTTGAGCAATATATCGATTATGTACTTCCTGAACAGGAGATCATAGCCTTATGCAGTGAAATGGCTTTAAAAATATGGAAAGCTTTAGGATGCAGGGATGGCGGCCGTATAGATGTAAGGATGGACGCCAATGGAATTATAAATTTCATGGAGGTAAATCCCCTGGCCGGGTTAAACGAAATTACTTCCGACTTGCCTATCCTGGGAAGGTTAAATGGCTATGATTATCCTTTTATAATAAGAACCATTATTGACTCGGCGACTAAAAGAATACATCTCAAGAGATAGAACCCGCGTTAGAATTATAAGTTAATCAGGCGGATCGTACTGAATTAGTTTCGATTGGGATGTATGGAATTTATAATTTTGCCTTATTGTAACTTTTGAGCCAATATCCCAAGGGCCAACTTTAAA
Organism: uncultured Bacteroidales bacterium; assembly: GCA_963768805.1. GTDB lineage: Bacteria > Bacteroidota > Bacteroidia > Bacteroidales > FEN-979 > FEN-979. The sequence goes on along the minus strand of CAVYJI010000019.1, from coordinate 216,823 downwards.
TCTTGTAAAGATGAGTAAGACTGCGTTAATCCTGTATAACAAGATATCTGATGACCCAAAAGCGGATGAACTGGATGTCCTTGATGAGGTTAAGATCGTGTCGGAAGCTTTAGCGGAACTAGATTATAAGGTACTGGAATATCAGATCGACCTGAACCTTGACAAGGCTATCAAAGAGATCCGGAAAATTCAGCCGGACTTCATTTTTAATCTTTCAGAAGCCTTAGATAATAAAGGAGAATTTGTATACATCCCTGCTGCCATCCTGACTTACTTAAATATCCCCTTCTCGGGAAATCCACTGGTCCCGATATTTATTGCAGCGAATAAAGTCCTGACGAAAGAACAGCTCACAATTTCAGGTATCAAGACACCGGAATGGGCAACCCTTGATCAGCTTAATAAATTAAAAAAAGACAGAAAATACATTCTGAAACCAACATGGGAGGAAGGTTCGCTTGGGCTGGATGAACACAGTGTATTTGACGGGGCGGATGAAGATTTCATCAGGAGTCTCGCAACGAAAAATAAGAATTACTTCTTTGTTGAGGAATTCATTGAAGGCAGGGAGTTCAATGTGTCGATTATTGGAACAAAAGATGGGCCCGTTGTGCTCCCGATCGCTGAGATGAGGTTCCAGGATTACCCCGAAGGTAAACCGAGGATCATGGGTTACACTGCGAAATGGGAGGAAGAATCTTTCGAATATACCCATACCCAACGGACCTTTAAACTGCCGGTAAAAGACAATGATATCAAGGAGGAGATGGAAAGGATCTGCAAAAAATGCTGGAACAATTTGGGTTTTAAGGGATATGTCAGAATTGATTTCCGCATGGCTGCCGACAGGATCCCGCTGGTCATCGATCTTAACCTGAATCCTTGCATCTCGCAATCCGGCGGATTTGTTGCAGCTGCCAAGAAAGCAGGCTATAAATTTGTTGATGTGATCAGGCAGATTATTGAAGAAGCCATGAAACCTTAGTACATTTGCATTTCAAGTCTTAAAAAATATGGAATCATCAACGATAAAATTCAGGACCAATCCTAAACCAGAAGATATTGAGACGGTCAGGGATATCATTGTTTCTACAGGATTCTTTTATGAATTCGAAGTCCCTGTAGCTGTCGAACTGATTGAAGAAGCAGTTCTTGAGGGCGAAGAAAGCGGTTATTATTTCATCTTTGCGGAGACCGGCGGCAAAACTGTGGCATACAGCTGTTACGGGCATATTGCAGGGACAGATGCCGGTTATGACCTTTACTGGATCGCGACACATAATAATTGCCGGGGAGCTGGCATTGGAAAACTCCTGCTTGAAGAAACCCATAGAAGAGCAAAGGAAGTGGGCGCCCGGTATATCATTGCTGAAACTTCTGCCATAGATAAATATTTACCAACGCGGTTATTTTATGAGAAGAACGGGTACAGTAAAGATGCAATAATCGCAGATTACTATAAACCCGGCGATGGAAAAATCATTTACGTCAAAAGGCTCTAAGATCTTTTTTCATTCGCCAGTCCGTTCATTCGTATAACATCCAGTTCTCCGGCGCTAAAAAGTCCTGAATTAAAGAGTTTCAGGAATTGTTCAGAATTCCCGGCATTGAACAGCATGACATCATCAGTGTTCACAGTCACCTTCACACCATGATCAAAGAGGATACGGATTGGATGGGTCTTGTACGATCTGACTCTTTTTAATGCGATATTACTTTGAGGACAAACATGCAGTACAATTCCGTTATTTGACAGCCATGACATGACCTCAGGTGAATCGGCAGCGCCGATACCATGTTGAACCTCATCCAGTTCAAGTACTTCCACTGCTTTTCTTACTGACCCGGCACTACCAAATTCACCGGCATGTGCTTTACATTTCATTCCAATTTTTTTTGCGAACCGATAAAGTTCCCTGAAATTCTCAACAGGTTGTGCATCTTCAACATCGTAGAGATCTATAGATTGAAAAAAACCCATTCCTGCATATGGCTCAAAGCAGGAAAGAATTGTCCTGAGCGGGAGTGCCCTTGAAAAGCCCAGTTCAGGGCGAAAAACAATCGAGGGAGCAATATGATGGTGTGATCCGGATAATGTCGAAACTATTTCTTCAGGGCGGATCCTAAACATTTTACCCATAAAAGCATCCATGCTCATTTCGAGCAGGGTCACGCCATCCGATCTCGCCTGCATAAAAGCTGCATCCACAGCGGCTTTAAAAGCACCCGGCAAATCAAAAAGCGGACGGTAGACATGTTCCAGCCATTCATTAATTCCACGCACACCCTGTGCCCCATTCCTGAATTTCTCCAATTTATTACCGGTAAATTTCTCCATGCCATGCAACCTGCCTCCCATCATAGCATGATTGTGAAGATCACTTTTAGGGATCTTACGGAGTGCCCGTAGATCATGGCTTTCAAGAGCCTTAGTAAATATGTTTGTCACAATATTCAATGGTTATTAATTCTCCTTTGCAGGTAAACATAAATACTTAACAATTACAGGGTGGATTGAGTTTCCTTGAAATCCTGCTCACTTTGTTCATGACCCTCATAAGATTCTCGCCCCAGATCCTGCGTATATCCCTGGTTGTGTATCCCCGTTTAAGAAGCTCGATAGTAATGTTCTTCAACTGGCTGTCATCAGAACAACCTATGACTCCTCCGCCACCATCAAAATCGGTTCCAATGCCAACATGATCGATGCCGGCAATTTTAACAATATGATCGATGTGGTCAACAACATCAGAAACAGTTGCCGGGCCCAGGTCCTTTTTCTTCACATAAGCACTAAGAAAGTTCATCTGTATCACGCCCCCGTTCCTAGCCAGGGCCCGAAGCATATTATCATCCATATTTCCCGGATTATCACAAAGTGCCCGGGCACAAGAGTGTGAAGCAATGACAGGAGCCTTCGACAATGCTATGACATCATAAAAAGCTTTATCTGAAATGTGGGATATATCGACCATCATACCGATCTTGTTCATGAATTTTATAACACTTTTGCCAAATTCGCTAAGACCGTTGTACTCTGTTGAATCAGTGGAAGAGTCACAAATGTCGTTGTTGCGGGTATGACAAAGAGTAATGTATCGTGCTCCCTTTGAATAGTAAGCCTGGATAAGAGAAAGATCATTCCCGATGGGATACCCGTTTTCCATTCCTATAAAGATTGCACGTTTACCTTGTCTTTTCAATTTTCTGGCATCGGAAGGCGACACAGCAAGACCTGCTTCTCCAGGGAACCGTGCCAACACAGCATAGATTGAATCGAATAATGCATCGGCGCGCAATTTTGCCTGATAGTCACCTTCAGGAGAGCGTTTGCCCTGGGAAACAAAGACCGCAAAAAATGAGGCATCCAATCCTCCCTCCTTCATCCGGGGGAAATCGACAGCTGACTGATCTTTCTGTTGATCGTGCCGTTTGGAAATGTCAAAGCCACTATCCATCAAACGTTGAGGAGTATCGTTATGTGAATCCACTGTAAGAATTTTCCGGTGGATCTTTTCAGCTCTTTTTTCAAGGTCAGAAGGAGTAGGCTGACCAAAAGATATCAAGGCAGAGAATATGCATGGAAGAATGGTAATGAAAGCGGCTTTTTTCATTCTTTTTTAGGTGTGAAAGGTTGCCTTGTTTATTATCCCCTGAGCTGACGCAAATAAAGTTGAATCGTGTTTTCCAGTCCGAAATAAAGGGCATCACAAATCAGGGCATGACCAATGGAAACTTCCAGGAGGCCCGGTACATTTTTATAAAAATAGTGAAGGTTCTCAAGATTCAGATCATGACCTGCATTCAAGCCAAGTCCTAGGTCCCCTGCCAATTTTGCTCCTGAGATGAAGGGTTCAATAGCTTTGGCCGGATCCGGAGAATAGTTTTTTGCATAAGATTCAGTATAAAGTTCAATGCGGTCAGTACCAGAATCAGCCGCATGACTTATCATCATCCTGTCTGCATCCACAAATAATGAGGTCCTGATGCCGTTCCTTTTGAATTCCCTGATAATCTCTTTCAGAAACTTTTTATTCTTTAACGTATCCCAGCCGGCATTTGAAGTAAGCACTCCCGGCGGATCAGGTACCAGTGTTACCTGGGCAGGTTTTACAGCGATAACGAGGTCAATAAATTTTTCAGAGGGATAGCCTTCAATATTGAATTCGGTTGAAAGTAACGGTTTCAGGTCATATACATCTTTATACCTGATGTGACGTTCATCCGGGCGAGGGTGGACCGTAATGCCTTCTGCACCAAAGCGTTCACAGTCAAGTGCAACTTTAACCACATCCGGCAGGTTCCCGCCACGTGCATTTCGCAGGGTGGCAATTTTATTGATGTTGACGCTTAGTTTCGTCATGGTTGGATTTTTTTGCAAAACTACGATAATCCTAAAAAAGTCAAATGTAAAAATCACGGGTATGAACCCCAGGGCAAGCCCTGGACCCTAATTCCGCCCCAAGGGGCGGGGTATCATACCCTCCGACTTCATCGGGATTGTTCGACTAACAAATTTTTATTCACTACGTTCAAAAAATTTGAGTCTCACGAATGAAATGTCTGAGGGATCCTTCAAGATGGAATATCAGTAACAGGTAACCGGTTTCTTATTATTTTTGATACCAGATACGCTACCAGGCATAAGGTAATTGAAAGGGCGATAAATATTAAATCTGCGCAAAGATAATTTCTCTTTAAATCACTGATAATTAGTGTTTGTCGAATTACAATTCATAAAAAGATGCGAACAGTCATTCAAAGGGTCTCAAATGCATGGGTTGATGCGGAAGGAAAAATCACAGGGAAAATTGGGCCAGGGTTGCTTGTTTTAGTGGGGATTGTTGATGAAGATGGGTCAGAGGACATTGAATGGTTATCAGGAAAGATAGTTAACCTGAGAATCTTTAATGACCAGCAAGGAATCATGAACCGATCGGTCATTGATATAAACGGTGACATATTGGTAGTCAGTCAGTTTACCCTCCATGCAAGTACCCGAAAGGGGAACCGGCCATCGTACTTCCGTGCGGCCAAAGCTGAGAAGGCGATCCCACTTTATGAACTGTTCCTAAGGCAACTGGAGAAAGAACTTGGGAAACCTGTTTCGGCCGGCATTTTTGGTGCAATGATGAAAGTTTCGCTCGTTAATGATGGCCCTGTTACCATTGTTATCGATACGAAGAGCAGGGAGTAAAGTGTTATGAGATAATGAGAATACAGGAATAATTGCATACAACAATATTAACTTATTATTAACCGTTTGATCACGATTCATTCTTATAAAAAGGGTACTTTTGTACCGTTAAATTAATTCATATTAACTTAAACCATAAATCAAAATGAAAAAAGCTGCTGTTTTAGTTTCCACCTTCGTTCTTTTTACCTGTCTGACATTTGCACAGACACCGCAAACCCAGGACAAAGCGAAAGCCGCTCCTGCCAAGTCAGAAACAAGTATGAATAAGGACGGAAAAAATTGTTCCAAGACCTGTACGCATAATCAAAAATCAGGTTCCTGCACAAATAAAGGTGGTGAAAATAAAGATGGGAAAGCTCCTGATAAGAAGTAATCAGTAAGTACATTAAATAAAATTAAGAGGGGCCTCAAGCCCCTCTTTTTATTTCCTTCCGGGTATCCTGAAAAAGATTGGCTGCCGTACCAAAACCTTCACAGGTCTTCCATATCTTCTTCCCGGTACCCACCTGGGCATGCTTTTAATCACACGGACAGCCTCTTCATCACATTCTTTTCCAATGCCTTTATTTACGGAAACATTTGATATTGATCCATCGGATTCAACAATAAAAAGTATCAAAACTTCTCCTTGTATGCCAGATCTTAACGAAACTGAAGGATATCTTATATTGGCACGAAGAAAGGAAAGAAATGCCTGTAAGCCACCCGGGAAAGACGGAAAGGCATCCAGTGTTGTATAAATCCCGGTTGCTTCCGAGGATCCGGTACCTTCAAGCGCCTGGCCATGAGATGATCCTGAACTATCAGTCTTGATATCAGTGGTTTCTTCTGTTTTGACTTCTTCAGGTTTCTGTTTCGTTTCAGGAACTGTATCCACCACTTGTGGCGCCACCTCTTCGGGAGGAGATTGCGGTCTGGCAAGTGCTTTTACCAGTTGATCCAGGTCATCTTCAGGAGAAGGTATGAATGTATATTCAACCGGTAGCAATTCATTCATACTAATATCCAATTCGGGACCACGAAAGTAGTATATACCAAATGGGACGAGTGTCAGTAAAAGTATCGACACTACTGAAAGTATAAAGGAGATGAGAAGGAACCTGGGGTATTTCCTGCGAAGAATAAAGGAGCCATAGTCTTTGTTCCTTCCGGAAAAAGCCAGATCATTTAAATCGGGTAATTTCTCTCTTTTTATTTTCATTTGACAAAGCAGAGCTGAGAGTGTTCTATGCTCCAAGGTATTTTTTCAGGATCTCAATTTCCCTGCGTTCTTTTTTCGTAGGCCGGCCCAATCCCCGGAGCCGGTATCCGAAGCCGGCATCCTTACGCAATTGCAACTTCTGATATTCTTCCTGAGGGGTTACATCTTCCATGAATTGTTCTACCAGTTTAGCACCTACCCTGTGTTCAACCAAGGCCAGCACTTTAACCGACCGTTTCAATGAATCCAGGCTGATGGTAATAGTCTCTCCTGACTTTATTTCCCTTGATGGCTTGACCACTTGATCACCAATCCTAACCCTTCCATACCGACAAGCAACAGTGGCCTGGTTCCTGGTCTTGAATACCCGGATGCACCACAACCATTTATCTATTCGAACGCCCTCTTCCATGATTTATTTCTGTCTGAAGAAGATTTCAACAGGTACGCCATTGAAATCAAACTGTTCCCGCAATTTATTTTCCAGGAAGCGTTTGTATGGCTCCCGAATATATTGGGGAAGATTACAAAAAAAAGCAAATGCAGGATAACGTCCGGGAAGCTGGGTCACGAATTTGATCCTGATGAATTTACCTTTCCATGCCGGTGGTGGCATGGCAGTTATAAGGGGAAGAAAAAAATCATTTAACTGTGAAGTAGTAATCTTTCGTGAACGGTTCCTGAATACCCTGACTGCTGATTCAACTGCCTTATAGACCCTTTGTTTGTTTATAACAGAGGTAAAGATAATCGGAACATCAGTAAGCGGGGCCAGTTTTGACCGGATGTCTTCTTCAAAATGTTTATGGGTATTGGTTTGTTTTTCAATCAGGTCCCATTTATTGACGAGAATGACGATTCCTTTATGATTTTTTTCAATCAGGGAAAAGATGTTAAGATCCTGAGCCTCAAATCCTCTTTCGGCATCTACCATCAGGATGCATACATCACTGGATTCGATGGACCGAATGGCACGCATGACGGAATAAAATTCGATATTTTCAGAAACCTTTGATTTTTTCCTTATCCCTGCAGTATCGATCAGCTGAAATTCAAGATCAAAATATTTGTAGTGCGAGTGGGTTGAATCGCGTGTTGTTCCCGGTTCAGGTGTAACGATGGTACGATCGGTCCCCAGGAGGAGATTAACCAACGATGATTTCCCTGCATTCGGCCGACCCACAATGGCAATTTTAGGGAGCGAAGATCTATCTAAATTTTCAGACAGATCGCCTGAAATATCCTGATCCGGTAATTTTTTTACCACTTCATCAAGCAATTCACCTGTACCACTGCCATTCATAGCCGAGATACCGTACAATTTTTCAAAGCCCAGCTTATGAAATTCATGAATATCTCCGAGCAATTTGTAATTATCAACTTTATTGGCCACGACGAAGACCGGTTTATTTGTTTTTCTGAGCATTTCAGACAAGTCTTCATCCATCGGGGTAATTCCTTCTTTAATATCGACAAGGAAAAGGATCACATCTGCTTCATCAATTGCCAGTACGACTTGTTTTTTGATCTCGCCTTCAAATATATCATCTGAATTACGGACATATCCACCCGTATCAATCACCGAAAATTCAATGCCATTCCAATCTGATTTTCCGTAATGCCTGTCGCGTGTGACCCCGCTTGAAGGATCCACGATCGCATTACGGCCACCTACGAGCCTGTTGAAAAATGTCGATTTTCCCACATTGGGACGTCCAACGATAGCGATGATATTGCTCATAGAGAGTCTCTTAACTATTGATAATCTTCAAGATTATATCCAAATCTTTTTAATTCCTTAATATCATCGCGCCAGTCTTTTCGAATTTTCACATTCAATTCAAGAAAGACATGTTTTTCAAGAAATGCCTCAATATCTTTCCGGGCATCTGTACCAAGTTTTTTGATAGCTTTTCCCTGATGGCCGAGGATGATGGCTTTCTGAGATTCTCTTGCCACAAAGAGGAATACTGAGATCCGTGTCAGCTTTTCTTCTTCTTTAAAAGAATCCACAACGACTTCCACGCTATAAGGGATCTCCTGTGAAAAGTTCAGAAGGATCTTTTCGCGGATGATCTCTGAGACAAAGAACCGCTGAGAACGGTCGGTAAGTTCCTCTTTTGGGAAGTACTCAGGGGATTCCGGCAGATGTTTTAATATGGTATCAAAAACAAGTGCGGTTTGAAAACAGTGAAGTGCTGAGATGGCAATGACATCAGCATTTTCAAGGCGGGTTTTCCAGTCTTCTATAGCTGTTTCTACCTTTGACTGGTCAGCGAGGTCAATTTTGTTGATAACAACAATGACGGGTTTGCTGTTATCCCTCATCTTTTGAAGGATCTCAGTATGGAGAAAATTTTCTCCTATTTCAGTAACAAGAAGAATGATATCCGCATCAGCGAGTGAAGAATAGATGGCTGAAAGCATCGCCTTGTGTAAAAGATAATGTGGTTTAAGGATACCGGGGGTATCAGAATAGACAACCTGGAAATCCTCACCGCTGAATATGCCCATAATCCTATGTCTTGTGGTTTGAGCTTTGTGTGTAATTATCGAGAGTCTCTCGCCGACAAGAACATTCATCAGGGTAGATTTTCCGACATTAGGACTCCCGATAATAGATACGAATCCTGCTTTATGGGCCATATGATTAAATATATGAAAATTTGGAGAACAATGAAACAAGTTCTATCTTTGCTTCCCCGAAAAACAAAGGTAAATAAAAATACAGTGCGGGGTGGAGCAGAGGTAGCTCGTTGGGCTCATAACCCAAAGGTCATAGGTTCGAATCCTGTCCCCGCTACAAGGTCAAGTGCGAAATGTAAAGTGCGAAGTCCGAAATACTTCGCACTTTACGTTTCAGACTAAGTCTTCAGACTTAAATCTTCACATTTCAATATTCTCCCTCTCAGCCATTTCCTCCAATTTTTTCCTTCATCTTTTTTCTGATTGACGAAAAAAGTCTGACAAGTTCTTCAACCTCATTTCTGATTTTCATCGCTTCCTTTTCATTTAAAACCTCTAACTTCATTAAATAATCAAGCCAGAAAAAAGTTTCGTCAGTTTCTTCCAGAACAATGCAAATCTTGGAATAAAATTCGGCGTCTGATCTTCCACGGGTTGCCGATCTGTAATTGGCCGCAACGGAGGAAGAACTTCGAATGAGCTGGTTTACAAAAGGTCTGTCGAGTGCAATGAACTTTTCAGTCTTAAGGAGATTGCGAACATCCACAGCCATATTCATTGTCCTTTCCCTTAGTTGTTCATTGAAATGAATATTTTCCATATGATCAAATGGTTTTTATGACCATTAATCGGTCGATAACTCATTAGGTGATATATGAAATCAAAAATTTAATCAGCGAACTGTAAGGTCTGAAATAATTAACAATCACGGTTCAGACGTAACACATCATGCCACCCTCCCTGTTTTTCGGGGGTCAAAAAAACGTACGGTTATTTGCCATCGCTGCAAAAGGTCATCCTTTATTGCTCTATATGTAATGAATTTATTTACACCAGTAGATTTTGTAAATATTAATAAAACTTTAAACAACACCGAGTTTGCAATGCTGAACAGTTGGGGAGAGTACTTCAGTTCAAAACGCCCATACACTCAACAAAATCAGCCACTTTCACGAAGTCTTTTATCAATAAAAAGTTAAATATTTATCGGAGTAGTTTACAACTTGGGAATCCCTATCAGAAATGATGGGGATTTTTTTTGTCTCCTCTGAAACCATTAAGAATAAAGTTGAATTTCAGTCCATGCCCCGTCATTTTTTGTCCCCTTTACAGCTGATTTAAATATAAACACCTAATAATTTGCATAGCACCTGCATTTTTCTTATTTTTGATGAAGATTTACAACACTAAGGAACTTTATATTCCATTATTGGAAAATCAACTACTTAAAATGGATATCATATGAAAAAACTTCTCTACCTTTTAATGTTCGTATTTCCAATCGCAATTTGCGCCCAACAACCCTGGTACAAATCTTCACCACTGGATTATATATGGCAGAACGTTGGAAATGCAGGTTTCTCAGCAGGAGGAACCAAGTACGCAAGTCTTGCCATTAGCCCATCCGGTCAACCTTATGTTGTGTACCAGGATTATGGAAATTTTTAAAAAGCGACGGTAATGAAATTTGACGGAACAAACTGGGTAAATGTCGGAAATGCTGGTTTCTCAGCAGGAACAGCTTATTTATGAAGGTCTCGCCTTCAGTCCATCCGGCTCAGCCCTATGTGGCATATTCGGATGGTGGATATTCCTGGACAGGTACGGTAATGAAATTTGATGGGACAAACTGGGTGAGTGTTGGAAATGCCGGTTTTTCAGCAGGTGAAGGCTTGTTTCATATCTCTTGCTTTCAGTCCATCCGGGCAGCCATATGTTGCTTATCAGGATGCTGTAAACTCTTGTCAATGCACTGTAATGAAATTTGATGGAACCAATTGGGTGGATGTCGGAAATGCAGGTTTCTCAGCAGGAACGGCTGACTGGACAAGCCTTGCCTTCAGCCCGGTTGACAGTCAGCCCTATGTAGCTTATTGGAGATTATGGATTGCTTTTAATGGTAATGCGACAGTAATGAAATTTAACGGAACAAATTGGGTATATGTGGGAGCAGCGGGTTTCTCAGCAGATACGACTTGATTTACTTGCCTTGCCTTCAGCCCATCTGCAGTTTACCTTATGTGGCTTATAGGTGATGGGAATTCTGAAAAAGCAACAGTAATGAAATTTAATGGAAACAATTGGGTGAATGTTGGAAATGCGGGTTTCTCAGCAGGTGAGCTGTTGGTTTACAAGCCTTGCCTTTAGCCCGTCGGGTCAACCATATGTGGCATACCAGGATTATTTGAATTCCTATAAAGCCACTGTAATGACATTTGACGGAACCAACTGGGTGAATGTCGGAAATGCAGGTTTCTCAGCGGCGAAGTGCTTATACAAGTCTTGCATTCAATCCATCCAATGGAGACCCCTATGTGGCTTTTGGGGATAGTGTGAATTCTTATAAAGTCAACGGTGATGTATTATGCTGCTCCCGCCGGAATAATGGAACTAAAATCTTCGCAGATTTCAATTTATCCTAATCCGGCAACAGATAAAATAACGATTGAAACATCCGCAACCCAGGGTCAAAGTCAATTATCAATAATGAACCTTGACGGCCAGGAAGTAAGAACACGCCAGATAACCCAGGCCAAAACACAACTTGACATCTCAGGCCTTCCCGGCGGCGTTTATTTTGTGCGGCTAACCAATGAACGGACCATTGAAGTTGGGAAGTTCGTGAAAAATTAATTTACGATGTTTTATTAATAATTGACGATTTAAATAAAAAAGATCATGAAAAAACTTCTCTGCCTTTTAATGTTCGTGTTTCCAATCGCAGTTTGTGCCCAGCAACCCTGGTACAAATCTTCACCACTGGATTATATGTGGCAGAATGTTGGAAATGCAGGCTTCTCAGCAGGAGGAACCAATTACGAAAGTCTTGCCTTTAGCCCTTCCGGTCAACCTTATGTTGCTTATTCGGATTATGGGAATGCACAAAAGGCAACGGTTATGAAATTTGACGGAACCAACTGGGTAAATGTCGGAAATGCGGGTTTCTCAGCTGGAGAAGCTTGGTATGAAGGTATTGCCTTCAGCCCATCTGGTCAACCCTATGTGGCATACTCGGATTCTGTAAATTCCTGGAAAGCAACTGTAATGCAATTTGATGGAACCAACTGGGTGAATGTTGGAAATGCGGGTTTTTCAGCAGCAGAGGCTAATTTTGTAAGTTTTGCCTTCAGTCCATCTGGTCAGCCATATGTTGCTTATTCCGATCATGGAAGTAATTGGTATGCAACGGTAATGAAATTCGAGGGAAGCAACTGGGTGGATGTCGGAAACGCTGGTTTCTCAGCAGGAATGATTGGTTATACAAGCCTTGCTTTCAGTCCGGTTGATGGTGAACCTTATGTAGCGTATCAGGATGAAGGGAATGCAAATAAGGCAACGGTAATGAAATTTAACGGAACCAACTGGGTAAATGTTGGAACAGTGGGCTTCTCAGCAGGCTGGGCTGCTTCTGAAAGCCTTGCCTTCAGCCCATCTGGCGAACCATATGTTGTTTATGCGGATGGTGGAAATTCATGGAAAGCAACGGTAATGCAATTTAATGGAACCGACTGGGTGAATGTTGGAAATGCGGGTTTCTCAGCAGGTGAGGTTGATTTTACAAGCCTTGCCTTTAGCCCGTCGGGTCAACCCTATGTGGCTTATCAGGATTCTTTGAATTCCTATAAAGCCACTGTTATGACATTTAACGGATCCAACTGGGTGAATGTCGGAAATGCAGGTTTCTCTGTCGGGATAACTGAATATGAAAGCCTGGCATTCAATCCATCCAATGGTGATCCTTATGTGGCTTATGCGGATGGTGCGAATTCTTATAAGGCAACGGTGATGGATTATGCTGCTCCCGCCGGAATAATTGAACTTAAATCTTCGCAGATATCAATTTATCCCAATCCAGCAACAGATAAAATAACAATTGAAACATCCGGAACCCAGGGTCAAAGTCAACTATCAATAATGAACCTTGGACGAGTTCTAACACGCAGTCTCATCAAACCTAAAACTCAAATAGACATAAGCAATCTGCCAATCGGTATTTATTTTGTGCGTCTATCCAATGATAAAACAGTGGAAGTGGGGAAATTCGTGAAGCAGTAATACGGAGCAAGGATTGGGGTGCGGAAAACGAGCAGATATGGGTAGTGGAGCTAGATGCAATATTATTGCGGGTATAAGTAAGTCAGGTGTTATTTAGAATAGGAAGTTATTATTCGGTATCACATAAACCACAAAAGATGAAATCACTACTTGTTTTATTTGCATTTGTACCAATACTTGTATTTGGTCAATGTACAGCTATTGAAAAGGGTAATCTCCGTGCAGAAGTTCATGGTGATACTGTTATTTTAAAAAATGACACAGTTGATCGTAGTTGTTTGTCATTTTATAAGATGGAAATATCACAATCAACTGATACAATTATTTGGCTGGAAAAAGATACAGGTTATGTAGCAGGTTGTGATTGTCATTATAATTTGTCAGTCACCATTGATTCTTTAGTAACCGGACAACATTTTGCAAAGGTATTTTATTCATATCCTCCGGATGGAGGCTGGGATACGATTTGCTTCATCGGTACTCTTCAATTCGATATAAATGAACAGAATTCATATTCTTCCAATACACTTTTAAGTCAATGGCAAAGTGATTGTTTTCCTGTTGGAATAGATAAAAAACCAAAAAACAACGATCTAATTGTCCTTATTTATCCTAATCCGACAGCCGAGTGGATCAATATTTTAACAATTAATCCGATAAATAAAGAAATTCAGATTTTTGATATAAATAGCAGGAATGTCTTAACCCTTCAATCTAATGAATCTTTAAACACGATCAACTTATTTAACTTTACTAACGGCATTTATATCCTAAAAGTCATCAGTAATGAATTTATTTACACCAGTAGATTTTGTAAATACTAATCACGGGTATGAACCCCAGGGCAAGCCCTGGACCATAATTCCGCCCAAGGGGCGGGGTAGTATACCTTCCGACTTCATCGGGATTATTCAACTATCAATTTTAATTCACTATGTTCTTAAAATTGAAGTTTCACGAATAAAAAGTCAGATATTTCATCAGAGTAGTCTACTACCTAGGAATCCCTATCAAGAATGATGGGGATTTTTTTTGTCTCCTCTGAAACCATTAATAAATTTGAACTTCAGTAAATGTTCCATCATTTGTGGTCCTCTAAGCAACATGTTCAAATATAAACGCCCAAAAACTTGCATAACATCCGGTTATTTCTTATTACTGTGCGTATTTACGTACAATTAAACCTGTCTTGCCAATTTTAAATCCACAACCAATAATAAAGATGCCATATGAAAAACCTCATCTGCATTTTAGTTACTTCTTCGCTTGCCTTTAATGCGGGACATGCTCAGAATTGGGAAAATCTTAATTCAGGAACATCCGTGAATTTATCATCAGTTTGTTTTCCATCAGCAACAACAGGTTATGTTGCAGGTGATAGTCTAACGATATTAAAATCCACAAATGGTGGTATCAATTGGGCGATTCAGAACACATCGGGTATTTTGTTCTATGCGCCTTATTTTCACAGGTTGTCTTCAATTTGTTTTATTGATACTGATTCAGGATTTGTTACTGGTGAATGTGGAATGGTATTCAAAACTACGGATGGCAGTGTTAGTTGGGGAGTATATGAGCAAGTAGATGAATTTCTTTATGGCTTTAATTCATTATATTTTACTGACCCAGAGACAGGTTATGTGGCTGGTTTCTGAGGAGAACTTTACAAAACCACAGATGGAGGTACAATTTGGCCATGGACTATGGAATCGAGTGGGACAGAGAAAAGTCTAAATTCAGTTTACTTTCCGGATGCAAATACAGGTTATGTGGTGGGTGATACGGGTACTATCTTAAAAACCATAAATGGCGGTACAGTATGGACTGCTTTAACAAGCGGAACGAGTATCAATTTATATTCGTCCACTTTTACCGATGGCAATACGCGATATGCAGTAGGTGATAGTGGAACAATATTAAAAACTATTGATGGTGGGACAAACTGGATAAAGCAGGTTTCGGGAACTTCATCCCGTTAAAATCTGTATTTTTTGCTGATACTTATACAGGTATGTGTCCGATGGAATGGCACAATACTGTGACCACCGATGGGAACAAACTGTACAAGTGAGGTTTCAGGAACTTCACATTGCTTAAATTCAGTGTTCTTCACAGATGCACTTACCGGATATGACGTAGGCGACAGTGGTATCATCTTAAAAACCACCAATGGAGGAGGCGTCGGAATAAATGACATTTCCCATTCCCCTGCTCTTTTAAAAATTTATCCCACCCCATCTTCAGGAAGCATAACCATTCGATCATCAGGAATGAATCAGGAAGGCCTCTTATCGATCCTGAATATCGAAAGCCAGGAAGTACTGACACGCCAGATAAACCAGGCAAAAACACAACTTGACATTTCAGGCCTTCCCGGCGGCGTTTATTTTGTGCGGTTGACCAATGATATTACTGTGAAATTGGGGAAGTTCGTTAAGGAATAAAATATTGGGAAACAATCCAGTTCAAATTTGCAATTCATGAAGAAAAGCAACCGAAGCTTAGTTGAATCCTGATCGAATTTATGTTGTAGTGATGTTGAAGACACCCTGAAGACACCCCGAAGGCACTCTGAATTTACTTTGATAACAGGTAAGAGACATATACCTATTATTTGAACTATAGTTGGGTCAATTCATTTTTTGCCCTTTCCATCCTGTCCGCTTGTCCAACCTGTCGAACTATAATTTTGTCACCCTGTTACTCTGTCACTTTATTTCTCTCACCTCTCACATTTCATTGTTCAACCCTTACAGGGTTGTTAAATATGGAGCCCCCTTATCCCCCAGTTTCACTGGCGGTTATTCATATTCAACCTTAAGGGGTTGTTGAATTTGTCACCTTGTCATCTTTTTACTTTGCACTTTTTGCACATTGCACTTTGCGCTTGACCTTGTGACCCTGTGACTTTTTTCTCGAATTTACCTTCAGCCTGAAAAAATCAACTATTGATTTTTGAATTATTTTAAATTTCTTAATAATGTTCGTATATTAGCATGAGATATGAATTAAATGATAAATAACTTTGTGCCACTTTATCAAACTTATCATATCAATGTTAATAACCATTAAGTATTACAATTCATGGACGATCTTCTGCAAATTAATTATTCCGATGACCTTAAACGGGCAATAAATATTGCTCAATCCATCGCGAAAGAATTTATTAATGATAAGGTGACCCCTGCACATCTTTTAAAGGCCTTGCTGCATAAAGATGTTGGTCTCAGACCTTTTATTGAGTCTATCGGGAAAGATGTCTATTATCTGGATGAATGGGCGGATGTAAGGATTGAATCTTCGCCAAAGGCAGGGAAGGCAAAAGATATGCCGGTAGCAGACGAGGCAACACAAACTGTATTACTGGAAGCTGACAATATTCGTCTTAAACTCTCGAAAGACCTTATTGATCCGGTTTGTGTGCTTGCATCATTGAGTACCCCGGGAGTTGGTTTCAGTTACGACCATTTAAAAACCTTCCCGCTTACACAAAAAGAGATCTTAGATGCGCTTATAAGCAAATCAGATATCGATAATATTCTTGGAAAAACCTCTGAAACTGGTAAAAAAGGCACATCTGATAAAAAACAGAATGCTCTTCTTAAATTCTGCACCGACAAAACAGATCTTTCCAGGCAGGGTAAACTCGACCCTGTCGTTGGCAGGGACAGGGAATTATTGATGATCACCGAGATCTTAGGTAGACGTATGAAGCCGAATGTAATGATCATCGGTGATCCGGGTACGGGAAAAACCGCATTGGTAAATGGCTTCGCACAAAATATAATAAACCAGAAAGTTCCGGCTACATTAAAAGAGGCAAAAATATTCGAACTCGATTTCGGTTCACTGATTGCAGGAGCCTCTTATAAAGGAGAAATTGAAGACCGGCTAAAAAATATTATTCGCGAGATTGAGCAGTTTGAGAAAGCGATCCTCTTTATTGATGATATTCATATGCTCCTTGATAAACAGGCAGGAGCTTCAGGGGCAGCCAACCTGCTTAAACCTGAACTCTCAAAAGGAGTTTTAACAATTATAGGTACAACCTCGATCGATAATTATACAAAACACATTGAGACAGATGAAGCCTTTTCACGCCAGTTTGAGATAATTAAAGTGGAAGAACCGGTGGAAGAGGTGGCTTTGTTGATGCTTGAAACAATAGCCCCTGCATATGAACACCATCACAACATCAAAATTGACAATGAGGTAATGAAAGAGGCCATCCGGCTTTCAAAGCGTTACCTGAAAGAACGAAGCCTTCCTGATTCAGCGATAGACCTTATCGACAGGACAATGTCGGGTGTAAGGATGATGAAAGACACTTCTGATAATGAAATTGCCGGCCTGAAGGATACCCTGAAAGTGATAGCTGAAAATAAAAATAAAGAAGGTGAGCAGGATTTACTTAAAAACCTCCAGGTGTTTTATAAACAAATCAGGGACCGGATATCACCTATTCTTCTTTCACAACTGGATGACCAGGCCGACCCGATGACTATTCAAACTTCCGGTGAACTATTGAAATATATTACCTCGATGCTTGCTGACCTTGAAAGTGAAGCTAAAAAAGAAAAAGATTCTCTCAATAAAAGCGATGTCGGAGCTGTGGTGTCGTATAAAACAGGAATTCCGATCGGGAAAGTGCAGTCCCAGGAACGTGACAGGCTGCTGAATATGGATGATCACCTGAAAAAAAGGGTTGTAGGGCAGGATCATGCCATTAAAAGCATCACGGAAGCAATTCTTGAATCACGGTCAGGATTAAGCAAGGCGGGTCAGCCAATCGGTTCATTCTTCTTCCTGGGACCTACAGGTACGGGAAAGACAGAATTGGCAAAATCTCTTGCCGAGTTTCTGTTCCAGGATGAATCATTCATGATCAGGTTCGACATGTCGGAATTCAAGGAAGAACATTCGGCTGCACTGCTTTATGGTGCCCCACCCGGGTATGTTGGCTATGAAGAAGGAGGATTGCTGGTAAATAAGATCAGGCAGCAGCCTTATTCAGTTGTTTTATTTGACGAGATTGAAAAAGCACACACATCTGTCTTTGATATTTTTCTGCAGATCCTTGATGAAGGAAAACTTCATGACCGGCTTGGCAAAGAGGGTGATTTCTCAAATTCGCTGGTCTTGTTTACTTCAAATATTGGGAGTGATTATATCATCGACTCGTTCAATAAAGGCATTATTCCTCCATCCACTGATCTTATGGACATCATGAGCCGGCATTTCAGACCTGAATTCCTTGGCCGGTTGACGGAAATAGTCCCGTTTGCTCCCATCAATGAAAAGAATATCGTGCAGATCTTCGATATTCATCTTAAAACCCTGTTAAAATCCCTTGATCAGCAAGGCATACATCTTATTATAGAACAGGATGCAAAAGAGAAACTGGCTGTTTCCGGTTTTACACCTAAATATGGCGCCAGGCCTATCATTGGGATCATACGATCCAGGCTGAGAAGACCCTTATCAAAAATGATTATTGCCGGGAAAATAGGAAATGGTTCTGTTGTAACGGTAAAAACAGATAAACAAGGGGAAATAATTTGGATTACGGGTTAAGATTTACTACTTTTGACAAGCCTAAAATACTATTATAAACCTATTAACAGAATAATTTATGGACACATATAATATTGGTGGAAGTGAAGTAAAAGGTGACGCCAGTGAAGCGATAAGTGAAATTCAGCAGAACAGATCATTGCTTATTGAGAAACTCACAGCCGACCCGCCTGTTAAACCAGAGATCGTTAGTGGATTGACAAATATTGATGAGGTATTTGATCATTACAAACCACATATCGATATTGATTTTCAGGATAGCGAAGGTGTCACACGACAAGAAAATCTCAGCTTCGGCAATCTTGCCGACTTTGGAGTTAAAGGAATCACAGCACAAAGCGAATTCCTTCAGAATCTTACCATGCAAAAAGAACAATTGCAGAAAATCATCAAACAATTAAAAAGCAATAAGATGATGCGGAAGGCACTTGAGAACCCGGAGACAAAGCAATCATTGCTTAATTCTATCTATGCTATGATCAGGGAAATCGAGAAAGCATAAATCATTAAAAAATTAACATGTGTTCTAAATAATTTAATAATTATTCTATGGATCCTCAACAAAGACAAGAAACAAACATAGAGCAATTCAGGGAAAAAGTTGCTTCGGATATAAGCAAGGTTGAAAAACCTGAGGAGCTGTTGCAAACAAGCATTGACAAACTGACCGTGGTTGGTGGGTTTGATCTTTTGGAAGCAGCCATTGAAGGCGTCCAGAACCTGAACCCGGAAAGGAAAGCCCGGAAAAAAATATTCTTATCTGAAACAGGAAAGAAAAAAGAACGGGACGATCTGAAAAAAGTCCTGGAGCTCTGGGCAGTTATTATTCAGGCATCAGACAGCGTTCCTGAAATGATCGAACAATGTGAAAAAAGTTCACTGGTTGCTTCAAAGACATTGAAGGATAATTTATCAAAAGCTGTCAATGAAACACGTGAGCTTGAAAAATCATACCGTTCGGTTGCCTTGTTCTTTAAAAATACAGGGTCGGACAAGATCAAGAATCTTTCAATCATGAATGCGGCTCCCGAACAGGTGAAAGATCTTGATGATACCCGTTTTATAGATGCAGTGACAGAAGAACTTGTCGCCAATTTTGACAGGCTTGACCTGCGGAATAATTACAGTCTCCTTGTTGTTCCAGGTTATCTTGGCTCCAATATGGTAGTTGAAAAATGGGGCAAGATTGCCTATAATAATAAGGTGATGCTCATCACCGATTTTGAGCACCTTGATAACCCGGATGATGCGATGGAGATGTTCGAATCAGCCAATCTTACGGGCGGTGACATTTACCGGTCGAATGTAATGATGACCTGTAACTGGTTGGTCGGAAGGAAAAAATATACGGAGATCGACGAGTCAGAAGAACTTTTTGTACCACCTTCCTCTGCATTGGCGGGAACCATCTATAACACCCTGATGTCGCAGGTTGCAGCAGGGAAGAAACACGGTGGATTGAGCGAAGTTGAGGGCGTGCGTTTCGATCTTAAAAAAAGCGAAATCGCAAGCCTCGAAAAATTAGGATTGGTCCCAATGGTGAATGAATATGGCAAAGTGATGGCTTTTTCAGCCAAGACCTTATTTAATGGTGATAACCTCGGGTTGCAAACTTATTCAGTTGTGAGGGTTTTCGATTATGTGACCAAAGTACTGATGGATTTCCTGAATCGCAGGGCTTTTGAGAATTTCAACGTCAAAACAAAAAAAGAGATCCAATCACAGATCGTTCGTTTTCTTGACAATATCACAGGACCCGGCAAACTCATCGAAAGCTTTACCATTACACGTTTTGAGCAGGACCCCGTTCAAAAGGACAGGATTTATCTCGATATTAATATGAAACCTTATTTCCCGGCCAAAAACTTTATGATCAAAATGGATGGACAAAAGGGAGACGACGGTAATGACTGGGATTCAAAGTATGAACAAGCTTAATTTCTTGGCAATTAAAATTAATTATTCACCTTAAATTTTACAATTATGTCGTTCAAAGCAAAAATGACCGTTTCCGGTAAAGATTATCCGGTTGTTTCCCTCTCCTATGGTTTAAACCAATCGGTAGATCAAAGCGGAAGACCTACATCTGAGGTTAAGGGGCAAAATATCACTGTTGTGGTTGAATCATCCGCAGACAACTCACTGATGGAATGGGCAGTAGATAGTTATGGGAAGAAAAATGGTTCCATTGTATTCAACAAAATTGACTCGGATCAAAAGATGAAACAATTGGATTTTACCGATGGCTATATTACCAGTTATTCCGAAAATTTTGGAGGAGAAACGATGATGATGACTGTTTCTATCTCTTGCAGGAAGATTAAAGTCGGGAATGCCGAAGTAGATAATGCCTGGCCCCAATAATTTTCGCTGAAAAAATATTTCAGAATCATGCGTGGATTAATTCTCTTAATTCATGTGTTGATATTATTTATATTAATACTCCAATATTATGGCATTTACAGCAACTTTGCATATTGAGGGACATCCCAAAGAGCAGGATGGTATCCGGGTCCTCTACTGTGACTATGCTTTTAATCAAAAGATTGATAAAACAGGTGTGTTTACCTCAGCAGTTCAGGGAGGCATTATCAATATCGGAATAAAAAACGAGAATGATTTTGATCTCCTTAACTGGATGTTCTCGATTAATGCCAAAAAACAGGGGAAGATCGTATTTTCATCCGGCATTACCGATAATCAATCATTCCAGACAATTAAATTCAAAGATGCAATTCTGATCAATTATCACCAGACATTCTCAGAGGAAGATGAAATACGCGTAAATCTTACAATTTCCTGCCGTGAGTTGGATATCTCCGGGGTTTCTTTCGTAAATATCTGGGAAGCTGCTGAATAACAATTTTTTTCTCATTTAAAAAATCTCCTAATCATGCCAACAAGTGTAAAGGGCTCTTCAGTTGTTATTGGACAGGATGAATTGCGATCATTTTCAAGTCTTGAGATTCATGAAGACATTTTTAATCTACATCGTTGGGAACTTCTTTGTCCCCATAGTGCACTGGATGCTCTAAGCTCAGAAAAAAGCAAGGGTTATTGGAATGTAAATGAGAAGATCGGTTCGCCAATTACCTTCAACATCACCGGGATTGATACACACCGTGGCAAGTTCAAGGATTTTCGCTTTAAAGGGATTATCACCGAGATCCAGTCAATCAGATACCACAGCAAAAGCCACAAGGAAGATGTAAAGATCAGGGGCTATGGGTCAGATATCCTTCTGAATGATTTTCCTAATTGCCGAGCATTTGAAGATAAATCCATCAATGAGATTGTTGACCAAATACTTATGGCTTATCCCAAGGATTTGATCTCAAGAACCGGGCATATACAGGATCTCACACGTTATCCTTATATTGTTCAATATAATGAAACAACCCTGGAGTTTTTACAAAGGATGCTGGGCACTATTGGTGAATGGTTTTATTATGATGGTCAGAACCTGGTTTGCGGGCAAATAAAAAGAACTGAAGAAACAGGAATTTATGGTATAAACATTCCAACTGTCGACCTCGCTTCTCAAATCAGCCCACTAAATTTCCGTGCGAAATATCATGACTTTGTCAATAATACGACTGTAACCGGTGAAGCTGCAAATGTTCCTCTCGATTCTTTTGTCGGATCAGCCGGTAAAAATGCCCTGGATCGTTCACTCAGCCTTTACCCCCAAAGCAGAGAAGGATTCTGGCAATTTCTCAATACATCAAATATTCACCCCATCCCCATAAATGACCTGGTTTCTGTTCATAAAAAACAGTTAGCGACATCACTTGTTCGTTTAAGCGGAACCAGTTATATACCATTACATGTTGGCAATGTTCTTAATATTTTCCCACATCATAAAAGCAACCTGGATTCTTCTACTATAAATGCAGGAGGCTTTATAATCACAGAGGTGATTCACCACTTTGATAATGATGATAAGCACTTCCATGATGCATTTATAGGAATTCCATCGGAAATGGAAGTATCTCCATATAGAGAGAAAAATAAAGTCCCTTATTGTCCGGTACAAAATGGTGTAGTGACAGATAATAATGATCCCGATAACCTGGGAAGAGTGAAGGTGCATCTTGACTGGCAGGAAGAAGGTCAGAGCACACCCTGGATCCGGATGGTTAATTCTCATTCAGGCGATAACCGGGGTTTTTATTTTGTTCCTGAAATCGGGGATGAGGTAGTTGTAGCATTTGAAGATAATCATCCTCAGAAACCTTATGTATTAGGGACTATGTTCGGCGGTGATCATACACCACTCCAGGATTGGGTAACCAGCAAGAATGATATTAAAAAGATCCGTACGCGCCAGGGAAACACCATTGAGTTTGACGATACAGATGGCAGTGAAAAGCTTAATATCTATAATGGAACCGGTAATTCAGCGGATTCTGCCAATAACAAGATCTTACTTACACTCAGTCCGGATAAAATAACCATTGAATCCGACGGAGATATTGAGATCAAAGGAGTCAACCTGAACTTTCACGCGGATTCAGATATCTCCATCCAGTCGGATAGCGGGACTATAAGTCTGAAAGGTTCACAGGTGTCAATCGAGGCTGATGGTGGCAGTGTAAGTGTGAATGCCCAACAGGTGTCAATTCAGGCTGATGAAGAATTCAAAGCCGAGGGCGGTACTGCTGAATTGGATGGTTCGGAGCAGGTTACCATACAGGGAGGAATGGTACAAATCAATTAAAAAAGAAGACTATGCCACAAGCAGCAAGAGTCGGAGATATGCATACGTGTCCGATGCAGACACCGGGGACGCCTCCGGTACCACATGTCGGCGGACCTATACTGCCACCGGGAGCGGTTACAGTCCTGATCGGCGGACAGCCGGCAGCATGTGTCGGGGATATGGCTACGTGTGTCGGACCGCCTGATTCCATTGCTATGGGTTCGACTACTGTCATGATCGGGGGAAAACCGGCTGCACGGATGGGAGATACCACGACGCATGGAGGATCAATTACTTTAGGTTGTCCGACGGTGATGATTGGGGGGTAAGGACCCCACCCCTGGTTCTTTCTCATTCGGGGCGGGAGTTTCGTGACGCGTGACAGCCCCTCCTCTGACCCCTCCCCATTCGGGGCGGGGAGTTTGGTGAAGAGAATTCTGATGTTTGATTTGAACAATCGAATATTGATCAACGAAGTTTGAAGTGAGATCTATTAATAAAAGCACAATCCGATTAATACTTTTACTTTAGAAAAATACGGTAGGGCAGAATATTCATTGAGGCTTCTTCGAGTTTTATCTTCAGGTCTTCTTTCAGGAATTTTAATTCTTCTTCTGACAGTTGGACTCCTTTTTTTGAAAGGTGCAGATGGATGTCTATTGTACGGATAAAGCCGGTATCAGCGGTGGTACCTGATGCAATGCCTTTTGTGACCTCCACTTTTTCCAGGTTCTTTCCAAAATGTTCGAAGCAGAATGTCTTGATATCTTCGGCTGAGACTACCCTGCCTTTTGAAAGCAGCGCTTTCCTGTAGGAATTAATACGGTCCTCCGTATCCATTCTTTCACGGCCACCTGAGGTTACCGTAAGGAAACGGACAGATTCTTTCTTCAGATCGCTGCCCGAATAAATATTCATCGGGGTTCCAGGTTTGATATTATTGGCCTGTAAGCCATCTGTAGACCAGAACTCAATAAAGACGGTTTCCTCATTCTGGATAGCCCGGAGCATGATGTAAGAAATATTCTCTTTTTGTGCACTGGTATCGGTGAGACGTTGTTCGATGCGGGCTATGATCTGATTCAGTTCTCTAAGATTTGAATAAACCATATCGGCTCCAAGGATTGAAAAAGCGGCGTTCTCATCACGTAACAGTTCGAGGAGGTAATTGAGGATCTCAACGGCGTTGCGGGAATCAAACCGCCCCACCCCACCTTGGCGGAGGACATAGGAACCGCGTTCCAACTCTTTGATCCTTGAAAATGTTTTCTGGCTATATTTTACGCCACCGGAACTGGATACGGAGGACATATCGAAAAAAGCGTTATCGGCTATTAACGGAATAATTGTTACCTGATCCGTGGCGGAATAGGTGAATTTATGCAATTGCCGGTTGATGACAGGGAAACAATTCATTGAACAAAAGATGTTCTCAATAACTTCCATCGGCAACGGCTGAAAAAAATCCAGCCTTATCCAGACACAAGGAGTTTTTATAGCCTCCAGAGTTTCCTTGTTAAAAGAGGCGAGCAGGGAAGGCGGATAATTTGTGTTGATCAGAAAATCCTTAACCGGCGGATCATCCGTAAGGGTCATGAAATTTTTATTATAAAACCGGTTTACATGGTCACACACCTTTGAAGAAGTATCCCAATCAAGGGAAGAAAAAGCTTCCTGATTCTTCTGCGTAACATTCGTACTATTACTGTATCCATTTGTAAAGTCAACAGATTTGTCATTGAGGAACCATTTCGCCCGTGAAAGGGATTGATAGAATGTTTCCTCATACAGTTCGCTTCTCAAATCAAAAAAAAGCGACAGACCTTCAAAGGATTCAATTTCACTTGCGAACTCCAGTCCTATCCAAACCTTATTAAATTCCCGTCCCAATACAACAAAGGATTCTGAGATCGCTTCCTTGTATCCTTCCTTATCTATTTCAAAAAGCGTTCTTTCAGTGGCAATGTATCTCACCTTGCCATTGAACAGTTTATACCGGCCTGCAGGAGTAAAAAAGGTATTTTGTTGTCCGGTGTGGCTTGTATCGATCGTGCTTTTGACTTTTCTGCTCAGGTAAAACTGTGCTGAAGGAAGGATCTCAAAAGTTGGCTGGTTGGGTTGTGCACACAAAATACCATGAGAGGGATTGGGTCCTACCACTGACTCCGGTGTAAGTATTTCAACCAGTTTTTCGACAACTCTGGATTCCGAATTGTGGATCTCCCCTGATATTTTCTCAAGCTCTGCGGCCAATGCGCCTATCAGTAAACCCACCAGGGGATCAAAAGAGCTTTCTGTTTCCGAGTCATGGTAGCCCCATAACCTGGAAGCGTTTTTGATCATCCTGCTTTTTATCTTCTCCTTGCTCTCTTTCATGATCTAGTAATACGATAAAGGTCCAATAAAGAAATTCTCACTATAACTAAAAGGTTCATTGGTTTTTTTCAAAACCCCATCCACTTTCAGAGTTATCCTGCTTTTAGTCCTCCGGTTCTTTACCATTACTTCAACCTGTTGAACCTGGATATCAATCCTTAATTGTGAAATACGTGGTTCATGACCGGCGATCGTCTGCATCAAGGAATTTTTTACCTGCTCTTTGAAGAGCTGGGAGTTGGTCACATTCTCAAAATCAGATTCCCAGATCTCACATCCTAAAGATTCGTCCGCCTTATATTCGCCAAAATGGGTAATAGTGATCAAGTGGATCATCCTTGAAACAGATTCTTTCAAGGGTATCCTCGGATGTTCTTTCTTTTGGATGAGATCAGCCGGTTTCAAGGGGGAAAAATAATATTCTGCTGAGGCCATGTGGTTTTTTAATTACCTCCCATTGAATCCTTGCCCTTGCTAGCTTCTTCTTTTGCTTTTTCAAGGTCCTTTTTACAATCATTCAGATCCTTATTGCCTTTAAGTACATCATTCTTCGCTTTTTTCAGATCAATGAAGGATTTGACAATATTCTGATACATTCTCCCGCTCCAGGTGGTATCATTTGCATAAGATTCCTCCATCCTGCTTATCAGCAGCCCCAGATCAGCATTCAGTTTATCAATGTCCTGATTCGGAACGTCGTATTTATCAAATATCGCTCTTGCAGATTGAACATCTACTGCGAAAACCTCTTTTTGATATTTTACCTGTTCCTGGATTTTCTTGTAGTCCTTGTTCATAAGGTCATTTTCAATCTCGGGTAGCTGGATCAGGAAATAGAAGGGGATCATGATGATCAGGATACCGATTAAAAAGGCAAATGAAAATTTAATGAGAAATTTTGTTCTTTCTTTTTTATTCAAAGGTTCCATGGTGTTATTATTAGGTTTTAATCATTAATCTGCCAGGAAGCTTTTCTTTCCTGTTTGTTCTTTTACGAAGATATTTGTTTCTTTTTTCTTGCCGATGTACTCAAGAATGCTCAGCTTGTTAAAGAGGGTTGCGATGACCTCAGAAAAACCGATCATCTGTACGGCGGTATCATAAATGTTTGAATGTTCGTAC
The DNA here is from genome assembly GCA_963768805.1 of uncultured Bacteroidales bacterium. Lineage (GTDB taxonomy): Bacteria > Bacteroidota > Bacteroidia > Bacteroidales > FEN-979 > FEN-979. Next base: position 189,907 of record CAVYJI010000019.1, on the reverse strand, counting down.
TGGAAATTTATTGTCGAGAGAAGGGCTTTCTCGAATTCCCCTTGTTTGAGGTTGCACCAATCGGTGAAGTAATTCAACAGCTCTTCCTTTGCCTCCCCTGAATTTGAATCAATGGTATTCCGGATCAGCCGTGCCATTCTTGCTATGTATTCAAACATATAAACCGGGGGCTGATCGATTATCTTCCATCTGAATTCCAAAATATGGGTACTGAGAAAATAGAGCAGATACTCTGAAAGACTTCCTACTGCCCTCGACAGGACATTGCTTTGTTCTTTTTCACTGATCTTTTTCAGGATCTTTAAGAGATCGAGTTCGAGCTGTCCAAAAAACTTATCAAATTCAGCGTGAATACTGACCAGCATATTAAAGCTTGTCACGGTGGTGCAAGGCGGGATATATTCCCTGACGAGTTCAGGTTTATTATCTGCAATCCGGATCTTCCCTATAAGGAGAGAATAAGGTCCCATTTCTTTTTTTGTCAGTTGTTCCTCAGGAATTATATGAACCTGGTAAGCTGGGATGATAAAAGGGTATCGAGGAGGTTCTTCTGCTGGATCTGCATTACCCACAGGCAACCTGGAGAACGGATCCACAGAGATTATTATATAAGCAATCTGTTCATTTCCCTTGCCGGACATTTCGAATATGTTTTCAGGAAAGGGAACGGCATATCCCTGAATGGCAGCGTTATTTTCAAAGATCTCAATCCTGGCCCCGCCGGGTGTTATGGCCCTGCATTCAAATATCTTTACCCGTAACGTTTTCTGATTATCGATTGTAATTACAATTTTTAATGGATTGCTTTTATCATTCAGGGAAGGAAGCAATCCGTAATTTTTATCATTCAGTCCACAGGCTATTGCATCTTTGACCTGGTCTTTGATGGCATTTTCCAACGCCATAAAATGGTTCTTATTGATCTTCATGCCATCAATCCAGTTGACATGATAATATTTCAACGGCTCGTTCATAGTTATGATTCTTTAATTCTTTTGCAATAAATTACACTGTTTTCCCTAATTCGGTTTTTGCTTATGACCTGATCGGGATCGATGTATCTTCTTTTTATCCAAAACGGTTTATGATAAAAGATCCAGCCGTAGGGATGATTTTCCTGATCTAAAATCTCAATGGGACTTTCCCTGTGGCGGTCGCTATAATCGTTTATAAAATAATAGAACAATCTTCCAAAGACCATCTTAGCCGGGGCTTTTGCCCTGAAAGTAGTGATTTCAGGGTCATTCATTTTTTTATGAAAAACAAAGCTGATAACAAATAATGAAACCAACTCGCTATCCAGTGGATCAGGAATTTCCTTGCCATAAGGATATTGCCAGGTCTTGTATATCCTAGAAGGAATGACCAGATAACGATGATAAGCCTGAACGAAAAAGAAGGGTACGAAGAACCAGACAAAAGAGCTCAGCATAACATACTGAAATGCAGATTTATGTAAAAGAAAAGAAAATCCCAGCAGGAAAAAAATTGCCCCAAAACATGCGATGATAAAGGAATAGAGAAATTCCCAGCCGAATTTATCTTTTGAAGCCCATGGTAATAACCTGTATAAGAGATAAGCATTAAGCGATCCGATTATGAGGATCAAAACCTGGATAACGATAAAAAATGAAAAGAGGTCATCCATCAATCCTAAAAAACCGGTAAGACTTGTAATTCCCATCCAGAGTGAGGTAACAACCAGGTAAATAATAGTTGCTTTTTTATATTTTGTGGCTTCTTTTACCCGTGACATGAAAAATGCCAACAGGGCAACAGCAACAGCAAAAAGGATAATGACCGCTAGTCCAAGTGCTTTCATATGTTTCTATTTGAGTTTTATGATGTCATAACAGGTTAAATGCTGGAATTATATCCAAGTATTACGTTGGAAGAACTATCGTTTAAAACAAAATTTTGTTTGGTTTCATTGGCTTTAACTATGGTCACGGCTTCCATTTCTATGGGCACAAAGAAACTGTAGAAACAGGATAAAAACCTTGAGTATGAACCATTTTCAAGAAAATCTTCTATTGACGAATTTTTTAACGGGCCAATCACAAATTCCATAACAGGGTCGTACTCTGAAATATAACTCCCGCAAATAAAATCCTCACCCAATAGGGAGGATCCCAGACCAGCATTCATTTTCCCGGGAATGCTGAATAAATCTTTTTCCTTCAGGCTATGCCTGTTGATATTTATCTTTACATCTTCTTCAAGGATGACTTCAAGGCATTTTGCAGTTAAATCAGGATTCCCCAGTATTTTATGCGTTAAGTGAAGAATCAATACAAACCGTGAGATCAGTTTTTTTGGTAAAGTCCGGTCCAGATTCCAAAACTGAGGATAAATATCGTCAAATAAATTTTCGCTGAACCTGTAAAGAAGTTTCCGTTCTTCGATTTCGAGTTGTATGCGTTGATAAAAAATTTCGTTCTCGAGTGGAAGAAAGAAAAGGCGGGCTTCTTTCTCTTCCATTTTTTGTTTTTTAGACAATTTAGCCATTTCATGACCTGAAACGAGGGGTTCATTGGACTGATCATGAAAGACTGCTTCAGGGAGACTGTCGTAAAGGCCATCCCGTGTTATATGAACGCCCAAGACCTGCTGGCCATTTTCTAATTTTGAAACCTCTGCATAATTGATATCCCTTGAATAATTACGGCTGAAGGCGCCATCATGGAAAACGACAATATCGGCAGGATTCACTTCATTTTCAATCATATCTGCTGTGACGACTTCTGCTTTGATATCGTTCAGAAGCCGGTTAATGGAGTTTGCCACGTCTTTCAGGTCCCTCATTGGAAGTCAGTCTTAAGCAGTACAAATATAATAGAAAATACAGGATTTAACATTAAGTTACATTAATTTCCACCCGTCATGTCAGTCAAAAAACGCAGTCGGAGAAAATGATAATTTTTTATGATTATTCATCGTATCAGCTGAAAATTTGAATAAATTTGCTATCTTCCAAGTTGGAATATTCTTATGTAACATGGGGACATTAAAATAAAAAACATTGAACATGAAAATTTTCACAATTACATTTCTGGCATTTATCTTTACATCCCTCTCTTTATCATCCCAGGTTTCCAGACCTGTCTTTACATTAAAGGATGAACCTGGAATATCCCATAATGCGCATATAACTTCAGACGGGAAATTTTATTATACCTGTAATGGTGGAACGGATAAGGAGGGTAATCCTCATGGAAAAATAAATAAGTACACCCTTACCGGTGAGTTCGTGAAAAGTTATCCCTTCAAAAAGTTTGACATGAGGAGTGTCATGTACAATAAAAGTGATAAACATCTTTATATCGCTACATTTGACATGAAAATATATAAGATCATTGACCTGGAAAGCGGGACGACTGAGCTTCATCTTGATAAGAAATATAAGAATGGTCAATGTGCAATTGCGTTGGATCCTGATGGAAAAACTTTTTATATAATGGATGGAGGATCGCTTACACTAGTTAAATTCAAAGATGGTTCGGTTATAAAAAGTCTGTCCGGCCTGTCATTCGGGGCAGATGATAAAGACAGTCCGGGATTAGGCAAGTACGGCTCTACAGCGGTCGCTGTTGATAAGCATTATATCTATACCTGGGATGCTCATTACTATTCAAGAAAGATCTATGCTTACGATAAGAAAGGTAACTTCGTGAAGGCTTATCCTATCAATAGTGGCAATTTTGGATATACCTTATCTTATGCGAATGATCTTATTTTTGTTGCAATGGATGGCAAAGGCCAGGTGGGTTTGTGGTACGGGTACCGGCTTTCTGAAAAATGATCTGATTCCCCCGACGCTATTTTGTCGCTATATTGAACATTTTATACAGGCCAGCTGGATAAACGGAAATGAACCCGCATGAAAAGTAACTTTTCTACGCTCTTTATTATTTCCTCTCTTTTCGTTTTCATTCTCACTCAAAATGTATATCCACAAACAGGTACCATAAAGGGAAGGGTTTTCGACCGTAAAAATAATGAGCCACTTCCTTTTACAAATATCATCATTGAAAGTGATCCTCAAAAAGGTGCTTCCAGTGATACAAACGGGAATTTTGTCATTTCAAATGTAAAACCGGGTTATGTGAGATTGGTCGCTTCGTCGGTCGGTTTTCGGAAATATGTATCTGAGGATTTTCTTGTGACAAATTCTAAGACCGTTTTCGTGGACATCGGTATGGATGAAGCAGCAGTGACTTTGAAGGCAGTGGATATAAAACCTTCTGAATTTGTCAGGAAAGAAGAAAGTCCAGTTTCATTGCAGACACTAACAATCCAGGAAATTGAAAGAAGCCCCGGGTCAAACCGTGATATTTCAAAGGTCATCCAATCCCTTCCCGGGGTCGCTTCCACTCCTGCTTACCGTAACGACGTAATTGTGAGAGGAGGTGGTTCAACCGAAAACAGGTTTTATCTCGATGGAATTGAGATTCCAAATCTTAACCATTTTGCCACACAGGGAGCATCGGGAGGTCCAGTCGGAATTATTAACGTCGATTTTATCCGTGAACTGGAATTCTATTCAGGAGCATTTCCCGCTGACAGGGGAAATGCACTTAGCTCTGTTCTTGAATTTTCACAGATTGATGGGAATAAGGATAAATTCAATGCACGGCTGACCATCGGTTCAAGCGACCTGGGAATAACACTCAATGGGCCTGTTACAAAGAATTCTACGCTGCTCTTTTCAGTCAGAAGATCTTACCTGGAGTTCCTTTTTACCTTGCTGAAATTACCCTTCCTGCCCAGTTACAATGATTACCAGTTAAAATATAAGATTGACCTGAATAGCCGAAACCAGATTTCCATCATTTCAATAGGATCACTTGACAACAGTACCTTGAATACCGGAATTAAAAACCAAACTGATTACCAGCGTTATGTTCTTGAATATTTACCGGTATATTACCAGTGGAGCTACACGTTTGGAATCGTTTACCGTCATTTCAGGCAAAAAGGTTATGAAAACTGGATTTTCAGCAGGAACATGCTGGATAACGAAGAGCATAAATACAAGAGTAATGTCAATGTTCCCGACAGCCTTCTGCTGAATTACAAATCACAGGAAAGTGAAAATAAGATCAGGTATGAAAATATCACAGATCTTTCTAAGACGAGAATCACTTATGGAGCTGGTTTGCAGTATTCAGAATACACGAACAAGACATTCCAGAAGGTCTTTACCGGTAATGAAGTGAATAATGTCAATTACAATTCCTACCTGAGTCTCGTTTCCTGGAATATTTTTGGTCAGATCACACGCTCCTTTTTTAAAGATAAACTAAATCTTTCCCTTGGGATCAGGGCGGATGCTAATAACTATTCAGCTGAGATGTCGAATTTGTTGGACCAATTGTCTCCAAGATTTTCAGCATCCTATGGGATTACCAACAAATTGTTTCTCAATTTCAATATCGGGCGATATTGTCAGCAACCTGCTTATACTTCCCTGGGTTTTCGCAATAATTATGGGACCCTTGTAAATGATTCACTTCATATTCATTATATCACATGCGATCATGTTGTACTAGGATTAGAATACCTGCCTGAAATACATTCAAAAGTATCTCTTGAGGGTTTCTATAAACAATATGGCAGGTATCCTTTCTCTTTAAAGGATTCAGTATCAATTGCAAGTAAAGGTGCAAGCTTTGATATTTATGGCAATGAAGCGCTTTTATCAATTTCAAAAGGAAGGGCTTATGGAATGGAATTGCTTTACAGGAATACGGATCTGTTTGGATTCAATATAATTCTTTCTTACACATTTGTAAGAAGTGAGTTTACAGATTACTTCGGCAAGTATATTCCCTCAGCCTGGGACAACCGGAACCTCCTGTATATTACGCTGGGAAGGAAATTTAAAGGAAACTGGGAGATTGGAATGAAATGGAGGTATGTAGGCGGAGCACCTTATACACCTTATGATGAAAACAAATCCAGTATTGTATCAGCCTGGGACGCCCAGGGTCAGGGATATCTTGATTACAGCCGGTTCAATACATTGCGTGTAAGATCTTTTAATCAGCTTGATGCACGTGTAGATAAAGGATTTTATTTCAGAAAATGGTCGTTGATGCTTTATGTCGATATTCAGAATGTCTTGGATAACAAAGCTGACCAGCCGGATATCCTGGTAAACACTCAGCCTGATGGATCTGTGATAAAGTATATTGACAATAAAGGCATAGAGCGTTACAAACTGCGCTATATTCAAAATTATGCCGGGACCATCCTCCCTTCCGTAGGGATAATGGTAGAGATATAAAAATCAGAAAATTTATTGTTTGAATTTACCTGCCTCCCGATCAAAAAGATCCTCCATTTCTTTGGCCAGCTTTGCCTGGTTATTTTGCGATGCCAGCATTTGCAGGCTATGAATCATTTCAAGTGCATTCTGGATATCATCTTTATAAGCGTCCAGGAAGCTGCCATTAAATGAATAGTAATATTCCAGATCATCAGCGTAGACCTTCGCAATTATCCTGACCAGTTTATTAGCACTTTCTACCTCTCCTGCTTTATAATAGAGGTTTGCAAAAATAGCATCATCCATATCGATCGAGAATTTCTGATAGGGGAAATATTTAAAATATAACTCCATCAGTTCCAATGCTTTCTTTTTCTCTCCAAGATGGATCAGCGATTGTGCAACACGCAGAATATTGGTTTTTGGCCGGTAAGCATTGTTGCGGGTCTCAGGATCAATATAAACATGAGGATCATTCACATTACCCCAAGCCGACTTATGCATAAGGATGTCATATGAGTTCAAGGCATCAACGCCCCCCAAGCTTGAAATATAATCATCCGGGTCGGCCTTTACCGGCATAAATTTATAGACCCAGCCTTCTACCATACAGTATTTATCAACGTTAAAATAATCCTTGACACTACCAATTGCCGAGTAATAGATCGGACGTTTCCATTTGTTGGAAGCAATGATATCCAGGTTCATTATATCATTCTTCGTCAGATAATTTTTCTTAATTGTCCAGCAAATTGAATCTTCAATCTTGTCCCTGAAGTAAGGAGGCACAATTCCATTTTTCAGACAGGCTTCTTTATCAACCGTGATCTTTATGTTCTTTGATGGAAAAACCTTGACTTTCTGACCACCTTGTGTAGTCATAAAGGTGCGGGGATCATCACTTTTAATGAACTCTATCAAGTCGGATAGTTCGATATTTCCTTTGAATCCGAAGTCATAATAGGCAATCTCATCATTGGAGCCTGGCTGGTACTGTTCGCGCGAAAGGGAAAATGGCAAAGGGTCTGAATTATAGGCTTTGTTATATAGCTGGTCGATGTACCATGAACCCGAAGCCAATTCAAGGTTCACGATCCTGACATCCGTTCGCACCCCTTCAACCTCCTGACTGTACCAAAGCGGGAAGGTGTCATTGTCGCCATTGGTAAACAGGATTGCGTTCTTATCGCAGGAGTTCGTATAATCAGATGCAAAGTCGCGTGCTGCATATTTTCCTGATCGGTCATGATCATCCCAGTTCTGTTCTGCCATGAGTCCAGGTACCAGAAGTGTTGTAATAACGGTGACAACACCAACGGCCAATAAATCCTTCAGCTTTAACTTCTTGATCGCCATTTCAATCAGGGATAAGACGCCGATCCCGATCCAGATGGAAAATGCAAAGCATGATCCCGCGTATGAATAGTCCCTCTCACGGGGTTCATAGGGTTGCTGGTTAAGATATGTGACGATAGCAAGTCCCGTCATTATGAATAAAAATGCAACTACAAAACCTCTTCGGTAATCGTTTTTAAACTGGTAATAGAACCCAATTAACCCGAGAATGAAGGGAAGCATATAATACTTATTGGTAGCCCTATTCCTGAGATTATCAGGAATTCCTGACATAGAATGTCCATACCACATTTTATCAATGAATGGGATGCCGGTGATCCAGTTTCCATTTTTAATATCGTTGGGGCCTGTTCCCTGAATGTCATTCTGTCTTCCTGAAAAATTCCACATAAGGTAACGGAAATACATCCATCTTACCTGATAAGACATGAAGAATCTGATATTTTCCAGGAATGTAGGTTTATAGACGGTCTGTGGATTTCCATCCGGTCCTGTAATAGAAATCGGCACCCCTGGTCCTCCATATTCTTTGTAAAAATCAGAAGCGCCTTTCCGTGCTGCATCGGTGGTCCACATTCTTGGAAAAATCGTAGTGAATCTGGAATCATAGACTGGAATTGTATTCTTACGGTCATCAATTACAATATATTTCCCACTTCGGTCATCTCTTTTATAAACCGGCGAACCATCAGACATATCGACAACCGGGGCTGTGTAATATGCACCAAAAAGAAAGGGCCACGTTCCATATTGCTCCCGGTTGAGGAAAGAAACCAGGCTGATAGCGTCTTTCGGGGCATCCTCGTTTATGGGTGTTCCGGCATTTGACCGGATCACGAGCCCGATAAAAGTGGAATAGCCTATCAGGAGGAATACAAATGATAGAAGAACTGTATTCAAAACAGGTTTGCCTTTTTTCCGCGTATAAATAAGTCCCCATATGATCAATCCAAACAATAATATGAAATAGAATATTGTTCCAGAGTTGAATGGCAGGCCTAAAGTGTTAACAAATAATAATTCAAAGGTCCCGGCTAACTTTGGGATCCAGGGAATTAAGAAATACATAATAAAAGAAGTGATCACAAAGGAAACCAGCAATGCAATGAAAATACCCCATCGTGAAGTCTTAAATTTCCTGAAATAAAATACCAGTGTCAGCGCAGGGATCGTCAGCAGGTTGAGCAGGTGAACCCCTATAGAAAGCCCGATCATGAAGGCAATAAAGATCAGCCAGCGATAATTATGCTTATCATCTGCTACTTCGTCCCACTTCAGTATGGCCCAGAATACAATCGCGGTGCACAGGTATGACATCCCGAATACATTGGCTTCCACTGCTGAAAACCAAAAGGAATCTGAAAAAGTGAATGCCAATGAACCAACGAATCCTGCGGCAAAGATGGTCCACATTTTTGATTTGGTCATTTCCCCTTCTTTTAAGATGATCTTCCTTGCAAGCATAGTGATAGTCCAGAAGAGAAAGAGAATCGTGAAACTGCTGGAAAGGCTCAGCATTGAGTTGATCAGCAGTGCAACCTTTGCTGTATTTCCAAAAGCAAACAAAGCAAAGATGCGCCCAATCATCTGGAAGGTAGGTGCTCCAGGCGGATGTCCGATCTGAAGTTTATATGCAGTTGCAATATGTTCGCCCGGATCCCACCAGCTTACAGTGGGCTCGATAGTTAAAAAGTAAACTGTAGTGGCAATGGCAAAGACAAGCCAGCCAATCATGTTGTTTAATCTTTTGTACTGATCCATGAAGAAATATTTATACTGAATTCATTATGAAACTTCGCAAAATTAATTTTTCTTTTTCAACAGCAGGTACATTCTGTCAATTTTAATTATCTAAAGCAAAGAAAACAGAATTACTCTTTAAACTTAGCTGCTTCACGGTTGAAAATGTCCTCCATTTGTTTGGCCAGCTTGTTTTGGTTATTTTGTGCAGCCATCATTTGTAAACTGTGAAGCATCTCAAGACCATACTGGATATCTTCTTTATATGCATCAGCGAAGTTACCGGTAAATAAATAATAGTAATCCAGGTTCTCACTGTAGATCTTTGCAATATTTTCAACCAGTTTATTTGCCTTATTTGTCTGTTCTGTTTTATAATAAAGGTCGGCGAAATAGACATAATCCATATCGATCGAAAATTTCCGCAATGGGAAATTCCTGAAGAATAGATCTATAATATCCAGGGCTTTCTGTTTCTCTCCAATACGGATCAGTGATTGGGCAACGCGCAACATGTTTATTTTAGGTCGTTGAATGTTGGTCCGCGTTTCAGGATCAATATATACATGAGGATCATTCACATTTCCCCAAGCCGACTTATGCATAAGGATGTCATATGAATTCAAAGCATCAATGCCTCCTATCCCGGGGTAATAATCTTCCGGGTCAGCCTTTACCGGCATGAATTTATAAACCCATCCTTCAACCATGGAGTAATGATCGACATCAAAATAATCTTTAACACTTGCAATTGCAGTGAAATAGATCGGACGTTCCCATTTGTTGGAAGCAATGATATCCAGGTTCATGATATCATTTTTTGTCAGCCACTCCTTTTTTATGGTCCAACAGATTGAATCTACCATTTTATCTTTGAAATAAGGAGGAACAATTCCATTTTTCAGACAGGCTTCTTTATCAATTGTGATTTTTATGTTCTTTGATGGAAAAACTTTCACTCTTTCTCCACTTTGGGTGGTCATATAGGTGCGAGGATCATCACTTTTAATGAACCCTATCAAGTCGGATAGTTCTATATTTCCTTTGATTCCAAAATCATAATAAGGAACCTGATCATTGGAGCCCGGTTGGTATTGTTCGCGCGAAAGTGAAAATGGCAAAGGGTCAGAATTATAGGCCTTGTTATATAGCTGGTCGATGTACCATGAACCCGAAGCCAATTCAAGGTTCACGATCCTGACATCCGTTCGGACTCCTTCAACCTCCTGACTGTACCAAAGCGGGAAGGTGTCATTGTCGCCATTGGTAAACAGGATTGCGTTCTTATCGCAGGAGTTCATATAATCAGATGCAATGTCTCGTGCTGAATATTTTCCTGAACGGTCATGATCATCCCAGTTCTGTTCTGCCATGAGTCCGGGTACCAGAAGTGTTGCAATAACGGTGACAACACCAACGGCCAATAGATCCTTTAGCTTTAACTTCCTGATCGCCATTTCAATCAGGGATAAGACGCCGATCCCGATCCAGATGGAAAATGCAAAGCATGATCCCGCGTAAGAATAGTCCCTCTCACGGGGTTCATAGGGTTGCTGGTTAAGATAAGTGACGATAGCAAGTCCCGTCATTATGAATAAAAATGCAACTACAAAACCTCTTCGGTAATCGTTTTTAAACTGGTAATAGATCCCAATTAACCCGAGAATGAAGGGAAGCATATAATACTTATTGGTAGCCCTATTCCTGAGATTATCAGGAATTCCCGACATAGAATGTCCATACCACATTTTATCAATGAATGGAATGCCGGTTATCCAGTTTCCATTTTTAATATCGTTGGGTCCTGTTCCCTGAATGTCATTCTGCCTTCCTGAAAAATTCCACATAAGGTAACGGAAATACATCCATCTTACCTGATAAGAAAAGAAAAACTTCAGATTTTCCAAGAAAGTGGGCTTGTAGATAGTCTTTTGATTCCCATCCGGGCCTGTAACAGAAACCGGGGTTCCTGGTCCTCCGTATTCTTTGTAAAATTCACCAGAACCTTTCCGGTTGTTGCTCCACATCCTTGGGAAGATAGTAGTGAACCTGGAATCATAAATTGGAATTGTGCTCTTACGGTCATCAATTACAATATATTTCCCGATCCGATCATTTCTTTTATATATTGGCGATCCATCCGCATAATCAGTAATCGGGGCTGTATAATAGGCACCGTAAAGAAAGGGCCAGGTTCCATATTGCTCCCGGTTGAGGAAAGAAACCAGGCTGATAGCGTCTTTCGGGGCATCTTCGTTTATGGGTGTCCCGGCATTCGACCGGATCACAAGCCCGATAAAAGTGGAATAGCCTATCAGGAGGAATACAAATGATAGAAGAACTGTATTCAGAACAGGTTTGCCTTTTTTCCGCGTATAAATAAGCCCCCATATGATCAATCCAAACAATAATATGAAATAGAAAATTGTTCCTGAGTTGAACGGCAGGCCTAAAGTGTTAACAAAGAATAATTCAAAGGTCCCGGCTAATTTTGGGATCCAGGGAATTAGGAAATACATGATAAAAGCAGTGATCACAAAGGAAACCAGCAATGCAATGACAATACCCCATCGTGAAGTCTTAAATTTCCTGAAATAAAACACCAGTGTCAGCGCAGGGATTGTCAGCAGGTTGAGCAGGTGAACCCCTATAGAAAGCCCGATCATGAAGGCAATAAAGATCAGCCAGCGATAATTGTGCTTATCATCTGCTACCTCATCCCACTTCAGTATGGCCCAGAATACAATCGCAGTACACAGGTATGACATCCCGAATACATTGGCTTCCACTGCTGAAAACCAAAAGGAATCTGAAAAAGTGAAAGCCATTGAACCAACGAATCCTGCGGCAAAGATGGTCCACATTTTTGATCTGGTCATTTCCCCTTCTTTTACGATGATCTTCCTTGCAAGCAAGGTGATGGTCCAGAAGAGAAAGAGAATCGTGAAACTGCTGGAAAGGCTGAGCATGGAGTTGATCAACAGTGCAACCTTTGCCGTATTTCCAAAAGCAAACAAGGCAAAGATGCGTCCGATCAACTGGAAGGTAGGTGCTCCAGGCGGATGCCCGATCTGAAGTTTATATGCAGTTGCAATATGTTCGCCCGGATCCCACCAGCTTACAGTGGGCTCGATGGTTAAAAAGTAAACTGCAGTGGCAATGGCAAAAACAAGCCAGCCAATAATGTTGTTTAATCTTTTGTACTGATCCATGTAAAAGTACTTGAATTGAAATTATCATTAAATTTCACAAAATTAAATTTCCTTTTTCAATAGTAAGCACATTAAATTAGTTTTATCACATGCCAGACCTCTAAAAGCGATAGGTTAAGTCTGAAGAGCGAAAAATGAATGGGGTCATGAATATAATTTAATTTACCAGGAGGATTAATCCTTTCAGGTACTCTCCCTCAGGATGAAAAATGCTGACCGGATGATCGGGGCCTTGTGAAAGATGATGAACGACTCGAATTGTGCGACCGGTTTCAATGGCAGCTGCCTGGACAGCTGAACGGAACATCTCCCGGCTGATGGCCTGTGAGCAGGAAAAGGTCATCAAAATACCTCCAGGTTTTATTTTCTTTATTGCTTCAGAGTTAATGTGAATGTATGCCTGAAGGGCGTTATGAGTGATGTTGTGGTGTTTTGCAAACGCAGGTGGATCCAGGATGATCATATCATACGTTTCGGTCGTCCTGACAAGAAATTGTTTTACATCGGCAACCAAAGATTCATTTCGTGGGTTATCTATGTTGTTTAAGGCCATGTTTTCTTTTGTCCACTCAATAGCTTGTTTAGAGCTGTCGATCGAATGAACCATAGTGGCGCCGCCTTTCAGTGCATAAACGGTGAAAGCACCGGAATAAGAAAAAGCATTCAGTACTTTCCTATCTCTTGCATAAAACTGTGCAAACATACGGTTGCTCCGCTGGTCAAGGAAAAAGCCTGTTTTTTGTCCCCTTTCCCAGTCAACGGTGAAGATATGTCCCATTTCGTTGATCTGTCCTTTCTGCGGAAGGCCGTAAATATACCCGTCTTCAATGCGGTTGTAACCAGGTTCATTAATTTTATCCTTCGATGATTTAACAGGTAGCAATAATGTCTCAGAACTTTTATCATAAACTGCCTTTAACGTATCACCATAGATCTCTTTCAGGATATTGACAAGATCGTTTTTGATCAGGTGCATTCCCAAACTATGGGTTTGAATCACAGCCACCCCATTATACCAGTCAACGATAAGACCAGGAAGTTCATCACCTTCTGTAAATACCAGGCGATAAGCATTTGTTGAAGGTGATGAGGTCAGACCAAGGGTAGTCCGTAACCGGTAAGCTGTTGTAATTTTTTCTTTCCAAAAGGAATATTCGATTTCCTGTTGCTGAAAGGTGAATAATTTGACCGCAATGGATCCTTCCTGAAAATGACCAGTAGCAAGATAATCATGGGAAATTGAATAGATCTCTACAATATCGCCGGGGATACAGGATCCTATTATTCTCTCTATTGCTCCTGAAAACAGCCAGGGGTGGAAACGTTTCAGGGAAGCTTCTTTCCCTTTTTTTAGTACTACCCTTGGGTACCTTTTCATTTCCTATCTCTCAAAAGAATCCTTAACAATTCATTATCAAGAAAACGGAACTCAGACTATTTCCGTATGAGTGAGGAAAAGTTTTTTCCGTTTGATGAAGCAAAACATGATTTTCTTCGTAAATTAGCCGCTTATTAAAACCAAATTAAAAATAGCGCAAAATGAAAAAGTATTTAATTTTCTTATTAATCCCTGTTCTCTTTTCTTGTGGCAGAGGTGCCAAAAAAGAAGCAGAATCGATGAAGGCAAAAAACGACAGCCTTATGGCTCAGACAATGCAAAAGGATGAAGCCATCAACGAATTTATTGCTACAGTAAATGATATCCAGGAATCACTGGATACGATTAAAATGAAGGAAAACATCATCAACCTCAGCACCAATAAAAACGGTGAATTAAAGCTTTCAGCCAAAGACCAGATTAAAAATGACATTACTTCGATTTACCTATTAATGGAAAAGAACAAGAAGGAAATCAATGATCTTAACCGTCAGCTGAAAGCCAGCAACATGAAGGTAACAGAGCTCCAGAAACTTGTCGACCGCTTACAGAAAGACGTTAACGACAGGAATGTAGAAATCGAAGCCCTGCGGGATAAACTTGCCAAACTTAATATAATCATTGAAGAGGCTAACCTGCGTTTGGATACACTTTCCAAAGTTGTGAAGAGCCAGTCGAGCAAGCTCAATGAACAACAAAAGACCCTTGCACAACAGGAGGCTGATTTAAACACAGCCTATTATATTGTCGGAACAGAAAAAGACCTGAAAACGGGTGGGATCATAGGTAAAAACGATAACCTCTTATCTGATTTCCCTAAGGTTCTTTTCACAAAAGTGGATATCCGTAAGCTAACCGAAGTTTCCATCCTAAGTAAAAAAGCAAGAGTCATTTCCAATCATCCTCAATCTTCTTATAAGCTGGTTGGTGATAAAAAGATCATACAGTCTTTGCAGATTACCGACTATAAAGCTTTTTGGAGCAATGTAAGATACCTTGTGATCCTGGTTAATTAAGTTTTCGACCAGGTGCAAAAAAAGGCGAACTCTAAGAGTTCGCCTTTTTTTGTTGTTAAAGAGAAGGTGTAAGTCCTTTTGTCGATTCTTTGGAATAATCAACAGCTTTAATCAGGACACCTTTTTCATTATAGAATTTCCAGACACCTACGCGTCTGTCTTCTTTATAATAGCCCTCAATAAATATACTACCATTTTCATTATACATCATCCGCTTACCATCACTTTTCCCATTCTTGAAAAAGCCCTCACTCCATACATTGCCGTTTGCATAATAATAGATCCACCTCCCATCGCGTTTTTTCTCTTTATATTCACCCGTCATCTGGATCTTTTTATCGGGATACCACGTAGTTTCCCTGATCAGTTCGCGGGAAGTATCATTTCCTTTATAGATACATTCCCGCTTCGGAGATCCATTCGGGTAAGTTTCTTCCATGACCCTGGTCTCATGAGTACATGAGGTAACTGAAAAAACCGCCAGCAGGGCAATCAGACATATTTCTTTTATATTCATTTATGATCAGCTTTATTAATTTATCTTAAGTGATTTAAGATCATCGGTTAAATTCCAGCCGTTTTCCTTTATTTCGTTCGTCAAAGTGTCCGTATTTGTAAACAAGGTTCCCGTTGACGAATGTATGGCTGACAATTGATGAAAAATTCGTTCCTTCGAGGGGTGACCATCCGCATTTGTATAACAGATTTTCTTTAGAAACTGTCCATGATGCATTAAGATCTACTAACACAAGATCAGCAAAGTAGCCTTTCCTGATAAATCCCCGATTCTTAATATTGTATAAAACAGCAGGTGCATGGCACATTTTTTCTGCAATTTTTTCAAGAGAGATCTGTTTTCTGTGGAAGAACTCAAGCATGATCACCAGTGAATGCTGGATTAATGGTCCACCTGATGGACAACTCATATAAGGGTTCGACTTTTCTTCTTCCAGGTGAGGGGCATGGTCGGTGGCAATAATATCGATTTTATCGTTCAGCAACCCATTAAAAAGTTCATTTTTGTCCTTTTCGGTTTTGATGGCCGGATTCCATTTGATACGGGAACCTAACCTGGCATAATCGCGATCGTCAAACCAGAGGTAATGTATGCAAACCTCTGCCGTTATCTGTTTTTTATTTAATGGTATATCATTTTGCAACAGATCCAGTTCTTTTGCTGTAGAAAGATGAAGGATATGGAGACGTGTATTGTATTTCCTGGCAAGTTCTACCGCTCTTTTCGTGGATGCAAAACATGATTCCTCACTTCGAATCTGCGGGTGTAGTTCGATCGGGATATTGTTTCCGTATTGTTCCCTGAACGCTTCCAGATTTTTCCGGATAATCCCTTCATCTTCGCTGTGGATCGCCACTATCATCCCTGAGTCAGAGAAAATCCTCTCCAGTACTTCAGGATCATCCACAAGCATATTTCCCGTAGAAGCACCTAAAAAGACTTTTAAACCACAGATCTTTGAATGATCGGCCTTTTTTATTTCTTCAAAATTGTCATTGGTAGCGCCCAGAAAAAACGAATAATTGGTAAGGGATTTTTTAGAAGCCAGTTCATATTTTTCCTCAAGGATCCTGAGAGTAGTGGCCCTGGGATCGGTATTGGGCATATCCATAAAAGAAGTGACCCCACCAGCCACAGCTGCCCTTGATTCTGTGTGCAGATCACCTTTCCAGGTCAATCCCGGATCACGAAAATGTACATGGTCATCAATAACACCCGGAAGCAGGAATTTTCCATGGCCATCAATCAGTTCAATGTTTTCAAGATTTTTTGGGATATTGTTTTCTGGACCTGCAGAAATGATCTCTTCGATCCGGTCGTCCCTGATCAGGATGCTACCTTCAAAGATCCTGCCTTCATTTACAATATTAGCTCCTGTAATAAGGATCTTTCCCATGGGAAAAAGGTTCAGATGAATAAATCGTGTGCAAAGATAAAAGGAAAGAAGAAGCGTTATGCAGGTCGTATGTATTTTATGAAGAGACTTCTCCAACGAAGGCTGATCACGCCGAAAACGGCTTCTTTGAAAATCCCTTTGGTCATTTTTGATTCCCCGGCAGTGCGGTCTGTAAAAATGATAGGAACTTCAACGATGTTGAATCCAAGTTTCCAGGCTGTGAATTTCATCTCTATCTGGAAGGCATATCCCGTAAATCTTACTTTATCCAGCCGTATAGATCTTAATACCTTACTGGTATAACAAATAAATCCGGCAGTAGTATCCCTGATCTTCATCCTGGTTATAAATCTTACGTAGGCCGAGGCATAATATGACATCAATACCCTTCCCATAGGCCAGTTAACGACATTTACACCGGTGATATAGCGGGAACCGATGACGACATCAGCCCCATGGTGTTTTGCTGCATCATACAACTTGAGAAGGTCTTCGGGATTGTGTGAAAAATCAGCATCCATCTCGAAGATAAAATCATAATTGTGATCCAATGACCACTTGAACCCATGAATGTATGCTGTGCCTAAGCCTAGTTTTCCTTTTCGTTCTTCCATGAAAAGGCTGTCAGGGAATTCACGCATGAGGGAACGTACGATATCGGCAGTCCCATCTGGAGAATTATCTTCCACGATCAGGATGTGAAAATCTTTTTGAAGGGAGAATACTTTGCGGATGATCCGTTCAATATTGTCCTTCTCTTTATAGGTTGGAATGATGACTATACTATCAGTCACTATTTCTATTTTTTCTACGAAAATAAATCATTCTGTTGGAATAAAAAAACGAGGAATTCCTGAAATATTAAATTTTTCTGATTTCTTTGATAAAAGAAAAGAAAATTAAGGAATGGTTATTATTTCAGTAAGGGAAACATCTGCTGATTATTAAGCGATCCGCTTATCAAGAGATTACAGGGATTTGTTCAAGAGCCTGAAGTGCATCTCTGACCTTTGGGGTTTCATTGAAAATAAGCATCAGTTTATTTTTATCTTCTTTCATTCTGCATCCGGAAGGATTGGTCTTGATGTACTCAAGAATTGCCGAGAACTGTTGTGACTGAAAATAAGCAGAGTCTTCGTTACTTATAAAATAGCAGATCAGGTGTTTGTTTCGGAGGATCAATTTCTCAAAACCAATCTTTTTAGCGAGCCGCCGTAAACGAACCGTATCCAGCAATGCCAGGGTTTGCTTAGGAACAGGACCGAACCGGTCTTCCAGTTTTCCCTTGAATTTCATCAATTCATATTCAGATCCCAGGGAGTCGAGTTCTTTGTAAAGGCTGAGTCTTTCCGTGATATTAGTGATATAGTGATCCGGGATCATGATCTCAAGGTCAGTTTCAATTTGACAATCCTTAACGAATTCCCTGGGAATTTCCTCCTTGAAGATATCCCTGAAATCCTGTTCTTTTACTTCCATGATCGCCTCGTCAAGGATTTTCTGATACATTTCGAAACCAATCTCAGAAATGAAACCGCTTTGCTCGGCGCCAAGGATATTTCCAGCACCACGGATATCGAGGTCGCGCATGGCAATGTTGAACCCGGACCCCAGATCGGAAAACTCTTCGATGGCACGTAACCTTTTCCTGGCTTCATCTGTCAGCGACGACATCGGAGGTGCAATCAGGTAGCAGAAAGCCTTTTTATTTGAACGACCAACCCTCCCCCGTAACTGATGCAGGTCGCTCAATCCATAATGATGAGCATCATTGACGATAATGGTATTGACGTTAGTAATATCTAATCCCGATTCAATGATCGTCGTTGCCACCAGGACATCATAGTCTCCTTCAATGAAATCGACCATCACCTGTTCCAGCTTTTTACTCTCCATCTGTCCGTGTGCTACAGCGACTTTTGCCTTAGGAACCATTCGTTGTACCATTCCTGCCACGTCATTTATATTCTGTACCCGTGTATTTACAAAGAAAACCTGGCCTTCTCTCGATAGTTCATATTGTACAGCTTCCCGGATCACATCTTCCCTAAAAGGGTGGATCTCTGTTTGCACCGGATAACGGTTTGGGGGTGGGGTGTTAATTATCGAAAGATCTCTTGCTCCCATGAGAGAAAACTGCAGTGTCCTTGGAATGGGTGTTGCAGTGAGTGTAAGGGAATCGACATTTACTTTGAAATGTTTTATCTTTTCTTTTGCAGAAACACCAAATTTCTGTTCTTCGTCAATGATAAGCAGACCAAGGTTTTTGAATTTCATGTCTTTGCTCAACAAACGATGGGTACCGATCAAGATATCTATCTTTCCTGCTTCCAGTTCTTTAAGGATCTGGATTTGTTCCTTTGCTGATTTGAAACGGTTGATATAGTTGACCGTGCATGGAAAACCGCGAAGACGCTCAGAAAACGTCTTATAGTGTTGCAATGCAAGGATCGTGGTCGGTACCAAGATTGCCACCTGGCGACTTTCGCTGACGACCTTGAATGCAGCACGGATGGCGATTTCTGTTTTTCCGAAACCTACGTCACCGCATATGAGCCGATCCATCGGGAATTCAGCTTCAAGGTCCTTTTTAACATCGACGGTAGCCTTGATCTGATCAGGAGTATCTTCATAAATGAAAGAAGCTTCGAGTTCTGTCTGTAAATATGTATCTGGTGAACATGCGACACCTTTTGCAGATCTTCGCTCAGCATACAACCGGATCAGTTCCCGTGCTATGTCTTTTACACGGCTTTTGGTCTTGTTTTTCAGCTTATTCCATGCATTCGATCCCAGGCGATTCAGCACAGGTGCGCTTCCTTCTTTACCCACATATTTCGAAATACGGTGAAGAGAATGGATGCTTACATACAGGATATCATTGTTTTTATAAACCAGGCGGATCGCTTCCTGTTCCTTGCCATTGTTTACGATCTTTTCAAGTCCGTCGAACCGTCCGATTCCATGATCAATATGAGTTACGAAGTCTCCGGGACGCAGATCGTAAAGTTCTTTAAGTGTAAGGGCTTCCTTGCTGACATACCCATCACGAAGATGAAAACGATGATAACGCTCAAAAATCTGGTGGTCTGTGTAACAGGCAATTTTCAGGTCTTTGTCAATAAAACCCTCATGCAGGGGAAAGTCGATAGTTGTCTGTAAATCGTGATGCGAACCGAACAACAAATTTTCCTGGCTATCATCCTGTTTCTTTGCCTGGATATCATTGAGAATACTTTTTAAACGTTCTTCCTGTTTTGAATTATCGGTCAGCAGGAAATTCTTCAATCCGTTGACGATATTTTGCTTCAGGTCTGCGAAGAGGAGATCAAAATTTTTGTTAAATGATGGCTGTGGCGACATGCTGTAATGAACAGCTTTTAGAGTAGCGGAAAAATAATTTTTACCATATTCAATCAGCCGGTATTTTATGATCTCATCCAGGAATTCCTGCCCGGTAAGGAAAAGGTTTTCATTTTCATTTTTATCCAGGATATCTGTGGTAAAGCGGACATCTTCTGACCAGATCAAGGTGTTTCCTGGCAAAAATGAAAAAAGAGAATCATATTTTATCAGCTTGTCACGGTTTATACGGATATCAGGAATTATTGAAATTTCTTCCTTTTTCTCAATGGATAACTGATTGGTTGGATCGAAGGTTCTGATGGAAGCAACTTTATTGCCCTCAAAGTCAATGCGGTAAGGATGATCATCTGAAAACGAATATACGTCGATCAGCCCTCCGCGCAAGGAGAACTGGCCAGGTTCGATGACAAAATCGACCCGTTCAAACTCATATTCAATCAACAGATCAAGCACAAATTCCAGGGATACAGCCTCACCGGATCTTAGTTTCAGGGTGTTTTTTTCCAGGAACTTTTTATTCACAACTTTTTCAGAGAGGGCTTCGGGATAAGTAACGATAATAAATTTCTTAGTCTTTGAATGAAGCCGGTTAAGGATCTCAGTTCGGGATAAAAGGCCAAGATTATCTTTTTGTCCTGACTCAAAAGTCTTTTTGAAGGAGGAAGGGAAAAACAGAACTTGTTTTTTCGTTGTTTCTGCATCTCTGTCTTTTAAAATCTGTTCAAGGTCGTTATAAAAGTAAGCGGCTTGTTCTTTATCTGCAAGGATATGAACATGCAACCCTGGTACACTTGAAAAAACTGCAGCAGAAATAAAGGCTTTGGATGAGCCTATAATGCCTTTCAGATGGATACTTTGTAAAGAGTTTCGGTTATCTGCAGTGTGGTGAAATGACTGATCATCATCTTTTAACAGTCGAGAAATTTCTGCCGTCCTGGCATCATTAATATAGAGTGAAAGCAGATTCGTATTATTCAAAACGCACAGATAATATAGGTTATTGTCCAGGATTTAGAAGCGGAATCGTATATGCACAGTAAATTCCTGATACTTTATTTAACTACAAAGTTATGAAAAAGGACAGTTTGCGCTTTCCTGATTGATTGTACTTTCCGGGCAAGTCTTATTATAATGTTTCAGAAGGGGGCATAGGGTAAAGATTATGACGCATGACGCGTAACACGTGATGCAAAAATACGCCCAGGCCTGTTTTTAATTGTTTAAAATCGTCTGTAAACGATCATTGTTTGCCTTGAATGGTTTAAAAAATCGGTTTTGGATCGGGTTTCGGGGGGATAAGGGATGGGTATAGCCTGATCGAAGGTCGAGTATAGTTTAATTAAAGACTGGACGGAGGGACGATAGCTAACTAGTTGATTGATTTGAAGATTTGGAAATTTGAAGATTTGAAAATTTGGGAATGAGGGAATATGGGAATATGGGAATATGGGAATATGGGATTTCGGTAGTGCGGAAAAGACGTTATAAAATCTCCTTTCCTGAACGGTTTTTGACCTTATTTTGAAGGCTTAAAAAGTGGTGTAAGAATCCTGTGAAAGCGGTTGAAGAGGAATAGGAGCAAGATTTAATGGATTGTTCAGGATGTCATTGACCAGCCAGATAAGTTCATACCAGTCATTTTGAAGGATATCTAATGATAGATGTGTTGGCTTGCGTTGATAACCTTTGCCATTTTGTTTACTATTCAGGTTTTGTGGTTGTGTTGTAATTCGCTGTTTTTATCGAAAGCATTTCATTATTTTATTATCCGGAAAAATTTCCGAATTCCTATCAGGTGATCCCTGGAGAATTTTCATTCCCTTAATAGAGGAATTCTATCTCCTTCAATATATGTGCTATCGATATTAATGACATATGAGTATGTATTTCGTTGTAACTGAGAAAGATCCAGATGAACATTGTTTTTTCCTTTGGTCAATTGCCGGGATTCAATTCTTGAACCATACTGGTCATATAACACCAGTTCGGCTAAGGTTTTTACTTTATGAACCTGTATTTTGACCAGGCATTTATCCCTGGAAGGCAAAGGATATAATTTACTGATCATCTTTTTTGGTTGGCTCAGCGTGTTATCAGTTCCAAGAAATCCTTGAATAAAGCCTATCCCCCATCGATCTTTTTTATCACATGCAGAATACCATATACGATATCTATATCCAAAATGCATATCATCAATGATAAAAGTAGTTCTGTAGACCAACTGATTATCCCAACCTGTATCGGATTTGATTAAAAGCGGAGATTGTAAAGGGAGTGTAACTATGCCGGGATGATCCATTGGGCATTGTGCATAGACCAAACAGTCGGTTAAGCTTTGAGGGTAATTCTTCGAGATATTTGTTCTCGATGCCACAATAAACTCGATGCGATGTTCCTTATAATTTGGTTTACATGACTGATGCCATGGGCGATATCCTTTTGAAGGAAACGGATCTCCTCCTTTATCATCCTGACAAATTATTGTTTTATCCCAATGAATTCCATCAGAACTGAATTTATAAACAAAAGGATTCGGATAATTGACAAATACACCCCACATATGCCATCTTGAAGGGGATTCCATCCAGATGCAGGGAGACACGATAGCGCTATCGAAATTCTGCGGGTCCCATTGAAAAAGTACCTGCGGGTCAGTAATGGTAAAATTCTCTTTGATCTTAATTAATAAAATAGCACCTACCTTTTGTTTATGATTAGCACGATCGAAGTACAGCCATAACTCATTGGTAGTGGGGTTATAGATCATATCAGGATCAGCGTTATTCTCAGGAGGAGTACAATTAACGAGAGGGGTTTTCATACCATCAGGAACTATCCAATGAATCCCGTCCTGGCTTCCTATTAAACTTGGGTTTTCAAGAAACCTTTGTTTATAAGGAGCTGGGGTCATGACCATCCAATACCGATATCCTCCCCATGATGATTTGTTGTATTGCGATTGAAAATCAATTATACAGGGATGCATCCCCTGCCCGCTTCCATCATAAGTTGGGATCACTAAAGGCCTTGGACTATTCAATAAAGGTAGTTGTGCAGAAGAAGTCAAAAATAAAGATGTAAAAAGAGTACATACCAGAAAGCCTTTAGTAACTGTCGTCATAACATTCGTTTTTAACTATTAATTAATAATCAGAGAGATTTTATCGGGCGAAATACTGGTGAAGTTTGAAAGGACCACTTACGAAACAGGAATTATCGGGTAATTCAACTATAAAAACCCAGGATTGTAATCCAGGGATGATCCTTGTAAACTTCTCTATTTCCAATAATTACGCCGTGACAATATTAGGGAATTGAAACTGGCGGGAGATTAAGAATGAATTAAAAAGAAATTAAAAATAATTAAGATCGAAGAAATGAATAAGAAGGCAGGATGAAGGAAAGAGATCAGCTCTGATCTTTAACAGGAAGCGTGACCAGGAAGGTGGAGCCAACATTTATAACTGATGAAAATGATAGATTGCCTTTATGAAGTTTTATGATCATATCCGCCAGTGATAATCCGATCCCATAGCCTTTTATTTTTAAAACGTTCTTACCACGATGGAAAGGGTCAAATATATATGGTTGATCTTCCAAAGGAATACCGACACCATTGTCTCTAAATTCGACCCGGATCTGGTTACTGATATAACTGAGATTTACATAAACTGAATGATCCTGTGAGAACTTACATGCGTTCCCCATTAAGTTAATGATTGCTATTTTAAGCAATTGATCATTCCCTGATGCAATGAGCTTACTCTCATCATCAATATCCGTCATTAATTCGAGATCAATAAAATAATCAGGGTATCTTCTTTGCAATTCTGCTTTTGATTGCCATATGAGTTCATCAATCCTGAGTGGTTTAAAATCTTTTATTGTTTTTTCCGAATTGACCTGGGCAAGTATCAGCAAACGATTTGATATCATTATCAGGTTGTTGATCTCTTCCAGAACCGATGATACAGTCGCTTTATAGTTTTCCAGATCCCTGTCTTTAAATAAAACGACTTCTAATTGTCCGGCAATTGCAGTCAGCGGTGTCCTGAGTTCATGTGATGCATTTGCAATGAAATTATCCATTACACAGACTGATTTTTCAAGTCTGTTCAGCATATCATTAAAAGTAATGGCAAGTTTGGAGATCTCATCACGTCCCATTCCTTCATCAACACGCAGATTTAAACTCTTGATGCTTATTTCATTTACCTGGTCAATGACTTTTTTAATTGGTCTGAGGGCCATGCCGGCAAAGGCCCGTCCCGATAATAATGATATCAGAATGCTTAAGCTGAAGACGATAATAAGTATAATTTCTAGTCTATTCAGTCTTTTCAAGCCATTAATATCTACAGCACTGATGATTACTACGAAATGACCATTTTTAAATTTATACATATATCCCAATACTTCAGCCTCACCTTGTTTATACCTGATCTCATCATTTAAACGGATCTTATCAAGCAGTTCATTGGTGACTTTTAATGAGTTTTCTTTATCAGAAGCATAAATAAGTTTATTTTTCTGATTAAAGATCCTGATCTTTTCGTAATGCAGATTCACGGGATTAGTCTTTTCAATCTTAGCTAATAATGCTGAATCAACTTCATCAACTTCTATCAGAAGCTTCGTAGTAATTAAAGATTTACTATGAAGTCTTTGATAAAAATCTTCATAACGGTAACGGGCAGAAGAAAAGTAGATCGCAGCTGATGCAATTATACCAATCACCAAAACGATGCCAGCAAACTGAAGTGTAAGTTTTGTACGAATATTCATCTACTCTTTATTAAAAATATATCCAAGGCCCACCCGTGTATGGATCAGTTTAACAGGAAACCCTTTATCGATTTTTTTTCTAAGGATATTTATATAGACATCAACAACATTTGTTCCTCTGTCAAAATTGATCTCCCATACTTTTTCGGCTATTTCCGCCCTTGAAAGCACCTTGCCGTAATTTCTCATTAAAAGTTCAAGTAACGCCAGTTCTTTTGCAGTAAGTTCTATTTTACTATTTCCCCTTATTGCTATCCGGGTGTTCAAATTCAGTTCGACATCTTCAACCTTTAACACATTGGAAGTCTGAGAGATTCCTGTTCTTCTCCTGATTAATGCATTGATTCTTGCAAGGAGTTCATTAAAATCAAAAGGTTTTACAAGATAATCATCAGCTCCTGCTTCAAATCCAGTAAGTTTATCTTCAGTTCTCCCTAATGCAGTCATCATTAATATCGGTACATCAGGTTTTTTTTCTCTGATCTGCCGGCACAGATCAATCCCGTGAATATATGGGATAATAATATCAAGCAGGATCAGGTCATAATCATTATCGAAGGCGAATTTTCTTCCCATCTCCCCATCGTAGACAAGATCCAATTCAAATCCATGCTCCTCTAATCCCTGTTTCAAAAAGGATGCTACTTTTGGTTCATCTTCGATAACTAATAATTTCATAATGTGCAGCTTGGAAAACAAAAGTATGAAAAAAACGTGAAGCCGAGACTAAGTACTTCCATCTTAACTATTTATTTCTGTTCCTGCCAGTTTTAATCCGCCTCCGGCGGACGAGGGCCAATTCCCCGTGTCCTGAAGCGAAAACATGCAATTTATTTTGATATCCCGCTACTTGCGGCGAGGAGTTTCAGTATTTCAAATCTGACCCCAAGAGATTTATTGCTACATTTGCTTTATGGAGATCAAAGTATTCAAGTTTGGTGGCGCATCTGTGAACAGTACAAAGGGAGTCATGAATGTGGCATCCATTATCAATCGTTTTCCGGACGATAACATTGTGATCATCCTTTCAGCAATGGGAAAAACGACCAACGCCCTTGAAGAATTACTGGGTTTTTACATGCTGGATGATGCGATCCCATTGATAGAAACTTATAACCGGATCAAGGCGTTCCACTTTGATATCCTTCATGAATTATTCCCCGCAAAAGATCACCCGGTTTTTTCCGAAACTGAAGATCTTTTTGAGCATCTGCGCGGGTACCTGCGGAGAAAGCATCTCACCAGGGGAAAACAACCGGAGTATACTTTTGAATACGACCAGGTGGTAAGTTACGGTGAACTCTTTGCAACAACCATTGTTCAACATTATCTCACATTTTCAGGTATTTCAAGCAGCCTCTTTGATGCCCGTGAATTGATCCGTACTGATTCCTCTTACTGTAATGCAAATGTGGATTGGGACTATACAGGAAGAAAGCTCCGGTCGAAAATGAAAGATTATTTTACCGGAGATGATTCAACCAGAAAAGTAGCGGTAATTCAGGGATTTATTGCCGGCGACAGGAATGGAAATACAACTACACTGGGAAGGGAAGGATCAGATTTTTCTGCCGCAATCGTTGCTCATTCTCTGAAAACGAAAGAAGTGACAATCTGGAAGGATGTTCCAGGTGTCATGAATGCTGATCCTAAATGGTTTAAAAATGCCAGGAAGTTGGAAATCCTTTCTTACAGGGAAGCCATTGAACTTGCTTATTACGGTGCTTCCGTGATCCATCCGAAGACCATTAAGCCACTTGAGAATGCTAACATCAAACTATATGTAAAATCTTTTTTACGACCTGAGCAGGGTGGAACGACTATTGAAAATCTGGCAAACTGGAAGGTGTTGCATCCCATTTATATTCTGAAACGGAACCAGGTACTGATCTCCATTTCACCAAAGGACTTTTCTTTTATCGTAGAAGAAAACCTTAGCCAGATCTTTGATCTCCTCGCGAAACATCGTGTAAAAGTGAACGTTATGCAGAATTCGGCAATTTCGTTCACAATCTGTGTGGATTCTGATCGTCTGGCAGGACCGGATGTTTTGGCTGCGCTTAAGGAAAATTACACTCTGCGATATAACGAGAATGTTGAATTACTGACCATACGTCATTATAACCCTGCCGCCATCAGCCGTGTTACAAAAGACAGGAAAGTACTGATGGAACAAAAGACCAGGAGCACTATCCACCTGGTCTTAAAATAATCATTTTTTGCTTCTCCTCCCGGAGTTTAGACATACCAGTCCGCCAGTTATATTTCGGGTTTAACTGCGGGGAAATCATACTTAAAATCTTCAATATTAGGCTGTTCCAGTATATTGCCAAGGAAATCTTTGTAGGCATCTGTGAAAGTGAATTTTTCGATGTTATAGTATTCTGCAGAAAGAGCTTTATTTCCAATGGTTCCCATATCAATAGAGGTTGTATTAAACTCTTCCAGTTCCATGAAGGGAACGATTTTTTTCAGGACAGGCATTTGCCCGTAATCCTCACGGATAAGCAGGTCGACAACCTTATCTGCAAGGGCAGCTGTCAGGCGGCGATCATATTTCCGGCAGTGTCCGCAGCGTGGATAGTACCCTGAGATCTGGGCACGGGCTTCAATCCCCAGCTTCGAATATATCTCAGAAGCAATAATACCACTGATGCCTCCGAACCGGGGGTGGCCGTATTCATCAACCTCAGGACTCGCATAAATGACATCAACTTTCCCTGTTTTTTCATTAAACCATCTCACTCCTTCCGAAACAGGAATGACGAGGTACTTATTACGGGATTTCATATAAGCTTCTTTTATGGTTTCAAAGAAAGCTTCTTTTCTCTCTTTTGTTATTTCAAACTCGGGGACCAGCCCAAGTGTTGCTCCTCCGAACACTGCGCTGCCAGCCAGCCATCCTGCATCTCTCCCCATGATCTCCAAAACAATAATGCGCGAATGTGATTCTGCGGTTGTTTTTATTTTTGAAGTGAATTCAGAGATGGCTTTTGCTGCAGAAGGAAACCCAGGGCAAAGTACTGCTTCGATCTCTTTTCCTCTGTATTTGTGCATAGTTCGTGTACGCAGATCATTATCAATTGTTTTCGGATATCCAATGACAGGAATGCCTTCTGTTTCAAAAAGACGTTTGGCGGCACCATTGGTGTCATCACCGCCAATCGTCACCAGAACATCTATCTTATAACGATCGAGGTTTTTTAAGACCTGTGGGACCCTGGATTCAGGATTTCTTTTTGATGGGAATGGGTTTGTCCGGCTGGAACGCAACGCACTACCACCGTACCAGCCATCGTAAGGCTGATTGGTCAAATCCACAATTTCGCCTTCTCCAAGCAGGCCTTTCCAGCCTTTCCTTACACCATATACCCTGAAGCCAAGCAGGGAGGCGCGGTTCCTTATCGATTCAATACTATGGTTAATCGCAGGGGTATCTCCCCCGCCGGATAATATTGCCAGTGTTTTTCCCTTGAATAATTTTTGTTCCAGTTTCATTTTTTTTACAAATTATGATTAAAAGCTTTTAAGATCTTTTCCACCAGCACTTTTGCAAGTTTAATATTTGACTCAACTGTCCACCCGGCAATATGCGGGGTCAGAATGACATTATCCAATCCTGAGAGGAAACTAAATGTCTTATGAAACCGTTCCGGCAGGTTCTCAAAAGAGGAATCTTCATATTCCAACACATCCAATGCGGCGCCAATGATCTTGCCTGACCTGAGCTGATTCACAAGATCGGCGGTATTCACGATAGCCCCGCGGGACGTATTGATAAACCAGATATTTTTTTTGAATTGTTCAAAGAAAGTATTGTTACACATAAACCGTGTCTCATCTGTAAGCGGAACATGTATGCTTACAATATCGGCCAATTCGAATATCTTTTCAAGTGTGGTTTCGCGGGTATTTCCGTCAGAATAATTCTTTTTATATTTATCATAAGAGATGACATTGGTATCAAACCCGCGCAAACGCTGTGCAAAAGCGCTTCCCATATTGCCATATCCAATAATTCCTATTGTTTTACCCTGGATCTCTGTTCCCCTGTTTTCCTCGCGTTCCCAGATTCCTTGTCTGACCTGGCGATCGGCCCGGTGAAGATTATTCATCATTGAAAGCAGCATTCCGGTTGTATGCTCTCCCACGGCATCACGGTTACCCTCCGGTGAATTGAAACAAAGCACTCCCTTGCTCTCCGCATACTGTAGATCAATGTTTTCCATGCCGGCCCCCACCCGTCCGATGAACCTCAAATTATCTGCTTTTGAGAGAAATTCTTCATCAAGTTTGATCCTGTTCCGGATGATAATGCCGAAGTACTGATGAACAAGTTTCATTAACTCTTCCCTTTGTGAATTTAAAAAAAACCCGCATATATATCCATTAGCGGTTAATTCTTCACAGATCAAGGGATGGGCAGAATCAATGAAAAGGATTTTTTTCACTTGAATTTGTTGGTTGACTTTTGAATTTTCTCCCATCTTATTTACAACAGATTTAGCAGGCGCCTACAGAAGACGGCACAAAAATACCGAGATTCGTGAGATAATTGAGTATTTCAAATTAACTTTCAGGATAAAATCTTATCTTCGAAGCTTAATTTTACTACTGTGTGGAGTTTTCTCGTCCGTCATATTTTACGTGACCGTGTCGGGATCCTGATTGCGATCGGGATTCTGACACTTTTTATGGGGTACAAAGCCCGTGAGGTGGTGCTTTCCTACGATATGGTAAGGATGCTTCCTACATCTGATTCAACGATCATTGTTTATGATAATTTTAAAAAACAGTTCGGAGAAGATGGCACTGTAATGTTTATCGGCATCCAGGATAAAAATCTATATACCCTGGATAAATTCAACGCCTGGTTTGATCTTTGCAATAAGATCCGCAATATCCAGGGAGTGGAAGAAGTAGTCTCAAACACCCGTTTGTACATGCTTCGAAAGAATGACTCCATTAAAAAGTTCGAGTTCAAATACATATGTCCGGTAAAACCAAAAAGCCAGCAAGAACTGGATAGCCTGAAAAACCTGATCTATTCCCTTCCCCTTTATGATAACCTGATCTTTAACAGGAAGACAGGGGCAACTCTTATGATGGTTACCATCAATAAAGAGGATATCAACAGCAAACGCAGGGTTCCCCTGATCCACGATATAACGGCGACGGCAGATAGTTTTGGGATCAGATTCCATACAGGGATCCATTATTCCGGGTTGCCTTATATCCGGACGATCACGTCAAAAAAAGTTGAGCATGAGTTGAAGCTCTTTGTGTTGCTTGCATTATTGGTGGCAGCCGTATTCCTTTATATATTCTTTCGCTCTTACAAGGCAGTACTATTTCCAATGATTATTATTGTGATCG
This sequence comes from uncultured Bacteroidales bacterium, assembly GCA_963768805.1. Lineage (GTDB taxonomy): Bacteria > Bacteroidota > Bacteroidia > Bacteroidales > FEN-979 > FEN-979. The sequence continues at coordinate 159,494 of CAVYJI010000019.1, read as the reverse complement.
GCGTGATCTGGGCAATGGGAATGATGGTTCTGTTTGGATACAAGATCACCATCCTCACAGGGATCATTCCACCGCTGATCATCGTAATAGGTGTGGAAAATTGTATTTTCCTGCTCAACAAGTACCATTATGAATTCAGGCATCATAAGAACAAAGCGAAATCACTTTCAAGGGTAATTGAACGGATTGGCAAAGCTAACCTCCTCACCAATGCTTCCACTGCAACAGGGTTCGCTGCTTTTATAATCACCAACAACAAGCTCCTTGTTGAATTCGGGGCCATTGCTTCCTTGAATATTATGGTGGTCTATGTTCTTTCCCTTACGTTGGTCCCAATTTTTTTCAGTTATCTTAAGCCTCCGCAAACGAAAGATATTCGCCACCAGGAAGCCAGTCTTGCCAAAATTGTCATTGATAAGGCAGTGATCATAGTCAAAACACGGAGGACCACCATCTACCTGTTCACCGGCATCTTCATACTCATTGCGGTGTTTGGTGTAGTGCGCCTGCATACAAGCGGGAAGATCGTGGATGACATTCCGAAACATGATGCTCTTTATGTCGACCTGATGTTCTTTGAAAAGAATTTTAAAGGGATTATGCCGCTCGAGATCACTGTGGATACGAAAAAGAAGAAGGGAGCCCTGACCCTATCCACACTTAAGCGTATTGATCGTCTTCAGGACACCCTGGCCACCTTTCCTGAACTTTCAAAACCTTTATCTGTTGTGGAGGTTATTAAGACTGCAAGGCAGGCATTTTACAACGGCGATACGGGGTACTATCATCTTCCGAGTTCCAGTGAACTGACCTTTATGGGCAGTTACATTCCCGACATGAAGTCAAAGAAAAAAAATCTCCTCAAGAATTTTATCGATTCAAACTACCAGGTGACCCGGATTTCTGTTCAGATGGCCAATATAGGGACAAAAGATATCGATCGAATACAGAAGAGTCTGAAGCCAAAGGTGGATTCCATTTTTAATCCTGCAAAATACAAGGTGATCATCACGGGGACGAGTGTTGTTTTTCTGAAGGGAACTAATTTCCTTATCCGCAATCTGTGGGAAAGCATTTTGCTTGCAGTGATAGTGATCGCCATGTTGCTTGCATTTTTATTTACTTCCTGGAGGATGATCCTTATTTCTCTGATACCCAATCTTATACCCCAATTGATGACAGGAGCGCTGATGGGGTTTGCGGGAATTCCGATCAAGCCTTCCACCATCCTGATCTTTAGTATTGCACTTGGTATCTCTGTGGATAACTCGATACAGTATCTTTCCCGTTACAGGCTTCAGTTGAAACATTCACACGGAGATATTTCATTTTCAGTCATCTCTGCCCTGGAAGAAACGGGATACAGTATGATCTATTCCTCCACAGTTCTTTTCTTTGGATTCGGGATCTTCGTGCTTTCTTCTTTTGGAGGGACCCAGGCCCTTGGCTTTCTCATTTCCTTCACATTGTTAATTGCAGGCCTTCTGAACATGTTCATACTTCCTTCCCTCCTTTTGACTCTTGATCAGTGGAGCACTACGAAATCCTTTAAAAAACCGATCCTTGATATCTATGAAGATGAGGATGATATTGAGCTTGAAGAATTAAAAATTGAGCATAAGGATTGGGAGGAAGAAAATAAAAAAGTCAGCACATGAAAGGAATTATTCTGGCTGGTGGTTCTGGCACCCGTCTCCACCCACTGACCTTGGCTGTGAGTAAACAATTGATGCCGGTCTATGATAAACCGATGATCTACTATCCCCTGTCAGTGCTCATGACAGCAGGGATCAGGGAGATCCTCATCATTTCCACGCCATTTGATCTTCCAAGTTTTGAACGATTACTTGGTGACGGGTCACAGCTTGGCTGTTCATTTTCTTACCAAGAACAGGTGGTCCCGAATGGACTTGCACAGGCTTTTGTGATCGGAGACAAGTTTGTTGGAAAAGAGAAAGTAGCGCTGATCCTCGGTGATAATATTTTTTATGGTCGTGGTCTGCCCCAACTTATGCAGGAGAACAATGATCCTGACGGAGGAGTGGTTTTCGCCTACCATGTAAATGATCCTGAGCGTTATGGGGTGGTCGAGTTCGACAATCTCCTGAAAGCAATTTCCATTGAAGAGAAGCCGATGCATCCCAAATCGAACTTTGCAGTTCCCGGTCTTTATTTTTATGATAATTCTGTGCTTGAAGTTGCGCGGAATATAAGACCCAGTGCCCGTGGGGAATATGAGATTACCGATGTTAACCGGCATTACCTTCAGCAAAGCAAGCTGAAGGTCGGTGTGCTAAGCCGGGGTGTTGCCTGGCTGGACACGGGTACTTTCAGTTCACTTTTGCAGGCTTCACAATTTGTTGAAGTTATTGAGAACCGGCAGGGTTTAAAGATCGGATGTATTGAAGAAGTTGCTTACCGTATGAATTTTATCGACCGCGAACAACTCGAAAAGATTGCACAGCCGCTGATGAAAAGCGGTTACGGACAGTACCTTTTGAACATGATCAATGACCCTTATACTTCCTGATCCATGCATTCCATCACCGAGCTGCAGAAAATAATCAGCAAGGTATTCAATCCGGCATCGTTTGCCCGTGAACCTTCTGAGCTTTATGATCCTATCACTTACACACTTGATCTGGGCGGAAAACGCCTGCGCCCGTTGCTCGTATTTCTTGGTTGTGACTTATTCGGTGGAAATATTCAGAAGGTAATACCGGCAGCATTAGCTATTGAACTTTTTCACAATTTTACCCTTCTTCATGACGATATCATGGATCGGGCGCCTTTGCGCCGCGGAAAGGAAACAGTTTACAGGAAATGGAATACCAGTATTGCTATACTTTCGGGAGACACCATGTTTGCCCTTGCCTGCGAGTATCTCTCCCAGTTAGATCCTGACGTGCTCCCCACGGCGTTATTTGAATTTACACATACGGCACGCCTGGTTTGTGAGGGTCAGCAATATGATATGAATTTTGAGACCCAGGAAGTCGTCGAGATCGGTGAATACCTTGAAATGATCCGGCTGAAAACAGCAGTTCTGATCGGCTGCAGCCTCAAACTTGGCGCCATCCTCGCATATGCCCCTGCACCTGAGACGGCTAAGATAAATTCATTCGGCGAGAACATTGGTCTGGCTTTCCAGCTCCAGGATGACCTTCTGGATGTTTTTGGTGATGAACAAAAGTTCGGGAAGGAGATTGGTGGTGATATTCTTTCGGGGAAAAAAACATTCCTTTTGTTAAAAGCTTATGAAATTGCTCCTCACCATGAAAGATCAGAGCTGGATCAATGCTTTTCAGATCAATCTTTGCCTGGAAAAGAAAAGATTGACAGGATAAAAAAAGTTTATCAGTCATTAAGGATCAGGGAGATCACCCTTGATGAGATCGGGAGATATTTTTCAAAGGGGTTACAATCGCTTGACCATATCCACGCGGGGGAAGGCAGCAAAAAAGTACTTGTTTCTTTTGCGAATAAAATGTTAAAAAGGGATTTCTGACTTTCAGCCTGGTGACTGAGTCTCTTTATCCGGATTCCTTTTTTGAAGTTCCTCAAAGTCAAGATGAAGTGCTTCCCATTTCTTCATCTCTTTATCCAGAAGGGATTTCCATTTCTCATATTCATTGTAAAGCTGGCCCCCCAAAACCTTATCTTTAAATTTTTCAGGTTGGACCAACATTTCTTCTGTCTGTCTGATTTCATCTTCGAGTCTTTCGATCTCGTTTTCTGATTTAGCGATCTGGTTCTGTATCTTCCTGATCTCTTTTTTGAAGTCTTTTCGTTTCTCCCAAGAAACTTTGTTGGCGGATGATCTTCTGGCAGATTCAGTGTCGGTATCTTTCTCTACCATCTCCAGTTGGGATAAAGTCTGGATCTTACGTGCCTGCAGGAAATCATAGATATCGCCAAGATATTCCTTTATCGCACCCCCACGAAATTCGAAAATCCTGTTAGTAAGACCCTTGAGAAAATCACGGTCATGTGAAACTACGATGAGGGTCCCGTCATATTGGAGAAGTGCATTCTTCAAGATATCTTTCGAATTCATATCGAGATGATTGGTCGGCTCATCAAGGATAAGCAGGTTCGATGGTATCAGCAGCAGCTTTGCCAGTGAGAGCCTAGATTTTTCGCCACCTGAAAGGACTTTAACTTTTTTATCTATCTCATCTCCGCTAAACAGAAAACCTCCGAGGATAGTCCTAATCCGGGGGCGGATATCACCTGTTGCGATATCATCAATGGTCTGGAAAACCGTCCGGTCAGGATCAAGGAGATCTGATTGATCCTGGGCATAATAACCAATTACCACATTGTGACCGTATTTAAGGTCTCCAGCGTGTGGGGTTTGCCTGGTGATGATTTTCGACAATGTTGTTTTTCCTTCACCGTTTTTTCCTACAAATGCGATCCGGTCGTTCTTTATCACAGAAAAATTAAGGTCATCCAAGACCTTTTTCTGAGGAAAATCTTTGGAGATATGTTTCGCTTCAAGAATGATCTTTCCTGAATGTGGCGCTTTTGGAAACCTGAAATTAATGGCTGACTCATCAAAAACATCAAGTTCCACCTCATCGATCTTTTCAAGCATTTTGATCCTTGATTGTACCTGTGCAGCTTTCGTAGATTTGTAGCGGAACCGTTCTACGAAGCGCTCGATCTGTCTGATCTGCCGTTGCTGGTTATTATAGGTTGCAACCTGGCTGTCGAGCCTCTCTTCACGCAAGGTTATATAACCTGAATAATTTGCCCGGTAATCGTATATCTTTCCCAGGGAGATCTCCACGGTTCTTTTGGTGACATTGTCAAGAAAAGCACGGTCGTGTGACACAAGAACAACAGCTCCCTTATAATCGATAAGGAAGTTTTCCAGCCATTCAATGGATTCGATATCGAGGTGGTTGGTAGGTTCATCAAGGAGCACAACATCAGGAACGCGCAGCAGGATCTTTGCAAGTTCGACCCTCATTTGCCAGCCGCTGCTGAATTGGTCCATCGGACGGGTAAAGTCCTTGATATCGAATCCCAGGCCGGTAAGGACCTTTTCGGTATTGGTTTGAACAGATGACCCTTCGAGCAGGTTGAACCGCTCATAAGATTCTGAATGCTTCCGGATAAGATCGTGGTAACCATCTGAATCAAAGTCCGTGCGGATCTTTATTTCATGTTCAAGTGATTGAATTTTTTCTTTTATCCCGAGAATCTCAGAGAATGCACTCATAGCTTCTTCCACAACGGTTCGAGTGCTATCAGGTATCATTTCCTGCGGAAGGTAGCCAATGGTATGACCGGAAGGGACTACGACTTCACCTTCATCCGGTTTCTGGATGTCTTTTATGATCTTTAGTAAAGTGGATTTCCCTGCCCCGTTTTTACCCACCAGACCTATCCTGTCTCTATCATTGATTATGAAAGAAACATGATCAAATAATGGAGTTCCACCAAACTGGACAGACAGGTTATTTACTGATATCATTAAGTACAAAGATAAAAAAAAGGCCCGCTTAGGCGGGCCTTTTTCATTTTATTCCAATTAAGGATTTAGTGTGTCACCGTGAGTTTAGAGGTCTTGATACCATTGGATGTGGTGATCTTAACAAAGTAAACTCCTGCACTGAAGCTGGCTACATTCAATTGTGTGACCTTCAGATCTACTGCATTATTCTTGTAGATCATCTGTCCTACATAGTCCAGAACTTCAATCGTTTTGATGTCGTTCGATGATACAATATTCACAACATCGTTGGCCGGATTCGGATACAAGGAGATCGTGTTGGTCAGCTCGTTGATACCTACTGCCGGGAACATGATCGTTATTGTATCTGATGACGGTTCGCAAAGCCATGGTGGCCCCGGGTTCAATGAATCCTGGAATACTGCTGTAACGTAGTATCTCCATGAGTATGGACCCTGTGTCGTACTTGGATGGGTATCCGTGTAGGTAGTGTCACCATTAGCATTATGTCCGATCACTGTGAACATAGTGCTCGTCGTATCAGCACGGTAAATATTGAACCCTTCCTTCTGTGATCCCATCGGGCTGTCCGGTGAAACATATGGACGCGGCGGCTGTGCCTGGGCATTCGGGTTTGCTGGCACTGAACTTAAGTTAAGCGCGTTACCCAAATGTCTATTGCTGCTGAATGTCGGCAGCTGCGTAGGATCAATCGTCGTGATCGGAGCATCTTTATCCTTGGCCCCATTTTCACATACATTGACCCTTTCCAGGAATGTTGCTATCGGATCATATCCAAATGTAGGTGCTACCAAACTCCACACCCCGCTTTCAATAACATAACCAAGTCCCTGTGAATACCCTGGGTAGGTTGTAGTTATATCAACATCAAAATAGTTTGCAAAACTTGATGTCGGGAATGCAAGCATGACATAGAATGGCCCCGTGTAATTTAGATCATTGATAACCACATTATCCCATGTAAGTGCAGGCCAGGTAGCTCCCGTATTCATGAATGCCGGTGACTGACCAAAGATCGTGGTCTGGTCCGGCTTATAGAAGTACGCTATAATTGACTGCGTTGTTGTACTGGCATTTGATGAAAATGCCATATCCAGTGATTTTATTACTCCGCCGGCACCCGATGAGATCGGGAAATAGTTACCCATATAGTAGTAACTGGTGTATCCATCTCCTGCTGTCCCATCATCATATATGTATGACTTCAGACCACAACTGGCCGGGCATTGCGGTGCATGCCATGTCAGCGATGTGACAAACTGGTTCTCATGTCCTGTAAGTAACGTCGGAGGCCTGCAAACACCATAAATATGGATGTTATCAACATACCAGTGCAGTATGTTCCCTGAATTTGCACCATTGGCGCGGAAACGTACCTGGAAGCCTTTGCCCATCGCTGCTGAGATATTAACATGCTTCAGTGTCCAGTTGAATGAACCTGAATCAGAATATTCAGCTTTGTTCTGCCAACTGCCACCTACAAGCACATCAACGTCCATCTTTTCTGTACCTGTGGCATGCAGGTCTACCAGCTTAAGATCAAAGTCACAGTAAATATCTGCACACGTCCATGCCGAGGCATTGATATTCGGGGTGACCAGTGAACTGCTGTAGTTGGTTATCACCGGCTGCCATGAGAAGTCGGCACTCGGTACCGGGTCTCCTACCTGGGTATCCAGGAACCAGTTGCTCTGACTCGGCGAGAATGTCCATTGCTGGTATGACCATGAATCATTATCCCATGGTTCAAAGAATGGCAATGGATAGCCGCATGCTACTGTAACTGTAGCCGGTGGCGCTGCTTTCCGTGAGAAGAATGTCGGCCCCCATGGAGCTGCAACTCCTGTGCTGTACTTGGCACTTACCGTATACTTATAAGTCCCCGGTGCCAGGTTATAATCATAGTATTGCGTTGTATCCGGGTACGGCATATAGGCAATATTCGCACCATTACGGTATATCGCATATCCCATTACTGTCGGCGCTGCTGTTGGCGTCTCCGGCGTATTATAATAACCATTCGGTGGATCTGATACAACATTCGATCCATCCGTTATGGCTCCTGCCGATCTTGTGCTGTTGGAATGCGGCAGTACCGGCGATTGCGGAGGATAGATCGTTGTTACAGGTGTATCCTTGTCCTTGTTGTTCTCACATACATTGACCCGCTCCATGAATGTCGCTATAGCATCATATCCAAATGCTGGTGCTACAAGCCCCCACACTCCACTCTCGACAACATAGCCAAGTCCTGCTGGGAACCCAGGATAGGTTGTAGAGTTATCAATATCAAAGAAGTTTGCAAAACTTGATGCACCCATCTGTACCATGACATAAAATGGCCCCGTATATGCTATATTATTGAATACCACATTATCCCATGTACCTGCAGGCCAGGCTGCGCCATTATTGACAAAAGTTGCCGATCCCAGTATCGTGGTCTGGTCACTCTTGTATATGTACGCTGTTAATGTCTGGGCTGATGTCGAAGCATTTGACGAGAAATACATGTCTACTGACTGTATTACCCCGGATACGTACGAACCTATCGGGAAATAATTACCCAACAGGTAATTGAGGGCACTATATCCATCTCCTGCCGTATTGTCATCATAACGGTATGTCTTAAGGTTGCATCCTCCGCAATTCGGCTTATGCCAGGTCACCAGCACTGAACAATCCAGCTGTGTGGCTGCCACGGTGTCAGGCGGACACAGGAAATGATCCGTCCATGTGGTGCAGTCCTGTGCGGAATACCCGCTTCCGTATATCGTCGCTGCACATACCGTATACGATGTACCGTAGGATACATGCGATACCGGTATCACATATGAGGTATCCGGAGTAAACCCGTCTATTATGTTATTCAGGTAAACTTCGTAACCGATAATACACGGATCATGCGGAGCTGTCGCTTCGATGACTTTTACGTTGTCAATATCCCACCAGTCGATATAGTCACTATCTATACCATTGGCCCTGAACCGGATCTTGAAACCTGACTGTGGTGCAACACTGGTGATATCAAGATGTGCTGTTGTCCATGGTATGGAACCTCCACTGTTGTCATAATTGGCAACTTTATTCCAGGTCGTTCCGTTCCACACTTCAACTGCCATCTGTTCCAGGGTTGTGGTCCCGTAATTGAGCAGGTAATAGTCATACTGCAGTTTCAGGAATGGAGAATTGGCTCCTACCAGAGTCTTGCTCGTCAGTGACTGGCTGTAGTTTGACAGTATCGGGTAAAAATAAAACTCAGCGCATCCTCCGGGGTTACCGTCTGCGGCATTCCATGCCCAGTTGCTTCCCGGGTCTGCCACCCATCCGTTGGTTGCAAAGCTGCTGGCGAATGGTTCGTTTAAGAGCGGTATAGTAAATACGGCAGGGTTCCAGTTGACCAGCGGGCCATAATGAACCAATGCATCCGTATCGTGAACCACGATGTTTGTCGGAGCTGCCTTAAGCTGGAGCAGCGTAACATTGAAGGTCATATCGCCCATGATGCTGATCGGCGTCTGTGTATACGTCTGATAGTCAAATTTCTGTACTGTCAGCGTATAATTCCCTTTCCAGAAATTGGTCTTGACCCAGGTCCCTGATGCATCCATCACATGGGTGTAGATCGTATCAGGTATCATGCTTCCCAGGTTCGTAAATGTCACTACTGTGCCGGCAGTGGTTGCACTGTCGCAGCTCAGGGCAACATTGACCGTCACCGTGCAGGTCCAGCATTTGCCTAATGCATTTGAGAATGTGGCAACTGACCAGCGGTTGAAGGTATATTGTGCTTCTGCTGCCCATTCATATGGATCGCATGGCAGGCTCGGCCATGAATTGTCGATCATTGTGAGGCCTGTTGTATTGCCAACAGATGTCCACAGTGCCGGTGTTGCTTCCTGGCCCTGAAGCAAACGCCATACCTGGTATCCTAACAGGTTATCCGGTCCGGCCGGCCCTTCGGGATATACTTTCGGGCTGCCTTCCACTCCTGTTACTGTGGATGGGGTATATTCATAGATCATTCCCGGTACCGGTGATGCTGTTATGGTCCTCGGCTCTCCGCTTGTCATTAACAACGGCCCGCCTGACCCGTTCACCCAGGCACGGATCATATAGTTGCCGGGGGCTGGTAACCACGGTAATATCCCCATCTTGGAGTAGCTCCTCATCTGGTAAACAGTGGTGTCGATGGCAATACCCGGTGATGCCAGGTCTGTGCCCAGCTGCATCATAACGATATAGAAATTACCACTTGTAATGGTAACCGCCGAATTAAAGCTGGCTCTTGTCCATCCGTATGCCGATGGTGTGATCGTGGTGGGTGTTGCAAGTTGTGCACCAGGCAAACCGCCAACTTCATTGTAAATAGCTATTGCTACCGGGCTGAAAGGATTGGCGCCTGTCGGGTAGTTGCTGGCAACACCTATGTTCAGGAAGAATCCCTTGATGATCAGAGGATATGCAAGCGGGGTAAACCTCACAGCATTCATGTTAGCGCTGTTCCCGGATACATAGATCCCGAAGTTATCCTGGATACCGTCATCATAGATCAGGTCATAGTCTGCTGTCGGCAATCCCCAGTTCAGGTTCACGGCTGTCTGTGGTGTATTTAAGGCAGCCACGAACGGGGTCCCAACAGGAGATGTGAGTTCCTGTAAGGCAATGTTCTGTATGTAATTGGGCGGAGACGGTGGGTTTATTGTGATACCCGGTTGGCTGAACACGGTGAAACCATCCTTGGTGGCCCCTACTGCGTTGGTGCCTGCTGCATAGACATTCATGCTGTAAACACCGCCTGCTACCGACCAGGCGTTATAAGTCCCCCACGTAACAAAGGCGCCGACAACAGGATTGCCGTTGGCAGCATTGGTCACTATACCCGTAAGTATGGCGGGTAGCGGGTTCATGCAGAAATTGTCAGTGGTAGTTGTGTTTGTAACAATAGTCGTAGTGCCGGTATAAGTTGTATAGCCAGCCTTGACTGCTGAAACAGGCTGTAAACCTATCGGGATATTGGGAAGGGTGTAAACCCCAGCGGCATTTGTTACAGCCGGGCCTACGCCACCGCAATATACGTTCACACCTGCATTGACCCCGGAGGATACACAGTTTGTTACCGTTCCGGTAAGAGTGCCGGTTGCCGATACCGTCCCATTAATATGTAAAAGGTCCAGGTGACAGTCATCGCCATATGCAGAAGTAAATAACAAACCAACATAAAGTGTTGCCTGGCCGTTGGCGCCTGCAGGAAGTGGAACGGTTTCGAGAACCCATTGGTCTGTTGCTGCATTCCGGCAAATTGCGGAACCTGCATTCGTCCATGTTGATCCATCTGTCGACCATTGAACCTGTACGTCATCACACGTAGTTGAATAACCGTTATCAGTGTACCATTCGAAATCAACCGTGATATTATTGTATCCTACGGTTGAGGTCGCGGTGGTCCTCTTTAAACGGTTAGAGCCAGTTGAGTAAGAAAATGACTCAAAATCAACCAACTCTGCTCCTTCAAAAGGATTAACGGTTGGCCAGGTGCCTTGCGTCATGTAGTAGGTGATGTTTGAACCTGTAATAACGTCAAGACCCCAGCCTGCAGGAGGCGTATTCGTGCCTGCAGGAGATGTGTTGAATCCTTCAGTAAGAAGGACAACGGCCCTGGTCTGAGAGGAAAATACCAACATCGATAGTACAACTATCAACATTGATAAATACTTCGTAACATTTCTCATAAGGTTTGATTGTTTTAATTAATAACAGAAAGAATATATAAGGGATCAATTAAAATGATTAATTGATTATATGAAGAAAAGTCTTTCAAATTTTTCCTTTTTTAACTCGTGCACAAAATTAATAAAGATTTTGAATCAAAACATATTTTTTTTAGATTCGTCATTATTTTATTTGATATTCTATTGAAATACAACACATTAACCAGGATAACAAAAATAAAAAAAGGCCCGCCTAAGCGGGCCTTTTTCATTTTATTCCAATTAAGGATTTAGTGTGTCACCGTGAGTTTAGAGGTCTTGATACCATTGGATGTGGTGATCTTAACAAAGTAAACTCCTGCACTGAAGCTGGCTACATTCAATTGTGTGACCTTCAGATCTACTGCATTATTCTTGTAGATCATCTGTCCTACATAGTCCAGAACTTCAATCGTTTTGATGTCGTTCGATGATACAATATTCACAACATCGTTGGCCGGATTCGGATACAAGGAGATCGTGTTGGTCAGCTCGTTGATACCTACTGCCGGGAACATGATCGTTATTGTATCTGATGACGGTTCGCAAAGCCATGGTGGCCCCGGGTTCAATGAATCCTGGAATACTGCTGTAACGTAGTATCTCCATGAGTATGGACCCTGTGTCGTACTTGGATGGGTATCCGTGTAGGTAGTGTCACCATTAGCATTATGTCCGATCACTGTGAACATAGTGCTCGTCGTATCAGCACGGTAAATATTGAACCCTTCCTTCTGTGACCCCATCGGGCTGTCCGGTGAAACATATGGACGCGGCGGCTGTGCCTGGGCATTCGGATTTGCTGGTACTGAACTTAAGTTAAGCGCGTTACCCAAATGTCTATTGCTGCTGAATGTCGGCAGCTGCGTAGGATCAATCGTCGTGATCGGAGCATCTTTATCCTTGGCCCCATTTTCACATACATTGACCCTTTCCAGGAATGTTGCTATCGGATCATATCCAAATGTAGGTGCTACCAAACTCCACACCCCGCTTTCAATAACATAACCAAGTCCCTGTGAATACCCAGGGTAGGTTGTAGTTATATCAACATCAAAATAGTTTGCAAAACTTGATGTCGGCATCGCCAGCATGACATAGAATGGCCCCGTGTATGGAATATCACTGGAATAACCACATTATCCCATGTAAGTGCAGGCCAGGTAGCTCCCGTATTCATGAATGCCGGTGACTGACCAAAGATCGTGGTCTGGTCCGGCTTATAGAAGTACGCTATAATTGACTGCGTTGTTGTACTGGCATTTGATGAAAATGCCATATCCAGTGATTTTATTACTCCGCCGGCACCCGATGAGATCGGGAAATAGTCACCCATATAGTAGTAACTGGCGTATCCATCTCCTGCTGTCCCATCATCAAATATGTATGACTTCAGACCACAACTGGCCGGGCATTTCGGTGCATGCCATGTCAGCGATGTGACAAACTGGTTCTCATGTCCTGTAAGTAACGTCGGAGGCCTGCAAACACCATAGATATGGATGTTATCAACATACCAGTGCAGTATGTTCCCTGAATTTGCACCATTGGCGCGGAAACGTACCTGGAAGCCTTTGCCCATCGCTGCTGAGATATTAACATGCTTCAGTGTCCAGTTGAATGAACCTGAATCAGAATATTCAGCTTTGTTCTGCCAACTGCCACCTACAAGCACATCAACGTCCATCTTTTCTGTACCTGTGGCATGCAGGTCTACCAGCTTAAGATCAAAGTCACAGTAAATATCTGCACACGTCCATGCCGAGGCATTGATATTCGGGGTGACCAGTGAACTGCTGTAGTTGGTTATGACCGGCTGCCATGAGAAGTCGGCACTCGGTACCGGGTCTCCTACCTGGGTATCCAGGAACCAGTTGCTCTGACTCGGCGAGAATGTCCATTGCTGGTATGACCATGAATCATTATCCCATGGTTCAAAGAATGGCAATGGATAGCCGCATGCTACTGTAACTGTAGCCGGTGGCGCTGCTTTCCGTGAGAAGAATGTCGGCCCCCATGGAGCTGCAACTCCTGTGCTGTACTTGGCACTTACCGTATACTTATAAGTCCCCGGTGCCAGGTTATAATCATAGTATTGCGTTGTATCCGGGTACGGCATATAGGCAATATTCGCACCATTACGGTATATGGCATATCCCATTACTGTCGGCGCTGCTGTTGGCGTCTCCGGCGTATTATAATAACCATTCGGTGGATCTGATACAACATTCGATCCATCCGTTATGGCTCCTGCCGATCTTGTGCTGTTGGACTGCGGCGCTACCGGCGATTGCGGAGGATAGATCGTTGTTACAGGTGTATCCTTGTCCTTGTTGTTCTCACATACATTCACCCGTTCCATGAATGTCGCTATAGCATCATATCCAAATGCTGGTGCTACAAGGTACCATACCCCACTCTCGACAACATAGCCAAGTCCCTGTGAGAACCCAGGATAGGTTGTAGAGTTATCAATATCAAAGAAGTTTGCAAAACTTGATGCACCCATCTGTACCATGACATAAAATGGCCCTGTATATGCTATATTATTGAATACCACATTATCCCATGTACCTGCAGGCCAGGCTGCGCCATTATTGACAAAAGTTGCCGATCCCAGTATCGTGGTCTGGTCACTCTTGTATATGTACGCTGTTAATGTCTGGGCTGTTGTTGAACTATTTGACGAGAAATACATGTCTACTGACTGTATCACCCCGGATACGTACGAACCTATCGGGAAATAATTACCCATCAGGTAATTGAGGGCACTATACCCATCTCCTGCCGTATTGTCATCATAACGGTATGTCTTAAGGTTGCATCCTCCGCAATTCGGCTTATGCCAGGTCACCAGCACTGAACAATCCAGCTGTGTGGCTGCCACAGTGTCCGGCGGACACAGGAAATGATCCGTCCATGTGGTGCAGTCCTGTGCGGAATACCCGCTTCCGTATATCGTCGCTGCACATACCGTATACGATGTACCGTAGGATACATGCGATACCGGTATCACATATGAGGTATCCGGAGTAAACCCGTCTATTATGTTATTCAGGTAAACTTCGTAACCGATAATACACGGATCATGCGGAGCTGTCGCTTCGATGACTTTTACGTTGTCAATATCCCACCAGTCGATATAGTCACTATTTATACCATTGGCCCTGAACCGGATCTTGAAGCCTGACTGTGGCGCAACACTGGTGATATCAAGATGTGCTGTTGTCCATGGTATGGAACCTCCACTGTTGTCATAATTGGCAACTTTATTCCAGGTCGTTCCGTTCCACACTTCAACTGCCATCTGTTCCAGGGTTGTGGTCCCGTAATTGAGCAGGTAATAGTCATACTGCAGTTTCAGGAATGGAGAATTGGCTCCTACCAGAGTCTTGCTCGTCAGTGACTGGCTGTAGTTTGACAGTATCGGGTAAAAATAAAACTCAGCGCATCCTCCGGGGTTACCGTCTGCGGCATTCCATGCCCAGTTGCTTCCCGGGTCTGCCACCCATCCGTTGGTTGCAAAGCTGCTGGCGAATGGTTCGTTTAAGAGCGGTATAGTAAATACGGCAGGGTTCCAGTTGACCAGCGGGCCATAATGAACCAATGCATCCGTATCGTGAACCACGATGTTTGTCGGAGATGCCTTAAGCTGGAGCAGCGTGACATTAAAGGTCATATCGCCCATGATGCTGATCGGCGTCTGTGTATACGTCGTATAGTCAAATTTCTGTACTGTCAGCGTATAACTCCCTTTCCAGAAATTGGTCTTGACCCAGGTCCCTGATGCATCCATCACATGGGTATAGATCGTATCAGGTATCATGCTTCCCAGGTTCGTAAATGTCACTACTGTGCCGGCAGTGGTTGCACTGTCGCAGCTCAGGGCAACATTGACCGTAACCGTGCAGGTCCAGCATTTGCCTAATGCATTTGAGAATGTGGCAACTGACCAGCGGTTGAAGGTATATTGTGCTTCTGCTGCCCATTCATATGGATCGCATGGCAAGCTCGGCCATGAATTGTCGACCATTGTGAGGCCTGTCGTATTGCCAACAGATGTCCACAATGCCGGTGTTGCTTCCTGGCCCTGAAGCAGACGCCATACCTGGTATCCTAACAGGTTATCCGGTCCGGCCGGCCCTTCGGGATATACTTTCGGGCTGCCTTCCACTCCTGTTACTGTGGATGGGGTATATTCATAGATCATCCCCGGTATCGGTGATGCTGTGATGGTCCTCGGCTCTCCGCTTGTCATTAACAACGGCCCGCCTGACCCGTTCACCCAGGCACGGATCATATAGTTGCCGGGGGCTGGTAACCACGGTAATATCCCCATCTTGGAGTAGCTCCTCATCTGGTAAACAGTGGTGTCGATGGCAATACCCGGTGATGCCAGGTCTGTGCCCAGCTGCATCATAACGATATAGAAATTACCACTTGTAATGGTAACCGGCGAATTAAAGCTGGATCTTGTCCATCCGTATGCCGATGGCGTGATCGTGGTGGGTGTTGCAAGTTGTGCACCCGGCAAACCGCCAACTTCATTGTAAATAGCTATTGCTACAGGGCTGAAAGGATTGGCGCCTGTCGGGTAGTTGCTGGCAGCCCCTATGTTCAGGAAGAAGCCCTTGATGATCAGAGGATAGGCAAGCGGGGTAAACCTCACAGCATTCATGTTAGCGCTGTTCCCGGATACATAGATCCCGAAGTTATCCTGGATACCGTCATCATAGATCAGGTCATAGTCTGCTATCGGCGTTTCCCAGCTCAGGTTCACGGCTGTCTGTGGTGTATTTAAGGCAGCCACGAACGGGGCCGAAACACCAGCTGCGATTTCCTGCATGGCAATGTTCTGTATGTAATTGGGCGGAGATGGTGGGTTTATTGTGATACCCGGCTGGCTGAACACGACGAAACCATCCTTGGTGGCCCCTACTGCGTTGGTGCCTGCCGCATAGACATTTATGGTGTAAACACCGCCTGCTACAGACCAGGCGTTATAAGTCCCCCACGTAACATAGGCGCCGACAACAGGGTTGCCGTTGGCAGCATTGGTCACTATACCTGTAAGAATGCCGGGTAGCGGGTTCATGCAGAAATTGTAAGTAGTTGTCGTGTTGGCAACAACAGTAACATTGCCGGTATAGGTTGTATAGCCTGCCTTGACTGCTGAAACAGTCTCAAGAGCGGCCGGTACATTTGCGAGTGTGTACACGCCGGAGGCATTGGTTACAGCCGGGCCAACGCCACCGCAGTATACGTTCACACCTGCAAGGGCACCGGAGGTCTGGCAGTTCGTAACAGTTCCGGTAAGTGTACCGGTAGCAAGAGTTCCATTGAGATGCGTGATATCCAGGTAGACATCATAGCCATATTGCGAGGTGAACAGGAAGGCAAGATAAAGTGTAGGCTGGTTGTTGGCGCCTGCGGGCAATGCCTGTGTATTGACCTGCCATTGCTGTGTACCACCATAGTTACCCCAGTTGGTTCCTGCGGTGTTCCAGGTCGTGCCATTGATCGACCATTGAATCGTTATTCCGTCACCCCCGGTGAACACGGTTTGATAATACTCCGTAAAATCGACCGAAAGATTGGTACAGCCCATTGTTGAAATGGGTGTTGTTTGATACAATTGGTTCTGGTAACCTGCCGGAGCATCCCACGAGTCGAATATGGTCATCATTGTACAACCAGGATAGGGTGTTGCTGCCGGATAGCTTCCTGATGTTGCCCAGGAAGTCCAGCCACCATAACCCAGTTGGTTAATTGCCCAGCCTGCCGGCGGAGTCGTACCCGAACCGGTACCCCAGTTCTGGGTGTAGATCACCGCGGATCTGGCCTGAGATGCAAATATCAATATCGACAGTATAACCATCAACATTGATAAATTCTTCGTAAAAATTTTTCTCATGATTGTTGAATTAGTTAATAACAGAATGAATATATAAGGGATCAATTAAAATGATTAATTGATTATATGGAGAAAAGTCTTTCAAATGCAGCTTTAATCAACAGGTACACAAAATTAAAATAAATATTTTGATAAAACAAAATATTTCCTGCTTTTTTTTCACTTTTTTGATATCATTTTACCCGAACAACCTTTTTAGCATGTAACTTTAAGTTACGAAAATGTATATAATTAATTTATAAGTACTTGTGTATATCATTCTGATTTGTCAGATAAAAACTTTTTGTCTGAACATTTCCCATAAAAGTGCATAACTTTTGTTTTCCGGGGGTGAATTCACCATTTTTAATCACGGGTATGAACCCCAGGGCAAGCCCTAGACCCTAATTCCGCCCAAAGGGGCGGGGGATTATACCCTCCGACTTCATCGGGATTGTTCAACTATCAATTTTAATTCACTATGTTCTTAAAATTGAAGTTTCACGAATGAATCAGATGTTCACTTAATCACTTAAAACCTGACACTTAAGGCTTAACCAGGTAGATTTTTTATTCTATTGGGTACAATCCTGTATGTAAAGAAATGATTGTATACAATGATGATGGGTTAATAGAAGGCAGAGTATATTTTGATCGAAGCTCAATCGAAGCTCAATCGAAGGTCAATCGAAGGTCAATCGAAGGTCAATCGAAGGTCAATCGAAGGTCAATCGAAGGTTAATCGAAGGATAGTTGGAGGAATGACGGAAGGATGATAGCTAACTAGTTGAAGATTTGAAGATTTGGAGATTTGAAAATTTGAAAATGGAGATTTGGAGATTTGAAAATTTGAAAATTTGGAGATTTGGAGATATCTTAGAATTCAATGTGTGCAGGTGGGGGGTGAGGTGGTGGAGTGCCGGAGTATAAGGTTTATCGTACTACGGAGACCTTAAATGTCTGTACGGAGGTTTCCGTTTTTATCCTGAAGAAGTAAACACCCTGGCGAAAATCCGAAACGCTGACGTTAAATTCCTTTGTCGAAATGCCAGGTTTAGTGACCATTTTTTGTCCCAGGTAATCAAATACTTCGATCCCAATGATTTCAGCGGTCGATCTTATCGTAACGATATCATGTGCAGGATTAGGAAAAAGCTTCAGGAACTGATCCGGCGGAGATGGGATGCCAACCACAAGGTTGACCAGAACAGTATCAGAGGAGGTGTGTGATGAGCAATCGGTATTAAAAGCTGTCACATAATAACGGTAGGTGCTTGTAGCGAGGCCCTGGTCGAGCCAGGTTGTATCGTAAACGGGGCCCTGGGTAAGTAAATTAAATATGCCACCATCTACCTTGCGAAAGACAGAATAACCCTCAGTGGAGTTGGTGCTGCCCGGCAGGAGCAGCTTTTTTGACCCCACTGAACAATCATCGATGGACCAGGGGTACCAGAGTCCCTGACCGTCGCCGTCTACCGCCTGCCATGCAATATCATCAACCTGTCCCAGATATGATGACAGACTTACAGTATAGGGTTGTGACCAGGTATTGTAACCTGTTGGGGAAGGATAAGGCGGAAGTGCGGACATATCAAGAAGGGTTTGCCAGTGAGCGCCCTGATCTTCAGAGATTTTTACATAATAATGGTCAAGGTGGGTTGACCCCTGGAAAGCATAGCTCCAGAATGTGAGATCGCCGTTAACCTGGACATTCTGGGCGATGAGCCATTCATCCTGATACGAATAATCCCAGGTGACTCCCGCTGCATGCAATCCCGAATGGACTCCTAACTTAGAGGTGATGTTGGTTTGTTCCCAGGTAACATTGTTTATATTAGTAATGATCCTCGTCCAGTTGACCGGAGGAAATGTCTGTTCTTCGAATCCTTCATTCAGAGGATATCCGTCTTCACAGACAGGAGGTGACCAGGTCAGAAGAATATTTTGCCCAGAGGGTTCTGCCACAAGATCTTCAGGTGGTTTACACACGGCATAAACATTGATATTATCAATATTCCATTGGGAGAGGTCCAGTGAATTCAGGCCGGATGCGCGAAACCTTATGGTAAACGCATTACCTTTCACAGGTGAGATATCCAGGTGATCTGATATCCACAATGTGCTGCCTTTATTTGAGAATTCGGCCAGTCCATGCCAGATATTGTCGTAGAATATTTCAACGTCAAGTTTCTCCTTTCCCGTGGCATTGTGATCGATGAGCCTGTAATCAAAATCCAGCCAGATATTTGCGCATGGTGTTTCAGTAGCATCAATTACTTCAGAGACCAGTGAAGTGGAATAATTGGTAATTGGCGGATCGGCTGAAAATTGCGCACTTGGAGCAGGATTTCCGAAGGTATTGCTGATCGACCAGTTTCCCTTCGCCGGATCAAACGACCAGTTATTATAAGTAAAAGTTGCCTGGTCCCAGGGTTCCGTGAACGGGAGCAGATGGCCATAGATGATATTTACAGTGACAGGACCTGCAGGATAGGATTGTGAATAAAGTCCAGGGTATCCATAGGATGTCAGATCGTAGAAGGAAGCGACCTTGTAATTATATGTCCCGGGATAAAGACCAGTGTCATTATAATGCAGCGTATCGGCATTCTTTACTGAATCAATAATGATGCCGTTCCTGTATATGATATATCCTTTCAGACCCGGGGGGTTTGATGTCGGAAAAGAAGGAACTTTCGCCTTTGAAACCGGTTTGTTCCAGCTCAGGTAAGCTGTTGACACGATATTGGTTCCCTGGAGGTTGGTTGGCGGAGGAAGATACCGGGAGACAAACGGATAGCAGTCGAGGGCAGAGATGCCGCTTCCATAAAGTGCTCCTACACAGGCGGTAAAGGAGGCACCAAACTGTACAATGGAGGGTGGCACCTGGAAAAGAGTGTCAGTGGTGACTCCGCAAAGAATGTTGTTGATATAAAAATTGTAAGCCAGCACGCATTCGCCGGCAGTGGATTGTGATTCCTTTGCTTCCACCACAATGTTATCAATATTCCAGTTGTTTATATCGTCAGAGTCGATGCCGTATGCCCGAAACCTGATCTTAAAAGTGATAGCAGAATATGCTGAAATGTCGAGGTCCTGGCTGGTCCATGGAATATCGCCCTGGGAGTTGGTATAGTTTCTCAGCATATGCCAGGAAGATCCGTCCCATAGTTCGACTGCCATCTGGTTCAGCGTGGTCGTGCCAAAATTATTCAGAAAAATATCGTATTTCAGCCTGAGTACTGATGAGTTTTGCCCGGTGATCGGTTTACTTATAAGAGATTGCTCGTAATTCATTGCATGTGGCGAGTAGTAAAACATGGCTGAAGGTATGGGTTCTCCGATCACTGTTGAAATGTTCCAGTTGGGTCCTTCAGCTGTCCATCCATTGGTAATGAAACTTCCGCTTTGCCAGGTTTCATTGAGCAGTTCCACCGAACCTGAGGGTTTATTCCAGTGGGCCACCAGGTTACTATCGTTGACGAAAAGGCCAGTGGGGGGTGCTTTTTTCTGGTGAAGCCAGACCTGCAAGATGGTATCTGTGCTTATGCTCAGGTCCTGGATAAAATCCTGGTACCCGAACCGGGTCACTTTCAATTCATAAGTTCCTTTCCAGGATCCGGGGAAGAATGCTGATCCGGTTGTATCTGCCATCCTGGTGTACAAGGTGTCAGGATAAACAAGGTTTTTAAGGCTGACGGCGATCCCGGTCTTTGATGATGAATCACAGCTCAGGTGGGTTATTACGGTTATGTTGACTGTCCAGCATTTTCCAATTACATTTGAAAAAGAAAAACCAGAGAACTGGTTGCCTGTATATATTGCCCTTGCAGCCCAGCGATAGGGTCCGCAGGGAAGGGATGGCCAGGAAGGGTCGGTAATCTGTGTTGATGTGACCTGCCCAAGCTGGGTCCATACCTGTTGGTTTTGTTCTTCTCCCTGCAGGAGGCGGGATACAGTATATGCTGTGACATTTGCCGGGACGTATGACTGAGGTGGCCCGCCAGGGCCATTTACCAGGGCACGCATCATAAAATTACCGGCTGCAGGGATCCATGGGCCAGGCCCTGTTGTGACGAGACGTGAATAGCTTCTGGATTGCGGATTGGTCAGATCGATGGCCAGTCCTGCCGCATCAGGAGCATTTCCACCCTGGATCATTACCAGGTAAAAATTACCGCTGTTGATCACTGGCTGTGAAGGAACAGAAAAATCAACCCAGCCAAAATCCGAAGGAACTACATTGACGGGGCCTGCAATCAGAACTCCCGGGGTTCCTCCGGAGCCAGAGGCATCGTAGACTGAAACCTGGAATGGAACAAAAGGAGTGCTCCCTATGGGATAGTTGGATTGGGTGCCTATGTTGATCTTTCCACCGGTTATGGTGACCGGGTAACCCAGGGGTGTGAATTTTACGGCATTCATGTTCCCACCTGTTGTCCAGATCGTAAAATTATCCATGATCCCGTCATCATAAAGTAATTCGTAATCTCCCCTTGGGAATTGCCATGAAATGTCTACAACGGGAGGAGAATGTGCTGAATCTAAACTGGCAACGACCTGAGCGGGAGGGTTTGCAATAGCATTCAGGCAGACAGGAAGATTAACGATCAACCCCGTCCCAAAAAAAACGGGATTGCTCACATAAGTGACAAATCCCGTTTTGGTGTATGTTATAGTATAAGTTCCGGCCGGGCTGATGGAAAGGGTATAGATACCGCCTGAAACTGAATAGGTACTGAGTGACCCTGTTGATACCAGCGCGCCAATGATCGGTGCCCCTGTAGCACAGTTTGTGACAATGCCTGTCAGCGTTGCCGGGTTTTGTGTATAGCCCGTCAATACAATCAAACAAAAATAAAGAACCAGTATATTTTTAATCCTGGAAATACTGGTCAGAATTGCAGCCATACGGGCGATAACCTGGGTAATTAAGTTTTATACGAATGATCTGTTGTAAAGATACAGACAAACGTTAATAGTTGCCCTGGTATTGTAAACTATAATTGATTGAAAAAAGAACCGGAAGCTTATTTTATCTCGATTTCATTTGGATATCAAAAAATTTTTCTAAATTTGCACTCCCAAAAAATCAAGATACTCAATTTATAAGAAATGTACGCAATAGTAGAAATAGCAGGCCAGCAGTTCAAAGTTCAGAAGAATGATGAGATTTTCGTTCACAGGATGGATGCTGAACCCGGCACCAAGGTAGAATTCAGGGAAGTTTTGCTGGTCGACAACAATGGAAAGGTCAATATCGGGACCCCGCATGTTGAAGATTGCAAGGTGAGCGGGAAGGTGCTCGAACATGCAAGAGGCGATAAAGTGATTGTTTTTAAAAAGAAAAGAAGAAAAGGATTCCAGAAGGAAACAGGTCACCGGCAGGATTTCAGCAAGATCCTTATTGAATCGATCACGTTCAAGGGCGCTGCAAAAGAGAAAAAAGCCAAAAAAGAAGCCGTAGAAGAATAAATTTCCGGCAATTATCTTTAAGGAGGAAGAAATCAGATCGTAAATATTTTAATTCTGAATTGATATGGCACACAAGAAAGGCGCGGGGAGTTCAAGTAACGGCCGTGAATCGCACAGCAAACGTTTAGGTGTAAAGATCTATGGCGGGCAGTTTGCCAGGTCTGGCAGCATAATTGTAAGGCAACGTGGCACTGTTCATAACCCCGGTATAAATGTCGGTATAGGCAAAGACCATACTTTATTTGCTTTGACAGATGGTATTGTTGAATTCAGGAAAGAACAGAAGAACCGTTCATTTGTTTCCGTTGTTCCTCTTGAGCCTTCAAATTAAAGTATCAGGATTTTTTGGATAATTCAGGGTTCCCGGGTTCTCAGCCCGGGATTTTTTTTGCTGCTGCTTTCGTTTTCTTCTTCAGAAGATTATATTACTTTTGTGTTGATCAACTTAATTAACAGGGATCATCCTTACCCCTGCCGGAGAGGATGAAAATGCAGAGATTAATTAAAATTACTGAATATGCTTGTATTACAGACGATTCGTGAGAATCCGGAAGCGGTGCTTAAGCTTTTGGCAATAAAGAATTTCGACGGGAAGGTGATCCTCCGGACCATTCTTTCGATGGATGATAAGAGAAAAGAAGCCCAGAAAAAGCTGGACGATAATCTTGCCAGGAGCAATGCCATGGCACGCGAGATAGGGATCCTGTTCAAATCCGGAAAGACTGCTGAAGCCAATGCCCTGAAGGAGAAAACATCTGAATTGAAAGAACTGGCAAAAGAACTGGCTACGACCTTTGATAACACGAAAAAGGAGCTGGAGGAGCTCCTTCTGAAAGTTCCTAACCTTCCCCATCCGTCAGTTCCTCCGGGGAAGAGTTCCGAAGACAATGAAATCGTTTACCAGGAAGGGTCCATTCCTGAATTCACGGGAACAGCCATTCCTCATTGGGAACTGGCTGCAAAATATGATCTTATTGATTTCGCGCTGGGTAATAAAATATCAGGTGCAGGTTTTCCTGTTTATAAAGGTAGGGGTGCCCGGCTGCAGCGCGCCCTGATCAATTTTTTTCTTGATAGTGCCATTGCCAAAGGATACAGGGAAATTCAACCACCTTATCTTGTGAATACTGCGTCAGGTTATGGCACAGGACAGTTGCCCGACAAAGACAGCCAGATGTATTATGCGCCGCTGGATGACCTTTACCTGATACCCACGGCTGAAGTTCCTGTCACCAATCTGTACCGTGATGTCATCCTTAAGGAAAGCGATCTTCCGTTGAAGAATGTCGCCTATTCCAGTTGTTTCCGAAGGGAAGCCGGTTCATATGGAAAAGATGTCCGCGGATTGAACCGGTTACATCAGTTCGATAAGGTGGAGATTGTTCAGATCGCTCATCCCAGTAAGTCTTATGAGACCCTGGAAGAGATGGTAACCTATGTTTCAGGACTTTTGCGTGCCCTGGAATTGCCTTTCCGTATATTAAAACTCTGTGGAGGTGATATGAGCTTTACCTCGGCCATGACCTATGACATGGAAGTATATTCGGCTGCACAAAAACGTTGGCTGGAAGTAAGTTCTATTTCGAATTTTGAGTCGTACCAGTCCAACCGGATGAAATTGCGTTACAAGGACGAAACCGGAAAGACACAACTTGCGCATACCCTGAATGGAAGCGCACTGGCTTTGCCAAGGGTTGTGGCAGCATTGCTTGAGAACAACCAGTCGGAGGAGGGGATCAGAATTCCTGAAGCATTGGCTTCTTATGCCGGTTTCAGGATTATAGATTGATGTGTGCATAACCAATAATTCTTGTACATTTGAAGATTCTTTATGATCTACCTGTAAATCTTCATTATATGAAAAAAATCATTCTACTTTTTGCCATCCTGTTTCTCTCAGCAGGAGTGACATCCGGGCAGTTTGCTTTTGGCCCAAAGATCGGGTATAATGCATCAAAATTGCATACAAGCCTGGATTCAATAAAATCATCTTTCAATTCCGGTTTTCATTTCGGAGCTTTTGTCCGTATCGGCAAAAAAGTATATTTCCAGCCTGAACTTTATTATACTTTGCAAGGCGGCATCTTTCAGAACAATGTTTCGAATACTTACGACAACTGGAAACAAAATGTCACCGTTGGCACGCTGGATATTCCTCTCCTGGTTGGATTCAGGCTGGTCAACCTTGACGTCATGAACTGGAGGATCATGGCCGGGCCCATGGGGTCATTTGTCGTGAATTCAAAGATCACCGATGTTTCACTGACCGGGCCGATAACTAAATCTGATATCAATAGTGTTAACTGGTACGTGCAGGTTGGCACCGGAATTGATGTCCTTTTTATGACACTGGATATTCGTTACCAGTTAGGGTTGAACCAGATGATCAAAACGGCCCAGAGTGCTTTATCAACAGGAAAGGAATATAACCTCAATGCCACAAATAACATGTGGATTGTGAGCCTTGGCTTTAAAATATAACCTGCAGTATGGAGGTTGGTGGCAGACAGTACCGGACTGTGTGGATGGAAGGTTCTACCATCTTTCTGATTGATCAGAACCTGTTGCCTTTTGAATTCCGTATCCTGGAGCTGAAAACATACCGGGAATGTTGCCATGCTATTTTATCAATGAATGTCAGAGGAGCAGGGGCTATCGGTGCAATGGCAGGATTTGCCATGGCCAAGGCATTCCAGGAAGCCCCGATTGATCTTCTTCCTTATGTAACGAATGCCCGGTCTGAAATTGAAGCCACACGTCCGACAGCACGTAATTTATTCTATGCGACCGAACGTGTTTTCAAGGCAGGCTTGACGGCACGTGAGGCTGCCCCGTTGGAGGCCATGCGTATAGCCGACCAGGATGCCCTAGACTCTAAGATGATAGGAGAGATAGGGAATGTTTTGATTCCCCATGGAGCGAGGATTGAAACCCATTGCAATGCAGGATGGCTTGCCTTTGTGGATTATGGAACTGCCCTCTCGCCTGTTTATGTGGCCCATGAGCATGGCAAGGATGTTTTTGTATATGTTGACGAAACCCGTCCGCGTGGCCAAGGGGCAAGGCTAACTGCCTGGGAGTTAAACAATGCCGGCATTCCACATGTCATCATAGCAGACAATGCCGGTGCACACCTGATGTCGCTAGGTAAAATTGATCTTGTGATCACCGGGGCCGACAGGATTGCTGTAAACGGGGATACGGCAAACAAGACAGGCACGCTTGAGAAAGCCATAGCTGCAAAAGAGTATAAGATCCCTTTTTATATTGCCGCACCAACATCTACAATCGACATCACCTGTAAGACCGGAAGGGATATCATCATTGAGGAGCGAAGTCCGGATGAGATACTTTACCAGGAAGGACCGGGAGAAGACGGTAAGAATCATAAGATCCTTGTGTGTTCACCGGGTTCAGCTGCCCTGAACCCGGCATTTGATGTCACTCCGGGTAAATTCATTACCGGGATAATCACTGAAAAAGGAATGTGCAAGCCGGGTGAAGAGAATATCATAAACCTTTTAAAATCATAAATAATGAAAAAGTGCACTTTGATTGGAAAACTGATGTTAACAGTTGTATTCCTTGCAACCCTTAACGTTTTTGCTCAACAGAATAAAAAAGAAGAACCAACGGGCAATAAAAAGGCTAAAACAGAAAAAAAAGACAAGGAAGAAAAGAAGGACAAGGCAGAAAAGAAGGACAGCACGATGAATTCGGGTCTAGTGAGCGGATTGAAATTGAGAAGCATTGGACCTGCATTCACTTCAGGGAGGATCGCTGATTTTGCAGTAAATCCGAAAGACCATAATGAATGGTTTGTTGCCGTGGCTTCGGGGCATATCTGGAAGACAACAAATGACGGTACCACCTTCGAACCTGTATTTGACAATTACGGTGCGTACTCTATTGGCAGCGTCGTCATTGATCCTACCAATACCAGTGTTATATGGGCAGGTACCGGGGAACGAAATTCCCAGCGTGCACTTGGATATGGGGATGGCGTTTATAAAAGCATTGATGGAGGGAAGAGTTGGAAAAACATGGGGTTGAAGGAATCGCGGCAGATAGGGAACATCGTTATCGATCCGCGTAACCCGGATGTGGTTTATGTCGGAGCAGAAGGTTCAGTCTGGGGCCCCGGCGGTGACCGTGGATTGTTCAAAACTATTGATGGAGGGAAAACATGGAAGAAAGTACTGGAGATCAGTGAAAATACAGGCGTAAAAAACGTCCTTATGGACCCCCGGAACCCGGATGTCTTGTATGCTTCTGCAGAGCAGCGGCGCAGGCATGTATTCACCAAGATCGGGGGTGGGCCAGAAACGGCCATTTATAAGTCGACCAATGCCGGGGAGAGCTGGGATAAGTTGACTTCCGGGCTTCCAACAGTCGACATGGGCGGAATGGGTATGGCTATTTCACCGGTCAATCCGGATGTGATCTATGCAATTATCGAAGCTGCGGATGATGCCAGCGGGTTATACCGTTCTTCCAACCGTGGTGCTTCATGGCAGAAAATGAGCGGACATGTCTCGCAGGGCCAGTATTTTAACCGGATATTCTGTGATCCGAAGAATGCCGATAAGATCTATTCAATGGAAACCGTTTCACAGGTCTCCGCAGATGGTGGCAAGACCTGGAAGCCTATAGGGAATAACAAGCGCCATGTGGATGATCATGCTATGTGGATCGAACCAAAGAATCCTTTGCATTTTCTCATCGGTGGCGATGGCGGCATCTATGAGACTTTTGATGGGGGGAAAGAATTTATTTTTAAATCGAATCTTCCCGTGACCCAGTTCTACAGGGTACAGGTGGATAACTCCCTCCCTTTTTATTATGTATACGGAGGCACACAGGACAACAATTCAGTGGGTGGACCTTCAAGGTCAATAAGAGGGGAAGGCGTTCTTTCTGATGACTGGTTTGTGACTGACGGTGGTGACGGTTTCTGGTCACAAATCGATCCTGAGGACCCTGAACTCGTTTATGCTGAATCACAATATGGGGGAATGGTCCGATATGACAGGAAAAGCGGTGAGATGCTTGATATTCGCCCCGAACCGCGAAAAGGTGAAGACAGCTATAAATGGAACTGGAACACTCCGCTCTTTATAAGTCCGCATTCCCATACGCGCCTCTACTGTGCGGCGAATAAAGTCTTCCGGAGTGATGACCGGGGAAATACGTGGAAGGTGATCAGTGATGATCTGTCAGCAAAGATCGACCGTAATACCTGGCCGGTGATGGGGAAATTCTGGAGCATTGATGCCGTGCAGAAAGATGTGTCGACTTCACTCTATGGCACCATCATTTCACTGGCCGAATCACCTGTGAAAGAGGACCTCATCTATGCGGGTACTGATGACGGACTCATCCAGGTAACCGAGGATGCCGGCAAGAATTGGACCAGGATTGCAACATTTCCCGGGATTCCTGAAAATACATATGTAAGCTGCATATTCCCCTCCCGTTTTGATGCAAATACCGTATATGCATCATTCGACAATATTCTTCGTGATGATTTCAAGCCATATCTCTTAAAGAGCACGGATAAAGGCAAAAGCTGGACATCTGTTTCAGGAGATCTGCCTGTCAACGGGACAGTTCACAGTATCCAGCAAGATATTGTGAACCCCGATCTTCTTTTTGCAGGAACCGAATTCGGCTGTTTTTTCACCGTTGATGGGGGAAAGAAATGGATCCAGCTGAAATCAGGTATTCCTGTAATCCCTGTAAGAGATATGGTGATCCAGAAAAGAGAGACCGATCTTGTTCTTGCAACTTTCGGTCGTGGTTTTTATATCCTGGACGATTATTCACCGATCCGCACCATAAGCAAAGAGAACCTCGATAAAGAAGGGTATATCTGTCCGGTGAAGGATGCATTGATGTATATACCAAAAGATGGAAAAGGAAGCCAGGGTTCTATGGTTTATACTGCCAAGAATCCTGATTTCGGAGCCATTTTTACATATTATCTGAAAGAAGTCCCCAAGACCCTGAAAGAAAAGAGACAGGAAAAAGAGAAAGAGCTATTCAAGAAAAGCGAACCGATACCACAGCCTTCAGAAGCGGATCTCCGTGCTGAGAAGGAAGAGATCCCACCCTATCTCACCTTCACCATTTCTGATGAGAGTGGAAATGTTGTAAGGACCCTTCATAAAAGCCCTGCAAAGGGTCTGAACAGGATTAACTGGGACCTGCGTTACCAGGCGACGCATACTCTGGAAGCAGGAGAAAAATTCGATCCCCTGAAAGACAATGGCAGCGGAATATTTGCCATGCCTGGAAAGTACAAAGTGTCGATGTCACTGACGTCTGCCGGTGAAACGAAACTGCTTGCCGGGCCTGTGGAGTTCAACGCTGTTGTCCTTAACAATACTACGCTACCTGCAACTGACCGTGCAGCCCTCGTAGCATTTCACAAAAAGGTGGCAGACATTGCCAGGGTCATGCAGGGAACTGAAGAATATGCAGGTTTGCTTTATAAGAACGTGAACGATATATTGCAGGCCCTGAACAGCACTCCCGGGGCATCGCCTGACCTGAGAAAGAAAGCGCTGGAACTGCAACTTCAGCTCGATGAGATCCTGAATGTAAAGTTTAACCGGAGAACCAATAAGCCCAGCCAGGAAGAGAATCCGCCAGCACCAGTGCCTTTGAATTACCGGCTTGAAAAAATCGCCTGGGCTACCTGGAGTTCCACTTCGCAACCCACGCAGTTGCAGCTGGATGCTTACCAGATCCTGAAAGATGAATTTCCGCTTGTCTATGATCAAGTCAAACACATAGGAACGGTGGATCTTCCTGATCTGATAAAACAGATGGACAAGCTGAGTGCTCCGCCAGTGCCTGGTTATTTACCAGAGTATAAATAAGGCCCATTCATAAGGCAATTCATCCCTCAAGAGGATGGATCAACAGTCAAATCACATGAAACAAAAAGAGGCTGACCCGGATTTTCGAGTCAGCCTCAATTTTGCTAATATATTTTCCCCTATTCCTTTAGGATATCAGGTCAGAGAGTGATGTATCTTTTATAATGTCAGGGAGTAAGATGCAGAACAATAACAGAGTATCGATTATATTTTAAGAAAATACCCGGAAATTTTTTCTGTGACATATTGGATCTGTCTCTCTTTCAGTGAATAGAAAAAAGGAAGCCGGATGATACAGGACGAAAAATGGTCTGTATTGGGTAACTCCCTCCCATCATGCTTATTCCTGAAATAGGGGCTTGAATGGAGAGGCAGGTAGTGAAATACCGCCTGGATCCCTTGTGAATGCAGGTATGCAAGCATTTTATCCCTTTCTTCCGGTGATGGCATCACGAAATAAAACATGTTCCCATTTACCGTAGCATAGGTTGGTATTACCGGGAGTTCTAAAAAGCCTTTATTTTCAAGTGGTTTCAGTAACTGATCATATCGTTTCCAATGATGGATCCTTTTCCCCTGGATCTTTTTAAGCATCTGCAGCTGAAGGTAAAGAAAAGAGGCCAGTGCATCTGATGGCAGGAAGGAAGAACCCAAATCCACCCAGTTATATTTATCGATTTCCCCGCGGTAAAATGCTGCCCTGTTAGTGCCTTTCTCCCAAACGATCTCCGCACGGCTGATATAGTTTTCATCATTGATGGTTAAAAGCCCTCCTTCTCCGCAAAAGATATTTTTCGTTTCATGAAAAGAGAAAGTACCGAAATGACCGATTGATCCGAGAGGTTTGTCATTATAATATGAATCGAGTGCGTGGGCTGCATCTTCGATGACGACAAGGTTATGTTTCCTGGCCAGATCCATGATCTTATCCATCTCGCAAGCGATTCCACTATAGTGCACGACAATAATAGCCCTGGTCAGGGGGGTTATCAGTGCTTCGATCTGTGCAGGGTCGATATCGGGGATATTGTGAAGCGTATCGGCGAAGACCAGTTTTGCTCCCCTTAAAGCAAATGCATTTGCAGTTGAAACAAAGGTGAAGGAAGGGAGGATGATCTCATCTCCCGGCCGGATCCCGGCCAGCAGGCCTGCCATTTCCAGTGCATCGGTGCATGAAGTCGTAAGTAATGCTTTCTTTATTCCATAGTGTTCCTCAAAAAACCGGTGGCATTTTTTTGTATAGATCCCGTTACCGGATATTGTTCCTGCTTTTAACGTGCGGATCACTGCAAGGATACTTGTGGCAGGGTAATAGGTTTTATTGAAAGGAATGTGCATTGTAATACGATTATATGATGAGGTTTTTGGAGCCGGAGAAGAATGAAAACAAATCGGGTCGATTCACAACAATTCTTATTTTTGTACGAAATTAGTATTTTTTATTTATACCTGCTTGGCCCAAAGAGGTTATTTCCGGGACATCATGAGCGTTTTTGGCAGTAATGTTGCAGTTACTGTCAGCAGTTTCCTGATAGGTATCATCCTTTCGCGAATCCTGGGGGCAGCAGGTTACGGAAGGTATTCTTCCATCATCGTTGTTCCTATGATCGTAATCGGACTCACCCAGCTGGGTATCAGGAGATCGACGATGTATCATCTTGGTGCCGGCAAGGATTCAGACGATAACATTGTATCGGCGACTTTTATTCTGTTGCTCCTTACGAGTCTTCTTACCATTATTATCTCAGGGTTTGTCTTCATGTTCTCGGAATCGAAAACCGACCTGGTCAACCTGACCATTGTCATGCTGACTATTCCGTTCGTACTCTGCAATGTATTCGCAGGAGGGATCTTCCTTGGAAAGCTTGAGATCCTGCGGGCCAATATTCTCAATTCAGGACCAACTCTTGTTAACCTGGTATTTGTCATCATTCTTGTCTGGATCCTCCGTCTTTCTGTGACGGGGGCTTTTCTTGCGCTGTTATTCGGCAATATTGTAATGTCGGGATTTGTTTTTTACATTATCCGCAAATCATTTCATCTCACCTGGAAGTACCATGAAAAGATAATGAAAAGCATGGTAAGGCTTGGCGCTGTCTTTTCCCTTTCGATCTTCATCATGCAGTTGAATTACCGGATAGATATCCTACTGCTTAAGCGTCTTTCCACGTTGGAGCAGATCGGGCTTTATTCACTGGCGACCCATATTGCAGAACAACTCTGGCATGTTCCCTATGCCATAGAGGCAATTGTCCTAACACGGAGTGCCGGTACTGCTGACGACCAGGTTGCCAATCGCAAAGTGGCATCCATCATGCGGATCTCTTTCCTTGTCAGTATTTTACTTTGCATGATAATTTATCTCCTGGCACCTTCCCTTATCCCACTGATCTTCGGAAGCGGATTCAGGGGAAGTGTTCCGATGGTCAGGGGCATTCTGCCTGGTATCCTTATGCTGGTTGTGTTTCGGATCCTTAACAGCAGGCTGGCTGGAATGGGGAAACCACAAGTTGCCATTTATACGTTCATTCCTGCATTGATACTCAACCTCATACTCAACTTCATCTGGATTCCCCGGTATGGAGCCATGGGTTCTGTCTGGGCTACAAATGCCAGTTATACATTCGGATGTATTATCTTCCTTTTTGCTTACTCCTGGAAGGTCAGGATGCCTGTCATTGAGATCTTCCGTTACCAGAGGAGTGATTTTTATTTTTTCACAAATATTAAAAAACGTCTATATGGAAACAGAAGATCTGAGTAAGATCCCTATTTTTTTTATTTTAGGAAGGCCCCGTTCAGGGACCACTTTACTTACTACCCTCTTCAATGCTCATCCGAATGTGAGGATTGCACCTGAATTTCCTGCCATGTTGTTTCTGTATCAAAGGTTTAATAAAGTAAAGGTCTGGGATGAAACTACCATACGTGCATTTGTTGAATATGCCCTGGACAGTGTTAAGTTCCATACCAGGAGAGTCGAGAATTTAAAGATCGATAAAGAGTTTATTGTCAGAGAATTACTAAAATATAAAGACACCGGATCTATCCAGGTCTTTTTAAAAAGCATTAATTATTACGCATTCACAGTTTATGACAAAGGGGAAACCTTATGGATCGGTGATAAAAATCCAATTTATTCAATTTCAGCTAACCGATTCAGAAAGATCTTCCCTGACGCAAAATTTATTTGTATTATCCGGGATTACAGGGATAATTTCATTTCAATCAGAAAACTTGCTGAAAAGGAGATAGCGGTTGAGGCTCCGATAATATCTCTCCAGATTGACAGATGGCGATATTTTACCCGCCTGTTTCTTGACTGTAAACGTCGTTTCCCTGATAAATACTACATTCTCCGTTATGAAGACCTGGTTACTGAGCCGGAGAGGACTTTCCAGTCCCTGTGCGATTTTCTCGGAATTGCTTATTATTCATCAGTATTTGATTTCTACAAAAAGAAGGATGAAGTGACTGAAATCTTTGCCAACACGGTATGGGAAAAGTTTCATGAGAATCTTTTAAAACCTGTAAATACAGGACGTATGAACACCTGGCAAAACGAACTTACCAATGAGCAGGTCAGGCTCGCCGATCAGATCGCAGGTAAGTATGCTGACAGGTTGGGTTATGAGCGGCAAAAAAAGGGATTTAGCATCGTTCTGTTCCTTAAAGCCTGTCCAATACTGACGTATAATTATTTTATGATAAGGCTTATGGTCCTGGGCACCTATCTCCCAAATAAAGTAAGTAAATGGTGGTTCTTCAAATCGATGATCCTGCTTAAAACCTATTTGCGGTTGACAGGCAACAAATCCAAAACTATGGGATGATATAAATCCTGAGAGATCCCTGGTATTAATCGAGAATTTCCGATTTAATGGTGCGATCGTGAAATTCGCCGTCGAGATAACGTTGGATTAATTTATAGCGCTGCAATTTACCACTGGAGGTTTTGGGTATTTCATTTGATTTTATAAGGACCAGTTCGTCAATAGAAATCCCAAGGTCACTGCGCAACAACGCTCTGAGTTCCCTGAAAGTCTCGACTGCTTTATTCCCCTGCAGACCGGCAACAAATGCAATTACTTTGTCCTGACCAGTCTCCCTGCCAGTAGTCCCCGCAAGACAAACCTTCCCGTACTTAATGTCTTCCAGTTTACAGGCCATTTCTTCCAGATCATTGGCAAAATAGTGCCGGCCGTTTTTAAAAATTATATCTTTATAGCGCCCGCTAATGAAAAGCCTGTGTTCATAAAAAAATCCAATATCGCCGGTCCTGAGCCACTCCCCGCAAAATGCCGAAGCAGTAGCCACGGGATTATTATAATAACCTTTGGTTATGCTCATTCCTCTTACCTGGATATGGCCTGAAATTTCGTTCTCAACAGGTCTATCATTCCTATCCACGATACGGATCTCGATATCATTTATAGCCATGCCAACTTCTGATAGTAACCTGGCTGACGGATCAGAACTTTCCACCTGGCGAGCCTTGTTTTCCTTGTCAAGCAGATAGGAATCAAATGCCATTACTACCGATGGTTTTAACAGGGGTGCAAATGAAATTGCCAGTGTTGCTTCCGCCATGCCATAAACCGGCATCATGGCTTCACTTCTGAAGCCAAATAGACTGAGTGCCTCCACAAATTCAAGCATAATATTGACCGAGATTGGTTCAGCTCCGTTTAACAAACCTTTTACGCATGAGAAATTCCACTCAGGATTGGCCTGTTTGCGTTTTAAATATCTTAAGACCAAAGCGAGTCCAAAGTTTGTAAAACCTGTAATGGTAACCTGCTGCTTGCTCAAAAGATTGAGGCACAATCCCGGGTTCATTATAAAATCGACAGTCTCTATATGGCTTTGAGATATGCTGCTATAGATTGGGGATAAATGATATCCGATCAATCCCATATCATGATAAAGAGGCATCCAGTTACCAAAAATATCAGGATATTGCATCTCAAGTCCAGTGCGGATAGCATCAAGGTTCACCATCAGGTTGCTGTGAGAAAGCATGATCCCTTTTGGATCACCGGTACTTCCGGATGAGAACTGGATAAACGCAAGATCATCTGGTTTCAGAACGGGTTCAGTGTAATTCCCTTTAGTATCAAGGTCATCTTTATGTTTTATTTTCCCTTTAAGTAATTCACCGGAGTCTTTTATTTCCGGGCTCATAAAAATATATGGTTCGTTTAATTGTTTGAATACATTCACCAGTTTCACCACAGAAGGATTGTAGCCTGAAAAGGTCATTGGAGGTTGCAGGATTGTTGGAACGGCTCCTAAGAAAAAACAGCCCCAGAGAAGTTCAATGGTCTCCTTATTATAAAGAGTAGCAATGATCACTTTATCACCTTGTTTTAAGCCCAGGTTTGACAGACCGGCAGCAATCAATCTAGCTTCGTCCAGTAATTCCCTGTAAGTTTGGTATTTTAAGTTGCCATCCTGACTGACGTAACCCACAAACAATTCATGAGGGCTGCGTACAGCTCTTTTTAACAGATCCGGCATCAACAGTTCCGGTTGATAGTATATACTCGTTTCTGGCATAGAAATTATTGGTTTATTCAATCGGAGTGCAAAGTAACGAATTAGTTAGTTAACCTCTGCTGATTGAAATTTAAATAGTACTTTTGATAAATTTTTATTATGTTTATAAACACAATTTCACATTATCTACCAGAGCAGATCATTAATAATGATTATTTTACAAAGATCACCGGATTATCTCAAGAATGGTTACTGAGCAGGACCGGGATCATTGAACGCAGGAAAGCTCTTCCGCATGAGAATACAAATACAATGGCCATAGAAAGTGTCAGGGCTGCCTGTAAAAACATTTCATATTCAATAAAAGATGTAGACCTGGTCATTGGGGCTACATACACGCCTTTTGATACTGTAGGCACACTGGCACATAGCGTTCAACGGGCATTCGAAATTCAGGATGCCAAGGCATTTACGATAACTTCCGCATGTGCATCTTTCATGAATGCACTTGAAATTGTACAGGGATATTTTGCGATAAATAAAGCAAATGTTGCTTTGATCGTTGCTTCTGAACATAATACGGCATACAACGACGAGAAAGACGTACAATCCGGTCATTTATGGGGTGATGGCGCCGCTGCTGTTTTTGTCTCTAAAGAAAAAAAATCCGACAACGATTTTGAGATTATCGATATTATAACAAAAGGATATGGGAATTCAGGAAAATCCATAGAAGGAGTCTGGCTGCGTCCACTGCATGGCGGAATCAAAATGCCTCATGGAAAAGATGTCTATACTCATGCGACCAAGTATATGATAGATATCTTAAAGGAAATATTAGTTAAAAATAATCTGAATATTAGCGACATAGCCTTTCTGATTCCGCATCAGGCAAACCTGAAAATCATAAGGTACATTCAAGATACCCTGGGTATCCCGGAGGAAAAAGTCCTGATAAATATTGATAAACTTGGGAATACAGGTTGCGCAAGTACACCCATTGCATTTTCACAAAATTCAGATAAATTTCATAAGGGTGATCTTATCGCTTTTACAGTGTTTGGTGGTGGATATTCAAGCGGAGCCGCTCTTTTAAGAAAGTTATAAATTGATTATGACCTGCTGAATTCATTCATCATTGCGATATGCGGAAATTTTTTAATTTTGTACGTAAAACTTGATTATATGAAGATTGACGATTTCATTGTCCACCTTGAAGCAGAATACGAAGATTTAAAACCAGGTACACTTAAGCCCGAAAGTGTTTTCAGGGAAGTGTTCGAATGGAATTCCATCAATGCGCTTATCCTTATTGCGATGGTCAAGACCGAGTATGATGTCACCATCAATGCTGAAGATATTGCCAAATCAAAAACAATAGCAGACCTTTTCAATATTATTGAAAGCCGGGTGCAGTAAGGAGAAGTTCCTACAGATAATTCAGTTTATCCGATCGTATGACCTTGTCATTAAAATCTCCGTTGAGATAGCGGTGCATTAATTTATAGCGTTGCAATTTACCACTGGAAGTTTTCGGGATCTCATTTGATTTAATAAGGACCAGTTCATCAACAGAAATTGCAAGGTTGCTGCGAAGCACTTCATTTAATTCCCGAAGGGTTTCCGATGCTTTTCCTTCCGGCAAGCCCGCTATAAAGGCAATTATTTTTTCTTCACCGGTTACACTATCGGTAGTACCGCCCAGAGATACTTTACCATATTTAATATCCTCGATAGTACAGGCCAGTGTTTCGAGGTCGTTCGCAAAATAGTGAACGCCATTTTTAAAGATAATATCTTTATAACGCCCGCTTATATAAAGCCTGCCTTCAAAAAAGAACCCTATATCGCCTGTTCTTAGCCATTCCCCGCAAAAAGCAGATGCTGTGGCTTCAGGATTATTATAATAGCCTTTGGTAACAGTCGGACCTTTAACCTGTATATGTCCTGCAATCCCATCTGCGACAATCCTGTCATTCTTATCCGTGATCCTGATCTCCATATCGTGCAATGCTGTTCCCACCTCTGAAAGTAACCTGGCTGAGGGATCAGAAGGATCTGCCGGCCGGGCTTTGTTTTCACGGTCAAGCAATAAGGCATCAAATGCCATGCTTACTGATTTCTTCATCAGAGGTGCAAATGAAATGGCGAGCGTGGCCTCTGCCATGCCGTAAACAGGCATCATGGCTTCAGGCCTGAGTCCTGACGGCCTGAGTGCATAAATAAAGTCCTGCATGGTTTTGACTGAAATGGGCTCAGCTCCATTCAACATAGCTTTCATGCCAGACAGATCCCAATCATAGATTTGTTTACCTCTCTTTAAGTACCTTAAAACCAGTTCCAGTCCAAAGGTCGTAGTGCCTGTAATATTGATCTTATGCTGACTCATCAGGGTCAGCCATATCCCAGGATTCATGATGAAGTCGAGGGTCTCTATCAGGTAATGGGAGCAGTAGCAATATATTGGCGTAATATGGTATCCGATCAGCCCCATATCGTGAAAAAGCGGCATCCAGTTGACGAATCTATCAGGATAATTTGAGTTATGCCCACTATGTATCGCGTCCATGTTCACCATCAGGTTATCATGTGAGAGCATAATTCCTTTCGGGTCCCCGGTACTGCCGGAAGAGAACTGAATGAATGCAAGATCATCAGCATTCAGATGAGGTTCAGGAAATTCTCCGCGAAGATCCAGATCATCTTTATGCTTTATTTTCCCTTTAAGCGGCTCATACGAATCCCTGACTTCCGGGCTCATAAAAACATATGGCCGGTTCAATTGCTTATGTACTTTCTCCAGTTTCTCCAGCGACGGATTATACGCAGAGAAGGTTGCAGGAGGTTGGAGAATTGTTGGTACGAGTCCTAATAGAAAAGAGCCCCAGAGAATTTCGACTGTTTCCCGGTTGCTCCGGGTAGCAATAATAATTTTATCCCCCTGATGTAAACCCAGGTTAAAGAGACCAGCAGCAATCAGTTTTGCTTCTCCAAACAATTCCTTATAGGTTTGGACCGAGATGTTTGCGTTCTTATCAGAATACGCGGTATATAGTTCATGAGGGCTGAGTACTACCCTCTTCAACAAATCAGGTAAGGTCAGTCCATGCTTATAATATGCACTATTCAGAGGCATTCGAGTTTTTTTAGAGATCCGGGGTGCAAAGTAACAAATAAGTTAGTTATGCAGCAACTACGCGGAAAATTGGAAAAATGGGGAGCTGAATGAAAATAAAAAGTACTTTTGTGTAGTTTTCCTTAAATAACAGAGATAACCAAAGCTTCAAATGGCCATTTTTGAGATCCCTGATGTGCGTATTGCCGGAATTTCGGCGTGTGTCCCAAAAAAGAGATCATCCAATCATGATTACACCTGGATAAAGCAGAAAGAGCGTGATCAGATGATCCAGATGATCGGGGTAGAAACCCGTCATGTGGCTGAACCCGGACAAACGACTTCTGATCTTTGTTTTCAGGCGGCAGAACAATTGACAGACAAACTGGGATGGGAGCGGAATGAAATCAATCTGCTTGTTTTCGTTTCGCAATCGCGTGATTATGTTATCCCTTCGACCTCGGCTATTCTGCAGGACAGGATCAAGTTACCCAAAACATGTTTGGCCATCGATATTAATCTTGGCTGCTCCGGATATGTATATGGCCTGTCTGTTATCAGCAGCCTGATGAGGACTACAGGGTTACAAAAGGCGTTGCTTTTGGCCGGGGACCTTTCGAATGTAACGTCCAACTACCGCGATAAAAGTACTTATCCTCTCTTTGGTGATGCCGGAACGGCAACTGCGTTAGAATTAAAACCAGGTTATGCTCCCATGCAGTTTAACCTGCAAACCGATGGAAGCGGCTACGAGGCTATTATTATAAAAGATGGAGGTGTGCGAAACCTTGTCAATAAAAAATCGTTTGACATAAAAAAATATGGTGAGGGTATATATCACAACCGGTTACAAATCGCATTGAACGGCATCGAAGTGTTCAACTTTTCCCTGCGCGAGGTGGTACCGAACATCAAAACGACACTGAAACACTTCAATCGTCAGCTTGACGAGTTCGATTTCCTGGTTTTTCACCAGGCCAATCGCCTGATCAATGAAACTATCAGGAAAATGCTTAAGGTAGATCCGGCAAAAGTTCCTTATTCTCTTAAAGACTTTGGTAATACCAGTTGTTCATCTGTTCCTCTTACCATGGTCACACAGATCGCGACAGAGCTTAAGATGAAGCCGCAAAAACTTTTACTCTCTGCTTTCGGGATCGGCCTTTCCTGGGGTACCGTTCTGATCGAAACAGATGGCATCGTCATTCCAGAACTCACTGAACAGGAGGCCATTCCATTGCAATCTTAATGTACATGAACGCATTTGATCTGAAAGGTAAAACAGTCCTTGTCACCGGCGCCTCATCAGGCCTGGGTAAGCAGACTGCCATTACGGCCAGTGAAAATGGTGCAAGGGTCATTATCACAGGCCGGAATACTGCCCGGCTGGATGAGACATTCCGATCCCTTAAGGGAGAAGGACATCAGCAATTCCTTGCCGATCTTATCAACGGGGAAGATATTGACCGACTGGTAGCAGCGTTGCCGATGTTGGATGGCCTGGTACATAGTACAGGGATCTCTGATATTACTCCTGCCCGGTTTATTACGGAAGAATTCATTTCCAGGACATTTCATATCAGTTTCAATGCCTCTGTTCTTCTGACAGCAGGTATCCTGGGAAAGAAAAAACTGGCAAAAGGCAATAGTTCCATTGTATTCATTTCATCCATATCCACCCGGTATCCATTTGTCGGTGGTGCCATGTATATAAGCGCCAAAGCGGCTCTTGAGGCGTACGCCCGGGTACTGGGCCTTGAGCTGGCCGACAGGGGGACCAGGGTCAACTGTGTTGCTCCCGCATTTGTCCGTACACCCATGCTTGATGAAACTGCCAAGAATATTTCCCGGGAAGTAGTCGGGAAAATTGAGGAGCGTCAATTGCTTGGGTTGGGTGAGCCGGTGGATGTCGCTAATGTCATTGTTTTTTACCTGTCCGATGCCTCAAAATGGGTGACCGGTACAAACCTGATCTTAGGAGGAGGTTGACAAATATAAACATGATGAAACCTGATTATTCAATCATTGTCCCTGTGTATAACAGCTGTGAGTCACTGGAGGAGTTGTTCCTGCGGATTAAAGGTACAATGTCAAATCTGGAAAAGACTTTTGAGGTTATTTTTGTAGATGATGATAGTTCTGATTGTAGCTGGAATAAACTGGAATCGATACGAAAGGCAGATCCTGAAAGGGTCATCGCTATCCGGCTGGCACGTAATTTTGGTCAGCATAATGCCACCATATGCGGGATTGCGCAAGCTTCAGGATTATTTA
The DNA here is from genome assembly GCA_963768805.1 of uncultured Bacteroidales bacterium. GTDB lineage: Bacteria > Bacteroidota > Bacteroidia > Bacteroidales > FEN-979 > FEN-979. Next base: position 119,122 of record CAVYJI010000019.1, on the reverse strand, counting down.
TTATCACGATAGACGATGATCTTCAGAATCCTCCTGAAGAGATCGCCAAACTGATAAATTCCATGCAGAATACGGATGCAGACCTGGTTTATGGCATATACAGCAAAAAACAACATTCAATGGTCCGTAACCTTGGCAGCGGGGCAATCAAAGGCTGGTCACGCTATATTTTCAAAACAAAAGGGAATGGATCTTCTTTCAGGTTAATGAGATCATCACTTGGGAAAAGCCTGCTTAAGCATCAGATCAACTTCATTTACATAGATGAACTTTTTAACTGGTATACAAATCACATCGGTTTTGTGCAGGTTGAACATCACGAAAGGCCTTACCAGAAGTCAACCTACACTCCCCGCAGCCTTTTTTCAATGCTATCCAACCTCGTGATTTATTACACAGCTATCCCCCTGCGAATGATGGTTTATGGAGGATTCATCTCAGCTCTTTTAAGTTTTATTATCGGATTGGTGTTTATCTACAAGAAAATCTTCCATGATGTTCCTTTAGGGTTTACTGCCCTGATCGTGGCAATCCTTTTTTCTACCAGTATTATTCTTCTTTCATTGGGAGTTATTGGCGAGTATCTGAGCCGTATTTATATGGTGCAGAATCAAAAACCACCTTTTGTCATCAAGACCTTGCTGAATCATGAAATTCTTTAAATACGGAATAATCCTGGAACGGCTCAGGGAGGAAGATATTGAGATCATAAGGCAGTGGCGTAATTCAGATCCGGTAAGGCTGAATATGAAATACCAGGATATTATTACCCCGGAAATGCAGAAGCGATGGTTCAATTCGATCAATAATCCGAAGTTTAATTACATGATGATCCATTACAAGGGAGAGAAGATCGGGTTGCTCAACGATAAAAATATCGACTGGGAGGAACGGACCTCTGAAACAGGAATCTTTCTGGGCCGGACAGAATATTACAACACATTCGTACCCTATCTTGTATCTGTTGCCGGTATTGAATCCACATTTTATTTAATGGACTGGAAAAAGCAGTATGCACATACTTTGCGTTCCAATAGCAATGCGATAAAATTCAATTTGCAGCTTGGATATCAGCTTTGTGAAGAACAAGAGGACGTTGATTACCAGAAGTATGAAATGACGCGGGAGAGTTTTGAGCAAAAAGCAGGAAAAATAAGGAAAGCCGTGCGATTACTGGCCGGAATGGATAACAAAGTCAGGGTACTGTTTGAACCCCCCGATTATGAGATTGGACTGGCTCAAGAGTTTGAAAAGTTACTGAATCTATTACCTCATCTTACTGAACGGAAGGTGACCCCTGAAGGAACATGGTACCTGGAGAAATGAGTTATCCAGGCAGCTCTTTAACACCAATCATTTCAGGGATTATTCTCGGCATTCCTCCGCTGTTTAGCTTCCTCTGCAAGTCCGTAATAGTAGTTTGCCCTTTCCATATTCCCTTTGGTCTTATATAAGAAACCAAGGTTCGTGCAGACTTCATATCCTGGATTTCGCTGAGCGGCCTGTTCCCAGTATTTTATGGCAGTTGCAGTATCTCCCTGCTGAATAAAAAAATACCCGTCGCTGAAATATGGAACATCAAGGGCAGGATACTTCTTCATGAGATCTTCATTTATTTTCAATGCTTTCTCCACTTCTCCCTTTTCAAAGTAAAGATCTACCATTTTAAAAACAGCGGTCAATTCACGAGGATTGATTTGCAGTACCTTCTCATAGCATGTGATGGCGCTGTCGAGTTTGTTTTCCTTGCGATATGCCAGGGCCAAATTTACCCAGGCCGGTTGCAGGACAGGTTTTAAAGCAATGGCATTCTTTAGAAAAAAGACGGCTGAATCAGTCTTTGGAGTAAAATTAAGATAAACTGTCCCCAGGTCATTTACGGTGGTATAATCATCTGGATATAACTTAATTGCCCTGCGGAAATGTGTAACGATTATCCCTTGCAATCTCTCATTAACTGCTCCGTATTCCTGGTAATTCCTATCCTTGTAAACCATGCCCGACAGGAATTCTGCATACTCCACATTGGCTTTGAAAGAATTAACCAGGTATGGTGTATCCGCCATATAAAGATCCGTGAGATTGCGCCAATCACGGTTCCTCCTTATGGTCATAGCCATACAGGGAATCAGAAGCAGGGCAATGATCACAATAATTTTTGCCCGTTCATTGAATTCAATGGTAAGACTTTTGGGCTCAGTGCGGAAAATCATGAAGATGAAATAAACCAGTGCAATGACGAACCCAAGTGATGCATTAAATACAAACCTTTCGGCGACAATACCTACAGCAGGTTCTACTACATTGGCGAACATAGAAATAGCAATAAAATAATAGAGGATGGCGAATGAAAGAATATGCCTTTCCCTGAATTTCATTACCGCATAAATAAAAATTCCTGAATAAATGATAAATGAGATCAGTCCAAGGATATTCCACCCCTCTGTAACAGGGATCATGTTATACCCATAGTAATACAGTAAAGGATGCGGAAAGACCAGTATTTTTAAATAAAAGAACAGTGTCAACAAACCTGCACCTATGCGTAGCAAGAGATTCTTTTTGATGAACAACGGGTTTTCTACGAAGGAGTATACATGTACGGGTTTCGGGAGGAACATGCGCGGAATGACATAGGCCATTAATCCGATGAACAATAAAGCGCCGCATATCCAGAGGTAATTTTTCGGTTTCATGTCTGTAAAAAAATACAGCGTCAGGGGGTAAATCGCAACAAAAGGCACTATAGACGATTTACACAGGAACCCGATGAAAAATACGATCAATGTCGCAACAATATAAATGTTTTTCTTTCTTTCGGCGTACCGGAGGATAAAATGCAATCCGCCGAGTCCGCAAAGAAACGACAGCAGTTCATCCCGGTTTTTAAGGCTGGCAACCACTTCCGTATGAACCGGGTGGGCCATAAAAAGCAATGTGATCAGAAATGGAAAGAGGATATTATAATTGATCAATAAACGCCTGAGAATAAAAAATAGCAGGGTAGAGATCCAGAAGTAGAGAAGTACATTGATGAGGTGGCTTCTGCCGGCCTTTTTCCATCCCCAAAGACCGGTTTCAATTGCAAAAGTCATCTTGACTATAGGACGGTAATCCGTTTGCGTACTCCCGACATTGCCTTTCGTATCAACATAAAAGGAAGTAAAGATCTTAGGGATCGCAGCAAATCCTTTTTTTACAAGCTCATTCTGCGGACCTGTCACAAAATTATCATCTACCGCCCATTTATTGAGAACGGTATTACCATATAATACAACGGCAAATACAAAAAAGAAAAGAACAAAATAACGGTTCGCCTTTTTCGAATTATCTTTCTTTGGTGACTCTTGTTCAGGTGGAATACTGGTTTTGACAGGCGCATGCCTGGTTACATTTTTTGTTTTGTCACCTGGAAAAGAGTGTGTCGTTGAATCTTTCGACGACCTGTGTTTTTTATTTTGCGATCTCCTGGCCATGATTTACTAGTAGAAATGCAAAAATAGAAATTTTCGTACAACCCTGTTCAGCTTACTCTTCAATATACCGTGTCAGTTCTATAAAGTCAGCGACACTCAATTGTTCTGCACGGTTATCTAACAGCGTCCGGATACCGGGTAAAGTTGATTCTCCATCAGTGATCATCCCCTTCAATGCGTTCCGTAATGTCTTCCTTCGTTGGTTAAAGGCTGTTTTCACACAAGTAAAAAAGAGTGCCTCATCGCAATTCAGTTTTTTGATATCATTTCTTTTTAAGCGGATGACCGCTGATTTGACTTTGGGAGAAGGGTAGAATACTGTTTCATTCACCGTGAACAAGTATTCAATATCAAACCACGCTTTCATTAAAACACTCAGGATACCATATTCTTTATAACCCGGTGGTGATGCGATCCGCCGGGCAACCTCTTTCTGGAACATTCCAATTACTTCTATGACTGAATTCCTGTATTCAAGCAGGTGAAAGAGTATCTGGCTTGAAATATTGTAAGGGAAGTTGCCTATCACTGCAAATGGAGCTGGAATTGACGAAAGATCTGCCTGCAGGAAGTCTTTCTCAATCAGCCTGCCTGAAATATTCGGATAATGTTGTCGAAGATAAGACACTGCTTCACTATCGATCTCAAAAAAATAAGGATTCAGACCTGGGTTCTCAAGCATGTACTTTGAAAGTATCCCTTCTCCCGGTCCAACCTCAATGACGTTTATTACATGTTTGGATAGGCAACCTAAAATTTTTCGGGCGATATTCTCATCCTGGAGGAAATGCTGGCCCAGGTGCTTTTTTGGTCGTACCATTTTAGAAACCTTTATCTCCGCGCAACAACCTGAACCTTTTCCTGGAGTCAGGTACATAGATACTCCCGGGATATTTACTCATGAGCAATTCGTAATATGCCATTCCCTTCGAAGTATCCTTCATATCTTCCTCATTCATCCTTGCACGCATGTATAGTGCCTGATCGGCCAGTACATCATCAGGATAATTTCTGTCGATTGTTCCAAAAAGGGTATCGGCTTCCTGGAATCTTCCTTCTTTCCTGAGAATATTCGCTTTTTCCATATACATGTGCGGGAATATAGGGTGATCTTTAAAAGCCAGTGCAATGGAATCCAGTGTTTTCAAAGCTTCTTCATTTTTGTTCTGATATTCAAGAAGATCGGCATGTGAAAAATATTTTAATGCGACAGTGTTACTGTCGGCGTCAAAATGCTCGCTGATGAGCAGTGACAATGCCATGGCATCGTTAGCGATAAGTTTCGCAGTGGCGGCTTTCAATATATCCAGCTGTGCCTGGGCCCATTTGAATTCGCCAATATAATAGGATAATTTTGCATTTTTGAACTTGGCGTCTTCGCCTATTTCATCATTTTTGAAGTCCATATAAACCTGCTGGTACAACAATGTTGACTCCCAAACATTGCCGGCAAACAGATAAATATCAGCTAGTTCCATTTTAACTTGAGATTTTGTTTTAAGATCAGTATTGGCCTTTTCCAGGATCTTCGATAACATTTCGATGGCTTCATCATTTTTTCCAAGAAAAAAAGCATCCAGATGGGCCAGGTCTTTTGTAAGTATCACAGATTGAATGGGGCTTTCAGTCTGGCTGATCTCCGTTTTAAATTCTTTTTCCAGTTCTGTCAAAGATCTTTGAGCGGGATTTGGATGCGAAACTAACTGGATGAATCTCGTATTCAGCAGTTCCGTGCGGCTTTCATCATAAAAAGGATAGTCTTTCCCTTTCGATATCACGTATTTATAGGCTTCGATGGCAGGCTCATATTCCTGGTTTGAAACCGCCACTTTAGCCAGCTGGAAGACCCTCCCGCCATCCTCACTCAATCGCCGGTCTAGCGACCTGGCCTGGATCAATGCAAGATCAAAATCCTTCTGCTGGATGGAATACCACCAAAGCATCTCCGAAAAGTAAGTCTTGTCAGGTTCTTTCTGCGATTTTTCAAGCAGGTACTTGCGGAATGTTTCATTCTTTGAATTATCAGGATCATTTGCAAGATCATACTGCAGGCGGTCTTCGATGGTAGTCAAGTATGATTTATTGCTTTCCAGCAAGTAAAAATACTCATCCAGCACTTTATTAAACTCTCCTGTTCTTTCATAGATCATTGCCAGTTCAAATGCGAAGGGATAAGAATTTTTCAGGAGTTCTCTCCCCTTCAGATAAACCTTTTCTGTATATTCAATTTCATTTCTGCTCAGGAAGGCATTGGCAAGATCAAAGATCTCTTGCTGGTTCGCCTCGAGTTTATGAAGTGCTTCATCATATATTTTTTTTGCTTTTTCCTGATCACCTTTCCTGTAAGTGATGTAGCCAAGATCGACCATGTATTTCAGGACATCCTTATCATTTTTCTGAGCGGTCTTTACCAGCTTTTCAGCTTTAGAATAATCCCCGATCTCCACAAGACAAAACAAATAGTAAGAATAGATGTAATATGATGGTTTCTGGGCGTACAACCGTTCATATACCTCGGCGGCCTTGTCATATTCTTTACCCTGGAAGAACTGCATAGCAACCTGCTCATCATTATTATCGGCGGCATTCGTCTGGAAGGGCAGCACAGGTACAGTGGTTGCCGGATGATCCTGAGCAACGCAGTGAAATGTTAATAGGGATAAGAGAAAAGTCAAAATGATGAGACATAAAAAACGCTGGCGCATAAAAAAATATTACTGATTCAACCGGTTGATGGCAAGCCATGCCATAAGTCCCATTCCTGTCTGAAGGCAGTGTTCATCTACATCGAATGTATTCGTATGCAGATTGGAAACGATGCCTTTTTCTTCATTCCTGGTACCCAACCTATAGAAGCAGGAAGGAACTTCATTGGCGAAGTAGGAAAAGTCTTCGGATGTCATTCGCGCATCAAGGTCAACAACGTTTTTTTCTCCAAGATAGTCTATGGACCATTCACGTATTTTCAGGGTCAGTTCGGTATCATTATCAAGGAATGGATATCCGTGTGATATCCTCACTTCACAGCTTCCTCCCATACCGGCGGCAATTGCCGATGCCATGTAGGTGATCCTTTCATGGATTGATTTTCTCCAGGTCTCATCATAAGTCCTGACAGTACCTTCGATTGTAACCTTGTCAGGAATTATGTTTGTCCTCCCTTCGCCAGAGATCTTGCCGAAAGAAACCACCGACGGGACAACCGGGTTTGCATTTCTGCTGACTATCTGCTGAAGTGCCACAATAATATATGAAGCGATCAGGATGGGATCAACCAGCTGTTCAGGGGTGGCGGCATGGCCCCCTTTGCCTTTGACGGTAAGATAAATTTCATCTGTAGAAGCCATGTAAGGCCCCGGTTTCAGGCCAATCATTCCTGTGTCGATTGTGTTTAGTACGTGTTGCCCGATAACCGATACAGGTTCAGGATTTTGAAGTACCCCTTCGCGTATCATCCTGATAGCGCCACCGGGATAAGTTTCTTCTGAAGGCTGAAATATCAGTTTCACACTGCCTTCAAACCGGTCTTTGATCCTGTTCAGGATCTTTGCTGTTCCCAGCAGGCTTGCCATGTGGACGTCGTGACCGCATGCATGCATTTTAGAAGGGACCAGGGATTTGTATTCAACTGAATTCTCTTCATGGATCGGCAATGCATCCATATCAGCCCGCAGTGCAATGTTTTTTGACTCAGGTCTTATTCCATTTATTATACCGACAATTCCAGTCCCCGCAACTCCTTTGACATAGGTAATTCCATATTCATCAAGCTTTTTACAAATGAATTCTGCAGTCTTATATTCTTCACAGGAGAGTTCCGGATGCTGGTGAAGGTGGCGACGGATATCTCGTATCTCTTCAAAATATTCAGAAGAAAGAAGTTTTATCTGATCCTTTAAATTATTCATATTCAAATGCCAATTAAGTAGTCAAAGATATTACAATTTATTCTTAATTATCGCCTTCGTCCTTTGCAGTACGAGAGTACTTTCAAATATTCAATTCTCCGGAAGTTAATTTGGCTTTTGATCCATCCTTATACATTCGCAACTCGCAAATCCCTGTGCGGCGCTGTCACTCCTCACCACTTCCCCGCCTTACAACGGTATATTCCCGTGCTTCTTAGGCGGATTTGTCTTGCTCTTATTCTGGGTCAATTCAAGTGCCTGGATGAGTTTCCACCGTGTTTCCCTGGGATAGATAATTTCATCGACATAGCCAAGCTCTGCGGCTTTATATGGACTTGCAAAGGTGTTACGGTAATCTTCCACGGCTTCTGCACGCTTCTCTTCTGATAGCTTCCCCTTATGGAGGATTTTGACAGCGCCTTCTGGTCCCATGACGGCTATCTCACCGGTCGGGTAAACATAATTTACATCGCCGCCGATGTGTTTGCTCGACATCACGCAGTATGCACCACCGTATGCTTTGCGGGTGATGACCGTGATCTTGGGAACAGTCGCCTCGCAGAATGCATACAATAATTTTGCTCCATGTTTAATAATGCCATTGAATTCCTGGTTCGTACCCGGAAGAAAGCCTGGTACATCTTCAAAGGTGATCAGCGGGATGTTGAAGCAATCGCAGAACCTTACGAACCTGGCTCCCTTAATAGCTGAATTTATATCGAGAACTCCCGCCAGGTAAGCGGGCTGGTTCGCTACGATGCCGACAGGTTTACCGGCAAGACGGGCAAAGCCTGTGATAATATTCTGTGCATAATGCGGCATCACCTCAAAAAAGTTACGGTTATCCACAACGGCATTGATGATCTCCTTCATGTCGTAAGGCTTGTTTGGATCCGTAGGTATGATCGTCTGAAGTGCTTCATCCTGCCGCATAAAATCATCTGTACAGGACTGTGTTGGCGGATCTTCCATGTTGTTTGACGGAAGGAAACTCATCAGTTCACGGATCATCATTAGTGCCTGTTCATCGTTCTCGGCAGCGAAATGTGCAACTCCGCTGCGCGAATTGTGTGTCATTGCTCCTCCCAGCTCGTCCATGGTCACTTCTTCATGCGTCACTGTCTTGATCACCTCAGGACCAGTGACAAACATGTAACTGGTTTCCTTAACCATCAGGATGAAATCGGTCATGGCAGGGGAATAGACCGCCCCGCCGGCACAGGGGCCAAGGATCGCTGAGATCTGAGGGATCACACCTGAAGACATCACATTACGGTAAAAGATATCGGCATAGCCAGCCAGGCTTTCCACTCCTTCCTGTATTCTCGCCCCGCCTGAATCATTGAGGCCTATCACCGGGGCCCCCACTTTCATAGCAGTATCCATTACCTTGACCACCTTTTCGGCATTGGCACGGCTCATAGTGCCCCCAAATACAGTAAAATCCTGCGCAAATACGAATACCAGCCTGCCGTCAATTTTCCCATAGCCTGTCACCATGCCATCGCCGTATATCTTGTTCTTATCCATCCCGAAATCTTTACAGCGGTGGGTCACAAGTTTGTCAAATTCGGCGAATGTATTTGGGTCAAGCAATCCTGATATGCGTTCGCGTGCAGTCATCCGTCCTGCTTTATGTTGCTTTTCAATCTTATCTTTCCCGCCTCCTGATTCAGCCTGGCGGTTTTTTTCTTCCAATTGATGGTAACTTTCGTCTAAAGTGTGCATCTGAAAAATGATTAAGAATTAAAATATTTGCTGATCATAATTAATCAATTCTACTCCAGCCTGATCATGACCTGGTGTGCATCCACAATATCGCCTTCTTTAACCAGGATCTCCTTAACTATACGGTCGGCAGAGGCTTTGAATTCGCTTTGCATCTTCATGGCTTCCACAACGATAAGGGTCTGTCCGGAAATCACTTTCTCCCCGACAGTAACAGGGATTTTAACGACTTTGCCGGGCATGGGTGACGAGATTTTATTGTCACCTTCGGATTCTGTTCCCAGCTTCCTGCTTTCCCTGTATTTTGATTCTGCATCAATGATCTCGGCAACGAATGACCTGACGAAGGTGTTTACAATATACTTCTTGTTCGATTCTCCTTCTATCAATTCAACATTATAAGAGTGTCCGTTGTAAAGGATCGAATAAACACCCTTTTCAACCATCACGACATCAAGTTCATATTTCCTGTCATCCACTTCAAGGAGCATTTTGCTTCCAGCCCTGTTCAATAATTCTATCCGGGCAGTTCGATGCTCCAATTTGATTTCATATGCCATAAGTGCTGACTTTTATAATCGTAAAACATTTCTTTTCCTTCCAAAGTCTTTCCATGTAGAAGCAAAATCCTCTGTGAATTTCTGAGGCTGTATCCTTTCAAGCTTATCCAGGTAATCAATAAAACATGCTATCATGGCCATATCTTCACATTCGGTCCCGCAAAATTTGGGGGTAAAGAGCGTCTCATGATTCTGTTCGATAAAATGGGTATTGTATTTCCCGTCGATGAAATCAGGTACATCCATGATCCTTTCCAGGAATTTAATATTGGTCTTCACTCCCGTGATCTTGTATTCATACAGGGCTCTTCGCATCCTGGCAATAGACTCAGGTCTGGTCTTTCCCCAGGAGATCAGTTTGGAGATCAGGGGATCATAATACATGGGGATCTCATACCCTTCATAGACATAACCATCGTATCTCACACCCAATCCAAGCGGAACAGTGATATGTGTTACAACACCCGGCTGGGGTATAAAGTTATTATCTGTATCCTCTGCATAGATCCTGCATTGTATGGCATGGCCATTCTGTCTGAGTTCATCCTGCCGTAGGGTAAGCGGCAAGCCATTGGCAATGTTGATCTGTTCTTTTACAAGATCGATGCCTACTACCCTTTCTGTGACGGGGTGTTCAACCTGCAGCCGTGTATTCATCTCCAGGAAATAATATTCCAGGGCATCGCTCACAATAAATTCAATGGTTCCTGCACCTTCATAATTCACGGCTTTTGCTGCTGCGATTGCAACCTCCCCCATTTCGTTACGCAGTTCACTTGTCATTAAAGGAGAAGGTGTCTCTTCTATCACTTTCTGATGACGTCGTTGGATAGAACATTCTCGTTCAAAAAGGTGTATTACTTTCCCATGCTGATCGGCAAGTATCTGGAATTCGATATGGTGAGGGGATTCAATGTACTTTTCAATATACACAGAATCATCGCCAAAGGCATTCAGTGACTCTGATTTTGCCCTGCGGAATGATGGCAGCATTTCATGATGGTCACGTACCAGCCGCATTCCCTTTCCTCCCCCGCCGGCAGATGCTTTGATCATCAGGGGGAATCCTATTTGTCCCGCAATTTCCAATGCCATCTTTTCATCAGTGATCTTTTCTGTCGTACCTGGAACTACCGGGACCCTTGCCTTTGTCATGGTCTGCCTGGCTGTGATCTTGTCACCCATCGTGGCTATGCAATAAGCTGAAGGCCCGATAAAAATGATCCCTTCCTGCTTGCACCGGTCTGAAAATATTGCATTCTCTGATAAAAAACCGTATCCCGGATGAATGGCATCAGCCCCTGATCTCTTTGCAGCATCAATAATGGAATCGATATTTAAATAGCTTTCCCTTGATGGTGACGGCCCGATAAAATAAGCCTCATCAGCGTATCTTACATGCATGGCTTTGCGATCGGCTTCCGAATAAACACCCACGGTCACCAATCCTAATTCCCGGCATGAGCGCATAACACGGACTGCAATTTCTCCACGGTTTGCTACGAGTACTTTCCTGATCATATTTTGACATTATTAAATTTTCTTTGTGAACAGATTCACAATCAGCCGATTAATAATATAATAAAGAACGAAATTAGAAATATATGTTAAACTTACAAAAATAAATATGTTAATGTTTTATAAAAATGCCTGATTATCAACATTAAGAATTGAACCGGGGTTATCAGAATTTTCCTAAATTTGTCGTCGAACCTGGTTACCTGATATGAACCGCATTCCCATCTTTTTTTTTATCCTCTTCTTTTTCGTTTTCATGCTTTCCTGCAGGCATAAAGGAGAAACAAAACAGGCCTTAATAAAGAACGATTCAATCGCTATCCGTCTCAATGAAAAAGCAAGGCACGATTCCCTCTCTGCTGAGCTTGATCATTTTATTCACGATCCCTGTTTTTCAGGCGCTATCATAGGTTATATCATCTATGATTTCACAAAAGGAGTGCAAAATCTGGTTTTCGATTACAATGCAGCGGTGGGAATGGTTCCTGCTTCGACACAAAAAATACTGACTACAGCAGCTGCACTGGAGATATTCGGGGAACCCATTTACCAGGAGGTCACAGTTACCAATCTCAACAGCATCAACTGGCGCGCCAACCGGTTATTACAGAAAATAGGGCAGAAGAAATACGGAGTGTATGATTTCATACACGGAACACAAGCGGTAATGGAATACTGGAAAGATAAGGGAATAGACATTTCAGGTCTTTGTATGCTTGATGGCAGTGGACGGTCACATGATAATGTAGCAAGTCCAAGACAACTAGCGGACGTCCTATACAAGATGACCATCTCCCCTGTTTTCCCGGTGTTCTATAATTCACTTCCATTGGCCGGGATCTCTGGCACTATGCATAAATGGTTGTTAGGGAGCAGCGGCTTCGGAAGGATCCATGCAAAGACAGGTTCCCTCGGAGGTGTCAGAAGCTATGCCGGTTATGTAAATACGCTGAGCGGGAAAAAGCTTATCTTCACCCTGATCATCAACAATTACAGTTGCAGGACAAAAATCCTTAAAGAACGTGTGGAAGATTTTATGCTTGGGATGGTTAACCTCTGAAGGCACATCATATTAAGGAAGGATCCTAAAAAAAATCCTTTCCCTGATGGTGGATCAGACAAAGGATTGTAGGTCATAAAGCTTTTTATACACTTTATTATCCTCAAGAAGGCCGAAATGGGAACCACGTTCAACTATCAGGCCGTTTTGAAGCACGATGATCTCGTCGGCAAATTGTATTGTGGAAAGCCTGTGGGCAATAACGATAGAGGTCCTGTTTTTCATAAGGTTTTCGAGCGCCTGTTGCACTAATCGTTCTGATTCAGTGTCCAGTGCAGAGGTTGCCTCATCAAGTATCAGGATTGGCGGGTTCTTAAGTACCGCACGTGCGATACTCACCCTTTGGCGCTGACCCCCTGAAAGTTTCGCTCCCCTGTCGCCGATAGTGGTGTAATAACCATCGGGCAATTTCTCAATAAATTCATGTGCATTGGCAACCCTGGCGGCAGCAATGACATCTTCCTCGCTTACATTTACCATCCCGAAGGCTATATTGTTGAAGATAGAGTCATTAAACAGCATTGTTTCCTGGGATACGATTCCCATCAGGCCCCTGAGATCTTCTATCACCAGGTTGCGGATCGGAATGCCATCGATGAGGATCTCACCTTCCGAACAATCATAAAATCGAGGTAAAAGATCCACCATCGTTGATTTTCCTGCACCTGAAGGGCCGACTATTGCGATGGTTTTTCCTTTTGGGATGATCAGCGAGAAGTCCTTCAGCACATTTGCCTTTTCATACCGGAAATTGATATTACGATATTCTATCTCACTGGTAAAATCTTTTTTCCTTATGGCATCCGGTATTTGCTCTATTACTTCCGGTGCAGACAGCACCTGCGAGATCCTGTCGACGGAAGCCGCTCCTTTTTCAATGTTATAATATGCCTGTGTGATGGATTTGGCTGGGGGCATCAGTTGTGAAAAGATACCCAGGTACACGAGGAAGGCTGCTGCATCCAGGAGGTTACCCTTGGTGAATACCAGCTTTCCCCCATACCACAACACGATGGTCACGACCAGTACACTGAGGAATTCACTGAGAGGAGAAGCAAGGTCGCGCTTACGGTAAAGGCGGATCATTAGCCTTGTATAATCGTGGTTGACCTTTTTAAACCTGTTGTCAGAATAATTGATGGCGTTAAATGCCTTGATGATCCTTAACCCCGATATCGATTCTTCAATCATTGACAGGATAAATCCCATTTTCTTCTGGCTTTTGTCGGAGGTGCGTTTCAGGCTTTTCCCGATACGTCCTATGAACAGGGCGCTGACAGGTAAAAGGACGAGGACAAAAACCGTGAGGGAAGGACTGATTATAAACAATGTGATAATATAGGATATCATCGTTATAGGATCACGAAAGGCCATTTCCAGTGAACTCATGATTGACCATTCCACTTCCTGAACATCATTTGTCATCCGGGCTATGATATCTCCTTTTCGCTGTTCATTAAAATAGGACAATGGCAGGATTAAAACTTTTTTGTACAGGGCGTTCCTCAGATCCTTTACAACCCCATTCCTGACCACAGCAAGAAAATACATTGCCATGTAGCGGAAAAAATTCTTGAAAAAATAAAGGATGATAATGATAAAGCCAATATAAATTAGGATCCTGCTGTTCCCATAAATATGGATCAATTTACCCGATTCAAAATAAAAATTGTCCTTCAGCGAATTAAAGTCCGTCCAGATAAGCGGAGGTGCTGCTTTTGGGATCTCCATCTGGTTGAACAGCATTTGAAGTACCGGGATGAACAGTGTAAAAGATACAAGGGAGAAGAAAACAGCAAGGATGTTAAAGAGCACATTCAGGAAAGCATACCACCAGTATGGGCCTGCATAACGTAGTATTTTGAAGAAGTTCCTCACCGCTGCAAAGATAAAAGTTTCTCTATTGAATCAAAAAAGAAAGAAAGAATCAGGGACAATAGTATAACAATATCCACTAATTGGGAATAGGTTTATGGGACTTCAGTAAGACGGAAGTCATTCTCCCGTGATGTCTGCATAGATCTCCAGTATCTCGTTTTTAAATCGGGATGGAGCTTCAAGATAGCCCCAGCCGTTTTCGAGAACTTCAATGCTGCCGAACACGGAATCTGATACCGGGACAATCCCGTAGGGGATGTTTTTTTCTTTCAGGATCTCCTCCATTTGTTCAGCTTCAAATTCGTTGTTAAGATCAAGGATCTTTTCAAATTCGTCCATTTTCAAATTGTATAATGTTTATGAGCGTGTTTTTTACTTTAGTTTCATTTGTGAATAGAACTCTCAAATGTACTACAAAATAAAAACAAATTTTAGGGTAAAATTTAAATCCTGGCAAGAATCGGGTGCAGTGCCGAAAATTGACATTTTGTAATCAGATATTTATAATTTTGCTTTATATCGCTCATATTTATTGTTTTACCCATCAAACTGCAAAATGAAGTTTAGCTGCATCATTTTTCCGGCCATATTTCTTCTCTCCTACTCTTCCCTGACCCGCGCCTGCAATCCGGCAGACTCGATCGTAACGGATACCAAAAAAGATAAGATAAAAACAGGATGGAATTTTGGCGGATTGCCAGCCATTAGCTACGATGCTGATATGGGATTCCAATACGGTGCCCTTGCAAATATTTATTACTATGGCGATGGCTCGACTTATCCTCAGTATTTTCATTCATTCTATTTCGAGGTTTCCCGTTATACTAAAGGAACGGGGATCAATCAATTCTTTTTTGACTCAAAAAAACTTATTCCTAAGATACGGTTGACTGCCGATGTCACTTATCTTACCGAGAAGGCCCTGAACTTTTATGGTTTTAACGGTTATGAATCAGTCTACAATCACGCATGGGAAAATGACAAGGAGGATTCATTAGTTTATAAAACCCGCATGTTTTACCGTTACCAGCGAGATCTGTTGCGGATCGGGGCCAGTTTCCAGGGAAAGCTTTTCAGTCCGAAACTCTTTTGGCTGGCAGGGTTCACCTTCCTTGAGATCCACACTGGGTCCGTGAACGTGAACAACGTGAACAAGGGAGTCAGGCAAAGTAATAAAGTACCGGATGTCCCGGGACTATATAATGATTATGTGACCTGGGGAATTATCGGTAAGGATGCGTCCGGGGGGATTAATAATTTCGTCAAGCTTGGGCTGATCTATGATACCCGCGATAATGAGCCCAACCCCATGCAAGGCCTCTGGGATGAGGCTGTCATGATAGTTGCACCAGACTTTATAGGTGACGGACATTATAGTTTCATTAAACTGGCTGTCATCCACAGGCAATATTTCACGCTGGTAAAAGAGTTTCTTTCATTTGTATACCGGCTTGGTTACCAGGGGACCATTGCAGGCAGGGCACCCTTTTATATCCAGAGTTACATACTGAATTCGTTTTCACAAACCACCACTATCGATGGCCTTGGCGGATCACAAACCCTGCGTGGAATATTACGGAATCGGGTTGTCGGTGATGGTGAAGTATATGGAAATGCCGAATTCCGCTGGAAGTTTATTCGTTTTCATTGGATCAAGCAGAATTTTTATCTTGCCCTTAATGCCTTCGCTGACGCCGGAATGGTGGTACAACCAATTCCTATAAATAAAAGCGGGATCCCCGGAAACATAGATCAGTCAAAGTACTTTAGCAGCGACAAGGAATCCCCGCACCTGGCATTAGGAGGCGGATTCCGTATCGTAATGAACCAGAACTTTATCATTTGTGCTGATTTTGGGCAGGCCATGGACGTCAGGGATGGGTCTAACGGGTTTTATGTCGGGCTTGGATATCTATTTTAAATTGTTTTATTTTACATATGATAGTCAGGGCTGATCATTATATCATTTAGTACAGATTATACTTCCAGAGATTACGGAGGAGTGGCCGTTGGCGCTCAAGCAGCGATCCGGATAAGTATCCTAAAATCAATTACTCATTCGCAAATGCAGGATTAGTGATAGGTGTCAAGATCAAATTTGGTAAATAATATCAGGATCTTCAGGCAACTTGCCAAAACTTCATGTAAACACGCTGTCGCCGTCGCCATCCTGTAATGCAGGATCAGGAAGATCCAGCGTTTTGGGAATAAAATATGGGCTGAGGATTTTTTTCCTGAAGAGAAACGGGGAATGTGCTTTCCTGATATCATTTGCCAATCCGGTATGAAATACTGTCAGCATGTTCAGCTGGTAGTCGAGCATTGTGTTGAACAAGAACTTTACCAATGCCGGTACCATATCTTTTATAAGAAATACATAGGGAACGGTAAGATGATTGTCTCGAATCGACAACATCAGGAAAGCAGTAACATGGTTATTTTCATCATGAAATTCCACCTGTTGATAAAAAAAGCGTTTTGCGACTGAAGTAAAGTAATATCGCAGGCTCTCTGTGTTTTCCTTCTCTTCCAACACCCACGGATAGCATTTGATCCATTCCAGTTCAGGCTTTCCTCTTCTCATCAGGTAAGACTGATTATAATTATTCATCAATTCTTCAGCTTCAGGGCTGATCTCTTCTACATATTCATATCTAAAGCCAGGATCAATTTTATAACCAGGATAAAAAACCAGGCGAATTGCATTTATAATATTCAAAAGAAAGTCAAGGATCTGAAGAGGTAATTTGATCCTGGCAAACATGCCTCCTTTTGGTGGCAGGATCTCTGCCAGGTTGAACCTGAGATATCCACGAATTCCAACCCGTTTAACTGCAGCATGAAAGTACCCTGTCCGTTCATAGATCCTCATGGCGCCTGATGTCATATTTTCCATCATGGTAGTATAATCCCATTCTTTAATTGCCAAATCCACCAACTGCCCCGATATCTTTTTGCCCCTGAACATGGGATCAACCCATATGCAGGAAAGCCAAGCCATTCTCTTCCATTCTCCATGATAAAAGATCTTGTCTGGCAAAGCGCCCAAATATCCAATTACCTCATCATTTTCAAAGGCAACAAATAAAATCTTATCAGAAGAATCGGCACGTGGATTATTAGCATAGGAAAGTGCCCGTTGTCTTGTTATAGGAATGTGCTTAAGTCTTGAGAACTGATCCGAAGAAACAAATTCAAGAATGGTACCGGTGGTATAGACTCTGATCTCCATATGCTATCGATTAATCATATTTTTTCCAAAAATAGCTTTAATCATGTAATAAAGATATTCAGTTCCGATGATACGTCTGGCATCCAGGGAAGTTCCTTCAAGAGGGATCCGCTGGATATTCCTAAGGATTGAATCATTCTTGAGCCCTGCCCCTCCAAATGTCAACTGAGCCAAGGGTTGTATGGGGTCAAAAACAATGTCAAAAAAAGTCTTTTTGACCCCATAATCGGTGAATGGGAATGCAAATAATTTTTCCTTTATCCCGAACTTTTCTAAAACCAGGTGTATGCTTTCGGCTGTTTGCCTGATCTGTTCATTTTCTTCAAGAAACCTGTATTCGGGATGATCGATGCTGTGCGCACCAAAGGTAAATCCCTGTTGAATAAGAGAAAAGATTTGTGTTGAATCCATGTAAGGACGCTGGTTCAGAAGGAATTCATCAAAATTAATGTCCACAATCGAAGCCAGTTCATCAAGGATAGCCCTTGTTTTATAAGAAACCTCAAGTAATCCGCGATAATCATCGGTTAAGGGAAGATGATTCTCAAAGAACCACTCTTCAATTATTTTTTTTCCCCCTGCCAGACCCTTGCCGGTTTGAAGTTTTTCGATCAACAGGCTTGCCTTGTAACGGTAAAAAAGACTGATATTATCGACGAAGCCCGGATTCAGGAAGCACACTGCCGGAATGCCTTTTCTTTGAAGAATGGGAGCAACTATATCATGGAACTCTCTTAAACCATCATCAAACGACAATAAAAAGTAATTGCCGTGCAAAATTTGTTCTTTGCTCATTGAATCCAGAAGATCAGAGATCCCCAGGGGCTTATAGTGGCTGAGGAGAAAGTCAAGGTCACAAATAAATTCTTTTACTGTCTTTACCTTGTATAAGTGCTTCACATGAGGAATCTCTTCATCAGAAACAAGATGGTAGAACGGAAAAATCATTCTTTGTCCGGTAAGCTTTATCAATCCATTCAAGGGCCAGAGCTTTGTAATCGGTGGAAAGAGGTGATAAGTGATTGAACGGATAGTATTCATTCTTGTTTTTAAATTTGGACTCCGGGAATAGTGTTGGTATGACAGTCAGGCTTTGGTAAAGTGCCTCAAAGGTAAGAATTTGAGTAATGTTTTAATTCCGTACCTTTGTTTCATGGAATCCACACGGCAACAAAAAATTGCACGCCTGATCCAGAAGGATCTAAGTGCGATCTTCCAGGAACAATCACGCAATCATTTCGTTGGTTCTCTCATCACTGTTACGAAGGTAAGCGTTACCAAAGACCTTTCCCTGGCAAAGATCTATCTCAGTCTTTTTGCCACAAAAGATAAAGCAGCATTGCTTGAATTGATCAGGGCACGGACACGGGAGGTACGTCACGAGCTTGGCGCACGTGTTCGCAACCAGTTGCGTGTGATCCCTGATCTTCAGTTTTTTCTGGACGATTCATTGGATTATATTGACAATATTGATCATCTGTTAAAAGATAATTCATGATCTTCACAAAACAACCCAGAACCTATGCAATACGACCCCATTAAAAAAGTACTGGGGCATCTTTTCAATAAAACCCCATTCCTTCGTGTCATCTTTTATAAGCTCCTGGATGTTTTACTCTTGCGTACCTGGCATGTAAAGAAAGAGATCCGCATATGGGGTAAGAGTCATAAGGGCAGACAAAAAGTTCTTGATGCCGGTTCAGGTTTTGGGCAGTATTCATTTTATTTGTCAGGAAAGAATAAAAACTGGTCGGTCGAAGCAGTGGATGTGAAGGTGGAACAAATTGCAGATTGTACTGGTTTCTTCTCACGCATAGGCAGGAACAATGTCAGGTTCGGCCTTGCCGACCTGACCATTTATAACCGTCCCGATACTTTTGATATGATTCTCTCCGTGGATGTCATGGAACACATAGAAGATGATGAGCAGGTGTTCAGGAATTTTCACAGATCGCTGACCGGGGAAGGAACATTATTGATCTCGACCCCTTCAGACCAAGGCGGATCAGATGTTCACGATCACGAAGAAGGAACTTCTTTCATTGATGAACATGTTCGTGACGGATATAATATAGATGAAATTCAGGAGAAACTGAGAAAGGCCGGTTTTACAAAAACCACTGCCCGCTACACTTATGGCAAACCCGGCCAGATTGGCTGGCGGCTTTCCATGAAATACCCCATCCTGATGTTGAACAAGTCAAGGCTGTTTTTTATACTGCTGCCATTTTATTATCTCGTGACTTTCCCAGTTGCACTTATTTTTAACTGGATGGATTTGACAATGTCACATAAGACAGGAACAGGACTTATCGTGAAAGCTTATAAATAAAATAACCGCTTGATTTTCCCATTATATATAGCACGGCGATACCTGGTTTCGAAGAAAACCCACAACATTATCAACATTATTTCTGTAATCTCTATCCTGGGGGTGATGATATGCACAACAGCACTGATCATTGTCCTCTCCGTTTTCAGTGGATTCGAACGATTGGTCATTTCTCTTTTCAATGCCTTTAATCCGGATGTGTTAATAACCCTTAAAGAAGGAAAGACTTTTGATTCGACAATGCTTCCGGAAGACAAACTCCGGAAAATACCAGGCGTGATCCACCTTGCAGAAGTTATTGAAGAGAATGCACTGATCAAATACAAAGACAAACAGTACATTGCAACCATAAAAGGAGTAAGTGAGGATTATGCAAAAATGTGTGGTCTTGATACCATGATGTCGGAAGGAAAATTTCTTTTACAGGATGGGGATCGTGATTTTGCTGTTTTGGGATATGGGGTTGCATATTTCCTGGGCGCCAACCTTGAGGACTATGTGAACCCGATATCTATCTATGTTCCGAGACGAAATGCCAGTTTCGCCGGCGGACTCAGTAATGCCTTCAACAACGAAGTGATCTTTCCTTCAGGTTTTTTTTCAGTTCAGCAGGATTTTGACATCAAATACGTGATCCTTCCTTTGCGTTTTGTAAAAAAACTGCTTGAATATGATAAGCAGATAACCGGGCTGGAAATTGATATCACTAAAGGAGCTGATGTTGAGAGGATCCAGCGACAGATAACACAACTGGCAGGGAATAGCTTCAATGTAAAAAACCGTTTTCAGCAACAGGCATTGCTCTATAAGATCATGAAATCGGAAAAATGGGCGATCTTCCTCATACTGACATTCATACTTATTATTGCAACTTTTAATGTGATTGGATCTTTATCGATGCTGATCCTCGATAAAAAACGTGATATCTCCGTTCTTCAATGCCTGGGAGCGACCCAGACACAGGTGAAACGGATATTCATGGCCGAAGGATTACTGGTTTCATTTATTGGCGCAGCGGGAGGATTGATCCTGGGTGGCATTACCTGCTTTCTGCAGCAAAAATTCGGCTTTGTAAAACTCGGTTCTCCTAACAGTACTTTCGTGGTCAGCGCCTATCCTGTTCACATGCAGGTTCAGGATTTTATCTTTGTTTTTATTACGGTCCTGCTCATCGGGGTCTTTGCTACCTGGTACCCGGTATTCAATATCCGCAAGATAGAAACACATATACTTAATCAGCGTTTCTGAATAATAATGATTCCGGGCAACTATGACTCCTGTTTAGCATCTGTAAGATAGATCATCGAATTTAATATTTTTGGCTTTTTCGTTCAACATTCCAAATCTCCATCATCAGTAATGGTAAAAAAGTTTACCCTTTTTCGGCAAGAAATATTTGCCCTCTTTTTTCTCTTTGGCTTTATCATATTATCCGGGACAATTTTTGCTGGTGAAATCCTTGTCAACAATGGCACTACAGAGTTCAGGGTCATTGCAAAATCTTATCAGGCATTTTCTTTTTCGACAACAGTATCTTCCATCCGATTCAGGGAAATAGAGACCAATTCAGGGCTTTTTAGTGAACTCTTCATTACGGGGTTCGGTTACAATAATAAGGCAGGCGATCCCAAACTCCCTGTCTTTCATAAACTTCTCGAAATTCCTGTGAAAGCTGGCTTTTCAGTCGATATCAAGCAGGAGAAATATAAAGAATATGATCTCTCTTCCCTTGGGATCAATAATCCTTTAATCCCTGTCCAGCCACCGGTATCCAAGGACATCACTGATCCGACCAGGATCCCGTTTATCATCACTGCGGCTACCTACAAGATGAATCAATGGCTTGGCGGTCCTTTAGTCAAAATCACCCCGGTTGGGATCATGCGGTCATTAAACCTTATCAGGCTTGACATCTCTCCGGTATGGTATAATCCTGTAACAGGCAGGCTAAGGGTCTATGAACAACTTGAAATTACGATCACTTTTACAAATCCCGATATTCCTTCTACAATCCGGCTGAAAAGCCAAACCTGGTCTCCTTATTTTTCGAACCTTTATTCAAGGGTGGTTAATTACATGCAAATACCCGATAGCCTGATCACAACTGCACCTGTAACTTATGTCATCATTGCTGATCCTTCTTTTCATGATGCCCTTCAATCCTTCATCATATGGAAAAAGAAGAAAGGATTCAATGTGATCACAGGTTATACCAATAACCAGGCTGTAGGAACAACTACAACCTCTATAAAAAATTATCTGGAGGGACTTTACAATAATCCACCCATAGGGTACCAGAAACCTAGTTTTGTATTGTTTGCAGGTGATGTAGGACAGATACCGACATGGACCAGTGATGGCCATCCTACTGACCTTTATTATTGTGACTATACCGGCGACAATATTCCTGATGTTTTTTACGGCAGGTTTGCAGCTCAGAATGTGGCCCAGTTGCAGGCTTATATTGAAAAAACCCTTGAATATGAACAATATGCCATGCCTTCAGATGCATTTCTGGGTGCTGTGACTATGGTTGCCGGGGCCGATCCGGACAATGGTCAGCTATATGGGAACGGACAGATCAATTATGGCACTTCTGATTATTTCAATTCAGCACATGCAATTTTTTCAAACACCTACCTTCAACCTGAACCCACAGGAGGTAATTATGCACAAGATATCCATCAGAATGTTTCTGATGGAGTCGCATTTGCCAATTATACGGCACATGGCAGTGAAGAAGGATGGGCTGATCCTGAATTCCTTATCTCCGATATCAACCCCCTGCAAAACAATCACAAATATTGCCTGATGATCGGTAATTGTTGTAAGACTTCCAATTACAGTATCGATTGCTTTGCCAAAGAGGTGACACGGACAGCACAAAAAGGTGCCCTTGGCTATATCGGATGCTCCGATTATTCTTATTGGGATGAAGATTTCTGGTGGGCATGCGGCTACAAAACTGTCACGACAAACCCGGTTTATGATCCGCAGCACCTGGGAGCATATGATGTGACCTTCCACGACCACGGAGAAGATCCCTCGCAGTGGTTTGTGACCATGGGGCAGATGATTTTTGGCGGGGATCTTGCAGTTGAAGAATCTTCCTCCGGGTTGAAACGGTATTATTGGGAGACTTATAACCTCATGGGAGATCCTTCACTAAGTGTCTATTATTCTGTTCCGGAGCCGGTTGCAGCTTCTTATCCTGTAACCATAATAGCAGGAATGCCTGCCTTGACGGTTTCAACAGAACCTTATGCATATGTCGCCCTTTCAATACATGATACTACACTTCTGGGTGCCAGATGCGCTGATACATCCGGCATTGTTTACCTTTCATTAAGTCCGCAGGCTTCTCCTGATTCTTTATCGGTTGTCATTACCAAACAAAACCGGAAGCCACATATCGGATATATCCGGGTCATTCCAGCGACAGGGCCTTACATGGTGCTTTCATCCTATACCGTGAATGATTCAATTGGAGGAAATAATAATCATCTGGCGGATTACGGTGAACAGATCCTTTTGAATGTCACAGTAAACAACATTGGCATTCAGAATGCTTCAGAAATAAAGGGAATTCTGTCGACCAGCGATACAAATGTCACAATTACCTCAGGATCCTTCTCTTTCGGAAATGTGACGGCAGGAGAAACGAAAACAGGAGCGAATGCTTTTGCCATGACTGTTCATCAATATGTGGAGGACCAACACCAGGTTTTTTGCAATCTTCTTTTAACTGATAATACTAATACATGGAATTCGACACTTATCCTGATCCTGAATGCACCTGTTTTGAAGTTCAACTCTGTAACTGTCCTTGACCCCTTACCGGGTGGCAATAATAACGGGTCACTTGATCCCGGGGAATCAGCAATGTTAAGGATCACCATTACCAATACCGGGCACGCATCTTGTTCCAATTCCGTTGCACACCTGACCGTCCCGTTTTTCTCAGCACCCTATATCCTGGTGCCAACTATCAGCTATTATACAGGCGATCTTGAACGTGGTGCCACTGATACTTCTTGTTTCCAAGTCACAACCAACGGGATTACACCACCAGGAACCATGGTTTATCTGAATTATATGATAACAGCAGGGTCATTAAATCAATACGCCACCATGGATACGATTAACCTGCTGATTGGACAGTTGCCTCAATACGAAATGGGGAATGATTCTACATTGACCTGTACCGGTAAATTTTATGATTCAGGTGGTCCTGACGCTAACTACGGCGACAATGAAAACTATACTTATTCCTTCCTGCCAGGATCCACGGGAGCAAAGATCAAAGTTGTTTTCAGTACTTTCAATGTCGAGGAAGATACCAATTGTGGTTATGATTGGCTAAAAATATTCAACGGACCAAATATCTCATCTCCTCTGTTTGGAAAGTTTTGTGGGACATCCATTCCCGGGCCTTTCGTCAGTACGACAGGACCAATGACTTTTCAATTCAGCTCAGACAACAACGTTAATTTTGCCGGATGGGCAGCCGATATATCCTGCATTGGTGGCCCTCTGGACCTGGTCGCCGACGGATTTCCCTCAAATGTCTGCTTTGGTAATTCTTCACAATTGGTCGCAATTACAAATGGTGGTTCAGGAAATTATACTTATCAATGGAATCCAGTGACGTACCTGGATGATCCGACCAGTAGTACACCGGTCTCAACGCCACTGTCCGATATTTCTTATACTGTTACAGTCAATGATGGATCTTCATCTCTGACCTCAGGAAATGTGACGCTCAATGTATCCCCCCTGCCATCCGCACCAACCATCACCTATCACAGCGGGTCGCTGATATCCAGTTCCTCTGCAGGCAACCAATGGTACTTGAACGATATGATGATCCCTGACGCAACAGGTCAGGTTTATACCCCGGTTGCACAGGGATTTTACTATGTGATGGTGAGTGATTCGATTAGCAGCTGTCCATCATTACCTTCCAACAGGATATATTATCCTAACACAGGAATCGATCAGCCAGGATTTGACAATAGGGTCAGTGTTTATCCAAACCCATTCATGGAGACTATTTTCATTTCTTATGAACTAGCAGGGACAGGCACTGTCAGAATTGCACTTTTTGATGCACTTGGAAAAGAACTCAGGCTAATAAAGGATGAAAAGAAACAAACCACCGGGAAACATATCACTGAAATGACTGCAGGTAACCTCAAAAACGGTCTTTATCTTATAAAAGTCCAGACCCCTGCTTATACTATTATTAAGAGGATCTTATTACTGCATTAAAATTAATGCTGCTGAGGATGTCTAAAAAGTCAATTTGTTTTCTGGAGAAATAAATATTTGAAATACTTTCGAAGGAAGGTACCGGCAAAATAAAAAAAAGAGGCTGTCTCTGATTTTTGAGACAGCCTCTTTTATGTAATGAAAGTATTTAATAGTAAAGATTATTGAGGTATTACTCTCTTCTTTATTGCCTGAAGAATTTCTTTTGTATCTGATTTGGAAACGAAAGCAAGTATCCAGCAATTTTTTGCAACCCATGAGGTATTGATAGAAATCGAGAATCTACCCAGGTACGTCAGAGTAGGGTCGACTGAATTAGTGAGGACCTCACCATAAGTACCGTTTACAGCTCCGCGCATTACATCCCTGAAATTATAATCGTGGATAATAGTGTTGGAGCTGTCCTGTGCTGATATAATATTGTCTTCCATCACGCAAACCGTGATGGTATATGATCCGGATAGTGACTGAAGAAATTTTGAGTAAATGTAAGATTTCACAGTCCTTGAAGTAGAATCATAGGAGTTGGTCATTATCATTATCAAGGGAGGAGTCTGATTTATGATGCTGGCAATATCACTGACCCAAACTGCTGATCCAAGTACCTGTTGCCCGTCAAATTCACTCCTGTCTATCATTCCTGAAGGATATGCGATGATCTGAAAATCAGTATTCCATTGTTCTCCTGCAGTTGTTCTGAAATCTGCAGCAAATTCCCCTGTGCCGGGTATGGCATAATAGCCTGCATGCACTGCCAGAACAATCAGCTTTCCATTATAGACTGCTTCCTGGTTATGTGCAATGGCTGCTGCTGCCGGGCAATTCTGACATGTGTGCCCTGTATAATCTTCCAGCAGAACTCTTTTAATTGGTACTACCGTATCCAGATCCAGGACTGTGTCCACGATATTACCATGCTTGGCCAGGGCATAAGGTGTCGTGATCTTGTCACAGGAAGAGAAAAGTATAACAACAAGGGGGACAATAACTAAAAGTGTCTTGACAAATTTCATAACCGAATTTTATTAGAATGCAACCGATGCTTCATTTATCATTCCTGATTCCTAAAAACTGCTGGTGACTGTCAATGTAAGTCCGCTTGCAGCCGGAACGTACCTGCAAACGCCACCCACACAAAGAATCCCTGCTCTCTGACGTCCGTATGACAGTGAAATTCTTGAAGTATTGTAAGTGTACCCTGCACTGACCAGGTAATAGTGTAATCTCTGATTTACATCCGGGTTGCCATAATTCCACTGATCCTGGACAGAGAAGAACCATTTCGGGGAGATTGTGAATTCAAGGAGTCCTGCTAACCAGCTACCTTTATCCTGTGCAGTCCATAATCCCTGGATCTCGGCCCTGAGGGAATAAACATAAGTGATGTTACAAGTAATATCGGCAACACCAATGTTAGAATGTATTAACCCATAATCCGTAGCATGACCTTGTATTACCTCCATGTTATATACCTGGCTAAGATAAGTGAAGATTCCTTTCCATCTTTTACTGAATTTCTTGTCGACTTCAATGTTAAAATCCTGATAGTAGACTTGTTTCCCCGGATTAAAAAAGTCAGTCGTGTATCCGATCGTACCCGTCCTGTTTAAGGCCATGCCATTAATAGAACTTACGTAAACTGAATCTTTTGAGAGAGCATTAACTTTGGAAAAATTCACAGCAAAAGTCAACCCGTTCTTCCCCCCGACAGCGGTGTTACGCTTAAACGTATAGGTCACAGTGCCTGCATAGGCGAATTCACCGTCAGGCTGGGTTGCGTAAGGGTACATTGCCGCCAGAGCATAGGTATGCTCCTTGGTGATATCAGGAAGGTAATTAATATTAAGTTGATTATCGGTAACAAGCCGGTTCGACTTGTAACTCATGTTGTCAATGATCTTGAGAGACCCAACGACACCAAGGCCTTTCTGAGAATAAGACAACGTGGTCAGGAGACCATTGCCATCCTTATAAATAAAATTATTCATGGCCGATGGATCATTGATCTTATGGGCATATTCCGAATAGAAACTGACCCCGCCTACATTTAAATTCAACCTGCCGCTGTATGTGGCAACGTTTTCAGGTAATTTTAAAGTATAGACCAGTGTATCGATCAGGATATCAGTGGTTTTTCCACTCTGGTAATCACTTACAAAATTCCCTCCGAAAGAAATCTTGGTCTTTGCATCTTTAAGACCCGAAAAAAGATCATTCAGGAAGATATCAATATCTGCACCTTTAACGATTCCCCGGTCATTGCTGGTGTAAGGATCCCAAAAATTACGCTGAACGCCCCATACACCTTTCATTGTTATACCTGCAACCGGTGTAAACTTAATTCTTAACCCCCTCAGGGAATTATCATAACCCAGTGACCAGTCCTGCCATGTCCGTAATGCCAGTCCATTTCCAAATTGCTCATAGAAATTACCCGCGGTGATCTCAAATTTATCATTCTTATAATTTGCGAACCAATAGGGAACCCCATAACCCTGAAAACGAACATCATAGCCAACCAGGGGTGGAAGGTAGGCCTCAAAACGCATCCCGGCCGAAAAATTCTTCAACGAATAATTTATCTCTGTAAAACCGTTCATCCTTGCAAGCTGTCCATTCAGAGAGGAATCAGTAATTCCCATCCTGGTATCCTTCATATAATACTGGGCATCGGCTTCGAAACTTCCGCTGATCTGGCTTTCCTTGAAAATTTCCTGAGCATCCGTTACAAATGAAAGAGTGCAAAAAAGGATTATAAGACTTGGAAAAAGAGTGTATATTTTTTTCAAGGTCTGAAAATTATTGGTTTATAAATAGGTTTCCTGACCAATGATATTATTTGATCTCTTCACCGTTTTTAACCTTTTTGATAATCTCAATAAGGTCACGCTCAGAACCTTCGGCAAAAGAAGTATGCTGCCAGACGATCTCCCGTTTCCCATTGAGGACAAAGGTATGCGGGACAACGCCAACATTCATCGCCCTCTTAAAATCACCATTCTGATCCAAAAGAACAATGTAATCCCAGTTCTTTCCGTTGACAAACGGGGCAACCAATGATGACGACCGCGTGTCATCAATCGAAACAGCATAAAGTTTAACGCCGGTTTCCTCTTGCCAGTCCGCATAAACATCGGCAATAGTCGTGAGCTCTTTTACGCAGGGTTTGCACCAGGTTGCCCAGAAGCTGATAACGATTGGTTTCCCATCATTCTCAATCTTTGAGGTATTAAATGGGTTTCCTTTTAAATCTTTGATATCGACTGAAGGAAGAGGCCGGTTCTTGACCAGCGTATTTTGCTGTGAAAAGGTATAACCAGAAATTATAAGGAAAACAACAAGCCAGGCAAGTTTTTTCATAAAATGAGAGTTAAGAATGAATGTTAAATGAAAGCGCAAAAATACATAATTTCAGGAAATAAAGACCTCAAGTATTACGGATTCCATCGTTGGGGAAAGGATGACTTTTCCTGCTATTGCAGGGATCAGTAAAACCTCTCCCTTTTTCAGGGTCTCAAGGGATGATCCGCATTCAACCCTTATCATTCCTTCAACACAAACATAAATTACAAAAGAATCAAGCTCAGAGTAGTCTTTCAGGATGGATTTGTTGAAAGAAAGTATCCGGGTAATAAAATGAGGAGTAGCCACAAGGGGTTCTGTTTGATTCAGCACCTTCCTGTATGTGGTACGGTAATTATCAGGCAATTTAAAATCAATGGCTTCAAGTGCAAGATCCTGGTGAAGCTCACGTGCTTTTCCTTTCTCATCAACACGCCCCCAGTCATAGATCCGATAGGTGATATCGGATGTCTGCTGGATCTCTGCCAGGAGGATTCCCGGGCCAAGCGCATGGACACGTCCGGCAGGGATGTAAAATACATCTCCTTTGTAAACCTTCTCTGTATTCATGATCTCTCTAAGTTTGTCCTTTTCCTGGAATTCGAGATAGGTCTTTACATCCAGCTTATGTTTGAATCCGTCGATGATTTCTGCACCGGGTTCAGCTTCCAGTATATACCACATTTCAGACTTTCCGTGCCCCAGACCTCGCCGGGTAGCAAGGGCATCATCAGGATGCACCTGGATTGATAGTGAATCATTCGAGTCAATAAATTTAACAAGTAAAGGGAATTCATTTCCATAACGTTCATAAGGGACTTCACCTACCAGGTCTTCCATATAAACCTCAACCAGTTCATTCAGTTCATTTCCCTTCAGGAACCCGTTCTTCACAATTGTCTCATTGCCGGGAACGCCTGACAAAACCCAGGCTTCCCCGCAATTGGGCAAAGGAGAAAAATTCATCCCTAAACTGGTTTTAATCCGTGCTCCTCCCCAGATCTTATCCTTAAACAGGGGCTTAAATTTCATTATATAGAGTTCATTCATGGCAAATCCGGTGAATTGATTTGATGAATTCTGATTACTTTTGACGATGAATCTGTAAAAATAGTGTTTTTACCAATTCTTATTTCATACTGATGATCATAATTGGAATAACAGGCACCCTGGGTGCTGGCAAAGGCACAATTGTTGAATATCTTGTCAGTAACCAGGGGTTTGCCCATTATTCGGTCCGGGCTTACCTCCTGGAAATGATCAGGGAAAAAGGCCTGCCCGAAAACCGTGACAGCATGTTTAACCTGGCAAATGAGCTTCGCACTGTCCATGGCCCTTCTTATGTGACAGATCAGCTCTGCAACCAGGCAATGATATCGGGAAAGGATTGCGTCATAGAAAGCATCCGGACTCCCGGGGAGGTCGAGTCGTTAAGGGCAAAAGATCATTTTTTCCTTGTTGCCGTCGATGCCGAACAGGAGTTACGTTATCAGCGGATCCTGCTTCGCCAGACTGAAACCGACCACATCTCCCGCAAAACCTTTCTTGAAAACGAGGAAAGAGAAATGAGCACAACAGACCCGAATAAGCAAAACCTCAGTAAATGCATAAAAATGGCCGATTTCATCCTCCTGAACAATGGGACAAAAAAAGATCTTATCATGCAACTTGATAAAGTACTGGAACGGATACGTTGAGCCGGCAGGATAGTTTTATTTTAATTTTAATTCTGATCTCTGATGGAAAAAGAAAAATACCAGCGTCCCACATGGGATGAATATTTCATGGAAGTGGCGAACACCGTCGCAAAAAGAGCAAGTTGTGACCGGGGCCGCAGTGGTTGTGTCATCGCCCGTGACAAACAAATACTGGTGACAGGATATGTTGGCTCTCCCAGAGGCCTGCCCCATTGTGACGAAGTTGGCCACCTGATGAAATCAGTACATCATGAAGACGGGCATGTCTCACAACACTGCATGCGCACCGTCCATGCCGAACAGAATGCCATCTGCCAGGCAGCAAGACTGGGTATCCCATTAGAAAAGGCAACACTTTATTGCCGTATGACCCCCTGTCGCACCTGTGCCATGCTCATCATTAATTGCGGGATTGTAAGGGTGGTATGTGAACGAAAGTACCATGCCGGTGCAGAATCCGAGGAAATGTTCAGGCAGGCTGGCATTGAACTCGAATTTGTCCATAATGAGATCCAGGAATATGAAGAACAATAATGAATAGATTTTGCTTGAATCCCACGATCTTCATTTCAATAGTAAATTCTAAAATTTCAGATTTTCAGATCTTCAGATTTTCAACTATTTAGCCATCCTCCCTCCGTCGTGCCTTCGAGGTCCCTCCAATGTCCCTCCGTCCATCCTTTAATTAAACTATACCCTACCTTCGATCAACCTGTACCCATCCCTTATCCTCCCAAAAACCATCCTGAAACCGAATTTTTATCCTTATGTTAATTTACCGCGTTTTGTTGGACTGTAAGTTTGACTCAACTATGGTTCATCAAAATAAAACATCCTGTGTTTTTAAATATCGCTGTTATTTTGAAAGAAATTATTACTTTTGGACATTCTATTCCCTTACCGGACTTCTGATGAAGAAAATCCTTTCACTGGCATTGGTTTTTGTTTTTTTCTATAGTATTATAGGATTTTATCTGAATTTTGAAATAGAGCAGTACCAGGTAAAGGAAGCAATTAAAGAGAAGATAATTAAGAACCTGCCAGATAATGAACTGACCCTTGTTAAGATCTCATCCGGTGATTATGAAAAGATTACCTGGACGGAGGAAGGTAATGAATTCAGATATAACGGTAATATGCTTGATGTTGTTAAAATCAGGACAGGTGCTGATACAACATATTATTACTGCTTTAATGATGAAAAGGAGAGCAAATTATTCGCTGACCTGGACAAGCTGGTAAGAGAACAGACCGATAATTCCCAATCAAGGACAAATCAGAAAAAGCAGGATATTACTTATCTCTTTTATGAACCTACCTATATGCAATGTTTAGCTGAAACACCTGTTCTGTATTTCAGTTACCCATCAAGGTATAAATCCATTTGTACCGACGTTTTATCACCCCCACCCCGAAAAATCAACCTTGGTTAGTGATCTTTTTATTTGAAGCTGTTTGTTTCAAATCTTTCAGGCATTCCGGTCAAGGATGTCAGTGATTTATTTTACATCGAACGCTTCAATAAAACGAGGGAAAATACAATAAACGTAACCACTATCCCGACCCATGAAGCTAACGGCCTTAAATGGCCAACCGCCCTGATACGGTGGCTTCAAGTTGTTATCGTCTAAGAGGTTGGAATGTTTTAACAGCGAGGGACAATGGTTGCGTTTATTTATTTTACGGGATCAATCGTTGTCCATACCCCATTCGGTTTTCGTGGCTTTTGCTACTTTATCAAGGACTTCCCCTTTAAGTGAAAGATGAACTTCTAAAAATTCCTTTTCTTTTTCCAAACCAACATTATAGAGCATTCCTTTACTCGGGGTTTCTATTTTTTCGGCTTCATAAGCCTTGAATCCTGCAAAATTCTTTGTAATGGATGCTGTCACTTCTTTGGGAAGATCAGCCACGTTTATTCTTTCTTCCTTATCGATCCACTGTCCGTTCTTATCAAATTTTGAAGCATGTTTTATTCCATTCAGGCTAAACAAAACCTGATAACTACTTTCATACATTCTCCAAACCGGTTCCATGGCCTTCGGAAATTCTTTTACAAATGCTTGTTTCACAGTTGCCGGCACTTTATCAGGCGTCACTTTTTGTGCAAAGCTTAACGATGATAAGAATACTAACATTGCAATCAATACCTTCACTTTTTTCATTTTACGTAAGTTTAAATTGTTAGAATCATTTTTATATTAATATACAAAGATACGTCAATATGAAAGTTTCTATCAGATTTAATTTATTTATTATCTGCCATGAATGAATATTGGAATTTCAATCATACCTTTGATAAGGTCATTGAGGAGACTTCGACAAAGGTAGATGTCTATTCAGCAGACAGGTAATTTGTTACAAGTTCAAAAACATGGAAGATGAACTTAGCATGTTCTTCCGGCATAACAGGATATAATGAAAAGTAATTTCTTCTCAATTAATACCGGAACAGTTAAAAGACTGCTGAAAACTGCAGGTTATATGTTTTTACTTACAATTCTACTTCTTCAGGCAGGTGGAATGTTTCTGATCTATAAAATGCAACAATATTACGTGCAGTGTGAAATGAAGCAAAGTCTGACCAACAATAGAACCCAATTTCTTAAAATAATCATTTCTCTTAGAGATTACCAAAAGTGCAAAATCAATGCTGACGAGGTGATCATTAAAGATAAAATGTATGATGTGAAATCTGTCAGACTATCGGTAAATAATGTCGAACTTCTGGTAATCAATGATTCTAAAGAAGAGAATATTTTAAAGAAAATGATGGAGTATACAACCAGTACAAAGCATCCTGACACTGATTTTCTTAATTATTTAAACCGGCTGCTTTCAGTGAGCTACCTTTTTCAGGAAACTTACTGCAACTTTGTTATTTATCCCTCTTCAGTCGATAATTTTCTCCAGTTGACTAAGAATATTATTTCCACTTTCGTGGAGATCCCATCTCCCCCTCCCAAATTAGGGTAAAATAGTTTTATCCCAGGTCAGAATTATTCATCATCTGGTCATGAACCCATTTAATACAACGGATGTGACTTGGTCTTAAATATATTTTTTATTAACAATAAAACATCACCATGAAACATTTACTTTTTCTTCTGTTATCCTTTTTTATTTCAGCCATCGGGTTTTCGCAAAACAGCCTGAGCGGAACCATAACCGATGCCAAGGATAGTAAACCTATTGTATATGCAAATGTATATATCCCGGATTTGAAAATAGGGGCATCATCTGATAAAAGCGGGAAATATACTTTGCGAAACATACCTGGAGGCACCTACATGGTGCAAGCCCGTATAATCGGGTATTCTTTAAAAACTGCCATCGTCAAAATTGAGCATGATGTAACTCAGGATTTTATCCTCGACCAGTCAAATACTGAGTTAGGGGAAATTGTTATTACCGGAAGTTCATCTGCGGTCGATCCTTCAAAAATCCCCCAACCGGTTACTGAAGTGACAAATCAATATTTGAATGAAAACTCTGCCACCAACGTGATAGATGCAATTGCTAACATTCCTGGCGTTTCAGCTATTACCGACGGACAAAGTATTTCAAAACCGGTTATCCGTGGTTTAGCCTACAATCGTGTGTTGACTGTGAATGATGGTGTTATGCAGGTTGATCAGCCATGGTTTGATGAATTTGGTATAGAAGCAGATCCTGATGCTGTTGACAGAGTGGAGATCTTAAAAGGACCCGCTTCACTGGCATATGGATCAGATGCTGTATCAGGCGTGATAAATCTAATTCCTGTGAAACCATTGCCTGAAGGGGAAATTAAAAGCGATTTTCTTAATAATTACCAAACTAATAACGGCCTGCTTAATAACATGTTTGATGTAATGGGAACGAATCATGGAATATCATGGAGCGGACGTATAGATTATATCATGGCGCACGCATACCAGGATAAATATGACGGATATGTTTTAAATTCTCAGTTCAGCAATTTTAACGTTGACGGAACAATTGGAATCCACAGAAAATGGGGTTATACACAACTTCATGTAAGTTATTTTGAAATGGAAACAGGGATTGTAGATGGTACAAGAGATTCTTTAACGGGAACTCAATTGTTGAATGTATCATATCCCGGTTTAAACGGAGGACAACCAACTTATGTCTTCCCGACAAGGCAGGAATTCAGATCCTACACCCCATTTGTTATAAACCAGCGGATTCGCCATACAAAAGTTGTTTGGGATAACAGCATTGCTATTGGTAATGGTCGTATTACAGGCGTATTTTCTTATCAAAAAAACCAGCGCCAGGAAAACAATGATCCTACAATTCCAAACATATCAGATATTTTCTATTCTTCAAATGCCGCCACCTACGATGTACGTTACATTTCTCCAAAGATGGGAGGTTTCAGTATTTCAGGTGGAGTTAATGGAGTATACCAGGCATCACAAAGTCTGGGGACACTGATGTTGATCCCGAATTATAATCTTTTCCAGATAGGGGTTTTTGCCATCGCAAATGAAACCTTGGGAAAGGTTACGCTCTCTGGCGGTCTCAGATACGATACAAGGACCTTTAATGGAATTGATCACTGGGTAGATAGCCTGCAGACACCCGTACCTCCTTATACAGCCGGGGCTATCCATGAGTTTAATGGCTTCACATCACATTTCAATGGCATGTCTTTTAGTCTTGGAGCTGCTTATAACATCACCAAAAATATTTACATCAAAGGAAATATTGCCAGGGGTTTCAGGGCGCCTAACGTAGCCGAGTGCGGTGCAAACGGAGTACACGATGGAACAGTAGTATACGAAATTGGCGACCCGACACTTAAACCAGAAACAAGTCTTGAAGAAGACCTTTCTTTCGGAATAAATTCAAAAGATGTGGATATTGAACTGGACGGGTTCTACAACGGTATAAGCGATTTTATCTATGCGCAGGGGTTGAAAAGCGTGCTTGGCGGAGATTCAATTAATAATTCACTTAATGCTGCGGGATTAGGCGCTGCTCCTGTTTATAAATATGTGCAGGGTAAGGCTAGTCTTTATGGTGGTGAATTAGCTTTGGATATTCATCCCTCCCTTGTATCATGGTTCGACCTGTCTCTTTCTGCCAGCGTTGTTGAAGGAGGCTTAAAAGACGCTCCAGATTCTACAAAGTATCTGCCATTTGTTCCACCTGTGAAGATCACGGCTGATCTGAAATTTCCAATCAGGAAAATAGGCAACGGGATTAAAAATGCATATGTAAAGATTGGATTGATGGATGTCTTTGAACAGAAAGATATTTACCAGCAGTATGCAATCTATACAGGACTTAACACTGCTTCAACTCCATATGAATATGCAGCGAGCAGGTCGGCAACTTCCGGATATGTATTATTCAACGCAGGCCTGGGAGGCGATATTCAGAGCAAGGGACACACTTATCTCAAAGTTTATTTAATGGTAAATAATCTTTTTGATACACCCTATATGGATTATATGAGCAGGTTCAAATACTATCCGGTCAACTATACAACAAAAAGAGTCGGTGTGTTTGACATGGGCAGGAATGTTAGTATCAAATTGATACTGCCGATTGATTTTACAAGATAAAAAATTGTGGAGGTGTCAGTTGAATCCTGAATAAAATCAGATACTGCACTCTCCTCAATTAATAGATGTTCACCTGGATCGTACCATCACTGTTGATGGTGCCCCTGAACATCATGGCCGTATTAAATGGCATGGCAATGTTTCCGTTTCTGTCAATGGCTATCAGGCCTCCTTCTGCTCCCTGGGATTTCAGTTTTACATTGACTATATCCCCGGCAGCTTCGGATAGATTTTGTCCTTTGTATTCCATACGGGCAGAAACATCATAGGCGACTACATTACGGATAAAATATTCTCCATGGCCTGTGCAGGAAACAGCGCAGGTATTATTATTGGCATAGGTGCCGGCTCCGATGACAGGGGAATCACCTACCCTGCCTTTCATTTTATTGGTCATTCCTCCAGTCGAGGTTCCGGCAGCGAGGTTGCCATGGGTGTCGAGAGCCACGGCGCCAACCGTTCCATGACTTTTCACAGAATCGGATTTATGGTTCTTTTCCTGGTTATGGATCTTCTGAAATTCATCCCATCTCTGTTTTGTATAAAAATAGGAGGGAGATACAATTTCCAGGCCCTGGGCTTTTGCAAATTTCTCAGCACCTCCATCGATCAACAGCACGTGTTTTGACTTCTCCATAACGGCCCGGGCTGCAGATATCGGGTTCTTAATGGTTGTTACACCGGCTACTGCACCAGCTTTCAGGGTCATTCCATCCATTATTGAAGCATCCAGTTCATTTTTCCCCTCTTCAGTGAATACAGCCCCCTTACCAGCATTGAACATCGGAGAATCTTCCATCATCCTGATACAGGTTTCTACTGCATCCAGGCTGGAGCCCCCACCTGAGAGAACGGCTGCTCCCGCTTTTAAAACTTCTGTCATCTTTGATATATATTTTTGCTGCACTTCTTCAGGCATCTTCTGTCCAATGGTTCCGCCGGCACCTCCATGAATAACAAGGACCCATGGATGTAAAGCCGGTACAGGATGTCGGATGCCGGGATCATTTTGAGAAAACAGACTGCTCCCGTGAAAAATAATTAAAACATTCACCATGAAGGCAATTCGCCTGGAAGACAGAATAAACAATTTATACCTTTTCATATCACTTCCATATTAAATGATTTTCTTAAAAAACTCAGTAAAGTTAACAAGACCGCTTATCTGCAGAATGGTCAGGATAACAGATAGAATGATCACGGCACGGATGAATCCCGCACCTTTCTTTACAGCCAGGTAAGATGCGATTAAAGCACCGATCACGCTTCCGATGGAAAGGATCAATCCATAAAGATAATTCACCTGCCCGTTGATGATGAACACAAGAAGGGCAAAGATCGCATAAAAGAATACGATGAGATTTTTGACAGCATTGGCTTTGATGAGGTCATATCCCACACCGAGAACCAGCGACATCAATAAAAAATAGCCTACCCCGACCTGGATAAATCCACCATAAAATCCAACGATAAAAAAAATGATCAGTTGCCACCATTTTACAGGATAGTTCAGCAGTTGTGAGTTTTCCCTGAGCCACTTATCCGGTTTATAGAACAGGAAGAACACCATCATCACCATCGCTATGCACATAGCTATTTCAATGACTTTAACATTGACATCGATGGCCAGGTAAGCTCCGAGGATTGCCCCTATTGTTGCAGGGATGCCAATCCAGACCGGCTTGACCGATGTGAACATCTTTTGACGCGTAAAGCTGCCTACCGAAGAGAAGGTCTGGAAAAATATGCTGATACGATTGGTCCCATTGGCGATATTTGCCGGTAATCCCATTAAAATAAGAAGGGAAAGGGTTATCACTGATCCTCCTCCCGAGAGAGTATTAATGAATCCAACAAAAATCCCTGCCACGATCAAAATAATGATTTTTACTTCTGTCATATCTTTTTATTATTAATTCTTAATCCTTCATTGCAATAACGCTATGCTTCCTGCTAAAAGTAAAAAAAATGATCAACCCGATGACAAGCCAGATTAAAAATCGCATCCAGTTGGTTATCCCGAGCTGGGCCATCAGGTAAAAATTTGTCAGCAGACTGATCACAGGGATCAATGTAAGTTGCTTCCATATGCTTATGAGGGTGAGGACTATTGCCGAAAGGATAAAGAGGATAACCGGAAATTCGCTTTTGAATAATTGCCAGAGGAAAGATGCCATCGATTGGTTTAAAGTATTGACACTCTTGTGCATCAACTGCCGCAGCTCCGGTGGATTCCAATACCAGAGAACCAGAAAAACACCTGCCCAGACCAGCGGTAGATAATAGCGACAGTTAAGATAGGGTATGTGAAATCTCTTTTCATGTTCCTTACCGGGTATACCTTCTTTTTCTTCACCAAGGATAAGCACGCCTCCTGAGACCAGCACAAATGCAAACAGGGTTCCGATACTCGTGAGATCTGTGACTTCAGTCAGATTGAGAAAAAGAGACGGAACCGCAACAATGATACCTGTTATGATAGTGGAGAAAGCCGGCGTTTTAAATTTCGGATGCAGGCGGGAAAAGATCTTCGGCAGCAGACCATCCCGGCTCATGCTCATCCAGATACGTGGTTGGCCGACCTGGAATACCAGTAATACGCTGGCCATTGCTATCACTGCGCTGATGGCAATGATCCCTGATAATCCTGTAAGATGCAGCTTCTGAAATGCATAAGCTAACGGATCACCCACTGCCAGCCCGCTGTAATTCACCATGCCGGTTAACACCAGGCTGATGCAGACGTATAATACCGTGGTGATGATCAGGGAATAGATCATCGAGCGGGGCAGGTCCTTGCGCGGGTTTTTACATTCTTCCGCTGTTGTCGAAATAGCATCAAAACCGATATAAGCAAAGAAAACGCCCGCCACCCCTTTCAATACGCCTCCTATCCCGTTCGGGGCAAACGGGCTCCAGTTCTTAGGATCGACATAGAAAGATCCGACTCCGATAACAACCAGCAGAATAGCAACTTTTAGTAAAACCATGATGTTCCCTGCTATTTTGGTTTCATAAATTCCGATGTAAACAAAATAAGTAATGAAGACAACAATGCCAAAAGCAGGAATGTTGGCTATAAACCTGAAGCTTCCGAGATGCGGGGCCTGCATCCAGGCCAGGTACGCCTGCCTGATGCTATCCGAAAGTGCGTTGAAAGATGTTCCATGTGCCAGCTGAACCACTGCTGCATGATAACCCCTGACTGCCCCCAGGTAATCCACACTCAGGAAGGTTGGAAAATGGAGCCCTATCCCATCCAGGAGATGGGTAAAATAATCAGACCATGATATGGCAACGGCAATGTTCCCTACGGCATATTCCATGATGAGATCCCAGCCTATGATCCATGCAACCAGTTCGCCGAAGCTTGCATAGGCATACGTATATGCACTTCCGCTGATTGGGATGCGGGAAGCAAAATGGGCATAGCACATGGCTGAAAAGCCACAAGCCACTGCAGTAAATACAAAAAGAAGTGAGACTGCCGGCCCCCCCGTAGCTGCCGCAGTACCTATCGTGCTGAATATCCCCGCGCCAATAATGGCTGCAATTCCCAGGGCCGTCAGGTCACGTACATTCAGGCTGCGATGCATGTGGGTTGTTTCGCCCCGATGCTGTTCTGCATCCTTCAGGATATATTCGATTGATTTTTTACGGAAAAGCTCCTGATAACCCACTGACGATATGTTTGTGTAAATGTATTAAGATTTTTTATCCTAAAGTTTGTAACTTGGCCCAAAAATTCGACCCATGAAGATTGCAATTTTTGGTGCCAGCGGCCGTACCGGGATCCTGACTGTATACCAGGCGTTGGATAAGGGTCACCAGGTGACTGCCTTTGCACGAACACCCTCTACTGTGACGATCCAGCATAAAAACCTCAGGGTGGTGCAGGGCGATATCCTTGAATACGATAAGGTAAAGCAAGCTGTCGAAGGCATGGATGTCATCATCAGTGCACTTGGCATCGATACGAGGAAAGCCGGTACTGTTTTATCTGAAGGCACAAAGAATATCCTGCGGGCTATGCAGGAATGCAATGTGAATCGTTTTATCTGCATGTCTTCCGCCGGAGTTTTAGGTAATGATGCCGGATTTTGGTTTGGAAAGATCATTATCCCCCTCTTCCTTAAACAGGTTTTTACTGATAAAATAAGGCAGATGAAAATTATCATGG
This sequence comes from uncultured Bacteroidales bacterium, assembly GCA_963768805.1. Lineage (GTDB taxonomy): Bacteria > Bacteroidota > Bacteroidia > Bacteroidales > FEN-979 > FEN-979. Next base: position 79,361 of record CAVYJI010000019.1, on the reverse strand, counting down.
GATCGAATGTTGAATGGGTAATTATCCGTCCTTCCGGCCTGACCGATGCTCCGAAAACAGGAAAATACAAGATCTCGATGGGTTCACCCGTTGCACTGAGGATACCCAGGGCAGATGTCGCCGATTTCATGCTTAAACTCACTACCGATAAACAATATGACCGTCAGCTGCCGGCCATTTCAAGTTAATTCACGATTATGGACAGTAAAATAAAAAATGAATTCCTGCAAAAGTGGGAAAAGTACTTCGGCAAGGCCGAATTGCCTGTTGTCTTCTTCTATTCTCCTGATCCCGTGACCACCCCTATGGCAAATGAGAAAAAAGACCACAGCTGCTTTATCTGCGAGCTGGCAAGGGTAAGGAAAGGTGAATCACTGGCGTACAATGAATCCAACCTTCGCTGTGGCGGATCTATGCGATATTTCGGTTATGCCAAAGGAATGCGGCCCAATTTTGAGTATTTCCTTTCCTGCGGGATCCCCGGGGAAATGGAAGGCGAACGCTATATCCGCACACCAGAAATGGTCAGGGAAATCATGAAAAAGATGGAGATCATCCCAGCCGATGGAAAATATATCGTCTTTAAAAGATGGGATAAACTGGAGGAAACAGATGAACCGGAAGGTGTCATTTTTTTTGCCAAACCCGATGTCCTTTCCGGGCTTTTCACGTTAGCAAATTTTGATCAGGTAAATGGAGATGGTGTTATCGCTCCATTCGGATCCGGCTGCTCAAGTATTGTTTACAAGGTCTGGCAGGAAAATTCCAAAGAAAATCCAAGGGCCGTTCTTGGTATGTTTGATTGTTCTGCACGACCCTGTGTTCCAAAGGATACTCTATCATTCTCTATCCCGATAAAGAAGTTCCTCTCCATGGTGGACAACATGGATGAAAGTTTCCTTATCACTGAAACATGGAGAACCGTAAGGAAAAGATTTAACTAAGGAAAGAGTTCACAGGGATGTTTTACCCCCGCTGGGATCCTGGCTCCAGCAATTCTTTGAGTGCAGTCACAATTCCTTCTTTGTCATAGCCACATTCATGGTGCAGTTCGGCGATGGTGCCCTGCTCGATATAATGATCAGGAATACCCAACTTTTTTATGCGGGCCACATACCCGTTTCCCGACATGAAATCGATTACCGAAGAGCCCAGTCCACCGATGATGGTCCCATCTTCAACCGTCACGATCTTATTGAATTTCCTGAAGATCTCATGAAGCAATTCTGTATCCATGGGTTTCAGGAAGATCATATTATAATGGGCAACAGAAAATCCATTATTCTCCATCTCCTGGCAGGCTTCAACGGCATCATTTCCAATATGGCCGATGGTGATAATGGCTGCATCCTTCCCATCACGGGTCATCCTGCCTTTTCCCACCGGCAGTTCTTTAAAGGGCGTTTTCCATTCTGGCATCACACCTCTTCCCCTCGGATAACGGATCGTAAATGGGCCTTTATCTTCAAGCTGGGCTGTGTACATAAGATCCCTGAGTTCTTCTTCGTTCATAGGTGCAGAAACCGTCATATTCGGAATGCAATTCAGAAACGCAAGGTCGAAGGATCCATGGTGAGTAGCTCCATCTTCACCCACCAGGCCGGCACGGTCAAGGCAAAAAACCACATTCAGTTTCTGAAGCGCCACATCGTGAACGATCTGGTCGTATGCACGCTGAATGAATGTTGAATATATATTGCAGAACGGGACCATACCGGAGGCAGCAAGCCCAGCTGAAAAAGTCACTGCATGTTGTTCTGCAATCCCAACATCAAAAGTCCTCTCAGGCATTTTATTCATCATTATATTGAGCGAACAGCCAGTCGACATGGCCGGTGTGATACCTAAGATCTTTGGGTTTGCCTCTGCCAGTTCAATGATAGTTCGCCCAAAAACCGTCTGATATTTTGGTGGCTGATCATGGCATTTATCTTCCTGAATTTCACCAGTGGTCTTATCAAAAACCCCGGGTGCATGATAGATGGTCTGTTCTTTCTCGGCATGCCTGTACCCTTTCCCTTTCACCGTCACAACATGAAGCAACTTGGGTCCATGGATCTTCTTCATATCCTCCAGCAATTTGACAAGACGGATAACATCATGCCCATCCACCGGCCCGAAATAACGGAAATTGAAAGCTTCAAAAAGATTACTCCGGTTCAGCAAGGTTGATTTTAACGCATTTCCCAGTTGCTTTACAATGGCCCTTGAATTCTTCCCGTAACGTGTACCTCCTCCCAGCATCAGCCAGATCTTGTCACGGATCTTATTGTATGTCCCTGAAGTAACAATATCAGCAAGATAATCCTTGATCGCCCCGACATTCTTGTCGATCGCGATACCATTATCATTGAGGATTACCAGCAGGTTCGCATTTGAAACTCCGGCATTATTCATCGCCTCCATGGCCATTCCTCCAGATATGGCTCCATCGCCAATGATAGCTACATGGTGCCGGTCCCTTTGATTGTTCAGGTTAGCTGCAACACCCATACCCAGCGCTGCAGAAATTGATGTTGAGGAATGACCTGCACCGAATATATCATAAATGCTTTCTGATCTCCGGGGAAATCCACTAATGCCCTTATACATGCGAATTGTATCAAAAACATCCTTTCTGCCGGTGATGATCTTGTGAGTATAAGCCTGATGACCTACATCCCAGATGATCTTATCGAAAGGCGTATTGAATACATAATGGATCGCAACAGTAAGTTCAACAGTTCCAAGACTTGCACCCAGATGCCCAGGATTAGTCGAGATAATATCAATGATGAATTGACGGATCTCTCCGCAAAGTCTTGGCAGATCTTCAACCTTCAACCTCCGGAGGTCAGAGGGGTCATTTATTTTTGCGAGAAGGTCACCAATTTTAGCAGTCATCTTTCAGGTTATGCAAAGTTAAACTCAGGATATAATCTACATGATGAAACGTATCGAAATTGCTTGTATTACAGTGGAAGAACCCACTTAGAGGAGTCCGAGCTCAAGAAGCGCAGATTCCGAGATCATGTCTTTATCCCAGGGAGGATCAAAGACTAATTCTACCTTGACATCTTTTACACCTTCCACTTGCTTTACTTCATTGTAGACAACACCAGGCATATCCTCCGCAATCGGGCAATTTGGCGTTGTAAGAGTCATCGTGATATAGACAATGGCCTGATCATCAATTTCCAGTTTATAGACCAGCCCCAGGTCATAAATATTGACCGGGATCTCAGGGTCATGCACACGTTTCAATGCTTCGATGACTTTTTCTTTCAATTTATTATCCTGATTTACCATAGGTTCTTATATTTTCAGGAAAGAACAAAGTTAACGATTTTTCAGATATGTCTTGTATGTTCGGGCGTTGCGTCATCATGCTTTTTTACTTCTTTTCCTTTCGGTTTCATTCAGGATGATCTTCCTCAGTCGGATTGATTTAGGAGTTACCTCAACAAATTCATCCCCCTGGATGTATTCCATCGCCTCTTCCAGTGAGAATTTAACTGCAGGAACGATCACTGCTTTATCATCTGAGCCGGAAGCACGAACGTTGCTTAGTTTCTTTGTTTTTGTGACATTTATGACAATATCGTCACTTCGAGTGCTCTCCCCTATGACCTGGCCTGCATAGATAATTTCCCCCGGCTCAATGAAGAATGTTCCCCGGCTTTGAAGCTTATCGATTGAATAGGTGATGGCTGTACCTGTTTCACCGGCAATAAGGGAACCGCTGTTACGGCTACCCATTTCCCCTCTCCACGGTTGATAGTTTTTAAACCGGTGCGCTATAACTGCTTCTCCTTCGGTTGCTGTTAAAACAGGGTTACGCAAACCGATCAGGCCACGCGCAGGGATATCAAATTCGAGGATAGTACGTTCACGCCTAGTCTCTAGCTTTACAAGATCTCCTCTTCTTCGGCTTGTAATCTCTATAACCTTCCCCGAAAACGATTCAGGAACCGATATCCTCAGCAGCTCTATGGGTTCATGGATCTTTCCATCGATCTTCTTGGTAATAATAGTCGGCTGACCAAGCTGAAACTCATATCCCTCACGGCGCATGGTTTCAACGAGAATGGCCAGGTGAAGGATCCCTCTTCCATAAACCTGGAACCTGTCAGGAGAATCCATCTCTTCCACCCTCAGAGCGAGGTTCTTCTCAATCTCTTTAAAAAGCCGTTCCCGGATGTGGCGGGAAGTGACATAGGTCCCTTCCTGACCTGCAAACGGGGATGTATTGATGGTGAAAAGCATGCTCATGGTCGGTTCATCCACGCTGATCGGCTTCATCCCTTCAGGATTTTCACCATCTGCAATGGTATCGCCGATATCGAAATTCTCGGGACCCAAAACCGCGCAAATCTCACCCGCCTCCACCTCAAACTTCACTTTCTCTTTGCTTAAGCCTTCAAACAAGTACAGTTCTTTGATCGTCGGCTTTAAAATGGTCCCATCGTTCTTTACCAATGAGACCTGCATACCCGCACGTAGCGACCCCCGTGATATACGTCCTACTGCAATACGCCCCACGTAAGATGAATAATCAAGTGAACTGATCTGCATTTGAAGTGTGCCCGGTTCATTTAATGGTGCAGGAACATGTTCAATAATGGTATCCAGCAGATAAGTGACATCAGTAGCAGGATGTCTCCAGTCTGCAGACATCCATCCTTGCTTTGATGAACCATATACAGTAGGGAAGTTCAGCTGGTCTTCACTGGCATCCAGGCTAAACATCAATTCGAAGACAGCCTCATTAACTTCATCCGGAGAACAATTAGGCTTATCGACCTTGTTGATGACAACGATGGGTTTCTTACCAAGTTCAAGAGCTTTCTGAAGTACAAAACGGGTCTGCGGCATCGGACCTTCAAAGGCATCTACCACCAGCAAAACGCCATCAGCCATGTTGAGTACCCTTTCTACCTCTCCTCCGAAGTCGGAGTGTCCAGGTGTATCAATAATATTGATCTTTATCCCCTTATATCTTACTGAAACATTCTTTGCCAGGATGGTAATCCCTCTTTCGCGTTCAAGATCGTTTGAGTCGAGCACAAGATCAGCTACAACCTGATTGTCACGAAACAATTTTACCTGGTGCAGGATCCTGTCTACAAGGGTCGTTTTCCCATGATCAACATGGGCAATGATTGCGATATTTCTGATATTCTGCACGTAATGAATTTAATGGCTTTATTTTAAATTAGCTGCAAAGGTACTCCGAAAAATGGCATGAAACCCGGTATGCGTGAAAAGATCAGGCACCTTTAAATTCAGATGCAGACTCCAGGGAGAGGCTTAAAAAAAAGGCCGCTTTTGGGGCGGCCTCTTACGCAAACATCAAATCAACATCAGAGCGGAAGGTAGAATGTTCCAGATTTATTGCCAATTACCCAATCAACCCTGTAACGGGTAGGGCAATCGCCATTAGTAATGGGATCATTATTGCTATCGTATCCGAATGTAATTGTAGCCGATTTGGAACCAGCAGGGATCTTGTGGATCACGATCCCGGAACAAGGATCAAAGTCACAAACCTGCCTGTAAACCACTGACTGTGTAATGCTTGAGTAAAACTGTTCTCCATTCCTATCTGTTCCCCACATAACAAGGTCAGAGTAAGTATCTGCAGTTCCAAAGCCATCTTCAGTCATGACCAGCTGGATCAAAGACCCGGTGTAGGTTTCCTGACGGGCCAGGTTCCAAACCTTGGTAGTATTATCATCGAAAGTAGCAGTTACATTGCCCCATACCCTATGCACGACTGAAGTAACAGTGCTGTCCAGACCAAGCTCATAAAGATAATGACCGCTTACATTTTCAAAATGCTTTGACCCGTTCAAGGTCAGAGATTTCCCGCTAGAGATCTTCGTAAGAGTAAATTGATTCAGAGTCAGGATAACTGTAGTACCGGCAGTACCCCAATCTTCCGAATATTTTTTCTTTACAATGACATGGCCGCTACGGATCACTTTGTTGTTACAATCCGCGCCATGATAGTAGATATCAACCGAAATGGTATCGTCTATAACACCTCCTATAGTAATAGTTGTGTTGCAGGGGCCTGATTCAGTGGATTTTAATTTGCCTTGTGATAACACAGATTCAGCATCATTGCATGCCTGGGTAGAAGCATTGGCAATATTGTTCTCATCATTGGACAATTGTTGCAAAGATTCTGTACCTGGGGTGGGTATGGTTGTGGATTTCTCCTTTGAACAGCTGATTAAGATAAAAATGGTCACAGCAATCATCAGGAAGCCGAAGCGGAAGAGATCTTTTGTTTTCATGGCTTTATTTTTTATTTGCGATTATAATTAATGTTCTGTTCTTTTGGAATAATACACCGGGAAATGTATTGACCCTTAACCGGAGATCATTTTTTATTTCTTTTCTTATGGAACTGTCTGAAATATTGAAGAAACACCACAGATAGCAAAGAAGCCGGCCCCGCCTGCACTAAGGTTGGTCGGCACGTTTGCAGGAGTCGTGTTGAACAAAGAACCCTGCCATTGTGTCTCAAGCAGCTCTTCACGAATAAATTCAGCGTATTCAGGCGTCAGGGAGTACCTTGTTTCAGTAATGTTTGTTCCGGAAGGAAATGAAACCGATTGAACTGACGGAGCAAAGATCTCACTCACATCAAGTGTCGAAAGAGTATAAAAAAGCATCCTTGCCTTGCATTTGGCAGAATCAGTCTGCTGATACCCTGGAGCCTTAGACCAGTCGAGGAGCACCTCCCACATGGCGGAGGAGCTTGTACTGAATGAACTGGCCACCCAGGAAATATTGTATAATCCTGAATTTTCATTTCTTGAATATGACAAAAAATTAAAGAGCTGGGAAGGTGGAAAAGCTGACTTTGCTGAAAGGATCTGGTTCCCATAAAAGATATTTAGGGAGTAATGCTTCCCTTCACTGGCTGAGAAAGGTGTAATTGAACTATATATCCCTGATCCGGCGGGTTGTTCTTTCAAGTGAAATACTGAATCTTCATTGGATATCTGGACAGTCGCGCCGGTCACCGGGGCAGGCTTGGCGTTTAATTCAGAAACAGGGAAGGTAAGCGTCAGGGACTGTGTTTTTGTTTCACCCGTGATAATCCCATCCACGACTATGAGTTTGTCTGGTTGGCCTTTTAATGTCCAGTTGGTGGTTTTCTCACACCCGGCGACGAACATTAAAATGAAAATGAACAATATTATTCTTTTCATCAGAATTTAAATTGATAATTAATTGATGGTATCATCCCGGCGACGGATATTGTTGTCGGGATAAGATCGTATCCTCCTTCCAGATTCGAGGGCACGACAATATCGCCGTTCCCGTCCTGGATCTTGCTAAAGTTGACTGAAAATGGATTCAGCCTGCCATAGACATTGTAAATGGTCAGAATAAGTGCATGCTGATAACGCCGTTCAGGCTTGTTGATGATCCATTTTACTGAAAGGTCAAGTCGGTGATAATCAGGAAGCCTGTCGTTATTCCTGTCGCCATAGATCGGAACAGAATACCCGTTATTATAAAAGAACCCCACCGGTGTCGTAATTGCTCCGCCTGTCATATAAATCCAGTTAGCTGAAAAGGACCAATGTCTGAAAGCCGTATAAGAGAGGAAAATGCATACACTATTGGGCCGGTCGTAAAATGCCGGGTACTCTTTTCCATCATTGACTTCCGGCGTCTGAACAAAGGTGCGTGAATAAGTGTATCCTATCCAGCCAGTAAATTTTTCTTCTGTCTTCTTTAGCATAAGTTCAATGCCATAGGAACGGGCTTTTCCTTCGCGGAGTTCACCTTCAAGCAGGTGATTGAATAAGAGGTCTGCATGATCCTTATAATCAATATGATTATAAAACAGGTTGTAAAAGAGATCAGCCGAAAAATTAAACCTGTTTCTGAATAACTGGGTGTAATATCCCAGCGAAAATTGGTCGGATTTCTGGGGTTTTATATTCGGACCAGATGGAGCCCAGACCTCCAGTGAAGTAAATGGACCTACAGAATTGGAAAGCACCTGGAAAAACTGCGTGGTCCTGCTGTAACTTCCTTTTAGTGAAGAAAGATCATTCAGTAAATAACGAACATTGATCCGGGGTTCCGGACTGAAATATGTGAAATAGGACGACAGGTTGGAAACCTTCATCGAATCTATAAAATTGTGATACCCATCGAACTGGTATACTGTCGTCGGGCCGATATCCTGCCAAACCGGCAACCTGATCCCGTAGCCGATTGAAAGTTTTTTCCCGATCAATTGATCGTTTCCCAGGTAAAAATCATATTCCATTGAATGATATTTGGCAATTGGATAAGCCGATGGATCTGTCTGGTCATTTGGGAGGCTTACATTCCCGGGATTTGAGTTATGATTGGATATTTCAACTCCAGTATGTAACGTGTTCCTGGGGTTCAGGTACCAGGTAAAATCCGTTTTAAAGGTCAACCCGGAGATGTCAGAATTCCACACATCTTTCTGCTCATTGTCAATGAACAGATAATACTGGTAACTGCTATAACACAGGGTGGTATTTGAAAATAACTTGTTGCTGAACGTATGGGTCCAGCGGAATGTACTTGCCAGGTTGGTCCAGCTCATCCCCGAGGTAGGATAAGTGGATTGGTTCGTCTGGCCGAAATAATCATATCCGTAGAAGAAAGTCAGATAAAAGCGGTTATTGTTATTCAGCTTGAAATTGACTTTTGCATTGATATCGTAAAAGAGGATATTAAAGGACTTTAAAGTGGTTTGAATGTTATTCAGCCAGTTTAGCGTTGACATCCTGCCGGAAACAATAAAAGAAAGCCTATCCTTTATAATTGGCCCCTCCACGGTCAGCGCAGATGCATAAGGGCCAATGTTGCCGGAGAAGCTTAATCGTTTGAGGTTACCATCCCGGGCCTTAATATCAATTACAGATGACAATCTTCCACCATATTTTGCAGGAAAATCACCTTTAAAGACCGTCATTTCATTTATTGCATCAGGTGCCAGCACAGAAAAGAAGCCGAAAAGATGCGAAGGGTTGTAGATCGGGGCCTCATCGATAAGGATCAGGTTCTGATCACTGTTGCCTCCGCGAACATAAAAAAGCGAGGACCCGTCGCCATAAGATATGATTCCAGGAACAGCCTGCAACGATTTGATAATATCAAAATCGCCGGCAAATCCTGGTAACTGGGATAAGGTTTTTGAGGAAAACCTGAAAACATCCAGTGAATTGTTCCTGGTCTCCTCCTGTTTATTCTTCCCCCGTATTTCGATTTCTTTGATTGGAAGACTTGTAGCCTCCATCTCCACAGTCGCTACCTTATCCTTCTCAAGATCAATGTTCATCTGAACATCCTTATAACCGACATAGGAGAAGATCAGCTGGTAAGGATTTGCCGGCAATGTCAGTGAGTAAAAGCCATAGCCGTTGGTTGTGGTACCAAGATGCAGATCACGGATGTAGATGTTGACACCGATCAGCACTTCACCTGTTGCCTTATCCTTAAGATAACCACTGATGGTGTGCTTCCCCTGCAGGAGGCTTTTCTCGCCCGGTTTATCCGTCCCCTCCATGCGACTCATCTTGAGAACTACCTGATTCTCAGTGATGAAATAAGTGATCCCGTTTTTCTTCAATACCAGGTCCAGTACTTCACGGATGGATTTGTTTTTTGCTTTCACAGTGACCTTAATATCGAGAGGAAGGCTCTGCGGGTTATAAGAGAAAAAGATATTTCCTTCATCCCCGATCTTATTGATCACTTCCCCGAGGGGCTGATTTCTGGTTATAACAGTTATCTTCTTCTCCAGATCCTGCGAAAACATTGAATTGGAAAATACAAAAAGACAGAATAAGAAAAGGTGTATGGTTTTCCTGATTTCCAATGATATTTGGATAAAGAATTAGTTACACTTCTTACCTGAAATTTCAGTCCATGTACCGTGATTGGTGATGGTCAAGTCAAGGGTGGCCTGGAGGACATGCAGGATGGATTCCACCGATTGATGATCGAAAGTGGTTGTAACAAGACAACCGGAGATAACCGGGGTCGTTATGTGCAGGTTTGCATGGTAATCTTTATTCAGATCGGCAATGATCATACTCAACGGTTCACTGCTATAGCTGAACCGCTGTGTCATCCATGATCTGTAATTAGGATCAGTGTTGATATCTTTATCCATCTTCTCCTGGCCGGGATTGATCTCGGCCTTTTCGCCCGGAGAAAGGAAAAGGCAGTTCTGTTTATGTTCATCGAAATATATGGCCACAGAACCACTGTTCAGGATGACTTCCATGGTATTGTTGGCAGCATTGGTGTTCACATAGAAAGAGGTACCCAGAACCTCCACTTTTACGTTGCGGCTTGTCACAATAAATGGTTGTGCCTCATTATGTCTGACTTCGAAGTAAGCCTCGCCGCTGAGTTTGACATTTCTTTTATTTCCTTTGAAAGAAGAGGGGTATTCAAGTGTCGCGCCTTTATTCAAGGTCACTGATGTTCCATCAGGTAATTTTCCCTCCTTCACAGACAGGCTTGCTTCCATCTGTTTTTGTTCAGGACGGGTAAAGTACCTCATAATGAATACCGAAGGAATTAAAAGTAAAAGAACAATTGCTGCTAATCTCATTACTTTCATGGAAGAAAAAGGGATGATCCTTCTTTGCTCGGATCCTTCCCTGCTGAATAGCTTTTCCTGAAGTTCATTCCATCCCTGGTTGGTATCCAGGGTTTTATCCATTCTGATCCTTTCCATTTCAAACCAGGCGTTGCGGTGATCCTCAAAGATCTTCCTGTGCCCGGGGTCGGCCTTCAGCCAGGCTTCCAGAAAAACCAAATCGTCCCCACCAGCTTCTCCTGCCAGGTAAAGTGTGATCAGGTCAATCGGATATGTGTGATCTGTTTCCATAATATTACTGACATTATTACACTAATTCAGGCTTTTACCCTTATGCGATAATAAAAATTCTTTTTATAATCATTTCATGAACTCCTCCAACCGGTTGCGCATGTGCTGCAATGCCTTTGACATCTGGGTTTCAACAGTTTTTACAGAGATCTCCAGGCGGATGGCAATTTCCTGGTACTTAAGTTTCTCAAAACGGTTAAGCACAAATATCTCTCTGCATTTTTCAGGCAATTCTTCAATTGCCCTGTCGATCTGTTCCCTGATCTCAGATTCAACAAGCCGGTCAGGCTGAATATAAGGCCTGTTTTCGAGCAACCCTTCAATTTCCAGTATCTCCTTATTGAACTTCTTATTATCCCGGAGCCAATTCAGGCTTTTGTTGCGGACAGTTGTACTCAGGTAAGTCTTTACCGGTTTCGATAGATCTATACTTTCCCTTTTTTCCCAAAGACTGATAAACGCCTCCTGTGTTATCTCGCGGGCAGTATCGTGATCCTTAGTATACTGAAGCGCAAAAAAGCATAACCCCTTGAATTCGCTCCGGAAAAGGGCCTCGAAAGTTGCTTTGTCCAGTAAATGCGGTTTATTTGGCTTATTCTCTTCCAGGATAAATGATTATAATGATTCAAGTGTAAAATTAGCATTTATTCTCAGAAATGATAAAGATATTCGTAAGGCTACTCTTTGGGATTTACATTATTCACCTGCCGTCAGACATCTTCCTCTTTCAGCCGGAAGCTGAGGTCTTTCAGGGATGTCAAACTCTCCATTAATCCCGGAAGATATTCAGTAGATGCAATGAATGTCCAAATATAAGATACTATGGCATAGATCTTTCCTGTGGAAAAATTATCCACGTCCACACAAATAAAGAGCACCACGATAAAGATGATCATCAGCAAAACCTTGATAACCGAATAATCAATGGCATTCCATTTTGCGATCTTGATCTGCGGTGGCACCATATCACGATAATACTGTTGAATCTTACTTGTTTCTTTTTCGTCCACCAGCCGGAAAAGATCTTCACGGGTATCATGAATATTCTTCTGAAGGGTCACGACATTTCGCCGGTATATATTATTGATATAGACAACAGGGAAGATCACCAGGAATGCCACTGCAGCAATCCGCCAGTCATAGAAGAATAGAGCAATCACCCCCCCTCCCGTGGCAAAAAACTGCCAGCTGACTTCCGGCAAGCGTTCCTTAAAAAATACGATGTACTCTCTTGCAAGCTCTGCCCGGGCCAGGATCTTGGAGGCTGCATGACCCTGTTTTTTTGAATTGATGACCACCCGGGTGGCAATATCGACATACATTCTGGAATATACTTTACCGCTCATCCACCTGCTTAAGGCGCCTCCAAGAACGTTTACCAGGTAAATAAAGATCCAGATGAATAAAGGTGTATAATAATTGACAACTTCTTTGTTGTAGAAATGGTCAATCAGGGCATCCAGCAAAGAACCAAAAAAAGTGGGCTCAACAATCCATGCTATATTCTCGATCAGCACAAAAATAAGGACACTCGCAATAGAGAATTTGAATTGCTTTACGATCTGAGTAAAAGTCATGGGGGATAGTAATTGAAGTTACAAATTTACCGAAAATAAGCATTCATTTAGATTATGCTGCAAATGACCTATCTTTGGAAATCTAAAGTATAAACATGAAACTCCGCAGTTTTATTTTTCTAAGCCTTAGTTTTATTTTCCTGTCAGGTTGCACAGATAATAAAAGTATTAAGGGTGTTTACCGCTATTATTGGGGAAAAAGGAATTGTTATAACGTCTGGATCGTGGATGGTTACAAGGTCCGGCAAAAGATCTATAACTCTTTTCTTTATGGCGGAAATGAACAGCGTTATCCCTTCACGCCCAAAGGAGAGATCTGGATCGATAATGCACTCTCATGCGAGGAATTTGAAATGACCCTGATCCATGAACTGAATGAACGACACCTGATGGCCAGATTTGGCTGGACATACCAGAAAGCCCATGATTCATCGCTTCAGCTGGAGGTTAAAACACGCCGGCTTTATGAAGGTATCTGCAGGGAACATGAGGCCTTGCTTCACAAAGTCGCAGTTACGGATCACGATAATATCAAGGAGATCAAAGACATCCCCGACAGCATCCGGTTACAGAATATTTACCGGCTGCCGGTTGGGGTACGGGACGGGATCAGCATTTGGATCGTAGACGGGTACCTCGTAAGGAAGAATATTTTCCCTGATTTTGGTTTCAGCGGCAATGACCTTTCCTGTCATTTTATACCTCCGAAAGAAATATGGATCGATGGACAGGTCTCCTGCGAAGAAACGGAATATTCGATCGCCATAGAATTGATGGAAAGACAGGAGATGGTGAAGGGAAAAGCGTACAGTGATGCCTATGAAGATGCTGTCACCGAAAACACATTAATGCGTGATAAGATGTCATTGCTGATCAGGCAGCACCCTCCTTTATTACTGCCGGATACCATTACCCGTGATGCTGGTGTTATTGACCCTGAAGAGAAATAGGATCAGGTCTTTGAAGCAGCCTTCGTTTTAAATGCAAGTGCGTAAAGCTTCATTTGCTTTATCATTGAAGAAAGCCCGTTGGACCTGGTCGGGGAAAGATGTTCACGCAATCCGATCTTTTCAATGAAATTCATATCAGCATCCAGTATCTCATCAGGTGAATGACCGGATAGCACCCTTATAAGGAGGTTTACAATACCTTTTGTGATGACGGCATCGCTGTCAGCAGTGAAGAAGATCTTCCCATCCCTGTAATCTGCATGAAGCCATACTTTCGACTGGCACCCGTTGATCACGTATTGATCGGTTTTATATACGCCATCAATGACAGGGATTGACCTCCCCATTTCGATGAGGTAACTGTATTTATCCATCCACTCATCAAAAAGTGAAAATTCTGAGATGACCTGGTCCTGTAATTCCGAGATTGTCATTGTTATTGATTGCTTTGCGCAGCGTTGTTATCCAAACATCTGTTTTACCTTGATTATAGCTTCCATCAATGAATCGATCTCTTCCACCGTATTGTAAAATGCAAAGGAAGCTCTCACTGTCGCCGGTATACCATACCATTCTATCAGCGGCATTGCACAATGATGACCAGTCCTTACCGCGATCCCCATTTTATCAATGATCACACCTGCATCATAGGGATGAATGTTCCCAATAAGGAACGAGATCAGGCTGGTCTTTTCATCGGCTGTGCCGATAATCCGGATATCGCCCATGGCAGTAAGCTTATCCGTGGCATACTCAAGGAGTTCCTGCTCATACTCTCGGATATTATCCATTCCCAGGTTCTGCAAATAAAGTATAGCAGCGCGCAACCCGTAAACCCCTTCCACATTAGGCGTTCCTGCTTCAAATTTAAACGGTAAGTCGTTAAATGTCGTGTGATCGGTATGAACCTCTTTGATCATTTCACCCCCTGATTGGTAAGGCGGCAGAGCTTCCAGAAATCTCTCCTTCCCATAAAGGACCCCAATCCCCATCGGGGCATACATTTTATGACCTGAAAAACAGTAAAAGTCGCAGTCAAGGTCATGCATATCAGCGCCCAGGTGGGATATCGCCTGTGCACCGTCAACCAATACCGGGATATTAAAAGAATGGGCGTACCTGATGATCTCTTTGACCGGGTTGATGGTCCCCAATACATTGGAAACATGAGTGATGGCAACCAGCTTTGTTTTTTCATTCACCAGCTTGCGGAAAGCATCCATATCAAGTTCCCCGTTCTCATGAATGGGTATATACCTGATCTTCGCGTCTCTCTCAAGGCACATCTGCTGCCAGGGAACGAAGTTAGAATGATGCTCCATGATGGAGATCAATACTTCATCACCTTTTGAAATGTACTTTTTGCCGAAAGAAGAGGCAACAAGGTTAATGGATTCAGTAGTTCCCTTTGTAAAGATGACCTCATTCGAAGATGCAGCATTGATGAAACGCTGGACCAGATTCCGGGTTGCCTCATATGTCTCTGTCGCCCTCTGGCTAAGAAAATGCACGCCACGGTGAATGTTGCAGTTATCAGTTTCATAATAGCCTGAAACAGCGTGGATGACCTGGACAGGTTTCTGGGTAGAAGCGGCATTGTCGAAGTATACCAGTGGGCGGTTATTAACCGTCTGCCGGAGAATAGGGAAATCTTCTCTGATTTTCTCTACAGGAAACTTGTTCATTAAGTCCGAATTATAATACCTGGTACCTGATATCCATCTCAAATCTTGCTAATGTCAATATCAAACTCAACAGGATGCTCAGGAGTATTGCAATGAAGAACGCATTGTTCACAGATCTGCAATTCGCCCTGGAGCCGTTTTTTCACCATGTCTTCAAGACGGAAACGTAGTTCAGGAATGGATATTTTCCCTACAATCTCATTGGCGAAGGCAAACATCAGCAACATCCTTGCGCTTTCCGGCCCGATGCCCCGCTGCATCAGGTAAAACATCGCTTCGGCATCGAGCTGTCCCGTGGTTGATCCATGGCTGCATTTCACATCATCGGCATAGATCTCCAGGAAAGGCTTGGAATTCACCTTAGCCGTATCAGTCAGCAATATGTTGCGGTTACCCTGGTAGGCATTGGTTTTTTGAGCATCCTTACGAACATAGACATGGCCGTTAAAAACACCTGACGAGCTTTCATCCATGATGCCTTTGAACAACTCTACACTTGTGCAAAGCGGGGCCGCATGATCTATATACAAATGATTGTCGATATGCTGCTTCCAGTCCATCAGGTACAAGCCATAAATACTGGCAGTACCATGAGGACCGTTAAAGAGGACACGTGTGTTATTCCGGAGCATTCCCCCGTTAAGGGTTATAAAATTTGAATTGAGCTCTGCATCTTTTTCCAGCTGGAATTCAGTGTTACTGATCAATGTGGAATTATTGTTCAGGTTCTGCAGCTTATAGTGATCCAGGAAAGCGCCTTCATCAAGGTGGACCTCTGTGACGATATTTGAGAAACTGGCCTGGTGATTATATGAGTCATCGCAATGGACAAGTGAAAGCCGGGCATTTTTTCCCAAAAGGACCAGGTTGCGCGACTGGAGAAAAATATTTTCATCGTGCTGTATCACATTGATCAGCTGGATGGGCTTTGGACTGTGAACATTATCAGGAACATAAATGAATATGCCATCCTGGGCAAAAGCAGTGTTCAGGTCGCTGAAGCCGCTTTTTCCACTGCCCGTGTATTTCCCGTAGTGCTCCACAATGATCCCAGGGTATTCCCTGAATGCCTGTGCAAGACTCCCAAGTATCATCCCATTCCCCAGCCTGATCAGGGGAACATCTTTCGAAACATACCAGCCATTCATCTGGCCAATGATGGCAGTATCGAGATGCGGTATGTTGCAGCGGAATATCTTGCGGACATCCATCCCGGGCAAAGGATGAAAATAATATTCATAATCCTTACCCAGCCATTCCTTCAGGTCGGTATTCCTCCATTCCTCCATCCTGTTGTTTGGAAAGCCCAGCTGAGTAAAGGAATCAAATGCTTTCTGGCGGAGCCGACTAACCGGCTCCGGGTCATTTTTGAAGATCTCCTTACGGTTCTTCTCAAAAAGACTGATCATCCTTTCCTTTGTAATTATTTCTTTGAGCGCTGTTGTCATCTTACCTGTCCTGGTTCCGGACCATTTTATTCAAATTCTTTCTTGATCCAATCATAACCTTTTTCTTCAAGCTCAAGGGCCAGTTCCTTGCGACCCGTTTTGACGATCCTTCCTTCAAAAAGCACATGCACAAAATCGGGGACGATATAATCAAGCAAACGCTGGTAGTGGGTGATGATAACGAATGCATTCTCCCTTGTGCGAAGCTTGTTTACCCCATTGGCGACGATGCGCAGCGCATCAATATCAAGTCCTGAATCGGTTTCGTCGAGGATCGCCAGGGTAGGCTCGAGCATGGCCATCTGGAAGATCTCGTTCTTTTTCTTTTCACCGCCCGAGAATCCTTCATTTACAGAGCGGCTGGTCAGATTCGACTGGATCTCTACCAGGCGCTTGTTTTCTTCCATCATCTTCAGGAATTCTACAGCAGGTATAGGGTCCAATCCCCTGTACTTACGCAATTCATTCACTGCAGTCCTCATAAAATTCGTCATACTGACTCCGGGGATCTCGACAGGGTACTGGAAACCGATAAATATCCCTTCCCTGGCCCGGTCTTCAATGGAGAGCTTAAACAGGTTCTTTCCCTTATAGATGATCTCACCTTTCGTCACTTCAAACACTTCCCTCCCTGCAATAACCGATGCAAGTGTGCTTTTGCCTGTCCCGTTCGGCCCCATGATCGCATGAACTTCCCCCTTGTTAACTTCAAGGTTTATCCCCCTGAGTATTTCTTTTCCATTTATGGAAGCGTGAAGATTTTTTATTGATAACAACATACCTTATTTAATTACGAATTACGAATTACGAATTTCATCGGATTTCAGGTTTTAGATATTGGTTATTATAATTTTATCTATTCTTTATCCTACGCTTCCTTCCAGGCTTATTGACAGTAATTTCTGTGCTTCTACGGCAAATTCCATCGGGAGTTGCTTCAATACCTCTCTGGAAAACCCGTTAACGATCAGGCCGATGGCATTTTCCATATCAATGCCGCGCTGCTGGCAATAAAAAAGCTGGTCTTCCGAGATTTTTGATGTGGTGGCTTCATGTTCTACTATGGAGGACTTGTTCTCCACCTGCATATAAGGAAACGTATGTGCCCCGCATTTATCTCCAAGGAGAAGAGAGTCGCACTGGGAATAGTTCCTCGAATTTACTGCGTTCTTTGCGATCCTGACCAATCCCCGGTAACTGTTGTTACCATGTCCTGCAGAGATCCCTTTCGAAATAATAGTGCTTTTTGTGTTTTTACCCAGGTGCTGCATCTTGGTGCCGGTATCAGCCTGCTGCATGTTATTGGTAACTGCCACCGAATAAAATTCACCTACAGAGTTATCTCCCATCAGGATACAACTGGGGTATTTCCAGGTTATTGCAGAACCTGTTTCCACCTGTGTCCATGAGATCTTCGAGTTGTTGCCTTTGCAAATGCCTCTTTTGGTGACGAAATTAAAGATACCGCCTTCGCCTTTTTTATTTCCCGGGTACCAGTTCTGAACAGTTGAATATTTCACCTGTGCATCTTTCAGCGCCACGATCTCCACGATGGCTGCATGAAGCTGGTTCTCATCACGCTGCGGGGCGGTACATCCTTCCATGTAGCTGACATAAGCCCCTTCCTCTGCAACGATCAGGGTACGTTCAAACTGGCCGGTATTGGCAGCGTTGATCCTGAAATAGGTAGAAAGCTCTACGGGGCAGCGAACCCCTTTTGGGATAAAGCAGAATGAGCCGTCGGTGAAAACGGCAGAGTTGAGCGTTGCGAAAAAGTTATCGGTATAGGGAACTACTGATCCCATGTATTGCTTAACAAGGTCAGGATGTTTCTGAACGGCTTCGCTGAAAGAACAAAATATGATACCCAGCTTTGAAAGGGTGTCACTGAAGGTTGTCTTTACTGAAATGCTGTCCATAACGGCATCAACGGCAACCCCGCTGAGCTTTTTTTGTTCTTCAAGCGAGATGCCAAGCTTGTTGAATGTATCCAGCAATTCAGGGTCGACCTCATCCAGTCCTGCCAGTTGTTTCTTCTTTTTCGGGGCCGCATAGAATATGATATCCTGGAAATTGATGGGCGCTATTTTCAGGTTAGCCCAGGTGGGCATCTTCATAGTCAGCCAATGCCGGTATGACTTCAGGCGGAATTCCAGCATAAATTCCGGTTCGTTCTTTTTTGCAGAGATAAAGCGGATGATATCTTCATTCAACCCTTTGGGGGCCATATCGGTCTCAATATCGGTGGTAAAACCGAATTTATAGTCCCCCCGGGTAAAAGAATCTATTATCTTATTTGAGTCGGATTCCATTGAAAATCAAATTAGAATAAATCTAAACATCCATCGTATCGATTGGAACACCAGCGTTTTTGGAGTGTAAAGGTACGCTTTTTATTGCACCGGAAAAGAAATACCTTGAATTTTTAATCCAGATCAAACGATACTGAAGTAATTATCAAATCCTTGCATGCAGACGTAAAGAAAAAATGTTTACAGGCCCCTGCCTGTCTCTGTTATAACCGGGGTTGAGTAAGAACTGGTACGCTGCACTCAGATAAATATGATCTTTTACCATTTCGGCAGAATAATATAATTCTGCCAGCTGTTCCCAGGCATAATTAAGATTCCCGTCACCAAGCATAAACCCTTCTCCTCCGGCCTGCAGATAATCCCTGTGAGGCTTTGAAAGCCCGGAAATGACATAAGCGATCCCCATATTATCATTTTTGCGATTCCACTTTACACCGGTCATTGATATCCCTGCACTTACTGAACGGTCAATTTCCGTGAAAGCCCAGGTCTCATTGTTCCCGTCACTCCAGCCTGCCCGCAAAAAGCAACCTGCATAATCATTAAAATCCTGTTCGGCGTTGATCCCAAACCCATATTTTGTGCGTCCGGTCGCCCTGGTATCTTCAATAACCGGGTGTAGGGGGTCAAGGGCAATGCTCTCTTTGTAATTGCCCATATTTGCCGTTGTCAGATATCCTGATAACCGAATTGCTCCAGCCCTCTTGTTCAATTTATACCTGTAAGTATATTCCAGCGAGTTTGAATTTGCCTCAGAGATATGCCAGTTCATGTTGCTTCCGTTAGCTGTCAGCGGGACCAGGGAAAACCCATACCTGATCTCGCTCCGGGGTGATACAAATTCCAGGATAATACCCGGTGAATACCCACGGACATTAGCAGGATAATCCCATGAGCCGTAATCCATCAATGACCAGCACATAAATTGTGTTCGTGGATCATGGCTGTATTTGTTATCGTCAAAATAATCTGTTATCCCCACCTTCCCGATTGTGAAAGCAAGATAAGTGTCTGGCAGATATTGACCCAAATGATTAAAGTCGGGATCCTGGTAGATCTGTTTTGAGGTCAAAGAGAAAACCTGCCTGAAGAACAGGCGGGCAATATAGATTTCAGGGGCCGGGTTGCCTATTCTGTATGTTTCGCCATTGGGTGCATCTGCAATCCCTTCTGTCTGGCTCAGTCCATATCCGCCTGCGAGCTCAGGGTCAAAAAATATACTGGCGCCTTTCCAGAGTCGTGCTCCAAGAAAGAGGGTCGAAGTGATGGAAGTTCGGTCTTCCTGGGTGGTCAATAAGCTGTTTGGGCCCGTGTATTTTGCAGAGAAAACCGGCTTGAACTGATTGATCACGGTTGTCTGAGCGTGGATAGAGAATCTATCATTTTTCAGTGTGTCTGATTGCTGGGCAATTATCAGCTTGTTTGCTATTAATAAAATAATAACTGCGGGAAATATTTTTAAGGTCATAATCAGGTTCAGATATCATCAGTGAAAGTTTAAAAACGGGGGCAAAGGTCAATATAAAATTATTATCAGGCAAATTGAAAAAGGGCGTGACGCGTGACGCGAAAAGCCCCTCCCCTGGCCCCTCCCCATTCGGGGCGGGGAGAAGGTGATCTACAGTGGTGGATCAGCGTCACTCGCTAAATTTCGGGAACTCGTCGCTTCGCGCCTCAGACAGCCCGAAATTCTTAACGCTCGTTCCTCGATTTTCTTTACACAAATTTTATGATGCGGGTCCTTCCGCCTTCGGCGGAGTGAGCAGTGAGCAGTGAGTAGTGAGTAGTGAGTAGTGAGTAGTGAGAGGTGAGAGGAAAGAGTTACAGAGTGAGTGGCAAAACCCAGCAAAACGCGGCAAAAATGACATTAAGCATGGTCAGGTATTGCATTGGGTTATTGAATTTATTACTTTTATCCACTTTTTATAAACATTGATTTTATGGCAATATCCTATGATAATGCGATTACGAAAAACTACCATGGAATGATGGGGGGCATTGTTTTCAGGTGCAGGGGAGATATGTCGATCATGTCGAAGCGTCCGGATTGCTCGAAAGTGGTGAAGAGCGAGGCACAGAAGGCTAATATGAAGAGGTTTGCGGCTGCGACTATTTATGGCAAGAGGGTATTGAATGATCCAAATCTCAGGGAGAAATACAGAAAGAGGAAGAAAAAGTACCAGAGTACCTGGAATGCGGCTATTTCTGATTTCATGTCGAAACCAAAAGTCAAGGACATTGATCTGAAGGGGTACAGGGGACTTCCGGGGAATGAAATAAGAATTTCAGCCCTGGACAGGTTTAAGTTTGAGGCAGTCATTGTGACTATTTTGAATATCCCGGGACAGGTTATTGAAAGTGGCCGTGCTTTTGCGAGGCCATCATCAGAAGGAATGGAATGGGGTTATAAGGCAGCTGTAATGAATCCTTCCTATAAGGGGGGTAAGGTTGTAGTCCGTGTTGTTGATTTGCCGGGGAATGTGGTGCAGGAGAGTGTTGTTATTGATAGCACATAGAATAGTCGTGACGCAATTATAAATAGCGAAATAGCGAAATAGCGAAATAGCTAAATAGCGAAATAGCTAAATAGCTAAGAAAAGTGTTAAGTTTTAAGTAAAAGTCAGAATCCTGGCGGGGTGAGGTATGCCCTGCCGGGATTTTTTTTTGGAAACCGGTTTATTTTTTTGGTTTTTTTGGATTTTGGGTGGGGGAAAATCAGGATTATTTGATCTTTTACCTGTTTATAGTTCTTAAAGAGTTTCAAATAAATAAAAAGCGAACGGAATACGAACGATTTCACAGTTTAAGAACAGTTAACAAAGAAGGTTTAATAGAGAAACAGGGTAATTTTAAGTGACAGGTAACAGGGTAACAGGGTCAAAGTAAATTACGAATTACGAATTACGAATTACGAATTAGTCATTTCAAGTGCCAAGTGTTAGCTGAGAGATATTTTGCTCGTTAAAAACGAGCAGTGAGTCGGCACGCGTCACAGACGCGCGCCAGCTGAGATGTGAGAGGTGAGAGGTGAAGAGTACAAGAAAACTGGTTAAGGAATAATGCCTAATGCCTACTACCTTCTTCTCATCAGGCAACTGCACGGCAGATTTATTGTCTTTAATAACAACGAATATTTCTTTATATTTGCCTTAATTAATGTATACGAAATGAAGAGAGATCTCCTCTCTTTGGTTTTTCTTATTCTGATCACAACTCTTCTATGCGGTCTGGATCGACTTATAGCCTCAAATAAAGCGGGAACCCTTATTAAACAACAGGATGCTAAACCTGGCTTTATTGAAAATAAAGAGCAGATCATTGATCAGAACAACAAGCTAAATCCAGCGGTTCTGTATCTGTTGAATACGCCAGGGATGAATGTGCAGTTGAGGAAGGGTGGGTTTAGCTATGATCTCTACAGCCCCACCCCTGGCCCCTGCCCCAAGAGGGAGGGGAGGGTATTGAATATCGAATATTGATCAACGAGTTTTGAAGTATGAGAGAAATTCTGCTTAATTTTATGTGTCAGTAATAGGATGTGAAATATATTTATCTCTTCGGGTTGTTTGTTTTTCTGCCTTTCATTGGGGTTTCGCAGGGGGAAAACAATATCTGGATTTTTAGTTGGGCCGCGGTGACGTTTAATTCCGGTTCGCCGGTTCTCATAATACCATCACCCGGGAATGGGGGAAATGGCCCGACGGCATGTGTATCAGATTCTTCAGGTAACTTATTATTCTATTCCAATGGTGAGAGGGCTTATAACAGGTACTACAATGTCATGCCCAATGGTTACCTGTCGGATACCGGAGGAGGTATGCAGACTGTACTTGCCATCAAAAAACCCCATACGGACAGTATTTATTATCTTTTTACACTGAATGGTGACCCGACCGTATTTAATTATTCGGTGATCGATATGAGACTGGATTCGGCGCGGGGAGATATAGTAAGCGGAATGAAGAACCTTCTGATGCCGGATGGGGCCGATGCTTACGAAGGAATTCATGCAACCCGCCACCAGAACAATAAGGATACCTGGGTTGTGACAAGGAAATCAGGAAAATATGGAAGTTACCTTATCGATACCTCGGGCATACACAATCCCGTGCTAAGTAATTCTACCCTTCTGCCTCTCACGGGGCAGCAAGATGGTGCTTTCATTAAAGTCTCCCGCGATGGGACGAAATTAATTGCACTCGTGAACTCGAGAATACTACTGGAATACTGCAATTTTGATAAATCAACAGGCGTCGTAACTCCCCTTTTTATCTTTGAACCCAACATCGGAATTGCCGGGCAATATGTCCCCATTGGCATTGAATTTTCGCGCTCAACAAAGTATGTATATGTTACGGCCTATAATACTGTCCCTCCTTTCTTCACGAATAGCTGGGCATTATTTCAATATGATGCCACAAAAACAGATTCCGCTGAATTTATGCAAAGCCAGGTCCTAATTGATACACTCGGGCCCGCATATTCGGTAGAGGGGATACAATTAGCGCCTGATGACAAGATCTATGGCCCGCTTCATCTGAGAACCTACTTATCCGTTATTAATGACCCCGAAGCCCAGGGAGTCGCCTGTAATTTTCAACTTGTTGCGGTCCCTTTGAGCCCCTACTGGTGCAATGATTACCTGCCCCAGGTAGTTCAGAAGTATTTTGTATATATAAATCAATTCGGTAGCTGTCAGAATAAGCCAATTCATTTCCTGAGTAATATCTGGCCTCCTGCCGATAGTCTTCAATGGAATTTCGGGGATCCTTCCTCCGGTTCAGCCAATTACTCAGATCTGCCAAACCCTTCTCACCTTTATTCAAATTCAGGAACTTATACCATTGAATTGTTGGTAAGGCACAATGATAACAGATACGATACCGCATGGAAGACGATTACCGTTTTTGCAAGCCCACAGGCTGTTCTTGGCCCGGACAGGACAATATGCAATGGCGATTCTACAACTTTCGATGCCGGTTCATGTAGTGGATGCACCTACCAGTGGAAGAACCTTGGCACCGGGTTAATTGTAGGAACAAATCAAACCTATAAAACCGGCCTGGCTGATTCTTACAGTGTTACTGTCACTAATTCAAATAATTGCACTGGTTCGGATACGGTTCAGTTATTTACCACTCCTGTACCATCCGTTACCAACAACCCGCTTGCTGAATCAATATGTTCGGGAGATTCAACATATATTGTCCTAACATCATCAGTACCCGGAACAATGTTTCACTGGACTGCGAGTCTTACTTCAGGGAACATTACGGGATTCAGTGCTGATTCAGGACTTATTCTTAATCAGATACTTGTTGATAACCTCCCTACCAACGGGGTTGTTACTTATCACATCACTCCAAAGGTTGGCAGCTGTGCAGGGACACCTGTTGCTTACCAGGTCACTGTTACTCCCGGAGTACCTGTTAGTATTAGCATCTCAGCTTCACAGAACAATGTTTGTGCGGGAACATCAGTAACTTATACTGCTGTGCCAACAAACGGGGGATTAAGTCCTTCATATCAATGGAAAGTGAACGGGATCAACTCAGGACCCAATTCAAGTACATTCACCTACACTCCATCGAATAATGATGTTGTAACCTGTGTTCTTACTTCTTCAATTACAGTATGCATATCAAACAATCCGGCTACCTCAAATGCAGTAACCATGACTGTGAATCCAAATCAGCCGGTAAGTATCACGATAACACCATCACAGAATCCGGTTTGTGTGGGAACAACAGTCAACTTCACTGCAACCCCCACCAATGGAGGAGCTAATCCTTCTTATCAATGGAAAGTCAACAGCATCAATGTTGGAGCAAATAATCAGGTATATTCTTATATCCCAACCAATGGAGATATTGTTACCTGTATCCTGACCTCAGATGCCACATGTCCTACCGGTAATCCTGCAACCAGCAATGCCATCACGATGACTGTCAATCCTAATCTTCCAGTAAGTATAACCATTACCGCGTCATCAAATCCTTTCTGCCTGGGAAGCTCTGTGACATTTACAGGGACACCGGTGAACGGTGGTTCTGCACCATCATTTCAATGGCAGGTTAATGGGGTAAATGCTTGGAGCGGAGCCTCAATATATACTTACAATCCTGCCGGAGGAGATATCGTAACCTGTATCCTTACCTCATCACTAACCTGTATTACAGGAAATCCTGCAACCTCGAATTCCATCACCATGGTTGTGAATTCTAACCTTCCGGCTGGAGTTACTGTTGCTGCTTCATCCAATCCTTTCTGTCCGGGATCATCAGTTACTTTCACTGCCACACCAACCAATGGGGGACCAGCGCCTGTCTACCAATGGAAAGTAAATGGAGTCAATGCAGGTACAAACTCACCCACATTCACCTATAACCCTGCCAATAATGACAGCGTTCGCTGTGTGATGACCTCGAATCTTTCTTGTGTTACCGGAAATCCCGCAAGCTCTTCTGATATCATCATGAGTGGGACCCTGGCTCCTGTAGTCACTTTCACCCCGTGCTTTGATACTATAACAGCAGTCAATGCCAAGCCGATAAAACTAAAAGGCGGGATCCCGTTAGGCGGAACCTATTCAGGACCGGGAGTTAATCCGTTAACCGGCTTTTTTGACCCTGCCACTGCAGGTACAGGCACGAAGACAATCACTTACACTTACACCAACGCAGCCATGTGCAGCGCCTCCGCCCACACCCACATTATCAATTATCCATTATCAATCGTCAATTGCGGAAGCCCAATCACAGATATCCGTGACAACAAAGTATATCCGACTGTTCAGATTGGGTCCCAATGCTGGCTCGCATCGAACCTAAATTACGGGACAGTGCTTGTATCGACACAAGATCAAAGAGACAACTGTGTTTGGGAAAAATACTGTTACAATGATAACCCTGTCAACTGCACAAATTTTGGAGGTCTTTATCAATGGGATGAGATCATGCATTATGACGAAACCCCTGCCGACCAGGGGTTCTGTCCACCCGGCTGGCATATTCCGACCGAAAATGACTGGAATACGTTGTTTGCTGTTTATAACAATAATGGCTTTGCTGGCAGTCCGTTGAAGTTCTCAGGCTTTTCAGGATTCAATGCTTTGTTAGCCGGGGCGAACTACTACAACACAAGCTGGGATTTCAAAGGCTTTGCAACCTTCTTCTGGTCATCAACATTACACAGTTCAACCAAAGCCTGGTCACACGGGATGAATGATCCTGATCCCAGTGTTTCAGCTTACCCGGCAACGAGGGTAAGTGCGTTTTCGGTGAGATGCGTGGAGGATTAAAGAAATAGCACAAACTCATAATCAAACTACCTATTTCTTGTGTTTTTACCATACGATTCAATGGATATCATAACAATTTATAATCATGATATTTATCTCAAATAAATTTTGATTGCGAATTGTGATTTTTAGTTGTCTGTTTATGACCCTCATGGCAAAATTCCGATAATAGAAAAAATGTCCAATTGTCCACTTTTACGAATATAAAATAATTCTTGCTTTTTGTTTTTATTTTGTTTATATTTGCTAAATTATCAAAATTAATATAACATATCTATTACAAAATGACAACCATATTATTCCCATCTTTCTGGTCAGATATTTTTATACCTGCTAAATAACTCTTAATAAAATATTCCAGATCACATACTTTTAATAACAAACAATTGAGATTAATGTCATGGAAGTTTTTTAGAAATAGACTGGAATAGATATGAAAATACTTCAAAGCGGTATTTACCGGTATAATATTCTGACCAATCGCGAAAAGCTTCTATAAAAAACCCCCTTACAGGTGAATGCAAAAAATGACACCATAACCATTAATCACAAACAAAAGAAGGAGGTCACGGCAAAAATAAAGAAAAAAACAATTTCGATCCTGAAAAATCTCATTCAAGAAAGAACGTTATTATTGAATTGGCCCTGGTCTTACGAAAAAGATAAATGGGGTAATTAATGAAAAACAACTTTTAAAAAACAAACAAATGAAAAAGCTTTTAATATCAGCCGGCATCATTTTAGCATTATGCCTTTCATCATTCAGGTCTTCTGCAATGACTGTCCCTGCAACATGTGATTTTTATTATGATATAACCGATGTCAATCCCCCGCCAGGCACTATCACCTACGAAGCTTATTTAGAGGTAGTTACATTATATCCTACAGATACAAGATCAAGTAATTTTACACCAACCATTGGCTCAGTAACCTATTTAAGCATACCAGTAAATGGTGTTGGTTATGACTCACCGCCCCCAATTTCAGCAGATTATTATGACATGATTCTCCATGTTTTTCGATTTATTAATGGTTCTTTTGATAAAGAAGTAACAGGAAGTAGTTATGGAGCAATGAGTCATTTTCAATCAGTCTATACATTAACTGCAAACAATGAAATTGATACTGGTTTTTAAAACTTGATCAGAATTCAAACGTAAGATCACTTATTCACTTAAAGCTGTAAATTGGTTGCCTATCAAGAAGAAATTTAGCCTTATGATAGGCAACCATTATTTTAATTTGATATCTTTGTTATAGACAGATGAAATGTTTAATATGACAAGAATAATCTTCATTCTTTTCCTATTGTATTTATCTCCTATTCGTATTTCTGCCCAGGGTGAATGGAATAACTGGTATTTCGGATGGTATGCCGCAATGACATTTAATTCAGGTTCCCCTGTTCCTGTTCTTACAAGTGCAATGAATGAAAGTGGCATGAGTGTGGGTGCTTCAGTTTCTGATTCTTTGGGGCATCTTTTATTTTATTCTGATGGTATGAGAGTTTATGATAGCACTAATAATATAATGCCACACGGATCTGGATTATTAGGTGGAACACCTTTAGGTTATGGACAATCTGTGATTGCAGTTCAGAACCTGACAAATAAAAATCAATATTATCTTTTTACTGTTGGGACTTACGGTAATACAACAGGCCCTGTTGGATTGTATTATTCAATAGTCGATATGACACTAAATGGCGGACAGGGTGACATAGTCTCAGGTCAGAGAAATATTCCTGTCATAGCAGGAGACAGCGCTATAGTTCAACTTACAGCCATCAGACATAGTAATAATAAATATGGGTGGATTGTTGTACTTAATCATGGTCAAACTTCCGATTACCAGGCATATTTAATTGATTCATCCGGATTTCATACTACACCTGTATCAAGTCCCAATCACATTAATGCACATATAAATAATATTTCACATCCTTTCAGCAATATAAGAATATCCCCTGATGGCAGGAATCTTGTGTGTACTGATTCTTTGACACAACTTTGTTATTTTAATGCATCTACAGGCATAGTAACACCCAGATTTACATTTTACACCGATTATTCATCAAATGGAGTTCCAAAAGAATGGGGTAAAGAGTTTTCAATTAATTCCCGTTACTTATATATTACAAATATATATAACTATAACCAGGATTCTATTACATATATTTATCAATATGATATGAATGCTGCCGATTCCCTTTCCTTTGTTCAAAGCAAACAAGAAATCGGACATGGGAGTGGAGTTAATATTCAAATGGCTCCTGATGGGAAGATCTACATAGATACTCGAGGAAGCACTGATTCTCTTTGTGTAGTAAATAATCCTTCATTGGGAGGTTTATTATGTAATTATCAGCAAAATGCATTTTATTCAGTCAATAGTCCAAATGGTTGTCTGCCACAGTTTCTTCAAAAATACAAAGCTTATATAAATCATATCGGTAGCTGCCAGAATAACCCCATTCATTTCTTTAGTGATATCTGGCCGCCCGCGGATAGCATACACTGGGATTTTGGCGATCCGGGCTCGGGTACAAGTAATTATTCAAATCTTCAAAGTTCTTTACACACTTATTCCCAAACTGGAACTTATACTGTGGAATTATTTGTCAGGCATATAGATAACAGGACGGATACTTCCTGGCAAAACATTACAATTGTGGCCAGTCCACAAGTCAACCTTGGTCCAAACCGTACAATTTGCATCGGTGATTCAACAACCTTTGATGCCGGATTCTGTAACGGTTGTACTTATCAATGGAAGAACCTGGGCACAGGATTAATCGTAGGAACAAACCAGACATATAAGACAGGTTTGGCTGATAATTATAGTGTCGCTGTCACAAATACTAATAATTGCACCGGTGCTGATACCGTTCAGCTATTTACCACACCTGTACCAGCCGTTACCAACAACCCGCTTTCAGAAACAATATGTTCAGGGGATTCGACCTACATTGTTCTGACATCATCAGTTCCTGGAACCATGTTTCATTGGACTGCCAATCTTACTTCCGGGAACATTACGGGGTTTAGTGCCGATTCAGGACTTATCCTTAATCAGACCCTTATTGACAACCTTCCTACCAACGGTGTTGTTACTTATCACATTACCCCGAAGGTTGGCAGTTGTGTTGGTACGACAGTTGCTTACCAGGTCACCGTCACTCCCGGAGTACCGGTCAGCGTCAGCATCTCAGCTTCCCAGAACAATGTTTGTGCTGGAACATCAATAACTTTTACAGCCGTACCAACAAACGGGGGTTCAAATCCCTTATACCAATGGAAAGTTAACGGGACCAACTCGGGAACCAATTCAAGCACTTTCACATATACTCCTGTAAATAATGATGTTGTAACTTGTGTTTTGACTTCATCCATAATGGCGTGTATTTCAAACAACCCTGCTACTTCAAATGCTATAATCATGACGGTTAATCCAGCACAACCGGTAAGTGTTACAGTATCACCATCCCAGAATCCGGTTTGTGTGGGAACAACAGTCACATTTACGGCAAGTCCAACCAATGGAGGAGCTAATCCCTCTTATCAATGGAAAGTCAACAGTGTCAATGTCGGGACAAATAGCCCGGTTTATTCTTACATCCCAACCAATGGAGATATCATAACCTGTATCCTGACCTCAAATGCAACCTGTCCTACCGGCAATCCTGCTACCAGCAATGCCATCACAATGACGGTCAATCCCAATCTTCCTGTCAGTATATCAATTACCGCATCCTCAAATCCTTTCTGCCAGGGCTCTTCCATCACATATACTGCTACTCCAACCAATGGTGGCGCCACACCTGCTTACCAGTGGCAGGTAAATGCTGTAAATGTTGGAAGCGGCACTTCAACCTATACATATAATCCAGCGGGAGGAGATATCGTAACCTGTATCCTTACCTCATCCCTGAGTTGTACTACAGGAAATCCTGCGGCCTCGAATTCCATCACCATGGTTGTGAATTCTAACCTTCCGGCTGGAGTAACAATTGCTGCATCATCCAATCCTTTCTGTCCCGGATCATCAGTCACCTTCACTGCCACACCAACCAATGGGGGATCTGCGCCTGTCTACCAATGGAAAGTAAATGGAGTCAATGCAGGTACAAACTCACCCACATTCACCTATAACCCTGCCAATAATGACAGTGTCCGCTGTGTGATGACATCGAATCTTTCTTGTGTTACCGGAAATCCCGCAAGCTCTTCTGAGATCATCATGAGTGGAACCCTGGCCTCTGTAGTCACCTTCACCCCGTGCTTTGATACTATCACGGCAGTCAATGCCAAGCCGATAAAACTAAAAGGCGGGATCCCGTTAGGCGGAACCTATTCAGGACCGGGAGTTAATCCGTTAACCGGCTTTTTTGACCCTGCCACTGCAGGTACAGGCACAAAGACAATCACTTACACCTATACCAACGCAGCCATGTGCAGCGCCTCCGCCCACACCCACATTATCAATTATCCATTATCAATTGTCAATTGCGGAAGCCCAATCACAGATATCCGCGATAATAAAGTCTACCTAACAGTTCAAATAGGTTCACAGTGCTGGATGGCATCCAATCTTAATTACGGGACAGTATTGGTATCAGCACAGGATCAGAGAGATAACTGTACCTGGGAAAAATATTGTTACAGTGATAACCCTGTCAACTGCACTACTCTTGGAGGACTTTATCAATGGGATGAGATCATGCAATATGATGATACTCCTGCCGACCAGGGATTCTGTCCTCCCGGATGGCATATCCCGACCGAGAATGACTGGAATACCTTATTTGCTGTTTACACAAATAATGGTTTTGCGGGAAGCCCATTGAAGTTCTCAGGCTTTTCAGGATTTAATGCCTTGTTGGTCGGCGCAAACTATTACAACACAAGCTGGGATTTCAAAGGCTTTGCCACTTTCTTTTGGTCATCAACATTACACAGTCCCACCAAAGCTTGGGCACACGGGATGAATGATCCTGATCCGAGTGTGTCGGCTTACCCGGCGACGAGGGTGAGTGCATTCAGCGTGCGCTGTATCCAAGATTGAGAGGCTATCTTGAACAATCGAATAATAGATCAACGATTTTTGAAGTCAGATCTGAAATCAGGCAACTGTGGCAGAGTGAAAAATCGTGACGCGAGATGCTGACAGCCCCTCCCCAAAGCCCCTCCCCACTCGGGGAGGGGAGTTTCGTGATGCGGGATGCTAACCTTATGACGCTTTGTAAAATAATTCTGCTAATTATTTTCCGTTGGTAATTTCAGAGGTTCCGGTTTCGCCAATTGCCTGGATTGCAAAATAATAATCCACGTCACGGTTCAGTCCGCGGAAGATGAGATTGTCCTGGTCGACTGCCATGATGCAGTTATAAAGTTTGTTGGGTTCAATGCCGTAATAGATATTGTAAGCATATGCTTCATTAACGGTATCCCACTTCAGGATTATATTGCGTCTGTCGGTAGAGCGGACAGCTGTGAAATTCTTTACCATCGCAGGCTTGGGGCCATCCTTTAATCCAAAGACACGAAAATCGCCTATTGCAAAATATCCTCCCGGCACATGAATGTTCACCATTTTCAGGAAGCGGGTACTGACAGGGCGGGGCAATTCAGTATAATCGTCCGGCACATCCTGTAAATTATGGCTTTTATCCAGCAACATCCGCCACGTAACGCCATCTGTTGATCCCATCACCTGGTACTGCTGATAAATATTTAGTTTCCTGCCAAAAAGGTTAGCATGATGGTCTGCAAAATTTACCTGCAGGGCATTTACAGTTTTTATACCACCCAGATCCACCTGCAGATACTCGCCTTTATTTCCGCTCCTGGCGGCCCAGTATGTTTGTATGTCCTCGTCAAAGGCCAGTTCTGCCGGGTGACCGGTATCTGAAGATGATGCATTTGCCGCTTTTTTATAAGAGAGCAGCATCCATCCTGTAAAAATGCCTTTGATATGATCGGCCTTACCTGGAAGAATGCGTTGCGGGTAATCCCCGAATGCAGTGTTGCAGTATAGTTGGCCGTCACTGTCAAACCCTGCAGGAAAAAGACCTATCCTTCTCTCGAACTTGTACTTCACCGATATCTGCATCGTGGCAACATGCCAGTAATTGCCGTAATCATCCATCATTGTGCTTCCATGTCCTGCCCCGCGGATAAATCCTCCCGGCTTGAATGAAAAAGGATTATAGGTCTGGTATCTGAAGGGCCCGAGTGGTCGATCCGAGACATATACCCCATCGGCATATACATTCCATTCAGTACCCGGGGCAGCATATTGCAGATAATACTTCCCATCGTGCTTTGTCATCCATGACCCTTCAACATAAGGTTTGGTCAGTGAATCCGTATTGTTTTCCCCGAAACGCTCCCATCCATGTTCTCCGGGATAAATAAAGAACAATTCTTTTATCAGTCCTTTATTTCTATAGCCATTGTCCGGATCAACTTCCACTCCTTTGATATAATCATGAACCGGATCATTGCCGCTTCCCCAATAAAAATACATCCTGCCGTCGTCATCCACGAACAAGGCAGGATCCCAGCCACCCTGGGGAAAAGGATCGGCGAGTTTTTTTGAGAATCCTTTCTTCGGGTCGGTGGAATAGTAGAGCGGTACATGGGCCCAGGTGCTGTTGATCAGCATCAGCGTATCGCCTTTGCTCCATGCGGCCGGGGCACACATATCATCACCCGACTCATTGGGAGGGAGAGGGTTATAGATAAAATTCCATTTCAACAGGTCATCACTCCACCAGTATCCATCCTGATTGGTGGCAAAGAGGTAATAAACACCTTTGTGATTCACAAGGGTTGGATCTGCGGCTGAACGGTAAGCTTCATGGGATTCATCACCGGGGGCCCGCTCATAAGCATATCCGAGGTTCATGGGGTTGCAGTAAGTGCTTGTCTTTTGGGCCACCATCATCGAAGAGCAGATTGCCAGTAAAAGACAAATTGTAAGATATTTGAATGTTCCCAATTTCATTTGTTGACGGTTTTTCCTCATTATTAATAATTCACATTCGGGTTCGGAACAAAATTAATATCCTTTTTAAGTATACGTAAAACAATCCTACTTTTGCACAAAAGATATTATGTATACCGGGAAGGAGAAAAAAAAACCGGCTGATAAGCCGGGGCGCACTGAATTGTCGGAGGTGGGTGAATTTGGATTGATAGAGCATTTGTCAAAGGCTATCATTCTGAAACATGCCGGCACTGTAAAAGGGATCGGCGATGATGCTGCAGTGATCGATACAGGAAATAATCTTTTGTTGCTCTCGACGGATCTTCTCCTTGAAGGTGTTCATTTTGATCTCACCTATATAACCCTGAAGCACCTGGGCTACAAGTCAGCAGTGGTCAATATATCAGACATTGCAGCGATGAATGGCATCCCAAAACAGATGACCGTTTCTATTGCTGTTTCAAACAGGTTTTCGCTGGAAGCGATTGAAGAACTTTACAGCGGGATCCGCATGGCCTGTGATAAATACAATGTTGACCTGGTCGGCGGAGATACCAGCTCCGCTATTTCAGGGCTGCTGATCTCCGTGACCATCACCGGCGAAGCTGCAAGGGATGAGATCGTATACCGCAGCGGCGCCAGAGATGGCGACCTGATTTGCGTCACAGGAGACCTTGGCGGGGCCTATGCAGGGCTGCTCATCCTGGAACGGGAAAAGCAGGTTTTCAAAGCCAATCCGAACATGCAGCCTGAACTCACAGGGCATGAATATGTGCTTTCACGGCAACTGAAACCGGAAGCGCGCACCGACCTGCGTAACCTCTTAAAAGAGCTGGGAGTATTGCCAACCTCAATGATCGATATTTCAGACGGTCTTGCATCGGAAACGCTTCACCTTTGCCATCAGTCAAAAACCGGGTGTAATATCTATGAAGAAAAGATCCCCATCGACGGGGAGACCAGGAAGCTTGCCCTTGAATTCAAACTTATCCCCTCTGTCTGTGCCTTAAGCGGGGGAGAAGACTATGAACTGCTTTTTACCGTGAAGCAAGCCGATTATGAGAAGATAAGGAATATCCCCGGTATTACGGTCATAGGACATATGACCGCTCCGGGTGACGGACAAAACCTCATTACACCCGACGGGAAAACAATTAAGCTCACTGCCCAGGGATGGGATGCATTTAAACGCAGCCATTAATTCTCTTGCAATAATTCACCCTGAAGAAGGCTATTCAAGTCCGGCAGCCGGAATAACACTGGCATAATATCCATTGATAATAGCATACGTACACGCCTGGACATCGATCGCGAAGACAGTCCTGCCGGCATACTTGAGGTTTCGTGTAGCACAGGCATCTTCCACTACAATACATTTAAAGCCAAGGTCATAAGCTGCGCGGGTTGTAGCCTCCACGCACATCTGGGTCTGCATTCCGCAGATCACGAGACGCCTGATCTTCAGTGTCCTGAGGTATGTCAGGAGATCGGTCTTGTTAAAGCCACTGGCTTCCTGCTTGGTGATGACCTTCTCCCCTTCCAGCGGTGCTACATTCTTATGGATTGGAACGCCGCCTGCATGTTGAATATGTATCACGGGAAGATTCTGGTCCCTGAATATCTTTAAGACAGCCGCGGCCTTTTCACTTGCCTCTTCAGGATTTACCAGCGGAACACGCCCGCCCGGGAAATAGAAATCCTGTATATCAATGAGCAGTAAGGCCGTGGGCAGGGTGTCAACCTTGATCTTCACCCTAGCAGGATTCTGGGCAAACAGATGTCCCGTCCCAGACAACAACAATAAACCAGCAATAATAAGGATCTTCAGTTTCATGACATTTTCATTTTTTAATACAAAACAAACCGGTATTTTTTCTGTGACTCTGTCACTTTGTTGCCTTGTCACCTTTTTCTTTAGAGACGACAAGTATCTGGAACGAATCAGGATCATAATCCTTCTTAACATCATTGAACTCTGCCACAGGCAGGTAGATTGATTGCTGCGGATAATTGCAGACAAGGGTCCTGGCACCCC
Organism: uncultured Bacteroidales bacterium; assembly: GCA_963768805.1. Lineage (GTDB taxonomy): Bacteria > Bacteroidota > Bacteroidia > Bacteroidales > FEN-979 > FEN-979. The sequence continues at coordinate 44,173 of CAVYJI010000019.1, read as the reverse complement.
GTTTGGTGACGAGGGTTTGCACTTTCCTGTACTTGTCAGGGGTGTCCTGGTGGATCACAGTCACAGTTCCTTCTCCATTGCTGGTTAAGATCTCATTCAGGGCAGGTATATAGCCGACGCCTTCGCAGTGCATGCCAATAGGTATTGTGGTCACGGTCACGCCCGAAAAACGGTCTAAAACGACCAGTTCATTAGTCCCGCTGCAGCCACAGAAAAGAATATCGTCGCCTTTATCGAGTGCCATACCGGTGGGTTGCTTATCGGGGCCAAGGGGAAGAATGGTTTTGACCTGCAGCTCATTGGCATCGATCATTGCAACCAACCCAAGGTTCTTAAGGTTCACATAAATATTTCCGCTGACGTCGGTAAGGGCGAAGGAAGGACTCCCCCTTAACCCTATTGTGGATTTTATTTCGTCGGTCTCAGCATCGATCACTGTAGTGCTGTTCCCTTTGGCGTTAAAAACGAAAACCTTTTCCGAGAACTGGTCAAAAAGGATGGCATCGGGATCCTTACCTGTTGGTATCCTGTCAGTTATATGGTAATCATCCATATCAAAAACGATGAGTGAATCGATCTTTCCTGCCGAGACAAATCCTTTGCTGAATTCACGTGCAAAGGTGATACAGTGTGCTTCAGGGACATGATTAATGATCCCGACCTGCTTTCCTGTGTTTATATCGATCACCTGGACGCAGTCGCCATGCGTAACAAAGATCCTTTGACTGCGGTAATCCAGGGCCAGGTTGTTCCATGACCCATTGCCCGTAACATGGATGCTTTTCATGACCTTATATTCCTTTGACGCCTGCTGTTGTGCCAAAAGCCCCGTGGCTAATAAAAGGAAGTTTAAGAGGACTATACTACAGATCTTCATACACTTTAACTTTCAGCAAATGTAGTAACTTTGTTATTGCCATTGTAATTCTCTTACAGATAACATGCAGGGATCCCTGAACAAATATTTTTCACACCTTGAAACGCTGGTAAGGAACCTGCCCCAGAAGCCGGGGGTTTATCAATATTTTGACGATAAGAACCGGATCATCTATATCGGGAAAGCAAAGAACCTGAAGAAACGGGTGAGCTCCTATTTCAACAAGATCAACTCTGTCAGCGGAAAGGTGCAGATGCTGGTAAGGAAGATTGCAGATATCCGGTATATTGTAGTTGACACAGAGCAGGATGCATTTCTCCTTGAAAATAACCTCATTAAAAAATACCGTCCTCATTACAATGTCGCATTAAAAGATGACAAGACATTTCCGTGGATCTGCATCAAAAATGAGCCTTTTCCCCGTGTCTTTTCCACCCGTCATGTCGTAAATGACGGATCAATATATTTCGGCCCCTATGCAAATGTGAAGCTCATGCATACCCTGCTCGACCTTTCACGTCAGCTCTATCCCCTGCGCAACTGCCACCTCAACCTGACCGACAGGAACATCAAGGCAGGAAAATTCAAGGTTTGTCTCGAATATCATCTCGGGAACTGCAAAGGCCCCTGTGAGGCCTTACAGACGCGGGAAGATTATGATCTTTCCATTGTTTCCATTAAAGAGATCATCAAAGGAAACCTCCAGGCCGTCAACCGGCAGCTGAAGGATCTTATGATGGAGTATGCCGGGAAGATGGAATTTGAGAAAGCCCATCTGATCAAGGAAAAATTAGAGCTGCTCGATAAATTCCAGAGCAAATCCACAGTGGTGAACCCGTCTATCAGCAATGTCGACGTATTCTCTATCCTCCCCGATGTCACCTCTGCATATGTGAATTTCATGAAGGTGATGAATGGCGCAATCATCCAGGTACATACCATTGAGCTGGTCAAGAAGCTGGATGAGACCCCTGAAGAGCTGCTTTCCATCGCCGTCACCGATATCCGCCAAAGGTTCGAGAGCCAGGCGCCTGAGATCATCATTCCTTTTGAGATCGAGTATGATTTCCCCGGCGTGACCCTTACAATCCCAAAGATCGGAGACAAAAAGAAACTGCTCGAGTTGTCAGAAAGGAATGTGAAGTATTACCAGCTTGAAAAAGAAAAGCAGAAGGAACTCGTAGATCCGGGTCACCGCTCCAAGCGCATCCTCGACCAGATGACAAAGGACCTGAGGATGACCGAGGCACCCGCCCACATTGAATGTTTCGATAATTCGAATATCCAGGGAGCATACCCTGTGGCATCCATGGTTTGTTTCAGGGATGCCAAACCGGACAAGAGTGAATATCGTCATTTCAATATCAGGACTGTGGAAGGACCCAATGATATTGCCTCGATGGAAGAGATCATCTACCGCCGTTACAAACGTTTACAGGAAGAAAATGCATCTCTGCCACAACTCATCATCGTAGATGGGGGAAAGGGTCAGCTGAGCGCTGCCATGAAAAGCCTGACCAAACTCGGTCTGAACGGGAAAATGACGGTCATAGGAATTGCAAAAAAACTGGAAGAGATCTACTATCCCAACGACCCGCTTCCGTTATACCTTGATAAAAGATCAGAAACATTGCGGATCATTCAGCAGATGCGGGATGAAGCGCACCGGTTCGGGATCACACATCACAGAAAAAGGAGGGAAAAAGGAACAATTAAAGCACAGCTTACGGGAATTGAAGGCATAGGGGAGAAAATCAACCAGGTTCTGTTGAGGAAATTCAAATCAGTGAAGAATATCCGGGTTGCAACCCTGCAGGAATTACAGGAAACTATAGGGAAGGCTAAAGGAGAATCGGTTTACGATCATTTTCACACAGAAGAAAAGTCATAGGGGTACGGAATATTAATAATTACCAGGCTGATCTCATAATACTACCCAGCCTTAAGCAATATCAGAATGCAATATTCCAATGACAATTATGTATGATTGACCCTGCGACTCAATGATACCGTGATCACCCGCCAATATGAACTGAATAATCGGCCGCCGAAAGCAGCTGGTTAATTTCTTTTGGGTCGTCGATCTTGATCCTGATCACCCATCCTGCTTCGTAGGGATCCTGGTTCAGGATTTCCGGTTTTGAAGTAAGGGCTTCATTGAATGCAAGAACTTCCCCGCTAACAGGCATGAACATGTCGGATACTGTTTTTACAGCTTCGATGGTACCGAAGGATTCGCCTTTCTGCAGGATCTCCCCGACCGTTTCCACTTCAATAAAAACGATATCACCCAGTTCATGCTGGGCATAATCGCTGATCCCGACAAGTCCTTCTCCGCCTTCAACTTTCAGCCATTCATGATCTTTTGTGTACTTTAAATTTCCGGGTACATTCATAAAATTTTTGTTTATTTATTTGAGCATCAAAAATAGTCTTTTTTAGAAAACTCTTAAAATCTTTCTGTTTTTATCTGACATCATTGTGACAATGTAAATCTGAGGGTAAGGCCGCCCTTTGTATTTGAAGTATAGTACTGGTTAGAAACATAGGGTGAGTTGATGATCTTATTGAAATAGAACCGGAGAGTGAATTTCTGGCTAAGATTATAATCGGCTGTAAAGTTGATTGAGATTACCTGCTGGCCGGTCGAGATCTGGTTTATCGCCTGATCGAGTTGTCTCAATGTTGTCATATTACGGGCGATTGAGAAGTCGGCTTTAAGACTCAGATCACTCTTGTACTTGCTCTTCTTTCCGGCAGTACCCAATGAAATAAACGAAAGCCGGACATTCTTGAACCGGTAACCCAGGCCGATGATAAATTCATTGCTAAAAATTTCAGTTAGCTGGTCATTGTCAAAGCTGAAGGACAAATTCCGTGAGCGTTTCCATTCAAAAGACGACAGGATGCTGTTCACCCAGCCCATATCCAGTTTGATCAGCGGATTAAACTGTTCAGTAAGAGAAACCACACCGATCTGTTCCTTGGGAATAAAATTCCCGGAGTTGTCAAACTGTGAAGGATATCCATCCTTTTCCTGGTACTGTAAATTTGAGGTATAGGATCCTACAGAATAGGTGCATGTATATCCATGAGTAATAGTAAAGGTTCGCAGGTATTTTTTAATTGCCCGGATCTTTGTCAGTCCATCATAGGTAACTCTCCAGTTAGGGAACGGAATAGCAGGAAATTCAGACAGTCCGATCTTTGAAGGATTCTTTCCTCCATATGCTGCCAGGAAAGCCGTATTTAAAACTTCCTGGTTATTCGGGCCATAACCGAGGGGGTATCCTGTAGTATCTATTTTTCCTGCTGACGATGGATTCCTGGCCGAATATCTTTGTGCGATCTGGAACCGGTAGGCCTCCATTCTTTCAAACAGCGGAGAGACGGCTTTTTCGCCATTCTTGGTAAAACTGGTACCGATCATCAGATAGGACATGGTAAAGCTGCCATTGTCCATGGGCGAATAAGAAACAAACTTGCCAAGTGTGTCTGAATACCTGTAATATTCCTGATGTGTTTGGGTATAAGTCCGCAAGGCGGTAATCTCAATTTTCAAGTCCGGCAATGGCTCGAGAGAGGCAGAAAGTGCCAGGTTATCATTGTACTTAGTCAAATAGGGCTGAACCTGCAGCGAGTCTTTGGTCATCCAGGCCTCCCCACCGGGGCGAATATCCTTCTGGCTGCCAAATATAAAACCGAGCCCGGGTGCATTTAGTGACCAGTTATTGCCAAGTGCACTTGGAACAGGAGTAAAACCAGGTATGACTGTTCCTACTCCCTGGGTATAGTTGATCCCTATGCTACGGATGCTTGTAAGAAGATGAAACAATCCATCTTTAATGAATTTGCCAAAATTGGACCCATGAGCTTTATTGAGGCTGTCGATCTTGGCCTGATTCTTATCCGGTTTACTATTTTTTAATGACTGGCTGGCGTTCTGTTTCCCTTGCATTGTAGTGGTTGCAAGAAGTTTCTTCAGGTAAGGCACTTTGTTGTATATATTGATGAAGCTGAATTTTCCATTCAGCACTTTTGTAGCTGAGTTTTCGATGGTATTGCCTATCTCCGACTGCAGGGAGACCGGGCTGGCTGTCCAGTGGTAGCTTGCCTGGTATCCTAAATTCACTGATATCCAATCCAAGTAGGGTATTTTTGAGATGGGCACATCGTAAGTGCCTGACAACTGCTGATTATACGTGCTCAGGGTACCAAAGGAAAAGATCTGGTTCCAAACCTGTTTTTCATTAGAACGATCGATCAGTCCCGGGGGTTCGTTCACAAAAGCATTGGCATTTGCCACCAGTGAAAGCTTGAGGGATTTTGAAAAATCGTATTTCAGGTCATACACCCTTGTCCATGTCCATGACTTTATATAGTTAACTATCATGGGGATATCAATCGTATTTTTATTTCTGAACTGCTCTTCTTCAAACTGGCGGTTCATATCGGTCCGGAAGGAAAACGAACGGGGAAGATAGTTGATATTGAAATCTGTGATCAGCCTGTAGGCCTTATGTCGGGTGAGTGGTTTAATTTTAGCGAAAGGCGAGTAACTTTTAGGGATGGCAGCATAGTTGTAGCCCAACCCTCCTGTATATTTCTTCTGAAGGTCGTAGGCAATATCCGGGTCCCGATGGAAAACCTCGGAATAAGCATAGCTGATATTGAAATTTTCAATGTCATAGATCTTTGGCTTTTTATCCTTTTTCCGGTCTTTCCTGATGTTCATCAGGTTAAAATTTTTCCTTTCCGTGTAATCTTCCGACAAAGCGCGAATTGAATCTTTCTGTTTCTTCGTGGTATAGGTATTAAGAACATCTTTGAAAAGGACATCGGGATTGAGTGGATCGTATTTTGGAGAGCTCTCGAGAAGTGAATAATCGAAATGCAAAGGTATACGGAAGCCTGATTTCTCCGGGAGGAATTTCCCCAGTTCAAGATCAGTTGTTAATCCAAATCCGGCTGTTGCTTCCAGTGTCCGCTGTGTCTGCTTATCTTCAATGGATCCAAAACCATCACTCATGTAGGAACCGGTCAGCTGAATGCGTCCGAGATCGGCAAGGTCAGCAGCAATGCGGGCCGTCGCTGCCCATCCACCGCTTTTATTAAAATCGGTGAGGCGGAGTTCATCCACCCAGATCTCCGCACTTTTCGGTTGTCCATCGTCATCAGTTGACTGGGCGGTTTTTTTGGGGTTTCGGATCCCGATCATTATAGATTCCACATCGCTGATGGTAGGAGATCCTACTACAGTCATACGATTCTTGCCATCACTCTCGCTAAAAGGAGATGACGTTGTGACTGTGCTCCCGGTCGCTCGCATTGCAATATTTCTGTCTTCTTTAACCTGCACCAGCCTGTCAAGGTCGATATCAAATGCATTGGCATCGGGCCAGATGGCCCCCGGGTTACTCGCACTGGTGTACCAGGCTGTGAAGGTCAGGGGAATTTCATATTCATAATAGTTCAAGGTAAGGTCAGAGCCTACCCGCATGAAGATAGTAAGATCGCCATTCTTGACACTCTGATTATGGATCGACTGTTCAGCATGGACGAACATCTGCAACTTCTTGAATTGGCGAAAATCGAACTGACAGGTCTTAAAAACTGCGCGCGAGTCACCGTCCACGAGGTTACCAACCTTAAGATCCATCGATTGTTCATTTAATTGCTGCTGGTTGGTAGATCCCCAGTTCGTTTCGCGGGTTATGCCCGGGGGCATCACGTAAGGGATGGGTTGTTTGCTGCCATTTTCTTCAATGCTGACTGTAGAGACATCGAAAGTCGTTTTATTCTGGTTATTGTCAGGGATATATTCACCTGGTTGAAGAAGGTCATATTGATAAGTAAGCCATTGTCCCCTGGAGAGGCCAAATGTTGCAAAACGGCAAACAACACTTTTAGCAAACCCCTTGAAGAACACCCTCATGAACCGGATGGAAGTGAATCCCTGGATATTTCCAACTGTCTTATCAGGTGTGCGGATTGGGATCTTGAACTGATACCACCGGACATTACCCTTTGAACCATTGGCCAAAGGGATATCTGTAGCATGGTACATATCAGTAATATAATTTTGTCCTACCTTCATCTTATTGGGATTCAGGTGAACGATATACTGATAATACCCTTCATTTTCACTCAGTGTGTTGTCATTATTGATGTCTTCCACGTCCGGGAGTGTTGTAGACATCGTAGGATATTTTTCAGGTGAATTATCTGATGCAGGAGAGTTACCTTCAACCCCGGTATAATTCTTATACCTTTCCAGGATGCTGGAATATTGAGATTCATTATCGTAGTCGGTTCCACGGAAATAATGAAAATCATCAGACGAAGGATCTTTGAGGGCAATTTGATACGCTTGTGAATTTACACCATAAAGGGCAGCGATTTTCTTCAGATAGGTCGTATCGAAAAAGGTACGTTCATCAGCATCGCTCAACCCGTCGTATCCCACATCCTGGTACTGGCGTGAACCGGGAGTGTTATCAAATGCATTCACAAGTGCCTGCACCGTAGGGACCCTTCCCCATATTGTCGTATCTACATTTGTAACCACACTGTTGATAGGCAACCCGTTTTCAAAAGACTTCTGGCCATCGCGGAGGATATCTTCAGAAACATCTCCCAGGTTAAAATACAGGTCGCCAGAAATGGTAGAATCGTAAGAAAACGGGTCCATCATCCAAAATTCAATGTACTGAATATTGGCGGCATCAAAATCAGTAGGTTCCATTGCCCTCATCATACCAGCCCAACGTGTCTCAGGAGCAAAGAGTGATCCGTCGCTTGCGACTCCTTTCGAATAAGCACTGGGTCTGACATCATAATTATATGGCCCCCGTTCAGAAGGATAATACGCCAGGTTCAAAACGGCCTGGTTCACCGGTACTCCGTTCAGTGGTTGTTCATTCGGAAAAACTTCGGTTTGCCATACCTGGCGCACATAGTTATTGGAAAGTTCCGAGTTACCTATATTGGGAGGAACCAGATTCTGGTTCTTGTCATAAAATAAAGGATCGATAATGTACCATGAAAGTTTTGCACGGTTAAAACCATAAGCCAGGCCTGTACCGGGAGCAGCTTCGGGGAACATTCCAGGAAGGGTTTGAAACTGAGGGGTGCTGGCCATGAACCAGGTTCCGGTATTTGTCAGATCAATGATGGAACTTGCACCCTCAAAATCATCGATATAAGAAGTGCCGGCGCTTCCTATAGCTTTTGAATGGCCAGGGATGAATTGTGCGAATTCAGCATCAACGGCAATCTTCGAAACTGCCTTGGTATGGATAAAGGGCAGCATATTCACTAATCGTGTGATGAGCCTTGAATCAGTCCTGTAGGTGAGACTCAAACCCCACATCGTGTTTGAAAGCGGCTCATCGCCATAGTTGACCTTCTGGGTCAGAGGTTGCTCATTAAGGTTGAGTATGGTTCCCCCGATGATGAAATCCTTGTTTATTTTGTAATCGATATGAGCACCCATCAGACGTTTGGTCTGGATATTATACATCTGGTTGCTTTCCAATGAAATGTTGATCGGAGTGCCGGAATTGAGGATCCCTTCGTTGATGATCCTGACCCTTCCAAGGGTGTAATCGACGGTATAATCGACGTTCTCTGTCAGCGGGACGCCGCCGGCTGTCACCTTTACAGATCCCTGGGGAACATTCAGCGCATTAAGTGATATTTCTGATCCCACAGTTGATTTGAAAGAACCTTCCAGGATGAACTTATTTTTATCTGTATATTGCTTTGCTGTTGTTGGTGTCACCGTATACAAGGAATCAAAGCAATATTTATTCGCCAGATCCAGTGAACCCTGAGGATCTTTCGGGTCATAGATAGAATCCCTCAGATCCTGTCCGAAGGGTTCAAGTTCAGGGAAGAAGATCCTTCCGTTGGATGCCTGGATGGTTCCTCCCTGGGTGGCTGCATTATCAATAAAATCGAACAATCCGTCGGGGGGCGGGTTCATCTGCTGATCCAGATTGTCGAAACCCAGCACACGCAAAAGAGGAGAACCACTAATCCGGCCTTCGCTGATGTAGGCAGTGGGAACCCCGTTCTTATTACCTGAATACAAAACGTTCAAAATGAAATTCTGGTTTTGAACCTGGTATGCACTGAGGGAATATACATTTTTCATCATCAGGTTCCATAATGGGATATGGGTATTCAGGGCAGAGCTTCTAAGCAATTTTACAATAAGGCATTCCGGTGCATTGATCCCCTGGTTGGCAAACTCGCCTACCTGATAAACCGTGGTATCTCCGATCACCTGGTATTGGTATGCAACAGCAAGCACCTGGCCTGGGTTCAGTGTAGTATTCAGCGAAATAAATCCCAGTTTGGAATTATAGGTATATTCTGAAGGAAGCAGCTTGCGCGCACTTTCAACTTTCTCGTAATCCACCCCGGAAACCAGATTAAAATTTTGGGCAAGATAGCTGCTGACTTTGTTTATGTTTCGTACATTAACTGAATCTGAGGGATGAGGCATGATCACCTGGATCAGGTTATTAGATTTATTTGAAGGATTCGTTTTCCCGTAATAACCCTGAAATCTTAACTTGTTGTACGGATCATTTTCTCCCAGGTCCATAAAGGCAACGACATTCCGGTTATCGGTGACCGCTGCACCAATATTGGTTACCCATACTTCCATACGGACAATGTTGATGCTCGAAGAAATTATCGGGAGTGTTTTAAGGGCTGATTTATATTTATTACGAAAAGCCTGTGCAACGAAGAAGTGACGGTCGGCTTCATATGTATTGGCAGGAATAGAAAATTTAGTTGTTTGTCCATTTCCCTGGAGGGTAATATTCTTGGTTTCGCTTTTTTGCTGCGAATAGAGGGCTGTCACGGTCACCCTTCCGAAGCGCAACTTTGCTTTAATCCCAAACAGGGCTTCGCTGCCTTTGATCAATGAGCTGCTAAGGGGAAGATCCACATCACCTGCTTCGATAGACTGAACGATATCATCTTCCTTACCTTCATATTTCAACTTTAATTTATTCTCAAAATCGAAAGTCGCTTCTGTATTGTAGCTTGTTTTAAATTCAATCTTATCACCAATCTTGGCAATGACGTTCATCTGTATTTTCTCGTTGAAATCGAAGTTCGTCTGCCTGCGTAAAGTTGTATTTAACATTGGGTCATCCCGGCGGTTGGAGATGAGTCCGAAGGTGATCTCCGCCGATCCCTGAGGACGAATATCGACGGTATTGTTGCCGAAGATGGTCTCAAATACTTTTCCCCCGATATGCAATTTCGGGATAACACCTGTTTTGTTATCCATGCTGGCTGCTTCAGCTCTTTCCTTCCAGTATTTTTGCAACATCTTCTGGTTATCCTCATTCTGAAACTCCTCAAATGTCATGGTTTCAGGAAGCCGGTAGATCATTCCACCGATCTTATATATTCTCACATACTGGTGCGTCACCGGGTCATACTCCACAGTGCTCTGGATATTGGATGGATTTTTCAGGTACAGGTTACTGGAGGTGGTAGAGCCGGGTAGGATTGATTCGTCATTAAAAGGATACCGCAGTTTTATGGTATCTCCTTTTGAAAGGCTGTCAGGAGGCAATCCGGGAAATGGAGGTGCATTATCTTGTGTACCAGGAAAATAGAATGCGAAGGAATTCCCCGCCAGGACCAGCATCAGGAAGACACACGAGTAACAGAGGATGTAACTTTTAAATCTCACTAAATCCAGAATTCAGATTAAAAACATGCTGAGAAAAAGTAATCACAAGGCATACTCTTATCATAATATTTTCAAAGCATGCCTGATCAGTTGTTCCACCGGTAAATCCGAGCCTTCTTTCTCGATAATTTTTGTCAGCGCTTTCTCGGCTACAATCTTTGAAAAGCCAAGAATTATCAATCCTGATAACGCTTCATCTTTCTTCGTATTGTATCCGTCCGGCATTTTTTCACCTGAAATCCATCCTTTTGAAAGTTTATCTTTCAACTCAACAATCAAACGTTGTGCAGTTTTCGATCCTATCCCTTTAATGCTCTGAAGTAATGGTGCATTCCCCTGAACTATGGCCTGAATAATTTCGGGGGGTTGGATTGACGACAGTATCATCCTGGCAGTATTTGGTCCGACACCTGAAACACTGATGAGATGGCGGAAAAGATCCCTTTCCTCAGCGGTTGTGAACCCAAAAAAAAGCATTGCATCTTCCCTGACCACCATATGTATCAGCAGTTTACAGTTTTCATCCTCTTTCAACTGAGAATAGGTATGTAATGAAATATTGAGAAGATAACCGATGCCGTCTGTTTCGATCACAGCATACGTAGGGGTTTTCTCTGTCAAGCGTCCTTTAATGAATTCATACATATTACAGGAGTATTAATTTAAGATCCGTTACTAAGACAAAAGTATGAATTAATCTTTAACCGCAGGGCAGGCCAGGGAGACACCTGGCCCATAAAGTGAACGGAGAGATCAGGAACCGGGCATCAGGGATCTGTATTGCAAATCCTGATTGCTGGTATTACAAATTAATAGATCTTGTTCTCCATGAGGTCCTGTTCGAGTTCCCTGTATGAGATGGGCTTGGCAATGATCTTTTTTTCACGGTCGAGCAGGAACATGGTGGGAGTAGCAAAGATGTTGTATGCATCTGCAGATGCACTATTGAAGCCCTTCAATTCGGACACATTAAGCCAGTTCAGCTTTTGTTCCCGGAGAAAAGTTGTCCATTCATTACGGCTGGTATCCAATGATACAGACATTACCTCCCAGCGTTTTGGCTTTTGTTTATCATAAAGTTCCTTAAGCTGGGGCATCATTTGTGCACAATGCCCGCATTCACTTGACCAGAAAACAATTAAGGTATATTCAGATTTGATCTCGGAGAGACGGATCAGTTTTCCCTTTGGATCCGGAATTGCGATATCCGGAGCGATCTTCCCTATCGATATTTTCTTGAAATTCTCCAGTTTTTTCTGTAATTGTGTTTTGCGGGCCTGATCCTCACAGGAAAAAGGATCCTGGAAATTGTCGGCAATGTATGTGATCACTGCATCAAAATGATACTTATCGAATCCACCGACAAAATAATCCAAAAGAAACTTGTATACATCGGCATTTACTGAAGCCTTGCTGAGGATAATCGTAATTGCTTTTATAAATTCAGATTCAAGCTGTTTCTGGTTATATTTGTTATTGCTGTAAAGAGCAAGGTATGAGATAGCCTTGTTGGCCCATCCGTTGCTTCGCAGGGAAAGAGTATCATTAAAATCGACCGCATCCAGAAAATGTTGTTTCAGGTAAGCAATTCTATCGTCTTTGGTCAATCCTGCGGGGAGAAAGGGCGTTTGTTGCAGCCGGAAAAGCCGTAGTGCATAGGAACCGGGGTAAAGAGCAGAAAGAGAATCGATTGTCTTCCTTTCCGATCGCTGCAATCGTTCATATTCATTCGAGGCCTGTAAATAAAACCCATCCTTTTCAGGATAGAAGTCGAGAAGTGGAAGCAACAGATCAAGTTTTGACTGTATTTTCCTGTCATATACCAGAAAATAATAATAGATCTTGTTTTCAATTGAAGAGGTAAACTCAGTACTATCGGCTGATAATTCCTTATTACAGGTGAACTCAATGTTTTCTTTGTTGATAATAATATCCAGGTAATGGTCTTTATCTGTCGAAAGCCTGTATAACCCGGTTTGAATGGACGGCCCGGGATAATAAATGAAATGACCTGATGCATCACAGGTCATTGAGTCGATACGATTGACTTTTTCACCATAAAAGCCGGAGAGAAAGACTTTTTTCCCCCCGGCATTTTTTATTTCTCCGCGGATGAAATGGAGGTTCTGTGACCAGGCGGGGAAGGTGGACAGTAAAAGAAAATAAAACAAGATCTTTTTCATCGGGATGTTGTTCTGATTAACGGCTATTTGTGTAGTTTACCATGTTTTACCGGCACAGTTTCAGGGGGGCCAAGAAGTTCAGTCAGCCTGGCAATAAGGGCAGATCCTCTCAGGTTCCTGCCGATAATCTTCTGATCTTTATCGAGCAGAATATTTGAAGGTATCGAACTAATGCCATAGAGTTTCCCTGCTGCATTTCCCCAGTATTGAAGATCGGAAACATGATTCCAGGTAAGGTTATCATCCTTGATCGCTTTTTCCCATTTTTCTTTTTTCCTGTCAAATGAAACACCAAGAACATCAAACCCCTTTTTATGAAACCCTGCATAAGCTTTTACAACATTCGGGTTCTCAGCGCGACAGGGTCCGCACCAGGAAGCCCAGAAATCGACGAGAAGATATTTCCCTTTCAGTGAAGAAAGCGAAACCGGCTTGCCTGTTGTATCATTCATAGAAAAATCAATAGCAGGCTGCCCGATCTGAACTCTTTTTAAGACGGCAATTCTTTTTACGATCGACTGGTAGAAGAATGAATGGCTCAGTGTGGAGTCAAGACCAACCTGCAGGGAATCGAGTTCAGGAAGTTCAAACCTGTATGAATTGCGCATAATGAGCCAGGGGCCGACGGCTGATGATGGATTGGTCTTTGCCAGGTTAACAATAATTTTTTTCATTTCATTGTCCAGGGCATCATATTGTCCATCAAGTATCCTGATCTGTGCGGTATCTTTTAATGAATCTGCCTTTTCATAAACAGGATCCAGGCTGTTCATTAATTTCTGAATACTGTCGTTTTTCGCAATGTAATTCTTAAACAGATCCTGGCCTGCTGATCCTGTCACATCAATTAACCCTGCAGTGTCGGCATGAATAACAAGCCGGATATCAGAATTCTCAATGAAGAACGGATACATCATGTCTTTCCCTTTGATCTTGATATTCCAGCGGTCGGGCGATCCGACTTTCCCTTTAAATGTAAATTCACTATTCTTCACTGTTGCCGAATCGCAGGTAACCCAGCCTGTACTATCCATTTTCTGAAGGTAAACCATGGCGGCATCACCTCCTTTAACGACTCCTGCAATTTTATACTGACTACCTTTTTTACCTGTGCAGGATAAAAGTATTGCTGCAACAGTCAACATCAGAATGATCTTTTTCATTTTTTTCCTGTTTAAAAATTTTTAACAAAAGTAAGATTTTTGGAGGATTCAATAATTACCTATTTTTACAAAGAAAAACACTTTACCATGAGACCGTTCAAAACGCCTGTTGTTATTTTTTTATTGTTCCTCTTTGATTTCAGTTTATTTGCTCAACCAGGAATTAAAACTTCTGATCCGATAAAATATGATCTTTCCAAAGATCCGGTTTTATATACGGTAGGATATGCTCACCTGGATACACAATGGCGTTGGGATTATCCTGAGACTATCAACCAATACATAAAAGCCACGCTTGATGATAATTTTCGTTTTTTTGATAAATACGATCAGTATGTGTTCACTTTCACAGGTGCGCACAGGTATAAAATGATGAAGGAATATTATCCCGACAAGTATGAAAAGCTAAAGAAATACATCAGTAAAGGACGTTGGTTCGTTGGCGGTTCATCCATTGATGAATGTGACGCAAATATTCCTTCTCCCGAATCTATTCTAAGGCATATACTTTACGGGAATAATTACTTCCGCAGTGAGTTTGGAAAAGAGAGCGTGGATTTTCTTCTTCCCGATTGTTTTGGATTCCAGGCACATATCCCATCCATCCTGGCGCATTGCGGCATTAAAGGTTTTTCCACTCAAAAACTGGTTTGGGGCTCTGCCGTTGGGATTCCGTTCAATATAGGGAACTGGATAGGTCCGGATGGCAAAGGTGTCGTGGCAGCCTTGAATCCGACTGATTATGGCGGGGATATCCAACCCAGGCTGGATACTGCAAAATACTGGGTTGACCGTGTCATGGAGAATGGAAAGAAATATGGCGTTTACGCAGATTACCGGTATTATGGAACGGGTGATGTAGGAGGTGCACCCAGTGAATTCGCTATAAAAAACGGACTTGGAAGCCTTCAGAACCCTGACAGTAAAATACATGTTTATCTCTGTTCTTCTGATCAATTTTTTCGCGACCTGACCGAAGAACAGAGGCATAACCTTCCGAATTATTCGGGAGATCTGTTATTGACCCAGCATTCAGCCGGATCTCTTACCTCACAAGCCTATATGAAACGCTGGAACAGGAAAAATGAACTGCTGGCCCAATCTGCCGAACCCCTGGCTGTTGCAGCTGACTGGCTGGGAGGCATTTCCTATCCATATCCGATGTTGAATGGAGCCTGGTGGCTGACACTCCAAAGCCAGATGCACGACATGCTTCCCGGGACATGCATCCCGAAAGCATATGTTTATACATGGAACGATGAAGTGCTGGCACAGAATACCTTTGCTTCCGTACTTGAAAGTTCGGCGGGGACTGTGATCCGGGCTATGGATACCAGGGGGGACGGGAACGCCCTGGTTGTATATAACCCAACTGCCATCTCACGGGAAGATGTAGTTGAGGCAGACATGTCATACCCGGAAGGAGTGCCGGATTATATCCAGGTTTTCGATCCTAATGGCAATGAAGTACTTTCACAGGTTATCAGCAAAACGAAAGTTTCGTTAAAATTCCTGTTTCTCGCTAAAGTCCCTTCATTAGGCCTTGCATGTTATCATGTCTCGCCTTTAAAACAGGAAAGCGAGCAGAAGAACAACCTTAAGGCAGGAAACGATACCCTGGAGAATGAATTTTATAAAGTCATACTGAATGCCAATGGCGATGTATCTTCCATCATGGATAAAAAACAGAATAAGGAAATACTCTCCTCCCCTGCCCGTCTCGAGTTCCAAAAAGAACATCCGGAATACTGGCCTGCCTGGAACATGGACTGGAAAGACAGGAAAAATCCCCCGGTGGGATATGTGGACGGTACACCAAAGATAACACTGACAGAGAATGGACCTGTTCGCATTACCCTTAAAATTGAAAGGAGCGCAAGAAATTCTGTTTTTGTTCAGAACATAAGTCTGACTGCAGGAGAATGCGGGAAAAGGATAGTTTTCAGGAACACTATCGACTGGCAGTCGAAAGGAGTAAGCCTGAAAGCCTCCTTCCCTCTTACTGCAAGCAACACGGTAGCGACTTATAATCTCGGGCTTGGGACTATTGAGCGGGCGACCAACAATGAGAAAAAGTACGAGGTACCTTCCAGGGAATGGTTTGACCTGACGGATAAGTCAGGCACTTTTGGCATCACAGTGATGGAAGACAGCAAGTTCGGGTCAGACAAGCCTTCTGACAAAACCATCAGGCTCACTTTGCTTTATACCCCGACGACAAACTTTTATCATGATCAGGCCACCCAGGATTGGGGAACCCACGAATTCACCTATGGCCTTTACAGCCACAAGGGTGATTGGAGAACCGGTGAATCGGAATGGCAAGGCCGTTGTTTAAACCAGCCATTGAAAGCATTCCAGGTACCGGAGCATTCAGGTTTCCTTGGAAACATTTTTAGTCTTGTAAAAGTAAATACCTCCGAAGTAGACATACGTGCGATAAAAAAAGCTGAGAATGGCAAACAGCTGATTGTTCGCCTGCAGGAACTTTTTGGAAAAGACATCGATAATGTCGAGGTCAGTTTTGCAGGAAAGATAACTGCAGCCTCTGAAGTTGACGGACAGGAACGTAAGATAGACGAAGCCACGTTAAAAGACGGAAAACTTTTAGTGAGCCTGACCAAATTCGGAATGAGAAGCTATGCCGTCACTCTGTCCACCCCACTTGAAAAAATCAGTGAGCCTGAATGTACGCCGCTGACCCTGGATTATAATGAAAACGTTATTAGCAGCGAGAAATACAAGAAAAATGGTGCTTTCGGGGGACAAGGTTATGGGATTCCTGCCGAATTATTCCCAGAAGCTTTGACCATTGACGGAGTCCATTTTACACTTGGAAAAAAATCTGAAGGACAAAACAATGTCATTTCATGCAGCGGGCAGACTATCCTATTGCCAAAAACCGGCAATTCCAACAGGATTTATATTCTTGCGGCTGCGACCCGCGATACCAATGGGCTTTTCAAGGCAGGAGAAAGTAAGAAGATCATCCGTGTTCAGAAATATGAAGGCGTGATCGGACAATTTGACAAGCGGATCTGGGATAAACTGGGAAGGATAAAATCACTTGAAAAAGGGTTCATAAAACGCGATGAAGTGGCCTGGTTTGCTACGCATTTAAGGAAAGATACAGTCAACGACCCCTACCATTATGCCTATATCTTCAAATACAGTATGGACGCCAGTCCTGAAGCAGGATCTCTCCAGTTACCGAATAATGACGCTATAAAGATCTTTGCGATCACGGTGGCCGAAAACTATTATGACCAGGCACAACCTGTTCAGCCTTTGTACGATGATTTTTCAGGGAGAAAAGGATTCACGCTCAACCTTGAGAAAAGCTATGTTTCGGAAGAAATGACTCCTGCTGCGCGTCTGACAGCGGTGAACAACAGGAACCTTAATGATCTTCCCTATAAAATTTCCATGAAGGATTATGCAGATATGCATATGCCCAACGGGGTCACGGTGAACTATTATTACTCCGGTACCGAACAGCTGAAAATCAATATGCCCGAACAAGGAATGCCGGTGCCGGCCTGCAATGACGGCATGTTTGATCTGCTTCCCTCCGATTCAATAAAAGATGTCTGGTTTGAGAAGGGGGAGGGCCGTATTGTTATGGATCTTCAGAATAACCTGGGAATAGACAGTCTTCATGTTTTTGCAGCACTGGATACAAAGCGCGGGCCTGAAACTTTTTCAGTGTGGACAACAGATAAACCTATCATGCCACCTGTTACCGGTGACCCGAAGGCGAATGGGTGGAAATATCTTGCACTCGCTGGTCCTGTAGATGTGTGGGGCAACAGCAAAGTGGTTTACAGTATTGTTCCCAATGCAAAAAAACCGCTTACCTGCAAATATATTATGCTGGTGAGCGAAGCTTCTGGCCATGGGCCATATTATTTCAGGGAGATTGATGTTTTTGAGCGATAGGTGAAATTATATACAGTTTCGTACTTGTACACTATCTTATTCCTTTATTCAGGCCTCTTTTTTTGTATATTTGCAGTATAACATGCATTTATGGTCAAAAAGGAAAAACAGATCAATCCCGCGATGGTGATGCAAAAGATCCAATATTTCTGCAGCTACCAGGAAAGATGCATCCGTGATACGGAAGAAAAGCTGAGGGATTGGGCAGTTCAGAAAAAACTTATACAATCAATCATCGATCAATTACAAAAGGAAGGATATATCAATGAAGAACGGTACGCGAAAGTCTTTGCAGGAAGCAAATTCAGGCTCAACAAATGGGGACGTCAAAAAATTGAATTTGAGCTCTGGTTGAAACGGATCCCTGAAGAACTGATTCACAAGGGAATTGGAGAGATCGATGAAGATGATTACCGGATAGTTTTGAAAGATCTCATCCGTAAGAAACAAAAAGAAATAAAACCTGATATAAATGTTAACGTCCGGGAGAAAATTATAGCCTACGTTCACAATAAAGGTTATGAAATGGAATTAATATTATCCACATTGAAGGAATTGAATATCTGAATATGGTCACACAGGAAATAGTGAAGGATTTGCAGTCACGGCTGGATGCCTTAAGGAGGTTTCTTTGACCTCGATACCAAATTAGCTTTAATAGAAGAAGAAGAAAAGCTTTCCCAAACACCGGATTTCTGGAATAACCCGAAAGTTGCCGAACAAGTGATGAAATCGATCCGGGATAAAAAATCATGGACTGATACTTACAAGGCGGCTTCTGACAGTTTTGCAGACCTGAAAGTACTGGTAGATTTTTTCCAGCAGGGTGAAGGTACAGAAGAGGATCTTGACAAACATTACAGCGAAACCCTGCGGATGGTCGAAGACCTTGAGTTCAGGAACATGCTTAGCGGGGAAGAAGATAAATTCAGTGTCATTGTTCAGATCAATTCGGGTGCGGGAGGCACTGAAAGCCAGGATTGGGCTCAAATGCTTATGAGGATGTACATTCGCTGGGGAGAACGAAATCATTACAAAGTAAAAGAGCTGGATTACCTGGAAGGAGATGTGGCAGGAATAAAATCCGTTACTTTAGAAATTGAAGGAGATTATGCTTATGGCTACCTGAAAGGAGAGAACGGGGTACACCGCCTGGTACGTCTTTCTCCTTATGATGCCAACCACAAACGGCATACTTCATTCGCCTCCGTTTATGCTTACCCTGTGATTGATGACAATATCGTGATCGATATCAACCCATCCGATATCACATGGGATACTTTCCGTTCAAGCGGACCCGGGGGACAAAATGTCAACAAAGTCGAAACCGCAGTCAGGCTGAAGCATGAGCCTACAGGCATTGTGATTGAATGCCAGGAGACCCGATCACAGGGCCAGAATCGTGAAAAGGCATTAAAGATGTTGAAATCACAGCTTTATGAGATAGAGCTCAGGAAGAAAAGGGAGAAAATTGCCGAGATCGAAGGAAACAAGAAAAAGATCGAATGGGGAAGCCAGATAAGGAATTATGTGCTGCATCCTTACAAGATGGTTAAAGATGTAAGGACCGGTCATGAAACATCAGATACACAAGGAGTATTGGATGGCGACCTGACTGAATTCATCAAATCATACCTGATGCAATTCGGAAGTGCAACTCTTAATTAATTTTTTCCCGGTAATCTGCAAATAAGAGATCATGATCTGTAAGAGTTAATTTTAATGTAATGATGAAGATTTACCATAACCCCCGGTGCAAGAGATCGCGTGCAGGGTTACAATACCTGAAAGATAAGCAAATCCCTTTTGAGATCATAGAATATTTAAAAAACCCGCTGACAGAAAAGCAGCTTGCAGGGCTGCTTAGTAAGCTCAATAAAAAGCCTTCAGAAATTGTCCGCACACAGGAAGAATACTATAAAAAGAATTTGAGAGGAAAGGAATTTTCTGATCATGAATGGACCAGGATCCTGTTACAAAATCCCAGACTCATCCAACGGCCCATTGTTGAAAGAGAATATAAGGCTGTAATCGGCGATCCTCCTGAAAACATTGACCATCTTCTGAAATAATCATTTAAAAATATTATGACATGAAAACCCGCACTGAAAAAGACACAATGGGAACCATAGAAGTTCCTGCAGACAAATACTGGGGAGCACAGACCCAACGTTCAGTTGAGAATTTCCGGATTGGAGAGCCGGCCTCTATGCCAAGAGAGGTGATCCAGGCATTTGCCATCCTGAAAAAGGCAGCAGCTCTTGTCAATTTTGATCTCGGTGTACTTCCAAAAGAGAAGATGGAGCTCATCGTTGCCGTTTGCGACGAAATCCTGGCAGGTAAGCTGGATGACCAGTTCCCGCTGGTGATCTGGCAAACGGGGTCGGGAACTCAATCTAATATGAATGTAAACGAGGTGATTGCCAATCGGGCGCATGTTCTACATGGCGGGCAGCTGGGTGAAAAGACCATCATCCATCCGAATGATGATGTAAACAAATCGCAGTCGTCGAATGATACTTTCCCCACTGCAATGAGTATCTCAGCATATAAGAGAGTGAAAGAGACCACAATTCCCGGAGTGGAAAAGCTCAGGAACACATTGGCGAAGAAGGCTGAAATATTCAAAGATATTGCGAAGACCGGGCGTACGCATCTAATGGATGCCACCCCACTCACGCTTGGACAGGAGTTTTCAGGTTATGTATCCCAGCTGGATCATGCGTTGATCGCAATACAAAACACCCTGCCGCACCTGGCTGAACTGGCATTGGGAGGCACGGCAGTAGGTACAGGGCTGAATGCACCAAAAGGATATGATCAGAAAGTCGCTGCCAAAATTGCAGAGCTCACCGGTCTTCCATTTGTCACAGCCCCCAATAAATTCGAATCATTATCAGCACATGATGCCATGGTGGAAACCTCAGGAGCCCTGAAAACCCTTGCTGTCAGCTGCATGCATATTGCCAGCAATATCCGTATGCTTGCTTCCGGTCCGCGTTGCGGAATAGGTGAGATCATCCTTCCTGAGAACGAACCCGGATCATCCATTATGCCGGGCAAGGTCAATCCCACCCAACCGGAAGCCATGACCATGGTATGTGCGCAGGTGCTCGGGAATGATGTGACGGTGAACATTGGAGGCATGAGTGGTCATTTCCAGTTGAATGTCTTTAAACCGGTGATCATACGAAGTGTACTTGAATCTGCAAGATTGCTCGGTGAGGTTTGCCTTTCATTTAACGACAACTGTGCAACCGGTATCGAACCGAACCTTCCTGCCATCCAAAAAAACCTCGATAACACACTGATGCTGGTCACAGCGCTGAATCCGCATATAGGTTATGATAATGCAGCAAAGATTGCCAAGAAAGCACATAAGGAAAATAAGACCCTGAAGGAAGCCACGCTGGAACTCGGATTACTGACTGAGGGAGAATTCACAAAGATCGTGGATCCAAAGAAAATGCTTGGAAGATAAGAATCGTGATGATTGCGTTTGGCAGGCAAGAGGAAAAATTTGGAAATTTGGAGATTTGAAAATTTGGAAATTTGGAAATTTGGAAATTTGAAGATTACGGGATCCGGGGGGAAGGGAATAAGGGAATATGCGAATAAGGGAATATGCGAATATGCGAATAAGGGAATATGCGAATATGCGAATATGCGAATATGCGAATAAGGGAATATGCGAATATGCGAATAGGGGAATATGCGAATATGCGAATATGCGAATAAGGGAATATGCGAATATGCGAATAGGGGAATATGCGAATATGCGAATAGGGGAATATGCGAATAAGGGAATTGAAAATATTGTGTTATGTTGCAAGTTCAAATTAAAACTGATGTTTTATGGCTTTAGCAGATGATAATCTAATCACGAGATTTCAACGTGGAAGATGTGGAGATAAGGTTTACAGGCGTTGCGGAGATCATACGGTTGTGTCGAGGTATCCGGATTATTCGAATATGAAATGGACCGACAAGCAGGTTGCCAGTCGTGTTCGGTTCAAGGATGCGACGGATTATGGAAAGAAGGTCCTGGCAATTCCAAAGCTAAAGGCCAGGTACAAAAAGAAGGCAAAGCCCGGGCAGAATGCCTGGAATCTTGCCATCGCTGATTTTATGTTGCAGTCAAAGAAGGAAAAGATCGATACCACCAGTTATGAAGTCCTTAAGAAAGAACTCTTCAAAGTTTCTGTCAAGACCAAGATCCTGGTCAAGAACAGAGGACGGGCGGTGGCACGAAAAGTTGATTTGCCTGGAAGCGCTCAGGATTCAGTGTTCGGGGTTAAGCGTTCAGGGTTAAATGTTAAGGGTTAAGTGTGAAGTGTAAAATCTGAACTGTAAAGTGTAATTTTTTAGTTGTTTATAAAAACAGGCGTGGGTGAATTGTGCCCAAGCCTGTTTTTTTTTGTTAAAATCAGCCTGTAGTCTTTCATTTTTTGTTTTAACTGGTCAAAAAATTCGATTTTGGGTCGGGTTTTTGGGGATAAGGGTAGGGTAAAGGTTAACTATAGGTCGAGTATAGTTTAATTATAGACTGGACGGAGGGAGGATGGAGGGGGGATTGCTAACTAGTTGGGTGATTGATAATTCGACAATTTGGAGATTTGAAAATTTGGAAATTTGAAGATGAACGATTTGGAGATTTGAAAATTTGGAGATTTGAAGATGACTGATTTGAAGATTTGGAAATTTGGAAATTTGAAGATGAACGATTTGGAGATTGGGAGATTTGGAGATTGGGGGGGGTTGAGATTTGGAGATTAATGAAAATCATGAGACGGATAAAATTGCCGATTACAAGATCCGGCGCATCAAAATACTATTTAGTTATATAATGTTTGTTTTTAATTTAGCCAATGGATTAAAAAATAATCGCTTAATAACTTGCGTAACACCCTGTTTCTTCTTATTATTGGTGATGTTTTGCGGGATATTAGAATCTTATATGCCATTATTGGATGTTTAACCACATAGTATCGATGGTTATATGAAAAAGTTTTTTTTCCTACTCTGTTTTTCTTTTATCTCAGTCTTTGCTTTCTCCCAATGGTACTGGCAAAATCCATTACCACAGGGTAATGAGTTAGATGCAATATACTTCACCGATTCTAATACCGGTTATGCAGTCGGAGTCCCTGGAACTATAATAAAGACAACAGATGGCGGTATAACATGGACAATATCATCTGGTGGAAATTATACTCAGTTAAATTCAATATTCTTTACCAATAATAGTACTGGTTATATCGCTGGAAATGGAAGGATAGGTGATCTTATATTAAAAACAACTGATGCAGGCTCCACCTGGAATACTGTCCTTTCTGGTACAGGATATGGAGTAAATTCAATTTTTTTCCCAACTGATGATATTGGTTATGGTGTTGGGATATTTGGTGAAATAGTAAAAACGACAGATGCAGGTAATACATGGACGTATCAGAATTCAGGAACACTTGCCAACCTTACATCAGTTTATTTTACCGATGATATTACAGGTTATGCGGTGGGTTATAATGGAAACGAAAATAATATAGAAACCATTTTGAAAACAATAAATGGGGGCACAACCTGGGATACACTAGTGAATCCCACAAATGTACCCCTGAATTGTGTTGTATTTACCGATCCTAATACAGGTTATATCGCGGGAGATGGCAGTTTAATAAAAACTACAAATGCAGGTATAACCTGGACAGTTGATACGAATGGTATGGGATATATGTATTATCAAAATGATTTTATAACTGTTTTCTTTATAGGTCAAGATACTGGTTATGTTGCTGATCTTGGAGGAGATTTATTAAAAACTACAAATGCAGGAACATCATGGCATTTCCAGACCGTTGCACAAGGACAAGGTTGTTCATCAATGTATTTCATAAACTCCAATACTGGCTATATGGTAGGTGAAGCAGAAATATCTCAAACCTTGAATGGAGGGGTAACTTGGAATCAATTATCATTTGGAACAAATGGTGGCAATCAATTATATTCAGTTTTTTTTCCTGATTCTCTTACAGGTTATGCCGTTGGTTTTGATTCTTCCTGTACATATGGAATAGTACTTAAAACTATTAATGGAGGTTCGACATGGCACAAATTACCACTTCTTGCAGATTATGAATTGTATTCTGTTTTTTTTACAGACGACAATACGGGATATGTTGTAGGATATCTTGGAGTAAATCTTAAAACTGTTGATGGAGGCGAAACATGGACGGATTTACATATTTCTACAATGGCACCATTGAATTCAATTCTTTTCATTACACCCTCAAAAGGGTATATTGTCAGCCAACATGGAGATATATTCCATACATCAGATGCCGGTTCAACATGGATTGCTGACTCAAGCGGAACCTGGAACGGTCTTTATTCAATATTCTGTACAGATACTGCAACAGCTTATGCAGTAGGTAATTTTGCGACAATTTTAAAGACTGGTTATGGAGGTGTTACCTTCGTTGAGGAACACAAACCAACCGTTACAAATTTCACTATTTATCCAAATCCTGCAAATGACGAAATAACAATCGAAACATCGCTATCCCCAGTAATAAGCCAACTATCAATAATGAACCTCAACGGACAAGTTGTACTAACCCGTCAAATCACCGGGCCAAAAAACCAGTTAGATGTAAGTACCTTACCCAGCGGGGTTTATTTTGTGAGGTTGACCAATGAAAAGACAGTGAAAGTGGGGAAATTTGTTAAGCAATAAAAGCTAAAATTATATAAAAAAACTTATCTTCATTTTAATGTTCTTGTTTCCAGTTATTACCCCCAGTGTTACCATTGAAGAGATGAAGAAATTAAAAGCTTTATAAAAATATAAATCAAAATGAAAAAAATTTATCGTTTTTTGGCGATCATTACTTTTTCTGCACTATCTATTGACACTTCAGCCCAAGCACCCAATACCTGGACGCAGAAAGCCAATTTCGGTGGAATTCCGAGACTGCAAGCCGTGGGTTTTAGTATAGGTACCAAAGGCTATATAGGAACAGGGGGAATAGGAGGTTATGCAAACGATTTCTGGGAATACGATCCTTCTTCCGACACATGGACTCAGAAAGCCAATTTCGGAGGAACACCAAGGTATGGAGCTGTTGGTTTTAGTATAGGAGCCTATGGATATATTGGAACTGGGTATACCGCAAGTGGTGATCAACGTGACTTTTGGGAATATGATCCTTCTTCTAATACATGGATGCAGAAAGCCAGTTTCGGAGGAACGGCGAGAGAGGAGGCAGTCGGTTTCAGTATCGGAACAAAAGGGTATATCGGAACTGGTTACGACACAAGCGCCAATTTCGTTAACGATTTTTGGGAATATGATCCTTCTTTGAATACATGGACCCAGAAAGCCAATTACGGAGGAACAACGAGAATGAGCGCTGTCGGTTTTAGCATTGGAACAAAAGGATATATCGGCACTGGAAGTGTTTTCGATCAAGAATTTTGGGAATATGATCCTTCTTCCAATACATGGACTCAGAAAGCTAATTTTGGAGGATTGCCAAGGCTAAAGGCTGTTGGTTTTAGCATAGGTACCCTGGGATATATCGGAACTGGTGATGGAAGTTTTGGCGTTTTTTATAATGATTTTTGGCAGTATGATCCTTCTTCCAATACATGGACACAGAAAGCCAATTTCGGGGGAACGGCCAGAATGGAAGCTGTTGGTTTTAGCATCGGGACCCAAGGTTACATCGGAACAGGTTATGACGGAAGTTATAAAAACGATTTCTGGCAATATACACCAACCTGTTCTGCTCCTGCACCTCCCACAAACACGACTCCTTCTGCAAATCAAAATATTTGTACCGGACATTCAACGGTACTAAGTGCAAGCGGTCCTGGAAACCTGGGTTGGTACAGCGCAGCCACAGGCGGCATCTGGCTCGCAGGAGGTAGCACTTTTACTACACCTGTACTTACTTCAGATACAACTTATTATGTGCAGGATAGCACCTGTATGGCAAGCCTTTCACGAACAGCAATACCGGTCATAGTAAACCCACTTCCCGTTCCTACCATTACAGGAACAACAAACATGTGCGTTAATTCCGGATATTACAATTATACTACCGAAGCTGGAATGCAAAATTATTCATGGACAGTTTCTTCGGGTGGGATAATTGATTATGGATCAGGTACTAACCAGATAACAGTTTCATGGATAGCAGCAGGAATTCAAACCGTCAGCATCACCTATACCAGCAATGCAGGCTGTAATCCTGCTAATCCTACCATGCTTAATGTTAACGTAAACCCATTACCGGGCCAGGCTGGAAACATTACAGGGAGTTCGACAGTTTGTGCCGGGGCAAGCGGTGTGGCTTATTCTGTTGCTGCCATTCCAAATACCACAACCTATGTCTGGTCGTTACCTCCGGGTGCAACCATCGCTTCGGGAGCAGGAACAAACTCCATCACGGTTGACTTTGCTACAAATGCAAGTCCAGGGAATATATTCGTATACGGGAATAACCTTTGCGGTGACGGAGGGACTTCGCCAGCATTGCCTGTTACAGTCAACGATTTACCCCCGACTCCCTTGGTGACTAATACCGGGGACACACTGCACAGCAGCAGTTCAACAGGTAATCAATGGTATTTTGAAGGAAATATCATCCAGGGTGCCATATCCCAGGATTATGTTGCAACATTGAATGGTTATTACTGGGATTTGGTTACGATTGACGGTTGTTCTTCTGATACCTCGAATCACAAACTAATTATTATAACGGGCATTGACATTCATTCATCATCTCTGATCAATGTTTTCCCGGTTCCCAATGATGGTCAGTTCAACGTTTCTATCATTACGACTTCAGAAGAAACTTTCTCCATCAGTGTTTATAACTCTCTTGGTATAAAACTCCATGAAGAAACAAGTGTAGAAGTTAACGGTTCACTCAATAAGGTGATCGACCTGAGACCTTTACCAAACGGTGTTTATACCTTGATCTTTAAAAACAGCCAGAATCAAGTAGTGAAGAAGATCGTTGTGAATAAATAGATGAATCCTCAGAATAATATTTACACGGAATTTCACTAATCCAATTAAACTGTCTCTTTCGGGCTGAAGCCCGTAATTTTCAGGCTTTCAATACCCCACAGGCTAAAGCCTGTGGTAATTTATCAGTTTTGTTAAAGGTCCACATTATTATGATGAATCATACCGAATCTTGACAATATTTCTTACCCAGGTTTTCACGAATCCAATTAAATTGTCTCTTTCGGGCTGAAGCCCGTAATTTTCAGGCTTTCAATACCCCACAGGCTAAAGCCTGTGGTAATTTATCAGTTTTGTTAAAGATCCACATTATAATGATGAATCATACTATTCAATCTAATAATGTTTTTTTTTAATTCAGCCAATAGGAAAAAAATCTATCAGTATGAAAAAAGTAATTTCCCATTTATGTCTTATTTTTGGATTTCTTTTTTAACCAGTTTTTTTCTCATTACCAGTTATGCATTTTCTGCTCAACGACCCATGATGCTTCATCCCAAAGGACGTCATCAAGTGAGGCATTCTTTTTACGTGCTTTTTCTTTGACATATTCAAGCCAGGCAGGATTGGTTTTAATCTGGTGAACCCAATATTCAATCTGTTCATTGGAAGGATCAAGAAAATCTTTGAGGTTCCTGAAGCTGATCTTCTTTTTTAATCCATACAACCTGAAAATATAAGCTTCCCAGGTCAGTTCCCTGCCACGGAATATTTTAATGGTATCTGCAGCAACGATGGAATCAAACAATAAACCATAGCGTTCGTGGGGATCTCTGTATTCGTTGCTCAGGGCGATATAATAGGCATCTGTTCCTTTCAGAAGATCGCCCCGGGCTTTATCAATCCAGTAATACTTATGGATAAGGCTTATGGTTCCCAGTGCGTAGACTTTCTTCTTTAAAGGCCTGGCGACATAATAATCGAGGTTGGCAGCAGGAAACCACCGGAAGGTAAGGATTGGCGCATTGGCATATATCTTTCCCTGCCTGGCATCCCGTTCGGCTATTTTACTGAATTTCTCACCAAGCTGATTCCATCCCTGTAACTGAGTTGTGATATCATCTATTCCCTGTTTTTTAAGCGGAACTATTCCATAACTGATCTGCAGGACCCCGGCAACAATTAAGAGCAGCTGGAAGGCCAGTGCAATCCTCAGCGACCATGGAACCAGTTTTGGCGAAGCGTGTGTTTCAGAAAGCTGTGAAAGCCATGCGGCCGCCACAAGGATCAAGCCCAGGTATGCGGGGCCGGTCCAATGAGGCAGTGTGCTTCTGTACAATGCGAATCCCATGAACACCAAGGCAAGGGGTAGGCTCATTATCAATAATATTCGCAGAGCCTGCCTGTCAAGGAATTGCTTTCTGCGGATGAGAGCAAAAAGAGTGAAAAGAATGATAATAAAATTGACCGGATTACTGTAAAAGAACTGTCCTGCAAGTTCAGTTCCGAAATAATCCCACCGGATCCGCAATCCCGAATACCCCACCCTGCTTTCGTGAAAAGAAAAACTTACAAAGGAGTGATAGTAATTCCAGATGATCACCGGGGCAAAAAATGCCAAAGCAATCAGAAAGGCAAGGTAGGTTTCTTTAGCCCTGAACCATCTCCGGTTAAAGAACAGCATATAAAGCAAGACTCCAACTACAAGAAATGCAGAGTGGTATTTTGACAATAAGGCAAGCCCTACCGTGACCCCGGATAAAAGAAGTTTAAGCCGGCTGTTCCTGGAAAGTTCTTTATCAGGCAAACAATCAAGGAGAAGCCATAAACTTAAAAGCCAGAACAGCACCTGAGGTGTATCAGGCATAATAAAAGTTCCGGCAACGATAAAACAATAAATGGAAGCTGTGAACAGGAGTGCTGCATACAAACCAGTGAGGGGATCTTTGATCTTTTTTCCTATAAGAAAAATCAATCCTGTATTGAGAGTGCCGAAAACGACGGCACCCAGTCTCAGAAAAAATTCGTGATCAAAACGAAGATCCAGGGTAAACAGCTGGATGACCCAACCTATCATGGGAGGATGATCAAAGTGGCTCCAGTCGGGAAATTTTGCATAGGTCCAATAATACACTTCATCATTCCCCAGTTCGATGAAACCAGCCACAAAAGCCCTTAAAAGAAAGGAACAGATCAGCAGGACAAGGAGTGCACGGTTAATAATTTTATCCTCTTTCATCCGAATTCTTTCTTTTGGTTTTTTGATGTTGCCAGTAAAATAAAAGGATGAGCAGGACAATAAGTGAAGGAATGGATAACAAACGAAGGAACCAGGTCTTCTGATAATTAACTTCAGCCCGCAGCGAATTCAAAGGTTGTACGCCATTATACCTGAATACCGGGTTCAGGTAGAAAACCGTTCCTGGGCCAGCGTACTGATTGAAAAACATAATCTGGGTGCGGATATAAGTATCTTCAGGCTGTATTTTATACCAGGCCATTTTAGTGAACCGGATGACTTTCTTTATTTTCCCGTTCTGCCCGATAAAAACAAATTTGATGGCCTTTGTGTTTGTCCCAACCCACAAAGTATCGTCACGAACTTCAACGAATCTGAGCACGGCGATTTTTTTGGCGCGTTCAGCTTTCTGATCAAAGGTCTCGCCATTTGACATATAAACATCTGCTCCGAAAGCTTTTCCATGTTTCACTGCATTGATAATATCATTAGAATTCAGGGTAGGCGAATTAATAAAAGTACAGCACCGTCCTACCTTGTAAGGGTTATGGATATCGTGGCCATCATCATCACCAACAATGAAGGCAGGGTGACCTGAAGAGAGTGCCGCGTCCCATTGGGATACTGAACGCCAGTTATTATTCAGTACTTCGATGAGCTGGTAATTTGAAAGGTATTTCATGTCGTTGAGCGAATATCCTCCCTCCCAATCGGGATGGGCAATAGCGACAATCTCATTTTGACCATGCAGAAGGTTAAGAATATGCTGTTTATGGTTCAGGTCCTGAAACAGGGAATAATCGAGCCAAAGCACACTTCTGGCACCGATCAGCAACTGATGTTTCTTCCTTAGTCCGAAACCATGTTCATAGGCCGGGATATAAAATGAAGAATCCTTGTTGAAAGTATTAATGTGCTGATAATCGGAGATACAGGGAACATCATATCCAAGCTTTTTATATGTCTTCCAGAAATCCTCTACCTTATTTTTCCTGCCGCTTGTCAATCCAAACCAGGCATGCACATGAAAATGGAAATTGACTTTTCTCCATTTTGTACTATCCATTCCTTCATAAGGATTGTAGATCTGATTTCCTGAAAAAGGGTGTGGAACAGGGAAATTGTAAACAGGTGATGTAAAATAGAGTAACAATTCCAGGGTCAGCAGACCCAGAAGGAGGAGACAAATGATTTTAAGAATTTTCTTTATCACAGAATATTTATAATGATAAAACGACCCTTCAAACTAACAGTTCCGGCAAAGGTAAAATCTTTCATAAGAAAAGTAAAAGCAGAAGCCGGATATTGAGATAGATCACTACACCGCCTACCAGCAGAAGAAGAAAAGTAGTTCGTCGTTTATTTACATATTTTCCCATTACTTTTTTTGAAGAGGTAAGATAAACCTGTACAAGGATTGTAAAAGGCAATTGTATACTAAGGATCATTTGTGAAATGATCAGTCCGTAAAAAGGATCCCTGATGAAAAAGATGATAAACAAAGCCAGCAAGAGCGATATGACCACTCCCAGACGGGTATGATTGTCATGAATATCATAAGGTTCACCGAAAAACCCGGCAAAGATGCTCCCGCCAGCCATTCCTGATGTTATAGAAGAAGCCAGACCTGCGAACAGCAGCGCTACGGCAAAGACAACCGAGGCATTGGTTCCCAGGAGGGGCTTGAGGATTGCGGAGGCTTGCTGAAGTTCCGTGATGATTACCCCATGTTTGAAGAAGGTGGTTGCTGCAAGGATGATCATGGCACTGTTGATGGCCCAGCCAAGGATCATTGAAAACAAAGTATCAAAAAGTTCAAAATCCAATTGTCGTTTAACCACTTTCTCATTTTCCAGGTTCCACTGGCGGCTCTGGATGATCTCCGAATGAAGAAAGAGATTGTGAGGCATAACCACTGCACCCAAAACACTCATGATGACAATGATGGATCCTTCAGGTACAGAAGGCTTTACCCATCCTATTCCTGCAGCTGCCCAATCAATATTGACCAGTTTCAGTTCATACAAAAAAGAGAGACCAATGATCGAAACGAAGGCTATGATGAATTTTTCCACCTTTGTATAGGAATTGGTAAGAAGCATGACCATGACAAAGACAAAGGTGAGAATAGCGCCGGCGGGGATAGGTACATTAAACAACATGTTCAACGCGATGGATGCCCCAAGAATTTCTGCCAGTGATGTGGAAACGGATGCAGCCATTGCCGATGATAACAGCATGCGGGATATCCATCTGGGTGTATATTTAGTTGTTGCTTCGGCAAGGCAAAGCCCGGTGGCGATTCCAAGGTGGGCGACGTTATGCTGAAGGATAATCAGCATGATTGTCGAAAGGGTGACCATCCACAGCAGGGTATATCCAAATTCCGAACCTGCTGCCAGGTTGGAAGCCCAGTTTCCCGGATCAATAAACCCTACGGTGACCAGTAATCCCGGGCCGATATATTTCAGAATATCCAATGCCCCGAATCCCGGTGCATGTTTATCCCTGAGAAATTTTCCTGAAATGTCGAATTTCATCTTCTATCCTGTCAAATCCAAAGTCAAAAATAGTAATTTCTTTCACGTTGGGCGGAGATATAAAACCGGAAATTATTCCCGATCCCGGTCAGGAAGATATGGACTGTTCCTTGTCACTAAGTTCAATCCAACGATCTGATTTTATCTCAATCTCTTTAAGTATTGCAGCAAAACGCTCTGATTTTTCAGAGAGCTCACCTGGTGAAATATTTCCCGAGGAAAGTATGGTTTCGATCTCTCTTTTCTCTTTTTCAAGTTGTGAGATCTCTTTTTCCAGTGATTCCAGTTCTTTTTTTTCCCTGAAGGATAATTTAGCGGACGGTGCAATTATATTCCGGGTTTTTTCTTTCTGTGTACGGGAAGCCTGGTTTAACCGGGCTTCTCCCTTTTCTTTCTGCAAACAATAGGTTCTGTACTGACTGTAGTTGCCGGGAAAATCTTTGATCACGGCATCACCGTGAAAAATGAATAAATGATCAACAATCTCATCCAGGAAGTAACGGTCGTGAGTTACAATAATCACGCAACCTCTAAAGGAAGCAAGGTATTCTTCAAGGATGGCCAGGGTAAAAATATCAAGGTCGTTTGTGGGCTCATCCAGGATCAGGAAATTTGGATTCTGCATTAATACAGTGACCAGGTATAGTCTCCGTTTTTCGCCCCCGCTCAATTTGCTGACCAGCTGATAATGCATGGAATAGGGGAAAAGAAAATAATTTAAGAAAGCCGCTGCTGAAGCGATCTCCCCGTTACCCAGGGTCACGACCTCAGCAATATTCCTTACTACATCGATCACCCGGGAATCGCCGTCAAAGATGATCCCTTCCTGCCGATAATATCCATAATTTATGGTCTCTCCTTTTTCAATCCTGCCCAGAGAAGGTTTTAAGTGACCTGTGATGATCTCCAGGAAGGTTGATTTCCCCGAACCATTGTTTCCCACAAAGCCGATTTTTTCATTCCGTTTGAAGGTATAAAAGAAATCTTTAAGGATTGGCATCCCGCCCCATCCGAATGTAACCTGTCTCATCTCGAGGATCTTCTTTCCCATCCTGGCCGTCCCGACATCCATTTTGATCTTTTCCTCCCTGGCTTTATTGCTGGCGATGGATTTAAGCTCATAATAACTGTCGATCCGTGCCTTCGCTTTAGTAGACCTGGCTTTGGGCATCCTTATCATCCATTCCTGTTCTGTCCTGAGAAGATTACGGGCTTTTTCAATCTCTTTTGATTGGTTCTCCTTCCGTTCCGCCTGTTTCTCAATGAAATAGGAATAATTCCCTTTGTACCTGTAGATGGCTCCATTATCCAGTTCAAGTATCTCTTCACAAACATGATCCAGGAAATAACGGTCGTGTGTGATCATAAAGAGAGTGATGTTTGCCTGCGTGAGATAATCCTCCAGCCATTCTATCGTATCGATGTCAAGATGGTTTGTAGGTTCATCAAGGATAAGAAAAGAAGGTTCCGCAATGAGTGTTTTTGCCAGGGCAATGCGTTTACGCTGACCGCCGGAGAGATCTTTTATTTTCTGATCAAAACCTGTGATCATTAATTCGGAAAGCACCTGTTTAACGCGGGTTTCATATTCCCAGCCTCCCACCGCGTCCATTCCTTCTATTGCCTTTTGGATTTCTTTCTTGTCATTTCCCAATATGGCTTTTTCATAAAACCGTATCGCCCTGTGAATCTCATTAGCTGATTCGTAAACTTCATCAAAAACCGTATTGAACTCATTCAGATCAGGATCCTGTTTCAAATAGCCTATGGAAACATCGTTGAAAAATTTTACAGACCCTCCATCAGAAGGTTCCAGTCCTGCGATGATGTTCAGCAAGGTAGATTTACCGCTTCCATTTTTAGCGATGAGTGCGACTTTCTGGTGTTGGTTGATTACGAATGAAATATCCTGAAAGAGAACTTTCTCCCCATAGGACCGGGATAGATTTTCAACTTGTAATAAAGAAGGCATTGTTGTTGGATCGGATCAGTTTCAAGCAAAGGTAAGGAATTCAGACTGCTAGATTTCGACCTGTATCCCGATTCCAGCTGCAAGGGCTTTTTCATAAACCAACTTGGCAGCAGCGACATCCTGGATGGCAAGACCGTTGGATTTGAAGAGGGTGATCTCCTTTTCATTCACCCTTCCCTGTTTCTTCCCGGTGATGATCTCACCAAGTTCAGCATAAAAATGATCCTCAGGGATCTCGCCTGAATTTACAGGGATGATGAGGTCTCCTGCTTCCTTAAAGCAGGCTTCTTTTGAATCTCCCACGAATTTCGAACGTTTAACGATAGCTGAATCCAGTTCCCGTAAGGTGGGGGTATGACTGCCAATGCCATTGATATGGGTTCCTTCGCGTACTTTATTCCCATCGAATAAAGGAGAAGGCGACGAGGTCGCCGTACAGATGATATCTGCCTGAAGCAATTCTTCTGCCGTCGTTGCCCTGATAATTTCGAGATTTAATTTTACACTCATTTCTGAGATAAATGCATCTGTTGCTGTACCGGAAATATCGTAAACAAAGGCTTTTACAATATTCCGGGCTTCGCAGATTGCCCACAGTTGCATTTTTGCCTGGACACCAGCGCCGAAAATACCTGCAACCTGTTTCTTGTCTTTGCGTGCAAGATATTTTGTCGCCACCCCGCTTACTGCACCGGTCCTGACTGCTGTCAGGTACCCTCCATTCATTATGCAGATCACATCCCCGGTGGCAGGATCCTGCAAAAGGACCTTTCCAATGGTGGTTGGAAGTTTATGTTTTACCGGGTTATTTTTATAGACAGTCACTACCTTGCAGGCCAGGGCTTCCATCTTTTTCAGGTAGGCAGGCATATACAGCGACAGACCTTCCGGAGGAGTAATACCAATCCTGAGCGGTAATACAGCCGAGCCCTCAGAAAGTTCAGCAAAAGCCTGTTCAACAGCAACCATGCAATCAGTCATTTCCAGTACGGATGCTACATCGTTTTTGTTTAAGATCAAAGTCATAAACTTCTCATTTTAGAATAAATGGAATTATTTTTTTTCTTTCTTAGCAACCACTATCGATTGCCAGATCTCATCATCTTCGAATATTCTCATGTCTCCGTAACCCTGCATCGAACCATTCCCCATACCGTTCTGGTTCATGCCCCCCGGACGACCCTGGCCCTGCATCCCGCCTTGTCCCTGGTTTTGCATCCCCGCATCATTATCTTCCGGTTTTGGTTTAGGGGCTCCTTTAATAATGATCCCGACCGCAAGAGGATTTGACTCCTTAACATCTGTATTAAAAGCGCTTAAAGGGATCCTTGTTTCATAAACCATAACGTCGGTCGAATCCCAGTTCACAGCAGCCAGTATCCCGTTTTTCCCGGATTTAATATTTTGAAATCCATTGATCCCATTTTTAAATCCCGTAAGCTCCATATCCGGCATCTGCAACAGGAACATCGCGTGCATCATTTTCTTGCCATGACTATTCTCCGGGTTCATTCTGCCTCCCATATCCATTTTGCTCCCGATAGGATAATGCAAAGTTGCCTCGGCTTTCTTTTTTCCCTTGCTGTTAAAGCGAACCTCAATTCCATTTCGCAATACCTTCATCTGCGCATGTTCATCTGCAATCCGAACACAGATATAAAATGCACTGGTATCGTTCACAATAGAATAATTGACTTGCGCCTGCTTATTAAAATTGAACATGGAAATATCCCATTCTGATGAATTTCCATCCACTACAATTCCTTCTTTGTATTTGGATGGATACTGTTTCCCCTTGTTCTGATGGTCAGAAGCTTGTGGAAAGCCAATTGAATTTACCACAGGAAAGAGCATGGCAAGGATGAAGATCTTTATTTGCATAAGGCAATGATATTATATTCGAAAGGCATCTTAAAATCAGCGTGTTTATGATGATTAAAGAAAACGAAGCCCTGCAAAGATAAAATTATTTTTACCGGATAAGGTGATTTTACAGACACCTTCCTGTAAAAGTAAAATTCCATCGATACAATAATTTTTCAGCGACATTATTTATGAGGTAAGCAATATTTACGTATTTTCGCTGTCGAAAATACGTTTATCACGCATGTATTTTAACCTATCCGAATACGTATATTACATAGTTAAACCTCCTGTTGTTGCAATTCAGAATAACAATCCATTCCTGTTGATATATTTTTTATGAGGTAAATGCTAAAAAGAAGATGAACTTTTTAAAACATACTTACTTAAAACTTTAAACGATGAAAAAAAGCAGTATTACACTTAAGTTATTTCTTTTACTTGTCTTCTTTGGCCTTGCCGGAGGCGCGTTTGCGCAGGGAAATGTAAAAAGCGAAGTTACATCAATCCTTGAATTTCAGCAATATGACCGTGCAATTCACATCATGGCTATGTTGATCCTTGGGTTCGGTTTTCTTATGGTATTTGTTAAAAATTATGGAAGGTCGGCTCTTACTGCGACATTTCTCCTCGTAAGTATAGCTTTGCCCTTATACATGGCCGGGAGCACGCTGATACATGGCGACGGCAGCAATGCAGAGATCCAGCGTCTCATTCTTGCAGAATTCGGTGCAGCCGGTTTGCTGATTGCAGCCGGAGCTTTGCTTGGAAGGATCAAGATGCATCAGTACCTTATCCTTGGATTACTTTTTGTTCCCTGTTACATGCTGAATGAATGGATCATCCTGGATAATGGATTGGGGTTGTTAAAAAGCGGATTTGCCGATACCGGCGGATCAATTATCATACATGCTTTCGGTGCTTTGTTCGGAGTAGGAGCAGCAATTTCACTGACACCAAACGGAACGATAGATAAACCTGTCACATCAGATGATTCCAGTGACCGGTTCTCGATGATCGGGAGTATGGTGCTCTGGGTTTTCTGGCCGAGCTTCTGTGCAGCACTTGTTCCTGCAGCTTTTATTCCGGTGACCGTGATCAACGTATTCCTCGCCCTTTGCGGTTCGACACTGACCACCTACCTGTTGTCTGTCTGGATCCGCGGAAAAATAAGCATTGCAGATATTGCCAATGCCGCATTGGCAGGAGGTGTCGCAATTGGCGCAACATGCGATCATGCAAATCATATGACCGCGCTGATAATCGGACTTCTAGCAGGAGCTATATCTACCACAGGATTTGCAGTGCTCCAGGAAAAGCAGAAAAAAATTCTTAAAGCAGTTGATACCTGTGGTGTCAGCAATCTTCATGGACTTCCCGGCCTCTTTGGCGGGCTTATTGCTATTCCGGTTGTTTCAGGTTTAAATGCCGGCGCACAATTGACAGGAATTGCGATCACCATAATAATAGCCCTTGGGTTCGGACTGGTTACCGG
This sequence comes from uncultured Bacteroidales bacterium, assembly GCA_963768805.1. GTDB lineage: Bacteria > Bacteroidota > Bacteroidia > Bacteroidales > FEN-979 > FEN-979. The sequence goes on along the minus strand of CAVYJI010000019.1, from coordinate 7,204 downwards.
GAAGGTTATTTCGTTGTTCGGTCATCGCCAGACAGTATATTCAGATGCTGAGGAATTTGCTGATGTTGAGGTGGAATAAAAAAAGCTGCCTATGGGCAGCTTTTTTCATTTAAACCAATGGAAGTCAGGTAGCTATAAAGTGCCTTCGTCGTAAGCTTTTTCACCGTGAATTGCAATATCGAGACCTACCTTTTCATCCTCTTCCTTCACCCTGACCTTTACGACCAGGTTGATGAGGGCAAGCATCACATAGGTAAATATAAATGCATAGGCGGCGGCTGCCAGGACAGTAATGAGCTCTTTTAAGAAAAAGGATGACTCACCAAAAGCTAATCCGTTCACAGTCACGTTAGGGTTGACCATGTTACTGGCAAATACCCCCAGCAAAATTACCCCCAGCACACCACCGACGCCATGGACTCCCCAGACATCTAAAGCATCATCCCACTTCATTTTATTTTTCCACTGAACTGCAAGGTAACAACAGAGTCCTGCGGCAATGCCTATCAGGGGAGAAGACCATAGTGGAACAAAACCTGCACAAGGGGTGATAGTTGCAAGTCCGGCGATTGAACCGGTCAGCAATCCAAGTAATTTTGGCCTACCTTCCCTGATCCATTCGATGACGACCCAAGCAGCGGTAGCAAAAGAGGCAGCAACATCTGTATTTAAGAACGCAATAGCGGTAATCTTATCGACCTGTAATTCGCTGCCTGCGTTGAACCCATACCATCCAAACCACAGTAATCCAGAGCCGATGGCTACCAGTGGAATGCTATTAGGCGTTGAATTTTTATCAACGCGGGCGCCAACATAAAAAACGGCAGCAAGAGCTGCAAATCCTGCAATTGCATGAACTACAATACCACCTGCAAAATCGAGGACACCCCACTGAGCCAATAATCCGCCACCCCATATCATATGGACGAAAGGATAATAAACAAGTATCTGCCAGGCAGTAAGGAAGATCATATATGATTTAAACGTAACCCGGTTCACAAAAGCCCCGGTGATCAAAGCAGGTGTAATGATGGCAAACATCATCTGGTATGCAACGAAAACGATTTCAGGTATCTTGCCGTTTCCGGCAAAGACAGAATCCATTGTCACACCGTGAAGAAAGGCCTTATCGAGATTTCCGAAAAATCCGCCTGCACCTCCGCTGAAACAAAGCGAATAACCGAATGCAAACCATAAAACGGTTGTCCATCCGAGAGAAGCAAAACTCTGGATCATGATACCCAGGATATTTCTTTTTGTAGCCAATCCACCGTAGAAGAATGCAAGTGCCGGTGTCATCAGCATGACGAGGCTTGCCGAAAGCAGCATAAACCCCGTAGAACCAGTATCAAATTGTCCCATAATCTTTAAAATTAATTTTAAATGTTCATAAATATGTTATCTGTGTTTGTTAAGTCGCTCCGGCATTTATAATGAAACCCCGAACACCATGAATACACTCTGTGCCTGGGGATTTGAGATGATAGATCCAAAAACAGGCAGCTCATATTCCCTGGAGATCTTTAAAGACTTCGAAATTGTCAACCCTGCATTGACCACACCACCTGTAGGTCCATAAATTGCACTTCCGTATGGAATTCCGCCTATAAAAGGTTTGACGCCAATCCCCCTGATTGTAAAAGGGTAAGATATTTCGAAATAGGTTGAATAATTGTTACTTGTCCCTTTCCCGTATTCACCATCTGCTTTCCCTTTATCTGCACCGTAAAACATGGTGCCGGCATATACCTGCAGGGGAACATTTTCGGGACCGGTAAAAGTCAGTGAGGCCTCAAAGATATGTCCAGTCTTGTCATTAGCATAAATGAAATACCGGTCAAATTTTAAATCATTATTGGGTGAAAAGCCATTCGGGTAAAAATAATCAGTCACTCCTATTGTAAACCATTTCAGGGTATAAGAGATATTAGGATCAAATTCTGCATAATTCCCTGAAGTCTCATTATAGAGTACCCCGTATGACCCCCACACCCCGATTCTCAGTCCGGCATATGAAAATGAGACATTTGGCTGAATAGCCGGTGAATTTCCATAATCTTTTCCACGCCATATATACCGGCTCACAAGGTCGGCTCCTACATTGAATTGAACAGGATTCAGCGAATTTTTTCCTGCCTGGCTTGAAGTATCTGTTTGCGAAAAACCAGTAAGGACGCAAAAAATGAAAAAAAATAGTGTCGCGATTGCTTCAGGGGCAGGAGTAAAATTGTTCATTTGGGCAGCTTTATTGAGGTATCTCAGGCAACCCGCAATTTTAAGCACAATAAAAATATTGTACAATCCTGCAATTTACTGATATACAGGTAAGAGGAAATAACGAAATGATACGGAAAACACTTATGAGATTTCACCAATAAAAGAAAAGCCTGGTGAAGAATATAATTTGTTTCACATTATAAGATACCCCTTATAAAAATCCATCCACAGTGACTACTGCCATTTTTAATTGTAAGAATATAATAATAGGTCCCATCAGGTAAAGGCCGTCCCTCTGTCGTAGTTCCATTCCAGACCTGGGAAACGTTATCATAATTATTGAAACTATTGACGATGTCTCCCCATCTGTTAAATATGATGACTTTATTTTCAGGAAAATTCTCTATGCAATCTATGATCCATCTATCGTTTAACCCATCCCCGTTGGGTGTTATTACATTATGAAAAACTAAACAATCTTCATTAATTTCATGTCTGGTAACCTTTATCCTCACGGAATCAGTCCCCTGGCAATTGGTAACAAGATCTTTTACCGTGAGGATAAATAAAGTGTCATGAGTCAGTTTTACGGTTTTTGGATCATAAATGGAATCATCAACAAGCAAACCGGGTGGTTGCCAGGAATAGGAATAATTGCCTGACCCTCCGGTGGCGCTTCCGGCCAGTATAGTTGTTGAATCATAGGGGATTGTCTGGTCGGGACCTGCCTCTGCTTTGGGCGATCGCAGAATTGTAATATGAAACAGGGGTGATTGCAATCCATCTCCGCAAATATTTATTCCATAAACATAAATATCCCCGGAAGTGGCTGATGTATCAACTGAAATCGTAATGGTGTCTGTGCCCTCGCCGGAAGTAATTTGAAATCCTGGTGGCAGATGCCATCCATAGCTTTGAGCATAAGCAATGCTGTCTGTAAAATATGTCTGATCCGGGGAACCCGTGCAAAATTGCCGGGGGCCTGTGATATTCCCGGCCTGTCCGGGAATAGGGTTAACAATAACGTTAAAAGCAGCCGAAGATGGACCGTTGCAGTCTGCGGTGTAAGCATATACTGAAAATGATCCTGATGCGGAAGTTGATGTAAATGTCACCGTTATAATGTTGGTGTTGTTCCCTGAGGTGATGATCACGCCGGGAGGCACACTCCAGTGATATCCGGTTGCGCAGGCAACCGGATTTACCGAGTATATCTTTCCTGTATCTCCCTGGCATACAGGGGATGGACCTGAAACAGATCCGGATAATAGCAGGCAGTTTTCCAGCAGGATGCCGGAACCACCGGTAATGAACCCCTGGTATGGGTGCAAAAAATAGAGATGGTCCAGCATAACACCGGTACAGGATGTTTCTTGTGTCCATGTGGTGCCACCATCCGTGGTTTTTATGATCAGCCCTGCGGCTCCCACACAATAACCGGTTTGCGAATTAAAAAACCAGAGGCTGTTAAGGTTTATACTTGTCCCAGTATTCAAGACCTGCCATGTGTTACCACCATCAAAAGATTTTGCCACATATCCGTTTACACCGCAAACATAACCTGTATCCGCAGTCAGAAACTGAATACCATTAAGGTTTGTACCTCCACCCCCGGATATTTGATTCCATGTCAGACCGCCATCGGTGGTTTTATAAATTGACAAGCCGTCGCCTGCGCAATAACCTGTTTGTGGCGTGGGGAATGAAAACTTACGCAACCAATATGAACCTTCATTTTGCTGGATCCATGTCTCCCCGCCGTCAGTTGTTCTGAAGATACTTTCACTCTGTCCGCAAACAAAACCTGTATACGGATTTAAGAAATAGACGCCACGCAACACATTGCTGGTTGGAGAATTGATGAGTGGCCATGAACTGCCCGCGTTGATCGTTTTGACGATATAACCATTGTCGCCTGCAGCATATCCAATTTCTGCAGTCGGGAAATAAATATCGTACAGTTCGCCGTATCCTGAACTTCCTGTAAGTATTGTCTGCCAGTTTTTCCCTCCGTCAGAAGATTCAAGAATAGAACCATCCCCGACAGTGATATATCCATGGAGGGTATCTGTAAATGTAATTGCCTGAAGTCCCTGGGAGGTTGGCACAGGAAAAGGAATCCATTGTGCAGGCAAAATAAGCGGATAACAAAAAAGACCGATGAAGAACAGAATATGTTTCATAGTATAAGATATCCGTTACAAATCTGAATCACGAAAAAAGAGAAGATCAGATCTCGGCAATTTTATTTTTTATTGCAAACTTTACCAGTTCTACGGTAGATTTGAGTCCAAGTTTTCTCATGATATGATTCTTGTGGGTTTCCACGGTGCGGATGCTGATATCAAGCTTATCGCTGATCTCTTTATTGATCAGACCCTCAACATACAGCTTCAGGATCTCAATTTCCCGGCTTGTCAGGATGGCATGGGTCCTGTCCTCAGGTTCCTCATTATCGGTAGCTCTTTTGATATAGCTTTTCAACATTACTTTCGAGATCGATTCTCCGAAAAATTCTTCTCCTTTGTGAATGGTGTAAATGGCTTTCAGCAGCTCGTCCCGTGAGGTATCCTTAGGAAGATATCCTTTGGCGCCGGCTTTCAACGAATTGAAGATAAATTCTTCATTGTTATACATCGAAAGTATCAGAACATTGATCCCCGGGTATTCAAGACAGATCCTCTTTGTAAGCTCGATCCCTGAAATTTCAGGCAACGAAATATCCATGATCAGGAGATCAGGTTTCAGAGTTTCAAGTTCTTTCAATAGCTCGCCAGCCCCTGAGGCCTCCCCGATAATCGCAATATCGGGAAGGCCGGTAAGTAATGCCTTGATCCCATCCCTCACCAGCTGATGATCGTCAACAAGGATAATCTTGATCTTTTCCATTGGTTTTATTGTGCAGGTACGTTTATAATTAAGGCCGTTCCTTCTCCCGGCGATGAAAGGATGTTGATGCTTCCTTTCATAAGAGATACCCTTTCTCGTATATTATGCAAGCCATTTCCTTTTTCATAGGCGGCATCTTCCACATTAAATCCTTTCCCGTCATCCCGGAGAATAAAAGTAATGATATCTTTGGTACCGGACAAAGTAAAAGTGACTTCTTTTGCTCCTGAATGTTTCAGTATATTGTTAAGTGCTTCCTGTGCTATCCTGTAAAGGTATGTTTTTGTCTTGGTATTGATCTTTTCCAGCTCACCGGTCGTTTGAAACAGTATTTCCAGATGACCATGTTCTTCTGTCTCTTCGCAGAGGTTTTTCAGGGCAAGGGTGATCCCGAAGACTTCCAGGACCGATGGCATCAGGTTGTTTGAGATCCTCCTGATCTCGTCGATGGTCACATTGAACTGGTCTTTCAGTAACCTTATCTGGTCCTTGATCTCCGGATCATTCATGTACAGAAGGCTTTCCAGCTTGAGTTTATGTGCAATCAGTGATTGTCCTATCCCGTCGTGGATCTCCCTGGAAAGACGTTGTCGTTCTTTTTCTTCGGCATCGATAACCGACCTTAATCTCCCCGTCCGCTCGGATTGCAATTCACGCGTTTTCTCTTTGATCTGGACTGACATGGAATTGAAAGCCTCTGTCAGTGCCCCTATCTCATCATTCGACCGCACGGGGATATCGATGTCATACTGGCCTTTGCCAACTTTCAGCGCAGCTTCTTTCAGTTGGTTGATGGGTTTTGTGATACGTTTTGATATGATAAGGACAAAAAAGAAAAAGATAACCGATATCAGGGTGCTGAGCAGGATTATGCTGTTCCGCATCCGGTAAATGGGCACCATGGCTTCTTTCAGGTCGATCTCTGCAAGAATGAACCAGTTGAGTCCGGGGATATTGACCCTGCTGAATGATGACAATACAGGGATAGTCCTGTAATCCCGTGTAGTAGTATGGCCTTCTTCTCCATGGATCGCAAATAGCATGGGTCGTGTATGTACTGTCGTCCTGAGGATGGAATTATGGATAAAACGTGAGCTCGACCGCATCTTGAAATCGCTCCCCACAAGGTAAGTCTCCCCGGTCATCCCGAGTCCGCTGTTTGGATCGATGTTCAGCATGATCCTGTTGATCTGGTCTTCAGGTATCTCCAGGATGATGTGGCCTGCCGGGTCGCTTTTTGAGTCAAAAACAGGAGCTTCCATTATCATTTTGACCTTTCCTGTGGCAGAGTCCATTATTTCATCATGGATCGTAACGGTTATAGCAGCCTTTCCCTGTGAGGGTTTAAACATATATTTTGCGGCAGGATTGATAAGGATTCCCGATTCTATACCACCTGCAGTTAAACCCCTGATAAATTTGCCGTTGTTTGAGATGATCATGACACTGGTAAAATAGCTGGTAAGCGACTTGTACTTTTCCATGAAAGTTGCAAATTCCTTGTCACAGGAATGTGCCTGGCTTTTATCTGACAGCTCTATAATTTTTCGGGTCTCATCCGATCCTGAAAGCAGGTTTACTTCCATGATCCTGTCCCTGAAGAATATTTCAACCTGGTTCTTTTTGGCGATCCTCAGTGAAGTGAGCTGGTCAAAAGTCCTGTTCATCAAGGCATCCTGGGTACTAAACCAGGAATAAACACTGATGATAACGATGGTGCCCAAACCAAGAAGAATAAAATAGAGAATAAGCTGCTCTTCAAGATTGATATTCCTCAGCGAGAATTTTTTCTTGTTTGTTTTTCTATCAGGTAAGGTCACTTCTTCTATGGGTTATTGGGTTCCAAGTGAATTCATGCCATTCTTGTTGCAAATATAAGATAATACGTAAACAGATAACGAGGAGACAGTGTCAATGGAGTAACGCATGATGAGAAATAGGTTGAAGGGGCCAGGTATTATACCCGCCGACTTCGTCGGGATTGTTCAACTATCAATTTTAATTCACTATGTTCTTAAAATTGAAGTTTCACAAATAAAAAATCCGTTGTAATTTAATAAATTACAACGGATTAAATGATAGTTTTGTGACTCCGGGG
>CAVYJI010000018.1:0-51302 GCA_963768805.1 uncultured Bacteroidales bacterium | reverse complement strand
GCCTTAATTTTTAATGACCATGAATCGTTTTTAACAGCATTAAAGTTATACAGAAGCTGGAAGACAGCTAACTGCTGGTCGTAAAAGAAAACGGAATCATGGCTTTCATACATTAATTCGAAGGGAGGCCTTCCATAACAGATCAAATCATCCCTTTTGGATATTTTATGGCAACTTTGTCCAGCTACAATAGTATCTTTCACAGAAGAATACAAGATGTAATCAACATTCCCTGAGAAAGCAAAATGCTCATCATAGTACCATTTTGCACCAACAGGAGCCCAGGTCTGTGCAGATATTGACAAACCCATCAATCCCAAACCCATTAATAACAGAAAAGTTTTCATATTACTTTCTATTTTAATCGTCAATCGTAGATATGACAATTCATTCGTCAATCGAAAATCCTGCCTGCGAAAGGCAGCCGTCCAATCGAAAATTGAATTGATTTTATCTTGTCAGTATAATTTTTTTGACAAGTATTTTATTATTTGCCCTGATCTTCAAAAAGTACATCCCGTCGGGCTGATCCGGAAGATTTATTTCATTTAATCCGGAAAACATTGTACTACTATATTTTTGCCTCCCGTAAACATCAGCCAGTGTAACTTCAAAATAATCATATCCACTGGGGAGTTTCAGGTAAAGAACATCCTTTACCGGAATCGGGTAAACAGGTATATTCAGAGAATTAGCAGCAGAATTGTCATTAATACCACCATAGAAGATTTCAATAACCGCATTTGAAGTATCGCTGCCGCATTCATCGGATGCCACAACGGTGAGATAATGTATACCCAGGTGGTTCCACCCTATGGTCACTGAATCTGTTCCCTGTCCGGATAGAATGGTATCTAAATTTAACTTCCAGTTGTAATTTACCGGTTTCTTCCCTTCAATTTTAGTTACATGATAGGGTGCAACATCTCCCAGGTGAACATAATAAGGTCCAATGATTGGGCTGATCACGGGTACTACGCAACTGTCAATATGAACGATGTAAGAAAGCGTATCTGAACCACATTCATTATTAGTAACCGAATACACAGTATCAATACCGGTTTGGGTCCAGTAAATATTTACCTGATCCGATCCCTGCCCCGATACAATGGTTCCGGTACCGCAAACCCAATAGTACCAGCTGCCCCGTATAGAATAATTATGAAAAGTAATCGTATCGTCTAAAGAAACATCAGGTTCACCGGTAATTGAATTAATATAAGGTTTGATACAGCCCAATGAATCTGTTTTCATTAATACTGAACCTTCTTCTTCTTCAACAGTCTCACTTGTGATTAAATACCCATTATCAGAACATATAGCAATGGATATTGGGTCCCCGATTTGATAGTTACTTTGAATTGTTTTAGTCCAAAGCGTATCACCCAGGTTATTTGTTCTTATTAATAATATTGAATTGGACCCTGATACTGAATTGTAGATTTCTCCCAAAATTATATAGCCATTTCCTAAGACTAACATCCTCTCTCCGCTGGTAGGAGTATTAAAGTCATATATTTTTTGCCAAAGCACATCGCCTGATGTATCTGTCTTTACTATGTAAACATCAGAATACGAATTTGATAAATATATCGTTCCTGCAATTATATACTTATTATCTGATGTTTCCTTTATGCAATAGCCCTGTTCATCATCGGTGCCTCCGATATTCTTTGTCCAGATCGTATCTCCATTGGGTTTTGTTTTAATTAAATAAACCTGGTCTCCATTTATACCATAATCTTCTCCATATCCTGCAAAAACATACTTTGAATCAGATGTTTCAATAACATCCCAGGCATAATCATTTTCAAGTATTCTTCCGTAATGCCTGGTATAGGTCGAGTCCCCTGTTGAGTTGGTTTTTACAATATATGCATCATAGGGAAAAGGTTCGGTAACACCCGGCAGGCTATTGGTTTGCCCGGCCACCATATATCCGTTATCAGAGGTCTGGATGACATGATGCCCTTCATCATAATTGGGTTTGACAATAGAATCATACCATATTAGATTACCGGATCCATCTGTTTTTATCAGCCAGATATTACTTTTAGTAACCATGTTTGAAGGAGAGTCCATGAACAAAAACCCTCCGTCATTGGTTTTTATCATATCATTAAGATACTGTGCATTGATTCCGGGAATGGTTTTCGTCCATACCGTATCCCCATACGGATTTGTTTTAATGAGAATCGGTCCGTCTTGGACTCCTCCGAGAATGTAACCATTATTATATTCATAAGCAGAAACAGGGCGCGCTGCATTATAGTTTCTTTCGAATGTCATCTGTTCAAACGCCACAATTGGCAATAAGAACAATAAAATGCAGATAAGTTTCTTCATAATATATCTTATTGAAAATGGTTGGAAATCCGATAATGGCAAGTAAGAATCCTTAATCCCCTAAAACTGCACCAATAATAAGAAAAAACAGGGTGTTACGCAAGTTATTAAGCGATTATTTTTACTTCGGATGGGAAGCGGAAGAAGATAGTCTTTAGCAGAAGAATAGACTCATCTGGAAAAATACAAGGCCAATAATTCAGATATCCCTGGTTATAAACCATATGCAATTTAATGCTGATAAATAACGAGCTGATATATTATTCTTCCCGACAGGCGATCGTGTGTCTAAGCTTCAGGGGTTGTGCGAAAAATGATAATACTAAGTAAAGACTAAACCCGGGCCCTTCGATGACCTCCGGCCTTCACTACTTGACACCCCCGGTCTCTATTCTGAGTTTTAAAACCTCAATAAAATTCTATGATAAAGAATGGCGGATGAATCCCGCCGGGTCACAGATACTTAGTTTAATTCGTTGTATCTTAATAAACTACAACAAATTTTTTATTCGTGAAACTTCAATCTTAAGATTCATCGCAATAATGCTTACCTTAAATGAAACACATAAATTACCCCAGGCTTTAGCCTGGGGGGTATTGAAAACCTGATAATTACGGGCTTTAGCCCTAAAAAGATAATTCATTGGGATCCTTGATTATCTGGATACGCCATATTCTGAAGATCAAATATGATTCATAAAGAACGTAGTGAATTAAAATTGAAATTTCACGAATAAAAAAACAAAAAAATGTGTTGCATTCCGTGAACTTTTATCTGGTACGATTGTATGCAGAAGAAACAAATTAAAAGGTGATTTGATACCTGGGTCTTTCATATCGCATTCAACATGTGCAAGAATGAATACAGGAAGGTAGCCGTTAGAGAAGAATACCTCCAAAGTCTCGCTGGAAAAGAACCTGTTAGCGAGGAACCTGCAAAAACCCATCAGGATAATAATAGATTCATGGAAGCGCTTGATCATAATCTGATGTTGCTTGATGAAAAGCACAAAATTGTTTTTCTCCTCCGTTACTAGCAGGATATTTCATTACGGGAAATAGCGGAAATCCTTGATTGTCCTGAGGGAACGGTGAAATCAAGGCTTTTCAATACTATTAAAAAGCTTTCAGAAAAACTTATCATTTTTGATCCAAAAATAAACTGATCCCAATGGAAGAGTCACTTTTTGAAAAAATACCGCAACTGGAAAAGCAGATCCCTGCCTTGCCGTCACAAATGAGCCCCTCATTGAAAGTTGTAACAATGTCCCCGGCAAAGATGGGAAAAACAGTTTCGGAAAAACCTTTACATACTGAGTTGACAAATAAAAGCATAATCTACACTCATAATGATCAGTATGTACAAAATGCCTACCAGAAAATTCAGCTGGTAACCCTTTTTAAACATGGTCATTCTGCTTTGGAAGATTCCGCATTGTTCAGATTGCTTATAGCAGCGAATTAATGTGTTAATGTGAAAAACCTAGGCCACTGTATCATCTTCTGCCGGTTTTTCGTGACCACACCAATCTGTTACCATTTAAGGTTATAAGGTATTCAGTTTATATCGGCGTGACTTGCCCTTTTGAGCGTTTTTTCCAGAAAGTACCAAACTGATTTTCAACCCAAAACTTGCATCTGACCCTTCTTTTTAGTTATATTTACACCACCTTGGAAGATCAGGGATTTTACTTACCGCTTTTGGAAAATCAGTCACTTTAAATACCGGCAAAATGAAAAAAATTATATGCATATTGGTATTCCTCTCCCCCGGAATTGCATTCAGCCAGCAATGGAGGCCAATTACCTCGAATGAGCAATTCAATTACCAGCTAAACACTGCAGGTTATATTTCAAATGTGATCAGCGTCGATTCATTCTCAATTCAAAACGGCGACACCGTATTCTGTCTCAACCGGATCGTAGCCGGTTGCCCGGCTCCTGATAGTATTGACAGGCTTTACAATCAACCACAATTCCTGGAAAGGAAAATGACCAGGGAGAATGGCGGGGTTTATAAGTTCTCTGATCCCGGTGAATTCTGGATTAAGACCCTTGCCGGGTTAAACGCAACCTGGGTCTTCGATTCAGTCTCGAACATCACTGCTACCGTCACTTCTGAAACATATGAAACAGTCTTAACTCAATGGGATTCGGTTAAGACCATCACTCTTTCCGGTGGCGGGATTATCAGGCTAAGCAAAGACCATGGGATCATACAATTCCCGTTGATAGGGTCCTCTCAATATTATACTCTAAAAGGAATTGCAGGCCGTAACCTTGGGGTCCTGGTACCGGGGTTTCATGAATTCTACAACTTTAATGTCGGGGATGTCTTTCAATATCATGATGAAGACATATCTTATTCTATACCTCCTTCCGGTAACGGTTCACTGTATAAGGAAACAATTATTTCAAAAGATTCAACATCATCCCGTTATACATACGGCATCGCAGTGTCCGGGATGGTTTGGCAACAAGATAACCTGGGCTTTCAGTGGGATACAATTCATTATGCTTATGATACTACTGAAGTATTCATAGATTCATCAACGCAGGTTTGTAACATTGTTCCACAAGGACTTGTAACTAATCCTCCGGGAACATACTTCAATAATGCTGCTATGATGTACATATACGTTGATACTGGCCAGGCTGTTTCAAGACAGTTGAACACAGATTATTATCCGGGTGGCTTATATGAATTTAGAGGTGGTGATACCCTTGCGCCGGCTTACGGTATGGAGCCTTATGTTGATAAATATACTGTTGGACTGGGAGAAGTGACTTTCTTACTTGGTGTATTTGAAGTTTCTATACAACATGTTCTGATAGGCTATGTAAAGAACGGGGATACCATTGGAACTGTTTACCCTGATAGCTTACTGCTTGAACAGGTTACAGCGAAAACCGGCAAAAACCTGGTCCGCATTTATCCCAACCCGGTTAATAATGAGTTCATAATAGAACTTGGCAGATTATCGGGAAATACCAGTATTTCGATTTATGATGCAGAAGGTCAACAACTTATCACCAAACAAATTGGGAGCCCCCGGTCAATAATAAATGTCAGCAGTCTCCCCGCCGGAGTCTATTTTGTGCGGCTCACAAACGATAATACAGCTGAAGTAGTAAGGTTCATTAAAGATTAATCCCAAATTATTCAATGAATAATTTGGGATTAATTATATAGCTATTGTCTGATAATTTTGCTTGTGACCAGTATTCCCGTATCCGAAGTGATCCTTAACAGGTATAAGCCGTGAAGAATAGTTCCAACGGGGATCGTAATCTCAGAATCTCCGGGGCTTAAGCATCTGACGATCGTGATTACGGTCTGTCCTGTCGTGTTCACAAGCTCAGCAGAAATATTTGAGGTATTTTGAAGATGGAGTGCTATATGAAGCTCATCATTAACAGGATTCGGGAAGATCTTGACTGCACTGATGGTTGATGCAACCTCATGAACTCCCATGATCCTTACACCCGAGAAAGTCAGTACAACATTGCATGTCGGGTTTGCCGCAGAAAGTGTGACCATAATGACATCGCTTTTAACACCGGCTATTTCCGCCCTGAGATAATAGGTCCCATAAGCAAGGGAAGAGAAGGTGAACGATCCGTTTACATTTGCACGGACAAACTTGCCTGCCTGCATATCCGGATTCAACAATAATAAGGTCACCTTGTCAAGAAGTGTGGTTTTAAGCCCGGAACTATTAATTTGTCCATTGATAGTCCCGTCGCCGGATTGTAAGTTTTGTGAGGAGTTCAAGTTGCCATGATGCGGGTTGTTTTGTCCATTGATAGATCCGTTGCCGGATTGCAGGTTCTGTGAAGGGATCAGGTTGACATTATACGGGTTATCGGGCACCCCGAGAGCTATGATAGTTGCTTCCTGCCAATCTGGCACATCGCCATAATAGGCCGGCAGATAATTTGAATTTCCTTGAGGAGTTGCATAAAGATAAAAATTACCGTTTGGAACGAGTCCGAAATAGTAAACCCCTGTGGTGTCTAAATTTGACACATCAATCATAGGAAAATATGGAGCGACGGTATCTACTGTGAATAGCATTACTGATCCGCCCGTAACCGGCACTCCCCCGGCGAATACCTGGCCATAGATCTGGTAATATTGAGCACTGTCACCCACAGGTACTAACTGACCAGAATTATACTGGCAATCAGTGCTGTCGATAGTATTGAGCATCACATAGTACACCCCGGATACAGAATAATGATGAAGGATGTTTTGTCCCTGGCCTGTCTGACCATCGCCAAACACCCAATTATATGCCGCCGGAGCCCCGCTGAAGAGATGTCCTGCGAAATTCACATCCTGCCCGGAATTGGTATAGGTAAAATAACTGATACAGTTGGATGCACTGCCAACCTCAACTTCCTGGCAGGTACTACTTAAGCAATCTGGCCCGCTGACAGCGAGGCAGAAATTATAGGTCCCGGGGCCAGTGAAAGTATGAACCGGATTTTGCAGGGTCGAGGTCGAATCATCGCCAAAATTCCAGAGCCAGTTAAGTATATTTCCTGTCGAAAGATCAATAAAATGGATAATATTATAATTTGAGGAATCTACAACATAGGTAAATGCTGCCTGGCATGAAGTGCCTGAAATGGTGGTGAACACAGTGTCACTACCATAAGTCGTACCATTGGCATTGGTGCCCACTGCCCTGAAATGATAAAGTGTACCTTGAGATAAGCCGGTGACACCTGCACTTACCGGGGTCATTGTATTCCCGTTGACAGTCCCGGCCGCGATGGTACTTCCATAAGATGTTGTAAGTCCGTACTGGAAGGAGGCAGTAGTGGTAAACCCATTGGCATCTATGCTCCCGTTAAGCGTTGCACCGGAAGATGTAACATTTGTTGCTCCGGTTGTAACTACTATAGGAGGTAAGTTTGTCGGTAAAGTCGTGAAAACAGAGTCAAGTCCATAGGTTGTACCATAACCGGTTGTACCTGTTACCCTAAAATGGTAGGTTGTTGATGGAGATAACCCTGTGATCGGGACCCAAACCCACATAAATTCGATTCCGTTGATTAATGATCCTGAAACTGTAGTACCATATGAAGTAGTCAGGCCATATTGAAAATTCACTTGAGTCCAATTCCCATTCGGATTAACATTTCCGTTTAAGTTTGCGGTAGTTTGTGTAATACTGGATGCACCCTCAGTGATGACTATCGCCGCACCTGAAGTCGTGAAAGTACTGTCATATCCATAGACCGTACCATTGACATTGGTTCCCACTGCCCTGAAATGATAAAGTGTACCTGGTGACAGACCGCTGATACCGGCACTGATGGGTGTCATGTTATTCCCGTTAACTGTCCCGGCTGAAACGGTTGTTCCATAAGATGTGGTAAGTCCGTATTGGAAGGAGGCAGTAGTTGTAGAACCATTGGCATTTTCATTTCCATTCAGGGTTGCCGATGTCAATGCAACGTTTGTGGCAGCTGTCGTGACAACTGTAGGTGGCTGTCCCGTCCCATAGGTTGTAAATGTCGAGTCATAGCCATAAGCGGTTCCCATTGAATTCACAGCTTTTCCCCTGTAATGATAAGTGGTGGAGGGACTAAGCCCTGTCAGGGAACCGCTGACTGAGGTTTGCACATTTCCGTTGACAGTTGAAGGGACACCCGTAATTGATGATCCGTAAGCTGTAGTGAGCCCGTAATCAAAACTTGTAGAGGTAGATAACCCGTTTGCCGTAGTGAGATCATAAATTGTCGCACCGGAAGATGTGATATTTGAAGACCCTCCGGTAGAAACTGTAGGTGCAGCACTGAGCGTCGTAAACGTTGTGTCATTGCCATTGCTTGTACCATAAGTGTTTGTGCCTGTGACCCTGAAATGATAGGTTGTAGAAGGCAATAACCCGGTGACAGGTCCCGTAACAGGAGTTAAGGTGTTTCCAGTGACTGTGCCACCGGACACGGTACTGCCATATGAAGTAGTAAGGCCATATTGAAAAGTCACTGTGGTTAAATAGCCGTTCGCATTTACACGGCCATTCAGGGTGGCAGTTGTTTGGTTTATATTGGTGGCGCCATCGGTGATAACCGTAGGTACCGGACTGGCTGATGAAGTCGTGAAAACGCTGTCAGTTCCATATGAAGTACCTGAGATGTTTGTGCCTTCGGCCCTGAAATGGTAGGTTGTAGCTGGTGAAAGACCGGAGATTCCTGCACTTACAGCCGTCATATTATTCCCGGTAACAGTCCCTGCTGAGACTGTAGATCCATATGAAGTGGTAAGGCCATATTGAAAAGACACCGTAGTAGAATCGCCATTGGCATCTACATGTCCATTTAAGGTGGCACTGCTTTGGGTTACATTGGTTGCAGCATTGGTAATAACCGTCGGCAGTGTGTTCGGCGATAAATTCCCAAACATGGAATTGGCTCCATTAGGCAGTTCAGTTGATTGTGCTTTGGCGGTTGTGAGCTGAAGCAATATGGCTATAACCGTCAGGAGCATCAGGTGAAGGCATTTTGTAATTGTTTTCATGACTCTTGAATTATGTAAGATTGATTATTTTTCTTTTGTTTTAATTGATCGCTTTCTATTAAAAAAACACTTTTAATTGAAATGGTTGCGTCGCAAGGTAAATATTTTACCGGTTTCTGATCAGAATAGATACCCTGAGACCAACTGACCAAGGCTTTTTATCAGATTCACCCTTCTCATAAACCGAATTAAAATAATAGCTCGCCACTGGTTCAGCTTCCAATTCAAAGATACGCGTTAACCTGATACCGGCAGCGATCCCGCCATTAAACTGGTAATTAGTCGAGATCCTGTCCCAGGAAATATCATTGATCTGGACTATGCGGTCCTTTCCATGACTCACATCCTCCTGTATCGGTGTGGTTTGAATTAACACTGATAATGTCGGCCCGATCCTGATACCTATCCTTATGATACTGGTTCTGATAAAGTCATAGCCAAGTGTAAGAGGTATCTGAAGATAAATATATTGCCTGTTAATGGAGGCAGATCCGGGATCGACTTTGCTGTCATAAAATGCATGATCAGAATAATAATAATGGTCGGGGATTGGACGGGTATGATACTGATTCCATTTAAAGGTGATAGAGTCAAGTTTTTTGAACGTGCCAAGATATTGATTGTACCCATAATCGATCTCATTAGTTCCCCTGGTTACGGAAAGCCCGATACCCGTCCCTATAGAGAAAGGACCAAGATAATATTCCCCTTTCAAGCCGAAATTATTCACCATCATATGTTTATCTTCTTTAAGCAGGTTGAACATCATCTCAGGTTCATAATATACACCTGCAGAAATCAGGTTCTTCCCGCTCGATAGGACCTTTTCTTTTTTCACTGGGATGACCGGTTCAGGGTTTGTTTCAGGATTGTTGACTCTGTCACCAGGCATGCTATCCGTATTGTTCACTTTTGAAATTGTTTCCGGGATATTATCTTTATAGGAAACCGGAATATAAGGATCATGGATCAGGATTGGGGACACATCAAGTGATGCAAATATTGCCTTGCGTTCTGTTTGCAAGGGAAGGGATGCCCCCTCAACTTTGGTTCCAGTTTGGCTGGAATTTATTTGACCTGGGATCTGACTACTGGAAATACCGGAAGAAGCTTTACTTATAGCAACAGATAATACAGGATAATTGTTCTTTGATCTGCCTTTCGGAAGATTATGGGATTCGGAAGAGTTTAAATTATTTATCTGGTGAATATTACCTGGTTTTTTGCCAACTACCAGGCCCAAAGGATTCTTAACCGGTTTGTTTATAGTTGGTGGATGTATTGACAACATGAGGTAGGTAAGCAATACGGTGATCAGGATCGCTCCACCTGTCAGTCCGGGATAGATCCATTTCTTGTTCAGGCCTCTTTTTTTGGTTCCTGAGACTACCTCCTTCAGAAATTTTCGTCTTTCCGCTTCTGAAGGAGTGACCTTGTAATCTTTTAACGAGGTCTTTAAAAAATTATCCAGTTGATTCATGGGTACTGATCTTAATATCTTTTTGTTTATTTATAAACTCATTTGCTTTTTTTCTGAACATGGCTCTTGCCCTGAAAAGCTGGGACTTTGAATTACTCTCTGAACAGTTGAGCAATCGGGCGATCTCACGATGAGAATATTCCTCAAAAATATACAGGTTTAATACAACCCTGTATCCGGGGGTAAGCTGGTTAACCAGGTCCAGTACCTTTGCCGGGCTTATCTTTGCTGCTAACCCGGTAAAAAAATCATCCTCGGGAATTTCTTCTGACGGGTCAATAATGTCGTCAATATCGATGAAACATCTCTCCTTCGCATGGTCACGAATATGATTCAGGGCAGTGTTGACCATGATCCGGCGCATCCAGCTTTCAAGACTCCATTCTTCCTTTATCTTAAATTTGTGAAGATTTTGGATTATCCTGATAAAGCCATCATGCAGAACGTCTTCGGCATCAGTGGTATTCCCGCAGTACCTTAAGCACAAAGTCTTTAACCCCGGGGCATAACGGTCGTAAAGCACCTCAGGAAGATTGTTATCAGTGAGATTAATTTTGTATAAAGATTTTACCGTAGTTGTAGAGTTGCATATATTTATAGAACACCATCATCAGAAAAAGTTGCGTCATTAAAATTGAATATTATAAAAAAAATTAATTCGTTCTGGAAAATTTATAGAAAAAATTTGACATTTAACCTCACAACCCGGGCCCTGGTACCAATAACCCCCTGCTTTATACCCAAATAATACAATTAATCACCTTTCCGTTCGTTCTTTCCCATTAAAAGCTTGATAAACATCCTCTCCTTCCGCATGGGTTAATTTTCTCACCCCCCTGTGGGTTGAGGTACATGGGTTAAATATAAAACGTTATGACACAACAAAGAAACTTCGATTGGCAGGAACTCTATAAAACCATGAAGGTCACCGATATGCCATGGTATAATCCTAATCTCGACAATGATCTTAAGCTTGCTCTGGAAAGATTGAATATAAAAACAGGTACATTTCTGGATCTGGGCACCGGTCCTGCAACCCATGCCAAGAATTTAAGGGACATAGGATTTGAGGTCACAGGGACTGATATCTCCAAAGATGCAATCAAACTGGCAAAAAAAGCCTATAAAAATATCACCTTCATTCAGGATGATATCCTCAAAACGAAACTGACCGCAAAATTCGATTACATCTTCGACCGGGGTTGTTTCCACGTAATAGACGGGGATAAAAGAAAGATCTATGCCGAAAACGTTTTTAACCTGCTTAATTATCCCGGCCGGTTGTTCCTGAAATGCTTTAGTGACAAGATGCCTGAAACGGGCCGCGGACCACATCTTATCTCAGAACAGATCATTAAAGATACATTCGACCGCTTTTTTATCATTGAGGATATAAAGGACTCGGAATTTGAAAATGAAAAGAATAATCCCAGGGTTCCTAAAGCTTTATTCGTGATAATGAATAAGAGGCTCATTCACAGCCACTTACCTGATCGTTCTATAAGCGTTGTATAAGCGTTCTATAAGCGTTCTATAAGCGTTCTATAAGCGTTCTATAAGCGTTCTATAATTAAACTATACCCAGTCTATACCCAAGGTATACTGTAGATAGGCCCAAGCCAAAACATTACAAATTAATAGTTAATTTTCAGAATACCAATCTATTGGAATAGAAATCACTTTTTGTCCTTAATTTCTTCCGGAAGTTCACACCATCGGAATGAAAATCTTCTTTAAACTATTTGAAGGGTCACGATCTTCACCTTTCACAATTATTTAACCTTTGATTTGGCGTTTACTCCTTATTTTTACATGATAAAAAAAAATTATCCCATGAATAGACTTATCCCATTCATTTCAGGACTCATGCTGATTCTTGTTGCATGCTCCCCTGTGAAAAACAGGATGAATACCAATATCCTTCCATCCTGGACAGACCAGGAAGCAAAAAAAGAGATACTATCATTCATTGACCGGGTAACGGATAGTACCTCTGCCGGTTTTGTAAGAAAGGAGGACAGGATTGCCACCTTCGATAACGACGGGACGCTGCTTTGTGAAAAGCCTTTCTGGTTCGGTGACTATTTCGCATTCGAAAAGATCAAAAAAATTGCTTCGTCACATCCCGGATGGAAAAACCGGCAGCCATGGAAAGCGGTCATCGAGGGGGACACGAACTACCTCGTTAAAATGCCTTATAGTGAGGAGGATGAACTTATTGGTTGTGCCGAGGCCGGATGTACGGCTGAACAGATCACTACCGATGCTGCAGGTTATTTTATGACGGCTAAGGACAAACATTTCCAACGATCCATAGCTGATCTGTATTATCAGCCAATGATCGAACTTTTGCAATACCTTGAATCAAAAGGATTTCGGAATTATGTTGTTACAGGTGGCTATGCCGAGCTGATAAGGGGTATCTCCATGAAGGATTATCATATCCCTTCCGAAAGGGTGATCGGGTCACATTTCCAGTATGCCTTTTCTGACTCGACAGGCCATGCAGAGGTAATTATTAAACCTGAAAACCTCATGATGGACATAGAGAACAAAAAAGCAGAGAATATTGCATTTATTATAGGAAAACGCCCTGTGATCGCAGCAGGGAACTCGAATGGAGATCTGGCGATGCTCGAATATTCTCAGGGCAGAACAGGTCCTTCCCTCCAGCTCCTGGTTCACCATGATGATCCTCTGCGCGAGTATAGCTATGACGAAGGCGCTGAGAAGGCGCTTAAGGAAGCTGCACCCCATAAGTGGATCGTCGTTAGCATGAAGAATGATTGGAAGATGATCTTTAACAAATAAAAGAAGCTTTGTTCCCTATCGAATTATTCATACGATCTCATTTCACAACTTGCCTTGTGACCTTGTGACCTTGTCCCTTCTAATTTTTCACGCACCTCACTGCAAACGCATTCCCCTTAGGGTAATTAATGCTGTACACATTTGCGCTGGTATTATCTAATATCCGGTCGATCCCGTTTCCTCCTGATTGTGACGAGGTCCAGAATAGGCCATAGATCCCGAGATTATGAAATTGGCCGATATAACTGCGGTCTGCACCCGGGAGTGCGGTAAACCCTGAAGAATTCGTTGCACCTGTATTTGGACTGGTCCAATGAGTTAATCCGGTCTCTTTGAGCTTTCCTCCCGGACTGGTTCCAAGAAAGGTAGTCAGCACTGTCCACTCTGAATCTGACGCTACATGCCAGCCGGTTGGCGCAAGATTGTTGGCATTAGCCACTGCGTACCAGTTGTAAAGACGTCCATAGGTAACAGTCATCTGGGCATCATTGTTATAACTGCAGTAAGCAGCCGTTGTATCGTTTGACCATTGTGTGCTGTCAGTAACATTGGGTATCGCAACACCATTGCGGTAATGTGTGACCTTCAGGTTTGAAGCCATCCAGACCTGCGTTCCTATTGTGATAGAATGATACACATTCCCGTCCACATCCGTAACGTCGGGTCCTGCATTTGGATTTGCGCTGCTTGTAGAAGATGAACTGCTTTTACTGCACCCGGCTTGCATGAGAAAGTACAGTGCGATAACAACTAAAGAGGAGATCCAGAGAGTTTTTCTTTTCATGTTCATTAGATTTAAGGTTAGAAATTATTGATTTTCTGACTGGTTATAATAATAATAACAATTTTTTTTCTGATGATTTAAAGGTGGGTCGCGATAAACCGGCACCCCAATATTTCCAGCAGTAAATATAAATAATAGTTTAATTCGTCATATGACAAAGTGAAAAGTTTTATTCGTGAAACTTCAATTTTAAGAACATAGTGAATTAAAATTGATAGTTGAACAATCCCGACGAAGTCGGAGGGTATAATACCCCGCCCCTTGGGGCGGAATTAGCGTCCAGGGCTTGCCCTGGGGTTTATACCCGTGATCCGCTTTTAAATGTTGATCAAAATTGTATATTTTATATTATCTTTGGATCGTAAACAAGATCATGTACCATCATTAAACTTTTTATGTTATGAAAAAACCCATCAGCATTACCATTGCATTAATAAGCGTATTTTTTATTTCCACGCTGATCATTAATCACTCAAATGCCCAGAATGACCAGAAAGGCACTGCCGTTGGTCAATCCTTACCTCCAGATGTGCAGAAGATTGTCGAAAAATCATGTTTCCCATGTCATTCCCAACCTGGCAATATGATGGCAGTCTCACACCTTGATTTCACAAGCTGGAATAAATATGCGCCGGAAAAGAAAGCTGCAAAAGCTAAAGATATGTGCACCCAGGTGACAAAAGCCAAAATGCCGCAGAAAGGCTTCTTAACAAAACACCCGGATGCTGCCGTGACAACAGATGGATTAAATACCCTCTGCAACTGGGCTAACTCTTTACAGGGACCTAAAAAGTAAGTCTCCACTGTAACCTATCCATGCTGGGCTGATCAGATAATTCCCCCCAGCTCTCCCGCTGGCGCGCGTCTGTGACGCGTGCCGACTCACTGCTCGTTTTTAACGAGCAAAATATTTCTCAGCTGACACCTGGCACTTGGCACTTGGCACTTGGCACTTGGCACTTGGCACTTGGCACTTGGCACTTGGCACTTGAAATACGTCTGTGACCCTGTGACTTTTTCAAATCTCCAAATCTCCAAATCTTCAAATTTTCAAATTGATCATCTCCAAATCTCCAAATTTTCAAATTTTCAAATTGCTCATCTCCAAATCTTCAAATTTTCAAATTTTCAAATTTTTCGCGTTACGTGTCACGATGAAAAACCCTTGACAAAACTCTCCTTTTTCTGTAAATTTGTTCTAAATAAAAATAACATTAAAACATCTGAATATGAAAATAGCAGTATTAGGAACGGGAGTTGTAGGACAAACCCTTGCAGAAAAGCTGGCAACACTTGGCCATGATGTGACCATCGGGACAGGTGATGTTCAAAGATCCTTGGATAAGAAAGGGACCGGTAATTACGGCAGACCGTTATTCGGTCAATGGCATACAACACACTCAAAGATCAGGGTCGCTTCTTTCGCAGATGCAACTTCATCTGCTGAATTAATAATCAACGCCACCAATGGCATGGGCTCGATGAACGCTCTCGAACATGCAGGCCATGATCATCTGAAAGATAAGATCCTCCTCGACGTTGCCAACCCCCTCGATTTTTCGCATGGCATGCCTCCCACCCTCTGGGTCAGCAATACCGACTCCCTCGCTGAACAGATCCAGCGATCATTCCCCGAAACAAAAGTTGTCAAGAGCCTTAACACAATGACCGCTGCACTCATGGTCAACCCTTCACTGGTACCTGGTGACCATACCCTCTTCATCTGTGGAAACGATACAGAAGCAAAATCGAAAATACGAAGCCTGCTGATTAGTTTCGGCTGGAAAGATGCCAATATCCTTGATCTTGGCGACATCACCTCAGCCCGCGGCGTCGAGCAGATCCTCCCCCTCTGGGTCCGCCTCATGTCCAACTTCCAACACCCCTATTTTAACTTCAATATCGTTCTCGGAAAACCACCACAATAAGAACACTCACATCTCACTTCCCCAGCTGGCGCGCGCCAGCCAAGGCCCGTAATTTTTAATTTTTAATTTTTAATTCACCTTCCTCCACTTGTCCAACCTCTGTCGAGCTAAAACCTTGTGACCCTGTGACCTTGTGACCTTGTGACCTTGTGACCTTGTGACCTTGTGACCTTGTGACCTTGTGACCTTGTGACCCCTTCACTTGACTTTTATAAACTTCCCCGAAACAGACCCCTTCCCCGCCCTCAGTGTGAACAGGACCACCCCCTCAGGGTATTTACTTACATCAAGTTCTGTATCATGATCCCCCGCTACTACTCCGGCCTCGCTGATATGATTGATCTGGAACCCGCCGGAATTGTAAACGTCTATAATTACATCATAGGTGCTGTTGATGGTATAGGTCATAGCCACCTTTGATTCTGCGGGATCAGGAAATGGCTCCCGCTTGATGGTAATTGTCAGTTGTTTATCCACTGGATCACTGGAACTACAGATCTCATTTTTTACTAAAGGAGCGTCTTTCAACGGCGGGTACTTGGGGTTATATGCATTCATCCCGATATCCAAACCCTTTCCATAAGGCCTCGTATGATAGAAATGATCATAGGTGGCATTCTTGTCTTTATACCCGGTACTCATCTGGCTTAAAGTGTTGATCATAGCATAAGTTGTGTCTGCAAACCCTGCACCGGTAGATGTCATGGAAAGAGTGTTGTTCTTCTGCTGGACATGGCATAACGGATCAGTAAGCACGATATAGCCATTGGCTCCCGCCCCCGGGCCGGTTATAGCATTGGAGGCGATCAGGTTATTGGCACTCAGGATGCTGGAAAACCTGATCCCGTTTGTCTTCGGATTGATGATGTCATTGAAAAGGATTGAAAACGACCGCCCCGGAATAGTTGAACAATCATTCACATAGATCCCGTATTTCATCTTGCCCGGATCCATCGGATAATAATTATATCCCGGGGCCACAATGACATTATTATAGATCTTGTAGTTCCCGAGCCCAAGGCTCTCAATGGCATCTCCTTTGCCTTTGTATATGTAATTGTTATAACAGTCGCATTGGTCTCCGCCGCCAATCATAAATCCTGACATCTGGCCACTCACCCCTGCCTGGCTGTCATACATCACCAGGTTATTGAATATCAGGCAATCTGAAACAGCCGACCCTACCTGGATGCCATCCCACCCTGTGAACTTCACAATGTTGTTGTAAACCCTCACCCCTTTGAGGACACTTGGCAGGACTACCGTATCCTTTCCGTTGCAGGTGATGGTCTCTCCTGAATAAAAGCTGCTGCCGATATAAAAACCCTCACACCCGGTATTGGAAATATAATTGTCATGGAATACGGAATTGTACTGTGTGAAATTACTGCGCACTGAGGTCAGCGTACAGTCCGGGTCGGTCTTGGCAAACACTCCCTGGATCTTGGTGTTCGAAATATAAATATGGTCGACTTCAAAATCTGAGGAAAGGTATCCAATGCTTAACCCTGCTCCCCCCTGGACACGCGAAACCATGAATCCGTAGAAATATCGTGTATCGCCCGTACCGGTCAGCCTTACATAATGACAATTATTGAGGACGATGCCGTAATACCAGTCGGTGTTTATAGTTACCATCCCGTCGATGTTCGTGAACACTATGGGAAGACGGGCGCTGCCCGTGAAGTTCTTAATCTGCAGGTAATTCTTGCTTCCTCCCTCGAAGAACAGGGTGTCCCCCGGCTGTAACTGATTATAGGGTCTCCCGCTTCCATCGATATAAAATGTATTGACTGGAACTATGATCCTTGGATGCGCTGCACGGGCTTCCTGGTTACCAATAATGCAAAGAAAAAAGAGTGCGGCGAGAAAATGAATGTATTTATGCATGAGTTTTGACTTTTTGCAATGATCGCCTGGGTAATTTGATTGGTTGTTTATCCTTTTCTTTTGACTGCCCCTGTGCGTCCTGCTGTCTGCCCGGTATCTCTTCCATCGCTTTGTATATTTTTCTGACATTGTTTTCAATGGAATGATCGCGCGCAAACATTTCCCTGGATGTTTCCAGTTCCGGCGTACTTTCAGTCAAAGCTTTTTCAATTTCTTTCCCGAAGTCCTCTTTGCCGGTGGCAAGATGTATATGTTGCTCGAACAACGACATCGCTTGCGTCTTCGTTGCAACGACAGGTTTCCCCATGGCGAGGTATTCGTCTATTTTTAAAGGATAATTGCCAATGGTCATCTCATTTATTATCTGCGGATTGATTGCCACATCGAAACGGGCAATATATTGTGACAGCTGATCCGGCCTTTTGTTTCCCGGGAAATGAACATTTTTCATTGTATGCAGGTCGCTTTTCTTGAAGGTTTCATCTTCAGGGCCCACAAGGACTATGCTCCATTGCGGGTAGTGCTCTGCAAGATAACAAATGAGATCAATGTCAAGCCGCTGGATGGTCAGCACCCCCGTATAGCCGATAACAGGTGATGGAATGGCAGCGATATCTTCAGGTACCGGAGTGACTTTGCTCTTTTCGTACATTGACAGGTCACAACCCTGACCGATATTGACGATTGCATGGTTGTACTGCCTTGCCCGGCCGGCAAGATAATCCGAATTAGTGAGCACAAGGTCCGATTTCCCTATCAGTAAGGCTTCTGTTCTTTTCCCGTGGCGCTTCCAGAAATCCATCGTAATAATGTTGTCGCGTAAAAGATATACCGACAACTGCGGTTCAAGCAGTTCCTTGAGATAGAGGCTGCGATAAATATTACAATCATTGAAGAGAATGGGGGTCCTGAAGCCGAGACGGTCAATAGCTGACCGAATTTGCCTCGCCAGCCGCCTGTTGTTTATCATATTCCACCTGTCAAACACCCTGTCCCATGGGATCCAATTGATGGATTCCAGTATTGTCCTTGGATATAAGGTCCATAGATTGTCGCTGATACGAACGAGGTCATCCTCCTTTCCTTTCAGGATATCCAGGCGCTTCCTGACTTTCAGGTCTTTCCTCTTCCTCAGGATTGTGGCCCTGTCGAGGGGGTAGTTTACGAAAAGGACCCGGTTACTCCGTGCAAACTCGGTCGCAATATTCTTGACATTGCTGCCGATGTCTATGTCCCAGGACTGCAGGCTTGTGACGATTATATCTCTTCCTTTTATCATGCTTCGCTGTTCATTATTCTGATTGCATTATCTCCCGGGGCAACTAAGCGGATCCCTGAGGAACCAGGGTTTAGCGCAAGGGTGATCCTGTAATTATTATCATAGATCATCGACTTGAATAATAAGTCCATCTGTTTACCCGGTTGACCGCTGATTGCATTTCCGGTCATTTTATCTTCCAGCACCTCCACACGGAGATCCTTTGTGATTCCTGCTCCCGTAGCTTTCAGGAAAGCTTCTTTTCGCGTCCATAATTCATAGAATCGTTCTCGTGACAACTCCTTTAAGTCATGGATGTACGCTCTCTCCTTATTGGTAAAGAACATTTCTACAATAGGTTCGTATTCAAAATCCTCAGAGATCTTTTCAACATCTGCCCCGATCTCATGTCCCGGGTCAAATGCAAGGACAGATACGCCTGAGCTGTGCGAAAGATTAAAGAACATTCTCCTGTCGTATCCTGTGATTGAAGGTTTCCCGGACACCCCATAGCTGAACCCGATCTCTTTTGGTGATACCCCCAGGTGCTTTCCCAATATCCATCGCAATAACCCATGAACAACAACATAGCTCATCCTGTCATGATTGAACCTGAATCTCAGGCTTTTTGCCATTTCTTCCTCTGATAAAAAGCTTCCCAGCCTGATCAGCTCTTCGCGGCCGGATTGTTCAGTCTTGATCACGATCACTGCCGGGGAGTTAAGCTCCGGGAGTGACAGCCAGTCAGTTTCCCTGAAAAAGCTGTCCCTGTTTTCTGCAGGTTGTGCCGTCAGGTTGGTTCTGCTCATGATTGCCTCATTGTTTCATCCAGGCTCCTCTGGAGGATGGCTGAAAAGTACCTGTCATTCGGTGGGGCAAATGTGCTTGAGTGTTCCCCGGGAACTTCATGTATGACCACTCCGCCGCGTGCATATTTATCCCAGCCATAATTAACAGGGTCGGAGATATAAAATGTCTGGTGCTCTGCCTTGAACAGGTGCACCTGCCCACTGTATGACTTTATGTAATAACGTCTACCGGCCCTGCGGTTTGCGCGGTGTACCCTGCGCATGTATTTTGGTAGTTCTTTCTCTTCTCCCTTTGAAGCCCGGTTTACAGTACTTGGTTCGATATCCATCCCCCTCATCTTTTTCCATAGTCCGCGCCACCTGCGCTGGATGATCGAGAACTTAGACTCCTTGGATGTCTTGAAGAAATAGGAGATATTCCATAAGGTGTAAGTCAACGCATATTTCACTCCTGATGCAATCTCCCTGAAAATGGAACTGTGGTTTACAGGTCCTTCTGCAGCGGCATCCAGGAGGCCTGTAAAGCTCACCTTCTTCCCCATCGCCGTTAATTGTCTGGACATTTCATAGGCAATGTTGCCTCCGAGGGAATAGCCTGCAAGCTGGTAAGGGCCTTCGCTGTCAACCGTCATGATCTCTGATATATAATATTTTGCGATCTCCTCGATAGTCTCCAATGGCTGGTCTGTTCCGTTAAGTCCTCTGGCCTGCAGTCCGTAGACAGGTTGTTCAGGATCAAGGTAGTTGATAATGGTGGTATATAAGAGGACATTCAGCCCCAACCCGTGGATCAGGAAGAGTGGCTTCTTTGATCCTGCCGGTCTGAGCGGCACAAGGGATCTCCATTTGTCAGGCACTATGCCGTTGTCGATCACCTTCGACAGTTTCTGGATGTTGCTCTGCTCAAACAAGATCGCAAGCGGAAGCCTGATCCCGAATTCCTTTTCGATCTTTATGATCATGGTGACCGCGATCATCGAATGGCCGCCGATCTCAAAGAAATCATCCAGGATACCGATCTTTTCGATCTTCAGTATGGTAGACCAGATGGCAGCAAGTTTTTTCTCAGTAACTGTCTTCGGCTCCAGGTATTCCTTCGAAATGGATGTGGAAAAGAGTTCAGGTTCCGGTAAGGCTTTCCTGTCCACTTTGTTATTGGCCGTCACCGGAAGTTTATCCATCACGACAATTGCGGATGGGACCATGTAATCAGGTAATTTCTCTTTTAAATACTGCCTTAGTTCAGTTTCATTTAATCCTTGATTTTTATCTGTCACATAATAAGCCACCAGGATCTTCTCTCCCTGTCCGTCAACACGTGTAATGACGACATTTTCCTTGACCCCTTCATATTTCGCAATGACTGATTCAATTTCACCGGGTTCGATACGAAAACCGCGTATCTTCACCTGGTTATCAGCCCTGTTCAGGTATATCAGGTTCCCGTCAGGTAAATATTGGACTACATCACCGGTTTTATAGATCCTCGACCCGTGATCCTTGCTGAACGGGTCCTGGATGAACCGGTCACTGGTCATCCCGGGAAGGTTAAGATAGCCTGTCGAAACCCCGTCGCCGCCAATGTAAAGTTCTCCTGCTATACCGACCGGTACAGGCATCAGTTTCTGGTTCAGGACGAACAATGTTGTATTGTCCAGCGCGCGGCCGATAGACACATAGCCTTCCCCGGTATGATCATCTGGGGTAAGTTTTTTTCCTGTTGAATAAATGGTCGTTTCGGTCGGCCCATAGCAATTCCATACTTCTTTGCACCGCGATAAAACTTCCCTGGCAAGCTCCTTTGGGAACGCCTCTCCGCCGCTGACCACCTTAAGGTTCTTTTTTCCTTTCCATCCGCTGAGGATCAGCATCCTGTAGGTTACAGGTGTGGCCTGGAATATTGTAGCGTCAGCCTCATCTAACTTGCTTTTCAGCAATTCTACGTTCAGTGCGGTCTCTTCAGTTGCGATAACCAGTTTTGCCCCGCTGATGAGCGGAAGGTACATTTCCAGCTCTGCTATGTCAAAAGAGATGGTGGTCTCGGCAAGCAGGATATCCCGGTTTGTGACCTGGAGTAACTTGCTGAATGAACGGACCAGGTTGACCAGTGAATGTTGTTTTATCTGCACGCCTTTGGGTTTTCCTGTTGAGCCTGACGTATAAAGAATATAAGCAGGATTGTTTGAATCACCATAAGGCAGGTTCGCTGCAGATTCTGAAGAATATTCTTCTTCTTTATCAAGAAGTACGATCCTGGCTCCGGTTTCAGGAAGGTTTCCTGTCATGCTTGATTCGGAGACCATCAGCAGTGGATTTGCATCCTCGAGGATAAGCGCCAGTCTTGCCTTTGGATAGATCGGATCAAGTGGAAGATAGGTGGCACCGCTCTTCGAGATGGCCAGCAACCCGGCTATAAGATCGATGCTCCTGTGCACGCAGATCGCAACAATGTCCCCTTCTTTGACTCCCTGTTTTACAAGATAACGGGCCAGCCGGTTCGCCTTTACATTAAGCTCACTATAGGTCATCTGCTCGTTTTCAAATACGACTGCAACCGCATCCGGTGTTTTGATTACCTGTTCCTCGAAAAGATGATGGATGCATTTTTCTTTTGGATAATCAAGGGACGTTTTGTTCCATTCTTCCAGCATCACCCTGGTTTCCCGGTCTGTCAGCAATGGGATGGCTTCAATGTTCAATGTCTCATTTTCGGCTATTCCGCGAAGCAGGGTCAGGTAATGTCCTGCCATGCGGGCGATCGTATCCTCCCTGAAAAGGTCTGTATTATACTCGAAGGTGCATTTAAAACCCGGTCGCTGGTCATTTACCGTAAGCGTCAGGTCAAACTGTGCTGCAACCCTCTCCCCTTCCGTCAGTTGGAAATTCGTTCCCGGGATCTTTACTTCATTCGGGTAGCCTGCAAGGTAATTGAAAAGCACCTGGAACAACGGATTGATATTTGGTGACCTTTTCAGCTTCAATTCTTCAACGATGAGGTCAACAGGGATCTCCTGGTTCTCATAAGCTGATAAAAACCTTTTCGTTGTATTCCCGATAACCTCAGGAACTGTGATCTCATCAGGGAACGTGAACCGGATAGGCAGAGTGTTGATAAATACTCCTGTCAGTGATTCAAGTTCCGGATAGGTACGGTTTGCAACAGGAAAGCCGACGACAAAATCTTCCTGCTGGGAATAACGCTTAAGAAGGATAGCATATGCACTTAAAAGTGACATGGATAATCCTGTCCCCATCTTAGTACTCAGAGCGGCAAGTTTATCCTTAAGCTCAGGTTCGATATCAAAATGATATTCTGTACCATGATAGGTTATTTCCCTGGGGCGTGGAAGATCGATCGGAAGTTGCAGTACTCCGGGCACTCCATTGAGCTCCTTTTTCCAGAATTCAAGCTGGGGCCCGTATTCCTTTCCGCTCAGCCACTGATTCTCAAAAAGAGCGAAATCGGTATAGCTTATAGGGTTTGCCGGCAGATTCTTATTTTCATTATTGATTAATGAATGATAGACCTCTCCGAGCTCGTCCATGAATATACTTAGGGATATAGCGTCAGTAATGATATGGTGAATATTGATCAGGAAGGTAAACTCTTTCTCCCCTGTCACAAGTATCTGGAACCGGTACAATGGCCCCGTCTCAAGGTTGAACTTGTAATTGGCATTTTCTGAAGAATACTGTTTGATCAATGCGTGGACCTTTTCATTCGGCTCTCTTTCAAGTCGCACGACAGAAAGGTTTGCAGGCAATTCAGTCATTATCTTCTGGACCGGCTCTCCATTCACCTCGGGGAAGATGGTTCTGAAGGATTCATGCCGCCGGATGAGGTGATCAAGTGCCTTCTCAAGGACCTTGATGTCCAGGTCACCCTCAATGTGATAGTCAAGAGGGATATTATAAGCCCTTATCCCGGGATTATAATTCTCCATGAACCATATCCTTTTCTGGGAAGATGAAAGTGGATATTCATCCCTTCCGCCGGCTGACTTTGGAATTGAACGCTTTTTCTCTTCCTGCCGGATCTCTGAATGTTCCTCAATGTATTTTACCAGTCCCGAGATCGTGATCTGGTCAAAAATGCTGCGGAATGGCAGTTCAACATTGAACTCCTTCTTGATCCTTGCAATGAGCTGGGTAGCCAGTAATGAATGCCCGCCGAGTTCGAAAAACCCGGTGTGGATACCGATCTTATCGGTCTTTAGTATCTCTGTCCATATTTCTGCCAGCCGTATTTCAATGGCCGTTGAAGGTGCGACGAAATCCTCCTCTTCTTCAGCCTTGGGAAGATCTGCATTTGCAAGTGCTCTTCTGTCAACTTTATTATTGACGGTAAGTGGGATCTTTTCCAGTTCTGATAGTATTGAAGGGATCATGTAGTCAGGCAATCTTGTTTTTAAGAAATTGCGAAGTTGAATAAGCCTGATATGTGCTGATTCATCAGTTGTATAGTAAGCAACCAGTATTTTTTCACCAGAGGCATTTTCACGTGCGATCACGACTGCTTCTTTAATTCCTGAATAACCGCGGAGGTTTGATTCTATCTCGCCGAGTTCGATCCTGAATCCGCGGATCTTGACCTGGTGATCGGCCCTGGCAATAAAGGCCATATTTCCATCGGGCAGGTACTTTATTAGATCCCCTGTCTTGTAAATAATATCATCGGCTCCCCTGCTGAATGGGTTCCTCATGAACTTTGATGCAGTCAGCTCAGGATTGTTTAGGTAACCTGGCGATAACCCTGCCCCTCCGATGTACAATTCACCTGTAATGCCGACCGGAACGAGCTTCATCTCTTCATCTAAGATATACATCGTATTGTTGTCAAAGGCTTTGCCAATAGAAACTATCCCTTCTCCGGTACCGTCTTCCTGTGTGACTTTCTTTGCTGTGTTGTAAATCGTGGTCTCGGTCGGACCGTAGCAGTTCCAGAATTCACGGGTCCTCTTCAGAAGTTCCATTGCAAGTGTCCTTGGCATTGCATCTCCCCCGCTGATGATTTTAAGGTCTTGCTTCCCTTTCCATCCTGCCTGGATCAGCATTTTGTAGGTGATCGGCGTTGCCTGGAAGATGGTTGCATTGCTGGACTCAATCCTGTTGATGAGCTTCTCCATGCTCATGGCAGTCTCGGTGGTTCCAAGTACCAGCTTTGCTCCGTTCAGCAGCGCCAGGTAAATATCCAGCTCCGCAAGATCAAAGGCGATGGTGGTAACCGTCATCATGATATCTTGCGGGGTTACCTTCAGAAACTTTGAAAAAACATTGACAACATTCACTGTCGAATGTTGAAGGACCGGCACCCCCTTTGGCTTACCGGTAGATCCGGAGGTGAAAAGGATGTACAATGGCCTTAGTGGGTTGCCATAAGGAAGATTATCTGTAGGTTCATTGCTGTACTTTTCCTTGTCATCAATGAACAGGAATTTTGCATCCGACTGGGGTACCAGGTCAAGCAATGACCTTTGTGTCAGGAAAACAACAGGCTTTGCATCTTCAAGTACCAGTTCCAGGCGTGCTTTTGGATAGATCGGGTCCAGGGGAAGGTAGGTGGCCCCTGTCTTTGAGATGGCCAGCAGTGCTGATACCATGTCTATTCCGCGCTCCACGAAAAGTGCAACAATGCTCCCTTCCTTCACGCCTTCTTTTGAGAGATAATGCGCCAACTGGTTGGCCCTTGTATTCAGCTCTGAATAGGTCGCCTGGTCATCTTCATAAATTACGGCGATATTGTCAGGGGTTTTTGTCACCTGCTCCTCGAACAGGTGATGGATACATTTATCACTGGGATAATTTGCCTTCGTCCTGTTCCATTCATAAAGTTGCCTGAACGACTCCTCATTTGTCGGCCCGGTGAATTCATTGGTCAACTCTGACGTCTTCACTGTAATCTTATCTGGTTTGATCATATTCTCCCATCCTGTATCATATCTGCTTTTCATTGCTTTCATATTATCCGTTCTTGACACTTCTCTTCTCATTATTCACTCCTGTTTTTGTCTCTGACCGGGGTTTATTCTATTATTGCTTCGTCTAGGTTCTTTTGCAATATCTCTGCAAAATATTTATCGTTAGGTGGCGCGAATGTATTGGAGTGCTCTCCGGGGATTACATGAACAATAATCCCGCCCTTTGCGACTTTGTTCCATCCATAATTCTCCGGTTCCTGGATGTAGAACGTTTGTTTTGCTGCTTTGTAAAGATAGACGGCTCCGTTGTAAGGCTTTACAACATAATTCCTGCTGGCACGGCTGTTGGCTTTGTGAACTTTCCTTAAGAATTTTGGAAGCTCATCTTTTGTGCCCTTGGAAATGAGATCCTGTTTCTGGACCTTAATATCCATTCCACGCAACTTTTTCAACAATCCATTCCATTTTAAACGGATCACCGATAGCTTTGTCTGGTTCGGCTCTTTGAAGAAACTGGCGATGTTCCATGCAACGTAGTTCACTAAATGATTTACCCGGTATCCGGTTCTCTTTAAAAGCGGGTAGTAGGCGACAGATCCTTCGGCTGTGGCATCAAGTAAACCAAGGAAACTTACCTTCTTCCCCATCTCATCCAGCTGTCTTGCCATTTCATAAGCTATCTTCCCTCCCAGCGAAAAGCCTGCCAGGGCATAAGGACCCTCTTTATCAATAGTTTGTATCTCCGTAATGTAATAGGCTGCTATCTCCTCGATCGTATCCAGTGGCTTGTCCGTCCCATTCAGCCCTTTAGCCTGGAGGCCGTAAACCGGCTGCTCAGGATCCAGGAAGTTAATAATAGTGGTATAGAGCAGGACATTCAGTCCCAATCCGTGCACAAGGAACAAAGGTTTTTTCGTTCCTGCCGGCCTGATTGGCACTAATGACCTCCATTCGATGGAATCCGCATCCTTATCGATCAATTCAGCAAGGAGATGGATTGTGCTGTGATCAAATAAAGAAGCCAGTGGTAAGCGGATATTCAGTTCTTTCTCGATTTTCACCATGAGTGCTACAGCCAGCATTGAATGGCCGCCTATCTCAAAGAAATCATCATGTACCCCGATCTTTTTCTGGTTCAGCAGCGATGACCAGATCTGCGCAAGTTTTTGCTCCGTTTGGGTCTTCGGGGCAACATATCCTGTTGATTCCCTTGAGCCATCCAGGTCGGGATCTGGTAATGCATTGCGGTCAACCTTCAGGGTGCTTGTCAAAGGAAATCGTTCAAGAATAACGAAAGCTGCAGGGATCATATAATCAGGCAACCTCTCCTTGAGATATTGGCGGATTTCCTTTTGGGTTACTTCTTTGCTCCCGTCTGTGATATAAAACGCAACAAGCATCTTTTCCCCTGCTTTGTCATCCCTCACGATCACTACATTTTCCTTGATCCCTTTCACCTGTGAAAGAATGGATTCAATTTCTCCGAGCTCTATCCTGAAACCCCTGATCTTAACCTGGAAATCAACGCGGTTAAGAAAAGCGACCGTACCATCGGGTTGGTACTGGACAAGGTCTCCTGATTTATATATCTTTTTTTCAGGATCACTCCCGAAAGTGTCCTGGATAAAGCGTTCTTTTGTCAGTTCAGGCAGGTTGATATAACCAAGTGAGACCCCTTCCCCGCCAATATACAGTTCACCGGGAACACCTATCGGGACTGGTACCTTTTTCGTGTTCAGTACATACAGGACTGTGTTATCTATAGGCCTTCCGATTTCGACATATCCTTCGCCGGTATTATTTTCCGGCATTACTTTCTGGACAAGAGAATAGATCGTAGTCTCTGTGGGTGCACATCCATTCCATACCTCTCCGCAAAGCTGGAGTAATTTGCCGGCCAGTTCCCTTGAGAGCGCCTCTCCCCCGCTCAGTACCCTGAGATCATGCTTGCCTTTCCATGAGCTCATGATCAGCATCTTAAAAGTGACCGGCGTGGCAAGCAGCAGGGTGGCTCCTGATTCTTCGATCTTTGTTTTGAGCAACTCGATATCATGCATGGTCTCCTGCGTCCCTATCACCAATTTTGCCCCGTTAAGTAACGGAAGGTAGAAATCCATCTCCGCTACATCGAAAGCAACTGTGGTAACAGCTAGCAGAATATCATGTGAGGTAACACGAAGTCTTTTTGTAATGGAATTGACGGCATTCAATGTTGAATGTTGCTTTACCAGGACACCTTTTGGCTTTCCTGTCGTACCTGATGTATAGATGATATAGGCTGCTTTTTGAGGGTTGCCATAATTAAGGTTTTCAGCGGACTCGTTGGCGTAAGTACTCCGGTCATCCATATAAATGACTTCAGCATTGCACTTGGGAAGTAAATCAATGAGTGAATGTTGAGTGATAAAGAGCACTGGTTGTGCGTCATCCAGGATCAATCCCAGCCTGGCTTTCGGGAAGATCGGGTCCAAAGGGAGATAGGTAGCCCCGGTCTTGGAAATGGCAAGGAACGAAACTACAAGGTCCATGCTGCGTTCAAGACAGATCGCCACAATGGTGTCTTCCTTTGCGCCTTTGCCGGCCATGTAATGTGCAAGCCTGTTGGCCCTGGCATTCAATTCTGCATAGGTCAGCTTCTCATTTTCAAAGACAACGGCAACAGAATCAGGCGTCTTCTTCACCTGCTCTTCAAACTGCTGATGAATGCATTTGTCTTTTGGATACTCTGCACCGGTCTGGTTCCACTCCCTGATCATAAGGTCGGATTCGGCAGGTGTCAGTAAAGAAATCGCCCGTACTGGCAGGTCTTCCCTGGTAGGAATTTGCTGCAGGAAGGTAAGGTAATTTCCTGCCAGGCGGACGATTGTTTCTTCTGTAAACAGGTCTGGATTATATTCAAAGTTGAATTCAAGGCTGGTTTTATAGTCATTGATAGTCAGGTTCAGATCTACCTGGGATGCAACACGCTCCCCGTCAAGCCTCTGGAAAAGAAGTCCGGGAATTCGGATCTCTTTCTTAAACATTGTGAGATAATTGAATAGGACCTGGAAAATAGGAGGTGAACTCATATTACGCTTCACATTCAATTCTTCGACCAGGCGTTCAAAAGGTACATCCTGGTTTTCAAAGGCAGCATAAAATCTTTCTTTGGTCTTCCGGATTGTCTCTGTAAAAGTGGTATCCTCTGTGAAGTTGAACCTTATCGGCAGGCTGTTTATTAATGCGCCTATCAGCGATTCCAATTCAAAATGATTTCTTTTTGCCACAGGAACGCCAATTACGAGGTCATCCTGCAGGGAATACCTCGATAGCAGGACTCCGAATGCCGTCAGTAACGACATAAACAAGCTCGTGCCGTTTTTCTGGCTGATCGCCCCGAGCTTTTCTTTCAGGTCACGGTCAATGCTGAAATAATATTCGGCTCCTTTAAAAGTCTGGATCTTCGGCCGTTTATAATCAATGGGTAGCCGCAACACATCAGGAATGCCGGATAGTTCTTTTTTCCAGTAATTTATTTGTTTCTTGTATTCTTCCCCGTTCAGCCACTCTTTTTCTGATGCAGCATACTCTGAATACTTGTATATTAAAGGACTTAGGTCGGGCTCTTTATTATTGACCAGCGACTGGTACACCTCGACCATCTCATCCATAAATATGCTTACTGAAGCAGCATCGCTTACCAGGTGATGAAAATTCAGGAGAAATATGTATTCCTGGTGACCTGTGACGAGCAGCCTGAAATGACAAAGAGGACCATGGACAATATCAAATTTATATTCCGCATTTTCCAACGAAAGCTGCCTGATATGATCTTGTCTCTGCTGTTCTGCTTCTTTTTCAAGATGAATGATTTCAAGGGGAACAATGCATTCCTGCAAGACCTTTTGATAAGGGAAACCCTTTATATCCACAAAGATGGTCCGCAAAGCTTCATGCCGTTCGATGAGCATGTTGATGCTTTTTTCGAGCAGGGTTGGATTTAATGTTCCGGTAATTCTGAAATCAAGCGGGATATTGTACGCGGTAATGGTCCTGTCAAGATTCTCCATGAACCATATCCTGCTCTGTGCAGATGATAATGGATAAAGTCCGGTTGAATTAATTGTATGTGTTAGTGTCATGATGTCTGATTTTTTGTAAAAGAATTGATCATTATTTTGATGTTTGCGTTCATCAGTTTTAGATCTCTGATTTTTGAATATCAAGTTTTTCTGTGTTAAGCATAAGTGCCATTGAAGTATAGATCAACAGGCTTGTTGGCATAGTTCCAAGCACTGCATTTCCGTATGATGCAACCATGACACCAAACATTCCTGATGCCAGGGCTGCCATTTTCATTTTTAATATCGGATCCCTGATCCTGAACATGATCTTGTAAGACCCTTTTATCAGGATATAAAAGAGGATGAATAGGTGAAGAGCCAATCCTACTATCCCCTGTTCGGCCCAGATAAGCACATACCAGCTGTCAGTTGCAATATTTGAAAGAAATGCATTGGGAAGGTATGCTTTGGCCTTTGCGCCTGCATGGCCAATTCCTCCTCCGAAGGGACGGGTCGACAGATAGACCTTGAGTTTCTTCTGGTTCTCAAGACGCACCTGCAATGAAGGATCATTGGGATTGAAGGCTGTACGCATCCTCCGGATAAATGAATTACTCTGCCCGATATAAGTGAATTTAAAAAACACAAATACGAACAAAAGCAGGACTGTTCCTGAGATCATCATTACACCGCTCTTGCGCAGGATGAAAAAGAAAGCAAGCCCGGCAAGAGGAATACTGATGGCCCCACGGGTCCCTGAAAGGAACATTCCTGTAAATCCCAGGGCAGCCACAAGTAGGAAAAACCATCTCCTCCCTCTTCTCTTGTCGGCAAATGCGACAATAAGCGCAACGACAGCAGAATACGCCTGGTTTGCGCCAAACTGTCCTGCATCGCTCATAAACGAGAAAGCGCGCAGCTGGCCCCAGATGATATGCGTCAGCCCTGCAGAAGTGCTTAGCCAGACCTTCTCCCATGGATCAGGGCCCGCAACGATCTGCATGATGCCTTTCATGCTTGCAAGGATTGATAAGATCCCCCAGATGGTAAAAAAGACATCGACTTTTTTAAGATTGTTAATGAAAAGCAGAACAAGCGGAATGACGAGCATCATGTATAAGGATATTCCACGCATCCCTGCAAACCATGCAGTCTGGCTGCGTGCTTCCGGGTTAAAGAATTCCAGTATGGAATAACCCAGCCATATTGCAGCAAGCAGGGTCACGTCTTTCTTTGCAGGTTTCCATATCCCCTTATCATAAAAGTGTCCTATAAGAAAGGCAACATAGGTCATCACCAGGACAATGTCCATCGCAAGTCCCGCCTGTATGTTGGGATCGATATAACGTCCAACGCCAAGCAGGAAAAATCCAAGGATGATTGCTGCCCATAGTCCGGTGACCGGACTCTTGAAAAGCCAGTAGAAATAAAGCAGGATAAAAGGAATTGCGATCAGGGCCAAAGCTCCTCCAATGTCCATCTGCCAGATCACATAGATTGAGATCCCGGTAGCCGCCAGAAGGAACAATATGAACTTTGCAGAGCCCAGTTTATCAGAACCTGTCACCGTATCAAATTGGTTGATCTCCTTTTCCATTACTTTCATTACTTCTTTTGGTTATTCTCGTAACCCAGGACACCATGTTTTCCAAGACTCCTGAATGATTGGTACATCCTTTGGTAAAATTCAAGACCGGATGAAAATATCTTTTTTGTTTCAAGGCCGATCTCTTTGTCTAGGAAATAAATCCCTATCCATACACCGAAAATGGTGAAGATCACTGATCCTATGGCTACACCGGCAAGCGATTTGAAAATAAATACTGCAATTAGATCACCGACCACATTGGTAATGGTCATATACAGGACCTTTAAGAAATTCCTGTCGGGCCGGTTGACACTGTCAAGCCCGATCCCTGTCATCCGTTCAATGGGTAGCAGAAGTCCATAGATCGAAAATATTCTGACGATCATTACTGCACTGGCCCCTGTGCCATGATCGGTTCCAAGGTACTGGTGGCCTCCGAGGATCAGCACCAGGTAGTCAGCGAATACAAATGTTATCAGGCTTACAATTGCAAAAAGATAAGTCATAGCCCCTGAGTAAGTGTAGAAAAGATCTCTTACCTCCTGGACTTTGCCCATCAGGCTTTCTTTGGACATCTTCGGAAAAGCAGTCGCAACGAAACTCCGCAAAGGGATTTGCTGTAACTCCAGGAGCTTCATCGGGATGCTGTATAATGCAACAGCCGCTGTTCCCATTGGGCTAAAGCTGATGATCAGAGTATCGGCGCTCCTTAACAGGTTCGTGCCGATCAGCGTGAAGGTTGTATATTTTCCGAAATCCAGCAGTATTTTATTTGTTCTCCTGGTTGCTTTAAAAACATATCTTAATCCATCCCATCCTTTTGACATACATATAATCGATGTTATGAGGTTGACACCGAGTTGTGCCAGCACGATCTCTGTCAGGCTCATCCTGAAAAAAAGGAAATTCACCAGCACGATAACGAAAAAACCGATACTGTAAAGGCTGTTGATAAGCAGTATCTTGTCAAATTTTAGTTCAGCCTGTAAGATCACACCTGCAGTATTAAAAGGAATGTTGATGAACATAAATAAAGGATACCATTTAAAGAAAAGATCGTATCCTGTGTGTTCAATGGCGACTGGAAATGCGAATTGGCAGGACCATATGATCACTGCCAGCCCGCCTGTGGCCAATAGGATGATCAGGATGAATGAACCTACAAGTTTCTGCCAGTCTTCATCTTTTGCTCCCGACAGGAAACGGATAATTGCCGTAGTCGTGATACCGAAACGGAACATATCGATCAGACCTGCAGAAGCTATATATAGCACCCACCTTCCGAATGCTTCAGGGGGGAAACTCCTTATCAGGAGCGCAAAAGCAGTGAAACCAAATAGTGAAAGGCACAAATTACCTGCAAGTGACAGGAAATTTGCTTCGGAAGTGACCTTTTTTATCGTTGCGTTCAATGAAAGATTATTGAGTATGATTAGTAATAACTTGATATTTATATTCTGACTTTTTTCTTCATAGAGCGGCGTATCCAGGTTTGCTTGCCGGGTATCTCACCGATAGCTGATTTAACAACTTGCATCTCAACTCCGTTAAGCATAAAAAGCGGGTTGTGCCGCGTGCGTTTCATAAAAGTATCCAATGCCCCCTGGTCGGCTTCCGACCAGGCACGGTTTGAACGGCAAACCATTATTGACAGGTCTGACGATGAAACCAATCCTGCCGGGTAAGGAAAGTAAAGGATTGGCGGCAGCTCGACGAGGATGTAATCAGGCAGGAATGCCTGTTTGAACTCGCTTCCTGCAAGCAGGTCTGCAGCATTGGTGATGGAATAATAACTTTCATCTACATGATAGATCACATGCTCTTCTGAGTTAACCTGGTTTTCCGGTCTCGTCAATGTTAACCCTGCCTGGTTTGCTGAGCGGTCGGAATGTCCGTTTGCCGGTTTCAGGGATGCAGCACGAGGATGCTCGTTGATCAATAAAGGTTCCAGGACAGGCTCGTTGACATCCTGTGAATCCATCCTGGATAACTCGGTCTGGAGCAAGGATTCGCCCGAGAAATTAACCACTATCACTTTCTTCCCTTGTTTCTTCAACTTTCTGGCCAGGTTGTTCAGAATGGTCGTTTTCCCTTCTTCATTCTGTGTGCTGAAAAATAATATGGTACGGGTCTCATGGCTTGTAAGGCGCCCTTTGGGATAAAGCTCCACCTGCTGGATCATCATCTCCATTAACCTGTTGGTGATGAATGGAAGATGTACTGTATTTGTCTTTTCATTTATCCTGGGATAAACTCCTGCCGCGTCGAGGCCAAGTATCTTCGAGGCTTTACCAGGATTCTTTAAAGTTGCATCAAAGAATTCCAGCGCAAGGATGACAGAAGCCACGATTATAAATCCCAGCAACCCGGCAAGAACAACGAGAAGCAGCCGCTTGGTCGGATTTGGGAACAACGGGTAATAAGGTGGGTCAACCGGCTTGATATTTGAGGAAAGCTCGACATCCTGAACCTTTAACTTTGCCAGGTTGAGCCCCTTCAGCAATTCAAGATACTCCTGCTCGGCAATTGTGATGTCACGCTCGATCCTTTTCAGGATAACCCCTGCCGGGGCATAATTGTCATATTCTTTTTGTGCGTTTTGTATCTTGCTCTCCAGCCCTGTAATCTCAGATTTCGTTTCCTGGTAATCTTTTACGCTGGCAAGGTAGTTCTCCATCATATTGGTCTGGGAGGCATCTCCTGCCGATACTTTAGAATTATACATTTCATCAACCAGGTTGCTTATATCACTTTTCAGAGTTTCTGCCTGGGCCTTCAGGTTGATTACATCCTGGCTGTCCTGGGAATTGGCATCACCGTTTCCCACCGTTGCAAGACGGGTGTTTATTTCAGCAAGCTCATTGCGCTTTTCGATCAATTTGGCGCTCTTCTGCTGAAGGTCTTGCTGGGCGTTCATCTTATCTTCCAACTTCTCTATTGCTGCGTTATCCCCTGCCAGCTTAATGCGCTTGCTCTGCAGCAAAGCCTCGAGGTTTCCTGCTGCGTTCCCTGCAGCCCGGCTTTGGTCGGCGAAGTTCACTATTTTGTTTTCTTCATTGAATTTCAGCAGCCGGTCTTCTGCTGCAGAAAGTTTTGCAGCCCCTGCTTTCAGCTTGTACTCGAAATACTTGACCACAGCATCAGAACGGCTCTCCTTGATCTTTTTATAGTTCTTCATACAGACTTCAGTCAGCAGGACCAGGGTTTGCTGACAGATGCCGGGATCATCGGAATTGTACTTCAGCTCAATCAGGTCGCTGGATGATATGCGCTGCACACCGACCGAAGATATAGCCTGGATCGAGTAGTGAGAGCTGCCTGAATTAAGCAGCCGGTAGACATAGTTGGTGTCATCGTTTACCATGTAATCATGCAGGTTCTTTACAGTCTGCTCATAAGCAACCGGATCAATGTAAGAAGGTTGCAGGTTCAATGAATTATCAGGATTCTTCTCTGCAAAGGAAAAACTCCCGGAAGCTTTTGTAGTGTCGGAGTTTTGTAAAACTGCTTCACTCTTGCTCCTCTTATAAACATGCCTGACAATAAGTTTGTTGATGTATGCCGGTGTGGTCCGTTTCAGGTCAAGGAAAGACTGCATCGAGATAAAGCGGGAATCATGACGACTGAACATCAGGTGCTGCGCAAGCAAACGGATGGCAACTTCCTGTGAAGTCTCTCTCGACTGGATCACAGTGATCATATTGTCAAAAGCCGCATTCGTCGTGAATACATTGAACGACTGGTCAAGTTGCACGCTGGTGCCGCTTGTCATCCCCGTATAAAGTGTCGTTTTGGAGGAGTAGATATTCTTTGTCAGGAAAGCAACTGCCACTCCCAGTAATGCAGGGATTAAAAGCAGTAAGATAATGTGCTTCCTGAATAGACGTAGTAGATCAGTTGCTTTCATTGTTCTGGGGTATTTCATTGCTAATATTAAAGTTGATGCCTGTCATCACTTCCATGATCATATAGGAATCGATGAAATCGGTTTTTGCTGTTTCAAAATCACTCTCTGTTTGAGTCCCTATCTCAGAAACCCTTGAATAATCGTCAAGGGAAATAGTCCCTTTTACAAACCCCTTTTCTGCCATTTGGGTATTGATCCTGGATGTTTCAAGGTACTTTGATTTGATCCTTAACAGTTGTTGCTTCTCGATCATATCATTGTACTGTTTGATGACAAGTTCCCGGATATCATTTTTCCGCGTTTCGGTGAGTGTCTCAGCCTGTTTTACCACAGCCTTGGCTATCTTTACCTGGTTCTTGCGGTTTACAACATCATAGAGCGGCAGCCTGAAAAACCCGCCGACACCA
This sequence comes from uncultured Bacteroidales bacterium, assembly GCA_963768805.1. Lineage (GTDB taxonomy): Bacteria > Bacteroidota > Bacteroidia > Bacteroidales > FEN-979 > FEN-979. The sequence goes on along the minus strand of CAVYJI010000018.1, from coordinate 15,598 downwards.
TACTGAAGTTCGTTCTGTTTTAAGGTGGTAGTTTGCTGGGTCCCTCCTCCGATCACATTGTTGTATAGGTAATCAAAGGTCCCGTAACCGGCATTGGCTTGTAACCCTATATCCTGTGTCCACTGTGCCTGGCTGCTGTGAAGGCCGCCTTTATCAATGTCGTACTGCAGTTGTGCGAATCTCAGCGCCGGGTCATGCGCGAAGGCAGAATCAAGCAGTGTACTCATTGGCGGTACCATTTGAGTAATGTCATCCGTCAGCGGGTTGAATTTTCTTTTTTGCTGGGCCTCTCCAGGATTATTAAGCAACACGGTAAAACAGACCAACAAAAAAATGATTCGGAAATAGTTCATAAACACTTTAGTTAAATTGTTAGCATTAAACGGATTCCTTCTGTACTATTACAGGTAAGGTTCTCATTATAAGTTTCATATCATAATCAAGGGAATATTTCTTCTGAAGGAACAGCTCGGCGTATTGTAGGTCCAGACTTTTTCTCTCATCGTCAGACATCGCTCCTTTCCTGCCGCGCTTTTCGACCTGCCATAAACCGGTCAGTCCTGCAGGGGCAAGGAATCGTTTGGCCATGTCATCTGAAGTCAGTTTTTCGGCCTCGTAGAGCGGAAGCGGACGGTTACCGACGATCGACATATCGCCCTTGAGAACATTGATCAATTGAGGGATCTCATCAATGCTGGTGTTCCGTATGATCTTGCCAACCTTTGTTACCCTCGGGTCATCCGGGATCTTGATGAACGGGGGAGTCGCTTTCTCGGCCTTTGTTTTCTGCTTGACATACCATGTATCGCAGATAGAGTATTTATCAGTATGAAGCACCGGTGAACAATAGACAAAGTCTTTCTTTTGCATGCACTTACAGGGCTTGGTGAAATCAACTTCAGCAGCTGGCTCATGGGTGATATACTGGTTCTTTTTCCTTGCAAGTTTCTTAAGTTCATCTTCAGCGCCTATGCGCATCGACCGGAATTTATAAAAGTTAAAGGGCTTTTGTCCGACTCTTACTGAACTATAGAAAACCTTGCCTTTTGATTCTATCCTGATGGCGATCATCACCAGCAAAAGAAACGGGGATAGCAGGATCAGGGCCGAAGAGGCAACCACAATATCAAACAGTCGCTTTGACAGGGGGATTTTGTATCTTGATATTGGCAAGGAATGGCTTTTCTCAACCTGCTTCTGCTTTTTATATTTCCTCAGGAAATCAATCCTGCTGAGCAGGTCTTCATTGGATGGTAAGGGAAGTACATATAAATCATCGATTCCCTGCTTCATTGCATGTTCTGCAATTCCATTCTCATATTTTTCAGCAATAAGGAAAAAGGTCACTGAATTCCATGAAAGGTATTTACTTAAAATCTGGTATGCCAGGAATCCGTCGCCACCGGAAATAACCCGTTCACAGAGGATCACATCTGGTTTGCTGACTGAATTAATGGTTTTTTCGATCAAAATAACATCCTCCATCTTATCTAAGGATATGCGCGGATGTTCCATCAGTTTTTTTATTGCTTCTGTATTGGTGCCAATATACAGTAGGTTGATTTTTTCGTTCATAGTAACCCGGTTTCTGGTTTTTTACAATTCATTTTTTTCATTTTCATTTCCCTGCCAACTGACCTTGTTTATACATGGACTCTTTCTAATTAATATTTTATCCAACATTTATCCTCATTTGAGCCCGGATAGAACAATGCTATATTACAGGTGATTTAATATTAAGGAAGCGCGAGATCTTTGAATTCAATTCGGCAGGATGAAATGGCTTGATAATGTATCCGTTCATGCCTGATTCGCATATTTTTTTCCTGTCTTCTGCAAATGCAGATGCCGTAATGGCAAGGATTGGAATTGTACGATAATATTCGCCTTCCATTTCCCTGATCTTCAGCGCGGCCTCATATCCATTCATTTCAGGCATATGCAGATCCATCAGTATCAGATGGTATTGATTCTTCTTGACTTTCTGAACGGCTACCCTGCCGTTCTCGGCAGTATCGGCAACGGCATTCCATTTTGTCAGTAATCGTGAAACTATTTTTTGATTGATCTCGTTGTCTTCAACAACCAGCACATTCGCTCCTTCAAGGGAATGGATATTATCTGTCAAAGTCGTTTCTTCCGGTTGGGATTTCAGGCTTTTTTTGAATTTCAGATAAACCGTAAATGTGCTTCCTTTACCCGGTTTGCTCTTCAGGTCAATATGCCCTCCCAGCTTCTCCACAAGCATCCTTGTGATTGCTAACCCCAGGCCGGTGCCACCATATTCACGTGTGGTGGATGCGTTGGCTTGTGTAAAAGCATCAAAAATATCTTTTTGTTTTTCTTCAGGGATCCCGATTCCCGTGTCAGAAATACTGAATTTAAGTTCTATGATGTTATCCCATTCCCCGGCGACCTCTGTTGTTACTGTGACTTTCCCCTTTTCAGTGAATTTTAAAGCATTGCCAACCAGGTTAAAAAAGATCTGAGCCAAACGGACCGAGTCGCCGACAATAAAAGTTGGGACCTTTTCTTCGATATAACAATCAAGGCTGTTGGAATTCTTCACCATTCCATAATGCATGCTTTGTTTTATTCCGGAAATGAGTTTCCTGATATTGAAGTCGATTTCTTCGAATATGATCTTACCGGAATCGATTTTTGTATAATCAAGGATCTCATTGATCAGTTCAAGAAGGTTTTCAGCTGAAAATTTAAGTACATCCATATCTTCAAGTTGATCCTGGCGGGGATTTTCACCTATTAAAAGATTGATGGTATTAATAATGGAATTGAGTGGAGTGCGGATCTCGTGGCTCATGGTTGAAAGGAATCTTGATTTTGCAATTCCGGCTTTTTCTTCCTGCTGTTTTGCATCAGACAATTCCTCTTCTATGACTTTGCGCCGCTCAAGTTCTTCTTCAAGTCGCTTGCGCTGTAAGTTTTGGTTTATGATGCTTTCAACTTTCCCTTTCAATATTCCAGGGATGAAAGGTCTTGTGATAAAATCGACTGCTCCTGCTTGCAAAAGATCTTTACCCTGGTAAGTAATGCAGCAATCATTTGAAATATACAGGATGTTAAGCAGATCATGCTTCTTGTCACTTCTGATTAATTTAGCTAATTCGAATCCTTCATCTCCATCCTGGCTTACATTGATCAGGGCCATCTCAAATTCAGAACGATTCAACAGATCTCTTGCTTCTTCCCTTGAATCTGTTTTTACAAGTTCAACATTACTGCCTTTAAGTATTGCTTCAATTTCATCTTGATCTTTCAGACTATTGTCAACAATGAGTATTCTGGATCTTTTCATTTTTCAAAGTAGTTTTTAATGCTCAGTTCCCCTGGTAAGCTACTTCGCTTCCATACCCATTCATGAATGGAAGCTCAAGGTAACAGAGGTAACAAATCAAATAATATAATGTGCTGATAATTTTATCAGGATCACTGTTCCACCTGGTAAACTCTTCATCTACCCAGGGGATCTCCCTGATTTTAAAAGGATAAATCAATATGCGGGTTACAATCTCTTTCATGGTTCGCTTGAATCACCTTACAAATTCTAGCAGAATTCTTTCAGATCTTAATGTTAAATGTTAAAAAATATTTGTTGTTATTTAGATTAATTCTATTTTGCAGCCCGGCAAAGATACAACCGAATTTAACTTTTCCAAATATTATTTAGATTAATTTTAAATTAATTTCCAATAATACTGATTCTACTCACGTTTCCAGTAACTTATTTGTTTAGAAAATAACAAATAGTGGCCGGGAAGAAGGACAATTTGAGAAACGTAAGGATTAAAATAAAAAGTCTAATTTGTCAGTCTGAAACTTTCAAATCAACCAGAACGCCAATAAAGAAAAAGAAAAAGAATAATTAAGGATTTAGTGCGTCACCGTGAGTTTATAGGTCTTGATACCATTGGATGTGGTGATCTTGACAAAGTAAACCCCTGCATTGAAGCTGGCTACATTCAACTGTGTGACCTTCAGATCTACTGCATTATTCCTGTAGATCACCTGTCCTACATAGTCAAGAACTTCAATCGTCCTGATTTCGTTCGATGATACTATATTCACAAAATCATCGGCTGGATTCGGATAAACCGTGATATTGTCAGTTAATTTATTGATTCCCTCAATAAGGATAACTAAAATTGTATCTGATGAAGATTCACACAGTGTTATACCAGGGTTTAATGAATCCTGGTACAAAGCTGTTACAAAATATTTCCAGGCATCTTGATAGAAAGAATTGGTCATAGTGTACTGATATATCGTATCACCTTGATTATTATGATGAATCATCCTAAAATCATAGCCCACCGTATCAGTACGCCAAATATCGTAACCAATTAATTGTGACCCCATCGGGCTTTCCGGTGAAATATGTGGACGCGGTGGCTTTGCCTGGGCATTCGGATTTGCAGGTACTGAGCTTAAGTTAAGCGCGTTACCCAAATGTCTCCGGCTGCTGAATTTCGGCAGTTGCGTAGGATCAATCGTCGTGATCGGAGCATCTTTATCCTGGGCACCATTTTCACATACATTGACCCGTTCCATGAATGTTGCTATCGGATCATATCCAAATGTAGGTGCTACCAAACTCCACACCCCGCTTTCAATAACATAACCAAGTCCCTGTGAATACCCAGGGTAGGTTGTAGTTATATCAACATCAAAATAGTTTGCAAAACTTGATGTCGGCATCGCAAGCATGACATAGAATGGCCCCGTGTATGGAAGATCACTGATAACCACATTATCCCATGTAAGTGCAGGCCAGGTAGCTCCTGTATTCATGAATGCCGGTGACTGACCAAAGATCGTGGTCTGGTCCGGTTTATAGAAGTACGCTATAATTGACTGCGTTGTTGTACTGGCATTTGATGAAAATGCCATATCCAGTGATTTTATTACTCCGCCGGCACCAGATGAGATCGGGAAATAGTTACCCATATAGTAGTAACTGGTATATCCATCGCCCGCTGTCCCATCATCATATATGTAAGACTTCAGACCACAACTGTTCGGGCATATCGGTGGATGCCATGTCAAACTCGTAATGACTTGATTCGTAGGCCAGGATTGAGCCGAACCAGCAAGCCCACGAGGTGGCCTGCAAACACCATAAATATGGATGTTGTCAACATACCAGTGCAGTATGTTCCCTGAATTTACGCCATTGGCGCGGAAACGTACCTGGAAGGCTTTGCCCATCGCTGCTGAGATATTAACATGTTTCAGTGTCCAGTTGAACGAACCTGAATCCGAATATTCAGCTTTGTTGCTCCATGTGCCACCTATATTTAAATCGATATCCATTTTTTCAGAACCTGTTTCGTGAAAGTCGACCAGTTTCAGGTCAAAGTCACAATAAATATCAGCACACGTCCATGCCGAGGCATTGATATTCGGGGTGACCAGTGAACTGCTATAGTTGGTTATCACCGGCTGCCATGAGAAGTCGGCACTCGGTACCGGGTCTCCTACCTGCGTATCAAGTGACCAGTTGCTTTGATTCGGCGAGAATGTCCATTGCTGGTATGACCATGAATCATTGTCCCATGGTTCAAAGAATGGCAATGGATAGCCACATGCTACTGTAACTGTAGCTGGTGGCGCTGCTTTCCGTGAGAGGAATGCCGGTCCCCATGGAGCTGCAACTCCTGTGCTATACTTGGCACTTACCGTATACTTATAAGTCCCCGGTGCCAGGTTATAATCATAGTATTGCGTTGTATCCGGGTATGGCATATAGGCAATATTCGCACCATTACGGTATATGGCATATCCCATTATTGCCGGCGCTGCTGTTGGCGTCTCCGGCGTATTATAATAACCTTTCGGTGGATCTGATACAGCATTCGATCTATCCCTTATGCCTCCTGCCAACCTTGTGCTGTTGGAATGCGGCGCTACCGGCGATTGCTGAGGATAGATCGTTGTTACAGGTGTGGCCTTGTCCTTGTTGTTCTCACATACATTGACCCGCTCCATGAATGTCGCTATAGGATAATAATCAAATGTAGGTGCTACATTGCTCCATACCCCATTCTCGTCAACATAGCCAAGTCCTAATGGGAACCCAGGGAAGGTTGAAGTATTATCAACATCAAAAAAGTTTGCAAAACTGGATGAGCCATACTGTACCATGACATAAAATGGCCCTGTATATGCTATATTATTGAAGACCGCATTATCCCATGTACCTGCAGGCCAGGCTGCGCCATTATTGACAAAAGTTGCTGAACCCAGTATTGTGGTCTGGTCAGGCTTGTATATGTACGCTGTTAATGTCTGGGCTAATGTCGACGCATTTGACGAGAAATACATGTCTACTGACTGTATCACCCCGGATACGGACGAACCTATCGGGAAATAATTACCCAACAGGTAATTGAGGCAACTATACCCATCTCCTGCCGTATTGTCATCATAACGGTATATATTAAGGGTGCACCCTTTGCAATTCGGCTGATGCCATGTCACCAACACTGAACAATCCAGCTCTGTAGCTGCCACAGAGTCAGGCGGACACAGGAAATGATCCGTCCATAAGGTACAGTCCTGTGCAGAATACCCGCTTCCGTATATCGTCGCTGCACATACCGAATACGATGTACCGTAGGATACATGCGATACCAGTATCACATATGAGGTATCCGGGGTAAACCCGTCTATTACGTTATTAAGGTAAACTTCGTAACCGAGAATACCCGGATCATGCGGAGCTGTCGCTTCGATGATTTTTACGTTGTCAATATCCCACCAGTCGATCCAGTCACTATTTATACCATTGGCCCTGAACCGGATCTTGAAGCCTGACTGTGGCGCAACACTGGTGATATCAAGATATGCTGTTGTCCATGGTATTGAACCTCCACTGTTGTCATAATTGGCAACTTTATTCCAGGTCGTTCCGTTCCACACTTCAACTGCCATCTGTTCCAGGGTTGTAGTCCCGTAATTGAGCAGGTAATAGTCATACTGCAGTTTCAGGAATGGAGAATTGGCTCCTACCAGAGTCTTGCTCGTAAGTGACTGGCTGTAGTTTGACAGTATCGGGTAAAAATAAAACTCGGCGCATCCTCCGGGGTTACCGTCTGCGGCATTCCATGCCCAGTTGCTTCCCGGATCTGCCACCCATCCGTTGGTTGCAAAACTGCTGGTGAATGGTTCGTTTAAGAGCGATATAGAAAATACTGCAGGGTTCCAGTTGACCAGCGGGCCATAATGAACCAATGCATCCGTATCGTGAACCACGATGTTTGTCGGAGCTGCCTTAAGCTGGAGCAGTGTGACATTAAAGGTCATATCGCCCATGATGCTGATCGGCGCCTGTGTATACGTCGGATAGTCAAATTTCTGTACTGTCAGCGAATAGCTCCCTTTCCAGAAATTGGTCTTGACCCAGGTCCCTGATGCATCCATCACATGGGAGTAGATCGTATCAGGTATCATGCTCCCAAGGTTCGTAAATGTCATTACCGTGCCGGCAACGGTTGCACTGTCATTGCTCAGGTAAACATGGACCGTTACGGTGCAGGTCCAGCATTTGCCTAATGCATTTGAGAACGTGGCAGCTGACCAGCGGTTGAAGGTATATTGTGCTTCTGCTGCCCATTCATACGGATCGCATGGTAAGCTCAACCATGAATTGTCGACCATCGTGAGGCCTGTCGTATTGCCAACAGATGTCCACAGTGCCGGTGTTGATTCCTGGCCCTGAAGCAAACGCCATATCTGGTATCCTAACAGGTTATCCGGTCCCCCGGCCGGCCCTTCGGGGTATACTTTCGGGCTGCCTTCCACTCCTGTTACTGTGGATGGGGTATATTCATAGATCATCCCCGGTACCGGTGATGCTGTTATTGTCCTTGGCTCTCCGCTTGTCATTAACAACGGCCCGCCTGACCCGTTCACATAAGCACGGATCATATAGTTGCCCGGGGCTGGTAACCACGGTAATATCCCCATCCTGGAGTAGCTCCTCATCTGGTAAACAGTGGTGTCGATGGCAATACCCGGTGATGCCATGTCTGTGCCCAACTGGATCATAACGATATAGAAATTACCACTTGTAATGGTTACCGGAGAATTAAAGTTGGCTCTTGTCCATCCGTATGCCGATGGCGTGATCGTGGTGGGTGCTGCAAGTTGTGCACCCGGCAAGCCGCCAACTTCATTGTAAACAGCCATTGCTACCGGGGTGAAAGGATTGGCACCTGTCGGGTAGTTGCTGGCAACCCCTATGTCCAGGAAGACGCCCTTGATGATCAGAGGATATGCAAGCGGGGTAAACCTCACAGCATTCATGTTAGCGCTGTTCCCGGATACATAGATCCCGAAGTTATCCTGGATACCGTCATCATAGATCAGGTCATAGTCTCCAACCGGTAAATTCCAACTCATGATCACGGCATTTTGACCCATATTTAAATTTGCTGAAAATGGTACTGAAGGAGGTAATGTTATTTCATTTAAACATATATTAAATGTTGTGACCGGCGGGGCAGGAACAGTTACTGTGATACCCGGCTGGCTGAACACAATGAAACCATCCTTGGTGGCCGTTACTGTGTTGGTGCCTGCCGCATAGATATTCATGCTGTAAACACCACCTGCTACCGACCAGGTGCTATAAGTCCCCCACGTAATATAGGCGCCGACAACAGGATTGCCGTTTGCGCAATCGGTCACAATACCGGTAAGAATGCCTGGCAATGAATTCACGTAAAAATTGTTTGTAGTAGTTGTATTTGCTACAACAGTGGCAGTGTCAACATATACATTGACACCTGGAAGCACATCATTAGCAGGGCAGTTTCGTACAGTCCCGGCGAGTGTTGCGGTCTGTTCATAAACTGGTGCAGCCCTGTTGTGTGATTTAAATACCAACATTGATATCACTAACATCAACATTGATAAATAGGTAGTAAAATTTTTCATTGGGATTGATTCTTTTAGCTAAGGATTAGCCTATAAAAAGAATATATAATGGATCAATTAAACTGATTAATTGATTATATGGAAAAAAGTCTTTCAATGCAGGTTTATTCACAAGATACACAAAATTATAATCAATATCTTGGAAAGCAAAATATTTGCTGCTTTATTTTCACTTTTTTAATATAATTCTACCCGAACAACTTTTTTAGCATGTAATCTTAAGTTTCGAAAATGTATATAATTAAATTTTAAGTAGTTGTGTATGTCATTCTGATTTGTCAGAGAAAAACTTTTTGTCAGAACATTCCCCATAAAAGTGCATAACTTTTGTTTTCCGGGTGTGAATTCACCATTTTTAGTGAATCAGATATTCACTTAATCACTTAAAACCTGACACTTAAGGCTTAAACAGGTAGATTTTTTATTATATTGGTACAATGATTGTATACAATGATGGTGGGTTCATAGAAGGCAGAGTATATTTTGATCGAAGCTCAATCGAAGGTTAATCGAAGGTCAATCGAAGCTCAATCGAAGCTCAATCGAAGCTCAATCGAAGCTTAATCGAAGCTCAATCAACGGATGGTCGTAGAATTGTCTGGTACTGAAATAATTTGACAGTCAAAAAGTGTGAACATATGGAAGGACAAACAAAAAAAAGGAGGCAACACTGGAAAAGACGGTCAAATTGACGACCCCTCTGCCGGTTAAAATTATCAACTGCATTTTCCTGTTTTTGCCATACCCTCTATACTCCGACGAACGATATCTTGCTGATGATATAAGCGTGCCACTTCCTTATCATCGTCCAAGGATCGCAATGGGGGATAATGATTAATCTCTGAACATCAATCGTCCATTACCTTTCGCAAGTAGTCGGTTTAAATATAATTGCCCAAAACCTTGCATAGCATCGTTCTTTTTATTACTCTTGATACGGTTTTAACGGATTAGGGATCATTGCCTGCTAATCTTGGAGGTTCGACTACTTAAACAGATATAATATGAAAAAGCTCATCTACATTTTAATGTTCTTGTTTCCAGTTGTTTCTTTTTCACAATGGGAATGGCAGAATCCCTTGCCTCAAGGGAATCATTTGTTTTGTATAAAATTTGTCGATGCAAACACAGGTTATGCAGTCGGACAATGTGGTACAATAATTAAGACCACGAATGGTGGAACAAACTGGTCAATGCAGACCTCCGGAACATTTAATAGCTTGAACTCTCTATATTTTACCGATGTTAATACTGGTTATGCTGTTGGTGATTATGGCACAATACTTAAAACAACCAATGGGGGAACAGAATGGAACCTTCAAACTACCGGAATAGAAGAAATATTAAGGTCAGTTAGTTTTATTAATGATAGTACTGGCTTTGCTGTTGGAGTAGCTGGTATAATACTTAAAACAACGAACGGTGGAACAGAATGGACAATGCAGACTTCCGGGACTACATATAATTTAAACTCAATTTATTTTGCAGATATAAATACAGGATATATAGTAGGTGATGAAGGTACTATATTGAAAACTACAGACGGAGGAATTAACTGGACAAATCAATCTTTAGAACAACAATACAGTTTATCATCAGTTTATTTTACGGATCCAAATACAGGGTACGCCGCTGGGACAAACGATATTCTCAAGACAACAAATGGCGGAGCAGACTGGGTAAATCAAACTTCCGGAAGTTCCTATCAAATAAATTCCATCTACTTTACTAATACAAATACAGGCTTTGCTGCAGGGGATGACGGCACTATACTCAGAACTACAAATGGAGGTTTAGATTGGTCTGTTCAGAATTCAGGGACTACAAATTATTTGTGGTCGATTTATTTTACAGATTCAACGACGGGGTACATTGTTGGTTTTATTGGTACAATTCTAAAAACTACAGATAATGGGACAACCTGGACAATACAGACAGGAGGAACATTTTCTAACATTAACTCAATATGTTTTCCAAATAAAGATACTGGTTATGCGGTGGGTGATAAGGGGACAATTCTGACGACCAAGAATGGAGGAGCAAATTGGTCAATCCAAACTTCGGGGACTGCAAATAGCTTGATCTCAGTTTGTTTTACAGATGTAAATACCGGGTATGCTGCAGGTTCAAATGGCACCATACTAAAAACCACAGACGGTGGAATAAATTGGACAAGTCAAAATTCGGGAACTTCTTTGGGTTTATCTTCTATTTATTTTATTGGTGCAGATACTGGTTATGTTGTAGGTCAGAGTGGTATTGTACTAAAAACGACAAATGCCGGAATAACATGGATTATCATGACTTCGGAAAATTATGGCGTTCTCGAATCAGTTTATTTTACTGATGCGGTTACTGGTTATGCTACTGGATGGGGTGGTACGATAATAAAAACGACTGACGGGGGAGCAAACTGGATTGTTCAACATACTGATGGTACGTTTGTCTACTTCGCCATCTATTTTACAGATTCAAACAATGGCTATGTAGTTGGACAGGGTGGTAAAATATTAAGAACAACAGATGGCGGGTCAACCTGGACTTACCAAACTTCGGGAACTACAAACTGGTTACTTTCTGTTGTTTTTACAGATCCAAATACCGGTTATGCTACAGGTTGGTCAGGTACTGTTCTTATAACTACTGACGGAGGAACCAACTGGACAAATTCTTACAGTGGTATAGCTCCATCATTGAATTCCATATTCTTTACGGATGCAAAAACAGGTTATGTTGCCGGAACCGGAGGTTCGATACTTAAAACTCTAAACGGTGGAGGTGTTGGAATAAATGAAATTCCACATAGCACCAAGTTTTTAAAAATCTTCCCCAACCCATCATCAACCTCTGTCACTATAGAAACAACCCAAATTCCTACTACCGGGTTATTGACCATAATGAACCTGGATGGCCAGAATGCAATGACCCGACAAATTACATCACCCAAAGCCCAGATAGATATAAGCAATTTGCCCAGCGGTATTTATTTTGTGCGGGTGACCAATGATAAGACAGTGGAAGTGGGGAAATTCGTGAAAAATTAATTACGAATTACGAATTACGAATTACGATTGCATATACGATTTAAATAAAGAATAATATGAAAAAGCTTATTTACATTTTAATGTTAGTGTTCCCGGTTGTTGCCTTTGCCCAACAACCCTGGTACAAGTCTTCATCAGTGGCCTATGCGTGGCAGAATGTTGGAAATGCAGGTTTCTCAGCAGGAGGAACCGATTACAACTGTCTTTCCTTTAGCCCATCAGGTCAACTTTATGTTGCTTATTGTGATCAAGCGAATGAATACAAAGCAACGGTTATGAAATTTGATGGAACCAACTGGGTAGATGTCGGAAATACGGGGTTTTCTGCAGGGTCAACTATCTATGAAAGCCTCGCATTAAATCCATCTAATGATTCTCCCTATGTGGCATACACGGATTATGCATATTACTGGAAAGCAACTGTAATGCAATTTAATGGGACCAACTGGGTGAATATTGGCAATGCGGGTTTTTCCCCAGCAGAAGCTGATTGGGTAAGTATTGCTATCAGCTCATCTGGTCAGCCATATGTGGCGTATTCGGACTATAGCAAATCTTATAAAGCAACGGTAATGAAATTTGATGGAACCAACTGGGTAGATGTGGGTAATGCGGGGTTTTCAGCAGGATTTGCTGAATTTACAAGTCTCGCTTTCAGTCCGGTTGATGCTGAGCCTTATGTAGCGTATAGCGATGGAGGGAATGCATTTAAGGCAACAGTAATGAAATTTAACGGAACCGCCTGGGTAAATGTAGGAACAGCGGGTTTCTCAGCAGGCGAGGCTGAACCTGGAAATCTTGCTTTCAGTCCATCTGGTCAACCCTATGTGGTATATTGTGATTCTGTAAATTCCTGGAAAGCAACGGTAATGAAATTTAACGGAACTAATTGGGTGTATGTTGGAAATGCAGGTTTCTCAGAAGGAGAGACAGATTTGACAAGTCTTGCTTTCAATCCATCTGGTCAACCGTATGTGGCTTATTCTGATTGGGCAAATGGTTATAAGGCAACAGTAATGAAGTTTGATGGAACTAATTGGGTGAATGTTGGTAATGCAGGTTTCTCTGCCGGGTCTACTTGCTGTGAAAGCCTCGGATTTAATCCATCCAATGGTGACCCCTATGTGGCTTATAGGGATGATGCAGATTCCGGTAAAGCAACAGTGATGACATATGATTCTGTTTTTGTCGGGATAAATGCACTACAGAAATCAACTTTTTCTCTTTATCCTAATCCAGCCACAGATAAAATAACGATTGAAACATCAGGAACATCACAAGTAAGCAATTTAGCAATTGTTAATGCTCAGGGTCAGGAACTCATCACACGTCAAATAACAGAACCCAAAACACAAATTGATATCAGCGCACTGCCCGGCGGGGTTTATTTTGTGCGGGTGACTAATGATAAGACGGTGGAAGTTGGAAAATTTGTGAAGGAATAATCCTGGAATGAACAGTTAATAAAATATCCCATGAAACGAATTCTATTCTTTTTACTGGCATTTAGCCTGGCCATAAGTTCATCTGCACAATTTGTGAAGATGATGAAACAAAAAGCAAATGTGGTTGTTCCGGGGCACAAAGCTTCAGATACAGACCTTCCTGTAATAGGAGATCAACCAGACAACGTTTATGTTTCAAATAAAAGCGTTCTGAACGATCCCGTGACATGTGTCACATTATATGACCTGCAAACAAGTGCTTCCAACCAAAGCAGGATCTATCTTTTTCCTGATGGAACCATCGGGGCAACTGCTACATGGTCCCAGCAAAATTCTCCAATGTACGACCGTGGAACCGGTTATAACTATTTCAATGGGACTGCATGGGGATCTCTCCCTACGGCCAGAGTAGAATCCATCAGGACCGGCTGGCCTGAATATCATCCTTTTGGTCCAACCGGCGAACTTATTATCGCACATGAAGCAACAGGCCCGCTGGTGATGAATACCCGGACAGTAAAAGGAACAGGGACCTGGACACAAACGATATTGCCTGCCCTGCCCACCGGAATTACTGGAATGTTTTGGCCCAGGGTTGTAACAAACGGGCCAAATCATACTTATATCCATATAATTGAATTGACTGAACCTACTGCAAACGGGGGAACGATTTATAACGGTTTGAATGGCGCTCTTATCTATAGCCGTTCTCTCGACGGAGGTGTTACCTGGTCTGCCTGGATACAGCCGACAGGACTTACCTCTTCCAATTATGTTGGATTTAACAGTGATACTTATTCATTTGCAGAACCTCATGGGGATACACTGGCTTTCACCATTGGTGATTGTTTTTATGATCAGCTCCTCTTGAAATCGATCGACAACGGAACATCGTGGACCAGGACCATCATCTACCACTCACCATATGACCTGGGAGGAAATTCTTATAGTTGGTTCTATTGTCCTGATGGAACTAATGCCATTGCACTCGACAACCAGGGAGTGGCACATGTTGTTTTCGGATTATTACAGGATAGCGGATCTCAATCAATGAATTATTACCATCCATTCACCCAGGGAATCGTTTATTGGAATGAACACATGTCCCAGCTAAGACAAGACCTCAACCCTGATTCTCTTTCTGAAAATGGTCAATACGTTGCATGGGTAAAAGATACAAACGTATTCCACCTCCCTCCAGATGTAAACCTGGCTTTGTATAATCCTTGCTCTTTGACCTCTAATCCCGATTTAGTGATCGATAACCTAAACAAGGTGTTCCTTGTATGGTCAGGAGAAACCTCTCTTACCGACCCTAAGAGTTGTACTCTGCGCCACATTTATGGAAGGGATGGCATCATCACCGGGAATACAATAAACTGGCATAATGACACACTTACTGACCTGACAAGTGACTGGGTTCAGCAAAATATTGCCGAATGTGTATATCCATCAGCTTCCCCGGCTTCAGATGGTTATATTTATATCCTCTTCCAGGAAGATGAATATGCAGGAAGTTACATAATAAGTTTATCTTGCAGTGGTTGTGGGTCTTGCCAGTTCTCCCCCGATAGTAATTTTATGACGCTTATTAAATGGGAAAAACCAGTCTGGGTTGGCGTAAATGAAAAACATGAAAAACCGGATTTCTCTGTTGGCCAGAACTTCCCGAACCCTTTTGATGGCCTGACTAAAGTCAGGGGTTACCTGCAGAATGCAGGTGATCTTTCACTTACAGTTACAAGCCTTACAGGACAATTGATGATAAAAATGGAGAATAAGAATGTCCTCCCCGGTGTCAGCGAGTTTGTTATTGACGGAAGTCAGTTGGTCCCCGGGGTTTATTTTTATACTGTGAAGCAGGGATATCAGAGTATTACGAAGAAGATGATTGTTGAATGAAAAATGCAGAATGAATATTGTACCTAAAGAAAGAATAAACTGCCAATCCGTAAGACCTCAGCTGACTACATCGACGAACTTCACCGACGAGTAAAACAACACTATGTTATAACATCACGATTCAAAAAAAAAGGTTCAATGTATTTTTTGTATATCATTAAGCTATTTTCTTGCCAGAAATATTCCTTCATATAAATTGAATCTCCGTAAATTGCAATCAGAAATTTTTTATTCGCACGAAAGCACTCC
>CAVYJI010000017.1:0-185316 GCA_963768805.1 uncultured Bacteroidales bacterium | reverse complement strand
AATATCCATAAATCAGGCCATGCCAACCGCGGATGAATATTTATTTTTGCTGTTCCAGCAAATAAGATATTATGGAACAGCAAGTAAAATTCAACCAAATCATCAAATGTGGGTGTGGTTTAGATGTTCATCAAAAGACAGTAATGGCAACGGTTCGCCGAAGTGATACTGACTTTGAGACCAAAGAATTTAATACATATACACGTTCTTTGAAATCGTTAAGAGAGTGGTGCAAAGCAGAAGGAGTTACGCACATCGCCATGGAGAGTACAGGCATCTATTGGCGACCTGTGTTCAACATTCTGGAGGAGGACTTCGAGATCATCTTGGTCAATGCCCGACACATTAAAAACGTTCCGGGACATAAAACCGACAAGAAAGACAGCCGGTGGATCAGTAAATTATTACTGAGCGGTTTGTTAAAGGGAAGTTTCATCCCTCCGAGGGAAATCCGTGAGTTACGTGATCTGGTTCGCTATAAAAAGAAGATCGTTAACCAAATCGCATCGGAAAAAAACCGGGTGATAAAAACACTGGAGGATGCCAATATCAAGCTTAGTAGCGTGTTTAGTGATGTGAGTGGAGTCAGCGCTTCAAAAATGATCCAGGACATTATTGAAGGGAAAGAAGAAGTCGAAGGATTAATGCAGCATATTCATGGCAAAGTGCAGGCTCCACGAACAGAAATACGTCAGGCGTTGGAAGGAACGCTCACCGATCATCATCGATTTATGTTAAATCTGATCAAGGAAAACATCGAGGAGAAAGAGAAGATCATAGAAAAACTCGATTGTCAGATTGATAAAGCGGTACAACAATATACGGTGGAGATTGATTTACTGCAGACCATCCCAGGGGTCGGAAAAGAAAGCGCCGTAAGAATTGTTAGCGAAATTGGCGTTGACATGAGCAAATTCCCCAATGAACACCATCTAAGCAGTTGGGCGGGAATGAGTCCGGGTAATAATGAAAGCGCAGGTAAAAAAAAAGCTCACGAATAATCCACGGAAATAAGTATGTTCAATCAACCCTGGTAGAGTGTGCATGGGGCGCTACACGGAAGAAAGATTGTTTCCTGAAAAGAAAATACGAGAGTCTGGTTGCCCGCAGAGGTAAGAAGAAATCGCTTGTTGCCATCGGCCACAAAATTATTGAATCAGCGTTTTTGATCATTCAGAATAAAGAGGCCTATAAAGAGCCATTGCTGAACACGAATCCGAAAGGTAAAAACAGAAAGATCAAGAATTACCTGGCCAAGCTCAAGGAGTTGGGTATCGATGTAGAAGTTAAAGTAGCGTAAAATCAAAAGGTCGGTTAGTTTACTGGAAAGTCAAATCTGACATCCGAGTATGAAATTGACATCAAAAACTGGTTAAGCACAAACCGCTGTCGCAAAGAAACCACAATCTGTTTCGGAAGCACGAACATGAAACTTTACTCTCTTAACCATTTTTAGATTTTACGAATTAACCTTTTAATAAATATACACATGAAAACTATGCCCTGACCAGCCTTACAGGATTGGAAAAGGTGATGTTCATTGGTGGTGACCTTGATATTACATATAATATTACTTTAACCAGTCTTGCGGGCATAGACAACATTCATTCTGCCTCCATAACTAATTTACAGGTAAGTAATAATAATTCATTATCAACTTGTGCTGTGAAAAGTATTTGCAACTATCTGGCAAATCCAGGCGGCACCATTGAAATAGAAAATAATTTGAAAGGATGCAACAGCGAAGAGGAAGTGAAAGATTCCTGCGGGATATACGGTGTGGAGAACCTGCCTTATGACAAAATATTTTCAATATACCCCAATCCTTCATTTACACAGATAAGTGTTGAAATATCCGTAACTCATACAAACAGCCAATTATCGATAATGAACTTGAATAGTCAGGAGGTACTAACACACAGGATTACCGAATCAAAAACCATCATTGACGTCAGCACTCTACACAGCGGGGTTTATTTTGTGCGGGTGACGAATGACAAGACAGTGGAAGAGGGGAAGTTTGTTAAACAGTAAAATCCAGTTCCCCAAATATTAAAATGAGATTATCATTAATAATAATGATGATGGTGATGACTTGTCTTCATTTACATATTCAGAAAGAAAAAGAATCGATCGCATACAGTGGAACATTGACCAGCCAGCTTTCCTTTCGATAATCAGACATTGATGTTCTTACAGAAATTGTCGGATTGAACTTTTCAAAAAAGGATTTCAGGCTTTTTGTTTTCAGGTTTTCCTCTGCTTTTACTTCAATCGGAATGACACGATCGTTATTCTGGATTACAAAATCAAGTTCTCCCCTGGAGGTTTCGGATGACCAGTAGAAAACCTGAAAGAATTGCCGGGTTTTAAGGTGCTGCAGGACAAACTGCTCAGCGAGGGCACCTTTGAATTCGCTGAATATCGAATTTCCCATGAGAATGGTCTGTTTGGTCAGGCCGCCCATGGCTGACAGCAGCCCGACATCGAGGATAAATAGTTTGAATGCCGAAGTATCCTGGTAAGCAACTAACGGAATGGCGGCTTTCGATATCCTCTGAATTTTATGTACGAGACCGCAATCTGTTAGCCAGGCCAAAGCAAGCTCGAACTCCTTTGCTCGGCCTCCCTGTTTAACGACACCGTAAATGAACTTCTTATTCTCTTTTGATAACTGGGAAGGAATTGATTGCCACAACATTTTTATCCTGGGAACAATCTCTGCCGGCGCATGTTTTGAAAAATCATGATCATAAGCTGATAAAATGTTTTTCTGAATGGTCCTGACCCGGTCAAAATCATTTTCACTGATGAAAGAGCTTACTGCTTCAGGCATGCCCCCGATAAAATAATAATGACGGAGATGGCCGATCAGTTTTGCTTTGAAGTTCGTGATCATCGGCCAATCATTGCTTTCCAACAGTTCATAAAGCTGTTCCTGGCCTAAGGCCAATAAAAATTCATTGAAAGACATAGGGTAGAGGGTCAGAAAATCAACCTTCCCGACAGGAAATGATGTTTTCTGGTGCAAGGTGATCCCAAGTAGGGAACCGGCAGCGATGATATGATACTGAGGAGCATTCTCGCAAAAATACTTAAGGGAGGTGATTCCCCTTTCAGCTTCCTGGATCTCATCAAGAATGATTAGTGTATTTTCGGGCTGGATCTTGATTCCTGTTTCGATTTGAAAGGCGGTGATCAATCTGTTTATATCAAAATCTTCCCTGAAAATTGATTTCAGGGAATCCGAAGATTCGAAGTTGATATAAGCAACCTGTTTAAATTCCCTTCTGCCAAATTCCTTCATGAGCCAGGTTTTACCCACCTGCCTGGCTCCCTGGATGATCAAAGGCTTCCTGCTCTTTGATTTTTTCCACTTCGACAGAGTCACTAATGCAAACCGTTCCATCCTCTTATTTTCTGCAAATATACAAAATAACGCACGTATTAATGTAAATAATTACATTTTATTGCACGAAAAATAGTAATATCTCAATTTTTGTAAAGCATTGATTAGCTGTGTCAGATATAAACACTGGAAAATCAGATTATCCTATTTTGCTGATCTTTTTTAAGGCTTCAGCATTAATGAGTTCCATTTCATGGTCTGTAACTCTGATAATCCCTTCATTCTGGAATTCCCTGAGTACTTTCACGGCACTGTCCTTGGACATTGCTGAAAGATCGGCCAGATCCTGCTTGGAAATCAACAAGGGGAATTTATTGCTTTGAAAAATTTCATCGAAAAGATAAAGAAGGGTATCTGACATCCTTCCGGGCATTTGTTTCTGTGTAAGATAAATCAACCGGTTATAAACAGAAAGGGTGTTCTGGCTGAAATCTTTCATGAATTCCTCAGCAAACGAGTTATTCTGTTTAATGATATTTTTAAAAACCTGAATATCAATAAAACAAACCGATGATTCGATCAATGCGGTGATAGTAAAATGATGCATCAGGTCTAAATAAACTCCCGGGCCACCGATAAAATTCGTTGGTTTAACAAGCCTCAGAATAGCATTCCTCTGCCTGATTCCTTCCAGGTATAATTTAGCCAGACCGGAATTCAACGAAATTACATGGGTCATGACTGTACCCTGCTTCCGGATGGTTTCCCCGGGTTTAAAAACTACTGTCGTTTTGTTTTGGTGTATAAGAGCCAATTCTTCATTTGAAAGAAACTTGAAAATAGGAGATTTAAACTCACAGGAGTTACAATTCAATTCTGATTTTTCCAGGTAATCTTGCATCTCTCAGGATTTTTTAAACTTTAGTTCTTTTGGAAAAAGCGGAAGTAAAGTTACTAAATATTGATAGTTATCAATATTTATACGATATATTTTGCTCTTTAAGTAGGAAAATTTCCTGTAAATCATAGTTATATTTCTTACAGTTAATAAAAAACCAGAATTGTTAATGGGTAGTTTTGAGGAACGGAAAATTTGAGAATTTCCCTTGAACAATCCCGACGAAGTCGGAAGGTATAACCTGCCTGCTGGCAAGCAGGTACTTCGCCCCTTGGGGCGGAATTAGGGTCCAGGGCTTACCTTGGGGTTCATACCGGTGATTGACTATTGATCGAAGTAGTTTGAAACTATATTTTTAACCAGAAAACCGACCAGGAATGAAGAATAATTCGTCTTCCCGCAGAAAATTTTTGAAAATGGGTGTCGTAACAGGGGCCAGCGCCCTGTTCTTTGGAGGATCTAAAATCCTGACGGCATTTACAGGTAATGAGGATAAGGAGAAAGGAGAAAAGATCAAAGTACTTACTCAGGATGGGAAGCTGGTAGATGTGGCCAAGGAACACATGTGCTGTAAACCGGTAAGCAACGAGGAAGCACGGCAAGGGATACCAGGTAAAAAAATGGTTATGGTCATTGATCTGGCTAAATGCAGGAATGCCAGGAAATGTCTGCAGGGTTGCCAGAATATGCACAATCTGCCTCCGCATCTGGATTGGATCAAATTCTATCTCATGCGCGACAGCATGGATATAGCTCCTTACTGGTTTCCAAAACCCTGCCTGCATTGTAATAACCCGCCTTGCGTAAAGGTTTGTCCTGTGGGGGCTACCTTCAAGCGTACCGACGGGATCGTTCTGATCGATAATGAACGTTGTATCGGTTGCAAGTTTTGCATGGCTGCCTGTCCCTATTCTTCGAGGGTGTTCAATTGGGAAGAGCCAAAACTTCCTAAGGGTGCCAGTAAAAGACCTTATTCACCTGAAACAAGCTCACCTCAAAGGATCGGAACTGTGAGTAAATGCGATTTCTGTCCTGATATGGTACGTAAAGGCGAATTACCTGCGTGCGTGACTTCCTGTCCAAATGGTGTCTACTGGTATGGCGATAAAAATGAGGATGCTGTCACCAATGGAACTGAAACTGTAAGGTTCACTGATCTGATCCATGACCGCGCCGCGTACCGGTTTATGGAAGATCTGGGAACAGAACCCAGCGTGTTCTATCTTCCGCCTGTAGACAGGGCCTTTGACTACAAAACCGGATTCGAAGGATTAAGTGATGAAGAAATAGCTTTATACAAAATAGAAGCCAGACTAACCGAAAAATAAGTGCCTTTATGAAAGTTGATGAAAAAACATTAAGAAACCTGGATAATGTCAGGCCACAACTGGAATCAATCAGTAAAAGGGGAATTACATTTATCATTTTCATGTTATTGATCATTTGTGCCGGGTTATTTGCCCTTTATACCCAAATCTCCAAGGGACATATTGTGACCGGTATGCGCGATAATGTGGTATGGGGATTATATATCGTTAATTTTATCTTTTTCATTGGGATCAGTTATGCGGGTGCCCTGATCTCAGGGATCCTTCACCTTCTGAGAGTTCCCTGGCGAACGCCCATCATCCGGATGGCAGAAATGATCACCGTGATCTCTACAATAATTGGTCCCTCCTATATTCTTCTCTGCATAGGTCGGCTTGACAGGCTGCCAAATCTCTTGCTTCACGGCAGGATCCAATCTCCTATAATATGGGATGTAATTGCAATCACCACTTATTTAACAGGGAGTATCATCTTTCTTTACCTTGCAATGATCAGGGATATGGCTCTTCTCAGGGATAACCCTGTAAAAAAGGCTAAATGGAGAAACCCGGTTTACCGTTTTTTGTCTGTCAGGTACCAGGATACGACAAAACAAAAGGAACTATTGAATGTTGCCACTGATCTTTTATCAATAGTCATCATACCGCTTGCAATCCTGGTACACTCCGTCCTCGCATGGATCTTTGGAATGACCTTGCGCCCCGGGTGGCACAGTACCATTTTTGCACCTTATTTTGTGGTTGCCGCAGTTTATTCAGGCACAGGCGTTCTTATTGTCGTGATGTGGGTTTTCCGGAAGATCTATCATCTTGAGTCATATATTACCAAGATCCATTTCAATTACCTGGGAATAATCATGATCGTGCTTGGAGCATTATATGGCTATTTTACTTTCAGCGAGTACCTTACAAGCTGGTATGGTTCGATAAAATGGGACATGGAAGTGCTTTTCCGTCTTTTCAGTCCTAAGGAGTACTATGGCGCATTCATCTTTGCAGTTTTTATCGGAGTACTGCTTCCTATTATTATAGTCGCCACGCCGCGTTTCAGAAATATAAACTCAATTGCTTTTGCTGCTTTGATCGCGGTTTTTGCTCTTTGGGTCAAACGGTACCTCATCATCATCCCTACACTCGAAAGTCCGTTGTTACCGATACATGATCTCCGTCCTGAATATGTGCATTATTCCCCCACCTGGGTTGAGTGGACACTGACCGTTGCCGGGGTTGCCTTATTTCTATTGCTTTTTTACGTTTTCTCAAAGTTCATTCCGATCATGCCTGTGGTAAGGACAGGAGAAGAAAAAGATTATTCCAGATTGCGTAAGCTCGTCACTGACCGGCAAAAAAAAGAAGCCGTCAGTACTGGAAAGAAAGCAAATTTTATTGCTGTTATCTTGTTCTTCCTGATCTCCGGATTACTTGCCACCGGAACAAAGGCCCAGGATAGTGTACGGACAAAAACAGTATTGAGCCTGGAATATCTCAACAAGGATGGAACTAAGATACTTACCGGGAAACTGAGTGCGAAAAAGGAAGGTAAATATTCTCCGGTTGAAGGGATGAAGTTAATTTTTTCTTATGTTTCAGGAAAAGAGCGAAAAATGATTGGGACTGAAGAAACCGGGGCAAATGGCAAAGCAATAGTTGAAATTCCAAATGAGATAATGGCTTCAGGAGGAAACAAAGGAACCTATTCCTTTGAATCATCTTACGCAGGTTCAGGGAATTATTTGTCTTCCTCTGCTTCCGTTACTATTAAGAATGCATTCATGGAACTCAGCTTTTTCAGGAAAGATACTGACAAACAAGTGATCTGCAAAGTATGGGAAACAGGAAAAAATGGTGATCAAATACCAGTTAACGACCTGAAGATCCAGTTCTATGTGCCGCGGACGTTCAGCCTGCTGAAAATCGGGGAGGGTACACTTGCAGATGGGTCGGCCTCAATTGATTTCCCTGTCACATTGCCGGGCGATTCAGTAGGTATGTTGACGGTTGTTGCTAAAATCGAAGATGATGAAACCTATGGAAATATTGAATCCGGCGGGAAAATCAATTGGGGAAAACCCCTGCCTCCTTTAGTTGTAGTTAAAAGAGGCCTGGGTGATACCAATGCCCCTCTCTGGATGGTTTATACATTGATAGTTCTGCTTTCACTGGTATGGTTTCATTATATGTATGTGGTCTTTACTGTCTTCAGAATAAGATATCTCGGTAAGAAAGAGGAAAAAACAAAATTAATGTCATGATTCAAAGAATGATAATTCATTATTAATAATTAGAAAGTGGAGGGTTTATGAGAAATTTAAATAATAGGATCATTAAGGTGATTTTAATGGTCTTTGTGAGTTCAGCAATGTTTATGATTGTTAGTGCACAAGCCATTCAGCAATGGGTTGTCCCCGCTAAATTCACGACCATGAAGAATCCCACGGCCACGACCAAAGAAAATATCGCAAATGGAAAAGACCTGTATGCCAAACATTGCAAATCCTGCCATGGAGCTACAGGTCTCGGAGATGGTCCCAAAGCTGCCAGCCTCGATGTTCCCTGCAGTGACTTTTCTACAGCTAAATTCCAGGGAGAGACAGATGGTGCCATCTTCTTTAAGATCACGCAAGGCCGTGGAAAGATGCCATCTTTCATGAAAAATATCACCGATGACAACGACAGGTGGATGATCGTTCATTACCTCAGGACATTAAAGGCGAAATAAGAAACACTCAGGTTTCTTACACCTGTCATATACTGACAGCAGGTTATGATGATTTTTCAATTCCTTTGTTAAAGATCGATAAGGGAGGTCATTATGTCACATGCGGTTTCGGCTGAAAATCCGGATTTTAACAATTTGATTGAACGACTTCAATCTGTGGAGAGGAGATTGGAGACGATCGAAACCCATGTTAAGGAAGGGAAAGTAATTGAGCCAGCACACCCATATCCGGGTACAATAAAAAAAGATGAGCCGGTACCGGATGAAGATATTTTGGTTGTGGATGAAGCAGCAATAGAGTCTAAGATCGGGGAGTATGGATTGGCATGGCTTGGCAGCCTTGTATTGTTATTCGGCATCATATTTTTGATGACCTTTACCAGCAGCAAGGGTTATCCGGCCCTTGCAAGCGGATTAGGACTTGCCTCTGCCGCCGGTGTGTTTATTTTAGGGTATTTCCTGAGGAGTTCATTTCCCCATATGGTTTTTATGCTGAATATCAGCGGTCATCTCCTGGTTTACTATGTCATCCTGAAGCTTTATTTTTTCTCACTTCATCCGCTTCTTCCCTGGAAAGAGTTGGATATGCTGTTATTGTTGGCTGCAATCGGAGTCCAGGTTTACCTCGCAATAAGGCAGTCATCCGGATTTCTGACAGGAATAGCCCTTGTACTTATTATTGTTACGGCTCTTATTGGCGATTCATTATATCTCACCATGTCCCTGTTAACTTTAATGGCGGCTGCTTCATTTTATTTCTTTTACAGGTTTAACTGGTGGCACTTATTGATTGTATCGCTCATCCTGGTTTATATTTCTCATATCCTTTGGCTTGTAAATAACCCATTACTGGGTCATTCATTTGAATTACTTCCTTCACATCCTTATAATCCGGCATTCCTTTTTGCCTGCGGTGTCATCTTTTCATTGTCAACCCTGGTACGCAGAAAAGATGAATCTGAAGTCAAAGGGGTGAATACCATTGTGCTTTTAAATGGGTTATGGTTTGCAGTTACCATCCTGATTGTGACAGCAATTTATTATCCGGCCAATTATGTCGTGATGTTTAGAATAATTTCAGGATTTTGCATTCTTTTTTCAGTCTGGCTGCACAGGACGATCAGGGATCCTTTTGTACCTGCATTCTTTGCATGCTTTGGGTTCATGGCCCTGAGTGTTTCCTTTTATGGATATGCAAAGATCCCTGATGCCTATTTCTTCCTTGCACTGCAGAGTTTTCTTGTTGTTTCCATGGCACTCTGGTTCCGGTCAAGGATCATTGTTGTTGTGAATTCAGTGCTCTACATGGGGATCTTAATTATCTACCTTACCAGTTCTCATCCTGTTGACAGGATCAGTTTTTGCTTTGCCTTTGTTGCATTTGCAACTGCACGCATTCTGAACCTGAAAAAAGAAAGGTTGACTCTTAAAACCGACCTGATGAGAAATATGTACCTGGTTGCCTTGTTCTTTACTATGCTTTATGCTTTTTATCATGCTGTTCCCGGAAGGTATATCACCTTATCCTGGACCTTAGTGGCAGCAGGATATTTTCTTCTCAGTTTTATCCTGCACAATGTTAAATACAGGTGGATGGCGATTGCAACACTGCTTGTTACCGTGGTTTATCTCTTTCTTGTCGACCTGGCAAATCTGTCTGTTGGTTACCGGGTAATAGCCTTTTTATTCCTTGCAGTAATATTGATAGGTGCCTCACTTTTTTATGCCAGGAGGGTAAAAAAGAAAAGAATTTCCGGTCGTTAATTAGATACGCCGGTCAAACTGACCACTTCAGCCGGTTTTGATTGACCACCCTGCTATTCACTGGTTTTTCCTTCCCTCTGACCTTCGGGGTGCCTTCGAGGTGCCTTCGAGGTGCCTTCGACTAAAGTTCGACTAAACTATATTCAATTTGCGTCACACATTACTGTCGGTCTGTCTGCCAAAGGCACGACGGTCAGACATCAGGATTATTCAGGCTTCTTCTTATTCAGTGGCGTCAGCTTAAAAGTAAAACCCATGTGAGTGCTCAGGTTGTTCCATAGGTAGCGGGTTGTCCAGAAATCAGCGCTGTTACCGGGGCTCGTCAGGTTATAACCTGTCTGTGAAATGACATAATCCAGCGTATAAAAGAATCCAAACCGTTCATGCGTGTCAAAATACACGCTGTATCCCAGCCCGATCACATTGTTGATGTAAGTATCTTTTTCGGTCCAGTGCATAACCACGGGAGGGTCGTACGGGTAAGTGTCAACATTACCTCTGAACCTTAAGTACTGGAAGGCATAATGAATATAAAGATTTTCAATTCCCTGGGGATTGAAGAGATAGAACTTATATCCTGCGATGGCACCCGAGCAGGCCTTTAATGTGTTATTTGTGAAAAACAATCCATCGTTATTCAACTCATAAACAATTCCTGCAGAAAACTCATGCCTTCCGGTCCGCACATAAGGGGAAACATAGAACACGGTTATATCTTTCTTGAGATAATCCTTGTTGCAGGGGAAGTTTGTGAATTCTCCCACACTGACACCAAGCTCATTTGTGATGGCATCAGACTGTGAAAAAAGTTTGATTGATATAAAAATAAACTGGGCTGTAAGAAATAATGCGATTAATTTTTTCATAAGATTGGTGTTTAATCCGCTATTACGGATATTGCTGATATGTACAGACTTCTGATTTATTCGTGAGACTCAAATTTTTTGAACATAGTGAATAAAAATTTGTTAGTCGAACAATCCCGACGAAGTCGGAGGGTATAATACCCTGCCCCTTGGGGCGGAATTAGGTTCCAGGGCTTGCCCTTGGGTTTATACCCGTGATCTTTTAAAGACTTACAAAGATAGCCAACTGTGCAGCTTTTTCCAAACCGGGATTTGGGATAACTCTTGTATTGTATTTTTGCCGAGAAGTCATCGTAATGTAATCCTGCCATATGGTTCAAAAAAAAAGGAGCTGGTATCTGATACCAGCTCCTTTTTTTTAATGAATACTTCAGTTTATCTAACCTTAATAAATTTATTTATGAAGGTGTTTTTATCTGAGCGGCTCATAAGAACATAGAACCCATCAGGTAAATTAGATACATCAATGGATATAACCTGATTGCCAGGTTCAATGTGTTTATTAAGAGTGTTAAACCTGACACCTTTCAGATCATAGACGTATATTTCAAAATCTGCAGCTTCATCAAGGGTATAGCTGACATTCAGTGTCGTGTATACGGGATTTGGATAGAGCAGGATAGTATTTCCGGTTGTGATTTCATTGGTATTCCCTTCACCCGTAATACTATCTGGCAGAGCAGGGCTTGCCGTTTTAAAAGTAACCTGGTTACCATAAGCGGTGCCCGCACTGTTTGTAGCATAAGCCCTCACGTAATAAAATGTACCTGGTTTGAGCCCTGTGAGTTCACTGGCGTATCTGCCGGTTCCGCTTCCATCCAGCGTTTTGTTGTTCGCTGTCGTTGGGTCCGGACTGGTGTTCCAGCAAACTCCCCTGAACTTGACATATGATCCGCCATCGTCGAGCACTTTGCCACCGCTCATGGCTGTAGTTTGGGTTATGTCTGTCACTTGTCCTGTCCTCACAGTCGGCAGGTTGGGCAAAGTGGTAAAGGTGAGCTGGTTCCCGTACGAAGTGCCAACGCTATTCGTGGCATAAGCCCTGACATAATATAAGGTATTCGGCGTGAGTCCTGTCAGGTAACTTTTATAACTGCCTGTTCCGCTTCCATCTGTAGTTTTATTGTTCGCTGTCGTGGGGTTTGGACTGGTATTCCAGCAAACTCCCCTCACCGTGACAGGCGCTCCGCCATCAGAGGTCACATCTCCACCGCTTGAGGCTGTTGTCTGGGTGATATTGATAACCGGTGCAGTGGTGACTGTTGGCGCCACAATTGTCAGTGTGGTGAAGGTAACCTGGTTCCCGTAGGCAGTCCCCGTAATGTTTGTAGCATAGGCACAGACATAATAAACCGTGTTCGCAGTAAGTCCTGCCAGGCTGCTGGTGAAGGCCCCTGTTCCGCTCCCATCTGTGGTATGGCTGGTTGCTAAGGTGGGGCTGGAACTCGTACTCCAGCACACCCCCCTGGCCGTGACAGGTGTTCCGCCATCAGAGGTGACTTTACCGCCACTGGTGGCGGTTGTTTGCGTGATGTTGGTCACGTTTGCTGTTGTGACTGTAGGAAGGGGATAAGGCAGTGTCGTGAAGGTGACCTGGCTACCATAAGAAGTCCCCACGCTGTTCGTGGCATATGCCCTGACATAGTACGGGGTGTTGGCAGACAGTCCTGTAAGACTGCTGGTAAAGGTTCCTGTCCCGCTCCCATCTGTGGTATAGCTGTTTGCTATTGTCGGGTTTGAGCTCGTGCTCCAGCAAACACCCCTTGCAGTAACAGCTGCACCTCCATCAGAGGTCACATTCCCGCCACTTGTGGCTGTGGTCTGGGTGATGTTGGTCACTGTTGCCGTGGTGACGGTCGGTAATAAATAAGGCAGCGTGGTAAAGGTGACCTGGTTACCGTAAGCAGTGCCCGTAATGTTTGTAGCATAAGCACAGACATAATATACCGTGTTTGCAGTAAGTCCTGCCAGGCTGCTGATGAAGGTCCCTGTTCCGCTCCCATCTGTGGTATGGCTGTTTGCTAAGGTGGGGCTGGAACTCGTACTCCAGCACACCCCCCTGGCCGTGACGGGCGTTCCGCCATCAGAGGTGACATTACCGCCGCTGGTGGCGGTTGTCTGCGTGATGTTGGTCACGTTGGCTGTTGTGACTGTAGGGAGCGGATAAGGCAGTGTCGTGAAGGTGACCTGGTTGCCATAAGAAGTCCCCGCGCTGTTCGTGGCATATGCCCTGACATAATACAGGGTATTGGCTGTCAGTCCTGTAAGGCTGCTGGTAAAGGTTCCTGTCCCGCTTCCGTCTGTGGTATAGCTGTTTGCTAATGTCGGGTTTGAGCTCGTACTCCAGCAAACACCCCTTACTGTAACTGTAGCTCCTCCATCAGAAGTCACATTTCCGCCACTTGTGGCTGTGGTCTGGGTGATGTTGGTCGCTGTTGCCGTGGTGACGGTCGGTAATAAATAAGGCAGCGTGGTAAAGGTGACCTGGTTACCGTAAGCAGTGCCTGTAATGTTTGTAGCATAAGCACAGACATAATATACCGTGTTCGCAGTAAGTCCTGCCAGGCTGCTGATGAAGGTCCCTGTTCCGCTCCCATCGTTGGTATAGCTGTTTGCTAAGGTGGGGTTAGAGCTGGTACTCCAGCACACCCCCCTGGCCGTGACGGGCGTTCCGCCATCAGAGGTGACATTACCGCCGCTGGTGGCGCTTGTCTGCGTGATGTTGGTCACGTTGGCTGTTGTGACTGTAGGGAGGGGATAAGGCAGTGTTGTGAAGTTGACCTGGCTACCATAAGAAGTCCCCGCGCTGTTCGTGGCATATGCCCTTACATAATACAGGGTGTTGGCAGTCAGTCCTGTAAGGCTGCTGGTAAAGGTTCCTGTCCCGCTTCCGTCTGTCGTCTTGTTGTTCGCTGTTGTTGGGTTTGCTGTGGTACTCCAGCAAACACCCCTTGTAGTAACAGCCCCTCCGCCATCAGAGGTCACATTACCGCCGCCTGTAGCTGTCGTCTGGGTGATGTTGGTCACAGCGGCAGTAGTGACGGTGGGGGCGTTACAAGATAATGTCGTAAAGGTGACCTGGTTACCATATGCAGTGCCAGTGCTGTTTGTAGCATAGGCCCTTACATAATACAAGGTCCCCATTGTGAGCCCTGTAAGGCTGCTGGTAAAGGTTCCTGTCCCGCTGCCATCTGTTGTATGGCTGTTAGCTGTCGTAGGGCTTGTTGCTGTGCTCCAGCAAACACCCCTTGCAGTAACTGTCGCCCCGCCATCGGAAGTCACATTCCCGCCGCTTGTAGCTGTCGTCTGTGTGATGTTGGTCACCGCGGCAGTAGTGACGGTAGGAGGGGTACAAGGTAATGTTGTAAAGGTGACCTGGCTCCCGTATGCAGTGCCGACACTGTTCGTGGCATAAGCCCTGACATAATAAAATGTACCCATTGAGAGTCCTGTAAGGCTGCTGGTAAAACTTCCTGTCCCGCTGCCATCTGTAGTATGGCTGTTAGCTGTCGTAGGGGTTGTCGTTGTGCTCCAGCAAACTCCCCTGGCAGTAACCGTCGCCCCGCCATCGGAAGTCACATTCCCGCCGCTTGTAGCTGTCGTCTGGGTGATGTTGGTCACGGCTGCCGTTGTAACGGTTGGCAATGACCCGCCTGTCCCCTGGTATTCACAGATACCGATATCAAAACCAGCTCCGTAAGGCCTGGTATTGTACCAATAATCGGTAGTGATCCCGCGGTTATCCGAGTACCCCGCGTCAATCAGACACGATGTTGAGTTGATCCGGTATGTCGTATCGATAAATCCGCAACCAGTGGTGTTCACAGCTTCATGGTTATTCTGGATCGATACATTGGAAGGATTGGACACCTCAATGTAGTTACCACTTATCCCTGGATTTATGATCACATTGGATGCGATCAGGTTGTTGGTCGTGACACTGGATGCGAAATCGATCCCATAGGTAAGTGGGTTTATAATATTGTTGAATAGGATTGATATTGTCGAACCGGCGAGGGCAGAGTTGTCATTTTGATAGATCCCATAGGCAGGGACTCCGACACAACCTGTTCCTGCAGCGTAGATCACGTTGTTGTATATTTTATAATTTCCCAGTCCTAACGAATTGATTCCGTTACCCTTTCCCTTATAGATATAGTTATTGTAAACATCGGCCCTGGTTCCCCCTCCGACAAGTATCCCGTCCGACTGTCCCGATACTTCTGCCTGGCTGTCGTACTCAATAAGGTTGTTGTAGATCTGGCAGTCAGTTGGCGCAGATCCAAGCTGCATGCCGTCCCAGCCTGTTTTGATTATCGTATTGTTATAGATCCTGACCCCGATAAGCAACGAAGGAAGAACCGTAGTGTCTTTGCCATTGCAGGTAATGGTTTCGCCCGAATAGAAACTTGAGCCAATGTACATTCCCTCGTTGACCGTATTATAAATATAACAGTCGTGGATGTATGTGTTGTACTGCGTGAAGTTGTTGCGCAACGAGGTAAGGGTGCAGTCAGGATCGGTTTTGGCGACTATACCCCTGATCCCGCAATTAGAAAGTGATACATGATCTGTCTCGATATAGGATGACAATTCATCCTCAGCGCACCCGTCACCATTTGTACTGAGGACCTGGAACCCGTAAAATATGCCTGTTGTTCCCGTTCCTGTAAAATGTACATGATTGCAGTTAGCAATCTTGATCCCATAACTGGTGGCCCCGCTGCACTGGACGGCCCCCCCCGTATTCATCATAATAATTGGGAGTGCCAACGTGCCTGTGAAGTTCCTGATCTGGATATACGACCTTGCCCCTCCCTGGAAAAGGAGTGTGTCACCTGGAAGAAGAGTATTGTATGGGCTGGTACTTCCGTCAATGTATGTGACAGATGGAGCAACAATAATGTGCGCCGCGAAGGCGTTATATCCAACAAAAAGAGCAAATGCGGTTGCTAAAATTCTGGTTAAAAGTTTTTTGTTTTTCATAGCTGGTGTTTTTAACAGGTTGCAATAATCTGTCAGCAGGACAGATATGGGATTGAGAAAGAGCTGTTATTAATTTCACATACAAAGTAAACATTAAAATATGTACATAGTTGCCTAAATAAGGAAATTCATATGTAATCTAAATAAATGGATTGTTATGGAGCTTTAGTCCTGCTTCAGCTAAAGGCTATTTCATAGAAAATTAACATTTTGACCTCATCCTCCAATCGCATGGTTGTCGATCACAAAAACCAGTCACTGTTAGGGTGCCTTAAGAATTAAAGCTTCTCAAATGAAATTCCAATAATGAAGATTCTTTTTCAGTAAAAAACGTTCAATCCTCAGATGCTGACCGTGAATTAAGGAAGCCCATCAACATTGTTTTTCTCCTGGCATGTGCACCAGCTGATTAATAATGGACTTTATGAGGTTTGACTTTTGAATATTTGCTCTTTACTGAAGGAGCATGAATGACATAGTTTGCTTTGCCATAGGCACTATGCCTTCTTAATGAGTAGGAGTGTTCCCTTTGGCAGGCAATGCTTATAAGTAACAGGGCTGCTGATAAAATACAAAGTTTTTTCATGATCCTGCATTTTTAATGATCCCCGGCTCATAGCCCGGTTTTGATACATCAGCTTCTTAAGAGTCGCAGATGTTAAAACTTCCCAAAAAAGTTAGAAATATCGAAATATACATTTATATCTTTCCCTTCGGCAGTCGTTACCGACAGAATATCATAGCTTTTTTTTTCATGGTTTGCCAGGGCTTGCATTCGCATTTTATAATAAGGATAATGAGCTCTTAACCAGGCATACTCGGCATCAACACCTTTTGTTTCAGAGGTTTCCATTATGATTATTGCTTTATCAAATGATGATCCGTCCCTGGTCCCTGGTGTCGAAAAGTTATTATCCGGTTTATCATTTGTCTGAAAGGAAGTTGTTTTATGTGAGGTTGTGCAACAATTTAGCGTGAGAGTAAGAAATAATAGGAAAATGAATTGTCTCATTTAGTTTTCTTTTAAGGATTTATTGCCAAATTAGCATGCTAGTTAAACAAAACTTTGGATGTAAGTGTGAATGATCCCGAATCTGCAGTGACCTTGAGGATGTACAGGCCGTTGGGAGAATTGCCCCTCTTTAAAATAAATGGATTTGTATCCATGACCGAGCGGTAAATTTCCCTTCCGGGACAGTCATATAAATAAATGACTGCATGTTCACCTGGTTTCAATCCCGTTACTTTTATTTCTGCCTGGTTGATAACCGGGTCAGGAATAACAGTGATTCCCGGGACTCCGGCAGTGGGTAGCTCATCTATATTCACAAGCACAGTACAATTTGGTGCCAGCGGCGTTCCCCATTCCTCTGTTCCTTTATGGTAATACACCATCTTCCATTCATCGGTTACGGTTATCCATTGTGGGGGCTCATCATTCCAGTAAAGATATTGGTAAAAATAGTGTGTCTGCCCAAGACCGGGAGCGTACTGCCAGTAAGGATAATTGATATTGTAAACCCAACAGCCGTAAGATGTACTATACATTGCATAATCCTCGTAAAAATATTTACATGACCTCTCATTAAAGGAATTGTTGTACCTGGAATAAAGATCACAATAACGGTCTGGTTTCGGGGAAAATTCTAATGGCTGTTTATTAAAACTGGAATAAAAATTTGCCTCATGAAGGATAATGGTGTCTTGAATGGTATCATGTAAATTCCAATATTGCGGAGGAGGACCATAATCTCCATGATCACACCGCTCCATGGTGTATACGATCGTATCTCCAGTGCCTGAAACTTGTTTTGCAAGAACTTTCATTATTGTTTTTTCAAGACTCCCTCCCAGGGTACAACCTTCATAATAAGTGGAATGAAATTCATCACCTGCATTATAATTAAATGTTTCCGCGACCGAAAAGTCCTGTACCCCGATAACAGGCGTGCTTTTCCCTATCAGTAATAATGGAGTCGTATCTGTCGGGAAAGTGACCATGTCATAGGTCCGTGTAAGCCCGTAATCCTTTGATAAAATGATCTGTTTATTGTTAAAGATATTATAAATATCCTGGTTTGAAGCGTTTTTTGCCTGCAGGGTGATCACTTTGACCTCGTCCTGCACCCCGCAAACGGAATCTGTGGTGATCTCTGAAACTGTAGCAAGAAGATAGGCTGAGTTGGGTAATAAAAATATTTTCCAAGATTGATTAAGATCAGCCCCGGTCCTGATAAAAATAGAATCCCCGTCATGATTGGAGAAAATAAATGTGCCGTTGAATTTCCTGTATACCTTGTTTCCTAAGATTGAACCGTAGGCGGTGTCATAACAGGTCTGTCCACTCTGTAACATGCGGATAATGTCGAACGACCTGTAAATTGAATCATAAAACGTCCCGGGAACTATTTTTGCTGAATCCTGCCGGAAAGAATATATCCTATTTACAGGGTTAGTAAATGAAGTAATACCCGGCGAACAGATATTCTCCCAGTTTTGTGCTTCAACCGCAAGGGAAAACAATAATAACCATATGATGTTGAATGCTTTCATGTGAGGATACGGACCGCACTAACCTTTTTATGTTTCCGTGTTGGCTCTTAAATCAATCCGGCAAACTGATATTCAATCC
This sequence comes from uncultured Bacteroidales bacterium, assembly GCA_963768805.1. Lineage (GTDB taxonomy): Bacteria > Bacteroidota > Bacteroidia > Bacteroidales > FEN-979 > FEN-979. Next base: position 166,774 of record CAVYJI010000017.1, on the reverse strand, counting down.
ATGAGTTCGATTATCGACCTAAAGTTATATGAAAATTTGTTCAATACTTATAAAGTGGAAAATATATTTTCTCGAAAATAAACCCATCACTGCAATCGTTTACCTCTAACATAAAAGGAAACATGAAACTAACCTGGTTTAAAAAATGGGGATGGATCTATATCCCGACATCATTGATCGGTATGGTACTCTGCCTTGGCGTTCTTTATTTCTGCGCAACGGTTTTTTATGCGGTCGACCGTCATTCACACTCTGTTTCTGATACACTTTATGGACTCTTCCCTTATTTTGTATCGGCTTTTACACTCCTCTTCTGGATAGCATCAAATACTTCAAAAAAGGAAGATAAAACTGATAGTAAAGTAAACGAGTAAAGCCATCCTTACTACTAAGATGGATCAGGGACTCCTCAAATTATCATATATTTGCGTCAGTCAATTCTCTCTCCGGAAATACTTTGAATATGCGCACAGCTACGGTTCTTTTTCTTGTATTGCTGCTCAACTCGGTACAGGCGCAGAAACGGGATCTTGATTACTACCTATCGAAAGCCAAAGCGTTCAGCCCGCTGATCAACCAGGCCCGGAACGAAAACAAAATATTGGGCCTGGATATTCAGCAATTAAGGAGCATATTATTTAAGCCTGAGATCAATATAGAAGCCAGCGCCCTGTTTGCGCCAATCATATCCCACGACAACAATCAGGATAAGTTCGAATTGGTCTCAAACGGTGCCACAAACTACACAGGTTATGATCTGTTGCTGACAGAAGGTGGCCAGTATCAGTCATTCATATCCCTTAAGCAACCTCTGTTTACGAACCATAATTTCAAAGTTTACTCAAACCAGGCTGACATAGAGCGCCAGATCAATAGTAACCACATCCTTCTCACCTCCCATGAACTTGAACAAGTGATCAGTCACCAGTTCCTTCTTTGTTTGAAAGCAAAAAAATCGGCTGATGTGAGCAATGAACTGTTGAAAGAATTTGAAGACCGGTTGCTGATCATGCAGAAATTGGTCGAAAATGCCATTTATAAGCAATCCGACCTGATGCTTATGCAGATAGAGCTTGATAATTACAGGCTGGATTATGAGAATGACTACGCTGAGTTCAGTAATGATCTCTCCGATCTGAACCTCCTGTGCGGGATCAGGGATACCACGCTGGCCGATTTACAGGACCTGGATCTGCAACTGAAAAACACCAGCATTGCCTCATCAGCATTTCTGACATCTTTTTATCTTGATAGCCTGAATATCAAAGCAGAACAAAACATCAGTAACTTAAAATACCAGCCACAGCTCAGTCTGTTTGCCAATACGGGTATGAATGCAGCATACCTTCCTTACCTTGACAGGTTTGGGTTCAGTGCCGGCCTCACCTTCAGCTGGAATATTTTTGATGGCCACCAGCAAAAAATACTTAAGCAGAAATCAGAGATACATTTATTGACCCTGGATTTTGAGAAACAGAATTTCATCACACAGCAGGATATCAACAAAAAAAACCTTTTAAGTCAGATGACTCTCCTGGAAAAGAAGATCCAGCTGAACGACAGCCAGATACTCAAATACGATCAACTGTTAAAAGCATACCGAAGCCAACTGTCAATGGGCGGGATTTCGGTCATTGACTTTAAGAACATAGAAAAAGAGTATGCAGCAAAAAAACATGAAAAGGTGATACTTGACCTGGAAAAACAAGCACTCATCATTTCTTTCAACTATTGGAACTTCTAATACACGGTTATGAAATCATTCTTTGGCCTTTTTGTACCCCTGGCGCTGGTCTTCCTTTTCTCATGCAACTCCGGCGGAAATAAAGAAACCACACAGAATGCCGGCAGTCCAAAAGTTACTGTTTTAACAACCCATGTGACTGATGGCGATATTAATTCCATTATCAGTCTGAATGGCAGGGTGGTCTACCTGAAAAAGAATGCTGTCATCTCATCCATTCCGGGGTATGTAAAGAAAGTTTATGTTCAGTATGGAGACGTGGTGCATAAAAACGAATTGCTGTTTGATATCCAGACAAAGGAAAACAAGGCGATGGAAAAATCCGGTCTCGATGCACAGCTGTCATATGAGAAGAGTGGGATCATCAGTATAACTGCTCCTTCAGATGGGATAATAGGTGAACTGAACATAAATGCATCTGGCGCCTACGTCGTGGAGGGAGCCCCGCTCTGCTCCATCATCGAAAACCAGGATATGAAGATCCAGGTAAATGTGCCTTTTGAATACAACCAGGGGATCAGGATAGATCAGGAGTGCAAAATACTGCTACCCGATAATACCATTCTGGATGGTAATATTTCAAAAGTCATTCCCCTGGTAAATGAAGCTTCGCAAACGCAAAATGTTCTTATCGGCATCAGGGATAACAGGCAGTTACCCGAGAATCTAAATGTGATCGTCCAGTTTGTCAGATCAAGCCATTCAAAGGTCATGCTCATTCCCAAAGAGGCATTGCTGACCAATGAAGTTCAGCAGGTTTTCTGGGTGATGAAAGTTATACGTGATAGCATTGCTGTCAAAGTGACGGTCAAAAAAGGGTTTGAGAATAACAATATGGTTGAAGTTTTTTCCCCCGATTTATCGGTAGACGATGAAGTGATCACCGATGGAGCTTATGCCTTGCCTGACAGCACTATTGTAAAGGTTGTGAAATAGATGGAAAAGATCTTCAGACGTTTCAAGAGCCCTGTAGCTGTCATTCTGTTCCTTATCCTGGCAGGTGGCACGTTATCATATAACAGTATCAAGACGTCACTGTTCCCTGATATCACCTTCCCGAAAGTCAAGATAATTGCCAATAATGGCGAACAGCCGGTGGATAAAATGATGATCCTGGTCACAAAACCACTTGAAAACGCCATCAAGCAAGTAGAACACCTGAAACTTATCCGGAGCACGACTGCGATGGGAAGCTGCGAGATCTCGGCTTTTATGGATTGGGGATCAGATATCAACCTTGACAAGCAACAGGTCGAGTCACGGATTGAACAGATTAAGAATGATCTGCCCCCTGATGTGGAGATCACCGTTGAGAAAATGAACCCATCCATTTTACCCGTTATGGGATATTCGCTCCAGTCGGCTACCAAAGACCAGATAGAATTAAAGCTGTTAGCGGAATATACTGTAAAGCCGTTCTTCTCACGTATCGCGGGGGTTGCAGCTGTCCAGGTGATCGGGGGTAAGATCAAAGAATACAGGATAATCCCTGATCTGCAGAAATTAAAACTGTTAAAGGTCAATACACAGGATATAGCAAATGCAATCCGGCAAACTGGTTTTATTAAATCAAACGGCTTTACTGTTGATTATAAGCGGCTTTACCTTACCGTGACCGACGCAAGGATCTCCAATAAAGAACAGCTGGAAGATCTGGTGATCTTTAACGATGCCATCCGCCAGGTCAGGGTTTCAGATATCGCTGTGGTCACCATTTCGGAACAGAATGAATATGTGAAGATCAAGGCTGACGGGAAAGATTTTCCTTTGGTGGCGATAGTGAAACAACCTGCCGGCAACCTGGTCGATTTAGCAAAGCAGGTGTCTGGGAAAGCTGCTGAACTCAATAAGATCCTTCCTAAAGGGGTTGTCCTGAAACCATATTATAACCAGGCTGAATTTGTTCAGGACAGCATTAAAAGCATTATTGATGTGCTCTGGATCGGCCTGCTGCTGGCCATCCTGGTCGTAGTTGTTTTCTTGCGTTCTCTGAAGGCGAGCTTGGTGCTTTTCATTACCATACCATTGACACTGGCCCTCACCTTCATTGTACTCTACTCACTGGGGGCAGATTTTAATATCATGACAATAGGTGCAATAGCGGCCTCCATTGGCCTGATCATCGATGATGCAATCATTGTCATTGAACAGATCCACCGCGCCCATGAAGCCAATCGCGGGCAGAAGTCGGACGAGCTCGTCGGGAAGGCCATCAGGTTCCTCTTTCCAGGGATGGTAAGCTCTTCATTAAGCACCATCGTCATTCTCATTCCATTCGAGATGATGACCGGTGTAGCAGGCGCCTATTTCAAGATCCTGACAGAAACAATGATCATCACACTGGGTTGTTCATTTTTTATAACCTGGATAGGTTTGCCGGTCATCTACCTGCTCTTCTCAAATGACAAGGCATCTCCCAAAGAGACAAAACATTATAAGGTCCCGGAATACCGGTGGATGGGAATATTATTCGGTAAACCTTACCTGGGCCTAGGCATTATCACACTCCTGATCCTTTGCATCATTGTCATCACCCCACGCCTGCAGACCGGCTTCCTCCCCGATATGGATGAAGGTTCAATAGTGCTTGATTATACCAGCCCGCCAGGCACCTCCCTTGAAGAGACCGACAGGATGCTGACTGTGGTTGATAAGATCATTGAATCGGTCCCTGAAGTTAAAACCTATTCGAGGCGAACAGGCACTCAAATGGGTTTTTACATAACCGAACCAAATACTGGTGATTATCTGATCGAACTTAAAAAGAAAAGGACCAGGACCACTGACGAGGTTTCAGATGAGATCCGTAAGAAATGCGCACGGGCACTGCCTGCTCTTGTCGTAGATTTCGGTCAGGTAATAACCGATATGCTTGGGGACCTGATGACCAGCGTACAGCCCATTGAAGTCAAGATCTTTGGTAATGAACAGGATAAACTTCTCAGGTTATCAAGACAGGTCGCCGACAGTCTCAGGACGATCGACGGCACCGCAGATGTCTTTGATGGCATTGTGGTTGCGGGACCTGAAATTAAGACACTGCCAAATACAGCCAGGCTGAAACAATTCGGGCTGACTCCATCAGAACTTCAGGAGCAGGTAAGTACCTACCTTGAAGGTACTGTCGTGGGAACCATACCTGAAAAGGAGCAGCTTACCAATATCCGCATGATCTTTCCTTCCAATAACAGGACTCCATTATCTGACCTGGAGCAGGTCCAGATCTGTACCGCGACGGGAGATTATTTCCCTTTGTCAATGTTTGCAGATTTCTCTGTAGAAAGTGGTGTAGCCGAAATAAAACGTGAGAACCTGCAAACCATGGGGGCAGTGACGGCAAGATTGAACAACAGGGATCTGGGCGGGGTTATGAAAGATATTCAGCACAAGATGAAAGCAATCAGTCTGCCCCCGTCATACCAGGTAGAATACGGAGGCTCGTTCGCCGAGCAGCAGAATTCTTTTGCCGAATTGCTGAGGATCCTCATTGCCGGAGGGTTGCTGGTGTTTACCGTGGTGCTTTTTATGTTCAGGAACCTTAAACTTTCATTGATCGTGCTTTTTATCAGCCTGCTGGGAATTTCAGGAAGTGCACTTGCCTTGTATGTCACTCAGACCCCTTTAAATGTAGGCAGCTATACAGGGCTTATAATGATTGTCGGTATCATTGGAGAGAACTCGATCTTTACTATCCACCAGTATATCGCACAGATGAAGACCGGCCAGCAAAATGCGCTTATCCTGGCCGTTTCGGCACGGTTACGGCCTAACCTGATGACGGCACTCGGAGCCATTGTCGCACTTACTCCACTTGCCCTTGGCATAGGCACCGGGGCACAAATGCACCAGCCCCTCGCTATTGCGATCATAGGTGGTTTTGTTATTGCCCTGCCCTTGTTATTGATCGTGTTGCCCGCTTTGTTGAAGATATTTTTAAGGAAACCACATGAGAGGGACAGGGTCACTTCATGACTTATCAGATAGTCCACTGTACACCTATATAGGAGGTCGTATAATTATCATTCACAAGTGTGTGTCCGACCGAGAAAAGGAAATGGAATTTCTCACTGAAATTAAGGAAACCACCGATGGTAATGCCGGCAGCAGCGCGGCTATCCTGTGAATCTTTGCTGTGATAATAAGCTTCTGTCCCCAGTGTGAAGAACTTTGTAAAATCATATTGCACCTGCCACCCCGCAAATACCCAGTTACAATTACCTGCCCCGGGATTGTACCAGAACCCGGCACCTCCATAGGTTGTCAGTTTATCCCATGATTTCTGGATCCATACAGGCAGATATACCTGGATACCTCCATTACCAAACTCAGGGTTCTGGAATGTCGGGATCTCGGCGATTGGAAACACCCCTATTTCAGGGCAATCTTTCGTTTCTTTTACAAACCTGTACTTTATTCCAAATTCAGTGTTGTAATAACCATAGGTCATATCGTGTGGGGCATAATAATCGTAGTTCATGGGGAGCACGGCATGGAGCTGAACATTCGGGACCACACCATAGTTGACTTCAAAATGGGGCAGTGTACCGGTTGCGAAATTGGTTCTTGAGTTAAAGACATTTTGAGACGATATATAAAACTCCCAGTGTTGGTAATCAACCGGGTCAGGATCATCAGTAAAGAATGGAGGTCCGGCTGACAGTACCCCGGGTACTACCAGGAAAATAATAATGATGAATATTTTCTTAATTAAACTGACCATATCTTACCTGGCCTCTTCTGGCTTTAGTCCTTTCCCTGATTTTTGACATCAATTAACATCATTTTATACCTTTTATTATTTCTCTTGCGTATATTTGATGCCTGCCTGCTTAGGTTCGATCATATTTTTAATGCAATGAAAGTTCAAATTTAATTTAATATTCATAAAAGTGTATTCATGAAAAAATCAATAGGCGCAAAAACCATCATTTATCCCACCCCGGTTTTGATCATCGGGTCATATGATAAGGATGGAAAAGCAAATGCGATGACCGTGGCATGGGGAGGGATAGCTTCCTCGAACCCGCCAAGTGTTTCGATATCACTGAGGAAAGCTACTTATACCCATGGAAATATCCTGGAGCGCAAGGCCTTTACTATAAGTATTCCATCTGAAGAATATGTAAGGCAAGCCGATCATTTCGGCATAAAATCAGGAAGGGATGAGGATAAATTCGCTGTTACAATGCTTACTCCGGCCAGGAGCACAGTCGTGGATGCTCCTTATGTCAAAGAATTTCCTTTAGTTCTGGAATGCAGACTGCTGTACGTAAATGAACTTGGATTGCATACCCAGTTTATTGGTGAGATCATGGATGTTAAAGTTGAAGAGGATTTTCTTGGACCGGGAGGAAGACCCGACATTGAAAAAATAAAGCCATTTTTATATGACTATTCCACTCAGTCCTATTATAGGGTAGGTGAATTGATAATGAAAGCCTTTACCTCTAAAGAGTTGATCTGATCCATAACGCAATCCCTCCCACGATAAGCTGGTACAATCCGAACAATGCAAGAGACAATGCAGAGAGACCGATCAGGGCTTTTTGTAACCGTGGGACACGTCCTCTCGCAAAGTGGAAGATCAAAACCATGGCAGCCATGACGATGAACATGGTCAGGTAAAAGCCGGCTAGCAGGACGACCCCATTTGCAGGATTTTCTTTCCACCCCTTCAGGAAAAGTGGCCCAATCACAAGACTCCAGCCCAGGTAAGGTCCGGGGTTGAGGAAATTCACCACAACTGAGTTTATAAATGTCCTGCGGGAAGAAGTATCTGGAAGGGTGATATACTCTTTGAAATCTTTCCAGGCAACAAATGCCCTGAAGGCAAGATACAGGATGAAAACACCGCCGGCTAACTGGATATATTGTATGATATTCGACGGTAACCTGCTGAGGATTAACAGGCACAGTAGCGCGATAGGTCCATCGGTCACCAGCGGCGAAAAGATCGCTGGTATAGTTCGCTTCCAGCCGGTCCTAAGCGTCTGCGAAATAAGGTACAATGACAGTGGTCCTGGCTGCACCGCAGCAGCAAACCCAAAGGTTAAGCCGGACAGCAGGTAGACCAGGAATCTGAATGATGTGGGCATGGGGTCAACTATTAATCCGGATCCGGCGGACAAAGTCAATTCCCCGCCTCCTGAAGCGAATACAAATCAACTGATTCTGATATCTCACTGATTGCATCGGTGGGTTTTTTTTAATTTTGCTAAAGTTACAAATTGCCTGAAATAAAAGAATTAACATTATTAAACATGAAAATTGTCAATGTAATAATCCGGTTTAATGGCTGCATGGTTTTCATCCTTGCTCTCTTTGCATCTTCATTGGTCTCAGCCCAGACTGATACAATCTGTAAAGGAAAACTGGTATATGATTTTACTTTCGTTAATGCGGCAATAAAGTTTGTGGAGTCAGGTGATTCTTCAGTCCTGCTTTCTATTGCTCAGAGTGATGCAGCAAGACACATCTTGAATCATGCAGTGAAATTCAATTATTCCGTTCCCAAAGCTTCGACCCTTGAACTGGTGAAATACTTGTTATCCGACCCTCTGAAGAATAAAGAGATACTTTCTGCTGTAAAGCGAAATCTTCAATATGCCCGGGATTCTGTTGCTGCAACCGATCTTCCACAAAAGGAATGCTTAAAATATTTGCCTGAGGGATTTTCTTACAAGGGACGGTTATTCTTTACTTTCGGCTATGACATGGGCGTCGTATTCGGAAGCAATGCAAGTGTTAACCTGGCAAGCCCCCATTACATTCAGAACATGAGGGAGATCAGATATTACTCTGTTCATGAATTACATCATGCCGGACTTGTCGCGGAGAAAAACAATTTCATGCCAGATCTTAATGTGCATACTTATGCAGAGATGGCAAAATTCATTGAATATTACACCCAACTTGAGGGCATGGGGACCTATGTGCCTTTAGCCTTAAGGCAAAGAGAAGGCGCAATGAATGACGATAAGGATTATATTGCCCTCCGGGATTCTGCCCTTATGAGAATATATGAAGAAGAATTTTTTCAGATCTACCTTGGCTTCAGGAACAATCCTCAGACGCTCGTTACAGATAAGGACTGGGACAAGATCTCCATTTTATCAGATGAAAAGAGGCTCTGGTACAGGGTTGGCGCATATATTGCACAAATGATCGATAAGAAATTGGGCAGAAAGAAACTGGTTGATCTGATCCCGGAACCTTCCCGCAACTTCATAGATACTTATCTGCAGATAAGGGGTAAATAAGGGAGTCAATATTTCCATTTTGGTTCAACAAAATACAGTCTAGTCCCATCAGGATCTGAAAAAGGAAGATAGATCCCTGATTTGCCAACATCAATCCTGCCTTCTATTTTATTCGTGAAACTTCAATTTTAAGAACATAGTGAATTAAAATTGATAGTTGAACAATCCCGACGAAGTCGGAGGGTACAACCTGCCTGCCGGCAGGCAGGTACCCCGCCCCTTGGAGCGGAATTAGGTTCCAGGGCTTGCCCTGGGGTTCATACCCGTGATTCTTTTCTTGCATGTTTTATACAGATATGAATATAGGTATTGACATATGATAATACCTGTTGTACCTTTGAACAAATTCTGATAATCATGAAAAAAATAATATACAGTTTTCTGTTAATTTTCAGTGGCCTGCAAATGCATGCTCAGTTGACAGCTCCAAGACAGGTAACTACAGAGGCCAGGATAATACCTGTTGACTCAAGATTTTCACTGAGTCTGGGACTGGGATACAATCTTCCGCTTGCAACAGGGATCCTTGCAACCAATAATGACAATGGAACGACCCATGGAATATATGGGTCATGGGGGACGGGGATTATCCCCTCCTTTGATTTTTCTTACAGGATGTTTGGAGAACTCTCAGATGTAATAGGATATAACTACCTGGTCGGACCGGAAGTAAAAAGCTATAATATATTTTCAGGTACCTACACCACAGAAAATGATAACACGAAAGCAAGGCTGCAGGTACCCGCCATTCTTACCCTCGGGGAGAGGTATGACATCCATTGGTGGAATATGTGTAATAATGAGATGTGTTGTTCCGGTTGCTGCACATATTTTGTCCCCTTTGTAGGAGTGGGTGTGGGTGTAGCTCTGGGCAGCACCCTCAATAGCTCGGTTGATGCCGTTTCCGGAACAGAAGGGTCGACCACAACCACTGATACGAAGTACACAACCTTGTTTAAGCCTGCAGTAGTCACTTACGGAGAGATGGGTGCAAAAATTATAGCATCAAAGAATATTTCTGTTTTTGTTGATGGAAGGATGAGTGCAATGTCATTATTGCCATCAAAACAGAAAATAACTTCTGAAGTGGTCAATGGCCGGGATATTACCTCAACCCTGACTGTTTCCCAGAAAGAGATCGATTTTGTCAGGGATGTTCCTGCGACTACCGGTAGCAGTGATCAACCAACCAAAGAACTGGCTGAAAAGTACCCGGCATCAGGGTTTGCAATTAATTGCGGGGTTACCTGGAATTTCGGGTTTGGAGAGCATGAAGGAGGTGCCCTGCCCGGTGGTCAGAATCCTGGTCCTGGCGTAACAGAGGTAGGTCAGGGCCCTGGAAGTGGAGGTGGAACGCAGACAGGCCAGAAACAGGGTGGAGGTGAAGTGCAGGGAGGCCAGAAAGAAGGTGGTGGCGTAACACAGGAAAAGCCTGGTACTGGAAATACAACAAAGGAAAAGATCAAGGCAGGAGCCGCAGTTAAGGCCTGCCAGGATTGTCCTCCCACTGAGCTTACCCTCACTTCGAATAATGACGATAAGGATTTTCCGGGAGAGAATACGAAGGAAACGAAAACCGGTCCCTATGGCAAATCTGAACTCGTGAAGATCGAGATCCTGAGCCATAAGGATACCTGCGCAAGCTGTAAAGCTGGTCAGCTGACCTGCTGCTGCAGAATGATATCCTTGAATGTGAAGCTTACCTTCCAGATCACCTACGATACAGCTGCCATAAAATCAGGGGTCTGGCTGAATACAAATAAAGCTTCAAAAGAGTATGAGCATACCCTGAAAGGGAACAGCCTGCCAGAAAAGCTAAAGAATAAAGAGGACTGGAAAAAAGTCGACAGGAAAAGCGTAGAGGTGCATGAACGCCAGCATTGTTCAGACATGAAGGATTTTGCGAAAAAGATTATTGAGGATGAGTTGAAGAAAGTCCCGGTAGACCTGTGTCCCTGTGTTGGGGATGGGGATAAAGATTGCAAGGCGAAAATGGAGGTTTTGTGCCGCAACCTGGGATGGAACCTGAATAACCAGCTGAAATCAGCAATGACAAAGCTTGCAGATGGTGAGAATGAAGATTATACAAAGGGCCCGATGGAAAAGAAGGCCCGTGAAGTGCAGGCTGAAGACCTTAACAACCGCCAGAAGTGAAAGGCGATGCGCTGCCGCGAAATTCTGAGTTTACTTCTTCCTGTGGCTGCGTGATGCCCGGTGCCCACCGAGAAAGCCCCAGCCACCACTGCCGAGGATGAACCCGAAGGCGTACAAGGCGCCGTTATTGTTGGGGGCGAAGACACAATAATCATGACGCCATAGCGAGATGATAAGGTCGACGGGGGCAATGATGCCGTGCCACAGTCCGCCCCAGAACCCATAAGTATGACCGGTCAGGTGGGGGACAACTTCATTGTTGGCACATCCTGACAGAAGAAGGGAAATGGTAAAGATGGCCAGGATAATGACGATCCGATTGAATGTAAGTGATCTTTTCATTTTGTATAAATTAGTTATTATTCGTGAAACTTCAATTTTAAGAACATAGTGAATTAAAATTGATAGTTGAACAATCCCGACGAAGTCGGAGGGTCTAATACCCCGCCCCTTGGGGCGGAATTAGGGTCCAGGGCTTGCCGTGGGGTTCATACCCGTGATTTGACCAGAAAGATAAGAGTTTTTATGATATCCGGCAGAAGTATGACAATTTAGTAAAAGAACGGGAGTGCATCATAAAAACAGATCTGAATCGGGACGCATGGTTGTGAAAGAATGTAAACATCTCAGTCAAAATATATTTTCAGCGAGCTGTTAGGTCAATATAAAATTATATTACTATTGCAGAGGAGTTATTTGGATTGAATAAGCCCGGAACAAAGCTGTTTATCTCCTTAACAATATCTCTTTAGATGTTATGAAATTCGCTATTGAGTGCACAGGCAATACAGTGTCTGGGGCATTGGTTTACAATATAGAAGAATGTTTTTTTGACACTAAGCCTGTCACCCGCGAAATTAGCTTTGATATTGTTGAAAACAAGTTGAATCTAACTGCAATTCCACTATGATAAAGTTTCGCTTCAGCACCCTGAAGGAAATTACCACTCGCGTCAAAGAAGAGGGAAGGATATTATGTCCAAGCTATCTTCACTTTCATTTTGGCTACTTCGAGCTCGAATATGATTTCTATAAAGCCGGCTATAAAGAAGGCAATCTGATCGTCTGTGAGAAGGACTTCAATTTCATAGAAATCACGGAGGAGTTTTTAAAGAAATTGCGCAAGGGTGAACTTCTCAGGCCATTACTTTCTGGAACTGGCGAGCGCCAGCTTTTTTATTTTGACCAGGGGAAACGGAAATTGTTTTTCATCAGCCGGATAATCTAAGTACAAGGTACAAGGCCACAAGGCACAATTGCAAACCGCCAGCTTGTCAGCTATTGCACTTTGTACCTCACCAGTCTCCCGTCAAACGACTCGTAGCTGTTAAAGTAGAAATTGTGCGATTTTATCATGCCGGTGTTCTTTCCATAAACATTGTAAATGTATCGGACAGGATAAGGACTTGGCGGGGTAGGTGTTACCTTAAGTTGGCTGGTTATAGACTGGAAATTTCCTGCAGGCACTGTTACTACTGAATCCTTCCCGGTCATCTTTAGATATCCCGTGAAAAGCTGCAGGTTAAGGGTATCATAGGACAGGATATCAGTAAAATCATTATCTGAACAATCCCTTGCTCCTGATCTGTCAACGAGGTACCCTGCTGAATCACGCAAGTAGAGTGGACGTTGTTTCGGTACTACTATAACCGGCCTCTCCCAAAGCTTATAATAAGTATACCCCCTGATAATGGTATCTTTCTCAATATAAGCACTGTCAAACTGATCTTGACCTGTGGCAACCCCGCTGGAGTCAATCATATAGGCCTGGTAGACCCAGTAATTCCCGGTTTTCAGCATGTAATAGTCTGCTGTGGTCGTGGTTGTGGTAGACGTACTGGAGGATTTCTTACAAGAAAATGCAAAAACTGAAAAGACAGCCATTAACAGGATAAACGATCGTTTCATGAGTGAGATTTTTAATTCGATTATTTTGATACCTCGCTTGCAGCGGGGAGATCCATTTTAAAGGTGTAAAGATATGTAAAAAAAATTAACGTCAGTCTAACCACCCACGCGTTATACTCCCGATAACAATAGGGAACACCTCACGACTTTTTTAACCGTCCCATGTTCATAAAATTTGTCATTTATTCTTCACTAGACGATTTTTTCGGTTATATTTGATTGGTTATTAAAGATGACGTTTCAGTCAGACACTTACTCACGTAAGTCGAAAAAAAGCGGCACCCTCGTCCGCAAAACCATGTTGGTGGTTAAAAAAGTTGAAATGCCCCCTCAGCCCGCCTGATTGGGGCATTTCTTTTTTAGGAAAATTCATGAAGAACCTGGTGAGAAAAATGCCGTACCCACCGTTTTATTCGCACATTTGAGTAATTTTGCCAGGCGATTGTATCTTTAATCGCCACTTAATACGGTTAGCAATATGAGAAAACTTATCTTACTGGGCTTTATGTTCTTTGTCTCGGCATCCGCATTTTCACAATGGACAATGCTGACAAGCGGAACCACGAACTTTCTTACCTCGGTTTACTTCACGGATGCAAATACAGGCTATGTAGTGGGCGACAGCGGAACTATTCTGAAGACTGTAAACGCTGGAACCAAATGGAACTTGGAATCGAGCGGCACAAAGAATTACCTGGGCTCTGTTTTCTTTACTGATGCAAATACAGGCTATGTCGTGGGAGCAGCCGGGATCATCTTAAAGACCATCGATGGAGCTGGAACCTGGACCGCCCAGTCAAGCGGAACAAATAATAACCTGGTGTCGGTTGTATTTACAGATGTCAATACGGGCTTTGCTGTTGGTGACAGCGGGATTATTCTAAAGACCATAAACGCCGGTACGACCTGGACTGCTATCCCAAGCAACACACCCAATGATCTGACATCAATTTATTTTCCCAATGCCAATACAGGCTATGTAGTGGGACTTCACGGCGCCCTGGTGAAAACGATCGATGCCGGAAATCACTGGACAGTCATCAACACTGGAGTAACAAGTTCGTCTTTTGCTTTTCTTTCCGAATACTTTTTTAACGCCGATACGGGCTATATTGCAGGAGGATTTATCGGGGGAGATGGAAGCATGTGGGAAACCCTTGATGGAGGAACTACCCTTACTGCTGTACCGGTCCTGACAAATTTTTATATCTATTCTGTTCACTTTACCAATGCAGATACGGGATTTGCAGTGGGCGAGGCCGGAACTATTATGAAAACCCTCGATGGATCAACTGTTTGGGATACTCTGGTTACCGGAACATTAAATGACCTGCGCGGTAGTTTCTTTACCGGTCCCGGCACAGCATACGCGGTAGGCGCACTTGGGACCATATTAAAAACTTCAAACGGGGGAGGATATAATATGGGCTTGAATAATTTATCAGCAAGATCTGATATTGTCCTTTATCCTAATCCCTCATCCGAATTACTGACGATCGAAACCTCCTCCGGCATGACATATGGCCAGCTATCAGTCACGAACGTATCTGGCCGGGAGGTCCTTGCAAAGCAATTGACCCAACCCAGGGTCCGGCTGGACATCAGCAAACTGCCTGCTGGGGTTTATTTCGTAAGGATAGTCAGTGATGGAGATATAAGTGAAGGGAAATTCATTAAGCAGTGAGCAGTGATTTGGGAGTGGTGGGAGATGAAAGATGAAAAGTGTGAGGTAATCATTTGCTAAAACTACTTCCTCGTCGTCGGCGCTGCGATCATATTAATAAGATCCTGTGAAACATTTATATCGTTGTCCTTCATTTCCTTTATGACCTGCAACGCCTTGTCCCGCTTATTCTGATTGAAATAGACCAGGATAAGATTGTGGCATGATTCATCCAGCAGCTCGGGAACATAAGATTCTTTTTCCTTCTTACTACTGATCGCAATGTCGACGGATTGCTGCAGGCAATAAGCTGCACTGTCAAGATTATTGTCAAGAACATAAATGCGCGCAAGGCAGGTAAAGGTTCCAGGCATTTTGGTCACTTTCAGTTCATCAAGGAAATATTTTTTGGCTTCTGCGTTGCGGTCATTACTCATGGCAATCTTCCCGAGCATCAGGTTCAAAACCTTGAGATGGGGATCAAGTTTGTACGCTTCCTTGTAAAGCCGTTCCTGCTCGGCAGGATCGGTCTTATGTGTTCCAAGGATCATCTTTGCCATCCCGCTTCCGGGGTTATCTTCCACTGCTTTGGTCCAGAACGTCAGCGCATCAGAAAAATAATTACATCGAAAATAACTCATGAGTGAAAAAACGACAATGACGCCGAATGCAAGAATAACTTTCCATTCCCTGGTACCTTCTTTTGTGAATAAGAGCGTCTGGCTAAGGATCAGCAGGATCCCGATGATAGGAAGATAAAGCCTGTGTTCGAAGATCTGGTCATTCTTGTCGGCAGGGACCATGAAAACAGGGATCA
Organism: uncultured Bacteroidales bacterium; assembly: GCA_963768805.1. Taxonomy (GTDB): domain Bacteria; phylum Bacteroidota; class Bacteroidia; order Bacteroidales; family FEN-979; genus FEN-979. Next base: position 151,230 of record CAVYJI010000017.1, on the reverse strand, counting down.
GGAAAAGGATATACCAGAGCAGGCCGATGACGGTAAGCGGTTTTTTATAGCTTCTGGAAAAGATGATCAGCAATACAAGCAGTATTAGCGCCAGTAAGCCCCAGGCATAGGTCGTTTCAGCCAGGGAAGGATAAACCGATTGGTTCACGGGGAAGAATATCTTGCCAAGATACTGCAGGATGGCAGGCAGTCGCGGTATCGCAGTATTGATGAGCCCATTAAGGTCGGAAGCTTCTTTACCTATTGCTGAGGCCCTTCTCATAAAGAACCAGGCAATTATGGCTGCGACCCAGCTAAACAGCAATGGTAGCCATCTTTTCCAGCTTGTCCTGTACTTCAGCAGGATAAAGCTCATAAGGATAACGGGGATGATCACGCCTGTTTCCTTGGTGAAGAGGGCCAGGAGCATGAACAGGAACTGCCCTGCAAAGAGAAGCCACCCTGGTTTCTTTATATAATCGATCACGAAAAGCGTAGCAGCTAGAAAGAATAGCACCAGCAACATGTCATTGCGTCCGGGGATCCATGCCACAGCCTGGCTCAGGACAGGGTGGATGGCAAAGAGGAGGGCAAGTACCAGCGCATTCGTGTCAGGGATGTCGATTTTTCGTAAAAACAGGTATAACAAAAGGACACAACAGATATGAAGCAAAAGGTTGGTAAAATGAAAGCCTTTGGGGTTGGAGCCGAAAAGCTGTGATTCAAGGATGAAATCCGCAAGCAGCACCGGGCGATAGAAGACATCATCGCTGCGGACGAATAGCCCCCTGTGAAAACATGCGATAATGTTGGCGGGATGGCTGTTGTATTCCTGGTTTTCCTGGATAAAGATGTGGTCATCCAGTTTCGTGAAATCAAAGGAAAGTGTCTTTATATAGACGACCAGCGGAAGAAGGACCAGAAGCAGGACTGCATATCTTTGGAGAAATTGCTTCCCGGGAGCCGGCCTGGATTTTTCTTTTTTAATGGTCCCGTTCTTCTTTCCGGGAGGGGATGAAGGTTTCATTCTGCTTGTTTTATGGACAACTTCCCTGACAGCTAACAAAGGTACTTGTAAAAATCAGATCTCCTGTCCCCGATGAGATCATTATATGGATTGATCATTTTATTGTCGGCTTCTCCCGGGTCAATGTCAGTAAAATCCATTCCAGCTGAATCTTTCGAAGCAGATATAAGGATCTCACCTCTGCATGAAGTGATCTGGCTGCCGCCTGTAAACATAAACTCATCTTCGCCTCTCTTCTCAGTCCCGACCCTGTTTGCAGTAACTGCAAATACCTTATTTTCGATGCACCTTGTCACCATTGCCTGCTGACAGTAAGGCATGACCAGGTTTGAGGGATGGGCTATCACCTGTGCGCCTTTTAGTGCCAATATCCTGCAGGTTTCAGGAAAGATCCAGTCGAAACATATCATCAGCCCGATCATGCATCCGTTCACCTCAATTACTGAAGGAGGATAATTACCTGGTGCAAAGAATAGCTTCTCCTTGTTGAACAGGTGTAGCTTCCTGTATGTTCCTTTTATTTTACCTGCAGAGACCAGCAGGGAGGAATTATAATATAGTTCTTCCTCTCTTTCGATAAATCCTGCTGCAATGATAGCCCCGGTACTCAAAGACTTTTGACACAGAAAACCGGAGGTCATATCATCGACATTTTCCGAAAGCCCGGCCACTTCATCAGCTGATTCAAAAGCATATCCCGTGGCAAACAGTTCAGGTAATACGATCAAATCAGCCTTAACCCCCGCCAGTAGCCTGTCAATTGCCTCCAGGTTTTTTCCCTTCTCACCAAAAACAGGAGAAGTCTGTACATAACCGATCTTCATAGTCGTAATGATTAAGCTTTAAACATACCAAACATCTCTTAACGCGTAACCCTTGTTTGGTCACGAAATTATAGAACTTTTACAAACCTTTCACATTCCGGATTCGTAACTTTGCCGGCAGAAGTTGCAACTTCGTCCGGTAGATTGAAAATGAGAAGCGAAAAGTGAGTCGTTAACGATCATCATGCATTACCCGTTACGATTTTTGCGTTATGCATCATGATTTTTTTTAAATCATCAGGGTAACCAACCTTCCATGTGTATCTATAGAAAGCAATTCCAATTATTAACTCCTAAAACTGAAAAAACAATGAAAACAAAAACCCTAATCCATCTGAGTTTCATGTTTCTTGCATTACTTGCATTCGCAATGACAAGCTGTAGTAAAAACAACAGCACAACTACTACCTCAACTACGCCGTCATCCTCCCTTCAGAACCTGGCCAATGATGAAACCCAGGTCAACAATGCATGCGATGATGCCCTCAATGACATCAACAACGTATTGGGGGGCGGATCTGGTACCCTGAAAGATGCAGAAGCAATACCCTGTAATGCAACTCTTGATTCCACCTCAGCTCAGAATGATACTATTACCTATTACATCACCTACAATGGTTTGAATTGTAACCAGAATATCTATCGTACAGGGGAGATCGACATCAAAAAGCATGTCAACACCTTCTGGTGGCAGGCAGGCACTACAGTTATCTACAATTATATTAATTTTCATCTCTACCACGTTTCTAACCCGGCAAAATGGATCACTATGAATGGAACAAAATATTATGAAAATGTGACGGGTGGCTTGCTTTTCGAGTTGATAACAAATAGTATGGATTCCATTATTCATAAAGAATGGGGTTACATGAACGTCGAATTTGAAAATAGCACGACAAAGACATGGGATGTTGACCGGATGCTTACCTATACCAAAGATACAGCCACTGCTTTAAAACTGAAGCTTAAAACGAATGGTCTTGGTTCAGCAGATAATTACAGCAACCTTGTCACCTGGGGAACAAACAGGAATAATGAGCAGTTTTACGATCAAATCCTGGTTCCTTGCATTTTCAGGCAGAAATGTAACTGGGATCCCTGTGCAGGTGAGAAGAGATATGTGATCCCTGCAACTAACAAAGGCGATACCATCTTCTGGGGTTATAATTCAAACAATCAGCCAATCACCGGTAATGAATGCCCGACTAAATTTAAAGTTGATTGGTGGAGTGGAAATAATAGCTGGGGAGTTCTCTATCTTTTCCTGCCGTAAGATCTTTTAAATAAAAAAAAACCGCCTTTTCGGGGCGGTTTTTTTTTATGTGAAAAATGAAAAATGAATAGTGAGCAGAAGATCACAATCGTCGCATCAGGGTCACAACCTACCGTTCGACTACTAACCTTTTAGTGACTACCCAGTTATCTGTTCTTACCTTGACAAAATAAATCCCTGCCGGGTAGTCTTGCAAATCGAGTAGTGAAAGATCTCGTCCTGTCCCTGAAGATGGTTTAATCTCTTCTGAATATAATATCTTCCCGTTGATATCTGTCATAGTCAGCAACGCCGGGGAATTTGCCAGTCCGTTAATGATAATGGTCACCGATTCCCTGGCCGGGTTGGGCTGTAGTGTAATATCCTGGCTGATCATATTTTCGCTGATCCCCGTGCATGGGCTGATCATGACTCGTCTTATGCTTGTAACCATGGTAGGGCAGGGGCTATATCCGAATGCGACAAGGTAAAGATCGACCGAATCGACCTGGCGGTCATGGGACCCGAAAGTATAGACCGGGTTAAGGACAAAATGATTGTTGAAGTACCCGTTGCCGGATGTTCCCCATTCAAATGATTTGTAGTTTGACGCAGTGCCGTGGAGTGCTATGGATACTAAATTTGAGCATACAGTAGTGTCATTTCCGGCAAAGACTACCGTCGGAGGTGTCACATTGACTTGGGTAGTGTCATGCCTGGTCGAGGATCCATCGCTGACAGCCACGATATAACGAGTCGTATCCGTGGGTGCGACTTTTGGATCCCTCAGCATTGAGGTAAACCCGGATGGGATTGCTGTCCATGAATAGGTGTAATTGCCTGATCCACCATATGCTACTGAATTTAACTGGGAGGAATCACCACCACAAACTGATTGAGGGTTTGAGGTAGCATATGAGGAAAATACATTCTCAAAGGTAAATGAGCCGACCCTCGTTTGCCAGTTACTCGAGCCGCTGAATGAGTAATATTCATTGGTGTACCAGAATGTGGTGGGCGATGCCGGATCGACGGTCATGGAACTGTAATCGCCCCAGCGGTGGGAGCTGCTTGTCTGGTTGCCGTTGCCTTCCATGATACTCTGTTCGGCAATGGTCATCTGGTTCAGAGGATCGGCCTTAAGTCGGCCGGTATACCTGATAGAAGGGTAAAGGTTATTGCTTGATACAGAATACCCCAGTGCAATGTTGCCTGCTGTATCCATCGCCATGCTCCCCATCCACCTGCAATTATTATCAGAAGGTGCATACGTGTCCTCCTGGTAGATCGCCCATGCACCTGTCGTCTTGCGCATTTCATACCACCGAACCCCTGCCACATCATTGCCAACATTCACCGTATGGTTGCAGAGCATTGACCAGTGGTCATTGAATTTACGGAACTGCTGGCGATACATTAGCCTGTCACTGAGTGTGGCCAGTGGTACATTGGTGCCTTTCTGGGGTATGCCGGCACCCAGATTTGAATTAAAGCTGTTCACGGTCAGGGTTAGCAGGTTGCCGAAGGTGGAATTGGAAGGATTGGTAAAATCAGCGTGAAATTCAAGGATTCCCAGGTGGTAAGGTGAGTTATCGTACTCATAAGTAAAATAGTCAGGCGTTCCTGATGGCGGGAAAGGACCGTCACAATCGGAAGGAAGCATCCCAAAAGCTTCATTCGAACTCGGCAGGGTGAACCAGATCATCTGTGCACCCGAATTTCCTTCGAGCATCAGGGTCCTGTCAAAGGCAGCAGCACCCGTTCCTATATAATAAGTAGAACCTGCTGAGAACCGGTTGCATGACATGTAATACCCGTCAACCCATGCCCCGAACTTGGGATAGTCAGGCATGTCCGTAAACTCATACTGGTAGCGGTACCAGCTGCCGGTGGGGTCGGGGGTCTGCGATATTGCGATCATCTGGTAAAAAGGCCCGTTCGGGAAATTCGGGAGCGAAAACTGGGAGAACAACCACCTGTCGGCATTGTCATCATAGACGACTACTGCATCCCCGCTGTTGGTATTGTTGGGCATACCGTTCCAAACCGAACTGCTTGCAAGGGGCCCCAGGACAATGATCCCGCTTTTATTAAATATGGCATAGTCGGCATTTACAACCTGGAAATAGTACTCCTGCCCTACGTCGCCATAAGTATCGGGAGGAATATAAGCTCCGCTGCCTATGCCTTCAAAATTAGAAATGTTAGTGTCTGCCAGGGTCTTTCCGAAGTGATTCTGGACGACGGGATCCGTGAACCCTTGTGGCAGCTGCTGATCATGATGCCTGCTGTTGAAATTGTTCCTGACGATGCCGTCTTTCCAGCTAATGTCTGCATTCGCCTCTTTCAGATAGGCCATGTCGCGAAGGGGAGGAGAGATATCAAAGTAAACTGGACTTTTCACCGCAGCCGGTGAAAGTACTTTTTGCTGTGCAATTGAGGATATCCCGGTAAGGCAGAGAATTAATAAAATGTATACTTTTTTCATAGGGGATCGGAGGGTTTAAAATTTAATGGGCCATGTTCATTTCATGACGCATCACACATCATCTGGAAGAATTTTCATGCAAAGATATTACCTTTTGCGTTCTACCCTGACACCAGGTAAAGAATATTTCACCTGCTGGATGAATCCCCGGGATCCCATCATGTTTCATTATTCATCGGCCGCACTCCACACTCCCGATAACTCTCTGGGATGTTTAGGGATCCTGAATATTTAACCTTTTTTTTAAACATAGAATACCAAAATGACGGATGTGTTATTATCTTTGGGGTGTTACAAATAATGAATCACCACTTTAAACCATTTAAGTTATGAAAAAAGCAATCAGTATTACAATTGCATTAGTTTGCGTACTCTTTATCTTTACGCTGATCATTGACCAGCTGAATGCCCAGGGCACAAAAAAAGGTGAGATGCCCGCTCCGTTGCCAACCGATATCAGTAAAATTGTCGACAAATCATGTGCCCCATGCCATGCCCAGCCCAGCAGCAATTTAATGGCATTATCACACGTGAATTTCTCGGATTGGGAAAAATATGCACCGGCAAAACAGGCTGCCAAAGCTAAGGATATGTGCACACAGGTAACAAAGAACAAAATGCCGCCATCAATATTCACTACAAAACGTCCTGATCTTGCTGTTTCAACAGATGAACTGAACACACTCTGTAACTGGGCTAATTCATTGCAGGGTGGTAAATCAAAAAGTGGCAAATCAGAAAGTAGCAAATCAAAAAGTAGCAAAAAAAAGTAAATGGTCTGATATTATCATCCTGGGGAAAGATTGAAGTGTGGAGGCTGTCTTAATAAAATAATTTTTTAAGACAGCCTCTTAATTTACCATTCACACTTTACACCTTATCTTTTAACTTTTCACCACTTACCATTCACTGGACTTATGGCATATGTAGATTATTATAAAATACTGGGCATAGATAAAGCGGCTACACTGAAAGACGTCAAGGCGGCCTATCGGAAATTAGCCAGGAAATATCACCCTGACCTGCATCCTGATGACAAGGATGCCAAGAAGAATTTCCAGATGATCAATGAGGCACATGAGGTTCTGAGCGATCCGGAAAAACGAAAGAAATATGATCAGTACGGCCAGGACTGGAAACATGCAGAGGAATTTGACAATGCAAACCAGTACCGGCAACAGTCGCGGGGGGGCCGGTCATATGACTTTTCAGATGCACAGGCTGGTAGTGATTTTTCCGACTTTTTCGAGTCCCTCTTTGGCGGTTCTGCCAGGACGGGAAGGAGCAGACAGGTTAAGTTCAGGGGCGAGGATTATAATGCAGAGCTTCATCTCGACCTGCTTGAAGCCTATAAGACCCATAAACAAACCCTTTCGGTCAACGGGAAAAATATTAGGATCACGATACCTGCAGGCATCGAGAATGGCCAGACCATAAAAATAGCAGGGCATGGCGGTCCTGGGATCAACGGCGGACCTGATGGTGATCTGTACATTACCTTTACAGTTGCCAACCATCCCGGTATTAAACGGCTGGGAGATAACCTCTACACCACGGTCGACCTGGACCTTTACTCGGCAGTGCTGGGAGGTGAGATCACCATGGATACCCTGGATGGAAAGGTAAGGATGAAAGTCAAACCGGAAACTCAAAATGGAACTAAAGTGAAGCTGAAGGGAAAGGGTTTTCCCGTTTATAAAAAAGAGGGACAGTTTGGTGACCTGTATGTGACCTATAACATTAAGCTCCCCAGAAACCTGACCCCGAAGGAAAAAGCCTTATTTATCGAGTTATCGAAAATGAAATAAGCCATGATATAATCCCGGATTTTAGCTATGAACCTGGTAACTAAAACGTAAATAATGAAAACAGGATATTTTATTGCGGTAGAAGATTTCTGTACTTATAACAACATTGAGAATTCTTTCATCGGGTCACTGCAGCAACAAGGACTGATAGAGATAACTACCATTGATGAAAAAAAGTTTATCGAAGCCGGCCAGCTTAAGCAGGTTGAGAAATTAATCCGTTTTTATTATGAGTTCGATATCAACCTTGAAGGGATTGAAACGATCACCGGCCTGCTGCAGCGGATAACCTCTATGCAGGAAGAGATCATTGCACTTAAGAACAAGCTTCGGTTTTACGAACCGGAAGAATAGACAGGAACACTATGGCACAGGCACCCCATTCTTTCTGGAGCACTTCAGTCAATGCATTACTTGACACGTTACAGTCTGCAGCGGGAGGAATTACATCCGGAGATGCACAGAAAAAACTGGCCATTTTCGGCGCTAATCAGCTGAACCCTCCCAAAAGATTAGATGTATTTACTCAGTTCATTGCCCAGTTTAAAAGCCCTATAATTCTTATCCTTCTTTTTGCGACAGGGTTGTCCCTGTTCCTGCATAACATGGTCGACGCCTCGATCATCTTTATAATTGTCATCATCAGCGGGCTTCTCGGTTTCTGGCAGGAGCACAGTGCATCCAATGCGGTGCAGAAATTACTGGCCATAGTGAAGATAATGACTACTGTCGTCCGGGATGGCAAGCAACAGGAGATCCCGGTTGAAGATATTGTGCCCGGCGATATCGTTAACCTGAATGCCGGTGATATTGTCCCGGGCGACTGCCTGCTCCTGGAATCGAAGGATCTGTTTGTTGATGAAGCTATGCTGACCGGTGAGACCTTCCCTGTTGAAAAATCGGTTGCAGTATTACCTCCTGAGACAGCACTTGCACAACGAACGAATGCAGTTTGGATGGGCACCCACGTGGTCAGCGGCAATGCAAAAGCACTGGTAGCACTTACAGGCAAAGATACTGAGTTTGGGAAGGTGTCTGAACACCTTAGGCTCAAGGCGCCTGTGACTGAATTTGAACATGGGATAAAGAGATTCGGGTTCTTTCTTGGAGAGGTCACCCTGGTGCTTGTGGTCATCATCTTTGCCATCAATGTATACTTGCATAGGTCGGTCCTTGATTCTTTGCTTTTTTCATTGGCACTGGCTGTAGGGCTTACTCCCCAGCTGCTGCCTGCCATCATCAGCATTAATCTCGCACATGGCGCCAGGAGGATGGCACAGAAGAAAGTGATCGTGAAGCGGCTTGCTTCCATAGAGAACTTCGGCAGTATGAATGTCATCTGCTCCGATAAGACCGGAACCCTCACCGAAGGGACCGTCAGGCTGCAATCGGCCATGAATGTGAACGGGGAGGCAAGCGATAAAGTGTCCTTCTATGCCTGGCTTAATGCATACTATGAGACCGGGTTCAAAAATCCAATCGATGCGGCCATCCTTGATCATGAAACGCATGGCCTGGAAGATTACAGCAAACAGGATGAGATTCCTTATGATTTTCTCAGGAAACGTCTGAGCATACTGGTCACACACAGTGATGAACATATAATGGTGACCAAAGGTGCACTGAAAAATATTCTTGAAGTCTGCACGACAGTGGAAACGAAGGAACAGGGCATTGTGGACATTGCATCCATGAACGATCAGATCCAGCAACATTTTAAAGCATTCAGCGACCAGGGATTGCGCACACTGGGCGTCGCATATAAGAAACTGCCATCTGGGACGCTCATCGGCAAGAATGATGAGATTGGAATGACATTCCTGGGTTTTCTTACTCTTTTTGACCCTCCGAAGGCAAATATACTCGAGACCATAGCCAACCTTAAAAATCTGGGCATTTCGGTTAAGATCATCACCGGCGATAACCATCTTGTTGCTGAAAGCCTGAGTAAAAAGATGCAGCTCTCTGGCAACAGGATCATCACCGGCCCCGACCTTCAAAAGATGAGTGATGATGCCTTGATCAGACAAGTAGGTAGCGTGGATGTCTTTGCCGAAATAGAGCCCAACCAGAAAGAGCGTATCATCATCGCCCTGAGAAAGGCTGGCAATGTCGTGGGGTATATGGGCGACGGCATAAATGACGCCTCAGCGCTTCATGCAGCCGATGTGGGGATCTCGGTAAATACTGCTGCCGATGTTGCCAAAGATGCGGCCGATATCGTTTTGCTCGAAAATGATCTGGGGGTCCTGGTCGAGGGAGTAAAGGAAGGCCGGACTACCTTCGCCAATACACTGAAGTACGTCTTTATGGCCACCAGCGCGAACTTCGGAAATATGTTCAGCATGGCCGGCGTATCTATCTTTCTTCCTTTTCTCCCCCTGCTGCCAAAACAGATCCTTCTCACTAACCTGATGACAGACTTCCCCGAAATGACCATTGCTACCGACCGGGTTGACAACCAGATGATTGACTACCCGCGGCGCTGGGATATCAAAGCCATACGTAAATTTATGATTGTTTTCGGCTTGCTCAGTTCTGTGTTTGACTACCTGACCTTTGGATTACTTTTGCTCCTTTTACACTTCAATGAAATTCAGTTCAGAACAGGCTGGTTTATAGAGTCGGTGATCTCAGCGTCGATAATTGTCCTTGTCATCCGGACAAGGCAGCCTTTTTACAGGAGCAGACCCGGGAAGTACCTGCTATTAGCAACACTGTCAATTGCAATCATTACCCTCATCCTGCCCTTCACACCCCTTGGACCCCTCTTCGGTTTTACTCCACTCAGCTTTACAACCTGCCTGCTATTGTTCGTCATTATCGCTGCCTACATTTTATTTGCCGAGATCACCAAGACAATCTTTTACAAAAAAGTCAGGATATGATCTTTTCGACATTAAACCTTTCCGATAGTTATCTATTTCATAATTAAGCACTTTCTATATTTGCTCATTGTCGTGCTTCCGTCCGGTCTCCACTCAGTCTATACCCAACCTTCGATTAAGCTTCGATTGAGCTTCGATTGAGCTTCGATTGAGCTTCGATTAAGCTTCGATTAAACTTCGATCGATTTTCGATTAAAATTTGATATTTATAGTTCCATTTATCGGATCCGTTTTACTGAAGTTGGATTATTCTCGTCCCATTTTTTATGGTGTACATCCCTGCAATCTTCACTTATGTCGATTTTTTCCTTCCTGAATTTCTTTTTTACTTAATTTTGTGCCCTCGTTAAAACTTTTTAATCTAAATGCCTATATATCAATAGTTTTGAAAAAAAACGCTCTCCTTGGATTTCTTTTCATCCTGACATCTTTTATACAAGCTCAGCCTGCTGTCAATCCCAGCCCGGGCAAGATCAACGGGATCATTATCGATTCTGTCGATCGTACTCCCGTTGAATATGCTACCATTGCCTTGTATCGCCATAATGAAACTGAGATCATGAACGGCACAACCTCGGATTCGGTTGGTAAGTTCATACTAAGCAAGGTCCCGAAAGGAACATATCGTATCGTTATCGATTTCCTGGGATACCAAAGAAAAGTTATTGACAATATCACCATCAATGATAAAGTGCCTTCCGTTTTTCTTGGGACAATAATTTTATCGCCGAAAGCCACGACCCTGGAAGGTGTAACTGTGACTGCCGAGAAAAACATTATAGAGAACAAGATTGATAAGATGGTCTATAATGCCGAAAATGACATTACCTCGCAGACAGGAGTCGCTATAGATGTCTTGAAAAAGGTGCCCCAGGTATCCGTTGACGTCGACGGGAATGTTGAATTGCAGGGCAATTCAAACATCCGGTTTCTGATCGATGGGAAACCTTCAACCATTTATGGGAATAGTATCACAGATGTCCTCCAGTCAATCCCAGCAAGCCAGATCCAGAGCATTGAAGTGATCACGAGTCCCGGTGCGAAATACGATGCAGAGGGAACCGGCGGTATCATTAATATTTTGTTAAAGAAAACAAAGGTCAACGGGGTCAGCGGCAATGTCTCCTTATCAGGAGGGACCCGTCTTGAGAATGGTTCTGTCAACCTCAATATACGAAAAGGAAAGTTTGGAGTGAATGCATTCATTAGCGGCAACGCACAAGTTCCATCCGTCACGACAAATGTTCAGGATCGGTGGACACAGGATTCCACAGGCAAGACCCATCTGCTGCAAAATGGCCAGAGCAATTTTCAGAGGAATGGTTTTCAGACCGGTCTGGGTTTCGACTGGAATATCGGCAAAAGAGATAACCTCACAGGCGGTCTGACATATAATCATTGGGCGAACTACAGCAAGGGCGTCACAGACCAGAATTCCCTGGCTTATAATTCTGAAGGCATGCCGGGAATCCCATTTCTGAATGAGCTCGACGTCGTGAATAACTATCATTATAATGCCCTGAACTGGAACCTGAATTATAAGCATACCTTTGCTAAGAAAGGACAAGAACTTTTATTTCAGTATAATTCGAGTTATGCAATGAATTATTCGGATTACCAGCAGACACAGGGAGTGGGTTCCGATGATTCGGTCTATTCAGGGATCTATGGCCGTAACCCCGGCACTGATATGATAACGGAGATCACGGCTGATTATACCCAGCCCTTTGGCGAAAAAGCAAACCTTGAAGCCGGAGCGAAAGCCTCCCTCGAAACCCAGAAAAGTTCCTCGACGTTTGATACGTTGAATAATTCTTTAGGTAATTATATTCCTGACTACCCGCAATATTATACATTGAATTATTCAAGGAACATATATGCAGCTTACATTACCGGAACATTCTCGCTCTTTAATTTCCTGGATGTAAAGCCGGGCGTGCGCTATGAACATACCGATACATGGATAAGCTATGCGGAAATGCCTGGAAGTAGCATCCCTTCCTACAATACTTTCGTTCCTTCCCTGGTTCTGTCACATAACTTTAAGAATCAAAATTCGTTGAAAATAAGCTACACCTACCGGATCCAGCGTCCGGGTTACCGCGACCTGAACCCATTCATCAACCTGAGCGATCCGCATAATATTTCTATAGGGAATCCTGACCTTAAACCTGAAATACAAAACAGGATTGAGCTTGGTTATAATAAGACATTCAAAAAAGGCGGCAACCTGAATATCGTGGCCTTTTATCGCTGGAATACCAGCGATATACAAAGTTTCGTCACCTATTACCCGACTTATAAGATTGGAGATTCTCTCTATTCAAATGTCACGGTCACCGAACAGTCGAATATCAGTTCTGAGGTCTCGATGGGGGGAAATGTATATGGATCAATTCCAATTGCATCTTTCTTAAATATCCGTACCAATATTACAGCATACAACCGCACGATCACAGAAAGAGGGACCCAACCCGCTTCGATAAATAGTTTTGAATACCGGATCACCCTGAATGTTAGCTGGGAGATCATTAAAACCCTGGCGCTGGAAATCTTCGGGAACTTCAATTCACCCCGTACCAGCGTACAGGGGAAATTGCCTTCATGGTCCTCCTATAGCCTTGCCATACGCAAAAAGCTCTTTCATGATAAAGCCAGCATCGCTTTTACAGCCAATAATCCTTTCAACGAATATGTGATCCTGAAAACAAACCTTACAGGTGAAGATTTTACCCTGGTAAGTACACGTAAAATCGCCTTCCAGTCCTTTGGCCTCAACCTGACCTATAAATTCGGAAAAATGAAATTCGAGGCCATCAGAGAAGATGAGAATAACAACCCTGTTAATGTTCCTGGTTTTTAAGACGCTTGCTTGATTAATAATTATTCCTTATTTTTGCTCATCATTTCCAATAGGGGTGCCTTACTTCAAAGGCTGAGATTATACTCTTTGAACCTGATCCGGGTAATGCCGGCGTAGGGAGGAGCACAATTCAATTGACATTTCCCTTATAGGATTGATTGCTAAAGTCATTTTAACCTTTAAAGATCAATCACATGTTACAACAAAAAAAAACCAGGAATTCTTCATGGAAGAAGATGCTTACAACTGCAGTGTTATTCCTTGCAATCTGTCTGCGGGGATTTTCGCAGGTCACAGTTTCAGGTACCGTTAATGACCGAGAAACAGGCAAGCCAATGCCAGGAGCACACATCACGATCGAGAACACCTTTATAAGCGTCGCAAGCGCGAATGACGGTAAATACCGCGTCAGGGTGCTTAAACCGGGAACCTGGACAATGAAAGTTACATTCATGGGGTACCAGTCCATCACTAAGACATTTCGGCTGGTGCATGATACGGTCATCGATCATAAAATGGTGACCAGCGCCATCCTCGGCGAGGAGGTGAATATAATTGCCACAAGGGCTCAGGAGAAGACCCCGACAACATATTCCATGATGACCCATGCGGAGATTGATAAGAACAACCTAGGACAGGATCTCCCTTTTATCATTGAAAATACGCCTTCAGTAGTGGTCACTTCCGATGCCGGGACTGGTATCGGGTATACAGGGATCAATATCCGCGGTTCCGACCTTACCAGGATCAATGTCACCCTGAATGGCATCCCAGTGAATGATGCTGAATCACAGGGAGTATGGTTTGTCGATCTGCCCGACCTGGCATCCTCGGCAGGAAGCATCCAGGTGCAAAGAGGCGTCGGAACTTCAACTAACGGCGCCGGCGCATTCGGAGCTTCAATCAATATACAGACCACACCCTTTGAGCAGGATCCTTACGGTGAGATCAACAGTTCTGCGGGTTCATTTAACACCTTCAAGAATACCTTCCGTTTTGGAACAGGGCTAATGGATAACAAATTCGAATTTGACGGGCGCATCTCACGCATCACATCTGATGGCTACATCGACCGCGCCTTCTCTAAACTGACATCATTCAGCCTTTCAGGCGGATATTTTGGAAAAAAGACCACCCTGAAGGTACTCGTGCTCTCGGGTACTGAAAAAACATACCAGGCCTGGGGAGGCGTTCCGAAAGATTCGCTTGCGACCAACCGTACCTATAACCCTGAAGGTGGGTATATCGACCAGAATGGGAAAATCGCTTACTATAATAACCAGACCGATAATTATACCCAGACAAACTGCCAACTGTTGTTCTCACAAGAAATTAACCACGACATTAACTTCAATGCAGCCTTGCATTATACCAAGGGATATGGCTATTATGAAAGCTATGATACCGCGCAGAGTTTTTCGGCCTATAACCTGAATAATGTGATCATCGGGGGCACTACGATCACAACGACAAACATTATCGATCAGAAATGGCTCGATAATGATTTTTATGGGTTCACTTTTTCGGGGAATTATCATAGGAAGGATAAATTGAAGATCACACTGGGAGGGGCATGGAACCAATATTATGGCAAGCATTACGGGAAGGTGGTCTGGGCACAATATGCATCGGACGGCGATAATGACCGGAACTGGTACTATGGGATCGGACTGAAGAACGATTTTAATATTTATGCAAAAGCCACATATACGATTTTCAAAAATTTCAACTTATTTGTCGATCTGCAGGACAGGAATATCTATTATAAATTAAATGGGACCCTCGAAGATTTAAGGACCCTGGACCAGGTACATACATTCAACTTTTTCAATCCGAAGGCAGGGATATTTTATACCATCAATGACAAACAGGATGCTTATCTTTCTTTCGGAGTCGGTAACCGTGAACCCAGTAGTGACGACTATTTTGTCTCGGAACCTGGTAACATCCCCGAGCATGAAACTATGGATGACTGGGAACTTGGATACAACCTGAAGATCCCGAACTTCAGGCTGGGCGTGAATCTTTATTATATGAATTACCTTAACCAGCTTGTGCTTACCGGTAAGATCAATAGCGTCGGGGAAGCCGTCATGACCAACGTCCCTCGAAGCTACCGCTCAGGTATAGAGATCACTGCAGGGGCCAACATTTTCAAATGGCTGAAATGGGATGTCACTTCGACATTAAGTATGAATAAGATCAGGGATTTTACGGAATACACAGATGAATATGATGCTTCAGGGAACCTCATAGGCCAGCAAAGTCAGTATCTTGGCAAAACAGATATCTCCTTCTCCCCGGGTTTTATACTTCAGGATAACCTGACCTTCATTCCGGTGAAGAATCTGTCATTTACATTGACCTCCAGGTACATAGGAAAACAGTTCGTCGATAATACTTCGAACAATGACCGGGCACTGGAAGCTTACCTGGTTAACAATGTAACTGCTGGATACACGATAAGGACAAAATGGATCAGGGAGATCGGGTTCAACCTGGCAGTCAATAATATCTTCAGCAATAAGTTTGAAACAAATGCCTGGGTTTACCCTTATTATATAGGAAACAAGCTTTATGAAACGAATGGATATTTTCCCCAGGCCCTGATCAACTTCCTTTTCGGGATCACCCTGAAGGTCTGATAACACAGAAGGAGATTTATCCTCAATTTATTTTTCTTTCATTTTTATCACCCTGATTTTGAAATTGTGTAACTTGCATCAATTTCAGCGTTAGAAATACATTAAATTCAAATTATATGAAAAAACAGATTTTCACTGCTTTGATGCTTTTTCTGTTCGTCACCTGCTCTCTGCTGCTGTCTGGTCAGACAACACAGATTGACCTGACTACACCTATTGCTGTTGACCCTGATATCAAGATCGGGAAACTTGACAACGGACTTGTTTATTACATCAGGTATAATAAAAAACCTGAGAAGAGGGTCGAACTGAGGCTTGTGGTAAATGCCGGTTCAATTCTGGAGAATGATGACCAGCAGGGACTGGCACATTTCATGGAACACATGAACTTTAACGGCACAAAGACATTCCCTCACAATGAACTTGTCGATTTTCTCCAGAAGACAGGTGTAAGATTCGGCGCCGATATCAATGCCTATACCAGTTTCGATGAAACCGTTTATATGTTGCAGCTGCCCACAGACGACTCTGCCCTTGTGAACAAGGGTTACCAGGTACTGTTGGACTGGTCGCACAATGCATTGCTCGACGATAAAGAGATAGATAAAGAAAGAGGAGTCATCACCGAAGAGTGGAGGCTCGGACTTGGCGCACAGGACCGTATGATGAAGAAATTCCTTCCTGTTATATTCAAGGGATCTGAATATGCCAACCGGATTCCCATCGGTAAAATTGATATTATCAAGAATTGCAAGCATGATCTCATACGCGAATACTATCATGACTGGTACCGTCCTGATCTGCAGGCGGTCATCATTGTTGGCGATATCGATCCTGCAAAGGCTGAAGCCCGGATCAAGTCTCTTTTCTCAGGTATAAGTAACCCTTCTCCGGAAAGGCCAAGAAAGGAATTTGATATCCCTGATAACAAGGAACCACTGATTGCTGTTACGACGGATAAGGAAGCAACTGAGAATTATATCCTCATGTTTTACAAGCATCCGCTGAAGAAAGAAAAAAATCTCGGCGATTTCAAAGATAAAATGATGGCCGAGTTGTTTACAGGTATGCTGAACAACAGGTTTAACGAGATCTCACAGAAACCTGAGTCACCATATATCTTTGCCGGTTCAGAGTACGGCCAGTTCCTGGCGAGGAACAAGGATGCCTACATTGTCAATGCCATGTCAAAAGAGAACCAGATCGGTAAAAGTCTGGAAGTCCTTCTCGCTGAGAACGAACGCGTGAAGCGGTTCGGGTTCACGCAAACTGAATTTGAACGCCAGAAAGAGGAGATGCTCAGCAATTATGAAAAAGCATCAAAGGAATTCGACAAGACCGAATCCATGAACCTTACCAATGAATATGTGGACAATTACCTCACAGGAGACCCAATCCCCGGTGCACAAAAAGCTTATAGATATGTTCAGAACCTTCTGCCGGAAATAAAACTTGAAGATATCAATGCGCTCGCAAAGGAATTTGTCACTGACGACAATATGGCACTCGCGGTCATGGCACCTGATAAAAGCGGCGTTGAGGTCCCGTCTGAATCCGATATCCTTAAGATCATCAATAATTCCAAGTCTGCCGGGCTCCAGCCTTATGTCGATAACTACAAGGAAAAACCATTGGTGACAGAAAGCCTTGAAGGATCAAAAGTCGTCAGTAAAATCGAAAATGCTGAACTTGGTTTTACTGAACTTAAACTCGCCAACGGGGTGACGGTAGTGCTGAAACCTACGCATTTCAAGAATGACGAGATCCTTCTTTCTGCCTATAGTCTGGGAGGTAATTCAAATATACCTGATAATAATTTCGTCTCAGCTAATTATGCTACGCAAGTCATCGAGATGAGCGGTCTGGGGAATTTTGATAATGTAGAACTGGAGAAAAAACTGAAAGGCAAGAATGTTGAGGTTCATCCTTATATTAGTGATGTGAAGGAGGGATTCAGGGGGAATTGCACACCGAAGGATCTCGAAACAATGATGCAGCTGGTTTATCTTTATTTCACAGGCCCGAGAAATGATACAACCGCATTTAAGGCATTCAGGTCAAAGCTGGAAAACGAAGTTAAGTTCATGAAAAGCAGCCCTATGATGAGTTTTTATGACACACTCTTCAAAACGGTCTATCCGGGATATAAAAGAATGATAATCTTCCCTACGAAGGAACAATTAAACGAGATAAACTATAACAGGCTTTATAAGATCTATCATATCATTTTTGAAAATGCCCGGGATTTTAAATTTTTTCTTACTGGGAATTTTTCCATTGATACAATTACTCCCATGATCACCAAATACCTTGGCAGCCTGCCTGTTATTGACCGCCAGGAAGCCTGGAAAGATGTTTCTCCGAAATTCCCGGATGGAGTTGTTAATGGCACTTTATTTAAGGGAACTGATCCGCAGGGCATGGTAGGGATCGTAATGTCAGAGCCATTTGAATATAATCCCGGGAACCTCTTGCAATTGAGCATGCTTAAAGAGATCATTTCCATTAAACTGATCGAGGTGATAAGGGAAAAGATGAGCGGGGTTTATTCGCCACAGGTCGGAATAAATCCGACCCACTATCCGAAATCGAAATTCCAGTTCATTGTGATGTTCGGCTGCTCGCCAAAGAATGCCAATAAGCTGACAAAGGCTGTGTTTAGCGAATTAAAGAAGATCCTGGCATACGGCCCTACGCCAACTGATCTTCAAAAGGCAAAGGAGGAATTAATACGGGCCAGGGAAACCGATCTTGAGAAAAATGATTTTTGGCTTAATAAATTAGAGTCGGTATATTTTGATGGCACAGACCCCGCAACGATCCTGAATTTTAAAGACAGGGTAAATGCAGTCACAGCCCAGGATCTGAAGATCGCTGCCAACAACTATCTGAAACTCAACCATTATGTTAGAATGGTGCTTAAACCTGAGAAGAAATAAATTGTGGTGAAAATCGCCAACATAAGCATTAAAAATAAAAGAGCCAGCCATGAATACATCCTGCTGCAGGATTTCACGGCTGGCATCCAGCTTTCAGGGACCGAGATCAAGTCGATAAGAGAAGGGAAAGCAAATATTGCAGACTCCTATTGCACATTCAGGGGGAATGAGCTATTCGTGATCAACATGCACATCGCAGAATATGTTTATGGGACTTGCAATAATCATGAACCCAAACGCGACCGTAAACTCCTCCTGACGAAAAAGGAACTTCATAAGCTGCAGACCAAGGTTAGGGAAAAAGGGTTCACGATCATCCCGACCTTGCTGTTTATCAATGAAAAAGGATTAGCCAAGCTGACCATAGCCCTGGCTCGCGGTAAGCATCATTATGATAAGCGGGAATCTTTAAAACAAAGGGATATAAAAAGAGAAATCGAGCGGAATTCTTAATTCCGCCCGGTTTCCGTTTTTTTATGGTCGCATTTCAACTTAGTCAGAATTTGTATCTCGCACCTATATCTATCTCAAAATTGCTGAAAGGGAAGCTTTGTCTCAGCTGTTTGGCCGGACTATCGGGAGAAGTCGTTTGTGACGCGTCATAGCTTTTTACAAAATCAATTTCCTTTTCCCTTGTTGTCAGGGTAAATAATTGATCCACCCCATTTACCGAATATTTAGTCAGCTTGTATTTATTAGGAGAGTAATTGAGGCCGTTGCAATCGAATTCGCCATAAAGGCTGAAATTGTCAGTCAGCTTGAATTTTACTCCACCAGCTGCCGAAAACCCAAGAGGAACATTTCCAATGTATTTCCCTTCATAATTATAGGTGTCATTGCCAGAAGTCTCAGTTTTCTTATAAGTGATCTGGGGATATGCACCGATGATCAATCCGAATCTTGCATAAGGATCAATCTTATCGAAGCCTAAGTCCAGGACGACAGAGGGTATTACCTGGAGTAACATTCCGCTGTAATATTCGGTACTGGCCTGGCCTGTACCCTCTGAATAGAAATTGTTGTAATACTCTTTGATGTGTAAGCCAAAAAAATCCTTGACGTCCAACTCGGCACCAATGTTATTTGTGAACATGTAGCCTGCCCCCACATCTACATTAAATCCTCTGCCGGGTACAAAGTTGAGAGATTTAAGTTCATCGTACGTTGGATAATAATCTTCATCATAATCATCGCAGGGATCATAATAGCATAGTCCAATGCCAAAACCACCACCAACCTTGGCATAGAACCGGTCCTTGAAATCTGTCGATTCCTGTGCATGCGTTGTAAATCGCATCAAAAAGAGGAAAAAGACAAAAAGATTGAATTTTTTCATAGTTGACTGATTTGGTTTGTTGCACTATTGCAGGCACAATATTACAACCGGATTAATAAAAATGTTCATCTTTCCCGTGAATATTTCAATTTTGTGTACTATCATCAGATAATGTGTATTGGTTTTAACAAACTGGAATAAAAGAAATGAGAATCAAGGAAATATTGATTAATAATGGATTTATGCAAGGCTGAAAGGAAGGAGATTATCATAATTATTGTTAAATAGGTCTTAATTTGATCAAAGAATCATAATTTTGCAGAAATTCTTATCAATGCAGAAACCCATTTTCAGGATACTGACCACATTGCTGATATTTTCATTTTCCCCCCATACTTTTTCACAGGCTAGAGAAAAAGAAAAAGAGATACCTGCTGGCGAAAAGATACATTGGTACAGTTTCGAGGAAGCTTATCAGTTGAATAAAAAGAAACCCAAAAAGATCTTTGTTGATGTTTTCACAGATTGGTGCGGCTGGTGTAGAAAGATGGATGCTGAAACATTCACTAATCCTGTCATCAGCAAATACATGGAAAAGCACTTTTATTGCGTTAAACTGAATGCCGAAAGAAAAGACACCGTGGTCATTGATGGAGTGAAATTCACAAATCCGAATCCATCAAGTAAACGATCAGTCCATCAGCTTGCCATAGAATTACTCAAAGGAAATATGTCTTACCCTTCACTCGTATTCCTGAATGAAAAAAGCCAATGGCTGACTGTCGTTGCCAGCTATCTGAATGCCAAAGATTTTGAGATCCTCCTTCACTACTTCGGAGATGATGCATATCAGAAGGAAACACAGTGGGAAGAATATAAGGCCACTTTTGTGGGTGAGTTGAAATAATATTCAGGTTTAGGAATAAAAAAAGAGGCTGACTCGGAAGTCCGGGTCAGCCTCTTTTTGCTTCATTATTGATACCCCTCTATGAGAGCACTTTCAAAAATTCAATTTTACAGATTATAGATTGACTTTTTATCCATCCTCATAACCTGATGGATCCTTTGGGTGGAAGATGGGGCTCGAACCCACGGCCTTCAGATCCACAATCTGACGCTCTAACCTGCTGAGCTACATCCACCATTTGAAATGAGCGGCAAAAATACAAATCTTTTAACATTATTTCATAAAAGCGGCAAAAATAGCCACTGTCACCATTTTATAATTCATGATCTGTTCTCTGTAATTCGTGATTATTTTACCGATCTTTGCCTGGCTCAAAACCCGGAAGGTGTTCTTCAGAAAAACAAATTACAGTTCTTCAGGAAGTTTATCGGCTTTGGCCTGGAGGAGATTCAGGAAAAACCGGATAGGATTCGGATCGCTTATCTTTATCGGGATTACTGTGCTGATTGCCTTGCTGGGCTACTTAATCTCGCCTGACTCCACCCCATATGCCAACGACCAGTACCTTGAACTTGGGCTGAAGAAACCCGGGACCTCAGTAGTTTTCCTTCCTGTCAAATTAGATGCGAAACCGGTTCGCCATAACATGTTCTACAGGATGCTTTTCGGCCAGAAAAGCTGTTATACAAACATACCTATATCTTCCTGGAGAAAAGCAGGGGACAAGATCATCATTCGTGAATATTCGGATCCTCCTGCTCCCGATGCCATCGAAAAATCTTACCCTTCCAGCCAGGTTGATATGCCGTATTCAAGAACCTTTTGGCTTGGAACCGACCGTTTTGGCAGAGACTATTTGAGTATGCTCATCATAGGTACCCGCGTAAGCCTTGCTGTTGGTCTCATCTCCGTGTTTATTTCCCTTCTTATCGGGATTTCCGTTGGTGCGATAGGTGGCTATTTTCGTGGGTGGATTGACAATTTGATCGTCTGGATCATTAATGTCGTATGGTCAATCCCGGCACTTTTACTGGTAATCGCCATCACCTTTGCTTTAGGCAAGGGTTTCTGGCAGGTTTTTGTAGCTGTCGGCTTGACAATGTGGGTCGAAGTGGCCCGGGTGGTGCGTGGCCAGACCCTCAGCATCAGGGAAAAAGAATTCGTGGAAGCCGGCCGGGCACTTGGATTCTCAGATCTCCGCATCCTCTTTCACCACATCCTTCCCAACATCATGGGTGCTGTGATTGTTATCTCAGCTGCAAATTTTGCATCCGCGATACTCCTTGAAGCTGGGTTGAGCTTCCTCGGGATTGGGGTGCAACCGCCCGTTCCTTCCTGGGGTTCGATGATAAAAGAAAATTATGGTTACATTATCCTGGATTCAGCCCATCTTGCCATCCTGCCAGGACTTGCCATCATGCTGATGGTCTTGGCTTTCATGTTGGTAGGCAATGCCCTGAGGGATGCACTGGATGTTAAAACCTCATCGGTAATCTGATTTAAGCCTGTAGTCAAAATCCTGGCATCCCTTTATCTTCCCTTTGGGGCAATTTCCTTTATCTATAAAAAAATGCAGGGCAAAATAGATATCGAATCCCGTAAAATTGCTGATCTGGAAGAATTCACCGAGCTTTTCCGTGCCGATCGTAAAATAATAATACCTTAATGCAAGCCCTATCCTCATCTTGTGCCAGTCATACAAAGAAATAGGAAGATCAGCTTCCAGACCCCGGCTCTCATACCGGGGAGTTATCGAGATCTCTGAAGGCCTCGAAACAGAGGCAGGACTCAGATCAAAGCCATAGATCACTGATGCATTTACATACCAATGCTTGAAATAGTGATAATCAAACTGGATGGAAAGCGCTGATGGCAGCCACATATAAAAACTATTCCCGGCGTAGGCAGCGGTCTTATTTCCATAAAATCTGTAGCTGATCGTATCCATCAGCTGGTGGATTGAAGTGAATTTGAACCTGCCAACATCCTCCCAGTAAGAACTTTTATTATCAATTGAATATTTCTCTGAATGGGTATTGAACCGGATGGCACCGACATCGATAAGGGCTACTCCCAACCTGTACAGGTAATTGTTATATTGTTGAGAACACAGGCTGGTAAAGTAATCTTCCGAATATATACCCGACAGGCGGGTGTAAGTTACACCAATATCACCACTAAACCCGTGACCAGGGAATAGTTTCCCATTCCACAACCCACCCTTATCATAGTCGACAGGTAAAGAATAACCAACCTTCCCCGAAAAATTATGAACACTGATAGTAGTGTCGTTAGGTACTATATAATTTGCTTTGTTCCCGTACACATAAGAGCCAGAGTACCCAAAAAGTCTGTTAATGGTAATTCCTACAGTGATTTTATTATAATTTCTGGCCTGGAGGGTATACGCATAACTGAGCCCGACTTCTGCCCAGGTCAGGTCTCCCGCTTTAAATGGCCTGTTATCATCATAGTTGATGTTCTGTTGGGGAACATAATTCAACCCCAGGTATGCGAAGTTGGCAATTTCATAAGGAATATGTTTACCTGATGTGACCGATCTGATCCCTGAACTAAGTGCAAAAGCTTGATTTCCATATATCAGCATAGCTCCCGGACCATTTACACGGAGTTGAATGTACGCATCCCTCACATTATCATTGTCATATGCGTAGAAGTTCCTTGATTGGGTGCCATATTCTTCAGGATGAGAAGGCAATACAAAGCCGGATTTGAAGAAATCTGAAAACATGTACTCATGTTTATCCATGTACACAAAATTGTTCTGGAAAAAAAAATCAAGGGCCACAAGGTTAATGTCGAGATAGGGCTTGGAACTTAGCATTGAGCTCGGGTTCAGTTGCAGGCCATTTACTCCTGAATAATTGCCAAGGGTGATTCCCATCATCTCCTGGCTGATGGCTGGTCCGGCATAAAGGAAACCAATAAGGAAAATCGACCAGATCCCAAGCCTGGGCAATTGTATCCGGCTTGTGCTTTGAGCATATGTTTTTACCGTTTCAACCATATGTTTATGAATGACGGGACTCAATAAGTCCCTTTCTTCATTAGCATTTCCAATATGTAGACTATTTTAGGTCGAAAAAGTTGTTCATGTTTTTATATTATAATTCCGCTGAATGACATTAGTCGTCTGACATTCAGAAAGATTTTACGAAATATTGGTGTATAAAAAAATATGACAAAAAGGCAGACTGATTATTTAAGCTGCAATAGCAGATATTTATCAATAAAACTGTATAAATTATTTTTTATTATCATTCGATAAAATCAGGATTCGGAACCGGCAACGAATTTTCAGTCATAAGGCATAACTCTGATGATTGCTTAAGCCATATGGGAATTGAAAAATATGTATCTTTGCACCCTGTTTCAAAATGCAGGAAGCCGGGCGGATGTGGCGTAATTGGTAGCCGCGCAAGACTTAGGATCTTGTGCCTTCAGGGCGTGGGGGTTCGAGTCCCTTCATCCGCACCCATAAATTTCAATATTAATATCAACAAATTAATTCATGAATATTTCGCGAGAAAACACCGGGGAATTGACAGCAACGGTAAGGATTGAGATCCTGAAGGAGGACTATGAGGAGAATGTCATAAAGCAGTTGAAAGTTGTTCAGCATAAGGCAAATATTCCCGGGTTCAGGCCCGGGAAAGTTCCTGTCGGGTTGGTCAGGAAAATGTATGGCAAGTCCATCGTTGCCGATGAAGTAAATAAGATCATTTCCGAATCCCTTACGAAATACATCCAGGATGAAAAGCTGGATGTCCTTGGGAACCCGCTTCCTAACAGCGAAAAGAACCATGAGTACACTTTCGAGGCAGAAAATGATTTTGAATTTTTCTTTGACATGGGCCTGGCGCCGGAAATTGTACTGAACCTTTCAGGTCTCCTCCCGGTGAACCACTATGTGATTACTGTGGATGATAAAATGCTCGACAATTACATTGATGACATACGTCGTCGCAACGGACACAGCATTCACCCTGAAATGGCTGGGGAGGAGGATATGATTTCAGGTGAAATCGTAGAAACAAATGAAAACGGAGTGACGGTTGAGAATGGTACAAAAAAGGATGTGTTCATCACAATTTCCCAGTTGAAGAAAGAAGATGCTAAAAAACGGTTTATAGGATTGAAAAAGGATGAAAAAATGATGATCACTGCAGATCTCTTTGAGAATGCCGCGGAATCAGCAAAAATTTTAGGGATCAAAGAAGAGGTCGCGAACAGGGATGGCATCATTTTTGAGTTGACGATAAAAGATATTTTTCATATAGATCCTGCTGAGCTCAATGAAGAACTTTACAAAAAACTTTATAAGGACATGGAGATCCTGACTGAAGAGCAATTCCGCGAGCAGGTTAGAAAAGATGCTTCCGCTGGCTTTACCGGCGAAACAGATAAGCTTCTGTACAATCAGGTTTCAGATGCATTGCTGCAGTCAATCCGGATCACTCTTCCTGATGCATTCTTAAAGCGGTGGCTGACCGAACACAAGGAAAATAACCTTACCCCTGGAGAGGTGGAACAGCAATATGGTTCTTTTGCTGATTCGATGAAATGGCAGCTCATCGAAAATAAGATGATCCGTGAGTATAGCATCCGCGTGGAAGATGCAGATATCAGGAACTACATAAAAAATTATTTTCTTCACCAGATCCCGATGAACATGAGTGATTCTGAGACGGAAAAAAGATTTGATTCCCTTGTTGATACCGTCATGAAGAATAAGGAGCAGGTTCAGAAGATCAATGAAGAACTCTATACAAATAAACTGCTCGAAGTATTTAAATCCAACATTCCGCTTGAACAGAAGGAAGTTTCTTACAAGGAATTTATTGACCTGGCTTCAGCAAAGCATAATCATGAATATGATCATGCAGAAGAACATGACAATGAAAATAAATAAAGAAAAAATCATGAACAATAACAACATAAACGCTATGGACGAATTCTCAAAATATGCAATTTACCACAGGGGGATTAACAGCCTTACTCTGGAGAAATACAAATCAATTTCTTCCAACTATATTTCACCGACAATCATCGAAGAGCGTCAGCTGAACATCGCTACAATGGACGTGTTTTCACGTCTAATGATGGACAGGATTATTTTTCTCGGCGTCCCGATCGACGATTACGTTGCCAATATTATCCAGGCACAGCTTCTTTTCCTGGAATCCGTAGATTCCAAGAAAGATATACAGATCTATTTGAATACACCAGGGGGCTCAGTCTATGCCGGGCTCGGCATTTATGATACCATGCAATACATAAATCCTGAGGTTGCAACCATCTGCACCGGAATGGCCGCTTCCATGGGTGCTATCCTCCTTTGTGCGGGCTCGAAGGGGAAACGTACGGCTTTGCCGCACTCCCGGATACTGATCCATCAGCCGATGGGAAATGCAGAAGGTCAGGCCTCGGATATTGAGATCACAGCCAGAGAGATCCAGAAGCTTAAGAAAGAACTTTATGAGATCATCTCACGACATTCAGGTCAAACCTACAATAAGATACTGAAGGATGCTGACAGGGATTATTGGATGACCTCAGAAGAGGCGAAAACTTATGGTATGATAGATGAAGTTTTGATAAAGTCCAAGACTGCTTAATATTTAGAAATGACAAAAACAGGAGAACGCTGTTCGTTCTGCGGACGCGAAAAAAAAGATACAAACATCCTGATTGCCGGTTTGAATGCCCACATCTGCGATTACTGTATCGTCCAGGCACAGCTGATCATGGATGAAGAGCTTGCACCAAAGGGATCAAAGCAGATACCTGACTATACCATCCTGAAACCGGTAGAGATAAAAAAATACCTCGACCAGTATGTGATCGGACAGGATGAAGCCAAGAAGCTATTGGCTGTAGCCGTGTACAATCACTACAAACGGATCTCTCAT
This sequence comes from uncultured Bacteroidales bacterium, assembly GCA_963768805.1. Taxonomy (GTDB): domain Bacteria; phylum Bacteroidota; class Bacteroidia; order Bacteroidales; family FEN-979; genus FEN-979. The sequence goes on along the minus strand of CAVYJI010000017.1, from coordinate 124,401 downwards.
GTAAAGAAAGCAAAAGAGGATGATGTTGAGATTGAAAAATCCAATGTCATCCTTGTTGGGGAGACAGGTACCGGAAAAACACTTTTGGCACGCTCCATTGCACGGATGCTGAATGTCCCTTTTTGTATAGCCGACGCAACGGTTCTTACGGAAGCCGGATATGTGGGGGAAGATGTGGAGAGCATCCTGTCGCGCTTGCTGCAGGTGGCTGACTTCAATGTCGCCGCGGCAGAGAGAGGAATTGTTTTCATTGATGAGATCGATAAAATTGCAAGGAAAAGCGACAACCCTTCCATCACAAGGGATGTCTCCGGCGAGGGTGTTCAGCAGGCTTTACTGAAACTTTTGGAAGGCACAGTCGTGAATGTTCCGCCTCAGGGTGGAAGGAAACACCCGGAGCAGAAAATGATACAGGTGAACACACAGAATATCCTTTTCATCACAGGGGGCGCATTTGATGGTATCGAGAAAAAAATAGGTGCCCGGCTGCAAACCAACATTATCGGCTATACCTCAGACCGTGAACGTGACCAGATCGACAAGGATAACCTGATGCAATATGTTTCACCGGTTGACCTTAAGAGTTATGGATTGATACCTGAATTAGTCGGACGACTGCCCATCGTCACTCACCTACATTCCCTGGATCGTCATTCATTACGCCGGATACTGACGGAACCTAAAAATTCATTGACAAAGCAGTACCTCAAATTATTTGAAATGGACGGGATCAGGCTGAGCTACGATGAGGATGCCCTGGATTTCATTGTAGATAAATCGGTTGAGTTTAAACTCGGGGCACGGGGACTAAGATCCATAATGGAAGCAGTCATGACAGATGCCATGTACGACCTTCCTTCGAGGAATACGGTCAAAACACTGAAAATCACCTTGCAATTCGTTAAGGAAAGATTCGACAGAATGAACGTTGCCCGGCTCAAAGTTGCCTGACAATAAGGATCCCCAGCGTTCGTTCTTTAACCGGTATCATAGTATTCCAAGCCTGATGAGAAAGTTGATGGTCCTCTGTTTCCTTTCACTCGGTTTTGTGCCGGATCTTCTTTCTCAGGACACGATCAAACACATGGTGGTTCCGGGGAAGATAATTAACGGAGACACGATACCCTATGTGGACATGAAGAATGTGGTCGTTCTTCCGCCAATGGATGCGAAAACCGTAGAGGAACTGGTAGGATATGGAAGACTGGTTTACAATGTCAAGAAAGTTTATCCCTATGCAAAACTTGCAGCAGTAAAACTGACAGAGTATGAACATGCCTTGGATACTATTCCTACTGAAAAAGGAAGGAGAAAGTTTTTGAAAGCTGCCGAGAAAGATCTGAAAGCACGCTTTGAAGATGAGATCAAAGACCTTAACTTTACCCAGGGAAAGATTTTAATAAAACTTGTATACCGACAAACCGGGAATTCGACATTTGACATTGTGCGGGAATTAAGAGGTGGGTTTAATGCCTTCATCTATCAGACTGTTGCCCGTATCTTTGGATATGACCTTAAGATTCAGTATGATCCGGAAGGCAGCGATAAAGCAATTGAGCATATTGTTCAACTGATTGATGAAGGAATGCTCTAGTGGCCTGGAAAGATGTATAGAAAGTTTTATAGAACAATGCTGTGATTCAAATGAAACTGTCGGTTGTCATCGTAAATTATAATGTCAGGTACTTTCTTGAGCAATGTCTCCATTCAACATTGAAAGCATGTGAAGGGATCGATGCTGAGATATTTGTTGTAGATAACAATTCGGTGGATGGTTCGATCAAGATGGTCAGGGATAAATTTCCTGAGGTACACTTGATAGACAACAAAAGTAATAATGGGTACTCCAAAGCCAATAACCAGGCACTGACCAGGGCAAAGGGACAATATCTTCTTCTCCTGAACCCGGATACAGTCATGGAAGATGATACCTTACTGAGATGCATCCAATTCATGGATGAACATCCGGATGCCGGCGGTCTTGGAGTTAAGATGCTGGACGGCAAAGGTAAATTCTTACCCGAATCAAAGCGTGGATTACCCACACCTTCAGTAGCATTTTATAAGGTGTTCGGACTATCTGCCATCTTTCCAGGGTCGAAAATATTTGGAAGGTATCATCTTGGCTACCTCGACAAAGATAGGATTCATGAGGTTGACGTTCTATCCGGTGCTTTTATGATGCTGCGTAAAGAGGTCATCGACAAGATCGGTTACCTGGATGAGAACTTCTTCATGTATGGTGAAGATATCGACCTGAGCTACCGGATTAGCCAGGCTGGTTACAGGAATTATTATTATCCTGAAGCAAGGATCATCCATTACAAGGGGGAAAGTACAAAGAAAAGCAGCATAAATTATGTTTTCATGTTTTATAATGCGATGATAATTTTCGCAAAAAAGCATTATTCTCATAAAAATGCCCGGATACTTTCTATCCTGATCAACTTTGCCATTTATTTCCGTGCATCTGTTTCCATACTCATCCGGTTCTTTGCGAAGATTTTTCTTCCTCTGGCTGATATTCTCTTTCTCTATTTTGGTATTTATATTATTAAAGGCTATTGGGAACGTGCCATTATTTTTCCCCGGGGAGGTCATTACCCACAGGAGTATTTATGGATAGCCTTACCTATATATGTCATTATCTGGTTATTATGCGTCTACCTTAGCGGCGGTTATGACAAACCCATCCGTTTGGGCAAACTAATCCGGGGAATGCTCGCTGGTACCATTATTATTCTTGTCATGTACAGTCTTCTGCCTGAGCATTATCGATTCTCACGAGCTCTAATTATCCTGGGGGCTGTCTGGGGAATTTCCATCATGCCTCTGATACGTATTACATTACATCTTCTGAATGTAAAGAGTGCAAGGATAGGCTCGGAAAAGAACAAACGGTTTGTTATTGTGGGAGAAAAGGAAGAGGCAGAACGTGTCTCCCGGCTTCTGGACAAGGCTATCGTGCATCCTGCGTTTGTCGGACTTGTCAGTTACAGGAACCATAAAAATAATGCGAACGGATTCCTGGGCCATCTGGAACAGATCAGGGAAATAATCACTATCCATAAGATCAATGAGGTGATTTTCTGTGCAAAAGACATACCTGCCCAGGTGATCATTGATAAAATGTCTGAGCTCAAGGATCAGCAGGTGGATTATAAGATCGCACCCCCCGAAAGCCTCTCGATCATAGGGAGCAATTCAATAAATACTTCTGGCGATCTCTATGTCATTGACATCAACGCCATCACGAAAATGTCCAACCGTCGTAACAAACGTCTCCTCGATATCATTGTCAGCTTTATCCTCCTGATATTTTATCCAATCGACCTGTTCTTTGTCAGAAATCCCTTGCAAATGTTTGTCAATTTATTGTCAGTTTTATTCTCAAGGAGATCATTGGTGGGGTATACCATACACAATGATCCGGATGGCCAGAGGCTTCCTGAGATCAGGAAAGGAATCCTTACGCCAGTCGATGCATTCAGGGATAAAGATAATATCCCGTCTGAGGTCTGTTTCAGGCTTAATATCATGTATGCCCGTGACTACAAACTCATCAATGATCTCAGGATAGTCATCAAAGGATTCCACGAACTGGGGAATAAGTAAAATATTATTTTGAACCATTTTAAATAATAAATTCATTATCTTTGTACTTTAACAGGAAAATCAGTCAGAATTATGCCAAGTTTTGAGATTGTGATGCCCAAACTGGGTGAGAGTATAATAGAAGCAACCATAACAAAATGGTTGAAAAAGGAAGGTGATCTGGTAAAGGAAGATGAATCGGTACTAGAGATCGCTACCGATAAGGTGGATTCTGAGATCCCGTCTCCGGTTGAAGGTATCCTGGTGGAAAGGTTATTTAAGGAAGGAGATGTTGTTGCTATTGGTACGGTCATTGCGGTGATTGATCTCGGCGGCGAAAATATTACTGTGACAGGAGCAGGAAGTGAAAAAAAACAATCACAGCCCGAAGAGAAACCGGTTCATATTGAACCAGCGAAAAAGAAAGCACAACCGGTGAGTGAAGAAGATTATGAACAGCCTTTTCCCGAAACTGTGGCTGATAATGAACTTAACGAATCTGGCCGTTTCTATTCGCCGCTGGTCAGGAATATTGCAAAACAGGAGAATATCTCAAAAGAGGAACTTGACCGGATACCTGGCTCAGGAAGTGAAGGAAGGGTGACCAAGAAGGATCTCTTAGACTATATAGCAAAGCGGGGAGTTGCAAGTCACCCTGAACCTGTGACCGTAAAAATGGAACCCGTTATCTACTCTGGAGAAGACCAGACCATTGAAATGGATCGTATACGCCAGCTGATAGCAGGGCACATGGTTCGGTCAGTACAGATATCTCCTCATGTTACCTCTTTTATTGAGGTGGACATGACAAAAATCGTTTTATGGCGGGATCAGCACAAAGACGGTTTCCTTAAGAGGCAGGGAATGAAACTCACATTCACGCCGGTATTCATAGAAGCCATTGCAAAAGCAGTCAGGGATTTCCCACAGGTCAACGTGTCTGTTGACGGGTCCCGGATCCTGGTCCATAAAAACATTAATGTTGGAATGGCCGTTTCATTGCCCAATTATAACCTAATTGTCCCTGTAATAAAAAACGCTGATCAGAAAAACCTATTCGGTCTTATTCGCGATGTCACAGACCTTGCGGAAAGAGCACGCACTTCAAAGCTGAAACCTGATGAGATCATGGATGGGACCATCTCACTGACTAACCTCGGTTCATTCGGATCCCTGGCAGGGACCCCGATCATCAATCAACCACAAACTGCTATTGTAGCCGTGGGATCGATCAAAAAGCGCCCGGTCGTAGTGGAGACACCATCCGGCGATGCTATTATGATTAGACATATGATGGTCCTTTCAATCACATACGACCATCGGGTCATTGATGGTGCATTAGGTGGCCTATTTTTAAATAAAATGGTTTTCTACCTGGAAAACTTCGATACAAACCAGAATATCTGAAATGAACCTGAACCTTACCCGCCCGCTTGCCTTCTTTGACCTTGAGACAACAGGAATCAAAGTGACCACCGACCGGATCGTTGAGATCTGCATTGTCAGAGTGGCTATAGACAATAGCACAAAAATAAAGACCCTGAGGGTCAATCCGGAGATGCATATTCCGGAGGAGGTAACTGCCATCCACGGCATTACCGATGAGGATATAAAAGATGCCCCTAAATTCACTGAAATCGCTCATGAATTATTACAATTCCTGGAAAACTGCGACCTTGCCGGTTTTAATTCAAATCACTTTGATATTCCCCTGCTGGCAGAAGAATTTTTAAGGGCAGGAATAGATTTTGACCTGAGGGGGCGCCGTTTTATTGATATCCAGAACATCTTTCATAAAATGGAACCCAGGAACCTCAAGGCTGCCTATAAATTCTATTGCGGGAAAGATCTCATCAACGCCCACAGCGCAGAAATAGATACTCTGGCTACTTATGAGATCCTTCTGGCCCAGCTTGAACGGTACCAGGGGGCGATGGTAACTGATAACAAAGGGAAAATATACAGCCCCGTTGTGAATGACATAAAAGCGCTAAGCGAGTTTTCGACTGCTTCACGAAATGTCGACCTGATCGGCCACGTTGTATACAATGAGAAAAATGTGGAAGTGTTCAATTTCGGCAAGCATAAGGGAAGACCGGTTGAGCAGGTGTTCAGGGATGAACCTTCCTATTATGACTGGATCATGAAGAGTGAATTCCCATTGTCGACAAAAAAAGTGGTCACAGTGATCAAATTGAGGGGATTTAATAAAGATTCTGTAAAACTTGATCTTTTTTAACCACTTCCTATGAAAGTATTATGCATTGGCCGAAATTACAGGGAACATATTTCGGAACTGCACCACAGTGTGCCTTCCGAACCTGTCTTTTTTATGAAACCGGATACTTCTGTCCTCACAAGGAACCGTCCTTTTTTTCTTCCCGACTATGGTCCCATTCACTATGAAGTTGAGCTGGTGCTTCATATCTGCAAGGTTGGAAAGAACATCCAGAAACGGTTTGCTTCTACATATTTTGATGCTGTCGGAATCGGCCTGGATTTTACCGCTCGTGAGATTCAGAACAAATGCAAGGAGAACGGGCTTCCCTGGCTTGTCTCCAAAGGCTTCGACAATGCGGCCCCATTGGGGAGATTTATTGAAAAATCCAAGATCAGGGATATACACAATATCCAGTTTCATCTTGAAAAAAATGGTGTTACAGTCCAGAAAGCAAGCTCCTCAGAGATGATCTTCAGCTTTGAAGATATCATCTCCTACATCTCTGGCTACATCACGCTGAAAACCGGCGACCTGATATTTACGGGAACCCCCTCAGGGGTCGGCCCGGTGAAGATCGGCGACCGTCTTGAAGCTTTCATGGAAGGAGAGAAACTGCTTGGATGCAGTGTAAAATGAACCAGATTTTGTAAAACAGCCTGGCTTACGATGCAAAGCATTGTAAGTCCAGGCTGTTTTTTTTTACTAATTTTGTCATTTAGACTGCAAAACAAAACTAAAATGGAGCTTGCCTCAAAATACGACCCGACGATCGTTGAAGATAAATGGTATTCTTTTTGGATGAAAAATGGTTTCTTTCATTCAGAACCGGATGACAAGGAAGCTTATACTATCGTCATTCCTCCCCCCAACGTAACCGGGGTCCTTCACATGGGGCATATGTTGAATAATACCATCCAGGACATACTCGTCAGGAGAGCGAGGATGCTGGGGAAGAATGCAGAATGGCTTCCCGGCACTGATCATGCCTCTATTGCCACGGAAGCCAAAGTTGTGGCAAAACTCAAGGAACAGGGTATTGACAAATCTTCCATTACCCGTGAAGAATTCATGAAATATGCCTGGGAATGGAAAGAAAAGCATGGAGGGATCATCCTTGAACAATTGAAGAAACTTGGGGCTTCCTGCGATTGGGATCGCACTCGCTTCACCATGGATGAGGCGCTTTATGATTCCGTGATAACGGTATTTATCGATCTTTACAATAAGGGACTCATATACCGTGGGGTCAGAATGGTAAACTGGGATCCGAAGGCGCTTACGGCCCTCTCGGATGAAGAGGTGATCTACAAAGAGGTCAATTCAAAACTTTATTATGTCAGGTATAAAGTCGAAGGGACTATTGACGAATGGTTGACCATTGCCACTACACGGCCGGAAACCATTCTCGGAGATACTGCAATTTGTGTGCATCCTGAAGATGAACGGTACCGTCAACTGAAGGGAAGGAATATCCTCGTCCCCCTTATAAACCGAGCTATCCCCGTGATCTATGACGAATATGTGGATCGTGAATTTGGAACAGGTGCCCTGAAGGTCACGCCGGCACACGATATCAACGACTACAACCTGGGGATAAAGTATAAACTTCCTGTTATTGACACGTTCAATGCCGACGGGACCATGAGTAAGGCTGCACAGATGTACGTCGGTGAAGACCGTTTCGTGGTGAGAAAGAAAATAACGGAAGCATTGAAAGAAAACGGCCACATCGTGAAGATCGAAGATTATACCAATAAAGTAGGTTATTCTGAACGCACTGATGAGGTGATCGAGCCAAGGATATCTCAGCAGTGGTTCTTAAAAATGAAAGAGCTGGCAAGACCTGCACTTGATCTGGTTAAGAATGATACCATCCGTTTTTATCCTTCAAAGTACAAAAACATGTACCGCCACTGGATGGAGAATGTAACTGACTGGTGTATCTCGCGACAGCTCTGGTGGGGACAGAGGATCCCGGCATATTACCTGCCGGATGGAACGATCGTTGTTGCTAAATCGAAAGAAGAAGCCCTTACCCTGACCAATGCCAGATTATCAAGCCCGATTCAGTTAAGTGACCTTGTTCAGGATGAAGATGTGCTTGATACCTGGTTCTCATCATGGTTGTGGCCGATCTCAGTATTTGACGGGATCCGTCACCCGGATAATCCTGATATAAAATACTATTATCCTACCAGTGCCCTTATCACGGCTTCTGATATTATTTTCTTCTGGGTAGCGAGGATGATCATGGCAGGGTGGGAATACAGGAGGCAAATCCCTTTCAGGGATGTCTATTTTACAGGAATGGTGAGGGACAAGCAGGGAAGGAAGATGTCGAAATCATTGGGCAATTCCCCTGAGCCGCTGGAACTGATCCGGGCAAACGGAGCTGATGCGGTGCGTGTCGGGATGCTGCTGTGTTCACCTGCAGGGAATGACCTTCTTTTCGATGAAAACCTGATCGAGCAGGGACGGAATTTTAGCAACAAGATTTGGAATGCGTTACGGCTGGTCAAAGGATGGAATGTCGACGAAACCCTTGTCCAGCCTGAATCGAATAAAGTTTCTGTCCAGTGGTTCAATGCAGTTCTATCGGAAGCCATCGTCAACCTTGATGAGCAGTTTGAAAAATACCGCCTATCTGAGGCGCTGATGACCATTTATAAGCTGATCTGGGACGATTTCTGTTCCTGGTACCTTGAGATGATCAAGCCAGCGTACCAGCAGCCGGTCGACAGGGAAACATATGAAACAACCATCGTCCTGCTGGAGAAGCTGGTGTGCCTCCTTCATCCTTTTATGCCTTTTATTACCGAAGAGGTATGGCATCTCACCCGGAAGCATAAAAGCAAGGAGACTATTATGTACCAGCGGATGCCTGAACCCACTGTCCAGAGCCCCGAATTGATCAGGAAGTTCACCTTTGCCGTAGAGGTGATCACCCAGATCCGCAATATACGTAAGGAAAAGAATATTCCTCTCAGGGATCCCATCCGGTTGTTCATAAAGAAAAATTATAACGAAAAACCCGATACAACGCTTGACAGCGTCGTTTTAAAGTTGTGCAATCTCAGCGAACTTGGCTATGTCAATGACAATGTGGCCGGTTCCATCGCCTTCGTCACGGGTAACACAGAATTCTTCATCCCTGTTGAGCAGGGCCTCAATATTACTGCCGAAATCGCAAAACTTAAAGAAGAGCTTAATTATATGAAGGGGTTCCTAAGATCAGTGGAAGCCAAGCTGGAAAATAAGAAGTTCATAAATGGCGCCCCCGAGAAAGTAGTAGCAGCAGAGATAAAAAAGAGATCCGACGCCGAAGAAAGGATACATGTCCTGGAAGGGCAGATCATGGGATTACAAGGGGATAAGTAAAGTATTCTCTGTTCATTAACCTGGCTACGATGCCATCTTTTCCTTTCTTTTCATGTACCAGCTGATAAAAAACAGGATTGACAGGCTCAGCAATGGTAAAGAGATTCCAAGGAGCCAGACCGGATGTCTGTAAGCCAGGAATGTATAAAACAAGGTAAGAACAAGATAGATCAGGCAGCCTGCCAGGTCCCATTTCCAGCCAATAATAACGGTTGCCAGAACAATGTAAGCTGGTACCAGTCCTACAAGAAAATTCAATATTTGCCGGAGGATAGTCAGGTGGGGATCGAAAGCATCAAGAGCAAACATCCCGATAAACAGGACCATCAATAATCCGCAGATACGCGGGATCCAGTGAAAGATCTTAGTGATTGGCTTCATACCGGCTATAAATTAATGTTAAGTAAAAATAAAACTTCTATCCTTGATACCATGGCCGCTTCATGAGGAAGGAAGTCCCTTCTGAAGTACATACAACATGTATCTTTTTTCTGCAACAAAGATATCAGGCTGAATTGCAAGTATCTCTTTCCTGCTTTTAACCGCGATGGCTTGCCTGATATTACCAGTCAGGTAAAACAACCAGGCTTTTTTGTATGTAAATTTTTCTTCTGCATATTGTGAAAGCGGTACAAGGTAACGGTTGACATACATATGCAGCAGTTTTAACGTTGGGAGAATATGCGGTGTTATATCCCTTTCGTAAACAATCTGCCATCCATGTTCTTTTATCTTCTCCAGAAAATCTGTAATACGGTGACCGGATTTTGTTGAAGATTTATCACCGATCCTGAACACGTCTGTTATGATCCATCTACCCCCTGGACTAATGAGGTGATCAACATTGCGGAAGGTCATTGCAAGGTTCATGTATTGTATTGACTCTGAGTTTATCACAGTACCGAACTTTTTTGCTGAGACAAATTCTTCGAACCGGCTGTGATGGCAAATAAGGCCATTATTCAGTTTTTCTATGTAATCGATCTGGTTACGGTCAGGTGTCAGCGCTTCTGCTTTTATGCCTTTTGAAAGCAGGAATCTTGACAACCCACCCATGCCACAGCCTACATCCAGTACGGGCAGAACCTGATCGAGGATCTGCCCTGCAATGATCTCTGCATAACGGTTCTGAGCTTGCTCAAGACGGGCGATTGATATATCGTCAGGAGCGATATTAATGTCATCAAAATAACCATAGTGAAGCATATCATTTTTCAGGATCTTCGAGTACAACTTAAGCTCAAGATCGTTGACAGTCCTATTATAACGGCCGGTTCTTTTATGAAAACGATAAGCTTGTACCAGGGTCACCGGGTTAAAAAAAGGAGAGAAAAGATGCTTCATGTTTCATTATTAGGACATGTCAAAATATCATCTAGGTCAGGTATGAACAGTCTATCTGTTTTTCTAAGAACAGAAAGCAGTTTAGAAGGTTCATTACTTTCTACTGAATTTCGGATTCAAATTTATAAAATAATTGAATGTCTGGCGGATAATTTATTTCTTGAACCGGTCCCTGAGATCCATCATCGGTTTTTCATAATATTTGTACAGCAGGGTGGAGAAAATAAGGACAAGGCACCAGTAAACGCCATATAAAGCCCATGCAGTGCGGGGACCGCGTGGAGGAAAATTAGAATAGAGCACTTCAGAAATGACTGCAAGGTTCAACAAGTACATTGAATAGGAGATCAGGCTGATATGTGTGAAAAACTTCACCAGCATCTTCGGGCCTTTACGGATACTTTCAAATTTAGGCAACAACAGAAAACAACAGAAGCTTTCAATAAAGATCCTGAAGACTTTAGTAAAATAAATATTGGGTGGCCAGTGAATGTAAATAATGATATAACAAGCGACCACCCCTGTGATGAAGCTGATGTTCCTTATCCTGCGCCAGAATACAGGGTGCCATCGGTGAATGTAAGCAGCCAGGATACCCAGTGCGATGCTGTCGAGGCGGTAGATCACGACTTTCTGGATCCGCGTCCCCAGGTAAAATTCATTGACTGTATAATGGGAAGCGATGAAGATCCTCAATAACAGGGGGATAAACAAAAGAACAAGTATTGAGATCAGGAAAATATATCTCTTTTCGACTTTGAAGGTCTTCAGAATTATAAAAAGCAGTCCTACAATTATGGGGAACAGCAGATAAAACCATTCTTCAATGCTCAGGCTCCATGATTCCCAGAAGAAGCTTGTGAAGGGCCCTGAGAAGTTCTGAAGAAAAAAGAAAAACTTCCAGTTGAAGTGGGTGAAGTCTTCATGGATGATACCAAAATAAACGATGAAGATATTGATCAGCAGTACCAGGTAATAATTCGGAAGTGTCCTGAACCATCTGCGTATCCAAAACCTCCCCATCGTTTTTATTCCAAAGGACTCATTCTTTTCAAATATCCTGATCAGCATCCCTCCGATCAGGAAACCGCTAAGTACAAAGAACAATTCTACACCATTGATCAGCTTAACCCAGGGGAAGGTAGTGCTGGCTTTTTCAAGCATCAGTCCATGCTCGAGCACCACAAAGATGATGGCAAGGGCACGCATGATGTCGAGGCCGAAAACCCGGGTATTATAATCGGGATGCAGGAGAAAAATATTCCGCACCTTGCGGATGAAGTGAACAGCGACCTTCATTTAATGAGATGAGCTGCAAAAATAAGGAAACGTCAGTAATTATAAGAATTAACGGAGATGCGGGAAGCCTCCGGCCCTTACTTGTAACTCCTTTTAAACGTAAGAAAAGTAATATAAATGGATGAAGGTTTGTCAATCCTTTGATGGCAGGATCACCATTTTCTTCGTTGCCACGTACTTTCCTGCCGTCATTTTATAAAAATAAGTCCCCGGATTGAATCCTGAACAATCAAGTGTAAAAACAGACCTCCCTGCAGGTCTGTTTTCATTCAGGGGAATCATAATGGATTTTCCCCTCATATCAATAATTTCCAGTCTCACATGCATGGGTAACCGGATGAAGTATGGAATATCAGTTGAATTTCCTGCAGGGTTAGGTGTATTCTGGAACAGTGTGAAAGGAGCCGTGCCTCCTGCAGGCTCAATGATCCCAAGATTTGTTGATCCTTCTTTCAGCATGATATTTGTGTCGGGGTCAAACACCAGGCGAACAGGCTGTTTATCGAAATTAAACGAAAACAGCTGTTCATTGGTTGTATTCATCACACTCACAAGTGTGTCGGTGCTGTCGGCAAAGAAGATCTTCAGCGGAAGGAGCATACGGAAAAAGGATGGGATAACCTGTGTTTGCTTTGCTAAAAAATTCAGGGTGTAAGAATTTTCGCCATTTACCCCGATATCATATGTATTCTGGTAGTGAGGATGATTTGGTTGAAATATCCAATCGTGGAAATACCAATCATAATTCGATCCTGTGACCCGGTCGATCTCGTTCATCAGGTCACCGATGGTTGCTGACCTGAACCGAAGAGTCGTATCATTGACATAAGCTTTCAGCACGCTGAAGAAGAGCGAATCGCCCAGAATAAACCTTAGTTGATGAACCGCACAGGCTCCTTTTTCATAGGTGATATAAGTGTCGAAAAGCGTGTCGAACGAAGGTGTTCGCTTTGCCCAGGAAGAATCTGATATCGGGTACCCCGGATTGTTTTGAATATATGGTTCTGCATATTTATTGATGAGAAATGTCTTATACGATTCATAGCCCTGGTTATGTTCCTGCCAGTAAACAGTTATCCAGGTGGCAAATCCTTCGTTCAGCCAGATATCAGCCCACGTTGCACAGGTGATCAGATCGCCAAACCAGTGATGTGCGAATTCATGAGCAACAAGTGATTCACGCCAGCAGGTGGCACAGAGAGCGATAAGGGTCTGGTTTTCCATCCCCCCGCCATAAAAGAGGTCGTTCATGCCGGCAAATCCGATCTTCTGGAAAGGGTATTCACAAAATGTCTGGGAATAAAAATCAGCCAAAGCGGGCATGATGTTTGCCACCGTATCAGGATCCTGCCCCGGCAAGTAATAGAAACGCATCGGGATGCTGTCTGAAGGGTTGGAGAATGTATGCCAGTACTTTATCATCAACTGATAATTGCTGGCAGCGGCGATCACCATGAGATAGGTGGCCAGCGGATCGGTACTGACCCAGTGGTAGTAAAGAGAATTGCCGTGGATGGTAGAGTCCGCCAGGATCCCGTTTGATCCCAGTATGACATTGACAGGGGTTCTGGCGGTAAGGTCTAAGGTCGCCTTATCTGAGGGAACATCATGGCAGGGAAACCAGTTACGTGCACCCTCAGGTTCGCAATTCGTGAAGACCATTCCTTCTCCCGCGGTGAAAGCGCCATCTTTCACTGCATTATGCCTGTAGAAGACAGAGATCAGGGCTGTGTCACCTGGCTGGTAAGTATGATCTAGATTGACGGTGAGGAGGTTGTTGGAATGGGTAAATGAAATTCCTGCCAATCCTACAGAATCTATAAGGAGTGAAGAATCAATTGCGTTCAGCGTGACATACCGGATTGCCGAATCAGCTTTCAACGTTATGGTGAGTGAAGCTGTGAATTCATTTGAATATGGAAACGTAAAACAGTTATAAATGTCGATGTTCATATTATAGCTGAGGGTGTGATAAGGATAGGCAGGCGCTGGAGCCGGTTCACTTGCCAGCAGTGCTGAACCAAACAACATTAACAGTATGATGATCCTTGATTTCATAGAATTACCTTTTTACTATTTTTAATGGATGGGCTTCTGTTGTAAAAATATATTTACTGAGATCCAGGGTACTCTCCGGCGCGAATACAAGGTAAGCATATTTAAGCGTTTCTGCCAGGAAAAAGCTTTCCATTGAATCTTCGAGTTCCATTGTCCGGACATCTTTAATTGCTGCAAACCCATCGGTGGTTTTGCATTTTGTAAGGATATCATCGGTCATCCGCTTAGCCATCCTCAGGTATTGTTCATCCCTGGTCGCCCTGTAAAGATAGAAACAGCTTTCCATATTTTCGGGTCGAAGGTCATACCCGGGTGAGGTAAGTGAGTCATTAGTGAAATTAAATTCTTCAGGTTCCATATGAAATTTTGCCCACATATACATATTTCCCTGTTGGATATTCTCTGCCAGGGTAAGATTGCCTGAAAGTGTGAGCACTCCTGCATAAAACGCATCCAGGGCGCCGTAAAGAGGCCGTGTTTCAATACCAGTATTCATGTCGACCCGGGTAAAGAAGGCTCCTTTGCTGGTTTTCTTATAGAGGTATTTAATGATAGCATCATTTGAGGTATCCCATGCGGCTTTGCAATCCCGATCCCCAAAAAGCAGCCATGCCTTAAAGAGGTACTCATAATAGGAATCGATCCTGGCTCCAATCTGGCTTTCCTTGTTCGCCCAGGCACCTGTATTAACATCTATCGTTGTCCCGACCAGCCCGATACTGCTTCTTCGTCTGAACACTTCAAATGATGCCTTCTTTGCAGTTTTATAATAAACAGAATCATGGGTATACTGGGTCAGTTTACCAAATTCCAGGAGATAGGTTCCAATCTCAGCAGGATTGCTGAGTGAATCGCGTGTTCTACCTGTTTCCAGGTTTACATATCTGTAAGGCATTCCTGTCGGCGATCTGAAGGCAGGGAGTAACCGCTTCCCGAGATCTTTCGCAAGGTTCAGGAATCGTGGATCCCCATCAAGCTCATAGGAAGAAATGAGGCTTCCTAAGAAACGGATTGAAACTTCAAAAAGCTGAACGTACATATCTTTTTTAAAGCTAAGCTCTTTAAAGATCATTTCCTTTGCCTCATCCGCCTCAGGTTTCATTTTCAGCAGGTAAAAAGTATCAAAGGCGTCAACAGGTGTCATGAGAAGGCTGGAAGAATACCAGTTGTGCCCTTTTTTGCTGACCGGCATCAGGGCATCATATCCACGTGCATCCTGCAGATACCCATTCCAGGCATGACGGCATGCATCGACAATGAGACTGCATTGCATTTTTTTTGTATCATCGCTCAAATGCTGGGCAAATAAGATAGCCGGAGAATAGATCAGGATCCCTGTCAGTAAAATAAGAAAGGTTTTTGTTTTCATGGATGCCGGTTGAATTCTACAAATTTACATCTACTAACAGCTTCAGGCAACAATTTATAAAGATTTATTCTGCGTGCGATGAAAATCTGTTCTTAAAAGAATACAATCTTCCGGATGATGATGGCTTTCAGGATCCCTATCCTGATCAATCTTACTTCTTTGTAACTTTGCCTACTATATACAGGTTATGAATATAACGATCGATCCATATTCTGGATTTTGCTTTGGTGTTGTTTATGCCATCGAAATTGCTGAGAGGGAACTGGCAAAGAGCGATAAACTATACTGCCTGGGGGATATCGTTCATAATAATATGGAAGTGAAGAGGCTGAAGGATATGGGCCTGACCATCATCGAACACGAAGAACTCGATTTCCTCCACGATTGTAAAGTACTGATACGCGCACATGGGGAACCCCCGGAAACTTACCGCATCGCTTTGAAGAACAATATTGAACTCATTGATGCCTCGTGCCCTATCGTGCTGAATCTTCAGAATGAGATCCGTTATGGTTCCGAAGAAATGCAGGAGAAAGGCGGCCAGATCGTGATCTACGGAAAAGAAGGACATGCTGAGGTCAACGGGCTGAGGGGGCAGACATTGGGAAAGGCAATTGTGATCGGAAGCGAGGATGATCTTGACAAGATCGATTTCAGGAAGCCCGTTCATCTTTATGCCCAGACGACCAAAAGTATTGGCGGCTTTCATTCAATCGTTGAAGAGATAAAGCAACGCATGGAAGAGTCGGCAGATGGAGGCGAGATCGATTTTCGCTGGAATGACTCGATTTGCAGGCAGGTATCCAACCGTTCAGTTAAATTACAGGAGTTTGCAGGAAAACACGAAGTTGTGATCTTTGTCAGCGGGAAGAAAAGCTCGAACGGGATGATCCTGTACCAGGTATGCAGAGATGTCAATCCCCGTACATACCTGGTGTCAGGGAAGGAAGATCTTCAACAGGAGTGGTTCAAAGGAGTCGACGATACGGGCGTCTGCGGCGCAACTTCAACACCGATGTGGCTTATGGAAGAGGTAGCAGAGGAGATCCGCAGGATGAAAGGGTTATTATGTATCTGAAAAAACTATCCTTAACGAACTTCAAGAATTATACGCAGGCTGACTACCAGTTCTCGGATAAGATCAACTGTTTTGTCGGGAACAACGGGGTAGGGAAGACCAACCTGATGGATGCGATCCACTACCTCTCCTTCTGTAAAAGCTATTTCAATCCTATTGACAGCCAGAACATCCGTCACCAGGAGGATTATTTCGCCATCAACGGGACCTGTATCCGCAATGATGATTCAACCGACCATATTCAGTGTATCCAGAAACGCAACCACCGCAAGAAATTTCTGATGAACAAAAAGGAATATGACCGGCTGGCAGATCATATCGGTCAGTTTCCTGTGGTGATGATCTCACCATATGACCGCGATCTTATCAATGAAGGAAGCGAGATCAGGAGAAAGTATATCGACAGCGTGATCTCCCAATTTGATAAATTTTACCTCGATGACCTGATAAATTATCATAAGGTGCTGTTCCAGCGAAATGCCCTGCTTAAATCATTTTCAGAGAAACGTTATTACGATCCGCGTGAACTTGACATCTGGGATGAACAGATGATCAAACTGGGCACGGAGATCTTTGAAAAACGAAAGACCTTCCTTGGAAAGTTCATCCCTATTTTCCGTCATTATTTCAGTTTTATCAGCTGTGCCGATGAAACGGTGGATATCCTTTATATTTCGCAATTAACTGATGGCGGATTCGATGATCTGCTCAGAGATGCGGTTGACCGTGACAGATCTGCTCAATTCTCAACTGTAGGGATCCACAAAGATGACCTGGAATTCATCATATCCGGATACCCGGTGAAGCGATTCGGGTCGCAGGGACAGCAAAAATCCTTCGCTCTCGCGATCAGGCTGGCACAGTTTGACTATATCAAAGGCATTAAAGGATACAAGCCTGTCTTACTTCTTGACGATGTTTTTGACAAGCTTGACGACCTGAGGGTACAACAGTTGATCAGCCTGGTGAGCGAGAATAATTTCGGGCAGGTATTCATTACTGACACCTCTGAGGACCGCATCCGGAAGATCTTTGACAGTATGAATATTGATCATAAAATATTCAAGATTTCTGCCACCTGACCATAATGATTGTCGTAACTTTGAATCATAAACCTTAAAAATGCCAGGATCGAATGATCAGTCGCTTGGGGATGCAATCCGTGAATTCCTGCATTCTTATAACCTTGAAGACAAGCTGAACGAAACGAAAGTGATCCAGTCATGGGGAAAGGTCGTAGGCCCCCTGGTAGAAAAACATACAGAGGATTTGTATATCAGGAACCGGATCCTTTTTGTGAAGGTTTTATCGGCTGCTTTACGACAGGAGTTGTCTTATTCAAAGTCAAAGATCGTCAAGGCATTGAACGATGAAGTGAAATCAGATGTCATTGAAGATATTGTTCTCAGGTAAAGGGTCATTTTGCGCATGGCAAAGGCGATCAAGCGCCATCGCGAGGTTTGACCTATCCCTGGTGTTTTTCAGGATCTATTTTTTTTCAGGAGGAAATCCAACACATTGTGCAAGGATGACATGCTGTGACGGCTTCAGATCCATGGCTTTTGCAAGAACATCTTTATCGACGTATGCCCTCACCCCTGTGTTCAGTCCTTCAGAAGCACAAAAAAGATATACGTTCTCACTTATAAATGAGGCATCTGCCCAGGCATAATTATCTTTCGTCTTATCGTCTGACTTTGCCATCTTATCATAATCTGCAACATAAATAAGCGTCAACGGCGCTGTCTTCACGAAATCCTGCTTTCCGGCCTTATCGCGGATGTCATCTTTCAATATCCCGGTAAGGCTATTTTTTTGATAATCATAAAGGAATAATCCCTTTGCAGTGGCGATATAGACATCCACCTCCTGGTAATTCATGGCTGAAGGGGCGGTTCTCTTCTTCTCATCAGCCCTGTTGATGCCGCACGCAGCCCAGAGCAGGTTTGAAAGCTGCTGGGAAGAAAGGTCCTTACCGGCGAATTCCCGGCTGGTCTTGCGGTTCTTCAACGCTTTCATCAATGGCATCCCGCCATCGGTCTGTGGCGGTAGCAACTGGATCACCTCCTGGGCAGATAATTTACCGGGGATGAGTGAGATACTCATAAAGAGAATTGATGCAAGGAAACTGAGAATGATCTTTTTCATGGCGAATGATTTTAATGACCAAAAAATGAACTGTCAGAATAATTTGCTTCTTTTAACCAGGTAGGGAAGGAGGACATGCTCAAACCCCGAGTTTATATCCGCTTCCACGAAATCGATATGATACTGCGCACAACGCAGTTTAAGCTCGTTTTTATACTTACCGATGGCTTCGCTGTATTGCTCCCTGACCTTTGCAGGAAATACTTTCAGCTCTTCCCCGCTTTCAAGGTCGACAAAACGGTAAGGGCGGTTCTCGAAATCAAAATCCAGCTCTTTCTTTTTATCGGTGACATGGAACAGCACGACCTCGTGCTTGTTATGCTTCAGGTGCTGCAGTGCAGAGAATAATTCTTCAGTCTTTGCATTGCTTTCCATCATGTCGCTGAGGATGATCACCAGGGAACGCTTGTGGATCTGTTCTGCCAGCTGGTGAAGTGCATCGGCAGCGGCAGTCCTCTTATGCTGATCCGGAGAGATAGGATCCAGCATCCGTTCCAGTTCACTGTAAAGATATTTGTGATGAACCGAACTGGATTTTGCCTGGGTATGCAGCTCGATGGTGTCTGAAAAAATACTGATGCCTGCTGCATCCCGTTGTTTACGGAAAAGATAGATCAATGCGGCTGCAACATAAATCGAAAAGGTGATCTTGTTCGGATGTGTGATGGAAGGTTTCCTGATAACCGGGTAATACATTGATGATGAGTTATCTATGAGGATCTGGCAACGGAGGTTTGTTTCTTCTTCAAACCGCTTTGAATAGAGGCGGTCTGTTCTCCCATAGAGTTTCCAGTCAATATTCTTAACCGACTCACCAACATTATACTGCCGGTGCTCGGCGAATTCCACTGAGAACCCATGGAACGGGCTCTTGTGCAGTCCTGTGATAAATCCTTCGACGACCTGCCTTGCAATAAATTCAAGTGAACCAAATACCTGAATCTTTGACTGATCTATGCTTTCCGGCATTTTACTGGTTGTTTTGCATGCAGGGAGAGGTACTACTGGTTTCTCGGCTCTTCAATACCTTGTCAGATGTGTTTTTCCACAATGTTCTTGTAAACCGATTTCGGGGCTGAACCTACCTGTTTATCGACAACTTCACCATTTTTAATAAATAACACTGTTGGTATATTCCTGACTTTGTATGTCATGGTGATCTGCGGGTTCTCATCGACGTTGACCTCGCCTGTCACGATACGTCCGTCATATTCATCGGCAAGTTCATGGATAATGGGTGAAACCATACGGCAGGGGCCGCACCATTCGGCTGAAAAATCAACCACAGCAAGTTTATCCGTCCGGATAACCAATTCCTCGAATGTAGCATCTGTGAGTGTATGCATCATAATACCTGGTTTAATAATTTCTACTTTATTTAATGAACAATCCGGTCCAAAAAAATGCGATGCAAAGGTACGATTAAAAGTTTCTGATCAGTTGATCTTAAAGCTGAATTCGTGATCCCCAGTCAATCCTTGTGAAAAAGCTTTTGCTTCTACCTTGAATTTTTTTGAGGGAAGTTCAATGCAGAGTTTTTCTTCCTCATCCATAACCTGTAGTCGCAGCTGGTTTTTCCCTTTATGCTGCTTTGCAAGAGAAAAGAGGAAGCTGATATTTTCCTTTGTCAGATCGTCCAGGAAAAGTGTGACTGTTATGCTTTTTGTGAACTTTTCAAATACTTCCTGTAATAAAGTCACAGAGCTGACACGCAGGCTAATCTGACCGGGAAAATCTAACCTTGGTTCCACCCTGGCTTTTATAAATACGAATACATCGGGTTTGAGGAAATGTTGCATCCGCATATATTCTTCTGAAAACAACATGATCTGGATGGAATCAAAATAGTCCTCTAACATAAAAGAGCCAAAAGGCTTACCGGTCTTGCCTGTCCGGTGATTTGCCTCTGTGATGATCCCTGCAAATGTGACCTCTTTACCCTTGAATGAATTCAAGTCAGCTTTAAGATCACTCACCGATACATTGCAAAAATTCTCAATCTCAAGCTTAAAGTCATCCAGGGGATGACCTGACATATAAAACCCGATGATCTCTTTCTCGAACTTCAGCTGTTCTATTTTTTTCATGGGAGGACATTCGGGAAACCCGATCGTGGGGAACATTACGTCCTCTTCTTCTCCAAACAATGACTGCTGGCTGGAGGAAGCACGCGACCGGACATCATTAGCAATCTTCAGGATCTTCTCGAGGAAAAGTATCTCTTCCCCCGGGGCTTTATAAAAGAATTGTGCACGGTGAGTGCCGGGAAAACTGTCGAAACCGCCTGCTTTTGCTAATGATTCAAGACTTCTTTTATTGACCGATCTCAGGTCGACCCGTGTCAGGAAATCAAAAATATCCCTGAACGGGCCATTTTCAGTTCTTTCATTAATGATGCTCAAGACAGCATTCTCACCTACATTCTTGATCCCTGCCAGTCCGAAACGTATCTGTTCTTTTTTATTCACAACAAACTGCTGCTCACTTTCATTGATATCCGGTCCCAGCACTTCAATTGACATGCGCTTGCATTCTTCAATAAAATTCGTGATCTCCTTGATATCATTCATATTCCGGCTCAAGACAGCAGCCATAAATTCGCCAGGGAAATGTGCTTTCAGATATGCCATCCTGTAAGCGACGTAGGCATAGCAGGTTGAATGTGATTTATTGAAAGCATATCTTGCAAATGATTCCCAATCGGTCCATATTTTCCGGGCCGTCTCTTCTGAAATTCCATTCTTCTGGCATCCTTCAAAGAACTGCGGTTGCAAGACCGCCATCAGGTCCTCGATCTTCTTTCCCATTGCCTTCCTCAGGGAATCAGCCTGTTTCCTTGTAAAGCCTGCCAGCTCCATGGAAAGCAGCATCACCTGTTCCTGGTAAACGGTGATGCCATAAGTATCTTTCAGGTATTTTTCCATGGCAGGCACATCATATTCTATTTTTTCCCTGCCATGTTTCCGGTTGATGAATTTTGGGATATATTCCATGGGACCTGGCCGGTAAAGGGCGTTCATGGCGATCAGATCCTCAATCCTGTTGGGTTTTAGTTCTTTCAGGTACTTTTTCATCCCATCGGATTCAAACTGGAATATCCCGGTGGTCTTGCCCTGGCTGAAAAGCTGGTAAGTCAGGGGATCGTCAAAAGGTATCGATTCAAGGTCAATATCTATAGATTTTGACCGCTTTATGCTTTTCAGGGCATCTTTAATGATCGCAAGTGTCTTTAATCCCAGGAAATCCATCTTCAGCATGCCCACCTTTTCAATGTATTCCCCTTCATATTGAGTGACCAGTAAGGTCTGTGAATCCTTAGATGTGGTTAACGGGATATGGTTGATCAGGTCATCTTTCCCGATGATGATCCCGCAGGCATGGAGACCGGTATGCCGTACTGATCCTTCCAGGATCTCAGCAAATTTCAGGGTCTCAGCTACAAGATGGTTATCTGACCGTCTTGCGTCATCGAGTTCCTTGACTTCTTTAAAGGCTTGTTTCAAGGTGATCTTGACCTTTTCGGGAACCAGCTTTGCAAGCCTGTTGGCCTCGTCCAGGCTTAGTTTCTGGACCCTCGAGACGTCTTTAATGGCCATTTTTGCAGCCATCGTGCCAAAGGTGATGACCTGGGCGACTTTATCTTTACCATATTTCTCAACCACCCATTTCACCACTTTATCCCTGCCGTCCTCATCAAAATCAATATCTATATCCGGCATGGAAACACGGTCGAGACTGAGAAAACGCTCAAAGAGCAGGTCATATTTGAGGGGGTCGATGTCTGTTATACGGGTGCAATAGGCGACTACAGACCCTGCTGCAGAGCCGCGGCCCGGACCCACCGAGACATCCATTTCCCTGGCAGCTTTCAGGAAATCCTGAACAATGAGGAAGTACCCAGGGTAACCCATTTCCTTGATCGTTTGCAGCTCGAATTCTATCCTGTCTTTGATGGCGGGGGTGATCTCGGGATAACGTTTACCGGCGCCTTCATAGGTGAGGAAACGAAGGTATTCGTCTGCATCCGTATAACCGTCAGGTATTGGGAAATCAGGCATGATAGCCTCCCGGTTCAGTTGATAGTATTCGATTTTTTCAAAGATCTCCATGGTGTTCCCGAGCGCTTCAGGAACATCCCTGAATAATTCCTGCATCTCGACACGGGTCTTGAAGTACTCCTGTCCCGTATAGCGCAGGCGGGTGGGGTCATCCAGGTCTTTACCGGTATTCAGGCAGAGGAGGCGGTCGTGTGCATCGGCATCCAGGTCATTAAGAAAATGCGCGTCATTTGTGGCAATCAGCTTGACACCGGTCTTTCGCGAAAATTCCACGAGAGCCTCGTTAACGATCGCCTGGCGCTGGTATACAGAGGCATCACGGGTAGAATCGGTTGCCTCGTGGCGCATCAGCTCAAGGTAGAAGTCATTGCCAAAGATCTCTTTGTATTCATTGATAGCTTTCAGCGCTTTCTCCATGGATCCGGCCAGAATAGCACGGGGGATCTCACCGGCAAGGCAGGCAGATGAGGCGATCAACCCTTCGCTGTATAGTTTCAGAAGGTCCTTGTCGATTCTCGGTTTATAATAAAACCCGTCAATCCATGAAAGGGAGATCAGCCTGCTCAGGTTATGATAGCCTGTGAGGTTCTTTGCCAGCAGGATGAGATGGTCACCTTTACGGTCGATCTGGTCGGTCTTCAGTGTGTGACTCCTGCGGGCAACATAAGTCTCGCACCCGATGATCGGTTTAAAGCCGGGATGCTTGCTGGCTTCATCATGAAATTCTTTGATGCCGAACATGTTTCCATGATCGGTTATTGCTACGCCCGGCATGCCGTCCCCGATTGCTTTTTCGATCGTTTCGGGAAGCTTGCAGGCGCCGTCCAATATTGAATATTGCGAATGTACATGAAGATGAACGAAATCAACCATATCTTTCTAAAGCCTTTCCTGTAATGGATTTGAGAGGATCTCCGATGAGTGATCTCCCTGTATTCCGGAGTGGTAAAATTACAGATAATCGGGATAAATTTTCCGATGTTGATAACTATTGACAAAGTCACAAAGTCACAAAGTCACAAAGTAAATTACGAATTACGAATTACGAATTACGAGAAGTGAGTCGGCACGCCTGCCTGACGGCAGTCAGGCGTCACAGACGCGCGCCAGCTGAGCAAATTGCATAAGGCGGGTCAGATGGTGAGTAGTGAGTAGTGAGTAGTGAGTAGTGAGTAGTGAGTAGTGAGTGGTGAGTAGTGAGTGGTGGATAGCGGGTATGGGTGAGGGGGTGATTGGTAAGGAAGGAGAGTGACAAAATGTCAGGAGAGCGGAAAATGACGATTTTTGTGTCAGTGGATTGATATCCATGTTGTTAACGACCATTTTTCATGTTGTTGATAAAGATTCTGTAGGAGTATAGACCGGGTATAGTTTAATTATAGTTTAATTATAGGATGGCTATAGACCGGGTACAGAACGGAGGGATAAATGGTTGAAAGTGAGATGGGTAATGAAGTAAAAGATGAGAAAGTGACAGATTGTCAGATAGTTACATGAATTATTAAGGTGAAATGGTGACAAATTGTCAGGAGGTAAACCCATGACCTTACCTCTGAAAAGGTCACGATTGAAATTGAAGGTATGCCTGTCGGGGGTGACATATTAATCCTGGATCCCGGAGGGGCAGGAACTGATCCATTACGCGTTAACCCGATCAAAAAGTAGCATTGAAGTTGGTTTTTTAACTGGCGGGTTTTTTTTTCTATCCTGCTTTTTGGATCAGCAGCAGGTTTCTTATATTTGCAGTAAAATCAGAATATATGTTCGAACTTCAACACCTCCACCCCATGGTGGTCCATTTCCCAATCGCGATCATCCTGGTTGGTTTCCTTGCCGACCTTTCGAGCCTGGTCTTTAAAAAGGTAAAATGCCTTTCTACCATGGGACTTTACCTCGAAATGCTGGGTGTCCTGGCAGCCATTGTCACATACGGTACTGGTTACTTCCTTACTGGTACTACCATCGAAGAAGCAGGTGCCATAGGGCAAAACCATAGACTTTTTGCAACCATGACCCTTGTCACGATCATCATCGCAGGGTTCTTCAGGCTCCTCATCGTTTATTTGAAAAAAGATGAAACCTGGCTGAAATATGTTTCAATGGGACTCTTCTTTCTTGCAGTCGCTTTTGTCAGCATAACCGGCCATTTTGGTGCAATGATCGTGTACGGGGGAGGGATGTAGCAGGGTCGCAGAGTAAATTACGAATTACGAATTACGAATTACGGTTGAGATGATCAATTTGAAAATTTGGAGATTTGAAGATGATCAATTTGAAAATTTGGAGATTTGAAAATTTGGAAATTGGAAAAAGTCACAGAGATATGGTAAGACAGTTGGAAAGGAGGACGAGTAGATTTAATATTTAAATGAAAATAATTTTTTGGTGAAACAACCTATGAAATGGAAAATCAAATTATTTTAAGAAATCTTGGGAAGTCCGGTATTAAAATAACCCCAATCGGACTCGGGTGCTGGCAATTCAGCAAGAGGGGAAATATTGCCGGGAAATTCTGGCCTTTCCTTGAGGATGAACAGATAACGGAAATTGTGAAGGTGAGTCTTGAAGGCGGGATCAATTGGTTTGACACTGCCGAGATTTACGGGAATGGCAATTCTGAGAAGATGCTTTCGGGATCGCTGACGGCATTGGGTAAGAAGCCGGGTGAGGTTATTATTGCAACTAAATGGTGGCCGATGTTCCGGTTTGCTGCAAATATGCTGAAGACCATCGATGTCAGGATATCATGTCTGAATCCATTCCCGATAGACCTTTACCAGGTTCATCAGCCTTTTGGGTTCTCCTCCGTGGCCAGCGAAATGGAGGCAATGGCAAAGCTGGTCAAAAACGGAAAGATTAAATATGTGGGCGTAAGCAACTTTTCCGCCGCAAAGATGCGCAAAGCATGGGAGACCCTTCAAAAGCACGGCATCAACCTGCTCTCAAACCAGGTACAGTACAGCCTTCTTAACCGGAAGATAGAGACTAATGGAGTGATGCAGACCGCAAAAGAACTGGGTATCACCATCATCGCCTATTCACCGCTGGCACAGGGACTCGTTACAGGTAAATTTCACGATAACCCTGAATTGTTGAAAAATATAGGGTTCCGTAAACATTCATCCTTATTCAAGCCAAAAGGCCTTGAGAAAAGCAAACCGGTGACTGACCTTATAAAAAAGCTGGCTGAAAAGTACAGTACAACTCCATCCCAGGTAGCGCTCAACTGGCTGATCAATTTTCATGGTGAAACAGTAGTTGCTATTCCGGGAGCTACAAAGACAAGGCATGCTGTGGAAAATACCGGCGCAATGAAGTTGAGCCTTTCACAAGAAGATATGCGATTATTGGATGAGGTGAGTACCGGGTATAGGGCTTAAGTGGAAGGATAAAGTACTGCTTTCCTGCATAAATGCGACGGTCAAAAAGAATTTCTTTCTGTCTCTTTGCCGGTTCAAAAATAATCACGACATTTGCACCCCTAAATTTCAATTGATTACTTATTAATTAACATTAAAAAATGCCAGCGAAAATCAGATTGCAGAGAAAAGGTAAAAAAGGACAACCTTTTTACCATATTGTCATTGCGGATGGTCGTGCACCACGGGAAGGAAGATTCATCGAAAGAATTGGCACCTATAACCCACTCACCAAACCCGCTGAAATTGAATTGAACTTTGACAAAGCCATTGACTGGATGCAAAAAGGCGCCCAGCCCACGGATACTGTCAGGGCAATACTTTCTTATAAAGGTGTACTCTATAAATTTCACCTCCTTAAAGGTGTAAAAAAGGGAGCAATGACTCCCGAACAGGCTGAAGAGAAATTCCAGGTCTGGGCAAGTGAAAAGCAAGCGAAGATCGTCGGCAAAATGAGGGAAGATGATCTGAAAGCAAAGGAAAGCAAGAAAGAACAGGTAGTGCGCGAAGAGAAGGTAAATGAAGCCAAAGCTGCAGCCATAGCCAAAAAACTTGCTAAAGTTGCAGAAGCTGAGGCAGAAGCGAGGAAAGAAGTTATTGCTGAAATGGAAGCAAAGGCCGAGTCTGAAGCCCATGCTGCTGCAAAGATGAAGGAAGAGGCTGCAGTTAAAGAACATCTTATGGAAGCCCCTAAAGATGAAGTTGCTCCTGAGGAACCAGCAGCACCTGCTGAAGAACCAAAGCAAGAATAACCGGAACTTTTTATGTTCTGATGAATAAAGATGATTTTTATTACCTGGGAAAGATAGCGAAGCCATTTGGTAGTAAAGGTCAGGTTGTGGTAATCCTGGATGTAGATAATCCTCTGAATTATAAAAAACTGGAATCTGTTTACATCGACCTCGATGGGGAACAGGTTCCTTTTTTTATTGACTCTGTCGAGCTCCGGCCGGGGCAAAAAGCGCTTTTTCATTTTGAGGATGTTAATAGTGCTGAAGAGGCATCTGTCTATATTGGCCGTGAAATGTATCTTCCGCTCGATTTACTCCCCGCGTTGAAAGGAAAAAAGTTCTATTATCACGAAGTAAGGGGGTTTTCAGTCATCGATGCAGTACATGGGAATATCGGCACGCTCGTAAAAGTCATTGAATTTCCACACCAGTCCATGCTACAGGTACTTTTTCATGACAAAGAGATCCTTGTGCCCCTGGTGGATGAAGTCATCCTTAAAGTTGACCGGAAACTGAAGAAGTTGCATATCCGGGCGCCTGAAGGACTCATCGATCTTTATCTCTGACCTGATGAAGAATGCTTCGTATTTTCATCAGGATACAGTTTAAAATTCTGCAGAAAACTTATTTTTGCAATGTCATAAATCAGGATTATGAGAACGGCATCACACAGGTTTCTGATTATTTTTCTTCTTCCTTTCTTAATCTGCTTTACTCCGGTAAAAGAGCGGCCGGTGATGGTTGCACTCTCGAAGGCATCGCCGAACTATATTAACTGGATCGCCAAAGGAGATTCCTCCATCATTGTGATCGATCTTCAAAAACTCACGCCTGCAGAAG
Organism: uncultured Bacteroidales bacterium; assembly: GCA_963768805.1. GTDB lineage: Bacteria > Bacteroidota > Bacteroidia > Bacteroidales > FEN-979 > FEN-979. Next base: position 96,864 of record CAVYJI010000017.1, on the reverse strand, counting down.
CAATTCAGAAATTGCATGAATGTTCTGCACTGATCCTTACCGGTGGAGGGGATATAGACCCGGTATTGTATGGAAATGCAGCCAGGAGGCCGGAATGCACAGACATAGAACCAGACAGGGATGTGCTTGAGAAAGCGCTGATCAATGAAGCCTTGCTGGTGAAAATGCCAGTTCTTGGCATCTGCCGAGGCGAACAAATGCTGAACGTGGTTCTGGGAGGGACGCTTATAACTGATATTCCTTCCTTCAAACTATCAAAGGGAGAAGCAAAAAGCAATTCTTCAAACGGAGCCAATACCGGCATGGAAGCGGCAGTATCCCCTGATTTGGGTAGCGGTAATAAAGATACAACGGCAGTTAACCACCAATGTGAAGATTATACTCAGTGTTACCACCGGGTCAGGCTCGATCCTGCATCTTTTCTTCATGGCATTATTGGCGTGGATACAGGGACTGTCACTTCCAACCATCACCAAGCAGTATTGGAATTGGGGAAAGGTCTGAAAAAAAATGCACAATCTCCAGATAATATTATCGAAGGAATTGAATGGAAGGACCCGGGAGGAAGATCCTTCCTGATGGGTGTTCAATGGCATCCTGAAAGGATGGAATTCACAAATGCCTTCTCAGGAAAACTTTTACTGAAGTTTCTTGCAGAAGCAAAAAAATATGCCTTAACTCTTCAAAATGTGAAATAGGATGATCATCAAGGACTACTGGTTGCATGGTTTTACAGTGTTCATGGGCTTTTTCGCCATGCTGAACCCGGTCGGTAATTTACCGGTCTTTATAGGAATGGTTTCTGATTTTGACAGGGAAACCCAGCGTAAGGTGGCTTTGAGAGCAGTAACGGTTGCATTTGCCATTGTAGCTATTTTCAGCATTTTTGGCCACATCATATTCAGGCTTTTTGGAATTACATTGCCTGCCTTCCAGATCGCCGGGGGCATCATTGTTTTTATTATCGGGTTTAACCTCCTTAATGGAAAGGATTCGACAATGCATTCACAGGCTCCCATGAAACGGAAAGACATGCAAAAGATTGCCGAGGATATGGCGATCACGCCGCTTGGGACACCGCTCCTGGCAGGACCCGGGACTATATCCGCCGCCATGAACTTTGTGGGCGCGGGAAAATCGGTCCTAAATGCACTACTGGTTATTTCGATGTTTGCACTCATGTGTGCGATCACCTATTTTCTTTTTATTTCAAGTCATAAAATAGCATCAAAACTGAACCCCGGGATCCTCAAGGTCGTTTCACGTGTCATGGGACTAATCCTTGCAGTGATTGCAGTCCAGATGCTGATCATCGGTGTTGAAGGAACAATTCATCTTTATAAATAGAAACACTTCATGAATAAATCCCGGTTTTTTACTTTGACATCCCTGATCCTCTTTACCCTTGTGTTTTGCTCATGCAGCAATACCAGGAAGGAATACTATCCCAGCGGCATTCTTAAATCTGTCGTGCATGTCAGGGAAGGCAAATATTATGGAAAGTCGTTGTATTATTACCCCACAGGGGATATCGAACTGGAATGCTTTTACAAGGATAATCTTCTTCAGGGACCCCTGGTCAGGTATTACAGCTATAAAAAGAAGAAAGAAGTGCAGAATTATGACAAGGGGAACCTCGACGGGCTTTCCACAACATGGAGTGAGGATGGTGGAAAAACATCAGAAGCTACATTCATGAACGGGGTACTTAACGGGCCTTACTATGAATACCATTCCAACAACCGTATCAAAGTCCAGGGGCAGTACCTCAAAGGATTTTACACCGGGAGGTGGCTTTATTATGATCTCAGTGGCGATATCAGGGGTGAGGGGCAGTTTACCCATGGCACAGGGAAACAGCGTTCTTTTTATCCCAATGGCAAGGTCAGTCACGAGGTTCATTATAAAGATAACCTGAAGGATGGCGAAGAGGTAGAATATGACATGTCAGGAAAGGTAACTTCCATACAAATATTCAGGCATGACACCCTGATCCGCACTCTTAAGTAAGAGAGATTCTCCTGTTCTTTCATAAAAAAAAACTCCTGATTTCATTTGTTAGATCTTTTAAAAAGCGTAATTTTGCAGCGCTTTCGTGATTCTTATTACTAAAACTTATTATATATATATTTAAATCTTAAAAACTACAACACAATGAATTTAGAGAAAATCATGAATGACCTGGATAAAAAAAATCCAGGCGAGGCAGAGTACCTTCAGGCAGTGCGGGAAGTCCTGGAGTCAATCGAAGAAGTCTACAATGAGAATCCTCATTTTGAATCCGCAAACATCATTGAGCGGCTCGTTAATCCTGATCGCATCTATACTTTTAAGATCAGCTGGGTGGATGACAATGGCAAGGTCCAGGTTAACAGGGCATACCGCGTTCAATTCAACAATGCTATCGGTCCATACAAGGGGGGGCTGCGGTTTCACCCAAGCGTAAACCTCAGTATCCTGAAATTCCTGGGCTTTGAGCAGATCTTCAAAAACAGCCTGACCACTTTACCCATGGGTGGTGCAAAGGGTGGTTCAGATTTCGACCCAAAGGGGAAGTCCAATGAAGAGATCATGCGTTTCTGCCAGGCCTTCATGCTGGAACTGTGGAAGGTGATAGGTCCTGAGACCGATGTTCCTGCCGGTGATATTGGTGTCGGTGGCCGTGAAATCGGTTTCCTTTATGGCATGTATAAAAAGCTTGCCCGTGAAAATTCAGGTGTCCTGACCGGTAAAGGGCTTAACTGGGGCGGCAGTCTGATCAGGCCTGAAGCAACAGGCTTCGGAGCTGTTTATTTTGCAAATGAGATGCTGAAGACGAAGGGTATGTCGTTTGAAGGCAAGACCGTTACCATATCAGGATTCGGAAATGTGGCATGGGGCGCTGCATTAAAAGCTACCGAGCTGGGGGCAAAAGTTGTGACGATCAGCGGACCTGATGGTTATATTTATGATCCTGAGGGGATATCGGGTGAGAAGATCGATTACCTGCTCGAACTGAGGGCTTCTAACCAGGATATTGTAAAACCGTATTCTTATGAATTCCCGAATGCCAAATTCCACCAAGGCAAACATCCATGGGAAGTGAAGTGTGATGTGGCACTGCCCTGCGCGACGCAGAATGAGGTTACCAAAGAAGACGCTGCCCACCTCATTAAGAACGGCGTTACCTGCGTTGCTGAATGTGCAAATATGCCCTGTACTCCTGAAGCTGTCGAACTGTTCCTTGAGCACAAGATACTCTTTGCTCCCGGTAAAGCAGTAAATGCCGGCGGTGTTGCCACCTCAGGACTGGAGATGTCGCAGAATGCCATGAAGCTCAGCTGGCCGATGAAAGAAGTTGACAACCGCCTTCATGAGATCATGCGCAGTATCCATGAATCATGCGTTAAATACGGGAAGGGCAAGGACGGTTATGTCAACTATGTGAAGGGAGCCAATGTTGCAGGATTCCTGAAAGTTGCAAATGCCATGCTCGACCAGGGAGTGATCTAACGTTCAGCTCCATTGACATCAGAAAATCCCGGCATCGTCGGGATTTTTTTTTACTTTTGTCACCCAAAATCATATCCATGGTTTTCGCTCAGCCTCTCTTTTTAATTGCTTTTGCCGTACTTGCAATACCGGTCATCATTCATCTTTTTAATTTCAGGAGATACAAGAAGATATATTTTACAAATGTGAGATTCATTTCTGAGATCAAGCAGGAGACAAAGAAGAGGTCGCAACTAAAGCACCTGCTGATCCTGCTTGCAAGGCTACTTGCAATGTCCTGCCTTGTGATGGTTTTTGCCCAGCCATATCTTCCATCCTCTTTGCTTCAGAGAAAACTTAAAGGCTCGCAGGCAGTCAGCATCTATATCGATAATTCATTCAGCATGGAGGCACTTTCCAGCGGGGGAAGTCTGCTCGATGAAGCCAAAAATAAAGCCATCGAGATTGCCGATGCATGCAAGCCCTCTGATCTGTTTCAACTGCTTACCACCGATTTTGAAGGAAGACACCAGCGATTTGTCAGCAAGGATGAGTTCCGGAACCTTGCTGAAGAAGTAAAGATCTCACCCGCAGTAAGATCACTTGCAGAGGTCATGAAGCGCCAGGAAGACATGTTATCAGGTGCAAGGAGCATGAACCCCGTAGCTTATATCATCTCAGATTTTCAAAAGACCACTTCGGGTTTTACTAACCTTAAGGCAGATACCTCCGTTTCATGGGTCTTTGTCCCTGTCAGATCGGCCAAACAGAATAATCTTTATATTGATAGCGCCTGGTTTGACAATCCAGTTCTTCAGCCAATGGAACCGGTTAAATTAAGGGTGAAGATCAAAAGTTCCTCGGATGAAAGGCTGGAGAAGATCCCTCTGCAGCTATTCATCAACAACATGCAAAAAACGGTAGCCAGTTTTGCTATCGAACCTGAATCAGAGACTACCGTTGTTCTGCCCTTTACAAATAATGCTGCCGGGATACAATCAGGAATGCTTTCAATTCCTGATTATCCTGTTACATGGGATGATAACTTCTTTATCTCATACACTATTGCCCCTGCCGTTCCCGTGCTATCTGTGAATGCAGATAAACCCAGCTCATACCTGGATGCGTTGTTCGCTGCAGATTCGGCATTTATCTTCAGAAATGGCAACGATAAACAGCTGGATTTTTCTTCCTTAGGCAACTATCCTTTGATCATCTTTAACGGGATTAGAGATATCCCGTCAGGTTTGCGGCAGGAGATCTCCAGATATGTGATGAATGGAGGGAATATCATTATTTTTCCTCCTGAACAGGCAGATCCTTTAATATACAATGGGTTGCTGACTGATTTCGGGGCCCCGGAGATCACAGGACAGGATACGGCCCACATCAATGTATCAGAAATAAATACCGAGAGCCTTATTTTCCATGATGTCTTTGAAAAGGATGCTTCGGGGAAAATTATTTTGCCGGAGAATGCTGACCTGCCGAGGGTCAAGTGGCATTATGTACTGGGTCGCACCTCGAAGTCGTCTACTGAAGACCTGATGAAGCTGCAGAACGGGGAAGCTTTTCTTACCGTGACAAAAGCAGGGAAAGGAAAGGTTTACCTTTTCGCAGTTCCGCTTGATGATAAAGCAAGCAACTTTGCCAGGAATTCAATATTCGTGCCGGTCCTTTATAAAATAGCAATCCTGAGCGTGCCATTTGTTCCTTTATTTTATTCATTGGCTGCTGACAATGGGATTGTGATCGAAAATGATTCACTGAAGAATAAGGAGATTTACAAGATAAAGAAGCTGGATTCTGATTTTGAAAGTATTCCTGAGGCCCGGTCAAACGGGTCGCTTACCCTTTTATATCCCCACAACCAGGTCGAAGAGGCGGGTCTTTACGAAGTCATGCAGGGACCGAGGGTGGTTCAGGGTGTTGCATTCAATTATGACCGGCGGGAATCAGATTTGCATTGCTTTACACCTGATGAGGTCAGTACAATGCTGAAAAGATCAGGTGTGAAGTATTTTGTCGTGCTTAAAGGGAAACAGGTTTCAATCGCAAAACAGATCCGCGACATTAACCAGGGAACCCCTTTATGGAAATATTTCATCCTGGGGGTCCTGGCCTTCCTGCTTGCTGAGATCGCGCTCATCAGGTTCTGGAAGGAATAGAGTCACAGGATCTGCAATTATCATTGATGTTGTCCTGGTAAATTTTTTTACATTTACGCGTTGAAAGAGCCTTTTTGACCATGCTTAAAAACAAAAAGATCGTCGTTGTATTTCCCGCCTATAATGCGGAAAAGACCCTGGAAGACACTTATAATGAGATCCCATTTGATATTGTCGATGAAGTGTTACTGGTCGATGATGCAAGCCAGGATAATACGATTGGTATTGCAAAACAGCTTGGTATCAGGAACATCATCACACATCCGAAAAATAAGGGATACGGGGCAAACCAGAAATCCTGTTACAAGGCTGCACTTGGATTAGGCGCGGATATCGTAATCATGGTCCATCCTGATTACCAATACACACCTAAACTCATTCCTTCCATGGCATACCTGATTGCCAATGATGTGTACGAAGTTGTTTTGGGATCGAGGATCTTGGGGAAAGGTGCGCTCAAGGGGGGGATGCCGGTCTATAAATACATCTCAAACCGGGTTCTGACGTTTCTCCAGAATTTAATCATCGGAGCGAAACTTTCAGAATATCATACTGGTTACAGGGCATTTTCAAGGAGGGTCCTGGAAAGTATCAACTACAAGGTAAATTCCGATGACTTCATTTTTGATAACCAGATGCTTTCGCAGATCCTTTACCAGGGTTTTGAAATAGCTGAAATAACCTGCCCTACGAAGTACTTCAAAGAAGCCTCATCCATTAACCTGAAGAGAAGTATAACTTATGGACTGGGAGTCCTGAAAACATCTTTCACCCATGCCTTTCAGAAATGCGGCATTGCGAACTACGAGATCTATAAAAGGACATCAGCCTGAAGACCGGGTCATCCGATCCTGATAATATGCCATCCCCAGTTTACCAGGAGAATAGCCAGCCCTGACCAGGCCACCCAGTGTTTTCTCAGGATCGATTCTGCCTGGAAATAGAAGTGATAAAAGGAATCCTTTTTCCAGACCAGGTCAATCAGGACCCAGGCAGGAAAAAGCATCAGCATCAACGCAACAGGGAATCCAAGGATATTCTCCTTTACTGCCTGCAGAAAATCACCTTTTGCAATTGAAAGAACGGCATGAGTAGTGCCGCATGATGGGCAGGGGATCCCTGTCACCTGCCTGAATAAGCAGACATCCGGGGTGGGGTTGTTTGCCTTCAGCAGATAATGATTCAGTAAAATCCAGGAATACCCGGCTATTGCAAAGCTTAAAACAATAATGTAAAGTTTCTTTCTTGACATTTTCAGATTAAGAATTGTTGCAGTTTTTCAAAGTTGACTTCCCTTGTCCGCCCCATGATCATGAACCAATCGATGATCGTCCAGATACCAAGTCCGCCGCAAGTCAGTAATTTTGCAACGCCAAGCCCTGTATCACCAAGAAGAAAACGATCGATGCCAAAGTGACCCCCGATCAATGATACCACGAGTGAAATGGTGGGATCCTTAAACCCTCCAGCCTGCAGCAGGAGGTACTTGGAATCGTCAAGTGTAAGTAAACGTTCACGGATGAAGGGGATCTGATGTACTTCAAAGAATTTGGAGTTCATCATTAAGAACATGTCGACTTTTTGTGCTTCCATAGAAGATGATTTTGATTGTGTTTTCCTACTCCTGAGGTTTTTCGGTTGAACCCCGTTTTTGAACTGGTGTCCGGACTCCAGTGGTCTTTTTATTTTAATGATCTTAATTTATCATCCGATGAACAGGATAACGGACAAATATATTAATAAAAACTTATATTTGTAATAAAATCAAGAACTATGAAGATCCTCATCATCAATGGACCAAACCTGAACCTGGTGGGAATGAGGGAACCGGATATTTATGGATCTCAGGATTTTACGACCTTTCTGAAGAAGCTTCGAAAGAACTATCCTGATATCCATATTGACTTTGTTCAGACCAATTTGGAAGGAGAGATCATCGATGCCCTGCATAAGGCCGGTTTCATCTATGATGGTATCATTCTGAATGCGGGGGGGTACACCCATACATCGGTTGCCATTGCGGATGCAATCAGGGCAATAACAACCAGTGTGGTCGAGGTCCACATCTCAAACATTTTTGCAAGGGAATCTTTCAGGCATACATCGCTGATCGCACCTGTCGCAAAGGGGAGTATAATTGGTTTCGGGTTGGAATCTTACCGTTTGGCGGTGGAAAGTTTCAGGATGATGCTCTGATCAGAACGTTTATCAGATCAATCAAAGAATTTTTTTGGATCAAGGTCTGTGAATTTTCTCTTCTTTCTTAAGAAGTACTCAAAGACGATATTTTTCCTGTAAACTTTATGAAGAGGTGCATGGGGCAGGTTTTTTCGCTTGGCCCTGGTTTTGCTGAGGGTCGAGTAGAAAGTCATATGTGCTTTATAGATGGCCCAGAAGTCCTTGAATCCTGCGGTGAAGAGGAATTTCATGGCGGCGATGCCATCAAGAAAAAACCTTTTTAAGAAAACTTCCATTAACAGGTCATCCGGGAGATTCTTATAGAGAAGATAGAAGTTATTGCGGAAATTATAATAGGTTTTCCTCCATGAAATTTTTGGCAAGGTCCCGCCCCCGATATGAAAAACCACAGAATCTGGGCAATACATGATCTTATAGCCAAGATTTTTCAGACGCCAGCATAAATCGATCTCCTCCATATGTGCAAAAAAATCTTCATCCAGTCCGCCTGCCTTGCGAAATATATCTGCCCTCACGAACATACAGGCGCCGGTAGCCCAGAATATCTCAGTAGTGTCGTCATATTGCCCGAGATCCTCTTCAAGTGTCTGGAACAATCGTCCGCGGCAGAACGGGTATCCATACTTATCGATAAACCCTCCGGCAGCCCCGGCATATTCGAATCTCGACCTGTCAATGCAGGAACGGATTTTTGGCTGGCAGGCAGCTATGGATGGATCTTTTTCCATCATGTCAATGACAGGACTGATCCAATCCTGTGTGACCTCTATATCCGAATTGAGCAGGATATAATAATCTGCATCGACCTGATTTAAAGCCATGTTGTAGCCTTTTGCAAAGCCTTCATTCGAATTGTTGCGTATGATCCTGACGTCCGGGTAGTTTGTCTCAAGAAAAGTGATGGAATCATCTTCGGACGCATTATCAGCTACGATGATCTCTGCCTTTCCGCTGCTGTATCTGATCAATGGCGGAAGAAATCTCTCAAGGTATTTTCTTCCGTTCCAGTTCAGTATGACTACAGCAGTTCGCACGATCAATCAGGGATGAATTAACAATAAAAAACCAGGAGGTGTTTCTACTGTGGTAAAAATACTAAATAATTAACATGTGATAATAATAATTCACAATTGCATTGCCTGGAAATTCTTTTTCTTTCCAAAACCTTCATTACGATATTAATTTGGCAGATCCCAATAATCGCCGGAGAGGTTACCCCATGAGTTGATCGTTTGTGTGTCCTGGAGATCCAGTGGAGCATAAGATCTCCCGATAAGATCATTTTGCCAGGATGGGTTGTTTGGTTCTCCAATTGCATCAGAATGAAGGAGGAAAAAATCGCTTGTCACCATATCCGGTGCATAGAATACGAATTTTTTATTTCGCTGATTCTCTTTCAATGTATAGTATTGCCAGATCTCATAAGGATAAGTATTCGGTTCAAGGTATTGCTGTACGCGGGTGTTTGGCGGGCCATATTCAAGATAAACCCTGCCGCGGTCTGTCTGATATCCTTTTTTGATCCGGGTCCCGAAATTGTACTGGACTTTTTTTACCTGTTCAGCATAAAGCAGCCAGGCATGTTCAGGATCCGCCTTATCCCGTCTTAGCCAGAAGCCATAAAAGTAATCCTGCAGTTTCTGTAATTCGGTCGATTTAAGAACAGTTCTGGTAAATGAACGTTCCAGTCCGCTTGAAATCGGGAAAGTCGAACTGATGTATTCTTTCAGGGTGTCTATAATGGTTATTTTTTCTGCGAATGAATTGACACCATGGGTCGCTAACATCTCGTCATATGAAAGTTGAGCATTCGGGTTGTTCCGTTGGATGAATATTGTCTGTGAAGCGACCACTTCGTTTTTCTGATTTATTGCTTCAACGATAAGGTTATAATTACCTGTTGCAAGGTTTTCAATATTGAATTCAGAAAGAACTACATTTACCGGCCTGGCAATTTCTGCTTTAACTTCGGCAAGATCATTGAATTTCATCTGGTTCTCATAGCTCTCGATGTAATAACTTAAGATGAACTTCTGGCCTTTAGGAATGATCTTATCCATATTATATAACTCGCAATAAAAGATAACCTGGTTATCCTTTGGCGGATAAAAGTTGTATACATAAGGAACCAGGTCATAACCACTTTTCGTGATGGTCGTCATGTTTTCGCTTTTTGAAAATGTTTTTACCAGCTGGATACCTGAAAAACAAGGCTTACCCTCCGGATAATCCACTGTCACCGGCTGGGTATAGGGGTTTGATTTCCCGGGATTGTTCTTGTCTGCCAGTTGCAATTCGAAATCGTAGGTGCCATTTGGGACCAGGAATCTTTGTTCATCGATGAATTCATAGGTGTTTTTTGCCGTATCATCGATCTCTGGGCTGTTCAGTTCATATTTCTTGAATGCTTTGATGACAGAATTTTGTTTGAAGGTCATCAGGATATTGACCGTAGCCTGGTACTTCCCGTTTTCTTTTTTTATATATTTCACACTGTTGCCGGCGACGGTGAGGTAAGTTTCAATATACGGGCCTTCGGGTGAATTGAATGTGGAGTAGGTGAGGAATGCCCAGACATTCTTTGCTTCTGAGAATAAAGGGGATAAAAGAACCAGGATTAAGATGAGCTTTCTCATAAAATAGGGTTTTATATAAAACGGTTGGACTTATTTCTTATGATTACAAAGATAATTTTTTTCAGAGCCAATTCAAAGCTTTTCAGTTTATTAATCTGTCTACGACGGACGAGGGTCAATCCCTGGTCGCCTGAGGCGAAAACAATTCGATTTATTTTGATACCTCGTTACCTGTGGCGAGGAGTTTTATTTCTTTGTACCTGTAGCAATGGATGAGGTGATCATTTACCATACCGGCAGCCTGCATATAAGCGTAGCAGATGCCTGAACCGGCAAATTTAAATCCTCTTTTTATAAGGTCTTTGCTCATGGCATCAGATTCTTTGGATTTAGCGGGAAGTTCACTAAGCTTTTTCCATTTATTATGAAGGGTTTTTCTGCCGGTAAATTGCCAGATATAGGCATCGAATGAGCCAAATTCTTTCTGGATCTGAAGGAAGGACTTTGCATTCGTAATGGTGGCATTGATCTTTGCCTTGTTCCTGATGATCCCGGCATCATTCAATAAAGTCCCGATCTTTTCAGAGCCATATTTTGCAATCTTCCGGTAATCAAAATCATCAAATGCCTTTCTGAGATTCTTTCTTTTATGAAGGATTATTCTCCAGCTTAATCCTGCCTGGAAGCAGTCGAGCAGGATGAATTCGAAATGCTTTCTGTCATCATGAACGGGGACTCCCCATTCCAGGTTATGGTATTCAATCATCAGGGGGTCGCCGGAAGGCCATTCGCACGTGTCTGGCAGAGCGGGTTTCTGTTTCATTTTACTTTTGTTATTCTTATAAATGTCGTATTTTTGCCGGCGGAGAGATGGCAGAGTGGTCGATTGCGGCGGTCTTGAAAACCGTTGACCTGCAAGGGTCCGGGGGTTCGAATCCCTCTCTCTCCGCACCCGTAAAAGGCAAAACTACGAAAAACACTGACAGATCTACATGTTCAGTGTTTTTTTATTTTGAACAAACTGGAAAACCGGTGGACGAAATAAATAGCTTGACAGATTTTATTAAAACAGTTTTAGACAGTAATTTTCGTGTCTCATGAACAGAAAAAAGAAAGTTTGTGCAGGAAGTATGGCTTGAGATTCTGCGTGAAGTTGTGGTCTGAATGTTGGGGACTATTATACTAAAACCTGAACAATAAAGCAAGGATTACACGGTTTTCTGATCTCACCAGGTCAGGTCTCCAGCCAGGCGCCAGGGGAGAAGTGGTATAACCTGTCTGGGAAGTGATTCCGCCAGGGCCGGCAAAATAGGGGACACTTGATTCTCTGTGGACAAATTCCAACCGGAAAGTAATGCATTGTAACGGCATGACATCAAAATTTGTGGAGCAATCCCATCCTTTGAACTGGTCTCCTGGATTGGTAGTAAAAGGAAATGCCCCTTCCGTCTTTGTCGGATCATTAGGATCAGGTAAGGGACTTGCCTGGCCAGAGGGGACCAGTACCAGATACCTTCCGGGATTTGTCATATAGCCACCGCCTATTGTCCATGCAAGTTTGTTTCTTAAAAACCAGATCCTGTTGTAGATCATACCACTGAGAAAATATTGGGCAGGGCCCCGGGCACTATCTCCATTTGTAAAGCCGTTCACTCCATCGCCTTTTTCAAATCCAATATCCCCGGTAAGGGAGAATGCCATCATGCTGACCTTTTTAGATTGCGGGCGGTAGAAATACCTGACGAGCACACTATTGTCTGAATGGACCCGCTTTCTGCCCGGCATGTCTGCTGCATCTGCTCCATAATAATCATTGGTCAACAACTTGAAATGACTGTTTGGCATCCAGGTGATGTTAAAGCCAACCCCAGGCATGCTATTGAATGAGCCGTAGCTTTGCCACCCGTTGATGATCCAGCCTTCTATCTTGAGGAAGTTTGAGGGAAAGAGCTGGAGCCTGATCCCGTTAAAGAACCAGGGAGTATTATCCGACGTATAGGATGCCTGGTATTCCCAGTTTTCGGGCTGATAGTATGAGTTCAAGCCTATATATGACATAAATAATCCTGCATCGATGTTAATGCCGTCCATTTTATCGAAATGATAACCGACATAAGCCTCGCTCAGGTATCTGTAGACATCAGCCAACTGGAATTGTCCACGGTATGGACTCAGATCATTACGCGGAACCACTATAGACCTGGTCCCGAACTGTGTCATAAACCTGGCGCGGGCTCCCATGAAGCTGAAGTCTCCTCCGATATTCAGCGCCGAGAGTTGGATCTCCTTGTCCCGTGCCAATGCAGTCGATCCTACTACGGTATTATCGATCGGATCATTAAATGAATAGGTATAATTTACATCCATCATGATGCTGGGTGTAAAGTATTTCATTTTTCTGAATAAGGAAGAGTCCCTCCGGTCGCTTCCGTTCTGCCATGTCTGATCAATCCCATCAAAGGGAGTGCGGTCATTCTGAATTATTTTCTGGGCATTCGTCCTGCCCGAAAAGATCAGAAGCGTCATAAATATGACATTTGCTCGTAAAATCATGATATTCTCTTATCGTCCTACTTAATTTTTGTTTGCTGATATCATAAACACAATTAAGAAAGTATTGTTTATGTGCCCTGTCCCATGTCGTCAGTTGGTCGTCGCAACTAAAAAAATAATTAATCAATTCTTCAAAATACACATCCTGAAAGAAAGCCAGTTTCAGGTTCCAGATGGTCAAATCATACAAGGGTGATGAGGCATTGCAGCTGAAGTAATAACGGGTGACCAGCCGTATATTTCTGAAGGTGCTCTCGACCGAAGTCTTTTTGTAAAGAAGGATACTTTCTGATGGATTAAAGATCTCGAAAGAAGATTTATCATAGTAGCGATAACAGGTACCTTTTTCGTCACGGTAGCCAAAAACCGATTTTTTACTGATGGTTTTTACTGAATCCCCTGTTATGATCCTAATGGGTGTGTTAAATGAATTATGTAAATAAAACTTATATTTTTTGCCATCGGGATTGGAATATGATATCTTGTTATTATTGAAATCAGCGGAAGATAAGAATATTCCTTCCTGATGTTCTTGCGCTTTTGTCCTGAGACCAGGGACCACCAGGAAGAAAATAAATATAAAAGTTAAATTTTTCATTGTGTAATGAATAAATATCACGGTGTAAAAGTAGAGCTTGGAACATAAAAGAATTATCAAGATGAATATCGATGGTATAAAGGTTTTATAAAAATCAGTTACAGCAGAATTTTAGCTACATTTGCGGCAAGCAAACGAGCTAAAACCGAAGCAAATTAATTACCGACTAGAAGTTAGTGGATTAAGTGGTGGGCTTGAAAGGTGAGTTCGTAGTTATACTTTAGGAAATATTACTATCCCGGAGAGATGCCAGAGCGGTCGAATGGGGCGGTCTCGAAAACCGTTGATCCCGTTAGGGATCCGGGGGTTCGAATCCCCCTCTCTCCGCGTTTTATTTATAAAAATAAAAAAACCACTGAACCTCTAAATGTTCAGTGGTTTCTTTTTCCTGCAGCTTGAAATATAGGTATTTATTATCTAAAGAAAGGATTGACATTCGAAGAGCCGAAAACGGGGTTATAAGGATCATATGAATAACCGTTGTAACCACGCCGATATCCGAATCCTGCCTCAATGTGCATATTGTCACTTATTTTGTAATTTATATTTAGATAAGCTCCCGCTGGATTGCTTTTAAAGAAGGGGTAATTGGCCTGGGTTGACCCAAGAATACCTATTGTTTTATAGGCGGTCCCGGTCAAGGTTATACGGTCGCCCAGCAAATACTGCCCTGATACCCAAAGGGTTGTTTGGGTTATATTCCCTGTAAAACCCGGAAAGGATTGTTCATTTGGTAATATATAAAATGGTTTTGCACCATAAAGGGTGGTGTTGACAACACTAACGCCCCCGCTGATCCTGAATCTGTTGCTGAAGGGATAGGTGAGGGTTGGTGACAGAAAAGTGCTTAAACCCGATCCGTAGCCGGATGTGGCAGTAAATTGTGTGCCGACCTGCACACCCACGTGCAACTGATGCAATGGAAGGACATTGTAACTATGAGCACTTGCGGAACTTGCGGAACTTGCGGAACTTGCGGAAGGAGGCAATGTATCTATGCTCTGGGACTGGGCATATACTCCTGAGAAGAGGAATGAATAAAAGATAAGCAAGAAAGCGATTTTCAGGCGGATCATTTTCTGTCAGGTTATCTGATGCAAAAATAACATAAATACATTAATGCTTTCAGGTTTTAAGTGAATAAAACGTCTGTTTATCTGTGAAAATTATATCGATGGTTTTTAACAGCACAAATTTGACCAGGATATTTTCTGCTTTTTGTCTCGATATCTGTGCCATACGGCAGAACCGGGAGATTGTAATTGTGGGATTCTTCTCCAGGAATTCAAGGAGGAATTTTTCCTTTTCAGTGAATTTGAGAAAAACCCCCTTCGGTTTTCCCTCCAGCCTCCAAACCTTAAGCAGTACGCGGTTAGCCAGGAGGTTTTGGTCGCCAACGCGAATGTAGACGAGCCATTTCCCATCATTATGTGCTGCAAAATGCGGCCGGTTCTTGCTTTTCGGAACAATGATCTCCAGGACCGTCTTGTTGTTGATGGTCCATTCCTTCGACTCAAACTCGACCGGTGGCTTGCAGTACATGGTAGCCGCGCCTTCCAGCATATAATATTCCTCGTCTGAACGGACCCCGGCAATAGCGCCATTGTCTTTGACACCTATCAGTAACCGGCCGCCATCCGTATTTGCAAATGCAACCAGAGTACGGGCAATCCGCCTTGCATCGGTGATCTCAAACTTGAAATCAAGCTGCTGGTGTTCCCCCTCTGCAATGAGGTTGTGTATATGCGTTGACATGGCATAGATGAATTGTTTTCATCCCGCTACTTGTTGAATTTTTTCAGCAGGTCACTTACGGCATCCTTATGGACCATGAAATCCATCATTTTGAGTTTGATGTAATCTCCCCTGAAGAAGTAAAACCCAAATTCAGGGGCAGTTTCATCATTGTTGCGGGATCCTGATCCTGAATCTTTTATCAGGTACCAGTCTGTGCCATCCTTTTCATAGTACCCGACCAGGTGCATTCCGTGGTCATCGGTGGTTGTGCCATTGGAAAACCTGAACTGACGGGCATTATCATCTATGTCTGATGGAGGGATATCGAAGGTAGGTATAAAAGCAACCTGGGCTTCGCGGCTGAAACCTGCTTCCGAAACATCACCACCAATTACCATCGTATAATGGTTCTTGATTGCATTTTTGAGTGCTTTGTAATATTCCTCAACCGGCACATTGTAATAATCTTTGTTATGCCACCAGTTATCAGGCACTTCATATTCTACTTTCTCCCAAAAAGGTTGCTGCATATAAGATGTGATATCAACATAATCGTCAGGATTTAGTTTCAGGACATCCGAGAGAAATGATTTCGGGGTGTACTGCTTCCCCTTCCATTCGAAAGTCGTTGGAGGTGTTCCTATATAATGGTTCATGATATCCTTAATGGTCCCAATGACCTCTTCCTCATTCCAGGCATTGGTACTCCTTACATTGCCGAGATATTTTTCCATTTCTGCGAACATTTTTGCATGCGAATGGAACTTCCTGCCAGGTTCCATACCTGAATAAACTGATTCGGGAACGATCCCATAATTCTTGTACTCACGTGTCACTGCATTTGCTTCCGATCCTTCCGAGAAAGCAGAGTTTCCACGCTCCTGAACATATCTTTTTACCTTTTCAACATATTCCCAGTAAACCGTATACATCTCAGAAAGCTTTATCTCCTGGCCTGTCAGTCTGTGAACTTCCGATTCTAAAAAAGAGGTCGTTGAAAAGCACCAGCATGTATTTGAGTTACCCTGTGAAACAGGCGGCAGGTACCATTCCTTTTGGTAAAGTGCGACTTTATTTGGAAATTCTTTCCCTGAAAGGTCTGCCTGGAAGCTTTTTTCACTCTTTGCCGGCACCTGCGATTCATCAACAGCACGTACGTCTTTCATGATGGTATTCTGGTAATACCCGGGCTTTCCCTCCTTCATGATGCCTTTATCGGCAGGCTGCTGCGAATAAACTATTCCGCACATCGCCAGGAATGCAAGAATTATCACGATCTTTTTCATAAGATAATTATTAATGATTAATTGAGGATTTAAATAAACTCGATATTTGCACTTGCGGTGGTCTTTTCACAATAATGGCATTGCAGCTTAAGGTCTGTTTTATCAATCACTGTGAACCGGGTTTTAATGTTTTCATGGTTCGTGATGCAGTTGGGATTAAAACACTTCACGATCTCTTCTATACTGTCAGGGACCTCTACTTTTTTCTTCTCTACAACTTTAAAGTTCTTTATAATGATCAGAGTGGCATTGGGAGCAACGAGAGCGATCTTGTTGATCTCGGCAGGCCTGAAAAATTTATTGCTGACTTTGATGATACCTTTCTTTCCCATCTTCCGGCTATCCAGGTTAGTGCCAAAGAGAACCATGTCAGATCCTTCGCTGAGGTTAAGGATCCTGACAGCCTGGAACACAACCGGTGCTGGAATATGGTCGATTACGGTTCCATTTTCAATTGCTGAAACCTTTAATTCTGTTCTTGTTTTATCTTTTTCCATCGTTATTTATTTTTCCATTTGAAAAAGTAATGTCTTATACAGATTTTAAAAATTTTTAGTCATTATTTCACGCCAAGGATTGATGCGAGCAAAGCTTGTCTGACAAATACCCCGTTAAGGGCCTGTGTAAAATAATAGGCCTGTGGATTTTCATCGACATCAACGGTGATCTCGTTTACACGGGGCAGGGGATGCATGACTTTCATGTTCGGTCTGGCGGTTTCAAGCATGGAGTTCCTGAGAATATAGGCATTCTTGACCCGCTCATATTCCATGGGATCGGAGAAGCGTTCTTTCTGGATACGGGTCATATACAGGATATCCACCTTAGGGATCACATCTATGATATCAGTATACTGGTAATATGCCAGGTTCTTCTCCTTGATGTGCACCTTTGTCGTACTGGGTAGTTTCAGGAGCTGGGGTGATACCAGGTGAAAAGTTGTATTATAATTCGACATGGCTATGACGAGTGAATGAACTGTCCTGCCGTATTTGAGGTCACCTACAAAAGCGATGCTAAGATTATCGAGTGTTCCCTGTGTTTTCCTGATAGAGTACATGTCGAGAAGTGTCTGTGTCGGGTGCTGGTTTGCACCATCTCCGGCGTTGATGATCGGAACACCTGCAACCTCGCTGGCAAAACGCGCACTGCCCTCCTTCGGATGACGCATCACAATGATATCCGAATAATTGCTCACCGTCCTGATGGTATCCCTCAGTGATTCTCCTTTTTGTACACTGGTTGAGCCCGGTTCGGAGAAGCCGATCACTTTGGCTCCCAGTCGCGAGGCTGCGCTTTCAAAACTGAGTCGTGTCCGGGTTGAAGGTTCGAAGAAAAGAGTTGCCACAACATAATCCTGCAGGATCTTTTGTGTAGGATGTTTCTCGAATTCCTCTGCCAGGTCCAGGATACGGATATGTTCCTCACGTGTAAAATCATTGATCGAAACTAAGCTTTTATTTTTCATCTGGGTGAATTTAATTTGAACAGTTAAAGGTAAAAAAAAAGGGGCAAATGCCCCTTTAGTTATTTTTTAGTATTTATTTTTTTTGTTCTCAGAAAATCGTTGAGAATATCTGTAAGATCAGGTTTCCCTATCTCCTGGAGATCATAATATACGCGGGTATTGGGTTTCCTGATCCTGATCAGGCGGTTAAGGTCGATCGGTGTTGCAATGATGACGGAATCACATATTACTTTGTTTATTGTTGACTCCAGGTCTTTCACCTGCTGTGCTCCATAGCCCATGGCTGGTAAAAGGTGTCCTATGTTGGGATAGATACGGAATGTTTCAGCCAGTTTCCCTACGACATAAGGCCTTGGATCGATTATTTCTCTTGCGCCATATTTCTGTGCAGCTACTATTCCGGCGCCGATCTTCATTTCTCCATGAGTCAGTGTGGGTCCATCTTCAATAACGAGGACCTTTTTCCCACGAATGATGCTTTCATTGTCGACCCGGATAGGAGATGCACCATCGACGACAATAGCTTTCGGGTTCAGTTTCTGGATGTTTTTCCTTACCTCGATAATGTTTTCAGGAGCGGCAGAGTCTATTTTATTCAGAACAACTACATCGGCGATCCTGACATTCACTTCCCCGGGGTAATAACTGACTTCGGCACCGGGCCTGTGAGGATCAGCGACTGTGACCATGAGGTCCGGCTGGTAGAACGGAAAGTCATTGTTTCCGCCATCCCACAGAATGATATCGCAGCCACTCGGGTCCTTTTCAGCAGCGCGGACTATTGCTTCATAATCGACGCCCGCATAGATCACGTTTCCCCGAACCACATGCGGCTCGTATTCTTCCATTTCCTCGATTGTGCATTTATGCTTTGCGAGGTCGGCAATGGTCGCAAAACGCTGTACTTTCTGTTTCACCAGGTCACCGTATGGCATCGGGTGGCGGATGGCAACAACTTTAAGCCCTTTCTCCATGAGGATCTCGATGATCCTGCGGGATGTCTGGCTTTTCCCGCTCCCGGTACGCGTTGCACACACAGCAATGACCGGCTTTGTGCTTTTTACATAAGTATCTTTTGGTCCGAGAAGGACAAAGCTGGCTCCTGCTGCATTCACCAGGGCACTGATGTTCATTAACCTCTGGTAGGGAATATCGCTGTATGCAAAATTGCAGATATCAACATTAAATTTCTTGATCAGCTTAGGTAATTCTTCCTGGGAGAGGATCGGGATTCCTTTGGGATAAAGTTTGCCGGCGAGCTGTGCCGGGTATTTCCTGCCATCAATATCAGGGATCTGGGCAGCGGTAAATGCTACGACATTAAAGTTGGCATTATTCCTGTAGTAAGTGTTGAAATTGTGAAAATCCCTTCCGGCCGCGCCGATAATAATTACATTTCTTTTCATAATGATCTCACATTTAGAAGATTATACCTTGAGTATTTTGCCTGAGAAATTTAATAGGCTTAAAATGCAAACCTACTCATTTTTTGCGAGATAGCCAAACCGGTTAATAAATATCCTGGATTTAAAACCTTTACATCACCTTTGTTTGCTGGATCTTAGGACAAATGGGGTAATCCGGGTTTTCTAAATATATTGTACATTTGTCTCTAAAATACAGACGAATGATTGAGCGACTCTTACAGTTAAAGACTTCGGAAGCCATCAGGCAGATTTATGGGCAGCATGTTCCACCAGGTACAATCGGAGTTGAAAAAACGAATAAAGATATCGCCGGCGATTATACGGTCGTAGTTTTCCCTTTGAGTAAGATCTCACGTAAACCCCCGGAAGTTACAGCAAATGAGATAGGCAGTTTTCTTGTCAAAAATATTGATCATATCAAAGAATATACTGTCATCAAGGGTTTTCTGAATATTCTTCTGGAGGATGACTTTTGGATCGCTTTCCTGGATCAGAACTTGAATGATGATTCTTTCGGAATGAAAGCCGTGGAAGATGTAAACCCGGTCCTTCTTGAGTACTCATCACCCAATACCAACAAACCCCTGCACCTTGGCCATATCAGGAATAACCTGCTGGGATTCTCACTGGCACGCATCCTTGAGTTTAACGGTCAAAAAGTGGTCAAAATGAACCTTGTGAACGACCGGGGGATACATATCTGCAAATCGATGCTTGCCTATATGAAGTGGGGAAATAATGAAACGCCCGCCTCTTCAGGCATGAAAAGCGATCATCTTATCGGTAAATACTATGTTTTATTCGACCATGAATATAAAGAAGAAGTACGGGGACTCATCAAAGAAGGGTTTTCAGAAGAAGAAGCATTGAGAAGAGCCCCGCTTATCATTGAAGCACAGGAGCTTCTGCAGAGATGGGAAGAAAAGGACAAAGATGTACGTGAATTCTGGGCTCGAATGAATGACTGGGCATTCAAGGGGTTTGCCGAAACATACCAGAATCTTGGAGTCAGCTTTGATCAGACACAGCATGAATCGGAGACCTATCTTTCCGGTAAAGTAATGGTACAGGAAGGCCTGAAATCTGGCAACCTTATAAGGAAGGATGATGGTAGCATCTGGGCTGATCTGAGCGGGGAGGGACTGGATGAGAAACTATTGCTGAGGGCTGACGGAACATCGGTATATATGACCCAGGACCTGGGGACTGCACAACTTCGTTATGATGAGTTCCATCCTTCGAAGATGATCTATGTGGTAGGAAATGAGCAGAATTATCATTTTGATGTCCTGAAGCGTATCCTCAAAAATATGGGGCGGGATTGGGCAGAAAGAATATTCCATCTTTCTTATGGCATGGTCGAGCTGCCTGAAGGCAGGATGAAATCGAGGGAAGGGACCGTGGTGGATGCAGATGACATTATGGAGGAAATGTTCTCAACTGCAGAAGAAACCACAAGGACCCTGGGCAAAGTCGATACATTTCCTGAAAAAGAAGCCAGGGAATTATTTCGTATCATCGGGCTAGGAGCATTAAAATATTTTATACTGAAGGTGGATCCGAAAAAGAATATGCTGTTCGATCCTGAGGAATCCATTGATTTTAATGGTAATACCGGTCCGTTTAACCAATACACCTATGCAAGGATACAGTCATTGATGAGAAGATCAGAAGACCTCATACGGCATCAGTTTGAAAAAACTAACCACTCCATTCCACTTCTTCCCCGGGAAAAAGAAATAATCAAACTCCTTTACCAGTTCCCTTCTGTGGTTGTCCAGGCTGGGGAAGCATACAGTCCAGCGGCTATCGCAAATTATGTCTTCGAACTGGCCAAAGATTACAATCAGTTTTACCAGGAGATCCCTGTTTTGAAGGAAGAAAATAAAGATATCCGCAATATAAGGTTAAAACTTTCTTTCTTTACCGGCGAGGTCATCAAAAAAGCCATGTGGCTCCTTGGAATTGAAGTTCCTGAAAGAATGTGATCCTGCTCTTGACAAAGGAAGAATCTGATACTATCTTTGCGTTTAGTAAATCTTAATAAATTATAATTGCGGATCCCGGCAATCACTTTATATAGTTATTAAAGTATATAATTTCTTTGTTTGCCGGATCGATCAATATGATTGCATTAAAAACCAATAAAATGAAAAAGAACAATAAAGTCTGGCTATTAATAGTATTCCTGGCAACTATGATAAATGGATATTCCCAGATGAAGACAGGAGGTCCTACAATGGTGAAAGTTGACAAGGCCATTTGTGTACTTTACCCTACGCAGGGAAATAATGTCAGTGGTACGATCACATTCTCTCAAACCGATAAGGGCGTACGTGTAATTGCCGATATTCAGGGTCTGTCGAGTGGTAAACATGGGTTTCATATTCATGAATTCGGGGATTGTACTTCAGCAGATGGTACCTCGGCTGGAGGACATTATAATCCTGCAGGAGAGACGCACGGAGGACCTATGGATATGACACGTCACATGGGAGATATGGGGAATGTGGTAGCCGATGAATCAGGCAAGGCCCACCTTGAATATGTTGATGCCGTTATTAAACTTAATGGACCTAATTCAATCATTGGCAGGTCGGTTGTCGTTCATAAAGGGGAAGATGATCTGAAGAGTCAGCCGGCTGGAAATTCAGGACCAAGGGTTGCCTGTGGCGTTATTGGGATCGCGAAATAACCAATATATTATTTCCGGTATATTTTTAATTTGGTATTCATCCCAAAATGGAGAACTATGAAAAAAAACAGACTTTGGAAGATCCTTGGAATCGTGATCCTGGGTCTTATAGTGATCATTTTTTGTGTAATCGGTTACATTGTCTGGTTCCTGCCAAGGATACCGGTTAAGGAGATTAAGGTGAACCCCACAGCAGAGCGCATTGCGAGGGGTGACTACCTGGCACATCATGTACTGGTTTGTATTGATTGTCATTCGACACGCGATTGGTCTAAGTTTTCAGGACCGGTTACAGCCGGTACCGAAGGGAAAGGAGGGGAGAGATTCGATCAGTCAGAGGGACTTCCCGGCGTTTTTATTTCTGCAAACATTACTCCTTATAACCTTTCCGGTTGGTCCGATGGTGAGATTTATAGAGCAATTACCAGCGGGGTCGGAAAAGGCAACCGACCGTTTTTTCCCATCATGCCTTACCCTTATTATGGTCAGTTGGACACTGAAGATATTTACAGCGTGATCGCTTATATCCGCACATTAAAGCCGATTCCTTTCGATCCGGTTGCTTCAAGTGCGGATTTCCCGATGAGTATTATACTTCATCTTATTCCCGGGCCTGCGCATCCTTCTAAAGCGCCTGAACCTTCTGACAGCCTGGATTATGGCAAATACCTTGTAACGTCCGGTTCCTGTATAGAATGTCATACCCAGTTTGATAAGAATGGAAGATTAATTGAAGGGTTGTCGTTTGCCGGTGGCCGGGAATTCCAGATGCCATGGGGAATAGTGCGGTCGGCCAATATCACCCCGGATAAAGAGACCGGGATCGGGAACTACACTTCAAAGTCTTTTATTAACAGATTCAAGGCTTATGATCCGCTCATCCATCCCATTGCCGACGTCAAAAAAGGAGATTTCAATACCATCATGCCATGGTCGATGTTTGCAGGAATGACTCCCGGCGATCTCTCAAGTATTTACCAATACCTGCACTCAATTAAGTCGATCAGGAACCAGGTGGTGAAGTTTACCCCTGTTAAATGATCTGTTAATGCCAGCGGAATATCTTCAGCCCTGCGACAAAGAAGATAATCCCGGTGCCGGCCAGGATGAGGGATGGAATTGTGATTTCGGCAAACCCTGCACCTTCGACAAATACGCTGCGAATGCCATCAGCCAGCATCGTGAGGGGGAATGTCCTGATAATCGAGGTGGTCCATTCAGGAAAGTTGTGGTAAGAGAAAAAGATGCCTGAAAGCACCATCATGGGCATCGAGACAAGGTTGATGAGGCCATTGCCGATCTCGGTCTTTGCTGTATGAGATGACATGAAAATGGCAATCCCCGCAAAGGCGATATTCCCTGCCAGGAAGATAGCCAGCAATGCCGGTACACTCCCCTGAACTCTGATCCCGAAGGCGAGCCAGGTGAAAAAGAACAACAGTCCCGATTCCACGAAATTCATACCTACCCTGACTGACATCAGGGCGATAAGGTAGTGTGACTTTTTCATCGGCGTGGCTACCATCCTGCGGAGCAGTTTCTTTGCCCGGTTATCAATGATCTCATAGCTGATGCCCCACATGATCGACATCATAACGCCCATAGCGATCAGCCCTGGAACAAGGAAATCGACATATCGCGTTCCTGTCACTGTGAGAGGTTTAATATCAGGATTGCTGCTTGGCTGCAAAACAGAAGGATTTTGAAAGAGTCCGGAAAGTTTCAGGTATATCAGCTGGGCATCCGGGTTTAGCGGATCAAAGTGATATTCTATCTTCCCGTTATTCTCCATAATGATCATGGTGAGATTACCCCGCTTCAGGAGCACCATTGCCTTCTGCCAATCCATGATCCTGAATTTAAAAGTCGTATTGCCCAGTTTATCATTAGGTATAGTGAGACGATAGAACAGGTTTCCCTCCTTGTCTTTTTCCACTTTTGCAAGATGTTCCTCCAGGAAGCTCCTGATCACTGAGCCGGACTGATCCGCCGGGATATTCTGTGTTCTGATCCATGCCACATCCCTGAATATATCTGCTTTTTTTGTGAATGCGATACCCAACCCAAGCGACATCAGGATTGGAAAGGCGATCCCCCAAAATAAAACCCCCGGTTCCCGGATGATCTGCCGGAAATATGCGAGGGTGAGTTGTATGAGCTGTTTATATCGAAACGGGCTATTCATGCAGATGCCTCCCTGTCAATGCAGTAAAAAGGTCATCCAGGTTATTGACCTTTATATGTTCCCCGGTTTCAGACCGGCCTGCGTTTTCGTCGCTGAGCAATTCTTCCAGTGTGCCTTCCTTCAGAATCAGTCCGTTATCGATGATCACAATCTGGTCACAGAGTTTCTCTGCTTCTTCCATGTAATGTGTGGTAAGGATCATGGATGTCTGTGAGCGTTCTTTCAGTCCCTGCAGAATGGCCCAGATCTCGCGACGTGCGTTGGGGTCAAGACCAGTGGTAGGTTCGTCAAGCAGAAGGATCTTTGGATCATTGAGCAATGCGATACCCAGGGCTAAACGCTGACGCTGTCCCCCTGAAAGGTTCACTACGTAAGATTTCTTCTTCTCTTCGAGTCCTACTATGGAGATGATCTCCTCTCCACGGGCATCGCCCAATTCAAAAAAACTGGCAAACAACTTTACAGTTTCACGCACGGTAAGTTTATCGATGAACCGGGTTTCCTGAAGAGACAACCCGATGAGCTTCCGCAGTTCGTCCTCATTCCCTTTCCACTTCTTTCCAAGAATACAGATCTCTCCTTCATCGGGTTTCTGAATGCCTTCGATCATCTCCACAAGAGTAGTCTTACCGGCACCATTAGGCCCCAATAACGCTACAAATTGACCCTGAAATATACGGAGGCTCACCCCCCTGACTGCCTGGACGGTCTTAAAGGATTTAACGACATTTTTTACTTCGATTACTGGAGTCTCCGGGATCATTGACTTCTGTCCTGGTTATTGGGTATATTCGTCGATCACTGTTTCCAGTGTTCTCCTGCAAACCTTGCAGTATTTCATGTGACGTGTGTACATGATACAATCAACCTGGGGACGGTATAGTCCTTTCTGGGTATAATCAGCACCTTCAAATGCCCCCACTTTATCTGCATATTTTTCAGTTGAAAAGAACTGTGTTTCCTGCTTCAGCTGACGCGTGAAAAGATCTTCCATAACACTTTCGGGCACATTTGCCTGGCGAAGGCTGTCGCGTTCTTTCTGAATCTCATACCCGTATTTATCGAAAGCCTCCTTATTCCACGGTGTCGGGACAGGCGTTCCGGGTTCCACAAAAGATTTCCATTTAAGGTTGCTTTTATCAAGCAGGGCAGTCACGTTAGGCTCCCAGGGCTCCACGGTGATCTTCTGGGCTTCATAGGAAACGGAAGAAGTGTAATATTCATCTGCAAGGCCTCCCATGTGGTGCCCGAATTCATGCACCATGATATACTCGGCGAATTTGTTATCTGCTGAAACGGTAGTATAAAGATTATAGATCCCTCCGCCTCCATACGTCTTCTCATTTATCAGGATTATCATCAGGTCATAAGGCACTTCGCAGGCTATATTCCTTATTGTTTTATTGTCGAATGTCAATGCATATCTTTCAGAGCCGAAGATCCCGTAAGATACAGACAAGGGGCTGCGCTTGAATACTCCTGGCTGCGGTTTGGTCACGCCTGACTGTGCCGCAGGCGTTTCGATGGCACGGATGTTAATGTCATTTCTTCTTGACTTGAAAGGTTCAGCGCTCAGTAAGACATCTGTAAGCCGCTTGACATCCTTCCTGAATTTCTCCATCTCAGAAGAAGAATACCCATCTCCAAGAACAACAATGTCAAGCTTTTGAGATGCCGGCCCGTTATCCAGGATCACATCAATCTTATGGGTCGGTACAATATCGGCAGGATTAACCTGGCGTGAAGAAGGATCGATGATTGTATTCCATATCTCCCGGAACTTGTTCTCAGGGTTCCTTTTTTTCAGGATCACCAGAACCGGCTTTTTAGGCCATGGGAACCGCAGGGATTCATGAAAGGTTCCACTTTCTTTTTCCGCTTCCGGGGTCGACTGCCATTCCCCGAAAATACTGCAAAAGCCCCGTGAATAGATCAATGTTTTTGTCTCATTGTCCATAACCTCGAAGGAATACATTCCCAGGCCAAGCTTGTCAACCAGCCCGGTTTTGCTTCCCGGCCATATCCCGTCAGAAACGACCTGGTCGATTACAAAATGGTCCTCCTTTGAATTACCGGTATGGTACAGATCGAGCCGCATGGTCTTATCCAGGAAATAATTCTCAAAAGACACACCAGCTGGTACATCTGCCAGAATTTCTGCATTAGCCGGGCCTGTCAATACCTGCAGGTAACATGTGATTGGGATGAGTACAAATCCAAGTGATAGAAATTTATGTTTCATTAGAGTATTAATTAATAGTTATTTCCTGATAATTAATGACCACAGACTGTTAGGTTTTGGTTTGCAAAAATACAGATTTTCAGGCTTTGTTTTACCCAGGGCCTTATTTAGGCTGAATGTCATGAATGTACTTTGATAAAAAGACTCCGGTTCTTGAATTATGATTTTTCATAATATCAGCAATTCTTCCCTGGGCAACAATTGAACCTCCCTGGTCACCGCCTTCCGGGCCCAGGTCAATGATCCAGTCAGCCTGCAGAATGATCTCAGGATCATGCTCGATGACCATCAGCGTATGTCCTGAATCTGTAAGACTCCTGAAAAGATCATTCAGATGAATGATATCAAGAAAGTGTAAACCGGTGGATGGCTCTTCAAAAAGATAAAGATTTTTTCCTTTCGAAGGTCTTATTAGCTCAGTTGCCAGCATCAGCCGCTGACTCTCTCCCCCCGACAGGGTATCCAGGGATTGCCCGAGCTGAATGTAGCCCAATCCTACTTTTTCAAGGAATCCAAGCTGGTGAGAGAGGACCTTCTGGTCCCCAAAGAAGTTTGACGCCTCAGAATAGCTCATGCTAAGTATGTCAGCGATGGTTTTATCATTGTACCTGCATGAAAGAACTGTACTATTGTAACGCATGCCATTGCATTCTTCACAGACCACATGGACATCCGATATGAAATCCATGCTGACGCTGATCTTACCGGCCCCCTGGCAATGAGGACAACGTCCTTCCTTATTTATGAAGGAGAAATGGTTTTTCTTAAGATCGTGCTTAACAGCATCATTCGTTTTTGCAAAGAGGTCACGGATCTTATCAAAAATGCCTGTAAAAGTCGCTGTGGTGCCATTTGAACCCGAAAATTCAAAACGCAAAGGAACAGTGATCAGACGCTCAAAATGTTCAAATCCTGTGATCTCTTCACATCCGGTTGGTCCTGATCTTTTCCATGAATCAAACACCACGTCAAACAGAAGACTTGACTTTCCGCTACCCGAGACACCGGTTATAGCGATTAAGCCGCCCGAAGGGATATCCAGGTCAATCCCCTTTAGATTATTGGCATTTGCGTTCCTGATGACTATGCCAGGATTCAGATGTCGTTCAGGTTTATCTGCATTGTATTCTCTT
Source organism: uncultured Bacteroidales bacterium (assembly GCA_963768805.1). GTDB lineage: Bacteria > Bacteroidota > Bacteroidia > Bacteroidales > FEN-979 > FEN-979. The sequence continues at coordinate 69,126 of CAVYJI010000017.1, read as the reverse complement.
TTCTTTAAGAATGGTCCTGTTACTGAATCAGGATCTTTAATGAGATCTGAGGGGGTGCCTTCGCCAATGATCCTGCCACCAAGTTTTCCTGCGCCTGGCCCGAGATCAATGATATGATCAGCAGACCAGATTATATCCCGGTCGTGATCAACGACCACGATCGTATTATCCTGTTGTTGAAGCTTGCGGATCATCCCCGTCAGGCGGTTGACATCTGAAGGGTGTAAGCCTATCGTTGGCTCATCAAGAACATATGTAATACCTGTCAGTCCTGCCCCCATTTGTCCCGCCAGCCGTATCCGCTGTGCTTCTCCACCGGAGAGTGTGGACGAGCTGCGATCAAATGAAAGATAATCTAATCCCATTTCATGGATAAACTCAAGGCGTTTCACTATATCCTGGATCAGGGGAGAAGCTATGGCTTTTAATGACTGACTCTCTGACAGGAGACCCGGGTCCCTGAAAAGCTTTATGGATAAAGATACTGTCATTGCTGACAGCCTGGCAATATTGATTCCCCTGACAATATATGATAGTGCTTCGAGGCAAAGCCTTGTTCCGTGGCATGCAGGACATTCTTCCTTCTTCATTACATTCATCATCTCATCACCCCTATGATCTGCATGCTTTCTCACATATTCTTCATGCACGAGGAAAACGAGCCCCTGCCAGCTTCCTTTGAAATGATGTTCTCCCTTATGGTTGTTTCTCTTGTACTGCCAGGTCACATCGAAGATCTCATCACCTGCGCCGGCCATTGCAAGGTTCTTGGCATTTTCTGTGAGATCCTGCCATGGCAGTGAAAAATCAACCCCATGGGATTTTCCAACTGATCTTAGTGTGGATACATACTGCCCAAATGGATCGCCATAGAACTTTCCTGTTCTGGTACCATCCATAGCACCTTCCAGGATGGATTTCTCAGGATGTGTGATCAGCAAAGCCGGGTCACATACTGTCACGGTTCCCAGGCCATCGCATTTATGACAGGCTCCATGCTGGTGATTGAATGAAAAAAGGGAAGAAAGAACCGGCCCGGATCTCAAAGGTGATTGCCCGACCCTGGCATAAAGTAAGCGATAAAGATCATAAATGCCGGTCATGGTGCCAACAGTTGAACGCGGGTTGACACCTGTCATCCGCTGATCTACCGCAAGGGTGGGGGTGAGGCCTGACACTTCTTCGAAATCAGGCTTGTCTTTCATGCCAAGCCGTGTACGGGCATATGAAGAGTAGCTTTCAAGGAAACGGTTCCTGCCTTCCGCGAAAACCGTGTCATATGCAAGTGAGGACTTTCCGCTGCCCGAAACGCCTGTCACAACTGTGACCTTGTTGTGAGGAATTTCTACTGAGACATTCTGAAGGTTGTTTGTGGTTATTCCGGTGAAATGGATACCGGATCCCGGATACCGGATATTGAATGCAGGATGATGGATGCCGGATGGTCTGGATTGAAACGGACGGTTCTGTAATTCCATATATTCTTTCAAGGCCTGGCCGGTAAAGGATGCACTGCATTGCGCTATCTCCTCAGGGGTGCCGGTTGCCACGACCGATCCTCCTTCTTTTCCGCTCCCGGGGCCAAGATCGATAACATGATCGGATGCTGCAATAACTCCAAGATGGTGCTCCACGAGGATGATGGTATTGCCCTGCAGGATGAGGGTATCAAGGGCTGAGAGAAGAACCCTGACATCGGCCTGGTGCAAACCGGTAGTGGGTTCATCGAGAATGTATAAGGTATGCGCCGAATGAGGAAATGCAAGTTCGGTTGCAAGCTTTACACGCTGGGCTTCACCACCGCTGAGCGTGGTCGATCGCTGTCCCAGCTTCAGGTATCCAAGCCCAAGGTCATTCATTACTTCAAGGAATCGCATGATCCCGGGCTGATCAGTAAAAAACTCCCTGGCTTCGCTGATATACATGTCGAGGATATCAAAGATGTTCTTTCCTTTATAGGTCACTTCCAGCATTTCATTATCGAACCGCTTTCCTTCACATTTTTCGCAAAGGATCTCGACATTACCCATGAAATGCATTCCGATTTCCTGGTACCCGGCACCCCGGCACTCTTCACAGCGGCCACCGGCAGTATTGAATGAGAAACGGCTTTTGTCATAACCCCGCTCTTTCGACAAAGGCTGGTTCGCAAAAAGATCACGGACATTATCAAATAACCCTGAATAGGTCGCAGGGTTGCTCCTGGGAGTACGGCCAATCGGCGAAGCATCGATATCAATTATTTTTTTGACATCGCTGTAACCTGCAATGGAAGTGCATTTTATGGACTGGTTCCCAGTGCCATTCAGGCTCTTTTTAAGAAATTTCCCAAGGACATCCTCAGCCAGTGTTGTCTTACCCGCACCGGAAACACCGGTGATGACATTCATTGCTTTCAGCTTAAAAGTTACATCGATGTTTTTTAAGTTATTGGCCGATGCTCCTTTTATAATAATTTCACCCTCGCCGGACCGCCGCGTTTCAGGGATCATTATCTTCTCCAGTCCTTTAATAAAAGAAAGGGTCTGGCTTTTCCTGATCTCTGTCAGAGGCAGATGATCAATACCCGGAACGGGCATATTGAAAAGCACTTCGCCGCCGTGGATCCCTGCACCCGGACCTATATCGATCAGCCAGTCGGCATGGTGGATGAACGCTTCTTCATGTTCGACGACCACCACGGAGTTTCCTTTGTTAAGGAGTTCTTTTAGGATATCCAGAAGTTTTTCTGTGTCCCTCGGATGAAGACCAATAGAAGGCTCGTCAAAGAGGTACAATACATTCTGTAACCCTGTTGTAACCTGGTTGGCAAGCCGCAAACGCTGGGATTCGCCTCCTGACAAACTGCCCGATTCCCTGGCGATGGTAAGATATGTCAAGCCTAATCGGTCAAGTATATCTATGCGTTTTATGATCTGATCAATGATCGGTCCCGCAACATGTCTTTCATTACCGGGGAAATCCATATTCACAAGGACTTCCTTTAAATCATCCAACTGAAGCCCGGTTAACTCAGCAATGTTCTTCCCCGAGATCCTTACTGATAGTGCTTTTTCATTCAGGCGTGTCCCATTGCAGCTTGTGCAGCTGAATGTCCTGACGAATCGCAGGATGTTTTTATTGCGTTCCCGTTTCAGGATCGTCTCCATGATCGTGAGGACGCCCTTGTAATATCCTATCTCGCGTGGCTTTGCCGTAATACCGCTCCAGCGCATTCTTGATTCCAGGGTATGCTTCCCAAATGGGATTTCAATCTTGTTACTTCCATAGTAAATAATATTTTTCTGTTCAGGTGTGAGATCTTTCCACGGAATATCAACAGAGAACCCTTCGGCCCGGCAAACCTGGTCTAGTATATCCATCGTCACTTGTGAATAGATGATATATCCATTAGGAGCAGTAATTACAAGTGCCCCTTCTCTTAGTGACTTTGTTTTATCTGCAATAAAGAGTTCTGGATCAAGCCGGTCTTCTATTCCCAATCCCTTACAAACAGGACATGCCCCTTTTCCCGTGTTGAATGAAAAAAGACTACGGTCAATCTTAAGATCAGGATCATTAAGATCTGTCTTTCCAAGCCTTGCAAAGAGCAAGCGGAGATAATCATAGATCTCTGTCATCGTACCGACCGTTGATCTTGGATTGTTCTGGATCGACTTTTGCCCTACAGAAATTGCAGGTGATAACCCCTCTATCTTCTCTACATCCGGCCATTTCCTTTTCCCCAGGAATTGCATGGCATGTGATGAAAACGAACCCAGGTAGTGGTTTTCAGCTTCCCGGTAGAGTACATCAAAGACTAGTGAGGATTTCCCCGAACCTGATACACCTGTTACAACTACCAATTTGTTGGTCGGAATATCCAGGCTTACGGAACGCAGGTTGTTCTCTGAGGCGTTTTTAATGCGAATGGATCCGGAGAATGTCATGATAGCGATTTGAAGCAAAAATACAGGTTTTTCATTGTAACTTTGATCCCCTTTTACAAAAACCGGATCATGAAAGACCGTCTTCATCAACAATTACAAATAGAGATAGATACATCCTTTCTATATAAGAAGTTGAGTGAGAACACACTCGACAAGGCAGCCGCAGATATATATAAATCAATGTCTTCCATCGAGGAAACACACGCCGGTAAGATACTGGCTAAGATACATCTTACTGATGAAAGTGAGGGCTTTCCACAGCCATCCTTTCATGCAAAGATCCAGGTCAGACTGGCTTCAGTCTTTGGCTGGCAAATGATTGCATCCAACCTCATTGGCACAGAAAGAATGCTCGCAAAAAATGTGATCACTTTTAAAGGTGAGAAAGGAGAAAAGGTGGATCCTGGCATTTTCAACCATTTTACCATCCTTGATAATATCAGCAAGTCTTCGGCGGGGATGAAAGGAGGGATCCTGGCAAAACTTGAAGGAAGGCATCAATCGGTAGGCGGCAATGCCCTTCGCGCAGCTGTACTCGGGGCTAATGACGGTCTCGTAACCAACCTTAGCCTGATCATGGGTGTCGCCGGTGCTACAACCGGGATAAAAGGGGTTATCATTGCAGGGATCGCCGGGTTGCTTGCAGGAGCGTTTTCCATGGCGCTTGGAGAATGGCTCTCAGTTCAAAGCTCCAGGGAGCTGAACCAGCGACAGGTTGACATTGAAACGGAAGAGCTGATAAACTCGCCTGAAGAGGAAATGCTTGAACTGGCGCTGATCTATCAGGCAAAAGGGATGAGTAAGGATGAAGCGGAAAAGATGTCACAAAAGGTCTTCGAAAATAGGGAATCTGCTATTGATACACTGGTGAAGGAAGAACTAGGACTCGACAGCCAGGACCCCGGAGGTTCAGCCTGGGAGGCCGCCCTGACATCCTTTGTCCTTTTTGCAGTTGGTGCTGCCATTCCATTGTTACCATTCCTTTTCTGGAGTCACTTTCACCCAGTCATAGTCAGCCTCGGCATCAGCACATTGGGAATGTTTTTCCTTGGCGCCGTCATTACATTCTATACCGGGAAAAGCATCTGGTACTCCGGTTTCCGGCAAATATTATTTGGGCTTCTTGCTGCTGTCCTTGTTTATGGGATAGGGAGGCTTGTTGGCGGAATGATCCATTAAAATGCCTATTCGCCGGTTTATCCGTTGGTTTGATCATTCCTGACCGCATAGAGAATGATCTTGTAAGAAAGATAGATCAGCACAGGCCAGGATATAAACCATAATATTGATGTCCAGTACATAACGATTTATTGATAATTGATAATAAAAGTCATTTAGTAAGCATGATCATCCTGTTCCATCTCCTCGGCATCTATTTTTTTTCTGTTCATCGACCACCAGGTATACCAGATATAAGCAAGGACAAATGGCACCAGCAAGGAAACATAGCTCATTGCAGTCAGGGTATAATGACTCGAGGAGCTATTCCTGATCGTCAGCGAACTTTGTAGGTCATAAGTCGAAGGATAGTAAGCAGTGTTATTGAACCCGGAAAGCAAGAATAATGAGAAGACAGTCAGGATGGTCCCAATTCCTGCAAACCATATGCCTTTTGATGCAGATTTCTCAAATTTCCAAAGGGGTAAGATAATCCCCCAGAGTACCAGCACCACACCGGCAAGGAAGAGTATAAGGACAACAGGCAATGCGATCAGATTGTGAAGGTATTTAAAGCTCTCAAGTGAAACATTACCGGTTGCCGGATCTACAGCAAATCCCCTGGAAAGGATCAATGCAACCACGTAAGCAAGGAAAAAAAACAGGAAAGGAACAGCATTGATGATGAGCTGTTTCCTGGCTCTGCCCAGAATATTATAGTCATCCACTGTATTTATGAAATAAAACGTTCCAAGTATTCTGGCAAGAAAAAATACCGACAGCCCCAGCGCAACATTACGCCAGTTAAGCACCGCTTCGAGACCATGTGCAGGACCCTGCCATTGCGAAATCACAGGATTGGCTAAAGCAGCCAGGTTTTCTTTGTGAATGGAGAATTGCGAGCCTGTGAAAAAAGTAGAAACGGCAGCGCCGATCAGGATAGTTCCCAGTGCACCATTGATGAAGAGGAATATTTCATAGGTCCTCTGCCCAAGGAAATTATTCGGTTTAGAGCGAAATTCATACGATACGGCCTGGACGATAAAGCAGAAGAGAATTGCGATCCATACCCAGTAGGCGCCACCAAAGCTTGTCGAATAAAATAATGGGAACGAAGCGAAAAAAGCTCCGCCAAAGGTTACCAGTGTAGTGAAGGTGAACTCCCATTTACGGCCGAGACTGTTGACCAGCATCTTTTTTTCTTTTTCTGTCTTTCCAAGCTGGAAGATCAGGGTTTGCCCGCCCTGGACAAACATCAGGAATACCAGGATGGCACCCAGAAGGGAAATGATCATCCACCAATATTGCTGAAGCGAAAGAAGGGATAAAGATTCAAACATTATTTGGTTCCTCCATCTTTAGGTCCTAACTTGATTTGCCGTGTCATGATCATCAGTTCGGCGATCAGCAAAACAGTAAATATCGAAGCGAACAGCCAGAAAGTGAGTTGTACTGACGACGTCTCGATCATAGACACAGCTGCACGCGTTGGAAGCATGTCCTGGATGACCCAGGGTTGCCGTCCGATCTCTGCCACCAGCCATCCTGCCTGTCCTGCAATGTAAACAATCGGGATGGTCCAGAGCATCATGTATTGCAGCCACCGTTTCTCCTGGAGCTGATTCTTTGAATGAAAATACAATACCAGGATGAACAAAAGGATGAAGTAAAATCCAAAGATGACCATGGTCCTGAAACTGTAAAATGTCAGCGCTACATTGGGTACATCTTCTTCAGGAGCGTGAAGATAACCATAGCCAAAATAGGCAAAGTTGGCTTTCATGATACTGTCAGCTCTGGCAGCAGTACCCATGTCCCCTGCTTTTTTCGCATATTTATAATCCCCGAAAGCTGCTATCGCGAGTTTCCCGCGTTCGATCTTTTCACTTATTGGGAGTGCTTTTTCTTTTTCAGCCGGAGGGACATTCTGGTACCCTGGTTTAAAATTGCCGCTCAGGATATCTTCGACCCCTGGCACAAATGCATTCACATTATGGTATCCCATGATGGATAGCAGACCCGGGATCTCAATCTTTAATGCGAAATCCTCCTTACCATCCCCGGCTTTTTTCCCGGGCTGTGGTATGCCGGCGAGTACAAGTCCATTTGATGTATGTCCTTTATAAAGCCCTTCCATGGCAGCCAGTTTCATGGGTTGTTTCTGTGCAATAGTGTATGCAGAGCCATCGCCTGTGATGGCAAGGAACAGTGACATGATCAAGCCGAAAATGGCAGCTACAAGGATACTTTTCCTAGCCATGACCGTTTCCCGTTTCTTAAGCAGGAACCATGCGCTGATACCAAGGATAAAGATTGCAGCAGTGACATATCCTGATGAAATGGTATGCAGGAATTTGTGCACGGCTACCGGGGAAAAGAGCACGTCCCAGAAGTTCTGCATTTCATTCCTGGCAGTATCAGGATTGAATTTCATGCCGACAGGATATTGCATCCATGAATTGGCCACCAGGATCCATAAGGCCGAAAGATTTGCCCCGATGGCAGTGAGCCATGACGAAGCCAGGTGGAACTTCTTACTGACCTTGTTCCATCCGAAAAACATTACAGCTATAAAGGTCGATTCCAGGAAGAATGCCATGATTCCTTCAATGGCCAGGGGTGCCCCGAAAATGTCGCCTACAAACCAGGAATAATTTGACCAGTTGGTACCAAATTCAAATTCAAGGATGATACCTGTCGCCACCCCAATGGCGAAATTGATGCCGAACAGTGTCATCCAGAATTTTGTGATCCGCCTCCATTCAGGATCACCTGTTTTTACATAAATGGTCTCCATGATGGCTACCAGGAAAGATAAGCCAAGTGTCAACGGTACGAATAACCAATGGTAGATCGCTGTCAGCGCAAACTGAGCTCTCGACCAATCCACAATTCCAGGGTCGATGTTTAGGATCATAAGCCGGGTGTTTAAATGTATATACTTAAAGGTAACTCCGTATAAGAGTACCCAAAAGTAGAAAAAAATAATAAATAAGAAAAAGCTTGATTAGAATTACCTGTGAATTCCCGGATCCGGTATCCTACCAGCTGCCCCCTGCACCACCACCGCCAAAACTGCCGCCGCCGAAACCACCGAATCCGCCTCCTCCGCCACCGAATCCGCCACCACCGGATTGAAAATCGCCCCAGCTCCCGCGGCCGCCCCGGCCCATCGACCCGAGAAGAAAAAGAGTAGTCCAGAAAGGAAGATTCTTTCCTACAGAATGTGTCCCACCCCGGCTATTCCTGATCCAAAATACTAGAACCATAAGGATGATAATGGGGACCAGGATGCCATACGGCTTCTGTTGACTGACTCTTTTCCCATATTGCCCTGCAGTAAATTCACCCTTCGTTATTGACATTATAACATTTACACCCGCCAGGATCCCATTGTAGTAATCATCCCTGGCAAACTTTGGGATCATCTCATTCTCTTCGATCTGCTTGCATGTGATATCAGGTAGTACACCCTCAAGTCCATAACCGGTCTGAATTGACACTTCACCACGCTCGTTCGTTTGTTTGGGCTTGATCAAAATGACCACCCCGTTATTTCTCCCTTTCTGCCCGACACCCCATTTCTGTCCCAATCGCTGGGCAAAATCATTCTTGTCATAGCCATTAAGTGATTTCACTATTACCACCACGATTTGGGTCGATGTTGAATCATTGAATGACACCAGCTTTTGTTCAAGCTGTGCTGCTTCGCCCTGTGAAAGGATACCAGTATAATCATTCACCAGGCGCGGTGGGACAGGACGTTCGGGAATATCCTGGGCCGCAAGTGTCACTGCCCATATCAGAAATAACGGGAGAAAAAAGATCTTTTTGTTACTTTTCATATTGGAGTTGTCAATACGCTATTAAATTTAATTTCATGCTTATTCAGAATTCCATAACTGTTCACTCTTCACTTATTTCCGAAGGAAATATCATCCGGAAGCTCGTTAATATCATCCTTCTTATGAGGAAAGTACTGTTTAAGATGGACCCCTGCTTCTGTAATGGCATAGATCAATCCATCACAAAACTTGCTGTCACGGAAGAAATCGAGCATCTTAAGTTTGATCGTATCCCAGAAATCAGCTGGTACTTTATTATGGATACCCTGGTCACCTATGATTGCGAATTTCCTGTTCCTGATTGCAAGATAGATCAGTACCCCGTTCCGCTCTGCGGTCTTTGACATTCCAAGTTTTTTGAAAATGTAGGCGGCTCTGTCAAGAACATCGCCTTTACATACGCTTTCAATATGGACACGAATCTCACCGGAGGTGTCCAGCTCGGCATTCATTATTGCTTGCTTGATATCTTCCTGTTCTTCTGTTGAGAAGAAATCACGTGCAGAAACACTCATTGGCGTTGAATTTAATGTTTCAATAGTGGGTTAAATCCCCGCAATTTATTGCGGCTACTTTAGTTTCTATAAAAGTTCTAACTTTACAGTATGGACGAATTACGAAAGAGTTCACATACTGTAAGTTGGTTAAGTGTACACCTTGTATGGGTAACAAAATATCGTTATCATGTGTTAAAAGGAGATGTTCAGATACGGTGTCGGGATTTACTGGTACAAATCTGTAATAATGAGAATGTGAAGATTCTAAAGGGAGTTGTGAGTAAAGACCATGTACACATGCATATCGAATATCCACCATCGCTAAGCATAAGTAACTTAGTGAAGCGATTAAAAGGTAGGACATCCATAATGCTACAGAAAGAATTCCCAGAATTGGGGAAAAAATATTGGGGGAGGCATTTCTGGGCAATTGGGTTCGGAGCATGGAGTACTGGGAATATAACGGATGCAATGGTACAAGAGTATTTGGAACATCATAAGGATAAGCCGAATACTCAAGTCGGAAATTGGATAATGGAATGACGTCAAAAAATTTCATTTTTTACCTTTTAATCAAACCTCTGGATTTTTAATCCAGAGTGGTTAAGTTTGATGAAGATAAAGAACGCTTAAAACTGCACATTTGGTGCAACCTCCGCTCCTTTTTGTGATTCGAAATACGGTTTCTTCTGGAAACCGAACATCCCGGCAATAATGTTTCTTGGGAAACTCCTTAAATAGCTGTTATAAGCCTGGGCAGCTTCGTTGAAATTCCTTCTTTCCACCGCAATGCGGTTCTCTGTTCCTTCAAGTTGAGCCTGTAATTCAGAGAAGTTCTGGGTGGCCTTAAGTTCCGGGTAACGTTCAACAACTACCATCAGCCTTGCCAGGGAATTGCTGAGTCCGTCCTGTGCCGACTGGAACTTCTGAAGTGAGGCATCATCAAGGTTTTTGGGATTGATATTAACAGATGTGGCTTTAGCGCGGGCTTCAATAACTGCTGTAAGAGTGCTCTTCTCGAAATTTGCGACTCCTTTGACAGTTGCAACGAGGTTCGGGATCAGGTCAGAACGGCGCTGATAAACATTCTGCACATTGGCCCACGACTGGTTGACATTCTCCTGCGATGAAACTAATTTGTTGTAAATACTTATTCCTGAGAGTAAACTGATCAGTACAATAAGAAAGATAAATCCAAAAATGGAGATCGCAACGATCCCACCTGTTGAAAGTTTCATAGATTTCGTTTTTTGATTGTTGGCTAAATTAATGAATTAACTGACAAAGTGATAAAGTAACAAAGAAACAACCTGTTTTTATTCTTTGAGTTACGGCATTCTTAATTATTCATTTTTTATTGTAAATTCCATGCTCCTCTTGATAAACTCAGACAGGTCTTTACCTTTAAGCATATTCTGTGCGAGCTGCGCAAGATCAAAAAGATGCTTTATTGTCGATGCTTGTTTAGTCTCATCGGTTTCTGCCAGTAACTTACCAATCACCGGGCTGTTTGAATTCACTATGAGGTTATAATGATCAGGAAGATCACCCATGTATGACATTCCTCCGCCAAGGGCCGACATATCCTTCATCCTGCGAATGAATTCAGGCTGCATGATCATCAATGGCTGCTCTGTTTCACTCATGCTCTCAAGTTCGACGGTGAATTTGTTCTTGTCCATATGCTTTTCGATCAGATCCTTCAGTGACTTCTTCTGCTCTTCATCCAGTTTCGACGGGAAAGTCTCGTCTTTTTTTATCAGCTTGTCGACAGTATCTGCATCTACGCGGGTGAACCTGGTTTTCTCTAATTTCTGCTCAAGGGCGTTGATAAAATGTGCATCGATGACTCCATCCATCAGCAATACATCATAGCCGCGTTCTTTCACAGGCTCAATGAAATTATATTGCTCATTTACATTATTGGTGTACAGGTAGATCAGATTGCCGTCTTTATCTTTCTGTGATTTTTTTACAAGCTTCTCATATTCGTCGAAAGTAAAGTATTTCCCTTCGGTGTTCTTAAGCAGGCAGAATTTTTTTGCACGATCATAAAAATTTGGTTCTGAGATGATGCCATATTGAATAAATACTTTGATGTCATCCCATTTTGCTTCAAAATCAGCGCGGTTTTCCTTGAACAATTCCTCAAGTTTATCGGCGACTTTTTTTGTAATATGATTGGATATTTTTTTGACATTTGGATCACTCTGGAGAAAGCTCCGCGAAACATTAAGCGGAATATCCGGTGAATCCAAAACCCCATGCAAGAGTGTCAGGAAATCGGGAACTATGCCCTCTACCGAGTCAGTGACAAAGACCTGGTTGCAATACAACTGGATCTTGTCTTTCTGAACTTCAAATGCTTTCTTTACCTTGGGAAAATAAAGGATACCTGTGAGATTGAAAGGATAATCCACATTCAGGTGGATCTGGAAGAGGGGATCATCGAAGTTGTATGGATAAAGCTCCCTGTAGAACTTCTTATAGTCTTCTTCCTTGATATCGACAGGCTTTTGTTTCCAGAGGGGGTTGGTATCGTTGATGATCCTGGGCTTCTCGACTTCAATTTCCTTGTCTTTCCCGTCGGCGTCTTTTTCCCCTTCCACTTTTTCCCAATGCTTCTCGTTCCCAAAGCGGATGGGCACCGGCAGGAACTTACAGTACTTTTTAAGTAATTCAAGGACCTTATACTCTTCCAGGTAATCTTTTGATTCATCTGACAGATGCACTACCACTTCGGTTCCATGATCCTTTTTGTCACATTCTTCCATAGTGTATTCAGGGCTTCCGTCGCATTCCCAGTGCACGGCTTTGGATTCACCGCCTTTTTTATAGGTCTTTGAGAAGATCTCTACCTTGTCAGACACCATAAAGCTGGAATAAAAACCTAGCCCGAAATGACCGATCAAAGCATTAAGTTCTGATTCAGACTTCGTTTTAAATTTCTTTACAAACTCTTCAGCACTGGAAAATGCGATCTGGTTGATGTATTTATCCACTTCATCTGCCGTCATCCCTATCCCTTTATCTTTAACAGTCAGGGTCTTCTTCATTTTATCAACGGAGACCTCTATCGTGATGTCATTCATCTCTCCGCTAAATTTACCAAGTGATGCAAGGGTCTTCAATTTCTGTGTTGCATCAACTGCATTGGAGATAAGTTCCCTGAGGAATATCTCATGATCTGAATAGAGGAATTTTTTTATGATCGGGAAAATATTTTCCGTCTTGACATTGATCTTTCCTTTTTGCATAGTTATACGATAATTTGAGTTAAGATGGCTGCAGCATGTCAAAGCTAGTGCCATTGCCTTTAAATCTGACAAAATGACGGAATTTTTGACTGATTTTTTCTTCCCGTTTCACCTTAAGATCAAATAAAAATTCTAATTTTACAGTGTCTTTCAACTGATCTTACTGGTAACAAACTTAACATGAAGAATATATGAACGCAATTGATTGGAAAGGTCTGCCATTCGGTTACTTTAAAACCGATTTTAACATTCGTTGTAATTATGTGAATGGTGAATGGGGTGAACTCGAGGTCTCAGATTCCGAATATATTATCATCCACATGGCCTCAACCGCACTGCATTATGGTCAGGAAGCCTTTGAAGGGATGAAGGCATTTACAGGGGTTGATGGGAAAGTCCGCATCTTCCGCCTCGATGAGAATGGAAAAAGATTGAACCGTTCAGCGGTTGGGCTGCTGATGCCTGAGGTCCCTGCTGAAATATTTCGTGAGGCCATAATAAAGGCAGTCAGGCTCAATATCAAGTATGTCCCACCTTACGGGGAAGGAGCCTCATTATATATCCGTCCCCTTCTCATTGGCGTCGGCCCCCAGGTTGGCGTAAAACCATCAAAAGATTATATGTTCCTGGTCTTTGTTGGTCCTGTAGGACCTTATTTTAAGGAAGGATTCGATCCTGTGAAAATGCAGATTGTCAGGGATTACGACCGGGCCGCACCATTGGGAACCGGGAGATTCAAATGCGGCGGTAATTATGCAGCCAGCCTTCGCGCCGGCGAACGTGCCCACAAGGAAGGTTACGCATCTGCCATTTTCCTGGATGCAAGAGAAAAGAAATATATTGACGAAGCAGGCCCCGCTAACTTCTTCGGGATAAAAAACAATACTTATGTCACGCCTGATTCTGAATCGATTTTGCAGTCAATAACAAATATGTCACTCAGGGTTCTCGCCCAGGAGATCGGTATGAAAGTGGAACAAAGACATATTCCGGTTGAAGAACTTTCACAATTTGAAGAGACCGGCGCCTGCGGAACCGCAGCAGTCATTTCACCCATATGCAAAATAGTCGATAGGGAAACTCGTAAGGAATATACTTATTGCAAAAATGGAAAAGCCGGACCTGTCTCCGAAAGGCTTTATAACCTGCTCAAAGGGATCCAGGAAGGACTTGAACCGGATAAATACGGGTGGATCACAATCGTGGATTAAAGCTGGTAATAAAGTACAATCAGAGTTTTCCTGCTATTTATTGATGATTTCATTTTTATGTCTTTCAGCATAAGCATCGATATATAGGTGCATGATCCTCATGCTGAATTTATGCTCCTCTTTAAGGTAAGAATCATATAATTTAGGATCATCTTCAAGAATCTTTTCCAGCTTAAAGCTGGTCAAAGGTGAGATCATCCCGGTCTCGTAATCAAGAATATAAATCATAAGCCGTGGATAGCTGCCAAATTTGTCATCATTTGCTTCTAAAGCGTAATCATTGACAATTAAGCCGGTTGTAATCGCTAATGGTAATGCCCAATTGAGATAATCATTTGCATAATTGGATTCAGATGTCGGATTAATACCATGAAAATAACCTTGATTACCTAAACAAAACACCTTGTCAAATCCCTTCTTACCAATGTAAAGTTTACGGTTAATGTAAAGGGTATCATTATAATAAATTCCCCAGATAAGATCAATCTTGATTTTCTGTCTGATGCTGCCACTGTCAGGTTTTGGTTCTTTATCTGTAAAATTCAAAATGTATCCACCTGATTTCGATTCCCTCTTTTCATTTTTTTTCTTTCTTTCCAGTTCAAATCCTTTGGTGATTACCGGATGTTCCTCATTGAAATCCTTATAACTTAAGTAACAACCGGTTTTATGTTCGGGACAGGTATAATGCTGGAATTCAGATTGATTGATATAGCCTTGTGCAGAAGAATCTATACCAATTACGACAAGGGAATATGATAATATATAAGGATAAAACCTCATTATCTCCTTCTTTCCAATATCTCCTTCATCTCTGTCTGCATCCTGGCAGTTTCTTCCCTTGCCTTCAGGGCAAAGTCGTCTTCCTTTGAAGCATAAATGATGTTCCTCGACGAATTCACAAGCAGTCCGCAATCTGCCGTCAGACCATATTTAGCCACTTCCTGCAAGCTGCCTCCCTGGGCGCCAACACCCGGAACAAGAAGAAAATGATTGGGGACTATCTTCCTGATCCCACTCAGCATCTCAGCTTTCGTGGCTCCAACCACGTACATCATGTTCTCCTCGTTAGCCCACTTTAATGACTGTACCAGTACCTGTTCAAATAATCTCGTTTCTCCAGATGTAAAGAACTGAAAATCATCGGCCCCCTTGTTCGATGTCAGCGCCAGAAGTACTACCCATTTCCCCGCAAATTCCAGGAATGGCTTTACCGAATCCTCACCCATATAAGGCGCCACTGTCACAGCATCAAAGTCAAGTCCCGATTGTGCCGGGTTGAAAAAAGTCTTGGCATATTGTGTCGATGTGTTCCCTATATCTCCCCGCTTGGCATCGGCAATAGTGAATACATCGAATTTTTTAAGGTAATGGATTGTTTTTGTCAGGCTTTGCCATCCTTTCACACCATTACACTCGTAAAATGCAAGATTGGGCTTATAGGCAACCGCCAGATCATTAGTAGCATCTATGATCAGCTTGTTGAACTCAAAAGCCGGGTCTTCATATTGAAGAAGATGACGCGGAATTTTCGTGAGATCAGTGTCGAGTCCTATGCATAGGAAACTCTTCTTTTTATTGATTAGCTGGATTAGGTCAGATCTGTTCATGGGCGTAACTTTTATGCAAGGCAAATATAAATGATTTGGAGAATATGGGAATGAAAGTATTAGGTATCTTGGAAGTAATGAACAAAGTTGTAAGTGATAAATTTTCAATATTTTATTGACAGTGACATGTTACCTTTTATAGATTTTTGGATAAAGTGAAAAATGGTTAAAGGAGAAAATATTCAGGAGCGATGCAATTTAATTGCAGTTAGGGTGATTAAAATGGTATTTCAGTTGCCGATTAATTATCCCTCACAGGTGATCTGTAATCAGATAGTTCGATCAGCATCATCAGTTGGTGCAAATTACCGTGCAGCTTGCAGGTCACAATCCAGAAAGGATTTTATTCATAAACTGAAGATGGTAGAAGAGGAGCTCGATGAAACAATATATTGGCTTCAGCTTATTGTAACTGTAGGATTACAGCCACTTGAACGGGTAAAGCCTTTGACAGATGAAGCAAATGAACTGCTTGCAATAATTGTCAGTAGTATCGTTACGGCAAGAAAAAATGAAAGGGCCGGAAAGAAGTAAACTGAATTATTTTTTAATCATTCTCGAATTCTCGCATTCGCATATTCCCCCATTCGCATATTCGCAGATTCTCGCATTCGCATATTCCCACATTCGCATATTCCCACATTCGCATATTCGCATATTCCCGCATTCGCATATTTAGCTAACCGCTTCTTTAAGCCGTTCCGCATTCTCCGCGAGTTGAAGAGCGTCAATAAGAGGTTGTACGTCCCCATCCATGATCACTGGTAAGTTATAAAGCGTCAGGTTGATCCGGTGGTCAGTGACACGGCTTTGGGGATAATTATAAGTCCTGATCTTGGCAGAACGATCTCCTGTGGAAACCATCGTTTTCCTTTTCTTGGAAATTTCATCCAGGTACTTTTGATGTTCCATCTCATAGAGACGGCTGCGAAGCACTTTCATTGCCTTCTCGTAATTCTTCATCTGTGACTTCTCATCCTGGCAGCTCACGACGATCCCCGAAGGGATATGTGTGAGACGGATGGCAGAATAGGTAGTATTCACAGATTGTCCCCCGGGGCCTGAAGAACAGAATATATCTTTCCTGACATCGGAGGGCTTTATTTCAACATCAAATTCATCAGCTTCCGGCAGAACAGCCACCGTCGCAGCCGAAGTATGAACACGTCCCTGGGTTTCAGTCTGCGGCACACGTTGCACACGGTGTACCCCCGATTCATATTTCATCTGTCCGTAAACACTTTCCCCGATCACATTGAAAATGATTTCCTTGAATCCTCCTGCCGTGCCTTCTGCAAAATCCACCAACTCAACTTTCCATCCATGGTTCTCGCAGAATTTATTGTACATGCGATAGAGGTCCCCGGCAAAAATACTGGCTTCATCACCCCCCGTGCCTGCCCTGATTTCAACTACTGCATTCTTCTCGTCTTCGGGATCTGCAGGAACCAGCATCAGCCGGATATCCTCTTCCAGTTGATCCCTCTCCTGCGTGATAGCGTCAAGTTCCTCTTTTGCCATGCTTCTGAATTCTTCATCTTTTTCATTGTAGATGATGTCTTTTGCATGATCTATATTGGCTAATAGATTTCTGTACTTCTCATAAGCCTCCATGATCGGTTGAAGCGACTTATAATCCTTACTCAGCTTAATATACCGTTTCATGTCGCTCATCACATCCGGATCCGACATCTGGTGCTCAATCTCGTCATACTTCACCTTTATCGCTTCTAACTTGTCTAACATCTGTCTCCTCAAATTGGCTGCAAAGTTAAGGATTTTTATGAAGAGACAGCCTTAGTGAACACATTCCGAAAACCTGGCCCCCTCAGGTAAAATTACATCAATACCACTTCCAGACCCCTGCCTTGCCCCACCACTATAAACTATTTTCGCGTCCGAATTTCACATTTCACAGTTCACAGTTCACAGTTCACAGTTCACGACCTTGCGACCCTATGATTGAGCTGGCGCGCCTCTGTGACGCCTGACTGCCGTCAGGCAGGCGTGCCGACTCACTGCTCGTTTTTAACGTGCAAAATATTTCTCATCTGGCACTTGGCACTTGACACTTGGCACTTGGCACTTGGCACTTGAAACGACTTGGCACTTGTCTATGCACGTAATTCGTAATTCGTAATTCGTAATTTACTTTTGTGACCCTGTGACCTTGTCACCCTTTTACCCATATTTAAACTCCCCATTACCCGTTCGAATAGTAACTGACTTCTGAGATGCCTTCTCGCAATGCCCTATGATTTTTGCGTCTACCTTGAATTGTTTTGAAATAGAAATAATGCTTTCAGCAAATTGTTCAGGAACATAGATCTCCATCCTGTGCCCCATATTGAATACCCTGTACATCTCTCTCCATGCTGTATCAGATCCGGATTGGATCATCTGGAAGAGCGGTGGAATAGGAAAGAGATCATCTTTAATGACATGCAGATCTTCAAGAAAATCGGCACTGTCTCCTGACCAGTCAGTCTTTGGTACATCTAACTGAAAACGCATTCACTTTGGTTGATGGATAAACCGACACACTAGGATCAAAATCATTCATCCCATGTGCCCAGGCTTTGGTGGGACTGTGGAGGGTTGAGGACCAGAAGAAGGTTGCAAAACCTTTGAAATCCCAGCTTGCGTTGTAGTAGTTTGTACCGGATAATAGTGCATTGAATCCCGAGAAACCTGAGTATTTCAACGGACTTCCTGCAAAGCCATTATTTGTATAAACAGCAAATAAGGTATTCCAGTCATTCTCTGTCGGGATATGCCATCCGGGAGGACAGAAGCCCTGGTCAGCAGGAGTATCATCATACTGCATGATCTCATCCCATTGATAGAGCCCGCCAAAAGTAGTGCAGTTGACCGGGTTATCACTATAACAGTACTTTTCCCAGGTACAGTTGTCACGCTGATCCTGGGTGGAAATAATGACGGTCCCATAATTAAGATTAGAAGCGAGCCAGCATTGTGACCCTATCTGAACAGTAGGATATACTTTGTTGTCTCGGATATCAGTCAGGTTATTTCCACAGGTAAATACCGGTGCAGCATCAACAATGATGTGAAGTGACTTGCTGACACTGCACATCATTACATTAGTATAAGTATATGTTATGGTTTTTGTTCCAATTCCTGCGACTGATGGAGTAAAGATCCCTGTCAGTGGGTTGACTCCTGGTCCAGAATAGGTTCCTCCAAGTGGTATTCCTCCTTTTAACTTAATTGGCTGGGCGATTAGTGTGGTGATAGTATCATTGCAAGGGGTGAATGTCACAAAAGGAGCCAATGTACCGCTCATAATGATCTCAGCAGAGCTTGCAGGGTTGTTAATGACACATCCCAGGTTGGATGTCATAACACAGCGTACGCTGTCACCATTATTTGGATGATAAGAATAGGTGGGTGAATTAGTACCAACATTTCCACCATTTACTTTCCATTGGTATGCAGGGGTTGTTCCCCCATTGACAGGTGTGGCTGTGAATGTGACAAGCGATCCCGGACAGAAAGGATTGGATGATGCAGCAATTGTTACTCCAGCCGGAAGGTTAGAATTAACGACCATGGTTATGGCATTGCTGGTTGCAGGGTTTCCTGTAATACAGCTTAGTGATGAGGTAAGGATGCAATGTTATGATATCTCCTCCAGAAGGATTGTAAGTATAAGTTGAAGCTCCGCTTCCGACATTTACACTATTCACCTGCCATTGATAAGCAGGAGTAATTCCTTCATTGATGGGAGTCGCAGTGAATGTGACGGAACTTCCCTGACAGAAAGGATTTGAAGATGCAACGATGGATATGATGACAGGCAGGTTTGGATTTACAATCATTATAACAGCATTACTGATAGCAGGGTTTCCTGTTGGACAGACCGCATTCGAGGTCAGAACACAGGTGATAATATCTCCATTATTTGGGGTGTAGGAATAAGTAGGATTATTTGTTCCAACACCAATTCCGTTAACTTTCCATTGGTATGATGGAGAAATACCTCCGTTTATTGGATTTGCCGTATAAGTGACTGTTGTTCCAGAACAGACCGAGTTCCCGGATGGTGAAATTGTAAGGCTAACTGGCAGATTTGGGTTAACTGTCATGGTAACAGTATTTGAAGTGGCTGGATTTCCGCTAACACAAGCAGCATTTGAAGTTAGCACACAGGTAACAAGATCACCATTTACAGGTACATAAGAATATATTGGATTATTTGTTCCTGTATTGATACCATTGACCTTCCATTGATAGATCGGTGTACTGCCGCCATTGACAGGCGTTGCAGTGAATGTGACCGATATTCCTTCACAGACTGGGTTTACAGAAGATATTATTGAAATACTGACTGCTACATTGTTGGTTTCAACCATAGTCAGAGTATTCGATGTCGCAGGATTTCCTGTTGGACAAGGAACGCTTGAATTCAATACACATGAGACATTATCTCCGTTTGCAGGAATATAAGAATATACTGGGTTATTCGTTCCGACATTGATACTATTCACTTTCCATTGATAACTTGGAGTTGCTCCTCCATTGGTTGGTGTCGCTGTGAAGGTTACCGTCGATCCCTGGCAGAATGGATTAGATGAAGCACTAATGGATACACTTACAGCAAGGATTGGATTGACAACCATAGTTATGACATTGGAAGTATCCGGGTTATTCATGATACAACCGGTGATCGAAGAAGTCAAAATACACCTTACCAAATCATTGTTTAAAGGAATATAGGAATAAGAGGAGGAATTGGTTCCTGCATTGATACCGTTCACCTGCCATTGATACACAGGATTGCCGCCTCCATTTGATGCTGTTGAATTAAACGTAACCTGCGTTCCCGAACAAACATTATTTGAAGGTGAAGAGGTGATGGTAACACTCACTGCCGGACTTGGAGTTACTGTGACAATATAATCAGTGGGTGCGTCTGCTGAACATCCGTTAGCATCCGTATAATTGACATAAACATGCTGAGTACCGACAGCATTCCAGGTAACCGTTACCGTATTATCTGTGGTCGTGCCTCCTGAGGTTATCACTCCTCCTGCTGAAACACTCCACTGGTAATTGGTTTTGCCCGCTGTTGTTGAATACACCTTTCCCGGTCCCGCACAGGTATTATTTGGACCTGAAATAACAGGAACAGGAGCCTGGGCAACCGTTACAGATAAATAAGCCGTTGCTCCTGAGTCACACTTATTTAATGCTTGCACTGCGATTGTTCCTGAAATGGCAGTACTGTTTATATCCACTACAATACCTGAAGTTCCTGAACCGCTCGTTATAGTGAATCCCACTGGTAATGTCCAGACATAATTTACGGCATGGGCAAGCAGTGGAACTGAATAACTCACACTCATTGAAGGTTTACAGACATTGATGGGCCCTGTAATTGGTCCTGCAGTATCAATAGGCCAGCAATCAAGGAACTTGATCAACATATCATCATCACCTCCACCATTGACTTCCTGCCATGATCCAGAACTTGCTATATTGTTTGTTGATTGCGTTTGTCCACCCGCGTAAATCGTGTCATCAGAAACATAAGCACAATTATCAAACCAGTCCCAAGAATTGCCTCCATAATAAGTACCCCATTGACGTTGGCCGGCAGCATTAAATTTTACAAGGAATGCATCGGAAATACCCAATTTGTCTTGCTGGTAAGCGTTTGGAGTCGAAATATTATTGGAAGAGTAAGAACCACCAGCCATAAAAATATCATTTCCCGATCCGAACGCACAAGTCCCGGCAGCATCTTGTGAAGTACCGCCATAGTATGTTCCCCATAGCCTTTGACCAAGACTGTCGAATTTTACGATAAATGCATCACAGCCTCCTCCATAAGTGGGCTGATGACATCCGGGGCTTGCTATTCCATTTGAAGAATATGTGCTACCTACCAAACATACGTTTCCTGCACTGTCAGAGGCACATCCGTTACCATAATCAGCATCTGAGCCGCCGTAATATGTTGCCCATATTCTCTGACCTCCGTTAGTAAATTTTACCAGAAAAGCATCCTCAAATCCTCCAAATGTTGACTGAAACGCTCCGGGAGTTGCAATATTATTTTCAGATACAGTACTGCCGGTAAAATAAACATTTCCTGAACGATCGGTCGCACAGGCAATACCACTTTCATTAGCCTCTCCGGCATAATAAGTACCCCATTGCCTTACGCCGTTGCTGTCGAATTTGGCTAAAAAAGCATGTTGGCTGGTATCAGAGAGATATTGCTGATAAGATCCCGGGGTAGCAATACCTGTATCGGAATTGGTTCCTCCGGTAAGAAATACATTCCCGTTTTTGTCGGTTGAAACGCTTCCGTACATATCCTGACGCGATCCACCATAATAAGTGCCCCAGAGCCTTTCACCTGCCTGGTTAAACTTTTCTATAAAACAATCAGATACACCTCCACCATATACTGTCTGATGTGCTCCGGCAGAGGCAATTCCGGAAGTTGAGTTAGTAAATCCAGATACATAAATATTTTCGTTTTTATCAACAGCAATCGATCCAGACCATAATTCTTCCAATCCTGGCCCTCCAAAGTAAGTTCCCCATTGCCGCTGTCCGGTTGCATTAAATTTTGCCAGGAAAGCATCATAGTTACCAGCCAAAAATTGCTGATATGCTCCTGTGCTGGCGATATTATTGGTTGAGTTAGTTTGTCCTGTAAGAAAGACATTTCCGTCTTTATCTACTGCGCATTGTCCATACTCCTCTTCATTTGATCCGCCATAATATGTTCCCCAAATCCTTATTATTGTGGGGTCAATTATTAGTAATGAATTTCTAGGAATAGTCCCGTCGCATGAAAAGCCATAAATATCATGATCAATCTTTATAAATCGTCCCCGGATAAAATGTTTCGAATCATTTATCATGTAATAGCTTTCCGGAATAAGTTCTTCAAAATCCCCAAATCTCGTCCTGAATTTCAAGGTATCCATGTTCAATGAAATATGATCCGGTCCATCAATCCTTAATCGAATATCATTTATATTGGCTTGCGGATGAATTATAAAAGTGTATTTGTATCTATGATTGTCATTGGTTAAAAATTCAACGTCAATGCCCGGATAGATGTCTTTGTATGTAATATTCCCGTATTGCCTTATATGCATGATCCCGGTATCCGGTGCGTATGCTGTGAAATAATTGAAGTATTCAGGAAGTAGATCTGATGGAATTATCTGGCAGTTGGTATTGGACCCTTCAAAGTCGATGTCTATCCTGTGATACTCGATACTCGATGCTCGATGCTCGATTTCAGATGCCAGATGCCGGATGCTGTCACGTGACGCGTAACGCGTGACGCGGAAAATTCAGACTTCAAATTTCGTTGATCGATATTCGATATTCGATACAAATCGTAGCTAAACCCACCCTTCCTCAACTGTACATTCATCCCCGGCGTATTCAGCAAATACAAAACACCTGGATTTGGCTTGTTATTCTGGTCAATTATCTGGCCTTTGTTTTCGATGAAATCTCGATTGGAAGCGATTTTAAAGGATGTATTATTTTCAGCAAACAATTGATAAATCGTAATACATAAGAAAAATAATAATATTAATGAAAGACGTGTTACCATACAAATTGCATATGAAAATTAAAAAGCCATAGAAGTCCTTCAAATCGAAATCAATTTGAAAAATGAGAAAAAGAGAATTATCAGAAGGATTTCTAATAATTCTCTTTCCCCCCATAAATTATAGTCTTTTCGATCTCCTTCACATCTAACAATATTTATAAAGATGCGAAATTTTGTGAAAAGTAAAGGGAGAAATCAAAACTTTATATTCATCATGGACAGACTTTAATTGAGCATGTTTGTGGTGGACTTTGATTGCAAATACAACAGGTACTCTTGCTAATTGTATACTGACAATGTCCAACCGGAATAATACTAACATAAATACAATTAACACTATCAGGAATATATTTATAATATTCGTTTGTCCATAATTAATTGCTAGACCGAAATTAGGAATTGCAGCTACTGCTTCACAAGGCGAGGGACTTCCCGGTTATATGTAAAATGCTAATTGACAATTTACATAAGATCCGCAAGTATCAGTCGGGTCTATAACATAGATATGAGCCTGCCAATAACCCGGGGGTGGAAGGGGCGATGGTGTAAGATTCTCTGTTGTTGTTTTGTCTCCTTTATTATTTGGAGAACCAGCAAATGCTGGGATCGTCATTCCAATGATAATGCATATCATCAAAAAGGATAAAAATTTTGCTTTCATGGTTCAAGGTTTTTGATTTTATAAAAATATTAAGGACACATCTAATAAAAAAAATTCGATACCAATCTTGATATAGAAATACAAAATATTTTTCTGAAATCCTAATAATTCTTCATATTTTTTATGGACTAAAGTAAAGGATGCAGGATACTGGATGAATTGACAATTAATAATTTAATGGCACGTAACAAAATATTAGCCAATTGTATAGTGATATGATTGGCTAATTGGGTGAAAAAGAAAGGATGATCAATAAATAAACCTACCGGCTGGGGAGATGATGGTTAATTGCCTGGATTGGGAAGCAACGCAACGGCCAATCACCTTTGCGTCTACATTGAACTGTTTCGAGATCGCAATAATGCTGTCAGCAAATTGTTCAGGAAGATAGATCTCCATCCTGTGCCCCATATTGAATACCCTGTACATCTCTTCCCAAGGTGTATCAGATCCGGATTGGATCATCTGGAAGAGCGGTGGAATAGGAAAGAGATCATCTTTAATGACATGCAGATCTTCAATAAAATGCAGCACCTTGGTTTGCCCTCCTCCACTGCAATGAACCATTCCATGAATATGTGAACGGTGCTCCTCAAGCATCTTCTTTACTACCGGGGCATAGGTGCGGGTAGGAGAGAGGATCATCCTGCCAACATCCATATCCTTATCTGGCCCCGGGTCTTTAAGGTCCCTCTTTCCTGAATAGATCAGCTCTTTCGGAATACCATCGTCAAAGCTCTCAGGGTATTTCCTGGCATAAAAATGTTTCAGCACATCATGTCTTGCTGAAGTCAGCCCGTTGCTCCCCATCCCTGCATTATAAGTATTCTCATACGTTGCCTGTCCTGTTGAGGAAAGTCCAACAATCACATCTCCTGCAGAGATATTGGCATTATTGATCACATCAGATTGCCGCATACGCACGAATACAGTCGAATCGACGATGATTGTGCGTACAAGGTCGCCCACATCAGCAGTTTCACCCCCTGTAGATTGTATGCCAATCCCCCAACCCCGCATCAGCGATACAAATTCTTCAGTTCCACGGATGAGCTCGGTAACCACTTCGCCTGGAATGAGCCTTTTATTTCTGCCGATGGTAGAGGAAAGAAGGATATCGTTCGTGGCCCCGATGCACAGCAGGTCATCAAGGTTCATTACAATAGCATCCTGCGCAATTCCTCTCCACACAGATAGGTCTCCCGTCTCCTTCCAGTAAAGATAGGCAAGCGCCGATTTTGTGCCTGCTCCATCAGCATGCATTACATTGCAATAATCCGGATCTTTCCCGGCGATATCAGGTACGATCTTACAGAAAGCTTTTGGAAAGAGCCCTTTATCGGTCCCGCTGATGGCAGAGTGGACATCTTCTTTTGAAGAAGAAACGCCTCTTTGCCCGTAACGCGAAGGATCAGTCATCTGGTTTGGCTGCAAAGGACTATTTGTTAAAGATCACCTTGTTGTTCTTGTCATCGATGGTATATGCCCCGAATTTCTTTAGTGTGTTTTCCCCAAAGACAAGATCCTGCTTGGACTTGGAATTCACTGTAACTTCAAGGTTCTGAACGACGTTCTTCCCGACCTTAAGTTCTTTGATGATCAGGACAGCCTTATCTGTAACTGTTCCTGCAGACCCGAGGATTTTATTTGCATCGCCCTTAAAATCCGTTTTATCGATTGATCCGCCTTTCAGCAGCAACATGGTTTCATCAGGAGAGATGTATACCTCTTTCTGCAGTTTGTCGAATGCAAACTGTGTGGTGATGCCATTCACATAACAGCTTGCCTGGAATCCATCACGGGTCGCAGTATACGTGAAGGAGTTCTCTTCAGGATTTTCTATGACTTCAATTTTAGGGGCAGGTGCCCTCGCAATCGTCTGTTTTGGGATGAAATCGTTACGTACAATGCTGAATTCAGTACGCCGGTTCAACGCATGGGCAGCTTCTTTTTGCTGTGTGGTCGGAAATGTATTGATGAGGGAATCGGTAATTACGGTCCCTGCCTTGAACAGGAAGCCATCCTTGGTGATATCTTTTGAAAGCACTCTCGGGACCCTCTTCCCATAACCTTTCGCTATCAGCCTGTCCGGATCGATCCCACGGGTGATCAGGTAATCGACAACAGATTGGGCACGGTGTTGCGAGAGAATGTCATTCCGTTCATCTGTTCCACGGGTGTCAGTATGCGATGCAAGCTCGACTACAATATTCTCATTGGCATCGAGGGTGGAAATAAGCCCCTGCAATGAATCCTGGAACTGTGGCTTGAGATCGTACTTGTCAAGGTCATAGAGGATGTCGGGTAGTACGACAGGCTTTTTCGGGATGGGCTTCATCACGAAGTTCCTGGTGAGCTCTTTGCTTTTTTCCAGTCCTACGGTAGTTTCCTTCCCTTTTTCATTGAAATAATCTTTTTTCAGAACAAGGATCTCAAAAGTGGTGTTTGGAGAGATCTGGTTTTTATTAAAGGTGTAATTCCCCTTATCATCTGTGGTATATTGCAATGTTTTTCCGTTGGTGCCTGTCAGTTTAACCAAAGCGCCCGAAACCGGTTGCAGCGTCCTGTCATCAGTAACGGTTCCTCCCAGCGTGAACAATAACGGGGGAATTACGAATGAATAAATGTCATCTCCTCCTTTTCCGCCGGGCCGGTTAGAACTGAAATAACCCTCTTCCGGCTCATCGGGGTTGAAGACGATCCCGAAATCATCGGCAGGAGAATTAATAGGGTATTTCAGGTTCTCAGGTTTTGTCCATTTTCCGTTTACTCTGACAGAACGGAAGATATCCTGCCCTCCCATGCCCGGAAGGCCGTTTGATGAGAAATAAAGAGTGCTGTCGTCACGGAGAAATGGGAAAAGTTCATCTCCGGCTGTATTGATCTCCGGACCGAGGTTTACCGGCCGGCTGTATGCATTTCCTTTTCCTTTTCCCGTGCGTGTGACCATCCATATATCCTTTCCGCCAAATCCTCCTGGCAGGTCGGCAGAGAAATAAATGGTGCTTTCATCATTTGACACTGTCGGATGGCCAATCACCGTCGAGCTGTCTCCTGCTATCTGCAGCATTTCAACATCACCCCATGAGGTGTTTCCTGTACGGTTAACTTTTAAGATTGCACAGCCGTTTTTCTTCTTGGGCTCGGCCCAGCAGCGGGTAAAATATAAAGTCGTAAAGCGGCTGTTGAACTTTGCAACCCCGTCATTTGTCGCAGTATTAAGCACTTCAGATGCATCAGCAGGAATAGGTATGCCCCAATCGCCTTTACGGTCTTTACGGGCAATGAAAAGATCTGAGAAACGCTTCCCTGTCCAGTCATCAATATTCTTGCCGGTAGCAGCTTCACGGTCAGAAGTGAACATGATCGAATTGTGCGTCCTGTCAGCATATGCCGGCGCATAATCATCATCCTTGCTGTTGATCTTCTTCTCCCATTTCACATCGTATTTACCCGGGTTCTTGATCCAATCCATGGCCTGCTGGCAGGTCTCGACGCCTCTTTGTGCACGGACATCCTTGGGGTCTTTTTCAAGATACGCTTTGTACTGGTTAATGGCTTCAGGATAGTTTCCATTGGTTTTTAATGCATCGGCATAATAAAGCAGGATCTTCGGGTCTGTCTTGACATATTTACTCGTGGCAAGTCTTTTATAAGCGATCTCTGCCTTCTTCATGCTGTTCATCATCCTGTAACATTCAGCCATGCGGAAGTTGATACGGTCGCGTTCAACCTTGTTGTTCTTGACCTTGGTGTATGCCTTCTGGTATCGTGTCAGCGCTGTGAGGTACGCCTGGTCGGCGAAAGCATCATCGGCCATTTTAGTATACTTGGTCTGGGCGAAGATAAAGCCGGAAATCAGGATAAACAGGAGCAAAAATATACCCCGGACTTTATTCATGTGAATAGGATTATTTTTAACAAAAGATAAAACAAACTAAGCCGGATTTTTATTGTACTCACAAAAGTATAAAAAAATCACGACATCACTTCCCCGCATTGAATATCATCCTGAAGCCATTACCATGGATATTGATTATTTCGATGGATGGATCGGCTTTCAGGTATTGCCGTATGCGGGTCATAAAGACATCCATGCTCCTGGTTGTAAAATAATCTTCTTTGCCCCAGATCTTTATAAGGGCATCGTGACGGGTAAGGATGCCATCTTTGGCGTTGCAAAGCATTTTAAGGAGCTCTGATTCTTTTGGTGAGAGCGTCTGTGAATTTTTTCCCAGCTTCAGCGTACGCATCCTGCAATCAAAATGAAAAGCGCCCACTTCATATGAAAGGGGCTGATTTTCTGATTCGGCAGCCATCGCATGCCGCTTTAGGATAGCAGCTATCTTGTAAAGCAGGACCTCCGAATCGAAAGGTTTTGTCAGATAATCATCCGCGCCTATACGGAACCCTTCCAGCACATCTTCTTTCAGGGTCTTTGCTGTCAGAAAAATGAGAGGTATGTTGCTGTTGATCTTCCTGATTTCCTTCGCGAGCGTAAAGCCATCCATTTCAGGCATCATGATATCGAGAATGCATAGATCGAAAGCGTAAGTCATAAAAGCTGATAATCCCTGCTTTCCATCTGTTTTGAGCATGACCTCATAATCCGCCAGCTCAAGATATGACTTCAGGATCGACCCGAAATTCGGGTCATCCTCTACCAAAAGCAATCTGATTTTTTTGGACATTTTATTAATTGACAAGTGATAACTAAGAATTTATTTTCTCCAATCCGGCAAAAACCGGCATTATTACCTCAAATGTACTTCCTTCTCCCAATTCGCTCTTTACCCTGATCTCACCTTTATGAGCATACATTATGGCCCTTGCATAGCTCAATCCCAGTCCAAATCCTTTTATATTGTGAATATTTCCTGATGTCAGGCGATAGAACTTTTCAAAGATCTTACGCTGGGTATCCTGGTTCATCCCGATGCCTCTGTCTTCCACTGTGACGACCACTGATGAACCGCGGTTGGCCGTCACCACCCTGATCTCAGGTTTCCCGGGTGAATATTTATTTGCATTGTCAAGAAGGTTCATAATGACATTGGAAAGATGGATCTCATCGGCTTCAACCATCGGATACGTAGCTCCGGGTTCAACTTCCAGGTGCCCTTCGCGGTTCTCAACCTGTAAACGTATATTCCTCGCTACCTTACTGACCATCGCATTGATGTCAATTGGCTTGAAGTTCAGTTTGAATTCACTGCTGTCTAACAATGCCATTTGCAGGACCTGCTCCACCCTCGCATTCATCCTGTTGTTCTCTTCTTTAATGATCCGTGTATAGGATTTTATCTGTTCCGGTGCGTCGATCACCTTGGGATTATTAATAGAATCGACAGCAATGGAGATGGTAGCAATGGGAGTCTTGAATTCATGGGTCATATTGTTGATGAAATCTGTCTTGATATCGGAAATCTTCTTCTGGCGCAACATCGTAACAATTGCGAGTATGGACGAGAGGATGATAATTATCGTGAAGAAGACGGATGCCAGCATTAATCCTGAAAGCGATCTGAGGATGATGTTCCTTTGGTCAGGGAAATAGAGCAACAGTGCATTATTCCTCTTGAAGATATCATTAGGAAAGAGGGAGACACGGTGAATTTCGTTCCTTTTGCTGATTTGGAACCCGGGCGACATGAGCGGCACTTTATTTTTCCCTGGATCTGATGTGATCACGGCATACTCATATCGGCTGTTTATGTCTTTATCTGCAAGCGCCTTTGATAATGATCTTTCCAGGTTCTCTTTATTGATCCTTTTCTCTATAGGAACTGGTTTGTTTTCCATTTCCCGTGCCATTTTCTGGATTACATCCTTGATCTTTCTTGCTTTTTTCGTGATAATTCGCATATCTTCATGAACCATTGAAGGATCAGCTGGGTTTTGTCCCGGGTTGCGTTGTATGTCCCTATCCATGACATGATTACGTGGTGGAGGCTTCGGGTTGTCAAAATTCATCTCCCTTCTTTGTCTCATCAATGCTTTTGCAAAATACTGTTCTGCCAGGTCGCCTGGCTGGCCCGATGCGATCCTCTCCCTGTTTGCCTGGATCATGGAGTCCAGCTTGCTGGGGTCAAATTCGGTGTTCAACTCAATGGTAAAACCATTTGGAAATTGCCGGGTTAAGACGTTTAATTGGCTGTACGCAATTATTGTGTCCGGATCCGGTCCGTTTGTATTCAAATTTGAATTGACAAGCACTTGAGAAGGTGGTTGATTCCCTCTAGGGAGAGGGGGGCGGAAATTCTCGTCACTCTTTAACAGCGAATCCAGTTTGTCATTGAGTGCAAGGATAGGGTCTTTCGTGAAGGCCTGCACAAGCGAATGGATACTGTCGCCTACAAGGTTTTTCTTCAAATAGGCAATGTCTTCCCTGGTTTCCAGCTTATTCACGACAGCACTCAGCGCTTCATTGACACTCCGGTCAAACTGTGCTTCTTTGACTTGTATTGCATTGTATATCCAGAAATATTGAACAGCAACGATCCCGGCAAGCGAGATGCAGATAAATGCGATGATTACGTTCAATATTTCCTTTTTCATTATTATTGACGATTTGTGCATCAAAATTATAAAAATGAACAGCTGTTGTCTTAAATATTAACTGTTCCTTGACCATTTTTAACTGAATATTAACTTTTTACAGTAATGACTTACTATAGATTTGCAATCAAAATCGGAGGCTCTATGATCAACAAAACTTATTTAAGGGACATTCTCACAGTTGTCGGATTGTCCATTTTGTTCACCATCTTAATCTCAAGACCGGTCTTCCCCCAGGATACGACAAAAATGAAAGGAGACAAAAAGGTCAGGATCATCGCAAAAATTGTCGAAGATAGTAATGGGAAAAATCAGGAATTTGATACTACCATCAACATGGATCGGAAACTTAAGCCCGGTGAAGAACAGGAATTAATGAAGTCGTTCAGGATGAGGATGAAGGACCTTGATGAACAGATGAAAGACCTGGAGGCTGAATTTAATAACATGAGCTTTCCTGATAGCAGTATGATCGATTCAGCCCGGCGGTTTGCCGACAGGGCTCTGAGAAATTGGAAAGGACATGGTGATTTTCGTTTCAACCACAATCTTATTCCACGGGAATTTAATTATGATTACCATTTCGATGTGCCTGATTTTGATGAGCCCCCGCAGAAATTTTTAAAAGAGTTTAAAGATGAAAATGGCAGGGGAGACCTGAATGAAGAATATCAGTATAGGTCAAAAGGGGAAGATAAGTCGCTGAATGATCTTTTAGGTGATATCCCGATGGATAAAGTAAAGAGATACTCAATCCAGGATACAAAGGACGGTAAACGGATCGTCATCGAATTAAAAAAGGACCCGTTTATTGAGAGACACAGGGATGTGATCATTATCAGGACTCCCAGGCCCGAAAATCTGAACAGGCAGGATAATCCTCAGATCAGAAAGAAAGTGATCATAAAAGAGGGAAACCAGAAAGATGATGACGATCAGGATAACCTGTAGAATGAACAAAAAAAAGGCTGCTTATGGGGAGCAGTCCTTTATTCTTTAATTATCTTCCCTACATCCACTGTCTTATCATTCGTCAGCCTCACAAAATAAACCCCACTGGACAGATTGCTGATATTTATCTGTGTTTTGGGGTCGATGATTTGGCAGGTAATGACCTCTTGACCCTCAATATTCACTATTGACAAGTTGCTGCCATTCACATTTCCTGTTGTTTCAAGTGTTATTTGGTTATTTGCCGGATTTGGATATATGGATAAGAAAGAATCCCCCGTCTTGTTACTGTCATCAATACCCGCCAGTGAACTGCAATCAGTGCCGACAGGAGTTCCCCAACTCTCCGGACCCTGCTTGTAATAAACGAGTTCACTCTGGTGGACTGTTTCGCCATTTTGATCTACTTCCCAAGTGATCGAAAAAGTAATACCAAGACCATAGGTGTATTGCACTTCTGCACCAGCCTCAAAAAGGCCGTAACTCCAGCAAGCGGTGGACCTGGAATAATAACCCGGATCGGAAATCTTTGTCAGCCGCCCATTGAAAGATCCATCATACGCAGAAAATCTTGTTGCATTAGGGCCCAATCCATATGGATCGTTCCCTGAATAATGTGGTATAAACTCACCGGGAAGACCGGGTGGTTCAGGTGAATCGAAGCTGTACACCCCGTTCACATAAGTATCAGTTATTGTATCTGTTGAAAAAGTTGATGAATAGGTGGAAAAATTAGTCCTTGTGCAGGATTGAACAGTATAGGAGATCGTATCGTAATTGCCTGACACTTTCTTTTGCAGTACCGTCTGAATAGATTTCCATTGCACGTCACCCCACCCATATCCTTCATCATAACCAGTATAATGAAAGACATCCCCTACGTTGAAATTAAAAATATCCAGCCATGTCATATCTTGCGTACCGACAGCGAGAGATGATTTACCAGCCAGGGTGTAGATTTGTGTACTATCGGGTATGTTATAAACATCCAGCATCTTTGTCAGGCCAAAATCCTTGCTGAGTTTCAGTGTTACCTGGTTTATGGGATCTGGAATGCTGTCATTGTTGCTGTCCATCGCCTGAAGGGAGATTACTTTCACTGAATCAGTGATTCCGAGTACCGTGTCGGTTATCAATACAGCGATGGTTGCTTTGATCCACCCTGCAGGAAGACTGCAGAATTTCCAGCTTCCATTCAATGGGGCCTGCGATTTTATTGTGATGGTATCATCATTCCTGTTGAAAAACACAAACCGGCCGTCATGATATTCTATAACCTTAAATCCCAAAATGGAGCCATGAAGTGTATCAAAACAGGTATTAGATTGGCTGCTATCCCGTATGGCTCGGTAAGAAAAGAAAACTGTATCGCCGTTTCCCATTGGGTGAAGGCTGTCCATTCTGAAAGCCTTCAACGTGTAACCCGGTGTATGGAAAAATGTCAGGCCGGGTGAACAGATCTGTCTGTAATCTTGCGAAAAGAGTGGGATTACTACACCCGGAATTAGCCCGAACAAAATGAATATTGATTTCATAGAGAATATTGTTTGTTCATTCTTAAATTATTTTTTAATGAATTTTCCCACTTCCACCGTCTTATCATTGATCAACCGCACAAAATAAACACCGCTGGGAAGATTGCTGATGTCTATTTGAGTTTTGAGTTTTATGAGACTGCGTATTAGAACTTCTTCCCCATTCAGGTTTATGATGGATAATTGGCTGTTTGTTGGCGTTAATGATAGTTCAACTGTTATTATCTCTGTGGCAGGATTGGGATAAATAAAGATCCGGGGTTTGATATTTAGTTCATCAACCATGGTAATTAATGCACATCCATAAGTTGTATCTGACGGCCATACGGTTTGATTATTTTCTTTCACACAATATAAAGTACTTCCTGACTCAAAAGGAAATACCAATAATGCAAATGCTCCATATGTGCTGCCAATTCCTTCAATCAATGCTACATAATCAGTTTGCCCATCACAACTGAGCCAAAAGCGTTTAGTGTATTTATTACCGACAAGAACTGAATCAATGGAATGAACAGAATTGCCGCAATAATTCAAGCATGAATGTATTTGATCTCCGACATTAAGATTGAAGTCATAAGCGAGGGTGTCTTTCCCTTGATATAAATATACCCTTTTATTCAGGGTATCCTGTCGGTATGCCCCCCAGTAATCACCAATATGATAGTAGGGCGGAAAGGGATTACCACATTCAAAACAGGATTCAGAGGTATAACCATTAAGATAGAGCTTATGATAGGTATAAGGCCCGATCGTGGTATCCCCTGAAATATAAAGGCTTTGATCGTCCCAAATTTCACAGCAACCATCAACAGCGGACCAGGTCGTTTGATCCCAAATGGCATTTGACTCAGGAAAAGGGCGATATTTATTCGTCTGGCAAAATGCAGTAGTAATGATTAATGACAGAATGACCAGAATTAAAGTTTTCTTCATCGTAGT
The DNA here is from genome assembly GCA_963768805.1 of uncultured Bacteroidales bacterium. Lineage (GTDB taxonomy): Bacteria > Bacteroidota > Bacteroidia > Bacteroidales > FEN-979 > FEN-979. The sequence goes on along the minus strand of CAVYJI010000017.1, from coordinate 35,360 downwards.
GAGTGTTTAAGAAAAGCATTTAATAACTGTCCGAACGATTAATTTGGTTCTTTGTAAAAGTAAGTGAGTGAATTTACGAAAAAAATAAAAAGTCAAGTAAAATATTTGTTTACCCAGTTCTGTTTCCCAAGTCGCTAATGGTATAGGAGCAGAAAAGCCCCGGTTTCCCGGGGCTTAGCCTAACCCTATTTATTCACAATGATCTTTTTCACCACCTGATTCTCCCTGTTTTTAAAGATCATGGTATAAACACCGGATGGGACAGGCCGCAAGTCAATCGTCTTCAGTAGTGAGCCATGTACTTCTACATGCGTCTCTTCATATATTTTGATACCAAGTGTGTTGTAAATGCTTATGGAATATATTTCTTCTGAAGCTGTCGCTATGGAAACGTTAAATTGTCCATCATTAGGATTAGGGTAAACATTGATTGAAGCTGATGAATGCGAATCAATGCCAGTGACAATGATAAGCTTGTGGTTGGAGGTGTCAGAGGAACAGCCGTTGAGGGTGACAATATCCCAATAATAACCATCCTGTGTTGCAATGTAATCCTGTGATGCGGCTCCCGGGATGACTATTCCCTTCAAAATACCATTGATTCCCTGTTGGAGAATTGCTTTGTAGTGTATCACCAATGTTAGTGACCACGGGTGTTGGTGGTATCGGGTTCACGGTAACAAAATAGGGAGGGGATATTGTTCCTGTTCCGCATTGATTGGTTCCCTCAACGGTAATAATACCTGAAACGGCTGAAGGTGTGAAATCAGTGGTAATAGTTTTTGTGTTGTTTCCTGATGTGATGACAACTCCTGAAGGTACTATCCAGTCATAACCAGTGGCATTTGGAATTGCTGTAACAGAATAGGCCACGCCCGATGTTCCCACACACACATCCGAAGCCCCTGTGATAGTACCCGCAGGACCTGGCAGGGGATCTACAATTACATAAAACGGAGGGGAATTAATTCCATCTCCGCAAGAGTTATTGCCCCAGACGTAGATAACTCCTGAAACCGCTCCTAAGGAGAAATTGACAGTAATGGAGTCTGTCCCTGCTCCCGATCCAATGCTTGCTCCCGTTGGTAAAGCCCAGACATATGTCGAAGCGTTATTGATCGGAGCCACGGAATAAACTACATTGTTTTCTTCGGGGCATACACTGGAGGAACCTGTGATGGGTCCTGCCGGGTCGGGGTAAGGATTAACAGTGACATTAAGTACTGCCGGGTTCTGCGGATAACAACCGGCACTATTGGCATAGGTTACACTTACCGTCTGGTTACCTGAAGCGATCCACGAAACAGAGATCTGATTGGTACCTGATCCGTAATTTATCAACCCACCCGATGAAACTGACCACAGATAGTAAAACATGCCTGCCTGAGTGGTATATGTGTAATTACCTGAATTGACGCATAAGGTGTTATTTCCTATTATTGTTGGTACAGGTAATGGACTAACAGTGACTGTAATACTTGTTCTTGTAAGGCTTGCTGCACATGTACTATCCTGAACATAATAGGTTGTAGTGGAAGTAAGAATAGGCGTGGTAAAAGATGTTCCTTCTCCCAGCCAGTTGCCACCTGTTGCAGCATTATACCAACTAAGCGTTCCGGTACCAGTTGCACTGAGAACAGTGGAATATCCGGTACATATATTTTGGTTAGAAGAAGGAGTTGTATTGGTTGGTGGAGCAGGTATGATGCATATCGAAGTATATTCCCAAAAATCATTTCTGTAATTTGTATTATCAAGTCCTGTTCCAATGTAACCTTTATTAGCGATGCTAAAGCCAACAGCCCCACCTCTTGCAGTTCCTCCGAAATTAGCTTTTTGCATCCAGGAATTTGTCGTAGTATCGTATTCCCAAAAGTCATTATAATTTACGTAATAGTCAAACCCAGTTCCGATATACCCTTTCGATCCGATATTAAAACCAACTGCCCATTCTCTTGCAACCCCACCCAAATTAGCTTTCTGAGTCCAAGAATTTGTTGATTGATTATATTCCCAAAAGTCGTTATAAAGATTATAATTCCAGTCTCTCCCTGTCCCGATATACCCTTTAAATCCGATACTAAAACCAACAGCCCAATATCGGGAAGATCCTCCAAAATTGTCTTTTTGAGTCCAAACATTTGTAGAAGGATCATATTCCCAAAAGTCGTTATAACATCCGCTTAAATTCTCCCCGGTTCCAATATATCCTTTCACCCCTATACTAAACCCAACAGCATCCATTCTTGGTGTTCCTCCAAAATTAGCTTTTTGTGTCCATGAATTAGTCGTTGTATCGTATTCCCAAAAATCGTTTGGATAACCACTTGCTGATTGTCCAGTTCCGATATACCCTTTAGATCCGATACTAAAACCAACAGCTCTATATCTTGCTACTCCACCAAAATTGGCTTTTTGTGTCCATGAATTAGTTGTTGTATCATATTGCCAAAAGTCTTTATAAAGGGTTCCACCTAGTACGCCTCCTGTTCCGATATACCCTTTAGTCCCGATGCTAAATCCAGCGCCAAACATTCGAACAGCACCTCCGAAATTGGTTCTCTGAGTCCAGGTATTCGGTGGTTGAGCTGAAGAGTAGTTAGAGAGTGAGATGAAACAAATAATTGCTATAAGAGAATTAGTTGCTTTCATATTGAATTAAGTTGTTAAAAAACTTGAATGTTTTCATTAATAATTTCTAATACAACGCACAGAAAAACCATCTGATTTTTCATTACAGCCAGATAACGAAAGCATGTACCAGCTATCTTGTAAGTCGGGATCCCACGCTTGATGAAAATTAGGTTCAGTAGTCGTCCAATAGTATGATGCATATTTAATTTGAGAAAACTGATGCCCTGAAACAATTCCTGCACCTAAGGCGGTAAATAAAGATAAATTATCTGCAGGGTCTGGAGGCAACCAATGTTGGTAGTAAAGGATTTCTTTCATATGATAACCAGCATTCCACCAACCATTAAGACTATCCGCTAACAATGTAAATTCTTCCAGTGATGGAATATGCCAACCTGGTGGACAAGCGCCTTGGACAAAATCTATTGGAACCGGATTCCATAATGTTGAATCCGATGCACCCCATTGGAAATTCATAGCTTCACCCCATTGATATAATCCACCATAGATATTACAATTATTAATCGAGTCATGATAACAATATTTCTTTTCTGCCACTAGCTGGTTTGAATCTCCATGAATCATCATTCCATAATTCAGGTTTGTCGCCATCCAGCATTGATTCCCTATTAATGTAGTATTATATATTGTACCATCTCGTGGATCAGCGAAAGCTGAGCCACAGGGTGGCGGACATGCTAATGTTGAATCGTGCAAAGTCGTGACCAATGAATGTGTACACTCTGAATAAGCCCAAACATAACTTGTATAAGCTGTATCGCATTTTAATGACATTTGGGAGTAATAAGTATTTGTTCCAACATCTATTGCCGAATCATAGTTATTAGTACTACTCCAAGCATAACCGACTGCACTTGGAACTGTATCCCATTCCCAAATTATCCATGATGGGTGGGAAATATTAGTACCTGGTGATGGAGCTGATGGAGTACTACCACAATCTTTAAAACAACGTACACTAAAGGCTTGGTTCTTCGGTGTTGAAGGATTTATATTTACTTGAGTACTCCAATAAGTAAAACTTACATCAGCCGCACTTCTTGGATCATAAGGATAATACTGACTTAAGGACCAAAAATGTTCCTCTTCCCACATTAAATACCATTCTCTATAATAATCAAGAATTCCTGCACCAATAGCAGCAAAAAAGCTTGCATTATTACCTTGATAAAGAGATGTTAACCAATTTGCATTACCAGTACCATTTGGTAATCTAGCTATTATACCAATATCATGTCCAGTGAACCCATCAATATTACAATTAACTGAATCATCCAGATCTATTAAAAGGGTGCACCATGCATCATGGTCCGGGATATACCATCCTTTTGGACATATTCCCCTGGTTGTATCTGTAGGAGGTGTAATCCCAAAGGAAGTATCTGATGCTCCACCCTTAAATTGAACGATCTCACCCCATTGGTAATACCCACCATATGTAGTACATTTCGAAGTATCATCATTATAACAATATTTAAATATAGAATCAGAAGCATTCCATGTTTGATCTTGAGAAGATGAAATTTTTGTTCCAATATTTAAATTTTTTGTCATCCAGCACTGATTGCCATATAATTGAGTAGTATATACTTGATTATTTCTCGAATCAGTAAAAGTTGAATCACATACAAAAGTACTTGTAGTCTGCGTAAGCATCCTTGGAAATGAATTTCCACAATTCCCATTATATGCCCAAACGTAGCGTGTATAGATCGTACTGGTGTTAAGTCCTGTTTCTGTATAAGAAGTATCTGTACCCATATCAATTGCAGTAGTATCATTATTTGTGGTGTTCCAAAGATAACCTGTTGCTCCTTGAACTTTTTTCCATTTCCATATTATTTGAGTCAATGAAGGAATATTTTTCCCGGCGATAGGTGTTCCCGGCGGATCAAGAGATGTCGTTTGGCTCAATGTTGTTGACCCTGAATGATTACAGTTATTATAAACCCAAATATAACTATTGTAGGAAGTATTACAAGTCAGTCCTGTTTCTGTATAAGAAGTACTGGATCCGAGATCCAGTGAGGAGTCATAATTATTTATTTTACCCCATCGATAACCTGTTGCCCCTGATACAGAATTACAATACCAGATTATTTGGTTGGGAAAGGAAATATTTGTACTGCCTGTTGTTCTGGTAGGAGGGGTGCAAATTTGAAAACAGCGAATTGAAAGGCCTGTCGCTTTGTTGGTGTTACTCCTAATTATAGTGGCAGTATCATATCCAAGACCCCAGCCAATTGCTTTTTTAGCTGTTGATTCGGACATGGTCCAGAAACCGGTTTGATAACTCAAACTGCTGAAAGTCTTACTTGTATCGCGGCTACCGGATGGAAGTCCGGTAAAATGATAATAATCTTTTGCTCCAGAATTTGGTTTTGACCAATGTGAAAATCCACTTTCTTTTAATTCACCACCGGCATCAGTACCGGTTGAACCTAAGGTGGAACAGTTTACAGTTGAATCTACATAAGTCGCAAGGTTACACCAATCCTGATCCGTGGGAAGTACCCAGCCTGAAGGACAAATTCCCTGAATATTCCCGGAAGGAGCTGAAGACCACATTGTCGTGTCTGATGCTCCGTTATAGAATTGAACCATTTGTCCCCATTGATACAGTCCACCATAAACATCGCAATTCGATCCAAGATCACCGTAACAGTACTTCTGCACATTCTTTTTATTTAACTGATTCTGATTTCCATTTATTTTTGTACCATAATTCAGGTTCTGGATCCAGCATTGATTACCAATTAATGCCGTTTTATACACCTGGTTATCCCGCGAATCAGTAACAGATCGTCCACAAGACCAGGTTTGTGAAAAAGTTCTGAATGGCATCGTAACCTGGAAATAGAAAAATGGTAAAAATAAGAAAAAGTAAATTCTTTTCATAAGCCTTTTTTATTAGATGAATGTTAACCTCGGTTAAAAATAAATAAAATCCGTGGGTCATATAGATCCAAAATATTCTTCCCTGATATATAGATGGTCATCATTTTAAAAGATTTTCTCACATTACAAATTGGATCTCAATATTTCAATTATTGATACTCTTCTATAACCATGTCGTAAAACTGTCTGACGATTATTGAATCATTATATTTTAATATGTATATATATAATTTTAATATATTGGACACCAACAATATTTTTTCACAAGATAGACAAGAATGATAAAAGAAATCAGAAGGTCAAGCATAGAAGTGAACAGGTACTCTGTGAAATTCCTTTAGTTAAAATTCCGAAAAATGAGAGAATTAGAAATGTTGAAAAGATTGTATATGCTTTCATGGTCTTAAGTTTTATGGTGCCATCATTATTACTTGAACAGAATTTAGGATATATTGAAAATTAAAGGGCTTTACTCATTTTTCATACGGATAAAAGTTAAGAGAAACACATAATTTATCAAATATGTATTATTTAGATACGCGTAAATGGTTTGATGAAACCATAAAATTAACCATGATAAAAGTATGAAAAAATAATTTTAAAGTCGATAGTGGAAAACCGTAAAGTGCAATAGATTGATATTTAATTATATGAATTCATATGTTATGTTAAATACCCTGACATTTGCACGCCAAATATTATAATAATTATATGTATAAATCTATTAAAGTAAATCTTTTAACCCTGATTAATTTAATAGAAACCTAACATTATTCGAAAACCATGGAAAATAATCTCATATGAAATTGTCTTCCAACGCCTTTCTAATCTCTTTTGGGGTCAGTTCCCCGCCCCTTGCGGCGAATAGTAATAAATTAAACAACTAAGATACCCCGCTGCTCTGCGGCGGGGAGCTTCAGTGCATTGCATTAGAAGCTGAATGCCTGTCCGACCTGTTTTATAAGTTTTTTTTTCATTCCCGATGAATTAATTGGAATAATAGGTGATAAAAATGAACTACCCCACCGCAAGCCGGTGTACCAAAGTAAGCAGAATTATTTTCTTCTCAAAAGGCGGGGAACTTGTCCACGGAGGCGGATTGAATAAGTAATTATCGGGTATAATATCTGGAGGGAAACTGTTTTTTCCATATTAACTGATATATATCATAACACTTTGTCAATGACAATTTTCTTAACGAATTTGTTATTACTGTTTTCGATGATTAGAAAATAAACCCCATCAGAAACAGGTCTAAGGTCGATTGATTTCTGAATCGAACTGTTGACCTTAACATCAGATTCTTCGTAGATCTTTATCCCGAGACTGTTATAAACACTGATTTTTATCTTGTCATTGCGGGTTGTCGATATTGTGACAATGAATTTCCCATCATTGGGAACTGGATAAACGTTGATTGAAGCTGATGAATGCGAATCAATCCCGGTGACGATGATAAGCTTGTGGTTGGAGGTGTCAGAGGAACAGCCGTTGAGGGTGACAATATCCCAATAATAACCATCCTGTGTTGCAATGTAATCCTGTGATGCGGCTCCCGGGATGATATTTCCTTCAAAATACCATTGATTCCCTGTTGGAGAACTGCTTTGTAGTGTATCACCAATGTTAGTGACTACGGGTGTTGGTGGTATCGGGTTCACGGTAACAAAATAGGGAGGGGATATTGTTCCTGTCCCGCATTGATTGGTTCCCTCAACGGTAATAATACCTGAAATGGCTGAAGGTGTGAAATCAGTGGTAATAGTTTTTGTGTTGTTTCCTGATGTGATGCCAACTCCTGGAGGTACTATCCAGTCATAACCAGTGGCATTTGGAATTGCTGTAACAGAATAGGCCACGCCCGATGTTCCTACACACACATCCGAAGCCCCTGTGATAGTACCTGCAGGACCCGGCAGGGGATCTACAGTGACATAAAACGGAGGGGAATTAATTCCATCTCCGCAAGAGTTATTGCCCCAGACGTAAATAATTCCTGAAACCGCACCTGACGAGAAATCGACAGTAATGGAGTCTGTCCCTGCTCCCGATGTAATGCTTGCTCCCGTTGGTAAAGCCCAGACATATGTCGTAGCGTTATTGATCGGAGCCACGGAATAAACTACATTGTTTTCTTCGGGGCATATACTGGAGGGACCTGTGATGGGTCCTGCCGGGTCGGGGTAAGGATTAACAGTGACATTCAGAACGGTAGGTGATGTTGGATTGCAGCCAACAGGACTGGTGTATGTGACACTAACCGATTGATTACCCGAAATGATCCATGAGACGGTGAGCTGATCTGTACCTGAGCCATAATTGATAATTCCACCCGGGGAAATAGTCCATTGATAATTTTGCATCCCCGCTTCAGTGGTGTATGTGTAATTTCCTGAATTGACGCAAAGATTTGTATTTCCTGTTATAGTTGGAACGGGCAAAGGATTGACAGTTATATTGTAAACCGTCGGTGAAAATGCAGTACAGCCAAAAGAATTGGTATAATTGACACTTACTGATTGAGAACCTGTAGTGTTCCATGTAACAATCACACTGTTGTTTCCCGTTCCACCTCCTGAGGTAATCATACCCCCTGAAGATATTGTCCAGATATAATTGGTCATCCCGGTTTGAGTAATGTAAACATTTCCTATACTACCTACACAAACGTTTGCAAGCCCGTTGATCGTCGGAACAGGAAGAGGATTTACTGTAATATTGTAAATGGTCGGGGTTTGTGCCGAACATCCATAAATGTTGTTATAGTTGATACTCACGGTTTGAGATCCAACAAGATTCCATGTAACCGTTATAGTATTAGTACCTCCTCCAGAGGTGATTATTCCTCCGGAAGATACAGCCCAGATATATCCGCTCATTCCAGCTTGCGTTGAATAGATGTTGCCTGTACTACCAACACAAACAGGTGATGGCCCAGATATTGTTGGATTCGGCAACGGGTTCACAAGTATTGTATAGTTGGTAACTGATCCGGAACACCCGGCTGCTGTGGGAATTATTGCATAAGTGACAGTTCCCTGTGTTGTTCCTAAAGTAGATATTGTTTGAACCGGAATAGTATTTGTCCCGCTGGTTTGGAATCCTGTTATTCCCGGTGTTGCTGTAGCGGTCCATGAAAAGGTCGTTCCACTGACATTGGAAGTTAATGTAACAAGTGTTGTACTCGTTCCTGAGCAGATGGTTTGGGAAAGGGGTGAGTTGGTAACCGAAGGAAGAGGGTTAACTGTGACTGTAATACTTGTCCGGGAAGGATTTGCTCCACATGAATTACTATCCTGAATAAAATAAGTAATATTTGATGTTAACACAGGAGTAATAAAATTCGAACCTCCTCCCAGCCAGATTCCACCTGATGCAGCGGTGTACCATCCAAGTGTACCATTACCGCTGGCAGTAAGAGTAGTTGATTGTCCTGCACATATATTTTGATTAGATGGGGGCGTGGTATTAATTGGAGCAGTTGGTAACGTACATACACTAGGGGTATACTTCCAGAAATCATTATAATCAGTATTATATGTATTTCCAGTTCCGACAAATCCATAACTTCCAATACTAAAACCAACAGCATCAGATCGGATTCCTCCCCCAAAATTGGCTTTTTGGATCCATGTGTTCGTAAGTGTACTATATTCCCAAAAATCGCTTGAGTAACCATAATAGAAATCAACGCCGGTTCCAATATATCCTTTATTTCCAATGCTAAAACCAACAGCTATTTGTCTTGCAGTTCCTCCGAAATTTGCTTTCTGTGACCATGTATTAGTGATAGTATCATATGCCCAAAAGTCATGATATAAAATGTAACCATCAGATCCAGTTCCAATATAACCATTGCCCCCAATACCAAAACCAACAGCCCAATATCGAACTCCACCTGCAAAATTAGCTACCTGGGTCCAATTGTTAGTAGAAGGATTGTATTTCCAAAAATCGCTATAAACAATACCAGTCGAATTGTTTACCCCGGTTCCAATATAACCCCGATTACCAATGTTAAACCCAACTCCAGCATCTCTTGGTATTCCCCCAAAATTCGCTTTCTGGGTCCAAACATTGGTTGAAGGATTATATTCCCAAAAGTCATTATAATCATATCCGGAATCGCCTAGCCCTATTCCAACATAGCCTTTTGTTCCTATACTAAAACCAACAGCATCAACTCTTGTTCCTCCCGCAAAATTGGCTTTTTGGGTCCATGTATTAGCAACAGTATCATATTCCCAAAAATCGCGACAAGGATTTAATGTAGAATTGACTCCTGTTCCTATGTATCCTTTAGATCCGATGCTAAAACCAACGGCACCTGCACGTGTTCCTCCACCAAAATTAGCTTTTTGGGTCCAGGTATTGGGTGCCTGGGCTGAAGAGTCAATAGATAGGGCAATGGCAGTGAGGATTTGTAAAAGAGTATAAATTGTTCCTTTTTTCATTGACTGCAAATATTTTATTTTTATCATGCCATCAATCTGTAAATTTAAACAAAAATCAAATTTTCTATACAATTACTTTCAAAATAGTTCTGAATATTTAATCTTGCTTAGACACGATTATAAATTCTTGAGTATTAGAGATAAAAAAAAGCCCCGGTTTCCCGGGGCTTTTCCTTTACTCATCATTCAACATTCTCCTGATCGCTGATCTCAACCCTATATTCCATTTCTCTGAGGTTGTTTGTTACTCACTTCGTTATTTAATACTCCCCAAAATTCAGACCACTGGTTAAGTTGAAAAATAACTTAATTTTATCAGTGGAAAATGAGAGCAAAAAGAAGAAAATTTACAGCAGCCTTTAAGGCACAAGTAGCCATAGAAGCGCTCAAGGAGCGTTTGACATTGGCGGAGATCTCAAAATAGTATGAGGTCCATCCTAATTTAATATCAAAATGGAAGGCGGAGTTTCTGACCCGATTGGCAGAGATCTTTGAGACCCAACCTCCGGAGGTGGATTTTGAAGCTAACGGCAAAAACTCTTTGCCAAAATCGGCGAGTTAGAAATACAGCGTGACTGGCTAAAAAAAATTTCAAAACAGGCCGGACTTTGAAAGAGGTCCTGAGCTATATTGAAGAAAATGAGGATATAAGCATTCGATGTCAATGTGAATTGCTGGAAGTAAATCGAAGCACAGTGTATTATAAACCTGCCCCAGAATCGGAAGAGAATCTTGCCATTATGCGTTTGATGGATGAGCATCACCTGGAACATCCAACACACGGTGTGCTGCAGATGCAGGATTACCTATTTCTGTGCAGTTTTATCGTCAATACAAAACGTGTTCGCCGGTTACTCAGGCTGATGGGGATCATGGCCTTATACCCAAAACGGAATCTGAGTAAACTGGGGCTTGCAAAATATATCCGGCCATATCTTCTTAAAGGACTTAAAATAATACGCCCTAATCAGGTCTGGGGCATCGATATTACTTATATCCCAATGGCCAATGGATTTATGTACCTGACCGCTATTATTGACTTATACAGCCGCTATATTGTGGGCTGGGATGTATTCAACAGTCTTAATGCAGAGAATACGCTGGAGGTATTAAAAATGGCCATAGACAAGCATGGTAAGCCCGATATTATCAATTCAGATCAAGGAAGTCAGTTTACCTGTGCTTTATGGACTGAATTTGTTGATGAGGCCAAAATCAAAATCAGTATGGATGGCAGAGGCCGGGCTACTGATAATATTTTCATCGAGCGGTTTTGGCGGACGCTAAAACAGGATTATGTTTATTTGCACCCGGCTGAAAGCGGCACAGAGCTTTATAAGGGATTAAGAGGATATATCATTTACTACAATAACCAAAAGTCCCACCAGGGAATCGGAAGAATCACTCCGGCTAAATTGTATCACCAGGCAGCATAAAAGTTATGAACAAAAGAAAAAAGAACCAAAAAAGAAAATCTGTTAACATCGAGAATAACTCTTCGAGTTATTTCCCGATATTAACAGCAATTACAACAAATTATATCTTTAAAAATTCAATTAAGAAAAGTAAAATGGTGGTCTAAAGAATGGGGAGTAGAAAATTATACTGTCCTTGTGTAACATGCCCTGACGTGTCCCCATGTAATGCAGTTTCCTTGCTGCGGGGTAGTTCATTATTTCGGCTTTTTGGATACATTAGTTAAAAAGCAAAAAAAAGGCTGCTTATGGGGGAGCAGCCTTTCATTTTTGCGTAGTAAGGATTATTAACTTTAACAACTTTCTATCCGAACTTGCTAGTAGCAATCCATTATTCCTTCATCCATTTCCCTGTCTCAATAATTCTATTCCCGCCATATTCGATAAACATCATCCCGAATAAAGATTCCAACAAAAACCTCATCTATTCCCGGTTGTATATTTTTCGACAGAATACACTTTCCCATAAGATCATAGAGTAAAAGGGTGGTAAATTCGACATTGCTCTTACATGTGGTCTGTGGTTCACGTTTGGGAAATATTTTTTCTCCTGCTATTTCAGGCTGAGGATTAATGGAACTTAAAAGCAGTCCTTGTTGTTACTTCATTGCATATATGTTTCGTCCGTAAGCATTATTTTGCCAATCATAAGTGTCTCGATACATCAAACATCCACTGTCCTTCGTCGCAAGTGGTCCACATAGCTCATAATTCTTGTCACCTCCATACTATTTTTGCCAGCCTATTTTTAATGTTGTGTCACATGGTTTAATGCGAACCAGGAATTTCTATATCCAATTCAAACCAGGCACCATAAGAATATTTTCTTACAATGTAATATAACTCGAATATCTATAGTCTATATTTTAGGCTAGGATGGAGTTTCCGAGGTTCAACTTTGCCATAGATTGTTCTTTATGAATAAGTTATAGGTTGTGTCTAAAACCATGCTTCAATGTTATAATAATCAGTTGGTAAATCCCAGGAAAAAAAACGAGTTAAAAGGAACTGTTCGTTTGAAATCCATCTGGAATTGTTTCTATTATAATCTCCCTGAGGAATACTGTCAATTTTCTCAATTTTCAAACGTATGTAAACGGTAAATAACAATGCACGATTTCGGTAAATAAGAATGCACGATTTCGGTAAATAAGAATGTCAGAAATCGGTAAATAAGAATGCAAGGTCCTTCCTTCGTTAACTTCTCCTTTTAAAGAAAAAAGAAAAAAAAGCAAGGGTTGCAGCTCAACTTGCCCATGGGCAAGTTGAGCTGCAAAAAACCTAACATTTAGTCTGACTTTTGGTCTCTTAACCAAACCTGTCAGACATGAATAATAAAATTGAACACCGATGGATTATGTATTATGAGATACAAAAACAACAATGGAACGGAAAGACGCCATCACAGATTGCCGATTATCTGGGGATGGATATCCGGACTGTAAAAAAGTATTTAGCCATGAACGCAAAGGAGTATGAGGATTCTTTGGTGGGTTTATCGACCCGAACAAAAAAGTTGGCATTCTACGAAGACTTTGTCAAGGGACGACTGGAACTATGCCCCGAGGCTTCCTCGGCCCAGGTCCATGACTGGCTTAAGGAACACTATCCGTTGTTCCCCAAGACAAGCATCAAAACCGTATACAGCTTCGTTTTATTTGTCCGGCAGAAGCATAACCTGGTGAAAGTCTTTACTTCACGGCAATACCAACAGGTCGAAGAACTTCCTTATGGAGAGCAGGCCCAGGTTGATTTTGGAGAGTTTAATATGACCGATGTCGATGGTCACCGCAAGAAAGTGTATTTCCTGGCCCTGGTCTTATCCCGCTCCCGGTACAAGATGGTCTTTTTCTCGGATCATCCCTTTACTGCCCAGTCAGCCATCGAAGCCCATGAAGTAGCCTTTAACTTCATCGATGGGTATCCCCGGGAACTGGTCTATGATCAGGATAAAGTCTTGCTGGCAAACGAAAACAAAGGCGATGTCGTGTTAACCGAAGCATTCCTGGCTTACTGCCAGAGCCGACCATTTAAGGTCAGGTTCTGTCGCAAAAGTGATCCCCAGAGTAAAGGAAAAATAGAAAACGTGATCAAATACATCAAGTACAATTTTCTCAGGGGCCGGTTGTATTATGGAGTGTTTGTCCTGAACGATCAGGCCCTGGATTGGCTCAGCCGAACAGCCAATGCCAAAGAACATTCGACCACCCATAAAATCCCGGCACTGGAATGGATGATTGAAAAGGACCACCTGATCGCTTTGCAAACAGCTTTGTTTAATACCTCCCCTCAAAGGGTATACGCTGTAAGTAAAGACAATGTGATCCATTATAAGGGTAGTACTTATTCCGTTCCCATCGGAACTTTCCAGGGGGCAAAAACAGAAGTAAAGCTTGAACAAACCGGTGACATCCTGATCCTAAGTGATACCACCGGAAAGGAAATTATTCGGCATCCGGTATCATATATCAAAGGCACCCAGGTCCGCCATAAAACTCATTATCGGGATAATAGTCTTAGCGTGAGTAAGCTCATGGATCTGGTGGCTTCACGCTTTACCGATCAGGAAAAAGCACATAGCTACCTCGATAAGGTTCATCTTCAGTTCCCCCGTTATGCCAGAGATCAAATGCAGATCATCGAACAGGCAGCAAAGAAATATCCAAAACAGGACATGGATCTTGCCCTGGAATATTGTCTTGAAAACCATCTTGAGAAACCAGCTGACTTTGAGCCGGTATTACTGGCACTAAGAGAACAGCAGCAAAATAGCACAGAAACGATCCTTAAGGATGAACCCCGTTTACAAAACCCCAAGTACAAAATCCAACCTCATACCAGCAGTATATCAGAGTATAAACAAATCCTTGATTAAGTATGGAAACAACCACAGAAACCCTTAGTAACCTGGCCCGGCAACTAAAGCTTACCGGCCTGGGATCCGTGATCGGTGACCTGCTATTAACCGCAGGCCAAAAGCAGATAAGCTATGTCGACTTTACAATGGACCTGCTATCAGCCGAAATCGATCACCGTAACCAACAAAACCTGGTCAAACGCTTACGGCACGCAAAACTTCCCGCACAGCATGATCTGGACCTATGGCAGGAGAATCATGTCAGCGGGATATCCCGAACTCAGCTCTCTCACCTCAGACAATGCATCTGGCTGGAACAACATTTTAATATCATCCTGATGGGACCCAGCGGGGTAGGAAAAACGTTTTTAGGAGCTGGCCTTTGTTTTAACGCATTGCAGAAAGGATACCGGGCTTGCTTTAGAACCATGGAACAACTTACTCATCTGCTTAAAATGAAAGACATCGTTAAATCCATGGCCCGGGAATTTGATGTGCTCCTTCATGCGGATCTACTGGTGATTGATGATATTATGATGTTCCCCATTGAACGCAAACAAGCTGTCTCTCTGTTCAATCTTATCGACCATTTGCATCAAAACGCTTCCATCATCGTCACCACCAATAAAAGCCCTGATGAATGGGTCAAAGTACTCGATGATGAAGTACTGGCTGCCGCGATACTTGATAGGTTGCTTTTTAAGTGTGAAATCGTCAAATTATCCGGTAAATCGTTCCGGCTGGAAAACAGAAAAACGATCTTTGAAAATACCGTTCTTTAAAATGTTATATCTTTATAATCGGAAATTAACGATGCTAAAAACCTTACATCCTTATTTACCGATTTCCTGCATTTGTAGTTACCGCTTACAACGTACTGTCAATATTAACAATTTGACCGTTCCCTGGATAATTTTCTACAACCATAAATAAATAATATCCTGAATTTTCAGGCTTTATGAGCAGATCGACATCTAGTTCAGAATGGATATCGAATAATACGGATTTAAGAATGTCCAGATTGTCTGACAATTTATAGATGAATGGGTGATTAAGTTTAAATAGACTTGTATCAGCTGCATTTCCATATACGATAATGTTTTTATTACTGTCAATTTTAGCATTTGAGTAAAACAGGTTATTAACCTAAAATGGAATTACATTATGCTTTCAAAATGTTTAAAGAGGAATAGATCAGGATAAAAAGTAGCTGAGTATAACCTCCGGTATCTATAAATCCGGATAATCAAATCAAGTTTGGATTTATCTGAATAACACTATTCACAAGACTTTTATATCCTCCATAGTTAAATGTTTTTTTCGTAATTAACACACCACCTGCATTTAATTTCGTGACAATAATATTGTCAATAGTCGTAGAATCATTCTCAAATTGCACCTTTGATCCTATTAATATGAAATTTCCATTTGGCAGTTCAGTTGCATCGAGAAAAGCATCATCATTCAAACTATCCTTTTCAGAATATATGAATGTTTTTTGGGAAAAACTTTCAGAGGAAATCGATAATAAGATTAAGATAATAAGTAATACTTGGTGTTTCATTATCATGAAAACGTAAAAACTTATTAATCAGATGGACAGGACGACTGCAGGGAAGGCTAAGGTTTCCCGGCTGGAAGAGCTGAAGGAAAAAAGCGCCGATGGCGCCCATCACCGATGATGAATACAAAGAGCTAATCGACATGGAAGACGACATGGCCAGTGTAAAGAGCCGTGAGTTATCCATCAACGAGATCACAAAGAAAGAAATCGACAATAACAACGCTGTACAAAACTGTGAATAATGAGCTGTATACTGACTTATAAAGGAAAAGAATTCACTGATGATCAGTGGAAAGATGAACTGAAAGACAAAGAATTTGCCGACATGTTCCGTGCCGGCAAGGTCTATAAAGATCATGTCGGGATCGACGGCAAGACTTTTCAGCTGCAAACCGATGACCGTGGCAGGATCACCGATGACAAGCTGAAGGAGGTACCTGAAAAGAATGACGACACCTTTGGCAACGCGCCCTTTAACCGTGGCCTGAACGCCCTGGATCAGAAACGTTGGGAGCCGTTTGTAGCAGGATAAGTTCAACGTTCTATTGGATAAGATCAGGGGTGCTCACCCTCAGCTCAACTTCATAGAGGGAACAAAACAAACCCTGGCAGCAAAAGGGATGCCTCAGTATTGAGAAGGATATATCGACGCTGAAGGAGTGCATTATATAATATTGACCATATCACCATAGATGCTCCCTTCCATGAGATGCAGCATGTATGGAACCAGGTCATCAAGTAGGAACTATTTCCCAGCTGTACAAGCAGATGGAAGACTTTCTGACAAGCAAACTGTCAGGGGGGAAGAACGACTACACCAAACTACAGGACGGGATAGTGTGGAAACACCCTGAGCTGAAAGACAACCAGCCTTTTCTTTTCGATGAGATGATGGCTGCCATAGGAGGCCTCCGTAGTGAGACCTCTGTGACTCAGTTCCTCTCTACTCATGGCTCAGAAGAGGTGAATGACTAGGACTGGCAGCAAGAGTTTGGAGCCAGGTGAAAGGATTTGTAGGCAAGATGCTGGACTGTCTGAAAGATACCTTTTTGCCTGAAGGAAAGAACGTAGATTTCTTAAACCGGCACGATTACCTGTTCTCTCAATTCTTTGACAATATACGTGACTCGGTACTGGAAAGAAATATCTAATTTTCATTTCACCGATGACGAGATGAATGCACTCAATAAGACCTTCGCTACCTATTCAGGACTGTCGCCTCAGAGTGTGACAAATTTAAAGGATATAGGATCGTTCCTGAACACCAGGGAACAGGATCCTACCAAGATGGTCGACGTCAACGAAGACACTCTGACAAACTGGATCTTCGATCAGTTAGGACAGCCTAAAGGGGGGAAATATACCTGGCAGGTTGGAGGGATGAAGACGGTTATAGACGGCAAATATTCTACCAACGAGCAGGCTTTGAAGGATGAGATACGAAAGAAGATAGTTCCTCAAATATGCACAAGATTAGAGAAGGTCTTCAAGAGCAGGATGACTGAATTCATACAGAAGGTCAACGATGTGATCGTAAAGAATGGATCCAACAACTCTGAGACCTCCATGATGAAGATAGCAGAAGACACCTTCGGCAAGGGAAGGTTTGCTGATCACGTGGTCAAGGATCTCTCGTTCTACCTGGGACTACAATATAAGGTACAAGAGGTACTTCCTTATTCCAAGCTCTATACTCATTCGGATCCTAATGTCAGAAAGCTGTTTGTAGAAGGCATGGAAGGACTGGATCCTCTGGTGATACTCCACAACACCAAAGATGGCAAGGTTGACTTCTCCCTGGTAGATGTCACCTCTAAACCGTTGGGAGAACGTATGGGAGGCCCTATCGGAAGAGGACTGTTCTCAGAGCTTATGAGTGACTCTGAATTCCGTTCTGCAGGCGGCAGCGACCAGTGGGCCGGGAAAGCCTTTAACATGCGTAACCTGATGCTCACCATGCAGCTGATGTCCATGAAAGATGCCAATCCGGATATATCTCTTCGTAACATAGGCACCCTGGAACTCCATGGCAACCAGATAAAACCCTTCATGATCAACGACCTCTCTGATGCCCTTAACACCGTCAACATCCTTAAAAGCAACACCGTCTTCTCTGACAACCTGAAAAATGAGATGATGGAACAGTTTTTGAATAAAAACAAGCTGTACACCGACAACTATAACCAGAGCTGGGTATCACAGCTCAACTCCTTCATAAAACAGCAGGCTGACAATCTCGACATAGACCTCCCTGGTAACTATGCCATTCAGGACATGGCAGAGAAACAGTCTGAGCTGATATTCGGCGGAGAGGTGACGTCAAAGGATCTGCTGGACATATATCAGAAACGTCAGAAGGTGATCGAACAGAAACTGGGTATGCAGGGTGCTCTCAATGATCCGGAGTACCGGCTGATAGCCAATGCCACAAAAGAGATCAAGGTAGGAAACCGTCTCTCGGTGAATAACTTAAAAGACATGACCTGGCTCGGAAAGAAACTCCTGAACAGCTACAACGTGAGCAGCGATGTCCTGCAGTGGGTCATCGGGGAAGCTCAGGTTGCCAAAAATATCATCACGGACAAATTCATAGACTATCATAAAGCCATGCGTCCTCTGTTCAAGTCAGTGGTGGATGACTATATGTCCCGTAACCCGAAGGCATATCTGTCCCGTGAGATGAGGGACAAAGGCAGCGACTACTTCGCAGACAATATGAGAAAGGGACATGCTACCCTGTTGCAGGATACCAAGATCGACGGAAAAGATTATAAAGCCGGAGATAAGGTCGACGTGAAACTGCCATATATGGCTATGAGCATGGACGATGCAGGAGTCAGCACGAACTTCACTCAGACTCACATGGAACTCAATCAGAAGGTCAACGAGATCTTAAAGCAACGTGCCATAGATGATATGTATGCCGATATGATCCGCAAGAACACCAATCTGGATGCCGTAGGAAAGCCTACAATCACAAAGGAGTATGTAAAGAATATGGTTGATGAGAACTGGGTGGATGGCATGGTCAACGTCATCGGAAAGAGTATCAGTGAACTCATCACCACAGGCGACATGAAAAGAGGCGGTGACGTAGCTGCCGGCTTTTCAAAGATGGGTACTAAGATGCGTAACGAAGGAGACTTCTTCACAGATGCCATGGGTGCCAATACCGATAAGGAACTCGGTGCTGTACGTGCCACCTTCAAAGGACAGTATGACGAGAACTCCCGGTTGCTGAAGGCAGGACTGCGTAAAAAAGCCAATGGAGACTACGAAGTATTAGACTACAACCTGAACCATACCATGTCTACCAACCTGGAGAGGATAGTGAACTACACCATGCTCGACGGGATGCGCACGGAGACCTATAATGACAGGCTCATGCCGGTGGTGAATGATGCCAACGCCATCTTCCAGGGACTCAACCCGAAGATAAACCAAAAGAATAACATAGACTATTTAAAACAGTTCATCGACAAAGTGGTCTACAGAAAAAATGCTGACGGGGCCATGGACGGGACATTTGACTTCATGGGTAAGACCTACCATGCCAGCGCCATCACCAGGGTACTGGTACATGCCTACTCCAACTCAAAGAAGTTCCTATCTCCTATAGTGACGGTGAATGCTCAGATCTATAACGAGCTGAACATGGCTGTGGCGGGGATGTCCCGGAGCATATCCAATATAGGAGTTCCTTTAGAGATGAGAGACATCATGCCTTCAGGAAAAGATTATATGAATGCTCATGCTGCCGTCTTCAAAGACGGAGACTTCCGCAAGGCCAGGATGATGGCTCTCAACTTTCAAATTGTGAACCGCACAGAGAGGGATCTGTTGGAGTCTCCCACGCTGAACCTCTCCACGGCACATAATAAGTTTACAGAAGGTACAGGATACATAGCCTTGCAGTTTGGAGATATGGGATCACGGATACTGGCGATGACGGCCTGGATGATGCACGAGGGATCCTGGGACGCTTACTCCTTTGATAAGAAGTCAGGAGCGATAGGTTACGACATAAAAAAAGATACCAGGTATTACAATCCTGATGGTACACAGACGCTTCAGCAGGCAGCTCTGGAAAGGGGATTACGATCACGTCTGGAAGACCAAGGACTGATGAAGGCAGGTGATCCGGTACCGCAGGGCCATGACTGGACGATGATAAATAACAACCTGAAGTGGATCGGTGACAAGTGGGTTGTCGGCGGGGTAGATGAGATGACCAAGCCTCTGTTGTCGAATAGCTATATAGGCGCTCTCTTCTCTACCTTCCGGCTCTTCTCCATGGACCCTATGTATAACGTAGGTGCCAACGCCGGCGCTCACAAGTCTGTCGGTGGCAGTCAGTATGTTGCCTCTATGAATGAACATGGAGACTATATCTCTACACTGGAACAGAGAGACATAGAAGGTGTCTTCCAAAGCGTAGGCCATGCTCTCAATGATGCTTGGTCACTGAAGAACATACCGGTATCGGAGTGGGGCAGTTTCAATGACTGGTGGGTGAAACAGAAGCCACAGGCAAGGTTTAACATGGCAAACGGAATGGTACGTCTGTTTGTATGGTCAGTGATGTTTGCAGCAGTAAAAGGAATAGTGAGCAAGAAGGATGAGAGCAAGTTCAATTCTTACTTGAGTGATGTCACCATAGTAGGAGGGATGACTAACTGGGCACAGAACCCTATTCCTATGGCCAGTGGGTTGGTCACGATGATGTCTATCGCTTCAGGCAAAGAGAAGCTGAGTGGCCTGAGCAGTTTTACTGCAGGCCCTGGTAACGTATACAATGAATTTCTGAAGGACAAAAGACAGGATAAGAAGTAAATAAGGTGACATTAAATGGAACACTTTGGTTTAAGGCATCTAATCATGTAAAATCCGTCATTTTCTGAAAAGTGATGGTGTATAAACCTGTGCATCATATTTTTACTATTATTATTGATAACCAATCATATAATAAGTTTTTTAGTGAAACGAATAGAGGTTTCCAATAAATTTTATTGGTGCCACCAAAAACTTTTCACTTAAAAAATTGAACAGTTGAGTTAATTTTCAAGTTTTTTTGCATATATTTATAACCTCTTATTTTAATGTAACAGAATTTTTAACTAAACCACTCTGGATTGAAAATCCAGAGGTTTGATTAAAAGGTAAAAAATGAAATTTTTTAACATCATTCCATTATCCAATTCCCGCCCTGAGTATTCGGCTTATCCTTATGATGTTCCAAGTACTCTTGTACCATTTCATCTGTTATATTACCTGTACTCCATGCTCCGAATCCAATTGCCCAGAAATGCCTTCCCCAATATCGCTTCCCCAATTCCGGAAATTCTTGCTGTAGCATTATCGATGTTCTACCCTTTAATCGCTTTACTAAATTACTTATACTCAGTGATGGCGGATATTCGATATGAATGTGAACATGATCCTTACTCACCACCCCTTTTAGTATTTTCACATTCTCACTATTACAGATTTGCACCAGTAAATCGCGACATCGTATCTGAACATCCCCTTTTAACACATGATAACGATACTTGGTCACAAACACTATATGAACACTTAGCCAACTTACAGTATGAGAACTCTTTCGAAAATCTTCCATACCGTAAATTTAAAACTTTTATAGAAACTGAAGTAGCCGCAATAAAATTGCGGGGATTTAACCTTTTACTGAAACATTAAAAAGATAGAATTTTTGAGGGACACAATAAAATAGAACTAATTTGAAATGGTTCTGATCAAATAGCAAGGTCTGATATTATATAAAATAAAAAATGTAATTAATATAATATATTATCTCAAGTTTCGGGGTTGAAAATCAAGAAATTCCCAACAGAAATATGTTAATAAAATCGTAATAAAAATTCAACAAAAAGAGTGGAGAAATCTCTGTACTTAGTTATCTTTGAATTAGATATAAACAAAAACACCAACAAAGATGACTCCACAAAACAAAGGTATAAAAAATTTCCAGGAACTGCATGTATTTTTAAAGGATGACAACAAAAAGAATATTCCATTATTGGAATGTTCAAACATTTTAAAAGTGAAGACCTTACAAGATTATTCAGAAGCCTTAAAAGAAGCGGGATTCCATTTGGTGAAGCCTTTCTGAAATTGATTCTCATGACCTATGGGCAAATGACCATATTCCAATGTATCAAGAATCGTCAGGATGATAAGAGCGATGCTGGTAAAGACGCATACTACGGCATCAAAAATAATCCCAAGACGGACTGGAGAAAACTGCTGGAACTGCAATGTTTCTTCGGTTTGAACGGTGTATCGACCTGCAAAAAAAATAACCAACGGGATAACGTGTTTTATTGCTGATGATACGGCCTTTGAAAAGCGAGGTAAAAAGCTGGAGGGGATCAGCCGTGTACATAATCATGTTTTTCATCGATCAATGCTTGGTTTCAAAGGACTTTTCCTAGCGTATTGGGATAGCATGAACTTTATACCCATTGATTTTTCGTTACACAATAAAGGAATTGGGAAAAACCGCAGAAACCTTTTGGATTGAAGCCTGAAGAATTAAAATCAAGATATAAAAAAGATCGGCTAACCAATTTACCCGGCACAGGGCCGTTTTAATGAATGCGGACAACCAAGATCAAGTCGATTATTAACATGATCAGTAATGCGATCAGGAAAAAGGGATCACGGCCGATTACGTACTGGTTGATAGTTGGTTCATGTGCGAAGAGCTGATTCGTTTTGTTTTCAACAAATCAGGCATGTTCATTCTTGGAATGTGCAAATTTGGAAACCCCAAATATGAGTTGAACGGCAAATTGTATGATGCATCCAAACTGCTTGAAAGGTGCAAAAACCATTTGAAAGTAAAACGCTCGCGAAAACTAAAAGCTCATTATTATACGATAGATGTTGTTTACAAAGGCATGTATGTACGCCTTTCTTTTTCTCAGTACGCTAATCAATCGTCGTGGAGTTTATTTTTGACTGATAACAGGTCTTTAACGTATTATGAAGCGATCAAAATTTATCAGATTCGCTGGGGTATTGAAGTTTTTTTCAAAGAGGCAAAACAATCTGTTAACTCGTTGGAAATGCCAATCAAACGATTTTGATGCCCAGATTGCCGATATCTCAATCATCATGATCACATACATGATGCTGAGCCTGAAAAAACGGTTCCAAAACTATGACACAATCGGTGGCATATTCAGGGATGTCCATAATGAGATAATCGAAGATGTACTATTCTGAAAAACTTTTTCGGGCTGTTTATTGAGCTGGTTTCATCAATCCTCTGCCGACTTGAAATAAACCCAACTGAATTTATTCGGATTATGATGGAAGAAAATATTCTGAGCGAATCGATAATTAATATTCTTATGAATGAAATGCCAGGAAGAGAAAGAACCTTAGGAAAGCCTCATGAATATTGATTTATCATGTATAAAACTTAAACCCCGAAACTTGAGTTAGTATTAACCTTAATGCGTGTTACCATGAAAAACTTATACATGTTTCTTTTCTTGATAGTCATTTCTATAACTATTTTCACAAGAAAATCAGTCATTGCCCAAAGTTCTGATAATTATTATGTAATCAGGGACTCTCTTGAATCTTACTATGGTTCACACCCTAGTCTTAAACAGGAAGAAGATGGTGAATATGCTCAATATATTCGATGGAAAGAATTCTGGAAAGATCGGGTTTACGGAGGTGATCAAAGTGAATATGGAAGTTTTAAATTATATGAGACCGCTGTGAGAGATTATGTAAATACTATTGGTTACTATCAGCGCCCTACATTAATCGGATCGGATTGGCATTGCCTTGGACCTGATAATGTTAATAATTTCCCATTCAGAGGGAAAGTGATGAGCGTTTATGTAGATACGGCAGTTGACAGAAGTATGAATACAATCTATATCGGAACGGAGGCATCAGGTATATGGAAAACAACAGATGGTGGATCGAATTGGCATAATGTTACAGACCCAAGTGGAATCCCTTTACTAGGAATAAGAGATATTGCTGGTGATCCCAATAATGGGAATATAATTTACGGTGCAACTGGATTTTACTGTATGGATCCGACACAGGACGGAGGAATTGGTATTATCAAGTCCTCAGATGGCGGAGTCACATGGCAGCAGTTGCTTACATTTGACCCTGTAAATGATAAAGTTGTGTATAGAATATTGGTTGATCCTTTTAATTCACAAAGAATTTATGCACTCGTCGATAGTGCTCTTTTAAGAAATAATAATGGTGGGGTGGGTGATTGGGATACAATATTTAAATGTCCAAATGTAGTACCCGGAGAACGCAGAAATTTACGAAGTATCCTGATGAAACCAGGAGATAATAATACTCTATATGTTGCAAGTGAGGACCGAAAGCCAGATGCTTCATCACACAATAAAGCCAAAGTATATAAAATAACCAATGCTACAAGCTTGAATCTTAATAATGTTCATGCCCAAAGTTTGGATGAAATATTTATACCGAGTACAGAAACAGTGTTAACACAAAGATACCAAATTGCTGTAACGCCGGCAGATTCCAGTGCCATATATGTTGGTTGTCAGCAAATCATCCCTCAAGGTAGTTCTTATGAATTCAAAATTATATTATGGAAATATGATAATGTTAATTTATGGCAGGAAAGATTTGATTTTAATGAGGATACACTTAACGGTGGTTTTGATGGCGTTGATTTTAACCATATATCGATACTTGTTTCGCCTTCCGATACAGGCGTGGTCTATGTTGGCGGTGTGTATTTTAATAAATTAGTTCACTGGAAATATGATTGGTCAAGTGCAGATCATTTGACAACTTTTCATGTGGACATAAGGGATGCCAGGATATTTCAAATTTCGCCAGCCGATTCCGGAAAGAATGATATTATTTATACAGGAAATGATGGAGGAATTTCAAAAAAAATAGGTGTAACAAGTAATTGGCAAAATCTAAATGGGAATGGTCTAGCAATTACTGAATTTAATGGAATCGGGGGTGCAAACAAGTGGCCAAATAAAATATATGGTGGATCACAAGATGATGAACTTTTTGTATATAATAATAGTAACTGGGTTCATGATACTGTGGGTGGGGACGTTGGGAATCCATGCGTGGATTATAATAACCCCGATACGGTGTTTGTTCCTGGATATGTGACAATGAGTGTTTATAGATCGACAAATGGCGGCAATACTTGGGGTCCACACCCACCACTTAATGAGGTTATATTACCAAGTGATACTGAAACGCATCTGCCCAATAGTCCAATAATTATTAATCCTCAAAACCACAAATCAGTGTATATTGGATACCAAAATCTTTGGAAATCTGTTCAGGCAGGAGAGAAGGGTACATTTACTAAAATAACCATAACGCCCGATACATGTAGTAATTGCAGCGATGGTATAAGGGCATTTTGTATCGCTCCTACAGATACAAATACTATTTATGTCGCTTATGACCAACCTATTACTAGTGGTGGTCAACAAGTCAAATTTGTAAAAGAATCAATGACCAATAACGTATTAACTTGGACGGATTTAACCCAGAAAACTCCAACATTCTATCACTTATTATGCTTTTATGGTATAACAAGCATCGAGGTAAGTCCAACAAATAAGGACTCAGTCTGGATTACATTTGGAGGTTTTCTAAACCAGGGAGATCCCAATAACGTTCGTGTCATGTGTTCAACCAACGGTGGCATTACATGGGACTCTTTATATTCTGCAGGATTACCAAATACGCCGGTAAATTGCATTAAATATATGAAAGGAAATGGTGGCAGATTATTTGTTGGCACTGATGTCGGGGTTTTTTACCGTGATAAATATTGTACAGAATGGCAACCTTTCAATACAGGTATGCCAACATGTATCGTTACCAACCTTGCAATTAATGATAATACTCAAAAGATAAGAGCAGGAACTTTTGGGAGAGGATTGTATGAAACTGATCTTACGTGTACCTATAATGACACGCTTTGGGAAATCAAACATAATGTCACTCTTTTACATGATACAGCCGTTGATCGGAGTATTATCATTGATTCTACATACACTTTAACGGTCAAAGCAAAATTAAAATTCCCACCTCTTGGAACCATTTATGTCCAACCTGGAGCAAAACTTGTTGTTGATAGTGGTACTTTGACAAATAGGTGTTATAATATGTGGAGAGGAATTGAAGTCAGGAGTAATAACCGTTTAAAACAAAATACCTTTAACCAGGGATATGTTAATTTCAAGGATGGAGCAGTCTTGGAAAACGCACGAATTGGAATTAGTACCAATGGAGGGTTAATAGTCGCCAATAATTCTATTTTCCGTAACAATTATAATGCTGTTAAGTTCGAGACTTACCCGTATGATCAATTGAGTAGCTTCACAAAAGTGACATTTGAAACTACAAATAATTATCTTGATACTAACTATGCTGTGCCACAGGATTTTGTCAGTTTATGGAATGTAAAAGGTGTAAGTTTTCTGGGATGTACATTCCAAAACACAACAGTTCCATCAGATAGTGTCCCCGGTTCACTTAAGGGTCGAGGTATATATAGTATTGATGCAACTTATTATGTTGATCAATATGAATATTGCCCGGTAAAAGTTTTTCCTTGTCCAAATCCACAGGATACTCCGTCAAAATTTAAGGGATTATATTATGGAATCCGTGTCTATAACTCTGACCCAACTAAGTTCGTCCAAATAAAAAACAGCATTTTTGATAGGAATTACCGTGGAATTTATCTTGGAGCATCAAATAATTCAATTGTAACTCAAAATACGTTCTTAGTTCCGGATCATACCCAGGCTGGGAATGATACCTGTTATGGTCTTTACCTTGGTACTTGTTCCGGCTATCATGTTGAAGCAAATAACTTTACTTCTCCCGGAAATACGCTCTTACAATCCGGCAATAGCATGACCTTAAGGGAAATCGGCTTAATAGTTGATAACTCAGGAGGATCTCCGAATGAAATATATAGAAATCATCTTGATACGCTTGATATCGCCATTAATGCACAACGTGTTAATCGTGATGACGAAGGATTTATTCAAGATGGCCCGGGTGGAGGTGTCCCGTATCCAAATGGCAGTTACACAGGACTTGTTATAAAGTGTAATACTTATAACAATAATTCCTATGATGAGATGGCGACCCGTTATAATCCTAATGATTTGGAAGGAATAGCAAAATATCAGGGAGCTCAAACACATTATGGAAAAGATCAGGCTGGTAACACCTTTTCACCTTATCATGCTCAAGCTCAGATACCGGAATCGGATATTAAGAATTTAGCAAATAATATAATTTATTATCATCAAATACAACCAGGAGGATATTCCCCTCCGAGGGTAGATCCAATTTATCATACTCCAGCTCCAAGTGTGGTTGATACATCTGTCTATAATAACACTTTTAATTATGATACATGTTGTCCTTCCCAATTACCTTCACCAAATCCAGTACCACTTGATTTTAAGCGAACAATTTCTCAGGAAATAACCTTAATTGATTCTTTATTGACTGTATTAACAAATCTTGTTGATGGAGGGAATACAGATAATTTAAATAATACTGTCTCTTTAAGTACTCCTCCAGATGCTTCGGATGTCCACCAGGATCTTCTGAATAGTTCTCCTTATCTTTCTGATACTGTTATGAAATCCTCCATTGTGAAAGAAAGTGTCTTGCCTAACGAAATGATACGAGATATTTTAGTAGCGAATCCACAATCGGCTAAAAATGAGGATGTCTTGAATACATTGAACGATCGGTCTGTTCCGATGCCTGATTCAATGATGACGGAAATCATGAACGGAAAGGATCAGCTATCTCCTATAGAAGAACTTGAAGCAGAGATTGCCTTACACATGGAGTATTATAAAGATGCCTTTAATAACTTGGTATTGTTTTATCAGACTGACTCTATATCTTCGCAAACGTCTGATAGTCTGATTAATTTTCTTGGATCAATCGCAGACCTGGATGGGAAATATATGCTTGCTTTTGAATATCTATCCAATGGCGATACAAACAATATGAATAATACTCTGGCCTCAATTCCAAATTCCTTTACTCTTGACAAAGTAAAGCAAGTACAATATCAGGATTATCTCACATATTTCTCTTTCTTGAAGACATTAAAGGCTCAAAATAAGGACATCTTACAAATAGATAGTTCTCAAGTTGTTCAATTATTAAATTTATACGGCAAAGTTTCCGAACCGGTATCTTCTTTTATTAGAAACATTCTTATTGCCAATAATGTATATAATTATTATGAACCAATTATAATTCCTGACGAGACGAAATCAACACCTGTAAATGACCAAATAAAAACCAGCCATATCAGCCAAGATTGTTCATTAAAGGTTTTTCCTAACCCAGCTGACCATTACGTTATTGCTGAATATAGCACAGGAAGTAATTCTTTTAGTAATAATGAGTTTTTTCTTACTGTTATATCTTCACAGGGCAGAACCGTTGAATCAAGAATAATAGAAAAACCACAAGATCAAATATTGATCATTACAAATGATTATAAGCCTGGTATCTATTTTTGTTCCTTAAAATCGGGGAACAAGATTTTCATTACCCGAAAGTTCACAGTTATTCAATAATCTTATATTTAGGGAGTCTATTTTATTCGAAGGGACTTCCTTTAAATTAATATTTCTATGAGAAATATATGGATTTTTTTGAATTTTCTGCTGTTGACAAATTATCAGATAAAATCACAGGATTGGGTTCGGATATATGGTAATAATATGCTTGCGGATGCGCCCTGGGTTATTGAAACTTATGATAAAGGATATTTAATACTCGATAACTCACATGATTATTTATGGCTGATAAAAACAGACATCAATGGATATGAACTCTGGGAAAAATGGATTGGAACCGGACATGATGCAATTCAATGTGGCAACATTGAACAAACTTCTGATGGCGGATATGTTCTCGGAGGGGCATTTAGTAAATATGATCCAAATGAATATGACCCTGTAATTATCAAACTTGACCCCTGTGGTGAGCTTCAATGGTGTTCTGTCATATACACACCGGGAAGATATGATTACGCTACAAGAGTTAAACCGACCCCTGAAGGAAATTATATTTTGCTGACTGTGTATTGTGATCCTTCATACACGGTTAATCTGTTTAAATTTGATGGGAGTGGAAATAAATTATGGAAACAGAACTATCATCCTGATAGCCTTATATCAGACGAATATGATTATGATGTAAGGGTAGATAATGATGGGTACTTAATAACATCCCAATGTTATTATCCGGACCCGGGAAATCCAAACATAGATTGGGAAAGACCATATTTCATAAAAACGGATACTGCAGGAAACCTAACATGGTGGCTGGTTTATGGTAGTGGCAATGGATATCATGGAATTGGATGGGATCAAACCATTAAAAGTTCAACGGGAAATTATTATGGTTATGGATGGCATAGTAATTATTGTGATACACCAGGGTTGTTTAAATGTTTAGGTAATGGACAGGAGTCATATTATCAAGACTTAATTCCCGGAGCGTGTGCAGGAGGAGCTGCAACTGTTACTTTTTTGAATGACACAACCCTCGTGGCAGCTGCTGGTGGAACATTAAATAATGTTTATGTTCAATATTGGATGAAAACCGATACAATGGGTATCAGTACTTATTATGTGGAATACCCGGAAACATGGATGACAAACACACAGCATACGGTTAAAACTTTCGATAATAAATTTGTCAGTGTTTCGGAGGGAGGCGATATTTGGATTTATCTGTATAAACTTAATTCCAACCTTGATTTTGATTCAATTTATACTCATCAATATACTTATGACAGTCTTTGCCCTGGTGGCGTCAGGTCAGATACGATTAATCCGAACTGTGATTTAATAGTAGGAATCCAATACCCAAAAGTCGAATCCGAACTTTACCAGTTAAAAGTCTATCCCAACCCTGCTTCCGTGATTGTGAATGTAAAATTTCCAGAATATCTTGAAATAACTGGGGAAAAGTCAGGGATGTCATCATCTTCTGTTTATTATCAATGGAAATCTTCTTCTCTTGAGGTTTACAATATTGAAGGGAAGAAAGTATTTGAAAGGGAAATCCCAAAGTCACAACAACAACTTGAGATGGAGATTTCAAATTGGCAAAAAGGATTATATTATTTTAGGTTGGTTTGTGATAAGCAGACAGTTGCAAGTGAAAAAGTCATTATTCAGTAGTTATCAATGTCAAATGTTAAACAGATATGAAAAACAAATTTATAATTTTTCTAATGACAATCCTGGTATCGGAGTGTCTTTTTTCTCAAATACCTCCGAATGATTATATACCTAAGGATTCAATTTTCTTTGAGCATAACACTATTCCTTATCATATTTATCCAACTCAAGGGAATTGCTGGCAAGTTGGAACTCCTTCAAAGACAGATTTCAATCAGGCTTATTCATTACCTTGGGCTATAGTGACTGATACTTTGTTACCTTACCCAATAAACACTAACAGTTCGTTTTATTTTAGCTTTAGAAACCATTTGTATGGTTCCTATTTTGAGTTTCTTCAAAAATACGACTCTGATACATTAACCGATTATGGCAGCATAGAAGTATCTTATGATCATGGCTCGACCTGGTCAGTACTTGAAGATACTTCATGTCAGTCCCAATGCATTCAATTATTTTGGTCTGATGATGTTATTGTCTCAACAGGGGTAAATATACCCCATTTATTATATCCAAGCGGGCATTCTCAAGGATGGATTAAATCACAATATACTTGGTGGTGGATAATACCCGAAAATAAACCAGATAGTTTTCCTACGGATTCAATATACATCAAATTTACTTTTAAAAGCGATTCAATTCAGACAAATAAGGATGGGTGGATGATCGACAATATCATAACAGGAGAATTGGATTTTGGTTCTGGAATATCCGATATGAATAGAAACAGCTTTGTTACTGTTTCCCCAAATCCATTAACTACCGTATCCGTTGTGAGATGTTCGAATGATTATTCAAATTCATCCTTTGAGGTTTATGATCTTACTGGAAGATTAGTTTTTTGTAGATCCATTGATCAAAATAGATCACTTCTGTTGAATAGAAAAGACTTTATTACAGGAGTTTTTCTTTGGAAAGTAAAATCAAAAGATCAAGCTATTCAAACAGGAAAACTTGTTGTTCAGTAAATTTTTTATTGATCTCTCATTCTCACAGTTTTTCTATTTTTTAAATCCGCCAAAGATGAAAGTTGTAAAAAAGAAAAACATTGGTTCCCGCTCTTTATTACCCTCTAAATTCCAGCAAAGTTATCTGAGGAAAATTATCTGTATAAGATTAAGTGTAAAGGGAACCTCATTTATGAACTGTCGCTCTTTCATAAATAATTGACTGTTACTTTCTCTCTTCTGTACATTAGCCATAATTAATCATTCAAATTATGGCAACTGCAGGAACTACAGTAGCAGAACTCTTCTCTGTCTATCGGATGACAGCTCATACCTGGAAGATCCAGGGAACCAAACTCCCAGGGCTGATCACCGATGCCATCCTACTGGATTATGAGTTAAACGAGTTAGAGACTGTAGCCATCACCGGCACTACGATCATGGTCGACGTCAATGAATATGGCGACGGCGCATACGTGCTGAAGGTCATCATAGGTGAGACCATCTACTACGTACCTTTCTTCGACCTCTCCGATGCCAACCGGTGTTATGCCATGCTCTTCAAATATATCCTCTGCAAGTGTGACAACCCCTGCAACGACTGTGACGAAGGACTGAAAGCACGGATGTACGACATGAACTCCATCCTGACGCTTACAAGCTCCATTATAGAGATGATGTGCTTAGAAAAATACCAATACCTGGGACTGTTCTCTATGGATCAGACCCGCGGTAACATGGTTGATATCCTGGGATCAGAGATAGAGAAGCTGAAGATCATCACCGACCGCTGTGGCCTATGTAAGGAAGGTGAGTCCAACTGCTTAGACTGTTAACCATGGAAGGAACAGTTAGCCCTATCGCCTCCAACGGTGTCCCGGTGTGGTCAGCCCAGGATAAAAAGTCATTCTCTTATTGGACAATCGTAATACCGTATCTTCAGAAGAGCTTTGACCAGGTGGCTGCAGATCAGGTATATGGAAAGAAAGACTGTAAGGACTTAGGACTCCTGCAGCTGTTTCATCAGCTTCACAAATACCTCAACGTGATCTACGAAGACAGAGAGGCTTTTGTCAACGAGAACGGATACGACCAGCCTGATAGCTACTACATAAAGAAATACCAAATCAAGAAGATCCGCAAGGCTCTTCTCTGCCGTGGCATACCCACCTCTATCATTGGTGCTATCATTGGCATCTACATCACAGCAGCCACGACAGGCACTACCATAATCACAGTACAGAACGACGGACTCGGGTTTATGCAGTTACAAGGCGATGGAGTCAGCTATCCTATTTTCAGAATCTCTTAATATCACTTTATATGAGCAGACAACTTCAGACATGGTTCTTCGATGGTACTCCTGGTCCTACCAGCGACGTCTTCTTGACCGGTGGCTTTCCTACACAGGATACCTTTCAAAACCTGGTAGACTCAGTACCTTTCTTTGAAGACCCGGACAGCTCAGCTTCACTGCTTCAGCAGGGACTCGTCATGATGACTACCGACACTAACGCCCTCTCACGTGCTAGTGCGGCAACAGGTGCCATGACCACGATGATACAGCCTCACCAGCTTCCCATGATGCTGTCAGAGATACTGGTACCCAACAACAACCCTGCCCTGGCACCCGTTCCGGCTTCTGTACTCTCAGAGATTGGGGCAGGTGCATATGGTACATATAAAGGCATCCTCACAAGAGGTGTCAGCCAGACCGTAGCGAGTATCACCAGGCTGGACTACCAGCTTGAATTCGATCCTTCTTCTCTTCCTGTTGTGACGGTAGAGCCGACCAATTATGACGGAGTGATCTTCGACTATGCTGACAGCACCGCAAAGAGGATCAACAGATCTATCTTCAATGGCGGTAACATCCTGTGGGAAGAAGAAGGCGGACTGTTTGTATGCCTGAGTGCACTGCCTACACAGTTTAAGAACTTCATTCAGTTTGATCCTGCCGGTGCAGGTGCAGAGATTTATCCTGCCGACAACACTGGTGCAGGGATACCGATGTATATACGTGGCGGGAGTGCTGCAGGTGGGACCGGCAACCTTGGAGGTAACCTCTACCTCTATGGAGGCAGTGGCATCCAGGGAGGAAATCCTGGTAATGTATCTATCTGCTATAACGGATCCGGATCCTCTAATACAGGATGGCTGGGAGTGGGATGTGCTGCAGCCAATGGCTATCAGCTGAAGGTGTGCGGCAACGTCCTCATAACTGGTACTCTGACAGTACAGGGCACCGGTGGACCCGGCATCGCCCCAGGTGGTGGACCTGCCTTGACGATGGTACTGGGAGTTGACAATACAGGCGTGATGTCTACCGTGACACCTGGCAACATGATGAACCTGCTTATCAATACAGTACCTTCGACAAAGGGGATCGTGCATTATAACGGTACAGCGTATGCTCTCATGCCAGCACCTCCAACGGGATTAGCAAATCAATATGTGTGGTATGATGCCAATGGCAACCTGGGACTTACCCCTCTGACTTATTCTGTTGCGATAACTGCTGCAAACCTGGCATCAGGCTTTACTCTCACCAGTGATCAGATCACCGTAGGCACACAGACTCTGACAGCATACATCACCAACCTGGCTTTGAGTATCAGTGCATTGGGGAACAATGTAAGTGCGTTAGCTCCGAACATAAATACAACAACAACTCTCAATGGTAATGCGAAGGTCAATGCTTCTGCATTATACCAGACCTACCTCTGTAACTCTTCCAATGGATCCTTCTCAATAGGACTCTGTACAGGTGTGCCCACTGACACGATGCTGACCTTTACTCAGATAGGGACTAACACAGTCACTATCACCAACGGTGATGCAAATAACATCGTCGACCTTAATTCGACCGGCACTCCTCTGACATCTATCACCATAGGGACAAATGGAAATTCCGTCTCTATGGTCTTCAAGAGTGGCACCTGGGTTATAGTCAAAAGGTCATAAAGAAAGTTTGGTTCTTTGTAAAACTGAATGGGTAATTTACATAACCAAAAAACATTCCTGGATGGTTCAGTTTTTAAACAAACTTGGGCATTCCTGATGTAATCCAATTTTTAAAAAATCTTGACCGAAAGCCCTAATCCCTAAGACAACGAACAGAATGCCCTTCCATCAAAAAGTCACCTCCCACTCCCATAAAATATACAATGTTGTAATCGTATTCCAGGTACCTGTAATCGGTATCACCTGCAATGTCCCCGATAGAAGAACTCCACCAGGCACCGCCGGTTCCAATGCCTAGGAAGGCCCCACCCAAGGTACGTTCACCGCCCGGAAGGGCTGTAAAACCACTTTCATTAGTTGCCCCGGTATTGGGGTCTTGCCATAAGCCAGTGCCATCTCCGATCGTACCGGTAGATTTCATTTTACCGCCTGCAACATTTACGCCTCCCAGATAGACAATAAGTGTACTCCAATCGGCATCAGTTGGTACATGCCAGCCAGTGGGGCAAAGTCTCCCTGTGTGTACTGCAAACCAGTTGTACAAAGCGCCATAAATGGTTTTATTAGTAGCTGAATCATTATTGTACCAACAAAATCCGGGAGTGGTCAAATTTCCCCATGTTGTATTATTCGTCACCAAAGGTATTGCTGTACCATCATTGTATTTAATCGTTTTAAGGTTCTCAACCATCCATACCTGTGTACCAATTGTAACAATGTGGTAAACATTTCCGTCAACATCGGTTACAGTGCTTGGTGTTGAAGATGAATTATTGTTATCAGTCTTTTTACAGGCTACTATGATGAGAAGGATCAGAGAGAGGGTAAATAGGTTTTTCATCACGAAAACTTTATTGTTTACAAATATCGTAAAAAAAAGCCGGCTCACACCGGCTCTTTCACAGAAAACAAAAAAGCTTTTACTTCACCCTTTTCAGGTTCGGATTTCTCCTCTTTGCTGCAGGTGAGGCCTTGCGAGATGAACTGGCAAGGATGGCTCCGGCACTCTTCTTAGAGATGCCTTCTTTTTTGGCGATACTGCCCTGTATTTTCTTAAAGTTTCCCATTGGATAGATTGTTTAGTTATTTTGTTTGTTGATGATTTTTGCTTCAACGTGTATATAAAAGTTCATATCAAAGAAGAAATGAAGGATCTTCTTCATCCAGGACTGTTTGAATACCTTTGTGATCATCACAGGTATAGGAGGACAATCGATGTCGGTAAACTCTATATCGAACTGTGATCCAACTGTGACAGGCACTCGTTTTGGGATGATCTTTT
>CAVYJI010000016.1:0-91169 GCA_963768805.1 uncultured Bacteroidales bacterium | reverse complement strand
GGATAATATTTTATAAAGATGCCCGTTTTCTTTGCAGAGGTTAATACATTCGGGTGTCTAAGGTGTCTAAATATTTATTGCGGTATTTTTCAGGATCACCACTGACCAGGAGTCTGATATCATTTATTTTGATTCTCTTCATTTCAGGAGTATTCATTTTCACTGGTTGTAAAAAAGACAGCATCAATTATGTGCCGATCACTTTAACCGATAAATCAGGAAATATCTTCATTCAGATTGATACTGCTTCCAGAAGTTTTGATGCATATACGGCAACGAAGATCACGACAGGCCTGTTAAACGGGGTCTTTAATGATACGATCAAGTCTTCATTCTACCTGGCTATCACCACCAAACCATACTGGGATACTGTTTATCATCCGGTAGATACGATTATTTTCCCGACTCATTATATCGGTCTCACCATCAGTGTCAGGGCAAGCGTTGACCTGACTAATTATACATCACCTTACCATTTTCTTCTCCTGGGTTTAGATCCTAAAGGAGTGGGTGGCGGTTCATATGGGAAACTAAGCATTTGGCTGACGGTGACCCCCCAGTGAAAATCAAAAGCAAAAAAGAATACAAAAAAGCTATACTGGTCAAGACAGTTTTATTGATGTCCAAGTACAGGGTGGGGTTTGTAAGGTTCTTCCAGTAGTGTGATCTCCTCCGGGGTCAATCTTACGGATAAAGCAGCGACAGCGTCTTCCAGGTGTCCGGGCTTACTTGCTCCTATAATAGGAGCAGTAATAGCAGGTTTACTCAGCATCCATGCCAAAGCTATCCGGGCATTGGGCAATTTCCTTAGTGAGGCTATTTCTGTCAGACGGTTTACAACATCAAAATCCGAATCCATGAAATATAATTTCTTCCCAAATTCGTCTGTCCTGGCGCGCAGAGTTTCGTTCCTTGCACTTGTCCTAGACCCCGTCAATAATCCCCGGGCCAATGGAGACCATGGAATTACTGCGATTTTCTGATCCAGGCAGAAAGGAAGCATTTCCCTTTCTTCTTCACGATAGATCAGATTATAATGGGGTTGCATGGAAACAAACCTTGTCCAGCCATGAAGTTCAGCGGTAAATAATGCTTTGGCAAATTGCCAGCTGTACATTGATGATGCACCTATATACCGCGCCTTACCTGCTTTAACAATGTCATGAAGAGCTTCCATTGTCTCTTCAACCGGTGTATGATAATCCCAGCGGTGTACCTGGTAAAGGTCCACATAATCAGTTTTCAGCCGCCTGAGACTGGCATCGATGGAACTCATGATATGTTTACGGGACAGTCCTCCATCATTGGGAGCCGGGCTCATCTGGTTAAATACTTTTGTGGCTATCACCACATCATCACGTCGTGCAAAATCCTTCAGGGCATTACCAACCACTTCTTCACTGGCGCCGACTGAATAAATATCTGCAGTGTCAAAAAAATTGATGCCAAGTTCCAGGGCTTTCTGAATAAACGGCCGGCTCTGTTCTTCATTCAATGCCCACTGCCACCGTTCATTTGGTTTGCCATAGGTCATGGTGCCCAGGCATAACCTTGAAACTTTCAAGCCTGTATTGCCAAATCTTATGTATTCCATAGGTATGATTATTTAAAGAATCTTAAGTATTTAATAACGTCAGCGTCAGAAAAAATTTTATTTATCAAGTGTTCTTTTCTTTTAAAATTTATTCCTGAACCGCAGTATAAACGATGTGCCATTTTGCCGCAGGATTTCCATCTCGCCTTCCAGTTGCTCGGTGAGGAGATGGATTATGTAAAATCCCATTGTTTTAACTGATTCCAGGGAATAGTTCAACGGAAGCCCAATTCCATTATCCTTAACGATCAGGGTACACATATCCTCCTCATCTTTTTCCAGGATGATGTCAATCTCGCCTTTTTTACCAGGGGTGAACGCATATTTAACTGCATTTGTCAGCAATTCATTAATGATCAAGCCAATGGGAAGGGCCGTTTGAATGCTGACATCCACAGGATCAAGCCGGGTTTCAATTTTAAGATCTGAGGGGCTGATCGTTGAATGAATGATATCTGCAAGTGACTGAATATAGGTTACCAGGGGTATCCGGTCTAAAGTCTCCGAACGGTATAAATGCTCATGTATCAGGGCAATGGAACGGATCCTGAGCTGAATGTCATTAATGATAGGGATCAGTTCCTGGCTTTTACTCATGGTCAATTGAAAATTAAGCAAACTGATCACAATGGAAAGGTTGTTTTTTACCCTGTGATGGATCTCCCTTAGAAGGATCTCCTTTTCATCAGCACTTTTTTGCTTCAGGACTTCAATTTCCTTTTCTTTAGACCTGTCCCTGATCACAGTGATGACTTTGATGACTTTTTGGTCTTGAAATACAGGAACTTTTATTAATTCACAAAACAATGTTTTACCGTTTAACTTGACTTTTCTTTCGGAAATCATTAGTTCACCTGTCCTGAAGACCTGCTCAATATCTCTTATGCTTTGAGAGGAGATAAGGGGAATATTGCTCTTAATTTTCGATCCTATGCAATCAGTCACAATCCCGTAATGATGGAATTCATTTTTTAGTGAATGATTCAGCATCACAAAACATAAATTTTCATCCACCACATAGATCCATTCCGGAAGTGCATCCAGTGTGCTCCGGTATTCGATCTCTGACCGCCTGATCGCTTCATTTATCCTGTTCCTTTCAGTGATGTCCCTGATGATTCCAATAAGCCCGATGATATTGCCCGATTCATCCTTTATCGCATCAGCTCTTTCGTAAGCAGGGAATACCTTCCTGTCCTTTCTAACCCTTTCCAGTTCTCCCTCCCAGGGAATTCCATTCATAATGTTGTCAAACAATTCTTTTTTAACAGCAGGATCTTTTATAAGAAGAGAAATGCCGCCGGCAGCCTCAAGTTCTTCAGCAGTGAAATAACCAAACAGATCTGAAAATGCCTTATTCTGATAGATTTGCTTCCCCTGTGCATCTGCTATACCGATTGCATCACTGGTTGATTCGAAAGCCGCCATTATCTGGATCAATTTTGCATCTGTTCGTTTCCGGTCGGTAATATCTCTTGCCAATATTATTATTCCGGTAATTACATCATTCTGATAATATGGGGCATAGATCGTCTGCATGGTATGCTCAACGCCATCTTTGGTTGTCAGGCAATTTTCAAAATCACATGATTCTCCTGCAAATGCCCTGGTAATATATGGATATGCCCTTTCAAATGCCTTTGGGTCCAGAAGCTCGTTTACCTTCTTTCCAATCAGTTCATTTCTCTCCAGGTTAAAAAAGTCTTCGTACCCCTTGTTTACAAAAGTATATTCCAGGTTTCTGCTGACGAGTGAAATGTTTACAGGGATATTATCAGTAATCTGAGCTAAAGTCCTTTCACTGTTTCTCAGCATTCCCTGGATCCGTTTCCGCTCGGTTATATCACGGACTATTGCCCACATCCCTTCGTTTTCACCGGCTTTATTCCGGATCAGCGTTGTCCTTAATTCCACTGGAAAGATTATTCCATCTTTTCTCCGGTATTCTTTTTCATAAACAACTGAGTGTCCTTTATGCAGAACCTGTTCATCAAGGATCTTTTGCTCAAATGCATGCCATCGGTCGGGGGTCAGATCGCGATAGGTGAGATGCTGAAGTTCATCCGGACTGTATCCCAGCATTTGTTGAAAGGCAATGTTTGTTTCCCGGATGACTCCGTTCATATCTACCGAAGAGAATCCATCCGTCATATTCTCAAGCAATCCGTAATATTTATCACCGGGTCGCCTTGAGATCCTTTTCCTTCCTGGTGCTGTTGATTCTTTCTTAAGATTATTCCTTCCCGTATTTTTCATTATATCTTTTTTGCTATCTATTAGGAACTGAATGCAAAAATATAATAATTGTGACCAAAATAGACAACATGAAAGTTAATCTGTTCATTTTCACAAGGCGTTACTTCATCCGTTTATTCATTTGAGAGCGTTTTGGTACAAATATTGCTATCAGAATTGCCATTTAAAACGCCCCTTATTATGCATAATGTCTCAATGCCAGGTTTAAAAGAGAATTATTTTGAAAATAAATCAGGATAAATTAAAATTGAATGTTATACAGATTCAATTGTGTTTTAACTTTGTTGAAATATTACAAGTCATATTATCTTCTTTAAAGAACGATCATCATAAAATCAAAACAAATGAAAAAAGCTATCACTCTTGTTAATTTATTGGCGTTTATTCTTCTTAGTATTACCGGGATTGCTCAAAACGGATCCTCAAAACCGCAGGTCATGCACCCTGTTTATTTTGATGTTTCTCCTCCATTAAGAGATATGGTCAGGCTTTCTCCGAACGAAAAAATCGATAATTCTTTGAAAGTTGTAAAAAATTATTTCAATGTAAAGAAAAACAATCAACCTTCTCCTGCTGATTGGGTTGACCCGGTAATTCAGCGAAGTATTAAGAGGTTGACGACCAGCCAGGACTCGACAATTGTAAATATTTCCGGAAATAATAATACCCAGGGTGTCGATCCACCTGATACTTATGGGGCTATTGGCCCGAACCATTATTTTGCCCTCGTAAATATGCATTTCTCAATATATAATAAAATGGGCACGTTGCTTTTAGGCCCCACCAGTAACCAGACAATCTGGAACGGGATGCCTAATAATCAAAATGGCGGTGATGGAGTGGTTCTGTATGATCAGCAAGCTGACCGGTGGTTTTTCGCCCAACTTTCTTATCCCGGCAATTTAAACTTTGAAATGATCGCTGTTTCCCAGACCCCTGATCCTACGGGCAGTTGGTACAGATGGCAATATGCCTTTAATAATGTTCTTCCGGACTATCCTAAATACGGAGTCTGGCCAGATGGTTACTACATGTCATGCAATCGTTTTACAGGCAATTCATATTCAGGCACAGGACAGGGTGTTTTTGACCGTGCAGCTATGATTGCAGGTGATTCCTCTGCAAGATTGGTTTATTTCACTCTGCCAAACTCAAATCAGGCGTTTGGATTTCTTCCAGCTGATTGTGACAGCACATTTCCACCAGTGGGAACGCCGAATTATTATGTTTATATGTATGCATCCCCAAGTTATTTAGGGGTCTATGAATTTCATGTTGACTGGACAAATACTAACAATTCGACATTCGGAAATTACCTGCAACTGCCGGTTGCAACATTTTACAATGATATCTCAGGAGGAATACCTCAGAAAGGAACAAGCAGGTATGCTGCAACACTTGATGACCGTTTAATGTACAGGCTGCAATTCCGTAATTTCGGTGATCATTGGTCGATGGTTGTCAATCATACTGTAAATGCAGGCGCTAATGTTGCCGGCGTACGATGGTACGAATTAAGAAAAACGAACGGTAGCTGGAGTGTATACCAGCAATCAACATATTGCCCTTCAGATAATAATTTCCGATGGATGGGAAGTGTTGCGATGGATTCTGCGGGTAACATAGGACTAGGATTTTCTATTTCAAGCAGCAGCATGTATCCTTCAATAAAGTTTACAGGAAGAATGAAACACGATCCGCTTAACACGATGGATCTTCCTGAAAAAGGGATCTATTATGGTACAGGTTCCAATACAGCCAATGATGGCAACGGGCAATGCCGGTGGGGAGATTACAGTTCCATGACCGTAGATCCTTCCAACGGGATGACTTATTGGTACACGCAGGAATATTTTACAAGCATGGGGACTAATTGGCAGACCAGGATCGCTTCCTTTACTTTCGCCAATATCCTGGCTGTTAATGCATCAGCAGCTCCTGACACAATCTGCGTCGGCGATTCGACACATTTGAATGCTTT
This sequence comes from uncultured Bacteroidales bacterium, assembly GCA_963768805.1. GTDB lineage: Bacteria > Bacteroidota > Bacteroidia > Bacteroidales > FEN-979 > FEN-979. The sequence goes on along the minus strand of CAVYJI010000016.1, from coordinate 85,338 downwards.
TGCAACAGGTGGGGCAGGTACCTATACTTATTCATGGACTTCCAATCCGGCAGGATTTATATCACATTTAAGAAATCCGTATGCGTCGCCTTTGGTCACAACAACATATATGGTGCAGGTGAATGACACCGCAACAGATACTATTGTCGTAACTGTGAACGGTAAACCTACAGCCAATGCCGGTCCTAACGCATCCTATCCGAACACAATAACTTTGTTCCCGGTTGCCGGAACTGCAACAAATTATAGTTCCGTTAAATGGCTGACTGACGGAGATGGTTCATTTAACATTGATACAGTTCTTAACAGTCTTTACACTCCTGGTGCGAACGACAGGCATAACGGCGGTGTTCTTCTTTCACTCAAGGCCTATCCACTTATTCCATGTGCAGATACAGCGACAGATACCGTATTTATCAGGCTATTATTCCCGGTAGGAGTTGTATCCAATGATATTGTGCCTTTTGATATTAATATCGTACCGAACCCGGCAACAAACATGTTTAACCTTGTTGTTCATGGTGCCAGGGATATGAATTTAACAGTAACGATAACAGATATCGAGGGAAAGACCTTATTCAGGGATCAGAATATCCCCAACGTACAAGATTACTCAAAAGTAATTGATATCACAGGTTTCCCTAAAGGGATCTATATGGTGAAAGGTCAAACTGACATTCAAACGATCACAAAGAAACTGGTGATTCAATAACGTTCCATTTATCCTGACCCGGGGCCGACATCTTAAATCAACTGTCAAAACGATGGCTTGATCTTACATAGGCCTTACTTTGTTTACTCCCGCTTTTATATTTGACCGGTAGCTGGAAATGCGTCCGGATGAAAAAGGATTCTCCATGAAGAAGAGAATCTGAAAGTCAAAAAAAAAATTGACTTCACCTGAAAAAGGATTATATTTGAGTCGGTTTTACACTCTTGTTTGACTATCCTGATCATCTTATCCACCTGTACACTTCTTAGATCTTTTCATTAACAAAAAAAATTTAACAATGCGAACAGTTGTAAATTTGAAGACTGATGAATTACCAACCCAATGGTACAACATCTTACCAGATCTGCCTGAACCATTGCCACCTCCATTAGATCCACCCGATGGTCCTTCACGCGTTCAGAACCTGCCCAATCTTCTTATAGGAGAATGTCTCAAACAGGAATTCTCAACAGAAAACTGGATTGATATACCGGGAGGGATCATTGATCTGCTATCCAAGGCAGGAAGACCCAGGCCATTGTTCCGGGCGACAAATCTTGAAAAGAAATTAAATACACCAGCCCGGATGTATTATAAAAGCGAGTTTTTCAGTCCGACAGGCAGCCACAAAGTAAATACTGCCCTTGCCCAATGCTGGTACGCAAAGCAGCAGGGATTTAAAAATCTTTCTACTGAAACCGGCGCCGGTCAATGGGGTACTGCACTCTCGTATGCTGCGGCTCTGACAGGATTGAAATGCATTGTTTTCTGGGTCCGAAGCGTATACAACTGGAAAAAAGACCGTCTTCAGCTTATGAAGCTCTTTGGGGCAGATGTCCATGCTTCACCGAGCCCTGTCACGAAATTCGGCAGAACATTATATGATAAAGATCCAAATCACGTGGGATCATTGGGAATTGCTATTTCCGAAGGACTCGAGATTTCCCAGAATGATCCTGAAACAGTTTACTGTCTTGGTTCAGTATTGAATCATGTGCTGCTTCACCAGACCATTATCGGGCTTGAAACCCAGAAACAATTCGAGCTGTTTGATGATTACCCGGATACAGTGGTCTCGTGTCTTGGCGGAGGATCTAATTTTGGTGGATTCGCATTACCTTTCATGGGAGACGTATTGAAAAAAGGAAAGAAAATTCACTTTATAGCAGCGCAAAGCCAGGAAGCTCCGAATCTTCAGGGAACATACAAATACGATTTTGCGGATTATGCTGAAATGACCCCGATGTTAAAAATGTACACACTGGGCCACCAGTCAGATATGAAACCTATCAAAGGTGACGGACTGCGATACCATGGCTGTTCACCCATCCTCAGCCTCCTGAGGGATAAAGGATATATTGACACGGTTGCTTACCCTGGAGATGAAAAGCATGTATTTCAAAATACAAAAATATTCATTGAAAGCGAAGGCTGGCTGCCGGCACCCGAATCTGCCTATTCGGTGTGCTGTGCTGTTGATGAAGCAATTAAATGTCGTGAATCAGGAGAGAAAAAGGTAATCGCATTCAATATCAGTGGTCACGGATTTTTGGATATTCCTGCTTATAATGAAATACTCCGATTGGAATAGGCCTCCGGCCAGGTACCCGGAAAAGACTAGTATAATAAACTTAATACCATCAAAAATGCATTCTATCGATGATTTTGAGAATGGTGACGAAGTATATCATCTTTCTGACCGCACATCACGATTTATTGTTATTGAGGTAGTGAAGGAGAAAAATAATATTGTGTGTGATTACTGGCACGAAAACATGAAGAAAACCGTTGTGTTCTTTCCTTATGAACTTGGGAAAGTCAAAGACCTCGACCAGTTTTATATTCCTACGATTTTAGAATGAGTCTGCACCTTCCTGCCGTTACCCTGAGAATCAACTTTAAATCAATAGTGAAAAACAGAATCTTCCTGAATGTCGCTGAAGTGCTTATTATTAAACCAATATACTTCACCTTGTAGTAATATAAAAAAACTAAATCTATGAATGCAGCACATTTACACCTGATGTTCAACCACCTGCCCATTGTCGGGCTCGGTTTTGCTATCCTACTTAACCTTTTTGCCGTCTTCTGGAAAAATATGGAAATAAAAAGACTTTCCTGCTGGTTTTATATTCTTGTTGCGGTGTTATCTGTTTTGTCAATCCTTACCGGTGACAGTGCCGGAGACATCATAAAGAGCTATCCGGGGATCAGTAATGATGCAATCGAAAGCCATGAGAACTGGGGATATTTTTTCTTTTACGGACTTTTGGCGAACGGTATTATCGCTATTGCAGCCTTGTGGTTTTCCAGGAAAAATGCCAGTCTTATGAAAAAACTCAACATTGCGATGCTGATCGTTGCATTACTGGTGGCATTCCTTGCCTTTCAAACAGGCATGTCAGGCGGAATGATCAGGCATCCCGAAATTGAACAGGGAATTCTTAAAAAAGTATAATAGTTTTAAACTCTTAAACTTTTCCTGACACTCGACACAAAGATCCTGAATGTAATTGTCGCACTTTTATAACAAACTAAAGTAAATGAGCAAAGTTGTTGTCCTCAGATGCAAATCATATGATTATCATATTCAAAAAAAACATGAAAAATATTGAAGCAACATAAAACTAATTAATTTTGTATAATGCCATTAAAAGGCAAAGAACCGATCTTTCTGATGAATGTAACAGAGGGTGGGAAAGCCACCTTTGAAAAAGGTGGTCAATAAAAATCGAAGTACCTGGTCAATTTATTTGATACGTCCAATCACGGGCATTGATGAATTGATGAGATGTTGCAGGATGTACTTTAGTCAATTGACACTTAATATATTGAAGCAGTCACAGCTAAGAGAGAAAGGCTTGAATTGTTTATAAAAAATCACGGGTATGAGCCCCAGGGCAAGCCCTGGACCTTAATTCCGCCCTAAGGGGCGGGGTACCTGCCTGCCGGCAGGCAGGTTATACCCTCCGACTTCGTCGGGATTGTTCGACTAACAAATTTTTTTTCACTACATTCAAAAAATTTGAGTCTCACAAACAAATAAAAACGATAATGAAAAACAACATCATTCATTACAGGATCGTAGAAGATGTTCATTATAATGAACATTCTGAAAAAGAAAAAGTAAGAAATCCCTATTCAATACAAATTGAACAAAAAGGTTTATTTGGGAAAAAATGGAAATATGTAAAATACAAGCACACAGATTATGCCTTTGAGGGATGGTATATGGAAATACTTACTTTCAGGACAGTAGATGAAGCTCACGATTATATTAAAAGAATGATGGATGAAAACAATTCAAGTTCCTGGAAAAAGTCCGTTTCAGGTGAGTTTATTTATGATCCCAAAAATAACCAGGTAAAACAAATATAAAACGGCAAAGAAAACGATCCATTATCACCCTGACCAATCATCTGACTTTTCCCTGGACTGATCTTGTGAAAGTGGTCGCTTTAGCAGGCGGCCAAGTGGTAAAAACCTGGGGACCTTCTTCTGATAATCCACATAATCGGGATACTTGCCGGCACTGATCTCTTCGCTGAAGCTTGAGCTACCCTGGAAAAGCACAACCAGGAGCAGGCAGCCTGCGATACTCCAGTTAAACCAGTGTCCACTTGCAGCTACACTGAAGAGGTAAAAGCAGACCCAGATCGCCTGCTCTGCAAAATAATTTGGATGGCGGCTGTAAGCCCACAAACCTTTATCAAGGAATCCCTTTTTGTAATCACCGGTCAGTGTTTCACCCGCTTTGATCATTGCGTACTTTTTGCTTTGAAAGTTCCATTGCTGAATATCGGCCAGGGTTTCCCAGGCAATAAAGAAGAACATAAGAGTGGCTGCCAGGTAATCGAAAACACCCACAGGTACAGCAAAGTTCTGAAGAGCTACAATGGCCGGAAGCGTAAATAACAGAATGAGCACATTCTGATACCCGGAGATGAAGAGCAGGTCAAAGAACATCCATTTCCAGCGAGGTTTAAACTCCGGTTTTTGTTTTAAAACCTGCCAGCGATAGTCTTCTTCACCTGTCCAGAAACGCCACTGGTAGGCTCCTTTCATGGCAAAATTAATGGTCAACCTGACTCCCCAAAGTGTAACCAGTAAACCCATTATCACAAGCCTTGGTGCATAATCCCCGTATCCGGCAACTAACCAGGTATAGACAATAGGTATAATGCTCCATAACTTATCAACCTGGCTGTTGTTATTTGTAAGCTCGCCTGCAAGAAATGAGTAAACTACAATGACAATCATGATCTTTATCAGGGTGCTTATTGCCTTCCATTCAGAAGGACCGGGCGCAGTGCCGAAAAAGTAGCTGAACACGGGGACTACCAAAAGTGTTATTCCTAATAGGATCGCGGTTGTGATAATTTTCATGTGTCCTGGATTATTTTTTTTGCAAATGTAGGTTTTTGCGGAGTTCAAAGTGACGATGTCGCATAATTGGAATGTAATAGATTTAGGGATGGTCTTAAGGGATAGTTTTTTATTCTTATTCATTCTAAATAATTATCTTTGCAGTCCAAAAAGAAACCTTTATGAAATTTCAAACGCTTACAGGATTTATCGTTAAAAAGCAATCAGAGTATCCCGGTGCAACCGGAGAGTTAACCCGTTTATTAAACGATATCGGGACAGCTGCCAAATTCGTGAACCGGGAGGTAAACCGGGCAGGACTTGGCGATGTAATGGGCTATGCAGGGGAGGTTAATATCCAGGGCGAAGAACAGAAAAAGCTTGATGTATTTGCCAACGAACAATTCATTGCAGCCTTGTCGGATGGAGGACAATGCTGTGCTATCGGTTCAGAGGAGAATGAAGAGATCATCCTTCTCGACCACGCCCATTCAAAGCTTGCCAAATATATTGTTGCCATTGACCCGCTGGATGGCAGTTCGAATATCGAAAGCAATGCACCAATAGGAACTGTATTCTCTGTTTATCTCAGGAGGACAGTAAGGGGAGTTGCTACGATCGAGGATTTTATGCAGCCTGGCCGTAATCTCGTCGCTGCCGGTTACGTCCTTTATGGTTCTTCCACCGTGCTTGTTTATACAACAGGCAATGGCGTGAACGGATTTACACTCGATCCTTCGGTTGGTTCATTTATACTCAGTCATCCAGATTTGAAATATCCGGAGGGAGGCAATATCTATTCAGTCAACGAAGCTAATTACATTTATTTTTCTGAAGGTGTGAAGCGATACATAAAATACTGCCAGGAAGATGACAAAACAACCAGCAGGCCCTATTCAACCAGGTATATAGGATCAATGGTTGCTGATTTTCACCGGAACCTGATCCGTGGAGGTATTTTCATCTATCCCGGAACCAAAAAAAATAAAAATGGTAAACTCCGCCTGCTTTATGAATGCAACCCTGTCGCCTTTCTTGCAGAACAGGCAGGAGGCAAGGCATCTGATGGTTTCAGGAGGATCCTGGATATTCAGCCTAAAGAACTTCACGAACGATCTCCTCTCTTTGTAGGACCAACAATCATGGTTGAAAAAGCAGAGGAATTTATGAAGGAGTTTTCACCTGAATTCCGCAGGGATTAAGATCCTGAGATATGAGAAAAGAGGAATGACGAACAGAAGTCCGGATTATAACCGAAAGTGGTTTTACCGGTCTTTTTTTATCTTTCATCCATAGCTTTGTGAAGGTTGCAGAATATTATTGAACAGGCATATCCCGCAGAGCTATTTTTATGCGTTCCAAATAAGCATTCAATGAAAACAAAAAACAGGTTTTGGTTCACTTTGATCATATTGTTTGCTGTGCTGGTTCTGTCGGGAAACGCTTTTGCAAGCACTCCGGCAAGTGTTTGTGCAAGTACGTTAAATCAAAAATTCGAGGGAAAGTTCAGTTATCCTGAGAATGCGTACAAGCAGGCAATCCAGGGTGATGTCATCGTAATTTTTTCAGTATCAGATGAAGGCAGAATAATCATCAAGGACGTCCGTGCAAATGATGCTGAACTTGCGAAGTACGTCAGGGAGGTAATGTCGACCGTGCAATGTCCTGAATTGAACGATGCCAATATCTATGATTTCAAAGTAGTTTTTCATTTTAAATTGATATAATGCCAAGAGAACCTTTTTTAAAGAGGCATATTTATTCACTGATGGTTAACCTAAAAGCAAAAATCATGAAAACAGTAAAAATAACCAGGATCATCCTGATGGTCCTGCTGGTTGGATTTATTTCCACACTATCAACCTTTGCAGCAAGTCCTGCTGCAGCAGCCAGTGCCAGGAACATCCGGCAAAAATTTGTCGAAGCAGTCCAAAACCCGGATGACTTAATAAATGCGCCAACGACAGGCCAAGTTGAAGTTCTTTTCACAGTCAATGATGACGGAACGCTTAATATAAAAAAGCTCGAATCTGACAATGATGAGGCTGCCAATTATGTTAAAGAGAAGATCACAAGTCTTAACTACAGTGATTCAGGCAATCCTTACAACCAGTATTACAAGGTGAAGTTCCGTTTCCAGAGAGAAGAATAAAGTCCGGAAGGCTGTTCAAGGTTTTAGTGATGAGAATGTTGTTATGCATAAGGCATAGGGAGGGAGTGGTATATACGCAACAAAATGAAGAATCATGTATAATATTCTTGTTTTGGGCATCTTGTTATATTATTTTTGCTTATAAATAACTTAAAAAAAGAACCTATGAAAAAGATCTTTACTTTGTTTCTGATACTATTCAGCTTAATCACACTGACTTATGCCGCCAGAGTCGATGTAAATACCGCAAAGAATACTGGAAGGCAGTTTATGGTCAACAATGCCGCAGCAGGTCAACTCAAGAACATTTCGGACCTGAACCTTTCTTACACTTCCTATGTTTTAAATTCAATGATGATCCCGGGCCGGGAGCCGGCGGTAAATTTTTATGTTTTCAATATAAACTCGACTCAGGGGTTTGTAATTGTTTCAGGTGATGATGTCGTTGAACCGATCCTGGGTTACTCGAACAAGGGATCATTCGATCCTGATAAAATTCCTCCTCATGTTGCTTCCTGGCTTAAAGGATATGAGAACCAGATTCAGTTTGCCATCAGTCAGCAGATGAAACCCACTCCGGCTATCAAAGCAAAATGGGAATTTCTCAGTAAAACAAATAACCCAAAGCCTTTCTTCAGAGGTCCACAGGGTGTAAGTCCCCTTATTCAGACAACATGGAACCAGTCGCCTTATTATAATGACCTGTGTCCCTATGATAATAACTACAATGAATATACTGTGACAGGATGTGTTGCCACTGCCATGGCCCAGGTCCTGAAATTCTGGAATTATCCGGCTACAGGTTCAGGATTTCATTCCTACAACGATCCCAACTATGGAACCCAATCGGCTGATTTTGGAAGTACAACTTACGATTGGACCAACATGCCCATGGAACTCACGAGTTCCAATACTGCTGTTGCCACACTTATGTATCATTGCGGGGTAAGCGTGGATATGACATACGGTGTGGCAGAAACGGGAGGCAGCAGTGCGTATGTTATTTCCTCAGGGAGTCCTGTGACCAATTGTGCAGAATATGCCCTCAAAACCTATTTCGGTTATCCTTCGACTTTACAGGGATTGGCGCGGGCCAATTATGATGATCAGACCTGGAAAAATATGCTGAAAACGGACCTAGATGCCAGCAGGCCGGTCATTTATGACGGCTTCGGCACAGGCGGAGGACATTGTTTTGTGTGCGACGGTTATGATGACAATGGGCTTTTCCATTTTAACTGGGGATGGCAGGGCATGTACGACGGGTATTTTGACCTTGACGCATTGAATCCTGAAGGAGTTGGCACAGGTGGGGGAACGGGAGGCTTCAACAGTGGCCAGCAGGCAATATTCGGGATCCAGGGAAGTAATGGCGGAGGACAGTCAGCTAACCTGCAGATTTACGCAGCAGTGACTATTTCATCTTCACCACTCCCTTATGGTAATGCCTTCTCTGTAAGTACGGATTTATTAAATGCAGGATCTACCACCTTTAACGGGGATTATTGTGCTGCAGTCTTTGATAACACCGGCACTTTCGTTGATTTTGTCCAGATCCTTACCGGCTATTCCCTTCCTCCCAACTATCATTACACGAACGGATTGACTTTCTCGAATAGCGGTCTATTTGATGTGCTTCCTGGGAACTACCAGATCTATGTGTTTGCACGGCCAACCGGGGGAGACTGGCAGATTATAAACGATGGAAGCACCTATACTAACGGGATCCAGGTAAATGTGTACAATTCGAATGCCATTGAAATGTACGCCGATATGATGGTTGACCCGGGTACCACGCTGACTGCCGGTCAAGCGGTTTCAGTGCACCTGGATGTGGTCAATAACGGGTCCACAAATTTCAGCGGGACCTGGGATGTATCCTTGTATAATCTTGACGGCTCTTTCGCGGCTACGATACAGCAACTTACAGGTTACACACTTCCATCCGGCGACCATTATACCAACGGATTGACATTCGCCACTTCGAACCTTATTGCCACCCCGGGGACCTACCTCATGGCATTGCAGTACCTACCCGACGGAGGAAACTGGACACTAACCGGCTCGACGAATTATCAGAATCCCATAGAGGTGTTAGTCCAGGAAGCCCCATTATCTCCCGATATATATGAACCCAACGACACCCAGGCCGAAGCCTATGACCTGCCTGTGAATTTCTCAGGAAATGTAGCCTCAGTCACTACACCAGGCTCAAACTGCAACACCGGGACTGACTATGATTTCTATAAGATAGACCTGCCACAGGGACATTCTTATACGATCGGCGCAGCCGTTGACGATGCCAATTATCCCGGGGGAACAGGGACATATACACTTGATGCCATCTGGTCATATTCAACGGATGGAACTACATGGTCTTCTGTGTTTGACGATTGGGATCCAAACCCTATCGACGTGGTTAATGGCGGGACGGTCTATTTCGAGATAGCTCCCAAATTTACCGGTTATACCGGCACTTACCTGCTCAATCTGAGCGTAAATCAAAACCCTTACGGTATCGGTGAGAACAGCGTGGATCTGCTGAATATTTATCCAAACCCGGCAAATGATAGGATTTATATCGAGCCAACATCCACCCAGGAATGGCCTTCGAAGGTTACTCTCATCAATTCCCAGGGACAGGAGATGATTAATTTAATACCAGCGAGCAAACAGGATAAAGTAAAACTCGATGTTGAGAATCTTGAGGAGGGATTATATTTCCTGCAGATCTATACGAATGACCGCATCCTGACAAGGCAGGTAGTGATAAGGAGGTAGAAGCAGAGGAGTAATCAGGTCTTATAACAGATATTCAAGGTAAGATCGCTCAATATCAATCCTTAAGACAGCGGACACTAAAGGCATTCGACTTCAGGGATGGGTAGGCCGAAACGCTGGGGTCATAATCATTCATCCCATGAGCCCATGCCTTATCATTCCCGTCAACAGTTGATGACCAGAAGAATGTCGCAAAATCCTGGTAATCCCATTGAACATTAAGATGCCTGGTTCCGGAGAGGAGGGCGTTGAAACCCGAATATCCTGAGTATTTCAGGGGACTACCGGCGAAGCCGCTGCTGACATAAACCATAAACAGGACATTCCATTCGGCTTCTGTAGGTATGTGCCAGCCAGGAGGGCAGAGGCCCTGTTGGTCAGATGTGTTATCATACCTCATCAATTCATCCCATTGGTAATAAGACTGAGTACTGCAGTTTGCCGCCAGATCATTGTAACAATACTTTTCTGAGATGCAATTATCTCTCTGGTCTACTGATCCTGAGATCATGGTGCCGTAATTCAGGTTAGCGGCCATCCAGCATTGGGTGCCAATCTGAACCGTCGGATAAACCTTATTATCCCTGACATCTGTGAGATCTGAGCCGCAGGAAAAAGGCAATGCTGTCAGTACGATGATGTTCTGTGAGGCAGTCCGTATGCATGCAAAGGTATTGGCGTAGGAATAGGTAATGGAGTGTGTCCCCGCACCTGCAACTGAAGGGGTAAAGATATTCGCAGAAACTCCGGAACCCGAAAATGTCCCGTTAATAGGGATCCCTCCACGTAATTTGAATGCCTGGGCGCTGACCGTTGTAATGGTGTCAAAGCAGGCAGTCAGTGTAACATCCGGTACAGGGTTGACGGTGATCACAACATTTGCACCTGTCCCCGTGCACCCATTAGCCTGAGGAACGACCTGGTAAGTAACAGTTCCCGGGATAATATCCGTGTTATCCAGGGTCTGGCGGATCAAAGCCCCTGTTCCTGATGAATAACCTGTTATCAGGGGCGAAGAGCCGGAGGCAGTCCAGGTGAAAGAAGCCCCTGCAACATGAGAGTTATTGTTGATACCCGTTAATTGGGCTGAGCATATAACCTGTGACACAGGTACAAAATAAATATCGGGGACAGGGAAAACAGTTACGATGTAATTTGTCAGTGTTCCGTCACAATCATTCGCATGAGGTGTGATATGATAGGTAACGGTCTCGGTGTTGAACCCTGTGTTGACCAGGGTTTGATTCAGTAAAACGGTTGGGATGGCATTATCGCTATAGCCTGATACCTGTGGAGAGGAGCCCGTGGCTGTCCAGGTGAATAAGGTGCCTGTAACATTGGAAGTGAGGGTTATCCCCGTGGCTGTGTTCGTGCATTGCGATTTGGATAGTGGATTATCCGACAGGTCAGGGACCGGGTAGACTGTAACGATATAATCGGAGGCAGGTCCGTCGCATCCATTGGCCTGAGGCGTGATATGGTAGGTAACGGTCTCAATGTTAAACCCTGTATTGACCAGGGTTTGATTCAGTAAAACCGTCGGGATGGCATTATCGCTATAGCCTGATACCTGTGGAGAAGAGCCCGTTGCCGTCCAGGTGAATAATGTCCCCGGAACATCTGACGTGAGTGCAATATTGGTAGATGTGTTACTGCATAAGCTTTCAAGGAGAGGGTTGTTCGTAAGGTGGGGTGTGGGGTTGACCGTGATCATGAGAGAAGTATCAGGGCCGCTGCCACAAATATTCACACCGTGCACCTTCAACATTCCTGAGGAGGCTGGTGAGGTAAAGTTGATGGTAATGGAATTTGTTGAACTGTTGCCCGAGGCTCCGGGTGGTAATGTCCATACATAAGAAGTGGCAAATGGAAGGCTTTGGATGGTATATGGTACCGAAGTTTGTCCCTGGCATATCAGGGAGGGGCCTGAGATCGCATGTGTGGTTGTTGTGAGAGAATCGATGGTCAGGACCACAGTGTCACTTGCCTTGCAGTTGTTGATAGTTGTAACCCGGACCCAATATGTACCTTCCTGTCCTGTGGTCAGGAAACGGGTGGTAGCGCTGGTATTCCAGAGGTATGACTGGAAACCAGCTCCTGCGTCAAATGTGGTTGTGGTTCCCTGGCAGATTGTCTGGTCAGGTCCAAGAGATACGTTGGCTGCAGGATAGAAACCATAATGAATGGTATCCGAAAGAGTACAATACTCATCTGTTGTCATGCAAGCAAAGTATCCTGAATCCTTCACCATATAGGTCTCCTGGTTCCCGACTACGGTCCAGGTGCTGCCGACCAGATGTTCCCAGATGTAGCTTGACATCCCAGGCCCGGCATCCAGAGCGGTACTGTCACCTTGACACAGAAAAGAGTCAGGGCCCAGGTAAAGGCTTGAAAAATCAGAGAAAAACCCGAACTCTGCGCTTCCTGTGCTTATAGCGTTGAGTATACCCATATGGAATTTTCCGCTGGTGTTCATGATAATATGGTTGCCGACAGGAACCTGCCCGGCGGTAAAGCTTATCCGTGTATACATCCAGGCGTTGGAGGTGCCCACCACCGGGATGAACTCGGCCGCAGTGATCAATGTCGTGCTGCCGTCGAGGGTGAAGTTGCCTTCGTTTCCTGACCGGGTAGTCAGCATTATACTGAATGATCCGGCTGATGTGCGGCAGAAGCCGATCTGGCGGGACCCGGTACAGGAATCCTGAGGGAGAACAGCGCTGCCCCCTTCGTTGGTAAACCCGGTAAGCTGGTAGGCGCTGAGTGGCCTGGATGATTTTATATACAGTGTCTGGTTGGTAAAATGAGACCAATAATTCTGACCTATATTAATTGTTGCAGCAGGCGTCGTATTGCCATCAAGATAGATCTTCGTACTATCGTATGCAGCCTCCATGTAGACCCTTTCCTCGTTGGCATTGTCATAACCGATCACCGCAATATATTCACTGCCGAGGAGATTAACAGGAATGATCTGGTCACCGATAAGGTCCCAGCCAACGGCACCACCTTCAGGTTCCTGTATGGAGTCATCGCTGATCGTTATTGCGACAGGGTGATTTGCAACAACGTGGGATCCCCGGAGAGATACAGGAGCGGCGTTGCTTGTGGAACGGGCGCAATAAGTCTGCCCTTTGTTAAGGGTCACTGTGAATGTACTGTTCGCCAGATGTCCTGTTATATCTTGTGAAACAGTGATAGTCACGAGGGTATTATCTTCAGTTGCCACTATGTCGAATGCTTCGGCGGTCAGATCTGCTGTCCAGTGATTAGGGTAATGGTACTGGCCGTTGATATAGAACTCAGTGCCCAGAGCATTCTTACCCTTCATAGTGAAAAGTTCCGGATTATTGGCTGAGGCTTCTTCATAATAAGCATTCACCTGTACGTCGGAAGTAAGGTGCATTCCATAGTTAAGAACTGTATTTGCAGGCTTGTCCTCAATGCTGTCTATCCAGGGAGTAAGGTCTATGGTAAATGTGGAATTCGGAGCAATGGTCGCGGTTATAGGGGTAAAAGAAGGGCTTGCGGGTTGGTCCAGAGAGATATGGGCAGTATCCGTCGTGGTTGAGATCCGCATATAGATCGGCCGGTCGCCGTGCGTTTCATAAACCTCCGGTGCGACGAACCAAAAATCTTTATATCCCTGGCCAGAAATCGAGTTTGTAAAAAAGAAAGAGTTTAGAAAGAAAAAGAAAAGAGATCCCCAGGAAAATCTATTCATTGTCCGGGATATTTGCTGTGGAGTATTCATTTTGATTCGACAACCATGAATGAATGTTTATCATCTTTTGCACTTCCCACATACCAGTAGTATGTACCGGGAAAGAGGTAGGTGCCGGGGATCCTGTATTTCTGGATGCCCGGTGTGATTCCCCGCCAGAGCATCAGCATGTTGTTCGCTTCGGAGTAGATATAGAGCCGGGTGAAGGTATCGCACTTCTGGTTCCATCTGAAAAAGATCGTGTCTTTCCGGTAAAACTTTGCATTTCCTTCAGGAGATACCGGCCCTGTCGCTTTCTGCAAAATGGAAGGGGCGGGGCTTTTTTGCACCTCTTTCACCTGTGGGTTCACTATTTTTTGGGTGGCCGGGACAGCAGTATCTTTCCCTGGGGCCGGTACTACAGCGTTTGAAACCGTTTCATGAACCATAATTTTATTTTGTTCTATGGTGGCTGTTTGCGGGGTCCTGTGCTTTCCTGAGAAAATAATCAGTAAAAGGACAATGACCAATATGCTAACGGAAACGGCTCCCCAGAGGAGGAGTTTTTTGTTCGGGTAACGGGGAGGCTTTTCTGCCATCAGGCGTTCTGCGGCTTCGATAATCTTTTTCTCCAGTTCCTTCCTGCCGGCTTCGGTCATCATTTCAGGAAACATTTTGATCAGCCTGAATTTCCTGGCAAATTCGCGGTCACATTCAAGACGGGCATTAAAATCAGCGATCTCTGCATCGGTAAGTTTCCCGAGCAGGTATCTTTCAATCAGGGCATTATCGGCAGGATCAACGCTCATATTTCCGCAGGATGGTCATTTTGCTTTCCGGGCGGATGCCGCACGGTATAAAGAGACTGTTCAAAGGTATTTATTAAAACTCTTATATGCAATATCCAATGAGAAAAAGGCCACAGGTCCAGGTTTGACTGGCAGATGTAAGATCAGAGGGCCGGGACAGGATGTGAAATCAGTCCCGGCAGGGAACTCAGGTTCCCCGGCTTGTCTGGCAACCGATATAACTTAACGTGAGCCTTTTGTGTTAAAAAGGATTGCGGCGATCACACCCGGGATCCATCCGCAGCAGGTAAGTAATAGTACGAGCAGGATTGCACCGCATCCCCGGTCAATTACAGCAAGAGGAGGGAAGATGATACAAAAGATGGCTCTTAAAATGCCCATGAGTACCAGATTATCACATTAAATTTACTATTCGTGTAAACCCCTTCCATTGAGAATTTGCCTTATGCATCTTTCGACCCTTGATTCCCGGGTACCGGATTGTTTAGGTGCAGAAAAATAAAGAATGTATTCTCTTTGCCGTCCGGGAGTCAATGCATTAAAAGCAGTTTTCAAGTCAGGAATCTCATCTAATTTATTTTGAAACTCTACAGGAAATATAAGTTCTGTATTCTTTATAAAGTTCACCTTCAAGCCAGCTCTTTCCACTTCGATTGCTTCATAAATATAGGCTTTCAAGACGGGTTCCATTGCAACTATTTCCCGGATACCGGTGAACCGGATCTGGCGGGCGGCCTGAACATTCTTCGTTTGCCTGATAAGAATACCATTGGCATCATGCAACAGGGCACCTTTGAAAAACAGAATTGCACAGTACTCTTTAAAGCCATGTATTAAAACAATGTTCCTCTTCTGAGATGTATAACAGGGGACGCCCCACTTCAATTCTTCTTCCAGATTACAGTCGAGAATGATCATTCTTAATTTCTCAAATTCTTCCTGCCATTTTCCGGTTTTACTTATATATTCATCGACTTCAGGATTCATAGCAATCATTTATTTGTTGAAACTGTGAAATGAAACAAGCTTACACCTGGTATCATTCCCGGTGCAAGCAGGATAGTTAACGCTCATCAGATGATTATATTTCTCTCCTGGAAAAAACGGTCAAATTAACTTATGGCCACACAGGCTGAACTTCTGATCTTATTCCATCGTCCCTTGAGGCCTGGACCAGTGATCCCTCATCCACCTGGATACAGATATAAGCTAAAGGTTCAGTATCGCCGGCTTTAAGACATCTCATGCAAGGGGGAGAAACGCGGACCGCGGTTCCTTCTTTCACAGGAATTACATTTCCGTCAAGCCAAAATAAGCCTTTGCCGGCAGTAAAGATGTATATTTCCTCATTCCTTTTATGGGAATGGATAAAGTTACCTGCCTTCCCGGCAGGCATACGGTTTAGTGAAATCTCAGCCCCGGTAAGACCCAGGGATTCTTTCAACATGACCCGGCTGATGCTGTCCATCGAACCGATCTCTGTTGCAATATATTTCTTTTGCTCTTCCATAGGATACAGCTATTTATCAATCACAATTTTCCGGATGATGCATTGACTGCTGCTACGGAAGATCACGATGTAGAGGCCGTCAGGTACATCCTGGAGGTCGATGGGCAATTCCATACTAGTCCCGATGTTCAGGCTGGGGATTTCGAATACTTTTACCCCCATCATGTTGAAGATATCGATAGAACAGTTATCGCGGCATTCACAACTGATCAGCGCGGTAAACAGTCCATTGTTAGGATTAGGGTAGATGGAGAATCCTATGTCATGGATAGTGTCAATCCCTGCTGTCAAGGTATCGGGGCAAGTGATCGCAGTGACATTGAGGACTGTGGATACAATAGCCCTGCAGCCTGCGGGTGTGGTATAATTTACACTTACCGTCTTGGCTCCGGGCAGAGTCCATTTAACAGCGATCTGGTGGCTGTTGAATCCGGTATAAATTATCCCTCCTGAACCACCGAGGAACCACGAATAATTTGTCATCCCTGTTTCTGTTGAATAGTATACATAAGCCCCGACGCAAGGAGTAACCGGTCCTGTAATTGTCGGTAATGGCAGGGCATTTACGGTCACAGCTTTCACTGTCGGAGAAGCGACAGGGCATCCCGATGAGGGAGTATAGGTCACTGAGATAGTGTTTGCTCCTGCGGTGATCCAATGCACATTGACCTGTTTAGTACCTGTTCCCGACAGGATTGTACCGCCGGAAGAAACGGTCCAGATATAATTGGTCATACCTGCATCAGTGCTATAAGTTGCAGTCGATCCGGCACATATACTGGTAACGCCGGTTAAGGATGGAACCGGTGCCCTGGTGACAGACACGTTGTACTGTGTAGGCGACGAAGCGCTGCAGCCACCTCCATTCGAATAAATGACTTTGACCCATTGTGCTCCATAACCTGTCCATTTAACATTGACGGCATAAGTACCTGCACCGGAAGTAATAAGGCCGCCTGAAGAAACGGTCCATACATAATTGGTCATATTTGCCTGGGTGGTATAGACGTTACCGGCAGAACCCTGGCAAACAGGAGTCGGTCCCGTGATCGTCGGGGTCAACATATTACTGACCGTAACGTTAAACTGGGTATAAGTTGCTGCCGCGCATCCTGTGGGATCAGTATATCGTACCCTAACCCATTCCTGGCCGATAGTTGGCCAGCTGACGGTGATAAAGTTACTGATTGAGGAACCTCCTGCTGTGATGTTGCCTCCTGCTGAAACTGTCCATGTATAATTGGTCTTGCCGGGATCAGTGGTATAAGTTGCGGAGACATTCGGACAGAGTCCGGCGATACCTGTAAGCGTGGGAACCGGCAATGCATTGACGGTTACATTGAACATTGCCGGCTGTGGAGCATGACATCCGGCAGAATTTTCGTAGTTAACAGCTACGTAGCGGGCGCCTGCCGTATTCCATGTTACCGTGATCGTATTGCTGCCCGAAGACCCACCTGAGGTTATCGTGCCCCCGGATGAGACCACCCAGGTATAATTGAACATCCCGGATTGCGTAGTATAGATATTCCCTGAAGTTCCTGCGCATACTGATGACGGACCTGTGATGGAGGGTTGCGGTGAGGCGTTTACAGTAACAGAAAAGGTACCTGGTGCAGTTGGTGAACAGCCGGTAGTAGTCGTATAGTTCACAGAAACCGACTGTGTTCCTGTACTAATCCACAAAACAGTAACAGCATTCGTTCCTGAGCCTGATTGGATGACACCACCTGGTGAGATCATCCAGTCATAGGCAGTCATTCCCGCCTGTGTGGTATATACATAACTGCCAAGGGTACAAGCCATGTTGTTTCCTGTGATGGTAGGCACAGGGCGGGGAGTAACTGTTACCTGGTAAGAAGCCGGTGAAGCGGCGGTACAGCCGTGGGAATTCGTATAATTAACTGATACTGATTGTGCACCTGCTGTATTCCATGTAACTGTAACGGTGTTGCTGGCGGAGGTACCCCCGGCAGTGATCGTCCCTCCGGATGATACTGTCCAGACGTAGTTTGACATTCCCGCCTGAGTGGTATAGACCACTCCGGCAGTTCCAGCGCACACAGAATTGTTCCCTGTGATTGAGGGCACAGGCAGAGGATTAACGGTAACATTGTATACTGTGGCATTTGAAACTGTGCAGCCCAGGCTATTTGTGAAGTTGACACTCACCCAGCGGGTGCCTGTGGTATTCCAGGTGACGGTGACCGTATTGTTGGCGGAAGTTCCGCCGGCAGTAATAGTTCCGCCGGCAGAGATATTCCAGATGTAGTTGTTCATGCCGGATTGTGTTGTGTAGACATTCCCTGCAGAATTCACGCAGACACCGGCCGGGCCGGTAATTACGGGAGTCACTGCAGAGCCGAGGGTGACAACGCTGTTTACATAATAGGTTGCCGTGGGATTATCAAACAGGGGGCTTTTCTGGGAATCAAAATAGCGACAATCCCAGCCATAATCGGCAACATTGTTGAAGGCAAGCACGGGGCTCCCATAGATATAGGTGAACTGAAGGTTTGCGATCAATCCGCCTGAAGAAATCGTCTTTGCCGAAGTTCCCTGCCATTGAAGCATAAGCTTATGGGTAGTACCTGATACGAGGGAATCTGAAGCTGTAAGTCCTGAAAGGGCAGCATTTATATTGCTTATCGAAAGATAGGTCAGCTTTGAGGCATCATAATCCAGGCGCAGTGAGAAGCCCGTAATACTGGTGAAATTGGTCACTGTTAAAGGTATTACAGCATTTGAGGCGGGGCAGACCGTAACCGAGCCAGCTGTGGTGACGGGTGCAACTGGTTCGTTTGCTGCGTAGGCAAGAATACAAAGATTATAGGGCAGGGTGGTGCTGGCCCCGATGGGTGTCCAGGTATTTCCATCCGGGCTTACCCAGGCCACGCCCGACTCGATGACTGCCTGTGAAGAATAGCCTTCCTGTTGTTCTTCAACGGCGATAGGCATATCATATCCAGGGGTATAGTATTTTGCCCTGATGTAGAAGGCATTGCCAATGGGTATGTTCAGCGGCACCGGAAGGTCCCATGAATAAAAGCCGTTAAACGGTGTTTGTATGTTTGTGACGGAATCGAGAAGACCAGAGAAGGTAGCCCCGTCGAAATTGCTCCATACAGACAAGTCCATGGTACCGTTACCGGAGGCGACCCAGGAAGATATCCTGATCAGGGGGTAGGTTGAGGTGCTGACATATTTCTGAACGGCATAGGCGGTCGGCGAACTAAACCCATAATCGATCACTTCCCCGAGGGGAGCGTAATTGTACTGGGTATAGGTTGTGCTCATGTTGTGCCTGTTTGGGTAATAGGAAGCTTCACTGTTTATCTGCGAGTCGTAGTAAGAGATATAAAAATAGCCGGAATTACCCCAGCCGGTTCCCCAGCTGTTCTTTATGAGCCATGCCCCGGGGCTGGAGGCGGCTGTGGTAACGGTATCATTCCAGCCGGCGATGGTGACTGCATGGTTTGCAGTATTGGTGCCGCCGTAATAGTAGGTATTGTTACCATAATCCATATAAGAATCGTCATAATAAAAAGCAGTATAGACTGCGCCCCAGGTCATGAGGGTTTGTTTGATCACATTCTGGTCTTCAGGAAGGAAGCGTTCGTCGAATTCGAAGGAGGTCTGGGTGTTGCCGAGGTTAAGGCAGGTTTCGGAATAATCGGCGTAAGGATCCTGGTTATCGAGATAGTCGCCTGAGAATCTCGTAAGGTAAGAGATTGACATCCAGCTGTTACCGCCGTCGCAAGGTCCCAGGTCAAAACCCGCACAATCTTTCAGGTTATTCTCAGAGAGGTCGTAGTCGGGAAACCCCATTACCTTCCAGCGGGATTCCATGGAGCCGAAGGTGCCGAAGGTCCAGCAGGAGCCGCAGCCTCCCTGATCCTTGACCGAAGTCATGAATCCATAATCACGGAGGTCATAAGCGGTAGGTAAGACATAGGTCATGGCAAGCGGCTGCGGATACTGGTTCCGGGATGTATAGGTCCGTTTTATGGGAGGCACGTAGCCAAGATAGTGGCCATGGCCGTCAGTATTAGTGATCTTCCCGGCGTGCAGGTCATCCAGGTATTTTAAAAAATCAGGATTTATCTTTGATACCTGGCTGGAGGAGATCAGGGATGCAGAGAGAAAAAATAACAGAGTAAATAGTTTTTTCATCGGGCATGAAGGTTTGACCCCACGAAGTTATATATATTTTTATTACATATCCCAAGATTACCAAATATATTGATTAAATAAAATTAAAGTTTTTAGCAGGGCTGGCAGGGTTAGATGGAAGGGCAGGCGAGGCTAAACGACCATGCTGAGGGGAAAAGATCATGTTAAATGAGTTATTATCAGGATAATAAGGTGAATATCCTTAACCGGAGAAGGGAGATATGAATATCGATATTTATATATAGTTGGAAACAGGTCGGGTATAGACCAGGTATAGCTAAGGTATAGTTAAGATACAGAACGCTTATAGAACCCTTATAGAACGCTTATAGAACGCGTATACAACGCTTATAGGAAGTTTGTATAACTGTCACAGGGTCAAAAGGTAACAAGGTTACAGGGTAACAAGGTAACAAAGTCACAAAGTCACAAAGTCACAAGGTAACAAGGTAACAGGGTAACAAGGTAACAGGGTAACAAGGTAACAGGGTAACAATTCAGGGTCACAAATGCGCGCCAGCTGGGCCAGCTGGGGATTTGAAAATTTGAAAATTTGGAGATTTAAAGAATGGTCTGAATTTACACGTCATCATAAAGGTTCTGTCCTGGGAACAGGAGGATCGTAAAAGATATCGAGATACTCAGGATTACCTTGCTTCTCGATTTTCAACAGGACGGATTGGTAGGGTTTGAATTCAATGGTGATCTTCTGTTCGTGACCGTTTATGTTGAAAGTCAGATTCCTGCTTACCGTTTGCGAACACAATGACTGCCCATATTTCAGTGGAAGATGAAGGTCCTTTGATTGAGGATTGCCCATGAAGAAGAAATACTCATCCCCTGCTTTCCTGCACCAAAAATCGGGGATGCTGTCTCCCTTCACCAGCGGGTTCAGGCCGGTAATCCCCGGGAATTCACGACTTACGTTCCTCATGCCTGCCAGTTCTGCCAGGAGTTTATCGTATTCCGGTGATTTGTTCTTTCCCGGCTGGCGTGGTACCTGCCGAAGGCAGACCTGCAGCCCCTCTTTTGCAAACCGCACAATCGTTTTAAGGGCATCCAGATCGATATAGGAAACATTAATGTACAACACCGAAAACGATTCATACCCGCAAACCAGTTTATTATCCTTTACCGTGGCGTTCTTAAGGTAATCCCCGCTGATCCAGATGGGATTATAGCCCCTGAGTCCGGCGGGCGGAACTGTCTTTCTCATCTCATATTCTCCCCAGGCCCATGGCTGCTGAGGATCGGGTTCTTTCATCAACCCCGTTGTCCAACTGTCCTCAACAGGCAGGTAAGCGGCAACTTCAGAGTAGGTGACCCCTCTTTTCATATAGCCACAAACCCTGGACATGTAACTGTTGAAGGCAGGAATATCTTTGGCCAGGTTGCCTTTTCGCCCTACATGTACGGAGGCATAGAACATGATCGTGTCGATGCCCACCGGGTTAAAGGGCATGCCATGCCAGATGATCTGATTCACTCCATTGGCGAAAAGTGCATCGGCAACGAGCTTAAGGTCGGCAACCTGTTCTTTCCCCCTGAGTCTGAAATCCATCTTCTTCTTTTCTTCATCATACCTGGGGAAACCATACGTGCATGTGAAGGTTTCGGAAGATACTTCTCTTTTAGAGGAAAGACAGGCAGCCGAGGCCGTAATCCTTGCATAGGGTGGTTCATAAAGCATGGCTTCCGTTTCCGGAACATCCACCGACGCATAGGCTGAAATCAGATCCACAGGAGCCCCCGCACATTGTACGCGTGAAAAAGTACCCAGCCTGCGGCACTCTGCGGCAAAGGATCTGTAGAAATTATTCACGATGTATTCAGAGACCAGTTTCATGTAATCGTACCGCTCATCGAAGTTATCCCGGGAATAAATGCTATCCATGTATGGATTGATATCGTACCCGTAGGTTCGTTTAAAGGTATCACCGAAACCTGTTGTCCAGATCCTGCTTGTCTCCACTTCCCACGAATCACAGAAAAGACCCGATACCGATCCATTCATTGCCGGTGCCAGGGCACTCTCCATGCGTTGCGCGTACCTGTTGAAGGCTCCCTGGTCCATATGGTTGATGATATAACCTTTCCTGGGATATTCCCAGGAAACAACAGCATAGGTCCATTTGAGACTATCGTTCTTTTCATGCCCAGTCTGCGTCGCATCTTCCCTTTTCACCTTTGAATCTCCGAAAGGCCATCCTGTTCCGAAAGTAAAGTCACAGCTAAGGCCGAGGGTGTCGGCATAGTGCTTCGCATAAGCCACAATGCCGGACCACTCAGGGCTGAGCCATTCCTGCCTGGGGAGATAGTTAGTGTCAAGTGGCTCATCTTTGAACCGTTTCCGGTTCAGCGGATAAACCCAGGCGATCTCCACACCCCCGAAACCGTTCTTCTTGACCCAGTCAAGGTTATACCTGACGTCTTCTTTCTTTATGGTCCTTGCAAACCACCACCACCGGGCCAATGGTTTTGATGAAGAGTAATGAAGCTTACCCGTCCCTTCCCTGCCGCCACAGGCCAGCAGCAGTCCGAACAGCAAGGCTGCCAAAATAATTTTAGTTGCTCTCATTTATCGGCATGTTCGTTTAAATAATTTCTAAAGAAAGTATTGAGTTCCGATTTCTTTATTCCCAATTCTTTTTCAATCACATCTGAATATTTATTTTGTTTTTGTGAGTATTGTAATAATGCCAGAACCTTTTGAAAGCCATATTTATCAATGGTATATTTCATTATTATAGCCCCTAAAACGTATTGGGGATTTATCCTGGCGTTGATATAAATGAATTTATTATTGTCAGTTAAATCCAAATCAGGTTTATCTTTAATATACTCATTCAAGTAATTGAGATGCCATTGTAAAGGATTGCCCAAATTACCCCCAAAATAGGTTGCCAGCCCTTCATCAAAAAATCCAATAACATCAGGATTCTTTATTTTTGTGAAATAGTGGACCATTTCATGCCTATGATTCTCATCAGTGGATGAAAGGATCATGTTTTCCCTGTAAATGAATTTCCCATATTTTTTTCCAGTACCCGTTTGACCAAAATAATTATAACCAAGGTGGTGGATCAAAGAATCTGTATTCCTGTCAACAAGATAAATCAATTCCTTTGGTACCGGAAGATTAAAGAGGGTCGACAGGCTATCCTCAAAATTGACGAATTTCAAGGCATTCTGTTTATCAAATTTATAATCCACAGGATAGTAATAGCATACATTCCTGATCTTTGTTTGCAATAGTTTCTCTTTGTCCAGATAAAAGTAGTTGAACAGTTTAAATTTGTCATTAACCTTTTTGGCCAATACATAAAAGATTGCCTGGGTCTTGAACTTGCACGTTGAATCGTCAACGAAACCTTTTATATTCATTATCTTGAAAAAACCTTGTTCGATGAGTTCTATTTTAAGGATATTGAACTGAGAATTAAAAAGGTATGAATCGTATGAAAGGATCAGATCAGGATCATTATACAGTTGTTTTTCTTCTTCATTCCAGAAACAATATCCAGCTGTATCGATTTTATATATACATCCATAATCTTTCCTGATGAGATATTTCTTCCACAGTTCTACAATAGATTTTATATCACTATTACTTGTATCGATGCTCCAGTAATTGAATCCAATTATTTTATCAAAATATGTCAGCTTTGATTGGCTAAATGTGAGATATGGGAATAGCACCAAGGAAAGAAAGCAAAAGGTTTTCATATGGAAAGAATTAATATCCAAAATTACATAAATAACAAACCGGTATTATCTTTACCGGAAACCAACCTATATCCGGAAGTCTTTTGATCGGGTATTAGGGCTCCTAAGTGAACGACTAACCAATTGAATTTCAATTTTAATGATTGTCAATTTACTCCGGCATTGAGAGGTGGGGGTGACCGGTGTTTTCAATATCAGTATAATTTTTATCTTTGTTCGTATCAACGGTTCGAAAGTATGCAACAGAATCATAAGTTCAGTTATTTCGCCGATTACTTCGGTCATGAATAAGAAAGACACATGGTCAAATTGTCAGAATTGTTTAACAAAAGGTACCCTCAGAATTTCATTCTTAAAAAGCCATTACCAGGGTCAATGATATTCATGATGTTTTGCCTTGGTTTTGCTCTGTTATACAAGCCTCTTGGAACCCATCCATCCCATCATTATAACTATCTGGCCACCATGGCCATTTATTTTGGTGTCACATCCTTGTGTATTTATCTTTTTATTGCAATCCTGAAAATGATCCCGTTCTTTTCATCCGGAAAAGAATGGACATTCTTAAAAGAAATCACTGCAATTGTACTGGTTCTCTTGTGGATGGGAATCATTGTCTATTTTATGGGTTTTATTATGGAAGAGCCTGGTTTGCGATGGAATATCGCAACCTTAGCTGATTCCTGTGAGGCAGCATTCCTGGTCGGAATCATCCCATTTGGCTTTTTCACCTTAATCCATTACCGTCATCTCCTCCTTGGTGAGATCACGAAAGATTTTGAAGAAGACACTGGTAACAAAGAAAATATTGAGAACCCGGAAGAAAAGATACAAATTACTTCTCAGCTTAAAAAAGAGGATTTAGCTTTTTACCCGCATGAACTTTTGTACATCGAAGCCGATGGTAATTATGTGATCTTTTATCTTTCAGATAATAAAGGGATCCATAAAACACTAATCCGCAATTCAATCGGCAATATTGAGCGTCAATTAAACACCATCCCGTATTATTTCAGGACTCACAGGACTTATATCGTAAACCTGAAAAAGATCCGCTTAAAAAAGGGCAATTCACTTGGGTACCGATTGAAATTCTTCGGATCAGATCTTGAGATTCCCGTTTCAAGGCAAAAAGTTGAACTGTTTGATCGACTCCTTAACCAGGTAAAATAATCTATTCGTCCCAGATCCTTGCCATTGGTCACAGATGTCTTTCGTGGTACCGTGACAATCTTGCATCCTATCACAAATCCTTGTCGCACATGTCATTAATTTGCATGTAAGGCAAATTGTCTATCATTTTGTATCCGCAATTTTCGAAGTAATTATTTTAAAAAGGTTCAAAATGAAAAACAATTTGCGGTTTACAACAAGAAAGATCCGATACAATATCTTTCTATGTCTATTGGTTTCCTTTATACCTGGAATATCGATATCATGGGCTCAGAATCTTTCATCAATCTCGGGCATGATAGCTGATATGAAAGATCATCAGCCTTTACCCTTTGCCAATGTCGTTTTGTATGGTTCTGCAGACTCCAAAATGATAAATGGTACAAACAGCGACAGCGGTGGATATTTTACTTTTAAAAACCTGCAGGAAGGGATGTACCGGTTGCAGGCCTCAATGGTAGGGTATGAAAGTTCATCGAAAGAGATCAATGTCCAGGGACATTCTTTGACCAATGCAGGGATCATCTCTCTTAATGAAAGTTCAATAATCCTCAAAGAGGTCAATGTGACCGGGAGCCGGATCAAAGGAAAGTCAGGACAGGATGGTATCACATATTTTGTTACCAAGACCATGAAAGATGTTTCATCCACCGGACTTGATATGATTAAGTTGATCCCTGGCATACAGGTAGACCTGTTCCAGAATATTTCGTTGGAAGGAAGCAACAAAATCCTGATCCTGGTCGATGGAAAGGAGAAGGATAAAAACTACCTGAGCGGAATCAATCCAAAGGATATTGACAAAATAGAGGTAATGAGTTCTCCTTCGGCAAAATATGATTCTGACGTGACAGGCGTTATCAATATCATCCTGAAAAAGGAGAAAAACACAGGGATCGGAGGGCAGATCAACCTTGACGTTCCTGGTTCTACCTCACTTATATTCACACATCCATCATTTAATGTTGAATTTTCTGCGAAAAGATTCAGCATATATGTATCTTCCGCCTGTGAATTGATCCACGGGGATTTACATGACCTCACCACAAGGACTTTCACTGATCATCCGCAGACTATTGAAACAAGATCGGATGAATATCTAAGGCAGCAATATAATTCTTATAGAAATGAGGTTGGTATGAATTATACTTTCAATAAGAAGGATAATGCCAGTCTACAGGTGTTTTACAATCCTGTTTCCTATAGCCTAAAAGGGATCGCCGGTACGAAGACAAATTTTGGAATTACAGATCAGGAAGATACACAGAGGGAGACTTCCAAAATGATTTATAATACATACTGTTCTTTAGACTACAGACATGTTTTTAATGAAAAAGGCAGCGATCTTGAGGTAAACATCAGCGATTATCACCTGAATGGTGATACTAAATCAACCTGCTCAACAGCAGGTGTTGAAGATCCGTCTGAGATCCCTGTGACCAGCACCACCAGGCCCTTGCAAAACACCGCTGCGCTGAAGATCGACCTTAATTTGTTTCTGAGTAAAGAATTGAAATTAAGTGTGGGTGGGAAAGTCAGGTGGCAGACCATGGAGGATCTCACCAACACTGATTTTAAATATACAGAAAAAATGTACGCAGCTTATAGTTCGATCGGTTGCAACAAGGCAAAATATGACTGGAATGCTGGCTTTAGGTTTGAAAATTCCTTTTCAGAACTGAAAAATTCTATACATGCAAGCCAATTTTCGCTTTTACCATTTGTCGTTTGCAATATCAAACTTCCATTGCATCAGGCAATAAAATTGTCATTGAGTCGCACTGTAAGACGACCGGATATATTCCAGCTGAATCCTACTCAGACAATGGACTCCCCGTTCACATTAAGCTCTGGAAATCCTTCACTGAAACCTGAATTCAGAACAGTCGCATACGCAGAGTACTCAAAAAGTTTCAACAGTAACTTTATCTCCTTAAAGTCGTTCTACAATTGTATTACCGATGCGATCAACAATCTGACATTGCCATATGACACCATCCTGGTCAAAACCAGTCCATTCAATCTGGGAACTATTCACCAATATGGCATGCAGATCTCGGGATCGATGGAAATTGACAAACTGATTACATTTACGCCATATCTGAGATTATATGGACAGTACACAGAAGGGAACACACTGGCCATGCATTATTCCATCAAGGACAGGAATCAATTGGTAGCAGAAACAGGGATTTCAGCGATAGCTTCATTTAAGTATGACATATCGTTGATAGTGAACTGCGTGTACAATAGTCCAAGAAATAATATCCAGGATAATAACTTCAGTGATGCCCTTTATTTTGTGACCTTGCAGAAGATCTTCAAAAAGAGCATTAAAGTGGGTGTTACGAGTGGGCTTGCTTTTACAAAAAATTTTACCTATTCCGGATCGGAAATAAAAGACCCCGATTTCAGTAGTTATGACAGGGGTACGATTCATGTTCCCGACCTTCTATTGATGTTTAACCTGAACTATTCCTTTCATTCGGGAAAGAAAGCAGCGAAGATCAGGCATGCCGAAATAGAAACGGATCCATTACCCCAAAAAGGGTTTTAATCCGGAGAAAATGATTGGGAATATAAATTCAGAATTATCAAAGTTCTCCACAGCAGCATCCCTGAACATCCTCAAAGACATTGAATCAACTTCCGCTGAAATATAAAATATTTCCGCGCCAAGCAATACCACACTTGCTCCCTTTCTGTCTAAACCGGAAATCTGTTCCATATAAAGTTTGGTAACTCTCAACTCTTGTTCCGGAACCGGATGTTTCGTCAGCTCATGTTCTTTTTATCTATAAGGGCAAGACCAACTTTGATCTCCTTGTTGCGATGTGGAATGCCATTCCGAATGAACGACATCGACCGACTCATTTGCGCAATCCATCAGCACTTTTAATATTAAATCCATTTACAAAAACAGAAAACAAAGTATATTTGTTCAGATTTACAGACTTTCCTGAATGATGAGCCGTTAATTAACAGGGAAGTGGCTGGAAACCGAAACAGGGATCAATCAATCAGAGTTACCCAAGGATAGGAGACATAGTAAACAAACATCCACTGAAGGATGAAATGGGCAGAGAAAAGTGGAAAAGAGCAGAGTAAAATATATTTTACGTCGAATCAACAACTTAAAAAATGGAAAATAATATCACAGACGACATTAAATCCCCGATCTCAGGGATGCAAAATGTGGGTGACAGTGGAACCAAAAACCGCGACTGGTGGCCAAATCAGTTAAGATTAAACATTTTGCGGCAGCATTCTGATTTATCTAACCCGATGGGTAAAGATTTTAACTACGCTGAAGAATTCAAGAGCCTTGATTTAGAGGCTTTAAAGGGAGACCTTCGAAAGCTGATGACCGATTCACAGGACTGGTGGCCGGCAGATTTCAGTCATTACGGACCGTTGTTCATCCGAATGGCATGGCACAGTGCAGGTACATATCGCACGGGTGATGGCCGTGGCGGTGCGGGAAGCGGACAACAGCGCTATGCACCGCTTAATAGTTGGCCGGATAATGCGAACCTTGACAAGGCCCGGAGGCTACTTTGGCCGATCAAGCAAAAATATGGCCGGAAAATATCATGGGCAGACCTAATGATCCTTGCAGGGAATGTCGCACTCGAATCTATGGGATTTAAAACCTTCGGATTTGCCGGTGGGCGTGAAGATGTCTGGGAGCCGGAAGAGGATGTGTACTGGGGTACTGAAACAAAGTGGCTGGAAGGTGACAAACGTTATTCCGGGGAACGTGACCTTGACAATCCTCTTGCAGCAGTTCAAATGGGTTTGATCTATGTGAATCCGGAGGGGCCGAATGGGAATCCTGATCCGGTTGCGGCGGCCAAGGATATTCGTGAAACGTTTGCCCGTATGGCCATGAATGATGAAGAAACCGTTGCACTGATCGCAGGTGGACACAGCTTTGGCAAAACGCACGGTGCCGGAGATGCCAAACTTGTGGGACCTGAACCCGAGGCTGCCGGGATTGAAGAGCAGGGATTAGGTTGGAAAAGCAAGTTTGGCACAGGCAAAGGTGGCGATGCGATCACAAGTGGCCTGGAAGTCACCTGGACCACCACACCAACGAAATGGAGCAATAACTTTTTCTGGAACCTATTCGGTTATGAATGGGAACTCGAGAAAAGTCCGGCAGGTGCACAACAGTGGCGTCCAAAGCATGATGGGGGAACAAATACAGTTCCGGATGCCCATGACAAATCGAAGCGTCACACACCAAAAATGCTGACTACGGACCTTTCCCTTCGGTTCGACCCTGTTTACGAAAAGATTTCGCGACGATTCATGGAGAATCCTGAGGAGTTTGCTAATGCTTTTGCCCGGGCATGGTTCAAACTGACTCACCGAGATATGGGACCTCGTTCCCGTTATTTAGGACCTGAGGTACCAGCGGAAGAATTGATCTGGCAGGATCCGATCCCCGCTGTGAACCATATGCTTATTGATGAGAAAGATAGCGCTGCATTAAAAGCTAAAATATTAAACTCAGGTTTGTCCATATCTCAGTTGATTTCCACTGCGTGGGCTTCAGCATCTACTTTCCGCGGATCCGACAAACGGGGTGGTGCCAACGGTGCACGTATCCGGCTTACTCCGCAAAAAGACTGGGTTGTCAGCAATCCTGTTCAATTGTCGAAAGTATTGAAAGTATTGGAAGGGATACAAAATGAATTCAACCGTGACCAATCAGGCGGAACAAAGGTTTCACTTGCTGATCTTATTGTATTGGCGGGTTGTGCAGGCGTTGAAAAAGCTGCAAAAGATGCAGGACATATTGTAACGGTTCCTTTTATTCCGGGTCGAATGGATGCGTCTCAAGAGCAAACAGACGTGACATCTTTCGATGTTCTGGAACCAGTAGCCGATGGTTTCAGGAATTATCTGAAAGTTAAATTCGCTACGTCCACTGAAGAGTTGTTGGTAGATAAAGCTCAATTACTTACATTGACTGCTCCTGAAATGACCGTTCTCGTTGGTGGTATGCGTGTTCTTGACACTAATTTTGATCACTCCGGACATGGTGTTTTTACAAAACGCCCGGGAGTTCTTACCAATGATTTCTTTGTAAATCTTTTAGATATGAGCACTGTATGGGAGCCGACAGATGAGACGAACGAGATATTTGAAGGACATGACCGTAAAACCGGTAAGCTGAAATGGACAGCATCCCGTGCAGATCTTATTTTTGGTTCAAACTCTGAGCTCAGGTCCCTTGCTGAAGTTTACGGAAGTTCAGATGCACAGGAGAAATTTATAAAGGACTTTATATCTGCATGGAATAAAGTAATGAATCTTGATCGCTTTGAAATCAATAAAATGTAAATCATTTCATAATTGTAAGATTAAGGATTCAGAGACTTTTCCAGCTGGTTTTTACATTGATCCCCAAAACTGACAATATCTGACCGACAAAGTCAACGGTATGTTTCGTCTAAATGTATAATTGGCAATGATTTCAGAAGGCAAAAAAAAATCCCCGCTGTTTTCAGCGAGGATTCCGATTCAATATACTGGAGTGAACAATTATCTGGCATTTCCCTGTTAAAAGATTTTACTTTTCTCCAGAAATAAGTTGTGACTATTTAATGACTTTGGAGCAAGGTATCAAGTGTCAAGTGCCAGATTTCAAGTGTCAGGTGCCAAGTCTCAACTATCAAGTGCCAAGTCTAATAAGTCAGGTTCCAAGGTCAGGGGATCATTGTTTTCTTGCTTTCGAAATGTACCGTTCACGGCTGTTTGAGGCAGGGTCCTTTTTTTTAAAATCCCTGCTACGCCTTGCCTCCTTTTTGCCTTTGAAAAAACGGGGTTCATTAATAGCCGTTTGTGACGTATCTGTTGTAAAACTGACCGAAAGCTTTCTGCCATTGAAGTCAACATTTCCCATGGCCTTTACAAGGAATCCTGCATATTCCGGATCAACCTCGAATATTCCATCTCTTTTACCGAGTGTGATCCCCCCGATACGAATTCTTTTACCGGGAGTGTATGCATTTATCATTTCGATCAGGTTGCTGGGATATAATCCGTCGGCTTTTCCTGCATCGACCACCAGCCTTGCAAATGACCTGATCTCCTTCCTGTCCCTCGCATTACTTCTTCCTTCCCATCCGGATTCCTTCCCTTTTTCTTCATAAACATTGATATCCGTCGCATTTTTGTAATAACTGAGGAACCTGTTGAATTCGAGTGCCATGAACCGTTTGATGACATCCTCTTTCTCGATCCATTCCAGTTTACGGTAGATTACCGGCAGGTAAGGGTCGATTTCGGAATGCTCGATCTCGACATTTTCCATTTTGTGAATGAAGTTGAAGAACTGTTTTTCGCAGATCTCTCTTCCTTCCGGTACTTTCGCTGCAATGAAGGGTTTCCCAGTCAGTTTTTCAATTTGCCGGATCAGGTGCTTTTCCTTCAGGTTGATGATGGCTATGGAGGTACCTGCTTTCCCTGCACGGCCGGTTCTTCCGCTGCGATGGGTATAGGCAGAAAGATCATCAGGGAGGGAATAGTTGATAATATGGCTCAGATCGTTCACATCGAGTCCCCGTGCGGCTACATCCGTTGCAACCAGCAACTGCAGATGCCGGATCCGGAACTTTTGCATGACGCTGTCGCGTTGAGCCTGGGAGAGGTCACCATGAAGCGCTTCGGCATTATAACCGTCTGCGATCAGCTTGTCGGCTATCTGCTGGGTGTCAATGCGGGTGCGGCAGAAAATAATCCCGTAAATCGAAGGATAATAGTCGACAATCCGCTTGAGCGCCACGTATTTATCTTTTGCATGTACAATATAATACTGGTGCCTGATGTTTTCAGCTCCTGAATTGCGGTCACCGATGGTGATTTCCAGCGGGTTCTTCATATATTTCCTGGCAACGACTGCCACCTCTTTGGGCATTGTTGCCGAAAACAGCAGTGTACTCCTGTTCTCAGGGACTTCGCCGATAATTTCATTGATATCGCTGAGGAATCCCATGTTCAGCATTTCATCTGCTTCATCCAGGACGACCCACCTGACCTCTTTCAGCTTTATAGCCTTCCGGTGTATCAGATCAAGTAACCGGCCCGGTGTGGCGACGACAACCTGTACCCCTTTCTTCAGCGCCCTGATCTGGTTTTCCATGCTGCTTCCCCCATAAACGGGAAGAACATGAAAATTATTGATGTAGGCTGCAAAATCGTTAAGATCACCGGCGATCTGCACACAAAGTTCGCGTGTAGGGCTCAGGATCAGGACCTGGGGCTGGTGATTACCGGTGTCGGTCTGCTGTATCAATGGCACTCCATAAGCAGCGGTTTTACCGGTCCCCGTCTGGGCGAGAGCAACAATATCAGTCTTTTTACCCAAGAGCAGCGGGATCACCTCTTCCTGCACCGGCATGGGGACTTCAAATCCCATATCCGTAAGGGCCAACAGGATTTCCCTGCTGACGCCCAATGCTTCAAATTTAATCATTAAAGCCAGAACCTACTGGACAACCCTGACATCAACAGCGTTAAGACCTTTTTCCCCTTTCTGTATTTCAAATTCAACTACGTCATTCTCCCGGATCTTACCACGAACATCTGATTTGTGTACAAATACTTCTTCACCGGTCCCATCGACTTTTATGAAACCGAATCCTCTCATTTCATTAAAAAATTTAACTGTTCCTTTTTTCATTGGTATTATAATATAAAATTCCCCCTAATTATTTTGCCTATAAATGATCACCGGTACCAGGGGTGTGTACTGATGACATTCAATACTGTTGAACACAGACACCTGTTATATAACTTTAATGAAAAGATCGGGATTTACTGAACAGTAAGAAAATAATCGTTATGGCCAGAAGGACCGTTATCTTCAGAAAAGCGTACAAAGGTACTATTAAAAGATTACATACATGATAAATATTTTAAATATCTTCTGAAACCCGGATCAGATACCATTTCGCTGGATATCGTATTCGGATTTCAGTTCCCTGAAGACTTCCTTCACTGACTGTATCTTCGTCGCCCGGAAAGCATTACTGCCGGCAAAGGCAAATCCTGATTCAAGGTTGCCTTTGAAAGCATTAAACAGGGCAGAAATGATGCAATAAGGGCTTGATGAAATATCGCAGGTTTTGATGCATTTGAATGGACACCTCAGGGGATGCCTTTTCCCTTGCCGTATCTTGTCAATAAAGTCGTTCACAATAGCCCTTCCCGGCATACCTACGGGACTGTTTATGATCTCAATGTCGCTTTCCTTGGCCTTGATGTAAGCCTGCTTGAATGTATCCGAAGCATCGCATTCATTGGTGGTAACGAACCTCGTTCCCATCTGTACGCCGCTGGCACCTGTCTTCATGATGTTATAAATGTCGCCACCTGTATAGATCCCTCCTGCTGCTATCACAGGGATCTCCCTGTCGTATTTCTGTTCAAGTACTTTCACTTCATTGCGTACATCGGCAACAAGTTTCTCAAGGATGAAATTCTGGTCGAAAATCTCTTTTTCTTTGAATCCGAGATGACCTCCCGCCTTGGGACCTTCTACAATGATCAGATCGGGCAGGATGTGATAAGCTGCATCCCATTTCTCAAGAATGATTTTAGCTGCTCTCCCGGATGAAACGATAGGGGCAAGCTTAGTTTTGCTCCCGGCTTCCCTGTATGAAGGAAGATTCAGGGGCAGACCTGCACCTGCAAAAATGATGTCGACCTTTTCTTTGATCGCGGCCACGACCAGTTCAGCAAAGTTCGACATGGCTACCATGATGTTTACCCCGATCACTCCGTTTGTCAATTTACGCGTTCTTTTGATCTCCTCGATCAGTCCCAGCTTGTTTGCTTCCGGATAATCCTTTGAAAGATCCCGGTAAAGCATTCCGAGGCCTGCACTGGAGATCACGCCCACCCCTCCTTCATTTGCGACAGCAACGGCCAGGCCGGACAAAGACACACCTACGCCCATTCCTCCCTGGATAATAGGAAGTGACACGGTCAAATCACCAATTTTCAATTTTTCCATAATATAGATTCAAAAGGAATCCTTTCCGGGATCTTCCGCGGTTTATAGATAAAGACAATGTAAAATTGCCCACTTAAGTGAAAAGGGTAAGAGGACGCCTTAAATCGGAAGGATAAGCAATAGGGCTGAAGAATTACGATCTTCAAATAAGCATGCAAATATACATAATATTTTGTCAGATTGATTTATTTTTTTAAAAATGAATGGATTAGGAGTACCTTTACTGCAATTCATGACAAGGGAATATCCATCAAACCAATATCAATTTTATGGGAAGAGCCAGGGAAGCATTCAATAAAAAAGATCGCGAAAAAGCGATGCTTAAGAAACGAAAAGACAAGGAACGCAAAAAAGAGGAGCGGAAAGCAAGTTCAGGGAAGGGAAAAGGCATGGAGGATATGTTTGCCTATGTGGACGCTAATGGAAATATCGTATTTACACCTCCTGATCCGTCACTGAGACCGGAAATCCTGGCGGAAGAAATTAAGATCAGTACTTCGAAAAAAGAAGATATTCAGCAGGCCGATCCGGTACGGACCGGTACGGTGTCGGTTTTCAACGAAGCAAAAGGTTATGGCTTCATCAGGGATGATAAATCCGAGGAAAGCATTTTTGTGCATATGAATGATTTGGTTAGTCCCATCAAGGTAAATGATAAGGTAAGCTTTGAAATCAGGAAAAGTCCCAAAGGACTGAATGCGGTCAATGTCAAACCGGCCTGAAAAGGGTAATTGCCCCAGGAATAATTTTCCTGCTTACCAGCAGGCAGGCACTTTGCAATTGGCATCAGGCTTATGGATAAAGATCCAGGAAGAAGCTACCTGTCTGGCTGCCGACAGTCCAGTTGATTTGGTATGATCCCGGGCATTCGTTTCCTGTGAGGGGTTGATGGTTCTTGTCGAATCCGTAAGTGGCATCGATCTTTGTCAGCATGGCAGGCAATGTGATATAATCCTTCCCCGCAGCACCGTGATAATAGCAATTTTCCCAGTGCTCCACATAATCGGGGATCTGATCGTAAAAAATATTGCCCAGCCGGGTGGTGCCCCAAGTGATCAGGGCAGTATAACCGTTCTGTGAACCTAAACCTGAACTTCGCATTCTCAGCATCCCCTGCGTACCACTGAATACCCTTTGCCTGTCAAAGTTCCAGGTATAGACAGAGCCGTTGTCGAAAGTCACTGCTATCGCTCCCCAATCCCAATGTGTTACAGAAGTGACCCCATTTCCAACCTGATAGATTCCTCCTCCGGAAACGTTCTTCAGGGTAAGCCTTCCATTCAGGATGAAAGAATCACCATAATGTGGATTAGTAACCTCGAAATTATTAAGGATCACCAAAACCGTTGACCCGGCATTGATCCAGGGAATTAGAATATTTCTTTTGACCGATACCTGACCACTCCGGTTCAGGATATTGTCACAGTTGTACCCGTTGTAGGTGATGATGTAAGTGATGGTATCCCCAACCACAGAAGAGGAATCAACCGTTACATTGCAAGGCAATGTCTCCGTTGATTTTGTGGTTTTTGGTGACATCACGCTGTTGGCATCCATGACTGCCTCTTCAGATGCGCCCTTTACTTCCTCATCATCCGTGGAAACCGATTCAAGTTCAGTAGTATCAGCAGATGAGCTGCTTTCGTCGTTATTATCCGAATGTTTGTTGCACCCTGGAAACGATAAGAAGATCACAATGACCGATACAAGGATAAAGCTTATAGAGAATATTATCTTTGGTTTCATAATTATCATCATTTTTAGGATTCATATATAATCATGTAATAATGGCCATTTCAAAAAAAATGGCATACAAAATTACTATCAGGCTGAAGGATTTATTCGGAAAAGGGAAGTTTTATTCCTAATTTGGTAAGTGAAATACAAAGTCTAAAGTCCAAATTAAATGCACTTTGCACATTGCACTTTATATTTGATTCTGCGAAAGTGATTGATTTTATTGAAGATTTGTACAAATAGAATGTGTTTTCTGACCCCATTTACTATTTACTGAGCGTTTTTCCTGATTAATTGTTTAAATCGCTTTTATGTCCATATTCATTCAAATTAATTTATTATTTAGACTTAATCCAATTTAGTGTTATCTTTGCCATCAAAATCAACTCAGAAAAAATCAATATATGCCAAAATATGTCATTGAACGGGAAATTCCCGGTGCCGGAAAGTTCACTGCCGAGCAATTAAAAGCCATTTCACAAACATCCTGCGGGGTTTTGAGCAATATGGGACCACAAATTCATTGGATTCACAGCTATGTAACGACGGATAAAATTTATTGTATTTACATTGCACCAAACAAAGAAATGATAATGGAACACGCCAGGCAAGGAGGATTCCCTGCAAATAGTGTATCGGAAGTATTCAGCATAATTGACCCTGCTACTGCCGGATAAAAACCGTTTTGGATTTTCGGGATTATTTTCAGGTATATTGAAAAATATGTAAGGAACTGATAACGTATACCAGCGAACTTACAAAGCATTATAAATAATCACTTTAGCCAACCAGTTTTCGACATCAACGACAGTCTGCCAAAGGGGCTCGCGTGGAGTTACATGTGATAGTTCTAAGCAGAATTTCACCTTATACCCACAGGATCATTCTTATCTATCCTTAACAAGAGGAGAGAGAGGGGTAGAAATGGAAAAACCGAGATTTCTAACCTCCCTCTGCCGGTTTTTATTTACCACGACATCTTTTTAACAATCAATAAGGTGAGGTGGTCATACTGCTTTGGTAAAGATAAGTCATTTCGAGCGTTTTTCCCAGTTTATGTTTTGAATACGTTTATAAAAAATCCGTCAATATTTAGAAAAGTATGGCGTGCAAATTTACCGGCTATAATTTTATACTTAACATTGATAACCAATCATATAATAATATTTGTTTAAGAAAATATGGTGGTTTTCCGCTATTTTATTTTACGGTTTACCGCTATTGCATTAGAAAAAAAATCACGATTCCTTTACATAGTTTATTTGAATACCCCGATTTATATTTTGCTCATTATTTTATATATAAAGAAATCCTGTAAAAAATTGTGAACACAGATAAATTTTTATTCTCAAATGTTCACAAATTTACTTCAGTAAGTTGAACAAAGAACCTATGTCCTTTGTAAATGTTTTTAAAATGAAGGGTATGAAAAAAGATACGAATCGTTTAATATTGATTTTATCGACTTTTTTTTTCTCCGCTTACCTTCCGGCACAAGTTACTGTTGTCGGGCATATTACGGCTGAAGTGGTTTCGACGCTTGCGGCAGAAGAAACATGTCAATTGAGTTTTGGTCAATTTTCCTCCGGGCCAACCGGAGGATCAATAATATTGACTGCTCAGGGAACCAGGACTGCCACAGGTAGTGTAAATATCCTGAATGGAATGAATAATCCAGGAAGTTTTTTGGTTACAGGTGAACCAGATGCGTCCATTTCAATGCAGTTGCCATCTGAAACTGCAACACTTACTAATTCTGTCAATGAAGGAAAGATGACAGTCACGAATTGGGTGACGGATAATTCTAAGCAGAACAGCCTGCTTATTCCTAAAAACGGGTCACAACAAGTGAATATAGGAGCAACTCTTTTTATAGGGGGAGCACAGGAAACCCCTGCTGGCATTTACAAAGGAACCTTTAATATCACTTTCAATTACAATTAAAAAGGAATTGGACATAACGATCTGATATAGTCAATGACAAATTATCATCAGAAAGGAACCTGATCTTGCTCAATTTCAGGAAGAAAATAAACAATTATTTCTTCCT
Organism: uncultured Bacteroidales bacterium; assembly: GCA_963768805.1. GTDB lineage: Bacteria > Bacteroidota > Bacteroidia > Bacteroidales > FEN-979 > FEN-979. Next base: position 47,419 of record CAVYJI010000016.1, on the reverse strand, counting down.
GAATTGACGGATTGAAATAATTTCTTAATTTTGTCATCATTAACTTACCCTGACATATATGAGAAATGTTTATGTTCCTAATTCCGAATCCCTTAAGAAATCATTTTTTTCCGGCTTGATCTTATTTTCCCTGTTGGTATTCACAATTATGTATTCGTCACCTACAATCGCACAGGGCAATTTGTTAATAACTCCCCGCAGGTTAGTGTTTGACGGGCAAAAAAAATCACTGGAGCTAAACCTTGCTAACACCGGGAAAGACTCTGCAAAGTATGTAATTTCGTTTGTCCAGATAAGGATGACGGCCAATGGCGGTTTTGAAACGATTACAGAACCTGATTCAGGACAGAGATTTGCAGATAAGTTTCTTCGATTCTTCCCGCGAATGGTGACACTGGGACCAAATGAAGCACAGGTTATTAAAATTCAACTTACAAAGACAAGTGAACTTCAACCCGGTGAGTACCGGTCACATATTTACTTCAGGGCTGTTTCTGATGAGAAACCCCTCGGTGAGGAAGCGGCGAAAGATACAACAACAATTGCTGTCAAACTCAATGCTATATTCGGTATCACAATTCCAGTCATAATACGTGTAGGTCCTTCCGATACACAGGTAAGCCTTTCAGATCTATCATTGGCATCTCCTGTGGATTCATTACATAGAATGGTATTTACGATAAACCGCAAAGGCAATATGTCAGTTTACGGAGATATTACAGCCGAATATATTGCCTCAAATGGGAAAACCACGACAATAGGAAGTTTAAAAGGTATTGCTGTTTATACTCCAAATTTATTCAGGAGGGTATGGATTGATTTACAAAAATATCCTGGAATCGATTTTCATTCAGGGAAAATAAGAATAATATTTTCGACTCCGGCCGAGGAAAAAGCCACGAAACTTTCTGAAGCAGTGCTTTTGTTGCAATGAGTGTCTTTAGCGGAGGAAAAGTTTTTTCCCTTTTTTAGAAAATTTTAAATAAAACTGGTGTTCTGTGCATCGTCAATTTTTGTTAAAAATGAGAAGCAGGGAATGCTATTATTATATAATAGCAAATAGACAGGTCTATTTCTGGCTGTAATGTGACAGGAGCAAAGTATCTTATAAAATTAACTGTAAATATGGGGTATCAAAAGACTAAAAAATGACCGTGGGAAAAATTGGCATATCAATAATTGTCTTCCTTCTACTGATGTTCACATCTGTACAGGGTACATTATGTCAAACAACTTATACATGGACAGGCAATACCAGCACCGCATGGGCTACCACAACAAACTGGAGCCCAAACGGTAATCCGGGTTCAGGCACAGGTGATATTGTTATTATTACAACTGCCACAAATCAACCTGTACTAACTATTGCACCTGCCAATTCACTGGGATCATTGACTTTTGCCCCTGCTACATCCGCGACCATACTTTCTTTGACAATCACAGGTGTTACTTTGCAAGTTATAGGTGCTGTCACATTCAATAGTCAGGCTGGATATAATTCAGCCTATACATTGACCGGAACAGGAACACTATCTTGTGGCTCATTAGCAGTTGGAACAACAGTGACACCAACATCTTCAAGAACCACAACTTTGACATTCACACTTACAAATCTTACAGTAACGAACAATATTACGATCAACAGTGTTTTTAACACGAACAGAGTCAATTGCACCTTCACACATACAAGCGGTATTGTAAATGCTGCCGGAATTACCACTGTCACACCAACAGGTTCAACATCAACATATTCAATGGGAAATACAAATCCGACACTACAATTAACCAGTGCGACACCATTCACGATTGGGGCCGGAGGTACGAATACGATCACCCTGAATGGAACCGGTGCTACGGTGGATTATCAAAGCACTTCCAATGTGTCATTTTTAGCTTCTCCAAACGGTTTGCTGACATATACAAATCTAATAATCAGCGGGGGATCAGGTAATATAAAAACATTAGGAGCCAATGTTACCGTGAGTGCGGGCTTGACAGTACGAGCCGCTTCGACACTTGCCATGTTGACATTTACGATAGGAACGCCTACCAGTTTAACACTTGAAACATTAGGAGGTGGTGTTGGTTCTGCCATTACCGGTTCAGGTCAATTGACTCTTGGAGGAAATGTAACCGTAAATTATACCGGTTCAGGGCCTATCACAACGGGGGCATCGATTGCCGCTCCGATCGCTCTAGGTAATGGGACAAGGACTTTTACAGTTAATGATGATGGAAATTCTGATGTTGATCTTTCTATAATCGGAATAATAAGTGGCACCGGTGGAATGACCAAATCCGGAACAGGAAGTACAATGTACATTTCGGGGGCAAATACTTATACAGGATTAACAACTATTAGTGCTGGAACACTGCAACTTGGCAATACCTCTGCCTTGGGTACTACCGCGAGTGGTACTACGATCACCAGTGGTGCTGTGCTTGACCTTAATGGAATAACTTATTCAAATGCAGAAGCCCTGACCATAAACGGAACAGGGATCTCGAGCGGCGGCGCAGTGATTAACAGCTCATCCACTGCAGCAACATTTGCCGGGTTAATTACATTAGGCAGTACAAGCAGTATTATTGCCAATTCGGGAGCCATCAGCATAAGCAATGCAGGAACAATAGCCGGACCAGGGAACGGGCTGACATTGGGCGGCTCAGGAGGAGGAACACTTACAAGCATCCTTGGAACAGGGACAGGCACACTCACAATTAATGGAGGGACATGGACGATTTCAGGAGCAAATACTTACACAGGTTTAACAACGGTAAGTGCAGGGACGCTTAAACTTGGCGCTGCGGGTGGGGGCACAAACACCCCACTGGGCACAACAGCAGCAGGGACCATTGTCAGCGCAGGGGCTGTTCTTGATCTGAATGGCTTTACGCTGGGAACTGCTGAAGCACTGACTTTAAATGGTACCGGTATATCCAGCGGTGGAGCATTGATCAATAGCTCGGCGACAGCAGCGACTTACAGCGGGTTAGTCACGCTAGGAAGTACAAGCAGCATTATTGCCAGTTCGGGAGCCATCAATATAAGCAATGCAGGAACAATAACCGGATCAGGATACGGGCTGACATTGGGCGGCTCAGGAGGAGGAACACTTACAAGCATTCTCGGAACGGGGGCAGGCACACTTACAATAAGCGGCGGGACATGGTTACTTTCGGGTGTGAATAGTTATACAGGATTTACTACTATCAGTTCAGGAACGCTTAAGCTTGGAGCAGCAGAAACTAACCTGACATCGGTAACAGATAATGCCACTTTGGACCTGGACGGCCATAATCAAACCATAGGATCACTTTTAGGATCAGGGTCCGTTACAAGTTCAGTTTCCGGCAGTATAACACTTACGACGGGTGGTGATAACAGCAACACAAATTTTTCAGGAATAATTGCAAATGGTTCCGGAACGGTTTCTATGAGCAAAGCCGGAAGCGGAACATTCACTCTTTCAGGGGCCAATTCGTACAGTGGGTTGACCACAATTGGATCAGGGACACTGCAGTTGAATAATCCTAATGCTTTGGGGGGGACTACTAATGGAACTATCATTACCAGTGGTGCTGTGCTTGACCTTAATGGAATAACTTATTCAAATGCAGAAGCCCTGACCATAAACGGAACAGGGATCTCGAGCGGCGGTGCAGTGATTAACAGCTCATCCACTGCAGCAACATTTGCCGGGTTAATTACATTAGGCAGTACAAGCAGTATTATTGCCAATTCGGGAGCCATCAACATAAGCAATGCAGGAACAATAACCGGATCAGGGTACGGGCTGACATTGGGCGGCCCAGGAGGAGGAACACTTACAAGTATTCTCGGAACGGGGGCAGGCACGCTCACAATTAATGGAGGGACATGGACGATTTCAGGAGCAAATACTTACACGGGTTTAACAACAGTAAGTGCAGGGACGCTCAAACTTGGCGCTGCGGGTGGGGGCACAAATACCCCACTGGGTACAACAGCAGCAGGGACCATTGTCAGCGCAGGGGCTGTTCTTGATCTGAATGGCTTTACGATGGGAACTGCTGAAGCACTGACTTTAAATGGTACCGGTATATCCGGCGGTGGAGCATTGATCAATAGCTCGGCGACAGCAGCGACTTACAGCGGGTTAGTCACGCTAGGAAGTACAAGCAGTATTATTGCCAGTTCGGGAGCCATTAACATAATCAATGCAGGAACAATAACCGGATCAGGGTACGGGCTGACATTGGGCGGCCCAGGAGGAGGAACACTTACAAGTATTCTCGGAACGGGGGCAGGCACGCTCACAATTAATGGAGGGACATGGACGATTTCAGGAGCAAATACTTACACGGGTTTAACAACAGTAAGTGCAGGGACGCTCAAACTTGGCGCTGCGGGTGGGGGCACAAACACTCCACTGGGCACAACGACAGCGGGGACCATTGTCAGCGCAGGGGCTGTTCTTGATCTGAATGGCTTTACGCTGGGAACTGCTGAAGCACTGACTTTAAATGGTACCGGTATATCCGGCGGTGGAGCATTGATCAATAGCTCGGCGACAGCAGCGACTTACAGCGGGTCATTGACGTTTGGAAGCGCCAGCAGTATTGGTACGACAGGTAATATAACATTAGGAAGCAACGGAATTACAGGTGGGTATGATCTAACAAAGGTCGGAACAGGAACATTAAACATGGGAACCGGATCTATCTCAATAGGTAACTTTAATATTAATGCCGGTTCGCTTACTTCAACTTCTAACACTTTGAACCTGACAGGTAATTTCAGCAACAACGGAACGTTCTCAAATAATAGCGGAACCGTCAATTTTGACGGTTCTGGTGCCCAAAATGTTGCGGGAACGACAAGTACGAATTATTACAATCTTGACTTCTCCAATGCCGGGACAAAGACTCTTATTGCAGCAATAACTGTCACCGGGAATCTTTCAATCAATAGTGGAGTAATTGCTGATCTTGTTACTTATACATCCAGTACCGGGACTCTTACACTTGGCGGGTCAGGAACTATAAACGGATCATGGGGTAGTTCAGGATCAGCAGCGACCAATACAAATGACATTTATTTTACGGCTCCTCATACCGGGATATTAAATGTATCTACGTCCACCTGTGTGGCACCAAGCGCACCCACATCAGGAGGTAATCAGACCATGTGTTCAGGGCAAACTATTCCTGCTCTGACTGTGACGGTTGGAACCGGACAAACAGCAGACTGGTATTCAGCGTCAACAGGTGGAACATTGCTAGCAAGCAGCACATTGAACTATACTCCTACAGGTCCAGGAACCTATTATGCACAAGCAAGGTCTATTACAACTTATTGTATCAGTACTACACGTACAGGGGTAACATTAACTGTGAATCCAACACCGGCAATCACAAATATGACTACTGCCGTTTGCAGCGGAACAGGATTTACTGTCACACCTGTTAACGGAACAAACGGAATAGTGCCTTCCGGCACAACCTATAGCTGGCCCGCCCCCTCAGGCAGTGGATTCACAGGAGGTGCCTCTGGCAGCAATGCTTCAAGTATAACAGGGACACTGACAAATACAACCAATACAACTCAAACCGCTACTTATACTGTTACTCCCACTGCGGGAAGCTGCACCGGAAGCACTTTTACTGTAACAGTGACATTAAACCCAACTCCCGTGATCTCAGTTATGACCACTACCGTTTGCAGCGGAACAGGATTTACTGTCACACCTGTCAACGGAACAAACGGAATAGTGCCTTCCGGCACAACCTATAGCTGGCCCGCCCCCTCAGGTAGTGGATTCACAGGAGGTGCCTCTGGCAGCAATGCTTCAAGTATAACAGGGACACTGACAAATACAACCAATACAACTCAAACCGCTACTTATACTGTCACTCCTACTGCGGGAAGCTGTACCGGAAGCACATTTACGGTAACAGTAACATTGAATCCGACGCCAACAGTTACCAATACCCCATTGTCACAAACCATTTGCTCCGGAGGGAGCACTACGCTGGTGACCCTTACTTCAAATGTCAGCGGAACCACCTTTACCTGGACTGCAACAGCTACAGCAGGGGTTTCTGGTTTCACTGCCAACGGCACCAGCACCATTCCGGTTCAGACGATCACCACAACAGCAACGACACAAGGTAGCGTAACTTATGCCATTACTCCCAATGCTTCCGGTTGTGCAGGATCAGTTACCGATTATCTTGTATATGTGACACCAATTCCGACTGCGACAATATCCTATGCCGGGAATCCTTTCTGTAATTCTTTGATCACATCGCAACCCGTTACGCTGACCGGCACAGGCGCTTATACCGGAGGCATTTATAGCTCTACAACAGGATTAACGATCAATTCCAGTACGGGGGCTATAACTCCGAGCACAAGTACTGCAGGAATGTACACAGTAACCTATACCATCCCGGCTTCAGGCGGATGCACTACAGTTCCGGTTACCACTTCAGTGACCATAACGGCTTTACCGGTTGCAACCTTCAGTTATACAGGCAGTCCCTATTGTCAGAATGCGGGAAATCCATATCCTACATTTAGCGGAGGAGGAGTAGCAGGGACATTTTCATCCACGGCAGGCCTCGTTTTCGTCAGCACTTCAACTGGTGAAGTAGATTTAGCTTCAAGCGCTCCGGGTACCTATACTGTCACTAATATGATAGCTGCCTCCGGCGGGTGTCCGGTGGTAACTGCAACAAGTCCGATCACAATTAACCCGAATCTTCCCGTCAGCGTGTTAATCTCAGCAAGTCCATCGGGAGCTATCTGTGTAGGGACCAGTGTCACCTTTACTGCATTACCAACAAACGGAGGCACTGCACCAATCTATCAATGGCAGAAGAATGGGATAAATGTTGGGACTAATTCTCCAACTTACACTGATTCAGGGTTAGTTAATGGGGATGTCATAACCTGTATCCTGACATCGAACGCTACCTGTCCGACAAATAACCCGGCTACCTCCAATGCCATCACCATGACTGTCAATCCGATCATGACTGTCAGCGTTATTATTTCAGCCAGTCCTTCAGGAGCAATCTGTCAAGGAACCAATGTCACTTTTACTGCCAATCCTGTTAACGGAGGCTCATCACCCATCTACCAATGGAAAAAAGATGGTTTCAACGTTGGAACGAATTCTCCTGTATATTCAGATTCCACACTGGTAAATAATGATGCAATCCTTTGTATTTTAACTTCGAATATAAATTGTCCTTCAGGAAATCCTGCGACTTCCAACACCATTTCAATGGTTGTAAATCCTCTTTTACCTGTCAGTGTTTCCATATCTGCAAATCCATCAGGCCCTATCTGTTCAGGAACAAGTGTAACCTTTACTGCAGTTCCTGCAAACGGGGGAATTACTCCTGTTTATCAATGGAAGAAGAACGGCAATAATGTCGGGGCATCCTCACCAACATATACAGATGCAGGATTGAATAACAATGATGTCATAACCTGTATTGTGACTTCGAATGCAACATGCCCGACAAATAACCCTGCCACTTCAAACAGCATTACAATGACAGTCAACCCGACTCCGACTTCACCTGTTTCTGTGGTTGCAAATCCCGCTTCAATCTATTCAACTTATTCAGGCACTATGATTCTCACAGCTTCAGGGGGAGGGAACGGGAATGGAGATATTCTCAGGTGGTACGTAGGAGGATGCGGTTCAGGATCTCCTATAGGGAGTGGAAATCCTTTGACCATAGCGGCGCCTTATGTCACTACGACTTATTATGCCCGCTGGGAAAACGGATCCTGTTATTCAGGATGTGTCACTACAACGGTAACAGTATTTGAAGTTTTCAGGTCGAGAGCATCAGGTGACTGGAGTAATTTGTCAACCTGGGAAGTTTTTACCAATGATGGGATGTTATGGGTTCCTCCCGATCACTTTCCCACTGCTTTGGATGGAACGATAACCCTTATGAGCCCGAATGTCGTGACTGTGTCTCCAACTACGGGAAACATTAATGTTGATGAACTGACGATTAATGCCGGAGCAGAACTTCTGGTCAATGTTTGTCCATCTGGTTATTGGCTCACTATTCAGAATGGCCCCGGTACAGATATCACCGTGAATGGCACCATGGAATACCAGGATGATGCTGTTCAATTGGTTAACGGCGCAACCATGGTTGTGGGGAGTGGAGGAGTTTACCAGCCCAACATGACATATGGTGGAAATTATCCGATAACAATTCCGACTGCTTTGTGGGATTCAAATTCGACCTGCAATATAATTGCCTGTAACCAGCTTCCAATTGCATCAGGATTAAGCCAGACTTTTGGAAACTTTACGTGGAACTATTCCGGGCAAACAACATCAATCAACCTGGGCGGGTCCTTACAGAATATTACAGGGAATTTTACACTAGCATCGACCGGTTCAGTAAGCACGTTACAATTGACAAATTCGAATAATCTTACATTAAACATTGGAAAGGATCTGATCATACAATCCGGAATCCTGGATTTCAGCAATGGAGCAGCTTCGACAAAAGTCATTAATCTGCATGGAAATTATAACCAAACCGGCGGGACATTTACGAATTCAGACTCTAACCCATTAACCGTAAATTTCACCGGATCGGGAAAAACTTTTACTGAATCATCAGGAAACATAACTTCAACATATATTAACTGGAACGTCAATAACGGGGCTTCCCTTGCTCTTTTAAACAATCTTCCTGTCTCAGGCTCAAGAAACTGCCAGGTGAACGGCATACTGGATTGCGGAATCACAACTTCAGTATCAGGCTCAGGAACATTCAGCCTTTCATCAGGAGGTACTCTTATTATAGGATCACCCAACGGGATCACATCATCCGGAGCAACCGGAAATGTGCAAACTTCTGTACGAACTTTCAGTACCGGGGCAAATTATATTTATGATGGAAATGCAGCACAGAATACAGGAAGCGGGTTACCATTAATTGTTAATAATCTGACCATCAATAACGCAGGCAATGTGGCACTAACTACATTTTCAGGGGTTAACGGAACCCTTTCTCTTTCCAACGGTGCATTTTTGATTGGCCAGAAAACATTTATTTTCCAGAACTCAGATACGCCGATTACAAGAACACAGGGTACACTGACGACAGATACTGCTACGAACCTCATATTCGGGACTAACGGAAATACAGCAGGCGCATCATTTACGATTCCTGCCGGCACTTTTACAAGTCCACCTACAATTAACAACTTTTCAATAAACAGGGATAATCCATTAACGCTTAATTCCCAGCCCTTTGCGATCAAGGGTGTTCTTCTCTGCAATGGCCAGCTGAATACAAACAACAACCTGACACTTATTTCCACTTCAACCCAGACTGCATTAATCGATGGCTCCGGGACCGGCCAGGTTTCAGGGAATGTGGTAATGCAGCGATATTTGCCTAACGGATTTGGCTACAAATATGTGAGTTCGCCATTCAACTCGGTGACGGTCAGTCAGTTTGCCAGCTATGTTGATCTGAATGCTTCGTTCCCGACATTTTACAGCTATGATGAAAGCCAAATCAGTGATTGGTGGATCAACTATACAAACCCTTCTGACGTACTGAACCCCACCCTAGGATACGCAGCCAATTTTGGGTCTTCGAATCTTCCTGTAACAGTCGCATTAACCGGGGTAGTGAATAATGGTTCGATATCCTCACCCACCCTTTATAATCATAACAACCCTTACACTCAGGGATTCAATCTTGCAGGGAATCCGTATCCATCACCTGTTGACTGGAATGCAGCATCCGGCTGGACCCGGACAAACATTGATAATGCTATTTATTATTTCAATTCGGGTGATTCAAGTGAATATGTAGGAACTTATAGCAGCTATATCAATGGAGTTTCAAGCGACGGACTTGCCAGCAATATTATTCCTGCAATGCAGGGGTATTTCATTCATGTTTCCAACGGAACTTACCCTGTATCCGGTTCTCTAACATTTTCAAACCCGGCAAGGATCAATAATCTTAATCCCTTATTTCATAACCCTGTACATGAATCAACTGCGCCCCTTTTGAGGTTTACTGCAGGTTTCGAAGGCATATCCGGAAACCATGACCCAATGGTCATTTATTTTGCCGGTTCAGCTACTTGGAATTTCGACAAGGATTACGATGCACTGAAATTAATGAACACTGATTGGCTGGTTCCAAATCTTTACGCGATCTCACCAGACAAATACAACCTTAGCATATATGCATTGCCTCCTCTTACAGATACTATCAATATTATACCTCTCGGTCTTGAAACGGAAAAGGCAGGCAGTATTTCATTTCGTGCCACGGATATTGAAAATTTTCCTTCAAACCTTTATGTTTATTTTGCCGATTCCAAGACAGTTGCACTTCAGAATCTCTTACTAAACAAGGATATCAGTCTCAACTTAGATGCAGGTGATTATAGAGACAGGTTTTCCCTAATATTCAGTCTTAAAGATCTCCAGTATAATCCGGGATCAAAGGAATATTTTTATGCATACAGTTACAAAGAGATGCTCTATATTTATATGAGACTTGACGCTGGAGAAAAAGGATCTGTAACAATTTACGATATGCTTGGCAAGCAAGCTTACTATTCTGACGAATTCATCAATGGTTTACAGCAAGTACCAATGGATTTGAAGCCGGGCATCTATATTATTTCTCTTTCGTCGTCCAAAGGGATCTATTATACAAAATTATTTTTCGGTAATTTTTAATTACAATAGGAATGAAATCAAGAATAAACAAGTTTACCATTTTTTCCCTTTGCAGGATCCTAATATTCCTTTTCATACAATTATCTGTAATTGGTCAGCCTCATCCTCCACGCCCCCTGCAGGTATTTACAGTAAAGGATATAAATTTCGGCGCATTTTGCCAGGGAATATCCGGCGGAACGGTGATCATTTCTTCCAGCGGATTCCGTTCAACAACCGGCGATATCCAGCAACTGAACCTTGGTTATCAGTTCTACCCGGCTATTTTTGAGATTGAGGCTCTTCCGGGGACAATTATTTCTATCACTTATGGAGGGAATGCTATCATGACAGGCAGTAACGGGGGAACCCTTACCATGCAACCAGGAGGTTCCAATCCCCAGTCTCCCTTTGGGACGACAATAAATCCTCCAGGCCGAACACAGATCACTGTTGGCGGAACACTTATCGTCGGCAATCCAAATGCCAATCCTCCGGGTTCTTATAGCGGGACATTCACAGTAGTATTTAACCAGGAATAACAGTAACGAAAATACTAACCCAGATTAAAACTGTTGACATATCATTACGATCTTTTGCTTTACCTGTTATTCCGAAAGAGATTAAATCGTTCGGTGGCTTGTGGAATGTACCTGTCATGTTGTCTATTGATATTCCCGTTTACGGTTCAATCACAGATGGAAAACGAATATGAAGAGATTTCGGTCATGATGAATATTCAGCAATTGGGGAACATCGAGATACCTGCCATGATCCATGGCCAGGATGTTTTTTTATCGGTAACAGATATCTTTGATGTATTGAAAATAAAAAACACTCCTTCTAAGAGCTTTGATTCAATTTCAGGTTTTTTTATAAACCCTTTGGCTTCATATCTTATTGATTATAATAATAACAGAATTAAATATCTTGGGAAGGTTCACGAATTGAAACCCAATGACCTGATCCATACTGAGACTAACCTGTACCTGAGGCTAAATTATTTCGGTGAAATCTTCGATTTGAATTGTCAGTTTAAATTCCGCAGCCTGAGCGTATTTCTCACCACGTCCCTGGAACTCCCAGTGATCAAGGAATTAAGGCTTCAACAGATCCGGGACAATATGAGCAGATTGAACGGTGAAATTAAGCCTGATACCATTATTAAAAGGCATTACCCTGTCTTCCATTTCGGAATGACCGATTGGTCGGTCATCGGGACTCAAGTGATCAAAGGTGCAACTGATATAAGGGCGACTCTTGGATTAGGCGGAGTGGTTGCGGGAGGTGAGGTAAATGCATTACTCAATTACAGTACAAGCTTGCCATTCACGGAACGTCAACAGCAGTACTCATGGCGATTCGCTGATAATGACAATAGTTTCCTCAGACAGGCAATCGTCGGAAAGATATATTCCCAAGCCACCTCTTCCATTTATTATCCCGTTATCGGCATCCAGCTCACCAACACTCCAACAAGTTACCGGCGTTCATTCGGAAGTTACACCTTGTCAGATTACACAAATCCCGGATGGGTTGTAGAGCTATATGTAAATAGTGTACTTGTAAGCTTTACCAAGGCAGACGCTTCGGGGTTTTATAAGTTTGATGTCCCGCTTGTTTACGGAAATACCGAAGTGAAGTTAAGATTTTATGGTCCTTACGGAGAAGAAAAATCACTTCAGAAGACGATCAGTATACCCTTCAATTTCCTGCCACCCAAAATCCTGGAATATACGGTCAGCGGTGGGATCGTTGAGGATGCTTCAGGCAGTCGGTATGCAAGGGCCAGTCTTGACTACGGAGTGAACAAGAGGTTGACGATCGGAGGTGGAGTTGAATATCTTTCGTCAGTCACATCCGGTACAGTCATGCCATTTATTAACTTTTCCCTAAGACTGTCCTCTGCACTGCTTATCACTAGCGATTACGCTTATGGGGTAAGATGGAAAAGCATACTGAGTTACCGCCTTCCATTTAATCTTCAGATCGATCTGAACTATACAAATTATGTTCCGGGGCAAACTGCAATTAATTATAACTATCTCGAAGAGCGTAAAGCCATTATTTCTTACCCGATCAGCGGGAGGAATTTTTCTTCTTATTTCAGGCTGACCGTAGACCAGATCATTCTTCCAATCTCACAGTACACTACAGCAGAATTCCTTTATTCAGGGAATCTATTCGGGGTTAATACTAACATTACGACCTATGCATTATTTTTCAGTTCCGGCAATCCAAACGTATATAGCAACATCTCACTTGGCTTCAGGCTTCCGAAAGGTTTTTCACTGACTCCACAGGTACAATATAATTACAATCTCAGTCAACTGATCTCGGTTAAATGCCAACTTGAAAAGAGGATTTTGAGAAACGGTTCAGTAAATGTGACCTATGAACAGAATATCACGAGCAATATCAGCAATACTCAATTCGGTCTGAGATATGATTTCAACTCTGCACGGACTGGATTTCTCTTCAGGCAAAGCAATAATTCGACGACCCTTGTGGAATCAGCCCAAGGCGGGTTGGTTTTTGACGCAAAAACCAAATATTTTACCGCCAATAGCGGTAACAATGTAGGTCGTGGGGGCATCGTCATTGTCCCTTACCTGGATTACAATGGCAATGGGCGCCGCGATAAAGGCGAACCAAAAGTCTTTGGGCTAGAGATCAGGATGTCTGCAGGAAGAATTGAGCAAAATAAAAAGGACAGTACGATCAGGGTCTTTAACCTAGAGCCGTATGTAAACTACATCGTGGAACTAAACCGCAACAGTTTTGACAACATTGCCTGGAGAATCAGTAAATCAGTGATTTCGGTCACAGTGGATCCCAACCAGTTTAAATTAATCGATGTGCCCGTCGAGATTGTCGGAGAAGTTGCAGGAATGGTTTATTTAAAAGACCACATTTCACAAAAGGGCCAGGGGAGAATAATTGTGCAGGTTTACCGGGCAGATTCAGTGCTTGTTGCAAAGACAGTGACAGAACCAGATGGCTATTTCAACTACCTGGGCCTTTCGCCAGGACTTTATTATGCCATGCCCGATCCCAATCAGCTACACAAACTGAACATGAGAGTTACCCCTCCTTCAATTGCTTTTACAATCAAAAAGACAAGGGATGGTGATGTTGCAGACGGATTAGAATTTATTCTAAGGCCAATTTCGGAAGACACAACCCTAAAGGTCAAGGCAAAAGACAGCGAGAATGAAAAACTGCAACAATTGCCCACCCATAAGAACATGGAGGAAATCAATCCCGTTATCAAGGAAGAGAAAACAAAGCAGCCAGCTAAAGAAGAAGTTAAACCCGTTATCCGGGAACAGAAGACAAATGACTCTGCCAGGACCAAACAAAAAACTGACACACAGAGAGATTCAGAAAAAACAGTTGAGCAGCAGGAGAACCCTGCCATGATAAATACAAATCCCCAGGCTGCTCACGAAGAGAATAGTTCTGCATGGATATCTACGTATGTAATCCAGGTCGGATCATTCCATAATGAATCTTATGCAATAGCCACAAAACAGCGCCTTCTGAAGGCGTTTAACATAAGTGTTGAAATTATTTATGAAAATAATTTCTTTAAAGTCCAGGTAGTCTCATTGAAGGGAATTAATGAGGCAAAGGAAACCCTGCAAAAACTCATTTCTAATGGGTTTCAACAGGCATTTATCTTAAAAAGGATCAAACGATGAGGACAAAGACAAAAAATCCGGGATCACAAATTGAATCTGATCAGGGAGTTTATGCAACACCTGAGCTTTTCAAAACAATGTTAGACAAGATACCGGATGGTGTGATCATCCTTGATAAAAATGAGAGGATAACTTATGCAAATCAATCTTTATCTAAAATATCAGGATATTCAAATGATGAGTTGATTGGGAACAAGTATCTGTTTTTATTCAGAGATGCAGAGCAAAAGTTATTGAAAGATCTTTTTTCTGATTCCTGTGGCAATGATAAAAACAAAATAACAACCCGGTTAAATACAAAGTCAGGGGAAGAAGCCGATGCAGAAGTAAAAAGGGAATCTTATTTTATTGATGATGATACGACAGCAGGGCATTATCTTCTTTTCCGTTTCATTAAGCAGGAAGATCAAATCAAGGAAACTTTGCGTCAAAGCGAACAGAAATACAGGGAAATGACAAACTTTTTCCCTACCGTTATTTATGAATCGGATCTAAATGGCAGACTTGTTTTTGCCAATAAGATAGGTATGGAAATGTTCGGATTTACAGAAGGGGATATAGAAAAAGGCATCAATATCATCCAGCTGATCGCCCCTCAGGATCAAAAGCGTGCCAGTGATGCTTTTTCCAGGATCTTTAAAAATAACATAATTTCCAACGGTGAATACCTTGCCTTGAAAAAGACCGGAGAGACATTCAATATACATATCACTTCAAATGCCGTATTAAGAGATGGCCTGCCTGTTGGAATAAGAGGAAATGTTATCGATATCACCGACAGATATAAAGCAGATGAAGCAATCCGTAACCTGGCTTCAATAGTAGAATCATCTGATGATGCCATCATAGGCAAGACACTTGATGGGATCGTTTCAATCTGGAATAAAGGTGCGGAAAATATTTATGGCTACTTTGCGGATGAAATTATCGGCAAGCCACTCTCTTTAATATTTCCGGAAGACCGCAGTCAAGAGGAAATACTTTTATTAAATAAAATCAAAAACGGGGAACATGTCAGGCACTTTGAAACGGTACGAAAGAAGAAAGACGGGACTGATATTGATGTTTCTGTAACATTATTCCCTATTCTCAGCTTTGCAGGAGAATTTACGGGGATTGGCTCAATTACCCGTGATATGACTGAAAAAAAAAGTATAGAGAAGCTTCAGAATGTAATTGATGAAACAGAAAAATTGCTTAAATCTGAAGAGAAATTTTCCAAAGCATTTCACAGCAGTCCTATTCCCGTTTGCATTACCACATTGTTCAACCCCCAGGTAATCGAGTTTAATTCTTCATTCCAGGAACAAACGGGTTATACCAAAGACGAACTCAATGGCAGGCTATTGATGGAATTGCCTTTTTTCCAAAACCGTAATGATTTAAAAATCATCAATCACAATCTTACCAGTTCAGGGTTTATAAGGAATTATGAGATGGTTTTTGTGACCAAGAATGGCGAAAGAAAGACTTGCCTGTTATCTTCCGAGACCTTTGTAATTGCCGGAGAACCCTGTTTACTGAATGTCTTCTATGATATTACGAAACAAAAACTTGCCGAACAGACCATTAATGAATCAAAGCAAAGGCTTGAACTGATGATTCAGCAGTCGCTCGTCGGATTTATTGAATGCGATATCAACCTCCGTGTTATTTCCTGGAATCCTGCTGCCGAGAAAATTTTCGGATATACAGCAAGAGAAGCAATCGGACAACATGGTGGAATGCTCGTATCATGTGAAGAGAATCGTGAAGAACGAAATAAGCTCTGGGAGGAAATTCTGCAATCAAAGGAAGGAATACATACCATAAATAAAAGCCGAACAAAAAACGGACGCATCATTACCTGTGAATGGCATGATACAGCCATCGTCGACCCTAAAGGCGGGGTTATCGGGACCGTTTCTCTTGTAGCTGACATATCAGAACGTATTGAAATTGAAGAGTCGCTCAGAAGTTCAAAGGAACAATTGAAGCAATTTGCAAAATACCTGCAGACCGTGCGAGAAGAAGAAAGAGTGCATATCTCAAGAGAACTGCACGACAGTCTTGGCCAAAGCCTGACAGGACTAAAGATGTTTGCCTTCAATATATCGAATAAGCTTAATTCAGAACTATTGGGAACAAATCTTGATAATGTGCGCGAACAGGCCAAAGAAGTAGTAGAGATTACCGACAGCATACTGCAGCAGGTCAGGAAGATCGCCAAGGAGCTCAGACCGCGTATTCTTGATGAATTCGGACTCATCCCAGCGATGGAATCTCACCTTCAGGAAATCGCGAAGCAGACCTCCATTGAATATGAATTCAATAAGATGATCCAAACTATCAAAATGGACCCATCTTATTCGATCGAGATATTCAGGGTATTCCAGGAGGCATGTACAAACATTATCCGTCATGCGAAGGCGACACAAATCATTGTTACGGTCAATGCAAATCCAAATGATTATATACTTAAGGTAGAAGATAACGGCTGCGGAATACAAGTAACCGATGTTACAAAACTTGACTCACTAGGGCTGCTTGGCATGAAAGAAAGATCAAATGCCATTGGCGGCAACCTTGAGATAACTGGTACAGAAGGTAAGGGCTCAAAAGTTGTGCTGACCTTTCCTAAAAAAATAGCTGAAAAATGATAAATATCCTAATTGCCGATGACCACCCCATCGTCAGAGCGGGGCTGAGACTGACCATTGCGGACCAGTTTGATATGAAAGTTGTTTGTGAAGCCTGTGACGGGTATGAAGTTCTGGAGTTACTGAAGAAGAATACCGTGGATGTTGTGATCCTCGATATATCGATGCCCGGTCTAAGCGGTCTTGAGGTATTGGTCCAGATAAGGAACCTTTACCCTTCAATTCCCGTGCTGATCCTGAGCGTTCTGTCTGAAGAAGTTTATGCTACCAAGACACTAAAAGCCGGCGCCAATGGATTTATACACAAAGAAACAATCCCGGAAGAGCTTGTCAAGGCAATACGAAAGGTTGCCTGCGGAGGTCTCTACATAAGTTCCCTAATGGCTGAAAGATTTGCCGGGGATATCCAGCATCCGGTGATCAAGATTCTTCATGAGAACCTGTCATTCAGGGAATTCCAGATCATGTGCCTTATTGCTTCAGGAAAAACTGTTACGGAGATCGCAAGCTCGCTTTGCATCAGTGTAAAGACAGTGAGCACCTACCGCTCACGAATACTGGAAAAAATGAATATGAGAAATAATTCGGAACTCACCAATTATTGTGTTAAAGAAGGATTGATCGAATAATAAGAATTTTGTAGGACAATCACTGACAACATTTTCATCGATTGTCCTACGTGTTAAAAATCCTTTGTCTTACAAATCCCCTTCAAAAGCCGGTGTAATTTTGCTTCATCAAACTGAAAGCAAAAATCTATTCATCAATAAACACCAAAATCAAATGAAAAACATGAAAAAATTCTTAGCCCTTATCCTCCTGTTCTCAGGATTCACAATTTCAACTTTTGCACAGACAGGTACCAGTACTACTGCATCTTCCTCTGCAACGATCATTACACCAATCGGAATTACCAAAGATGTTGACATGGCATTCGGAAACATTGCAGTCAATACAAACTCAGGAACTGTCGTAATGACCGCTGCATCACCAGCAACACGTACCCCTTCGGGTGGCGTTACCCTCCCGGCAGTGACGGGTACCGTAGCTGCTGCTGAATTTACCGTAACCGGTCAAGTTAATTCAGCTTATACAATCGGATTGCCAACCAGTACAATCATCACTGGTCCCGGTTCTAATACCATGACTGTTAATTCATTTACTTCCAGCCTTTCAGGTAATGGTACTGGTGGAAATACAGGTAGTAGCGGATCTCAGGATTCATACGTAGGAGCTACTCTTAATGTGGGAGCCAGCCAGGTTCCCGGTACATATACCGGAACATTTACCGTTACCGTCAATTATAATTGATCAACAGTTCTACCATTACAATAAAATAAAGGGTTGTTAGAAGCAACCCTTTATTGTGTGAGAAGTAAACGATATTGAATTGTCAGAAAGACATGTTTAAAGCACAAACAAACATAAAAAAAATTGAATCAGAAGAATCCCTCCGCAGTTCGAGGGAACTTATGAAACAATTTGCCACCCACTTGCAAAAGGTAAGGGAGAAAGAAAAAGGAAACATTTCCCGCGTTTTGCATGATGGTCTTGGTCAAAACCTTACAGGTTTAAAGATCTATGCGCACAGGGTTCTCAACGGATTGAATGATGGCTTGACCAAAAAGCAGGTTGATGCACTCAGGGAACAGATGACCGAGATGATTGGGATTATTGATGGCACTTTTAATGAGGTCAGAAAAATCGCGAAGGATATACGGCCAAGGATCCTTGAAGAATTTGGACTGGTTTCTGCAATTGAATTATTTCTCAGGGAATTTACTTCATCACGTGGATTCAAGTATGAGCTGATAAAAAAGTCAGGAATAACTGAAATAGATAAGGTATCCAGTCTGGAAGTATACAGAATTATCGAGGAAATAATAAGCCATATCATTTGCAGACCGGGCACCACTATGTTAACTGTAAAGATATCGGGCAGAAAACAATTTTATTTCATCGAAATCTATGCTGATGCAAATGACCAAAATGAACCTCGTTCTTTTGTAGTGAATTCAATGCGAATTTCAGGATTACTAGAAAAAGCTAAATTAATTGGAGGGAACCTGAATTTCAATGTTGATAGTACCAACACTATAATCGTTCTTTCTATTCCAAAATTGAAACAAAATGATTAAGATACTCATTGCAGATGATCATAAGTTAATCAGGACCGGCCTTAAAATTACCTTGTCCGACCACTCCGATATGAAAATAACCTGTGAAGCATCGGATGGATTAGAGGCACTGGATCTTGTCAAGAAGAATGAGGTGGATACCGTGATCCTGGATATTTCGATGCCAGGAATGAACGGTCTCGATGTCTCCGCGGAAATCAGAAAATTATATCCAACGCTGCCAATCCTGATCCTAAGCGTTCTTTCGGAAGAAGCGTATGCTTCAAAATCTTTAAAATCTGGAGCTTCCGGATTCGTGCATAAAGAAAAAATCCCGGAAGAGCTTGCATTGGCTATCAGAAAAGTTGCCAACGGGGGTATTTATTTAAGCCCGCTTCTGACAGAAAAAAACGGTTCATCTCAGCAGAAATTCTTATATAAAGATTTTACTCTGATGGAATTCCAGGTAATGAAGGCACTTGCATCCGGCAATTCAACAGAAGTGATCTCCAGGCAGCTTTTCATTGAACCGGATTACATCTACGACATTAATAACAGAATACTTCATAAACTTGAGCTGAAAGATAATTCTGAGCTTGCCAGTTATTGTGCCCAGGAGGGATTTATATAAAAATGGGAAATTAACAAACTTATTGTTAATAAAAGAAATTTCGACCAGCGTAATAATTTGTTTAAATTATTTAATTTTGTGATGGATTTGAAAATTTGTTTCATCCCAAAGGCGTTAAGACACCAAAAAGGAAACAAATAACATAGCTTACATTTAAGAATAAGATTAAAAAATAAGCATTTGTAAATTAACCTTACTTATCAGTATTTAAATCTGATTAAAATATTTTTGTGACCATGAAAAAAAACCTCCTGATATCAATTCTTATTCTGGCGTTCATTGGCATTTCAGAGATCAGGCTTCATGCACAGGTCACCGTTACATCCCAGGTATATGCCGAAGTAATTGCAGCGTTGACTGCCAATGAAACAGCCCAGTTGAATTTCGGACGGTTTTCCCCGGAAACTTCCGGAGGAGAGGTTCTTTTGACCCCTGAAGGAAGCCGTTCTTCTTATGGAACAGTGATCCTTGTTTCGGGGACTCATAACCCGGCTACATTTTATATTACAGGACAATCCGATGCCACTTTTTCGATCAACCTACCTACGGCTCCAGTGACAATCACCAATATGAACAATTCGAAGACCATGATTATTACTGACTGGAAGTCGGACCCACCAGCTACAGTGGGTGCAGGAACTTTAAAGGGTGGATCAGAATCTGTCAACATAGGGGCAACGCTTCATGTAGGCACTGCCAATGATAATCCAGTAGGGATTTATACAGGGACTTACACGATTACGTTTGCCTATAATTAAGGCAGACCAGGGTTAAGGCGGACAAGAGTTTTAGTGGTAATAAAGTATGTATCTTGAATGTCCATGAAAGGATGGATGTGTTGTTTAACAATAAATGCCGAAAAGAATTTTTTGTAAGACAATCACCGACAGCATTTTCATCAAATGTCTTACATGATAAAAGTCTTTTGTCTTACAAATCACCTGATTGAGTTGTTATAATTTTGCTTCATAAAACAAATAAAAAATAATCAACAATCAATAAACAATAAATAAAATGAAAAACATGAAAAAATTCTTAGCTCTTATCCTTCTGTTCTCAGGATTCACAATTTCCACTTTTGCACAGACTGGTACCAGTACTACTGCATCTTCCTCTGCAACGATCATTACACCAATCGGAATTACCAAAGATGTTGACATGGCATTCGGAAACATTGCAGTCAATACAAACTCAGGAACTGTCGTAATGACCGCTGCCTCACCAGCAACACGTACCCCTTCGGGTGGCGTTACCCTCCCGGCAGTGACGGGTACCGTAGCTGCTGCCGAATTTACCGTAACTGGTCAAGTTAATTCAGCCTATACAATCGGCTTGCCAACCAGTGCGACCATCACTGGCCCCGGTTCTAATACCATGACTGTTAATTCATTTACTTCCAGCCTTTCAGGTAATGGTACTGGTGGAAATACAGGTAGTAGCGGATCTCAGGATTCATACGTAGGAGCTACTCTTAATGTGGGAGCCAGCCAGGTTCCCGGTACATATACCGGAACATTTACCGTTACTGTCAACTATAATTAGTCAAAAGATTTCTCCCAATATTGCAAAAAGGCGTCTTAACAGGGCGCCTTTTTTTTTGCACTTGTACATATATAGGAAAGGCCCTGTTGCTCTCGTTAATAATTCTCCCGTGATTATCAAGGTTTCTGGAGTTGCATTGCTGGAGAAGACATTGAAGGAAACTAAACCGGAGTACAGGGAATATATTGAAAAAACAAGCGCTTTCGTTCCCTGGTTTCCGAAAAAATAATCAGACAGGTACAGGATTGGAGAAAATGGTCAGACTGGCCACACTCCGCCGGTTTTACAATTTATCATTTAAGGTTTAAGTGGGTTAGGGTTTTGAGAATCGGGAGAGGTGATCCCTGCCTGTGAGGTGAGAGGAAAGAGTTACAGAGTGAGTGGCAGAACCCGGCAAAACGCAGCAAAAATGACATTGAGCATAGCCAGGTATTGCATTGAATGTTTGTATTTATTAATTTTATCCACGTTTTTTAATATCTATATTATGGCGATATCTTACGATAATGCGATTACGAAAAACTATCATGGAATGATGGGGGGCATTGTTTTCAGGTGCAGGGGGGATAAGTCGATCATGTCAAAGCGTCCGGACTGCTCGAAAGTGGTGAAGACTGAGGCACAGAAGGCGAATATGAAACGCTTTGCCGCAGCGACTGTTTATGGCAAGAAGGTACTGAATGATCCAAAGTTAAGGGAGAAATACAATAAGAAGAAGAAAAAGTACCAAAGTACCTGGAATGCGGCTATTTCTGATTTTATGACTAAGCCAAAGGTTAACACTATAGATCTGAAGGGGTACAGGGGACTCCCGGGGAATGAAATAAGAATTTCAGCGCGGAACAGGTTTAAATTTGAGGCAGTCATTGTGACTATACTGAATATTTTTGGAGTGGTTGTTGAGATTGGTCCTGCTGTTGTGAGGCCATCATCAGAAGGAATGGAATGGGGTTATAAGGCAGGTGTAATGAATCCAACCTATAAGGGTTGCAGGGTTGTGGTAAGGGTTACGGATTTGCCGGGGAATGTGGGACAGGAGAGTGTTGTTATTGATAGCACGTAGAACAGTCGTGACGCAATTATAAATAGCGAAATAGCGAAGAAAAGTGTTAAGTTTTAAGTAAAAGTCAGAATCCTGGCGGGGCGAGGTATGCCCGGCCGGGATTTTTTTTTGGAAACCGGCGATTTTTTCCATTGTTTTCAGGGATTTTGGGTAAGGGAATTGAGAATTATTTGATCGTTACCCCTGGTCAAGATTGTTCAGAGTTCCGAGTAATAAAGAAACGAACAGAATACGAATAATTACTGTGTTTTAAGTAAGTTAACAGTGAAGTTTTTATAAGGAAACAGGGTAACAAGGTGACAGGGTGACAGGGTCACAAAGTAAATTACGAATTACGAATTACAGTTGAGATGACCAATTTGAAAATTTGGAGATTTGAAGATTTGGAGATTTGAAGATTTGAAAAAGTGACAAGGTGACAGGGTGACAAGGTGACAGGGTGACAGGGTCACAAAGTAAATTACGAATTACGAATTACGAATTACGAATTACGAATTACGAATTACAGTTGAGATGACCAATTTGAAAATTTGGAGATTTGAAGATTTGGAGATTTGAAGATTTGAAAAAGTGACAAGGTGACAGGGTGACAAGGTGACAGGGTGACAGGGTCACTGCATTTTTTTAAAGGAAACATTCCTGGTGCAACAGCCTGGTTTCAAAAAGCATTAAAAATATTTGATGAAATCGGGTACAAATTGGGCAGGGTATTGATATATAATAATTTGGGAGTAATGTATCGACTCCTGAGCAATAATAATGAAGCAATAAAAAATTTCCTGATTGCATTAGAACTTAAAAAAGAGATGGGAGACAAGAAAGGTGCAAATAACGCTCGCCTTGACCAGTCTTCGCAGGAGCAACCTTATCATCTCACACTATTGATATTTAATAGAGTAAGGTGGTCAATCAAAATCGGCAGAATACGGTCAGCTTGACCGTTTTCCCCACACAGACCTGAATGAACACTAATCTGCATTCAATAGATTTATAAGGTAAACTCATATTGCTTAGAATCTCGACTAAAACACTTTTTACCGTACCCTATACCGTTCCCTGATAAAAAGACAAAACCCGTAAACTATTGATTTACGGGTTTATTGGCTTAAAAGATTGTACACTTAACCAACCAATTATCTAACTTTAGAATCATTCCAGATTACCTGAAAGTGGTTGATTTCATTAAGGGGAAGGATGGTTCGTAAAAAACTAAGCAAAGAGAGCAGACCGATGCTTATTATTCCTCAAGGACATTTACTTCTTTTATTCCTCCGGTGGTTTTGTTGACCGGTACCAGGAAGGTCTTAATTTCACATGGTTTCATTGTAAAATCAACAGACTTTTTTAATGACTTGATTTCAATCCCTGCTTTTATTTCTTTTCCATTAAGTTCAACACAACGAAGCACCCAACCATTTTGATCCTCTGCTATTTTGGCTGCTGATATGGAAACACCTTCACCTGTGAGGGTGATAAAAGAATTCCTTTCCGGCAATGCTCCTGTATGGTTATTGGTAAGAAATACTATAGGTTTCATCAAATATTCCTCAGATTTTCTGGCAATATCTCCATATCGCCAGTCGCCCTCATGAGGTACAAGCTTATAGGTGAATTCATGAATCCCCTGTTCCATGTACCGGTAACCATCATTCACATTGACGGTGTCGGGAATATGATGTGACCAGGCTGTGCTGTGTAAAACAGTCAATTGCATATTTCCGTCTTTTACACTATAACCGCATTTGCTGTCGTTCAGCAATGATATTCCAAATGCTCCCCGGGCGTCATTTCCGCTTATGTCAATCCAGGTTTGCCCGGGTTCTTCGTTACCGTTCATGGGTCTTTCAATAAATCCGTAAGGAATGGAATAAGTCAGTTTGCCTTCCGGCAGCACCGTCGGGATACTTATTTTAAGCATATTTTGTATTTCATGCCAATCGAGGGTCACCATGCAATTCAATTCCCCGGAATTTTTGTACAAGGAGAAGTTTTGGATGATAGACGAATTTCCGTAATGCATCCTGATCTCCAATGAAGCCCGTTCAGGACCTGTTTCAAAGATGGTGAATTCAGGTTTTTCAAATCGTCCAGTTATCTGATCATAAGCAACGATGTTGTGTCCCCATGTATCGCCGGGATCATTCAGAACGATTGGAACAGCTCCGGGTTTTGATAACAGTTCGCGGTTGTTCTTCTTGTCAAAATAAGAGCTTATGTAACCGGTTTGCCTGTCAAATGTAATTTTTACAAATTCATTTTCCAGTGAATTTTCTGTTACAATCAACTTTTCATCTGATGTTACCGGTTTCTTCAGGTTATTGAAATCCATCCTGAAAACTTCATATCCGAAAGCAGGTATTTCGCCTTCAAATATTATACTGGTTCTCCATTTCACTTTAGCACCTGCCGTTCTGACTACCTGGTAGGCCACTTCCTTCCCGTCAGCATCATATAGCGCAGGTGAAACCTTCTCATCGTCATTTTCCATTTCCACATGGATGTATGTTTTAACAGCCCATGCGCAGGGATTGAATACCATAAAAGGGGTGGAATTTTTAAATGCAGTATCAGCAGTATTCACATGCATTATTAGTTCCTGCAAGCCTTTTGATTGAATGTCTTTTGCTTCTGAAACCGCATACCCGAAATCATTGTGTGCATCAAAATATGCTGATTCGATTGCAGAGCCGGCCATTATATCATGGAACTGATTAAACAGGACTTTTTTCCACGATTCCCTCAGCCGGGCAGTTTCATCTGGCATGTTAAATAATGCAGTTGCGAGCGAGGATATTTTTTCTGCTGAAAGCAATGCAATTTCTGCCTGGCGGTTCCACATCTTTACATCTGAACAGGCAGAATAACAACCGCGGGCATGATGCTGCAATTCATCATTAAGTAATGGAAATGAATTTTGCATTGGTTTTATCTTGTTGACAAATCCTTCCAGGGTGCCGAAGTGTATGTTTGGATATTTGCCTGCAGCCAGTTCTTTAATTTTATTGATATTTGCGATTGTAGGACCGCCTCCGTGATTGCCAACCCCGTAAAAGAAAGGGAATGTATTTGTTCCGGGAAGATCTTTTGCATAACGTTCCCTTATTTTTTCAATATAAGCTTCAAATTTTTCGCTGTTGTCATAATCATAAGAGCCGGTTATTTGTACGGCCAATACTTTAGACCCATCAGGGCTTTGCCAGTTGAATAAAGGAGCCTGTATATCCGGCTTTTCATTTTTATTCGGACGCATAAAACAGTATGCATGCAATTCCTGCAAATTCAGAATTTGCGGTAATGTCCATGGATGCCCAAAGGAGTCGGGGTTAAAGCCAACCCTGACCTTTCTACCGAAATTTTTCTGAAAAAACTCTTGTCCGTAAAGTCCCTGCCGTACAAGCGATTCTCCTGACGGGCAATTCAGATCCGGCTCAATCCACCATCCTCCTACAATATTCCACCGGCCTTCATCGACTCTCTGTTTTATCTCGTTGAACATACTGGCATCAGCCTTTGCAACCCACTCATAAAACTGTGCGGAGCTTGCAATGAATGCCACATCAGGAAATTCTTTCATTCTGTCAAGCGCCGACCGGAACGTCGCAAATACTTCTGCATATCCTTCATCTTTATTCCAGCGCCACACAGGATCAATATGCGCATGACCTATTGCAAAAATAGTTGGATTGCCCGCGTTTTTCTCTGTTAAGGAGGTATCGTTATTCTGTCCTTCTGCAATAATTATGCTGGCTGACATCAGCAGAACCCAGACCGTTTTTTTCATAAATAAGAGTAATAAAATTTGATTATTATTTTTCAACAACCACCCCGTTTGATTTATAAGAAAAAACAGTATTTTTTTTAGAACCCGGTTCAGTTATTGTAAGTGCTTTAAAGATAGCGCCCTGAACATCATTAAGAACAACGGCTGTCCTGAAATCTTTTTTCTCACAGGTCATTGTAACATTTTCGAAAGTGATATTCTTTGCATGGCGGATATAAAACCCCCAGGCCGGAAGTTCCCTGAACATAGAGAATTCAGGATATTTAGCCAGCACTTCGGGTATCGAATCTAATTTATCCAGACCAATTTTAGCAAAGTTTGCATTTCCACCTCCGGGATAATGAATTTCAATGTTTCTTAATGAAACGTTCTCTATCCTTGCATCAGGCATCCCCACAATAGAAGCAGGAGAAATATTGCGTGGCATATCCTCCACAGGGCCTTCGTAACGATAGCCGGCATCAGGTTTGGCAGCAGGAATTTCGACATATAGGTTGGAAATAAGAATGTTGCTCATTTTACCTTTTTTCCCTTTCTGCCGCTCACCTATACAAAGAAATATTGCATTTCCTGTATTTATTGCACGCAGGCTGTCAACAATTACATCCTCAACGGTTGCTCCATCGACGGCAGAAAGAGTAATTGCTGAACGATAAGTATCAAAAACAAGGTTATTTATGATCCTGACATTTTTCAAGCCACCAAAGGAAGCTGTCCCGAACTTAATGCCGTTGGCGCTGGAGCGTATCGTATTGTTGTGAATATAAACATTCTGGCAAACAGAACCGGCGTCTTGTGATTTTAAACATATT
This sequence comes from uncultured Bacteroidales bacterium, assembly GCA_963768805.1. Classification (GTDB taxonomy): domain Bacteria; phylum Bacteroidota; class Bacteroidia; order Bacteroidales; family FEN-979; genus FEN-979. The sequence goes on along the minus strand of CAVYJI010000016.1, from coordinate 20,409 downwards.
CCGTCATCAGCAGCGTCAATATATGAATTTGTGATGCTCACGCTATCACAGTCAACAATATCAATTCCGTCATTATTCCAGTATGCTTTAGCATCAAGAGTTATTTGATTGATTACAACATTTTTACACTGGTCGTTTACCAGGGTCCAGGCGCAGGGGTCTTTAAGGGTAATCCCCTGGATCATTACACTACTGCATCCTTTAAAATAAATATCAAAGGGACGACTCGCACCCGGCCTGTCATCTGTAAGATTGTCCCTGATCAACCCTTTGTAGACTAAATCAATTATGTTATTCGCTACGTTGAAACCTTGTCCGTCAATGACTCCCTTACCCGTAATGCCAATATTCCTCTGGTTGTGTGCAAGGATAAGTGCAGGTTGAGCTAAAACTTTTTCATAGTCGAATGGATTTGTAGAACCAACAATGATAGCACCTTCCTGGAGCTGGATGGTAACATTTTCTTTCATAAAAATGGAACCGGTAAGATACCGTCCTACATAAAAGACCAATCGGCCACCGCCATTTTCGCTAATATAATCAATAGCTTTTTGGATGGATGTAGTGTTTAAAGTTATACCATCTGATTTAATACCAAACAGTGATGCTTTAAAATCCTTTGCCGATAGTTGAACTGATATCCCCAATAATGACAGAAGTGTAATAAGTTTAAACAGTTTCATATTCGGAGTATTAATTTTTTGATTTGTTAAAAGCACTTTTTTTGTCATTCATTTTTTCTATTTAAACTGTAAATTGGAAAATCCTGTGATATTGACCACTTAATTCCTGGAGAATGTGACCACATTCTTCCCGTTTTAAATAGACCACCCCCATTTTTATCTATTATCTCTGATTTTCGCGGGTAAAAGACGATTATACAAAAATACTTTTTTTATTTCCATTATTTTTTATTGATTTAGTTCATAAAAGTTTGTCTCTTTCTTAAAGATTCACCGGCCATTTCCTTGCGATGGGCATTGTGGAGAAACCGGAACCTCTGACCACCTTATGATGATTATGCTGACCACCGTAATAGTCTGATAATAATTTATTTAAGGTGGTCAATGTACTTCGGCCCTGGTTGTCAATTTAACCGATTTGTCCACACCATTTACCCATCCTATTTTTTTCATCGGTTTTGTCACTGTTTAAAAACTTATCGTATATTTGCGATAAACAATTTACAATGGCATACACAAGCACCGATTATAAAGAAGATGAAATTCAAATGGCTCGGTTTGCCAAGGCTTTGAGCCATCCAGCCAGAATAGCGATTGTCAAACTCCTTGCATCTATGGACACCTGTTTCTGTGGTGAAATAGTGGAAGAATTACCCATAGCTCAAGCTACGGTTTCACAACATTTGAAAGAATTAAAAGATTCCGGACTGATTCAAGGATGTATTGAACCACCAAAGATCCGGTACTGCATTGAGCCGGAAAACTGGAAAAAGGCTCAGAAGTTATTCTCAGATTTCTGGCAACAATCCTATTTATCTCAACCCCAAAAACAAACCGTATGATTATTAAAGTACCTGGAACTGGTTGTGCCGGTTCATTCTTATCAACTTTGTCAAACTTCCTGTTAAAAGGGTAAAGAATGTCAGAATTCTTCAAAAGTTGTTGTTTAAAAATTGATGGCATATCGTATCCACTTCCCAGAGAAGTACCGGAATTGTTACAGAGAGGGGCTGTTGTTGTTGACATCCGTGAAGAAATTGAAACAGAAATAAGGGCATTTGGAATCGAAAAAGTAATTTATATACCTCACTCTGAATTTGAAGAAAAGTGGACTAACCTCCCCGCTGACAAACCTTTGATATTGGCTGATGCTGTGGGGCTGTGGAGTAAGAAATATACCATCTTTCTGAGATCGAAAGGATATGATGATGTCTCCAGTCTTGCAGGGGGTATTGCTGACTGGGAGAAGGATGGATTACCAATCAAAGCAGGGAAATATCAACCCTTGAATGGCCCCTGCCCGTGCATGATAACACCAAGAGAGAAAAAGTAACATTCTTTGTTAACCTATAAATCAATCGAAATATGAATATTCATAAAAAAGACATCAAAGAAATTGTCAAAGATAAATACAGCCAGATAGCACTTCAATCAAAGAAAGAAAATGAAACATCCTGTTGTGGGGCTGGTGGATGCTGTGATGTTGACTATACTATTTTCAGTGAAAACTATGAAAAATTGGAAGGGTACAACCCTGATGCAGACCTTGGACTTGGTTGTGGAATCCCTACCCAGTTTGCTCAGATAAAAACCGGAGATACGGTATTGGATTTGGGTTCGGGAGCCGGGAATGATTGTTTCGTGGCTCGTGCTATTGCAGGTGAGACGGGGAAAGTTCTTGGACTGGATTTCAGTGATACCATGCTTGAAAAGGCACGGGAGAATGTCAAAAAACTTGGATTTACCAATGTCGAATTTGTTAAAGGGGATATTGAGAAAATGCCTATTCCTTCCGATTCAATCGATGTCGTTGTGAGTAACTGCGTCCTGAATCTTGTTCCTGATAAGAGAAAGGCCTTCTCTGAAATCTACCGTGTTCTGAAAAAGGGTGGCCGGTTCAGTATTTCCGATGTAGTAATAAAAGGAACACTTCCAAAAGGATTAAAAGATGATGCCGTTATGTATGCCGGTTGCGTGTCCGGTGCTATTCAGAAGGAAGAGTATCTGGGGATCATCAATCAAACTGGATTCAACACTGTGACCGTAAACAAGGAAAAAGAAATAGAACTACCTGAAGAACTACTGCGGAACTACATGAATGAAGATGAATTTGGTGAGTTTAAGAAGAAGAACATCGGGATTTTCAGTATCACTGTAACAGCAACAAAATAAGGACAAATGAGCCCATCAAATAAACGACTTTCATTCTTAGACAGATACCTGACATTGTGGATATTCCTTGCCATGTTCATTGGTGTATTCGCCGGATACCTGTACCCTTCCATTGTCGGTTTCTGGAACAAGTTTCAGGTCGGGACTACCAACATCCCTATTGCGATTGGACTGATTTTAATGATGTATCCTCCACTGGCTAAAGTCAGATATGAAGAACTTGGGGATGTTTTCAAAAATGTCAAAATCCTCGGAGTTTCTTTAATCCAGAACTGGATTATCGGCCCCATTTTCATGTTCCTGCTTGCTATCATTTTCCTTCGGGGATATCCTGAGTACATGGCCGGGTTAATCCTGATTGGACTGGCAAGGTGTATCGCGATGGTCATCGTATGGAATGACCTTGCCAAAGGAGACCGGGAGTATTGTGCCGGTTTGGTGGCATTTAACTCTATCTTTCAGGTTCTGTTCTTTTCCATCTACGCTTACATCTTTCTGACCGTTTTCCCATCATGGCTGGGGCTGAAAACCTTTGCCGTTGATATAACCATTGGTCAGATTGCCAAAAGTGTGTTCATTTACCTTGGTATTCCTTTTATCGCTGGTATCATTACACGATTCAGCTTTATTAAGTTAAAAAACAAGGACTGGTACGAAAGAAAATTAATTCCGAAAATCAGCCCGATAACCCTGATTGCTCTTTTGTTCACCATCATCGTCATGTTCTCGTTGAAGGGTGAATACATCGTAAAGATTCCATTGGATGTTATCCGTATCGCAATCCCATTGGTTATTTACTTTGTGGTAATGTTCATCGTTTCCTTCTTTATCGGGAAACGGGTCGGAGCGGGTTATCAAAAAACAGCTACCCTGTCATTCACGGCTGCAAGTAATAATTTTGAGTTGGCAATAGCGGTTGCAGTAGCTGTATTCGGTATCAATTCAGGAGTAGCATTCGCTGCCGTTATAGGGCCACTTGTGGAAGTTCCAGTACTTATAAGTATGGTAAATCTGTCCTTCTACTTCAAACGGAAATACTTTTCTAAAGAAATAATCTAAGTGATTATAGGTGGTTGATTTAATAATTAGTTAACACGAGTTCCGTAACCAGTTTAAATTCTTATCGTACTTTTACGATGGACATTTCAACAAAATAACAGTCAATGGAAAAGATAAAAGTTCTATTCGTTTGTATTCACAATTCAGCCCGAAGCCAAATAGCTGAAGCCTTTCTGAATCACTTAGCCGGTAATCGGTTTGAGGCCACCAGTGCCGGTTTGGAAAAAGGAACTCTGAACCCTCTTGCAGTCAGGGTCATGTCTGAGGTTGGGATAGACATCTCAAAAAATCAGACCAAGGATGTTTTCGAATTTTACAAGAATGGCCGACTTTTCAATTATGTAGTCACTGTTTGTGACGCTGCTAATTCTGAAAGATGTCCAATATTTCCCAGTGCTTCCAAAACTTTTCACTGGTCATTTGAAGACCCATCCTCGCTTACAGGAACAGAAGAAGAAAAGCTGGAAAAGACGAGACTGGTCAGGAATGAGATTGAAACGGAAGTCAAGAAATTTATCGAATCCTTGTCCTGAGAGTTCCAAATAATACAGGTTGCCGATTGTTTTAATTGAAGAAGATGAAGGAAAAACCGGAAAGGAATGTGCAAAAATAAGTCTGAAACCAAAAGTGTGAAGAGTTAAGACCTAAGTGCGAACTGTAAAATGCGAGTTAAATTACATTTCGCACCTTATAGTTCACATTTGAATGGGGTACACTTAACTGACCAATTATCTAACTTTAGAATCATCCCGAATTATATGAAAATGATTGATTTTATGCAACTTAAAGTATTCCCGGATAGCTTGCGCTGCTGAGTTATGTCCTTCCCCTGTAGCACATGATAAAATTAAAACTTTCATATGAGCTTGTTTTTTATAGTATCGAACTAATGGTTTTAAAAATTATAAAAAAAAACAGGAAGAAAATCCCCCCGTTTTTTTTCGGTGTTTTAATCAGCCAATTAATAATCATAATCGATCTGAAGATCATTTTCAACCTTCGTAATACCAGTTGCATTCCAGGCAATCCGTTCGGCTTTTCCTTTGTCATACCATGAAGGAACAGTACCTGTCAAAGTCAATTTATGACCAGTGACATCAACTTTAATATTCGAATCATCCACAAACAAATTACGCCTGAGTGCACGTTCGATCGCTTTTTTATCGGCCTGATCTTCGGTTTCTCTGATGGTGATATTGTTTGTAACACCTTTTACGCCTGAATGATTTGCTGCAATATTTTCTGCAGCTTCCTTCTGATAATTCCTTTCCACTTCACCTTCAAGGGTTACCCATCCATCTTCGACTTTTGCCTTTAATTTATCTTTTGGAATTCTCGAATTCCAATCAGCTACGCGTATTAATTCGCTGGCAATTTCGCTGTCTTCTTTTTTTCCAAAACTTTTGTCAAACTTAACTTCAAGTTTTTCGACAACAGCTTTAACTCCTTTTACGCTTTTAGCCGCATCTTCAGCTTCAGCTTTCTTGGCATAACTGTCAACAACTCCTGTTAGTGTGATAACGCCATCTTTAGCAATGACGCCAATTTCTGCTGCGTTCAATAACGGTTCCCATATGAGGGCATCCTGAACGTCTTTTTGTAATTCTGCATTTGTTTTCATGATTTTTTTGTTTTTATAATGTGAATGAATTTTCACAATGGGACAAAAGTAAAGCTGGAAAATGGTAACGGGCATGTCCGGAATTCACAAGTATTTGTCTGAAATTCATGAAAATAAAATTATCATTTAGTACTTAGAGATACAATTCATTAGGAAAATCCCAATTTATTTTATAATTTAGTTGCCCCTATATGTTTACTGCCAGGATACGCCCAGATGTGATCTTGAAGTACTTACCATATTCTTTGTCAACATTTATTTGAAAATATGGCAAATGAAAAGGCAATACCCCTTGAAAGCATAGAAGGAATGCTTAATAATTTAGGTGAGGACTGGCACTCATCGGAATATTATATTTCACCCGACGAACCTCTTCCAAGGGATCCTTTAAACTTACCCTTTCGCCCTGCTTTTTATGGACTTTTTCTTTGTGTTGAAGGATGGATGGATATAAAAATCAACCTCGTATTAATACATGTTGAACCCTATTGCATTTTTGCTGCTAGTCCGGATAGCATCTTTCAAAGAAGTGAACAAAGCCCGGATTGTAAGGGACGGGTCCTGTTTTTCACTAAAGATTTTTTACTCAAAAATATTCTTAATGTGCATCAATTAGAGTCATTCCTGTTTTTCACAAGAAATGAAAATGTTTGTATTCAACTTGATAAACAGGATGCTGAGCCTTTATTACAACTCTATGATATCCTCAAAAACAAACGGGATAATGTTGATTCACCCTATCATCTTGAAATAATCAGAAGTCTTTTCTTTGGATATCTTTACGAAGCGGCAAAAATTTATCAAAAAGGCAAGATAGTCACTCAATCAAAATTCAGCAGGGATGCAGAATTAAATTTTAAGTTTCAGGAACTTCTGGCCCAACATGATAAGATGCAACATACGCTTAAATTCTATGCAGATTCATTGTTCATAACACCCAAATATTTAATTCACGCCATTAAAAATGCTTCAGGTAAATCGCCGGGCAAATTGATTGATGAAGCCATTGTAGCAGAAGCTAAACTACTATTAAAAAACACAAGCCTGAGTATTGCAAACGTTGCAGAGGAGTTGCATTTCAGCGACCAGGCATCTTTCAGTAAATTTTTTAAAAAGCATACAAACCTTAGCCCACTATCCTATCGCAGAGAATTATAAATTCACTTTTTAAGAATTTCGGACAAATACTTGTGAGTTTTAGACATCTATGTTACTAATTCCCTGTTTTATTTTTGTACTATTAAATTTTTCATAGTAGAAAAATAAAAAACAATGGCTGAAAAACTTTTAGAATCGCTTGCAATATTGGAAGAAAACACCAAAAGCGTAGAAGAAAAAATCAGAAAGGGCCGTGAAGAGACGAAAGAAGAACTTATTAAAAGAATTGAAGAATCAAAAGCAGAACTTCAGGTCAAAAAATGTAGTTTCATAATCCATGTGGAAGCAATGAATACTAAGGAAGGAGACGCATTGGATTTCTATAAGACTTCTTTAAACCAGAAAGCTGACCACTTGAAGGCAGAGGTCAATTCAAAAAATGATCACATTCACGTAAACCCTGAAGAAAAAAAGCATGAGTTAAACAGCGCATCAGCCGAACGAAGTTACAATGATTCGGTAGAATATGCAAAATCCTGTGTTGATTGGGCTCTGATAGCACTTGCGGAAGTTGAAAACGCCACATTAGAAGCATTCTCAGCAAGAATACAGTTGGAAGACTTAAATGAACCTTATAATTAAAATATTGAAAGTCAACATGACTTCAACAAGCAATAATTCATTGTCAAATCTTAAATCTTAAAACCATGGAAGACCAAATCATTAAAACAGGAAAAAATGCAATTAAACACTGGTATCTATCACTGATACTTGGAATTCTTTTCATCTTTGTAGGAATCTGGGTTTTTATAACTCCGGTATCATCCTACTTTACACTTGCAATTTTATTTAGTGTAACTATTTTTATCAGTGGAATTTTTGAAATCATTTATTCTACTACAAACCGGAAAGAAATGAGCAACTGGGGCTGGGTGCTTGCCGGTGGTATTATTGATCTGCTTTTTGGGCTTTGGCTGATGGCAAGTCCGCTGCTTTCAATAGCAATATTACCTTTTGTTGTTGCTTTTATGTTGATGTTCCGTTCCATGATGGCGATAGGCTTTGCATTTGACTTAAAGGACTTTGCTGGTAGCGGCTGGGGCTGGTTATTAACCCTGGGCATTTTAGGTTTGCTTTTTTCATTTGTATTGCTTTGGAATCCGGCGTTTGCAGGATTAACAATAGTGGTCTTGACCGGCTGTGCATTCGTAACATTAGGTATCTTCAGAATATTTCTTTCTTTTAAACTTTTACACCTGCATAAGTTGTCAAAGAAATTATCTGGATTATAACAGAGTCAAGTGGACCTGGATTCAAGGCCGGGGAAACCGGCATCTCTATAACCTCAGGGCTTTAATCCGAAACGAATTCATCAGGTTTTGGTTAAAGCCCTTTCATTTTCCCCGGTAATGGTTGTATCAACTTAGTGCATTTCACCTGCTGCAAAAAAATTAACTGAGCAGGGTCGCTGTCAGACTTCACAAACTTTAACAAAGATCATGAGTTTTAGACAAATACTTGTGAGTTCCGGACATATGAAAGATAAAATTCCTGCAATATTTTTGTACCATAACAATTAAAACATGGAAACACTCTACCAGAAACACAAACTCTTTTTCATCATACTGATCATCTGCATAATTGGTTTTCTGGCCTGGTATTTTTCCCAGATCATCATCTGCATAATTATAGCCGGAGTCATTTCCATTATCGGTTATCCTTTGATTGATTTTTTTGACAGGATCCATTATAAAAAATTACGGTCTCCCCATGTATTAAACGTTTTTCTTACACTGATCATTATTCTTGCAGTCGTACTTGGTCTTCTCAGTTTTTTTATTCCGCTGGTTGTAGAAGAAACAAGCATGGTAACTTCGATTGATTGGCAGAAACTCCTCGATTATTATCGGCCACAGATTCAATGGCTACAGCACACACTTGTCCATTACGGAATCATTAAAAAGAATGCGACCTTTGAATCGCTTTTAAAAGACAACCTCGCCCATTATATTGATCTCAGTTTTTTTTCGAACATCCTATCCGGTACTATTTCCTTTGCGGGAACTCTAACGTTCTACGTTTTCACAATTCTATTCCTGTCATTTTTCTTTCTTCTTGATGTGATGATGCTTCCCCGGGTTATCCTGATGCTTGTACCTCTTAAATATGTGGATCAAACAAAGAGCGTCATGTTGAAAAGTAAAAAATTATTAACCCGTTATTTTACAGGCATGTTCATCGATCTTATTCTCATGATCGCATCTTATTCTATTTCCTTGAGCATCGTAGGGGTCAAAGGTGCACTTGTCATTGCTTTCGTTGCGGGAATTGTCAACATCATTCCTTACATCGGGCCACTTATTGCTGTTGTAACAGGTATTGTCCTGGGTGTTACAGGTGTTGTAAGTGATGGTTACTATGGTGCAATCGGTTCCACAATGTTAGGAGTATTGATTGCAATGTCCGTGGTCATTCTGCTTGACAACATTCTATATAGCCCAATAATACAGGGAAAAAGTCTGAAAGTTCATCCTGTTGAAATATTTCTTGTCATAATTGCTGCCGGCAGTACAGGTGGTATCCTGGCAATGATCATTGCTGTACCTTCCTATGCTTTCATAAGGATTGTCGGGGAGGAGTTTTTCAGTCAGTTCAGGATATTTAAGCATGGGAAAGAGGAAACAACACATAGCGAAGTAGCGGTCGTCTAAAGATTTTCAATTTCAAAAGGCCAATCGTATGGAAATATTAACCATTGTTTACGGAAGATTATTCTTTATTGATTACATTACGATCATGTCTTTCTTTGTTGCGGTAATTGTGGCAATCGGATATTTTTTTCGTCCTTTTCTGAGACTTAGCGAGCCGTCATTGGACCAGGATGAATTGTTCAAGGTGAAACTTAAAAATCACAATCTTAGAAACATCCCTGAAATTAAATGTGAAATAGCAACTTCAGAAACTAATGATTTTAATAATGTAAGTACTGAAGATGTGGATAAGAAAGATACAATTATGTTTTTAAACCGGCATCCCAATTTCTATATATTCAAGAGTCATCTGAAACATAAAAAGCCTTTTATACGAGTCAGGTTATTAGCACACAATTTCCTTGGTGTCAAAAAAACATATGAGACGATTTATTTTGTTGATAGAACAAACCAGGGACATTATACATTAACAATTAAAAGAAAAAGGGGCTATCGTTTAATATAAATACTTCTATGAAACAAAATGTGACATTAATTTTATCAGGCGGAGGTGCCCGGGGTCTGGCACATATCGGGGTCATTGAAGAACTTGAGAGCCGGGGATACGTGATAAATTCAATCGCCGGCACCTCCATGGGTGCATTGGTGGGGGGTGTATATGCTGCTGGAAAACTGAATGAAGCCCGGCTGCATATTTTCCCGGGGAGCCAGAAAGATAAAAGGAAAAAATTGACCTATTTCTACCTTATAACGAACACGATTGCTTTCGCAACAGATCACCTTTCTAAAATGATTATGCAAAACGATCCTCCGGATATACTAATAGAAATATCGCGTCATTCGGCCGGAATATATGATTATTTCAAAGCGGAAGAGCTGATTGAAACCGGTAAATATTCTGCAAAAACAAAACTTGATTCCATCAATTAATTCCAAAAGAAATGGCTGAAAACATGACAACTCAACAAGTAAAACGGAGCAACGATGTTATTCCGGACAAGCGTGTACAGACAGGCCCTGCAGCTTATCACCGATCATCGGATGCGGCCCGATGCCCTCGCCGGAGCCCTGATGACCAATGAGACACTGGATGAACAGGAGATCCTGAAGGCCACGGGCCTGCCAGCCGCCCCCGTTCTGAATTCTGGAAAACTGACCCAGGCAGGCACCTGAAATATTTTGAGGGGAAAAAATACTTGTAACAAGAACAACAGTATTATCATTTGCACATATGATGAGGAAACAACTCCCATGGAAACCACAAAAAAGTTTAGCAAAGAAGGGCATGAATAATAGAACAAGAAAATTGAAAAGAACCACCAAAGTGTTATCAGTCCTTACTAAATACGGATTTGATGAGATCTTTGCCCGCAGCAGGAATATCATTCCTGAAAATATCCTGGAAAAGAATAAAAAAGCAAAAGGAGCTCTTTCATTAACAGTTTATCAGCGTATCAGGATGGCCCTGGAAGAGCTTGGTCCTACCTACATAAAGTTCGGACAAATGTTCAGTAACAGGGATGAATTGCTGCCCCCGGAACTTATCACTGAACTTCAAAAATTACAGGATGAAGTTCCTGCTGAAGAAATAAATATCAGGGAGAAAATCACTTACGAATTAAATATAGATCCGGAGAGGTACTTTACCTTAATTGAAGACAAACCTCTTGCCGCAGCCTCAATTTCACAGGTTTTCAAAGCTATTCTCAAAACCGGGGAAACAGTCATTCTGAAAATAAAACGGGACAACATTCAGGAAATCATCGAATCCGATCTTTTGGTAATGAAATACCTGGTCAAACAATTGGAGAAATATAAGGCAGAGATTAAGAAACTTAATTTGGTGCAAATTCTTGAGGCTTTCGAAAAATCGATTCACAACGAACTTTCTCTGCTCAATGAATTGAGTAATATCGAACGATTTGGTAAAAATTTTGCAAAAACCAGCAATATCTGCGTGCCTGGAACATACAGGGAATTATCTAACAACAATATTCTCTGCATGGATTTTATTGATGGTATTAAAGTCACTGATATTGAGAAACTCACCCAGAACGGTCTTGATATTAAAACTGTCGCCAGGCAGGCGATAGATCTCTATATGACACAGGTACTGGACCACGGTTTTTTTCATGCCGATCCGCACGCAGGAAATATTTTTGTTCTTCACGACGGCAGGATTGCTTTCATTGATTTCGGGACAATGGTCAGTTTGATGCCTTCAGATAAAGAAAATCTGGAAGATCTTATCCTGTTTTTAATCCGGAAGAATCCCGAAAAATTTGTGTCCACTATCAAGAAAATAGCAGTTGATTATTCCGTGAAGAATGAAGATAAGCTTCTGCGTGGTGTTTTTGAATTAATCGAAATGATAAGCGCATCATCCCTGGAAAATATTGATGTTGGCAAAACCATCAAACAGTTGAAAGCCCTTCTCCAGGAAAACGATGTTACTCTTCCCGAATATCTTTACCTGTTAATGAGAGGGATCATACTCCTGGAAGGTATCGGACAAAAGCTGGACCCGGAAATAAATTTAATCGAAATCCTGAAACCCTACACCGAAAAAATTTTAAAGCGTAAATTCTCATTTGAAAATTTAACTGCCAAAGGGTTTGACAATATAAAAAGTCTCGCAGATAGCATGTCTGCTCTTCCAGTGGAAACACTGGATCTTATCCGGAAAATTAAAAATAATGAATTAAAAATCACACATGTAATAGCAGAGATGCCTGAAATAAAAGATACAATAACGAAAACTTTCAACAGCCTTGTGCTTGCTATTATAATTTCAGCGTTATCTATTGGTTCCGCGATACTGGTTGTGGCAGATATAGCACCGAAGCTCTATGGAATCCCCGTTCTTGGCTTTTTAGGATTTCTGATTTCAGCTATCCTGGGGATTTCAATAGCGATTTCAATGTTACGACGAAAATAATTTTTTGAATCTTTTAATTTTCCCACGCTTGATCTTCCTGAATGGTAAACGCAAATAACTTACAATTGAACAAATTCATAGATATATTAAAGCAATCTAACTAACAGAACAGGACATATGACAGCAATAATTTGGATTTTGAAAGGGGTTATCACATTGGTTTTCACTTTCACAGGTATAAATAAAATATTTCTTCCCAAAGCTAAACTACTTGGCAAAGGAATGAAAGGGTTGATAGACCTTGACGAAAAGCAAATAAAAGGAGCGGGTTTATTGGAAGTAATAGGTGTATTTGGTTTGATAGTGCCTGCACTATTAAACATATACCCCATTCTTTCAGCTATTTCTGCGTTATGCTTGGGTTTGACAATGATTGTTGCAGGATGGATAAACTATAAACACAGATTTTCTATCATTCCAAACATTGTTATTTTTGTTATTTGCATTTTGATTGCTTATTGGGAAATGTCACAAAAATGCCTTATTCACATTCTTTGAGCGGTACACTTAACTGACCAATATCTAACTTCAGAATCATTCCAGATTACCTGAAAGTGGTTGATTTTATTGATGGAAAGGGAAGGTTTCTCTATCAGGATGTAGTGGAGAAAATGGTCAGACTGCCCACACTCCGCCGGTTTTGCTTGACCACCCTACTCTCTTAAATATAAATAGGGAGAGGTGATCAGGCTGCTCCGGCGAAGGCTGGTCAAAGCGATCGTTTTTTCCACATGGGCAAGTTGAGCTGCAAAAAACCTAACAATTAGTCTGACTTTTGGTCTCTTAACCAAACCTGCCAGACATGAATAAAAGAATTGAACGCCGATGGATTATGTATTATGAAATACAAAGTCAAAATTGGAACAGAAAGACGCCATCACAGATCGCCGAGTATTTAGTGATGGACACCCGGACTGTAAAAAAGTATTTGGCTATGAGCGAAAAGGAGTACGAGGCTTCTCTGGTAAGTCAATCGAGGAGAACGAAAAAACTGGCCTCCTATGAAGACTTTGTCAAAGGACGACTGGAACTATGTGTCACTTTGCATTAATATTGACCCACCTATTTGCATTAAAAGTGACCCACCTTAGTTGTCAAAATTAGTTCAATAATCATCCTTGAAATTGTTTTGTGAAAGAATTTGTTTTGGGCGGCATGCCGCCCAAAACAAAAACAGCGGTCTTTTAGGTATTTCCCCGGGTCAATATTATTGCAACTTGCATTAAAACTGACCCACCTGTGTATTCCTGAGTAAACTGACCCCCTGTTCCTGCGGAAGCTGACCCCCCATTCCTGCGATATTGACCCCCCTTGAGGTTTTATTTCAAAGAACAGGTGTCGTATGACATTTTTGCAGTTATTTTTTCCTTCTTAAACTTTCTCCTTTAAGTTCTATACGGTATGATGTGTGCACCAGTCGATCAAGTATGCTCACCGGTTCGATTTAAAAGGAGAATCTTTAAGGAAAAAAAGAAAAGAAAAAAATGATTAATATTGTTTGACAAAACCGCCCACTTTTAGGTGGCGCTGATTGCGCCGGAATGGTGGCGTTGAATCACCGGAATAATCACATAAGTGATTATAAGATAAAAAAAATCCCCACCAGAACTGGTGAGGATTTTCCTGAAGAAACTGTTTCCATTAATTATTATTCACAATTGTAAATTTTAACGGCACTATACCACTTGAAATGATGGCTACTAATTTCCTGACCTCAGTTTTTGAAAAGCCACCACCGGTCAATGAAATCTTACCATGGGAAATTTTATCCTTTATTCGGGGGGCAGAATAAATTTTGTCGTCTATGACAAAGGCAACAGGTTTATTCATATTCCTGATGGTCATGTTTTCCCATACCTTCCACTTCTTTTCCTTAAATGTAATACAAAGTGTGGGATATTCAGGATTGTTAAAGTCTGCATGCACTTCCAAAAGGTTCTCCTGATTTAAAACCAGAATGGTATCAGCCTTAAAACTGACATTCCCTTGAATCAATAGAATTTCTGACAAAGTTGCATTTGAAATGGTATCCCCGACTGTTATTACCAATTCAGATTTTGCATTATTCCGGGTAATCTTAACATCCCGGAGATTCAGTAATGCTAACCTTCGTGACAGGATCTCTTTCGACGCATCCAAAAGTTTATTTGAAGCATTTGCAGGTACACTTTGCAATGTAATGACTTGCTTCTCTTTTACTGTTGTTTGTGAATTGCAAAAGGGAATGATTGTGATTAACAAGATTCCCAATAAAATATATCTTAAAGTTTTCATAATCATAAATTTAGAATAGATGCATACACTAATTGAACCATGCATTCTCATGCGATGGTTGAAAAAAATAAAGCAATGGGGAATTAAGTTATTGAGACGATATCATCTTCCTTTCCCTGCCCAGGAACTTTTCGCAGGAAAAATAAACTGAGGATTGGATTTCTATAATGAAATTTAAGCTGACAGCAACTAAAATAACTGGAAACAAGTTTGTTAAAAATGAATTCCCTGCTTGATGTGCAGTCCACATATGCACACTTAGTATTAAGGGTGCTGGTCCGGAATAGGTTTATCCCCGGAGCTGAAATTGCAGGATTTGGAATTGCCTGAAGGCCGGAACCGTTTATGCCAGGAATAACACAGGAATGCATTGTAGTTCCAGTAATCTTACTTTCTTTTTTCTCATGAAGAAAAGAAAGCAAGATAAACATCAGGAGAAGTACAAAAATACCTGAGTTGCTATTTCTTCTGTTGTCAACCATACTTTAACAAATGTACAAAAGAATTTATGAAAACATGATCCAATAATCTTTTCTCTGATTGATCCATGATTTTTTTTTCAATCAATCAGAAAGATGTATTAATGTGGATATGATCTTAGGAATCTTTTCTCAGATGGGACCAGGTGGGAAAGTGTAATATCAAAAGTCTAAAGTCTGAAACTAAAAGTGCGAAGAGCTAAAACCTAAATGCGAACTGTAAAATGCGAGTTAAATTACATTTCACATTTTACAGTTCACATTTGAACGGGGTACCCGGATCCGGGGCATTGGTTTTTTAACTCTATTTAACTACGTTTTTCTGTATCAGTTGTTTACCAACGTTTTAAATTTTAGAATTTTTCTAAATAAATCCCGTTATTCGCTATTTTATGAGTTTTTTGGGTACTCATTTTGGGTACTCACTTTTTCTTCTTAACTTCGCTGTTTTCAAGCTAATCCAATTTAAACTCGCATGGCAAATATACATTTTTATTTAAGATCAAGCCAATCCAATAAAAAAGGGCAACAATCTATTATAATGAGGGTGACTCATAATTATGCAAGACCAATTTTTTTTATCGGGTTTATGGTAAATCCTAAACATTGGAGTCAGCCCAACCAGAAGGTTAAGAAACCAAGGGAAGATGAACCAGATAATAATTATATAGCCATAAATGAAAGAATAAGCCTGTTTAAAGAGAGAACTGAAGCTGCTATAAACAAAGCGTTAAGGGATGAAATCCCAATAACAGAGGCGTACTTAAAAAATTCAATTTTTGATACCGGTGGGAAACAAAGAAGAACCAATAAATCATTTTTCGAGATCCTGGATGAATATATTGAGAGCAGTAAAGCCATCAGGGCAAACAGGACCATCGTTTGCTATGGAACTTTCAAAAATTTTCTTATGGATTTCGAGAAAGACACAAAATATAAGGTAGATCTCCATTCCATTAACTACAAATTTTTTGATAATCTCAGGACCTATGCATTTATTAAACGGAAGGCCAAGGATAACTACTTTGCCAAGATCATAAGCAACCTGAAAGCATTTCTTACCTGGTGTCAGAAACGGGGTTATACCAAAGATTTTACATATAAGGATTTCAAAGCAGTTGAGAGGGAGAAGGATGTAATTTATTTGACCTTGGATGAACTCATGACACTTTACAATTTTGAGTTTGAATCTCCCAAAAGAGCACGGGCGAGAGATCTCTTTTGCTTTATGTGTTTTACCGGGATACGTGTTTCTGACCTCAAGAATCTTAAAAAGGAAAATATCCGGGATGGTCAGATTTTCAAGACGATTGTTAAAACGCATAAAACGGAGGTCATCCCATTAAATCAATATGCCCGCTTTATTCTTTCAAAATATGAACACCTGGAAAAATTTCCCCTGCCAAAGCTTTCGGCACAGAAAATAAACGACGATATTAAAGATTGTTGTGAGGAGGCTGGAATCAAAACATTAGTCAACTATGTCGACTATTCAGGTGGGAAAGCAAGGGAACATACAGAGCCAAAATATAAATTGATCACCAATCACACTGCCCGGAAAACATTCATCACCAACAGCATCATGCTGGGGATGAATACCAAAACCATCAAGGAGATCACCGGTCACAAAAAAGACAGCGTTTTTAACAAGTATGTGAAGATCTCTGAAGAGTTTAAAAAGCTGGAAATGGAGAGGACGTGGGATAGTATCCCAATCCAGAAGAAAAAATCCAGGCAGTCTAAAAATAAAAAGGACTAATTGGGAAATATCATTTGTTCACTTTGTTCTCATGTTCACGTAACGTGAACAGTAAAAATTTATGAATGACAAACGAGAGACCAATTCTTTCATTATAATGGATGCGTCAATGAAATAGTTAAATAATTGTCATGTATGAAGCGATTTTATCCTTATCTTTATTGTCGTGGATTTAGTTTATTTCGAAAGTGATCGGGCGCGAAAGGGGTTACATTTCAACCACTATCGCGCTTAAAAACTTAATCAATATTTTTATTGACCAAACATTCAATAAAAACAATCCAGGTCAAAATCTAAACATAAAAGTTCATAAATTGCCAATAAATGATATTTGCTGGCATTTTATACTTTTGTGACGAAAAATTTCTGCATGAGTAAAGTTATCGAAATCATTAACCAGCCTGAAGGGAGGAGATTAGAATTTAAAGAAATGCTCCCTTCTAAAGCAGATTTAGCAAAAACCATTATTGCTTTTGCAAATGATGCCGGTGGAGAATTTTACCTTGGTATTAAAGACGATCCAAGGGAAATAGTGGGATTGGATGAAACAAAGCTAATTGGGATTGAAGAAAAGATTACAAACATCATTCATGATCAGTGTTATCCTATAATACTTCCAGAAATCACATTTTTAAATCTGGAAGGTAAACGTCTCCTTAAGGTACAAATTTTCAAAGGAAGCAATCCTCCTTACTATCTTAAGAATAAAGGCTTTGAAAAAGGTACATTTTTCCGCGTTGGGTCTTCAAATCGTCCAGCATCCCCTGAGATGATTGCTGAATTGAAACGTCAGCAAAACAGCATCTCCTTTGACAGTGAAATATCTTATAACAAATCTGCAGACGTTCTTGAATTTCAATTATTCGAGGCAAATTATCTTGAAAAAACCAATGAGAGTCTAACAGCAGCGGTTTTAAAAAAACTTGAACTAATCAAGATAGAACGCGGAATATCTTATCCGACAAATGCCTTAGTTCTTCTTTCAGAGGATGAATTAAAAAAGAAGTTATTCCCATATGCCAAAATTGAATGTGCCCGGTTCAAGGGGGACGAACCTGGTAATTTTATTGATCAGAAATCTTTCGAAGGCAGTATTATTACCCAACCTGAAGAAGCATATCAATTTGTTTTGCGCCACATTTCACAAGGAACTGTAGACTATACGGGCGTATACCGTAACGATCGATGGGAATATCCGGTTATAGCAATTCGCGAGGCAATTCGGAATGCAGTGATTCATCGTGATTATTCTTTGGACGGAATGGATATTAAGGTTGCCGTATTTGATGATAAAATTGAAATAACCAGCCCTGGGAAATTACCCCCGAATGTTGATTATAACGATATGTTATCCGGACAATCCAGCATACGTAATAAAATATTAGCACCTGTTTTCAAACGTTTGGGAATAGTTGAACAATGGGGCAATGGATTAAAACTTATTGCAGACGAATTGAAAAAGTATCCGGAAATAGGATTTGATTGGAAGGAGCCAGGAGTCGGTTTCAGGGTTATCTTTTATAAAATTCATTCAGAGGGTGGTACTGTGGAGAAAACTGTGGAGAAAACTGTGGAGAAAACTGTGGGAGAAACTGTGGGAGAAACTGTGGGAGAAACTGTGGGAGAAATCCTATCCTTAATAAAAACAAATCCAAAAATTACGGTAAAAGAAATGCAAGTTAAGACAGGGCTTAGTCGCAGAGGCATTGAATGGAATATTGCAAAACTTAAGCAACAAGGTAAAATTGCACGTATTGGACCCACCAAGAGTGGATATTGGAAAATAATTAATAATCAATAATATTTCCTAAAAAAGATGAAATTAACATTACAAAATTTTGAATCGCAGATAGATGAATCAATTGTAGACCGTGGTCTAAGCTATTGGGAAGACGGATTAGTGAGTAATTTGAAACAAACTAAAGAAGGCCATTTTGAAGCGATGGTCTACGGAACTCAGGATTACAACGTTAGTGTCGTCATCGACAGCAGTGAGGTGATTGACTTTGATTGTAATTGCCCGTACGACCATGGACCCATCTGCAAACATGTAGTCGCCGTTTTGATGGAAATCCGGGAAAGAAATTCGGGACGTTTGAAAATTCCAAAGATTAAACTTAAACCGATAAAAAAAACAGATCCAACGGCTTCCTTAAGAAAGCAATTCAAAGCTGTTATCCGGCAATTGGGGAAAGAAGAATTATCAGACTGGATCGAAGAATGGGGTGAGAAGGATGAAATGTTCCTAAACCTTTTCCTGGCAAGGTTTTCCAAGTCTGACAATGGTATCGATGTTGAGAAATATGAACGGATTCTTGAAAGCAATTCTAAACACAAAGGTAGCCATTATCGCTATGATGATATTGATGATGATTTACCAGATTTGGATAAGACCGGTGAGCTTCTGAATGAAATGGAGGCCAACTTATCAAAGACCAGTGCGTCCGAGATCATTTCACTATGCTTTGCGATCTTCAAAGTCATTGCACCTTCTTTATCTTATGTGGATGATTCAGAGGGTGACTACAGCGGGTTGATCGAGGATGCATTGGAACTTCTCCAGACTGCCATTCTTCAGAAGAAAGTATCGGAACCTTTCAGGAAAGAGACTTTTGATCTCTGCCTTAAGTATTATAATATTGATGGGATGGACATTGACGGTTGGGATTTCGCTGTATTAGAGATAGCCGGTGATCTGTTGAAAGACGCAATCGAAAGGAAAAAACTCTTTTCTGTTCTTGATATCATGGAGAAATCAAATGAAGGCCATTACATTTTGGAGAGGATCGTTGAAATACGAAAAAATGTGATAGAGCAATTTGAAGGAGAGAAAATGGCTGGAGAATATCTGGAAACAATGATACATTTGCCTGAAATCCGTACACAAATCGTTGAAAAGGCCATCGTAACAAAAAATTATTCCAGGGCGAAAGAAATTTGCAACCAGGGATTGATCTCAGACCAAAAATTTCCGGGAATTGTCCACCGGTGGAATGAATACCTGCTGAA
The DNA here is from genome assembly GCA_963768805.1 of uncultured Bacteroidales bacterium. GTDB lineage: Bacteria > Bacteroidota > Bacteroidia > Bacteroidales > FEN-979 > FEN-979. The sequence continues at coordinate 606 of CAVYJI010000016.1, read as the reverse complement.
CATTGCACAACACCAGAAAGATATCCCGGAAGTTATTCGTCTGGCCAGAATGCTTTTTCTTTCAACATTTAATTCACAACAATTTTACACAGTGTTGAAGAAATACACCCCTCCTGAAAAATGGGCAGAAACGGTTGAATCTCTGATCTTCACACTAAATAAAAACCGGGACAATGGTTATATTCCATGGATTTACATTCAGGAGAAGATGTTCGATCGCTTATTTGCATATGTTCAAAAAGATCCCCACCCTTCGATCATTTCAGAATATGATAAATACCTGATCCCGTATTTTGCTGCAGAAATCGCGGATTTGTATGAAAAAACCGTCCGGAACCTGGCAATAAAGGCCTCCGACCGGAAGGATTACTCGGAGTGTTGTCGCTGGCTGCGGCGTTTGAAGAAACTTGGTCAAAAAGATCGTGTAACTGCCCTGATCAAAGAACTTGCAGCAGCCAATCCACGGAAACCGGCTTTTTTGGATGAGCTGCGTAAGGTTTAGAATCGTTTACTTCATTTTGAAAACCTAAAAAATAAAAACTCAGTCTGAATATCATCAGGTTAATAGTATGAGACTAGTCTTTCGACTTTTTTGTATTTTATAAA
>CAVYJI010000015.1:0-37899 GCA_963768805.1 uncultured Bacteroidales bacterium | reverse complement strand
ATCCGGGGCATTGGTTTTTTAACTCTATTTAACTACGTTTTTCTGTATCAGTTGTTTACCAACGTTTTAAATTTTAGAATTTTTCTAAATAAATCCCGTTATTCGCTATTTTATGAGTTTTTTGGGTACTCATTTTGGGTACTCACTTTTTCTTCTTAACTTCGCTGTTTTCAAGCTAATCCAATTTAAACTCGCATGGCAAATATACATTTTTATTTAAGATCAAGCCAATCCAATAAAAAAGGGCAACAATCTATTATAATGAGGGTGACTCATAATTATGCAAGACCAATTTTTTTTATCGGGTTTATGGTAAATCCTAAACATTGGAGTCAGCCCAACCAGAAGGTTAAGAAACCAAGGGAAGATGAACCAGATAATAATTATATAGCCATAAATGAAAGAATAAGCCTGTTTAAAGAGAGAACTGAAGCTGCTATAAACAAAGCGTTAAGGGATGAAATCCCAATAACAGAGGCGTACTTAAAAAATTCAATTTTTGATACCGGTGGGAAACAAAGAAGAACCAATAAATCATTTTTCGAGATCCTGGATGAATATATTGAGAGCAGTAAAGCCATCAGGGCAAACAGGACCATCGTTTGCTATGGAACTTTCAAAAATTTTCTTATGGATTTCGAGAAAGACACAAAATATAAGGTAGATCTCCATTCCATTAACTACAAATTTTTTGATAATCTCAGGACCTATGCATTTATTAAACGGAAGGCCAAGGATAACTACTTTGCCAAGATCATAAGCAACCTGAAAGCATTTCTTACCTGGTGTCAGAAACGGGGTTATACCAAAGATTTTACATATAAGGATTTCAAAGCAGTTGAGAGGGAGAAGGATGTAATTTATTTGACCTTGGATGAACTCATGACACTTTACAATTTTGAGTTTGAATCTCCCAAAAGAGCACGGGCGAGAGATCTCTTTTGCTTTATGTGTTTTACCGGGATACGTGTTTCTGACCTCAAGAATCTTAAAAAGGAAAATATCCGGGATGGTCAGATTTTCAAGACGATTGTTAAAACGCATAAAACGGAGGTCATCCCATTAAATCAATATGCCCGCTTTATTCTTTCAAAATATGAACACCTGGAAAAATTTCCCCTGCCAAAGCTTTCGGCACAGAAAATAAACGACGATATTAAAGATTGTTGTGAGGAGGCTGGAATCAAAACATTAGTCAACTATGTCGACTATTCAGGTGGGAAAGCAAGGGAACATACAGAGCCAAAATATAAATTGATCACCAATCACACTGCCCGGAAAACATTCATCACCAACAGCATCATGCTGGGGATGAATACCAAAACCATCAAGGAGATCACCGGTCACAAAAAAGACAGCGTTTTTAACAAGTATGTGAAGATCTCTGAAGAGTTTAAAAAGCTGGAAATGGAGAGGACGTGGGATAGTATCCCAATCCAGAAGAAAAAATCCAGGCAGTCTAAAAATAAAAAGGACTAATTGGGAAATATCATTTGTTCACTTTGTTCTCATGTTCACGTAACGTGAACAGTAAAAATTTATGAATGACAAACGAGAGACCAATTCTTTCATTATAATGGATGCGTCAATGAAATAGTTAAATAATTGTCATGTATGAAGCGATTTTATCCTTATCTTTATTGTCGTGGATTTAGTTTATTTCGAAAGTGATCGGGCGCGAAAGGGGTTACATTTCAACCACTATCGCGCTTAAAAACTTAATCAATATTTTTATTGACCAAACATTCAATAAAAACAATCCAGGTCAAAATCTAAACATAAAAGTTCATAAATTGCCAATAAATGATATTTGCTGGCATTTTATACTTTTGTGACGAAAAATTTCTGCATGAGTAAAGTTATCGAAATCATTAACCAGCCTGAAGGGAGGAGATTAGAATTTAAAGAAATGCTCCCTTCTAAAGCAGATTTAGCAAAAACCATTATTGCTTTTGCAAATGATGCCGGTGGAGAATTTTACCTTGGTATTAAAGACGATCCAAGGGAAATAGTGGGATTGGATGAAACAAAGCTAATTGGGATTGAAGAAAAGATTACAAACATCATTCATGATCAGTGTTATCCTATAATACTTCCAGAAATCACATTTTTAAATCTGGAAGGTAAACGTCTCCTTAAGGTACAAATTTTCAAAGGAAGCAATCCTCCTTACTATCTTAAGAATAAAGGCTTTGAAAAAGGTACATTTTTCCGCGTTGGGTCTTCAAATCGTCCAGCATCCCCTGAGATGATTGCTGAATTGAAACGTCAGCAAAACAGCATCTCCTTTGACAGTGAAATATCTTATAACAAATCTGCAGACGTTCTTGAATTTCAATTATTCGAGGCAAATTATCTTGAAAAAACCAATGAGAGTCTAACAGCAGCGGTTTTAAAAAAACTTGAACTAATCAAGATAGAACGCGGAATATCTTATCCGACAAATGCCTTAGTTCTTCTTTCAGAGGATGAATTAAAAAAGAAGTTATTCCCATATGCCAAAATTGAATGTGCCCGGTTCAAGGGGGACGAACCTGGTAATTTTATTGATCAGAAATCTTTCGAAGGCAGTATTATTACCCAACCTGAAGAAGCATATCAATTTGTTTTGCGCCACATTTCACAAGGAACTGTAGACTATACGGGCGTATACCGTAACGATCGATGGGAATATCCGGTTATAGCAATTCGCGAGGCAATTCGGAATGCAGTGATTCATCGTGATTATTCTTTGGACGGAATGGATATTAAGGTTGCCGTATTTGATGATAAAATTGAAATAACCAGCCCTGGGAAATTACCCCCGAATGTTGATTATAACGATATGTTATCCGGACAATCCAGCATACGTAATAAAATATTAGCACCTGTTTTCAAACGTTTGGGAATAGTTGAACAATGGGGCAATGGATTAAAACTTATTGCAGACGAATTGAAAAAGTATCCGGAAATAGGATTTGATTGGAAGGAGCCAGGAGTCGGTTTCAGGGTTATCTTTTATAAAATTCATTCAGAGGGTGGTACTGTGGAGAAAACTGTGGAGAAAACTGTGGAGAAAACTGTGGGAGAAACTGTGGGAGAAACTGTGGGAGAAACTGTGGGAGAAATCCTATCCTTAATAAAAACAAATCCAAAAATTACGGTAAAAGAAATGCAAGTTAAGACAGGGCTTAGTCGCAGAGGCATTGAATGGAATATTGCAAAACTTAAGCAACAAGGTAAAATTGCACGTATTGGACCCACCAAGAGTGGATATTGGAAAATAATTAATAATCAATAATATTTCCTAAAAAAGATGAAATTAACATTACAAAATTTTGAATCGCAGATAGATGAATCAATTGTAGACCGTGGTCTAAGCTATTGGGAAGACGGATTAGTGAGTAATTTGAAACAAACTAAAGAAGGCCATTTTGAAGCGATGGTCTACGGAACTCAGGATTACAACGTTAGTGTCGTCATCGACAGCAGTGAGGTGATTGACTTTGATTGTAATTGCCCGTACGACCATGGACCCATCTGCAAACATGTAGTCGCCGTTTTGATGGAAATCCGGGAAAGAAATTCGGGACGTTTGAAAATTCCAAAGATTAAACTTAAACCGATAAAAAAAACAGATCCAACGGCTTCCTTAAGAAAGCAATTCAAAGCTGTTATCCGGCAATTGGGGAAAGAAGAATTATCAGACTGGATCGAAGAATGGGGTGAGAAGGATGAAATGTTCCTAAACCTTTTCCTGGCAAGGTTTTCCAAGTCTGACAATGGTATCGATGTTGAGAAATATGAACGGATTCTTGAAAGCAATTCTAAACACAAAGGTAGCCATTATCGCTATGATGATATTGATGATGATTTACCAGATTTGGATAAGACCGGTGAGCTTCTGAATGAAATGGAGGCCAACTTATCAAAGACCAGTGCGTCCGAGATCATTTCACTATGCTTTGCGATCTTCAAAGTCATTGCACCTTCTTTATCTTATGTGGATGATTCAGAGGGTGACTACAGCGGGTTGATCGAGGATGCATTGGAACTTCTCCAGACTGCCATTCTTCAGAAGAAAGTATCGGAACCTTTCAGGAAAGAGACTTTTGATCTCTGCCTTAAGTATTATAATATTGATGGGATGGACATTGACGGTTGGGATTTCGCTGTATTAGAGATAGCCGGTGATCTGTTGAAAGACGCAATCGAAAGGAAAAAACTCTTTTCTGTTCTTGATATCATGGAGAAATCAAATGAAGGCCATTACATTTTGGAGAGGATCGTTGAAATACGAAAAAATGTGATAGAGCAATTTGAAGGAGAGAAAATGGCTGGAGAATATCTGGAAACAATGATACATTTGCCTGAAATCCGTACACAAATCGTTGAAAAGGCCATCGTAACAAAAAATTATTCCAGGGCGAAAGAAATTTGCAACCAGGGATTGATCTCAGACCAAAAATTTCCGGGAATTGTCCACCGGTGGAATGAATACCTGCTGAACATTGCACAACACCAGAAAGATATCCCGGAAGTTATTCGTCTGGCCAGAATGCTTTTTCTTTCAACATTTAATTCACAACAATTTTACACAGTGTTGAAGAAATACACCCCTCCTGAAAAATGGGCAGAAACGGTTGAATCTCTGATCTTCACACTAAATAAAAACCGGGACAATGGTTATATTCCATGGATTTACATTCAGGAGAAGATGTTCGATCGCTTATTTGCATATGTTCAAAAAGATCCCCACCCTTCGATCATTTCAGAATATGATAAATACCTGATCCCGTATTTTGCTGCAGAAATCGCGGATTTGTATGAAAAAACCGTCCGGAACCTGGCAATAAAGGCCTCCGACCGGAAGGATTACTCGGAGTGTTGTCGCTGGCTGCGGCGTTTGAAGAAACTTGGTCAAAAAGATCGTGTAACTGCCCTGATCAAAGAACTTGCAGCAGCCAATCCACGGAAACCGGCTTTTTTGGATGAGCTGCGTAAGGTTTAGAATCGTTTACTTCATTTTGAAAACCTAAAAAATAAAAACTCAGTCTGAATATCATCAGGTTAATAGTATGAGACTAGTCTTTCGACTTTTTTGTATTTTATAAATTATACCAAACGGTATAATACCATGTGGTATAATACTAAAAGGTAATAAATTCCATTATTATGAACGCTCCTTTCAAATTTGGTAACCTGGTTACGGGGCCCTATTTTATAAACCGGACTGAGGAGATTAACTAGAAAAACCGTAAGTCCTGACCACTTTCTGCCGATATTATTTATCCACTTCAATCTATTAATAATCAATACCCAAGGCTGATCAATTTACTCCGGCGAAGACTTGTCATCGCAAGCGTTTTTTCCAATAATGTGTGAAAATTCCTAGTTTCATTCAAAAATCTCGTATAACTCACGCATGATATTTATTAGTCACATTTGTTAATTTTGCAACATATGAAAGTAAAACCGGAAATACCCAATAACAATCTACCGCCTTTGCCACCTGACAGAGAGGCAATTGAAACCAAAGTCATTTTAAGGCAGGTTAGCAAAGCTGCAGTCGCATTGGCTGAACTTAAAGGCATGGCACTCACCTTACCAAATCAAAATATCCTAATCAATGCAATTGTCTTAAAAGAAGCTAAAGCATCTTCAGAGATCGAAAATATTGTTACTACGCAGGATTCCCTATACCAAGCCTTAACCGCAAAAGCTTACAAACCTGATCTGGCCACAAAAGAAGTTCTTCGTTACCGTGAGGCCTTATTCGCAGGAGCCGATTTCATCCGGAAAAAAGATTTTTTAAGTATCAATGGTATTATTCAAATTCAGAATATTCTTGAAGAGAACGATGCGGGATTTCGCAATATGCCGGCCACCGTTCTTAAAAATGGCACTTCCGGGAAAGTGGTCTATACCCCACCAGATGATAAAATTATCATTGAAAAACTGATGGCCAATTTTGAGCAATATCTGAATATCACAGAAACAGATGATATCTCACTGCTTATAAAACTGGCTGTTTTGCATTTCCAATTTGAAAGTATTCATCCGTTTTATGATGGTAATGGTAGAACCGGTAGAATCATCAATGTGTTATTCCTAATGTTAAAAGGGCTTTTGGACAATCCGATACTTTACTTAAGCGGGTTCATTATTCGCAATAAAGGGGAATATTACCGATTGTTGGAAGATGTTAATTTTAAAAATAAATGGGAGCCATGGGTACTTTATATTCTAAATGGTATCGAAGAGACTGCTCTGGAAACAATAACTCAGATAAAGAATATTAATAATCTGATGCTCGATACCATTAAGAAAGTAAAAGAAGAAGCACCTTTAGTCTATTCGAAAGAGTTTATTGAATTGCTTTTTGAACATCCGTATTCAAAAATTGAACACTTGGAGTATAAAGGTATTGCCAAACGTAAAACAGCAGGGAAATATCTTGCAGAGTTGGCAAGGATTGGCATACTTGATCCTCATAAAATAGGTAAAGAAATAATTTATGTCAACAAGAGGCTCTATGATCTTCTCAAGAAGTAATAGGGGTGAATTTTATTGATATTTGCCCATGTTTCCATAACGTGGGCATTCGATGCTCATGTCTGATTTACATGGGCAATATTTTAACATATTTGCCCACGTTTTCATAACGAGGGCATTTTATACTCATGTTCAATAATGCTGCCAAGAAATCTCTCTTTATTCAAATCCTTATTCCGCGGTAGGGATGAAATATTTGCAATTCGTTGGGAAAAAGGTGGAAAGTCAAACTATTTCCCCGCATATGACTATGATCCTTATCAATTCAGGTTGCATAAAATTAAAGGTGGCACTATCCAGAACTTTTCCGATAAAAAACTTCTTTCACTTTCTGATCAACAAATTACCAAGCACCTGAACGGGGATCAATTCATTGGTATCTATCCCTTGCTAAAAGACAATACCTCCTGGTTCATTGCTGCTGACTTTGATAAAGCCAACTGGATTGAGGAATGCAGATCGTTTCTAACATTTTGTAATGAGCAGGGCTTACCTGCCTACCTGGAACGGTCCCGGTCAGGAAAAGGAGGTCATGTCTGGTTATTCTTTGATCAGCCTTACCCGGCGAGGAAAAGCAGGAAGATCATCATCACTATGCTGGAATTGACCGGTTTGTTTTCATCCTTTGATAAGAATTCAAGCTTTGATAGACTGTTCCCCAATAAGGATTCCTTATCGGGTAAAGGATTTGGTAATCTGATAGCCCTGCCCTTAAATAAACTTTGTTTGGAAAATGGAAATAACTGCTTTATTAATCCAGAGACCTTGATTCCGTTTGAGGACCAATGGGCATTCCTGAAAGATATTCAAAGAGTATCGGTCACTTTGCTCGATCAACTTTATGGACAATCTCTTAAAACAACGGGGTTACAGAAAGACCTTAGAAATCAATCAATACCGGAATCGGGTAAAATTAGAATAGAACTTAACCAATCAATAAGATTATCAAGGAACGGGCTTACATTGCCTCTGATTAACTTTCTAAAGAATGAGCTTAATTTCCCGAGCAGTGAATATGTTATCAAAAAGAAACTTGGGAAAAACACCTGGGGGTCGGAAAGGTATTTCAATTTTATTGACGAAAAGGATGATTTTGTTATTATTCCCAGGGGCATGGCCGGCCGGTTGCTTCGCTTTTGCAGGGAAAACAATATTGAATATGATTTCTCTGATGAACGGAAAAAAGTCGAGCCTGTCATCTTTACAATGGATGTTCAGCTCAGGGAACACCAAAAACTGGCAGTAGTCGCAGCTGGAAAGAAAGACATGGGAGTTATCGTTGCTCCACCGGGAACCGGGAAAACCATTGTCGGACTGAAGATCATTGCTGAAAAGCAACAGCCTGCCCTGATCATTGTTCATAGGAAACAGCTTGCCGAGCAATGGATTGAAAGGATTCAATCGTTTCTTGGTATTCCTAAAAATGAAATTGGAAGTATCGGACAGGGGAAAAGTAAAGCTGGAAAGAAGATTACGATAGCTCTTATCCAGAGTTTATCCAAGATGCTTGAAAGTACAGATCAGAATAGTTTAATAAACAAATTCGGAACGATCATCGTTGACGAATGCCACCATATTCCGGCAGAATCCTATCGAAACACTATTGGGAAACTATCCGCTTTTTATCTTTATGGCTTAACTGCTACACCTTTTCGGAAATACAACGATGGGAAACTGATTTTCATCCATCTCGGTGAGATTATTTCTGAAATAAAAGCTCCGGATGTTTCAACACTGAAGGCTGCAAAAATCATCATCCGCAATACCGAGCTCGATGTTCCTTTCAATTCGAAAACGGATAAATTCGAGACCTTGTCAAAGGTCCTGGTTCATGACTCTGCAAGGAACAAGCTAATTCTTAAGGATGTGATCTCGGAGCTGACCTCTGGCAAAAAGGTAGTGATCATAACAGAAAGGAAAGAGCACCTTGATACCTTAAACCAATATCTTAAACAAGCGTACGAAACTGTTGTCCTATCTGGTGATGACCCGGAAAGCAGTAGAACTATGAAATGGAAAATACTGAAGGACGGTAGTTTCCAGGTATTAATCACAACAGGGCAACTCTTTGGAGAAGGCATTGATCTTCAAAACATAGATCGTTTGTTCCTTGTCTACCCATTTTCCTTTCAGGGTAAGTTGGTACAATATATTGGAAGGGTACAAAGATCTGAGATTGCCCCGGTCATCTATGATTACCGGGACTATAAGATCGACTACCTGAATAAATTGTTTCTGAAACGAAATACATATTACAGAAAACTTGAAAAACAGGCTTCTTTATTTGACGAACCTGAACCAGATTTTCTGCCAACAGGGAATACACTCTCAATTGAAGAGGCCATCACCATTGCCATTGATGATCTTGAATTCAGATATGGAACAATTGCCTTCCGATACCAGGTAACACAATTAAATCAGGAACTTGAATTTGAAATTGAGAATGATCAGATTCGACCGGAGTTCGATGTGTTGAAATCCTATTTTTCAAAGATCCTGAAGAAAAAGAATGTCAATATACTTATCCAGGCTGAGTTTCAGGAGAAAATATTGATTTCCCAATTGGCCACATCTTCTGATCTGGAGAAAATAAACAATGAGATTATTGATATTGCCCGGTTCAGGTTTGTATCAAAATTCATACTGGGCAGTAAGTCCAATAAATTCAAGGGGAACTTAATGGATATAAACCAACTCCAATCCCAGGAGGATACAAAATCTTCATTGTATGAATCCGGCGAACAACTGCTGGAGGATCTTTTGAAAAATAAAAATGCAATTCATTATCGGCAGCTCCGGTATCTGGCAGAGAAGCACGAAAGTGATATTCTCAAACTTCGTTTTATCCTGAATCCATTTTCATTCGTTTTTCTGTTATCCGGGCAAGAACAATTTCATCTGATAATGGAAACGCTGGACACGAGAGAAGCGACCTATGTCTGGCATATTGAAAAAGACAAAAAGGAACTCCGCCAGCAATTGCAGGTGATAGACCAACAACTGAATATGATCTGTAATGATGGCCGTCAATCGTTTCTTGAATCGCAACCAACTAATTTCAGCCGTATTTTGCATGATTACTCCGATGAGCAGAAGGGGTTCGTATTGTGGAAAGACCTTCTTCAGGAAAGGCTAATCTGAATTTCATGTCCCTTCTTCTTTTTTCTCCTCCTTTAATTCGAGGATTTTCTTCAACGCATGATTTGCATAGTTGAACCTATTATAGAAAATTTACATAAAAATATTTGGAAATCGAAAAACTATGTGGTAATTTTGCACCACACAAAAAACATAAAACAGAAATAGGTCAAAGAACCAACAAACCCCAAACGGGAATCAACTCACAGCAATAAGGTCAAAGAACAAAAAAACACAAAACAGGAATCAAAACACAGAGAAAAGGTCAAAGAAACCATAAAAAAAATTTACGACCATGAAAACACTTAGAATTTTTATTAAAGAAAAAAGGATTCAGCATCAAATCACATTAAGAGAATTTTGCAGAAGAACCTTGCAAGATCCCAGTAATTGGAGTAAAGTTGAAAGGGGGGTGATGCAACCACCCAAAAGTAAAGTAATACTCGATCAAATTGCTGAAGCACTTGAACTTACTCCTGGTTCAGAAGATTATAACACATTATTTGATTTAGCTCTTATCTCTTTTATTCCAAAAGAATTAGTGGGAGACAACGAAATACTTGAACACTTACCGGTTTTTTTCAGAACAGTTCGAGGCGATCCACCTACAGAGAAAGAATTAAGAGAATTAATTAACCTAATTCGAAAAAATGACGAACATGATTAGTATTGAGAAATTATCTCGTCCGGCAATCTGGTCAAAGGCTGAGGAATTCAGAACAAAATATGTTGACCCGATAGATACTATACCAATCCCAATAGAAGAAATAATTGAGTTTAAATTAGGCATTACGCCAGTCCCCGTTGAAGGATTAGCTGACATGGCAACTGACATTGAGGGATTTTTAAGTCGTGATCTCAAAACAATATATATTGATAAAACAAGGTTTAATCAACCTAAATTTCAAAATCGAGTAAGATTCACACTTGCTCATGAAATTGGGCATTATATCCTTCACCCAGAACAAATTAAAAAACTGACATTCACAACAATTGAACAATGGGTAGATTTTATCTTAAACACTAATAATGATCCAAATTTAGGTTTGTTTGAATGGCAGGCAACAGAATTTGCCGGTAGGTTGTTAGTTCCTAAAGATAAGTTGATAAATTCTATAGAGGATCAGCAAGGCAATATAGATTTAGTTCGTAACACTTTTCCAAACATTTCAAATGATGAACTGATTGACGGAATATCAAATTCGATTTGTAAAGTCTTTGGAGTTTCCCGTCAAGTAATTAAGAAAAGGATTTCTTCTGAGAATATTGAAATACCCTGAGGATAAAATTTTAAACTTAACTAAAAGACTTTTTACCGTCCCCCTGACCGTTCCCTGTCAAAAAGAAACGCCGTAAGTTATTAACCTACGGCGTTATACATTTAATTATTTGTACACTTAACTGACCAATTATTTTACTTTAGAATCATTCCAGATTACTTGAAAGTGGTTGATTTTATTGAGGAAGATGAAGGAAAAACTGGGAAAGAATGCGCAAAAATAAGTCTGAAACTAAAAGTGCGGAGAGCTAAGACCTAAATGCGAACTGTAAAATGCGAGTTAAAATCACATTTCACATTTTACATTTCACATTTGTCTTTGTACCCGGAGCCGGAATCGAACCGGCACGAGATTGCTCTCATTGGTTTTTGAGACCAACGCGTCTACCTGTTCCGCCATCCGGGCATATTCAAGTCCCAAGTGCCAAGTCCCAAGTGCCAAGTCCCAAGTGCAAAAAATGTTACACTTTGCACCTTGCACTTCGCACCTGAAGTGGTGGGGCCGCGCCCCGCAAAAGTAATTAAATTTTCATTCATTCTCCAACCACAGGCCAATCTTCATATTAATTTGCAGGGTTTGGCAGAATAGATTAATTTCGCGGCCTGAACCTTTAATCCCCACGGTATGCCCAACAAGATAAAAATTTTCTCAGGCAGGACTTCGCAATACCTGGCCGAGAAGATAGCACGGAGCTATGGTACCGAGCTTGGAACTGTTGTTGTTACCGACTTTTGCGATGGCGAATTCCAGCCTTCGTTCGAAGAAAATATCAGGGGGAATGACATCTTTATAGTTCAATCGACCTTTGCACCTGCCTCCAATTTACTCGAGCTCCTGATGCTCATCGATGCAGCCCGCAGGGCATCGGCACGAAACATCATCGCAGTGATCCCTTATTTCGGGTTTGCCCGTCAGGACCGCAAAGATAAGCCCCGCGTGAGCATTGCAGCCAAGCTGATGGCCAACCTGCTTTCGACGGCAGGCGTTCAACGCATCATCACCATAGACCTTCACGCCGACCAGATCCAGGGATTTTTCGATGTGCCTGTTGACCATGTATTTGCTTCATCCATCTTTGTGCCTTACCTGAAAAAACTGAATCTTCCGGACCTTACGATGGCTTCTCCCGATACCGGGGGTACCCGAAGGGTGGCAACTTATGCAAAATTCATGGGAACTGACTTCGTGATCTGCTATAAGCAGCGAAGCAAACCCAACGAAATAGGAAAGATGGCACTGGTAGGAGATGTTACGGGAAGGGATGTTGTGCTGGTGGATGATATCGTAGATACTGCAGGCACCCTTACTAAAGCAGCCAATGTCATCATGGAGAACGGGGCAAAAAGCGTACGTGCCATGTGCACACACCCGCTTTTATCAAGGGATGCCATCGAAAAACTGGAAAAATCGCCGATCCTCGAAATAGTAGTAACCGATACCATTCCATTGAAAAGAGAAAGCAAAAAAGTCAAGGTGCTAACGACTGCCGGCCTTTTCGCAGAGGTTATCAGACGCGTTGAAAGCCATGAATCAATCAGCTCGCTGTTTAAGCTGAATGAAGAAGCTGATGAGAAGAAATGACTTTTCAGTCACGAAGTAATCAAGTAACATAGCAACAAAGAGATTATTCAATACTTTAACTATATTTCTTAACAAATTTTAAATCAGATTCATGAAAACAGTATCATTGAGCGGTTCTCTGAGAGAGAACGTAGGGAAAAAAGATGCTAAAAAACAGCGCAGAGAAGGAAATATCCCCTGCGTAATGTATGGCGGTAAGGAACAGGTCCATTTTGTTGCAGGCGATAAGGCTTTCCGCAAACTGATCTTTACCCCCGAAGTTTATATTTTTAACCTGGAGATTGCAGGAAAGAGCTATAATACTGTAATCCAGGATGTGCAATACCACCCGGTTACTGACAATATCCTGCATGTGGATTTCCTGGAGATACAACCTGAAAAACCTGTCAACATCAGTGTCCCCGTGAAGATCACGGGCACGGCGCCCGGTGTTCTGAAAGGCGGCAGGCTGATCTATAAGACACGAAAACTTAAAATCCAGGCACTTTTGCAGTACCTTCCGGATGAGATCACAGTCTCCATAGACCCACTTGATATCGGCGATTCCATAAGGGTCAAGGACCTTACCTCACCGAATATCACTTTTATGGATGCTCCCAATACCATCATAGTGGGCGTTCGTACAGCACGTGTGCTTGTTGAAGAAACTCCTGCCGCTGAAGGTGAAGCTATTGAAGGAGCTGAAGCTGCCGAAGGGGCAGAACCTGCTGAAGGAGCTGAGAAAACCAAGAAAGGGGAGCAGGAGAAGAAATAGGACAAATGGGGGAAAATGCGAATATGGGAATATGCGAATGCGGGAATATGCGAATGAGGGGATATGGGAATGAGGGAATGCGGGAATATGCGAATGAGGGAATATGGGAATGAGGGAATATGGGAATGAGGGAATATGCGAATATGCGAATGAGGGAATTGAGTTGAGGGGAAGGGTTTCTTTTACTCTTCACCTTTATTGTTGAAGAGATTCATTGTCCTGTCAATTCCAACAATAGCGAAATTTTTGATGATATCCACTGCAATGGCAATTTTTGGCAGGAGGATGGATTCTTCTTCTTTTGTCCAGCGGCTCAGGACATAATCGACCTGGTATCCTTTTGCAAAATCGTCACCAATACCTATGCGCAGACGGGCGAACTCATTAGTACCTGTTTCTTCGATAATACTTATCAATCCATTGTGACCGCCATCGCTGCCTTTTTTCCTCAACCTGAGTGACCCGAGGGGCAGGGCAAGGTCATCGACGATCACGAGGATATTTTCCGGCAGGATATCTTCTTTCGTCATCCAGTACCTGACAGCTTTCCCGCTAAGGTTCATAAAGGTGGTGGGCTTAATAATAATAAAGTTTCTTCCTTTGAGCGAACTCCTGGCAACCGAAGCATAACGTGCGCTTTCAAATTGCACCTTACGGTCGAAGGCAAACGCATCGGCAACCACAAATCCAATATTATGGCGTGTGTTTTCGTATTCATCACCGATGTTCCCAAGGCCAATGATCAGGTATTTCATAGGGTAGTTTGTTCTTTGTATTAATACTTGCCGGGTCCAGGCATCACGATCTTCAGATCCAGTTGCTGAGTTTGTAGAAGGCAATAGCGAGCCATTCCCTGATCGTTAATTGTTCGTAGTGCATCTGGGTCCAGAATCGGTAACGGAGGGTTATATTTTTTCCAATGGATGGCATCCACAGTTTACCTCCCAGCAGCCTGTCATTAAAAGTCAGTCCCGATTCTATGGCTTCTTCAAAGGCCGGCAGGCCGTCGACTTTATGAAAACCTGCCTTTTTAAAGGAGAGTACTGCGCGGTAGAGGTGTTCAGGGGAGGTGATGATCAGGATGCCGGATATTGGATTCTGGATACTGCCGGAAGGCAGGGAAGTTACCTGTCTGCCGGAAGGAAAAGATGAAGAATGAAGGATACTGAGCAGTTTGTAATTTAGTATCAGCAAAGAGAAGATATTCAGTGCCTGGGCGCGGGTATTGGTACCGGCGTCTTCAAGTATGATCCTGGATTCCTCTACTCCATGAAGGATCAGTTCTCTTTTCATCTGGTTGATTGAGCTCAGGCTGTCATGACTATCGCCGGGCAGGGCCACGATTATCCTGGCGCGGGGAAAACGATTTGCAGCTTTTGCCCCGTACCAGCAACGCATCAGTCCCGACTCACTGGGCATACCTCCGCCCCCAAGAATGACGATTGCACCGGGAGGTCTGTGTATGCCAGCGTACTTTGTGCCCAGGTTATACCATATCCAAAAAGGAGCTGATGTAAAGCAGAGGATAAAAAGGATGAGAAAGATACATCCGGAGATGAGCAGTAAATATTTCAGGATACGACGGATCATTCTACGGTGACTGATTTTGCAAGGTTCCTGGGCTGGTCGACATTACAATGACGCATGACTGCAATGTGGTATGAAAGGAGTTGCAGGGGTATGGTGGCAACCAGGGGGACCAGGAACTCTTCGGTTTCGGGGATCTCGATAAAATGGTCAGCCAGTTTTTTGACGGCGGTATCTCCTTCACTGATGATAGCGATGATCTTCCCCTTACGGGCTTTGACCTCCTGTATATTGCTGATCACCTTTTCGTAGGATCCTTTCTTTGTAGCGATCACCACAACCGGCATATGGTCGTCGATGAGTGCGATAGGCCCATGTTTCATCTCTGCGGCAGGATAGCCTTCGGCATGGATGTATGAGATCTCCTTTAGTTTCAGAGCACCTTCCAGCGCAACGGGAAAATTATAACCGCGTCCAAGGTAAAGAAAGTTACGAGCTTCCTTGTAAATGCCTGCAATCGCTTTAACCTGGTCATTTGTTCTAAGTGTAGTCTCTACTTTATCAGGAATGGTCTGCAGTTCAGATAAGATCTGGAAAAAACGCGATTGTGTAATGGTCCCTTTTTTCCTTGCGATCTTAAGCGCCATCAGGGTAAGTACTACGACCTGTGCTGTAAATGCCTTGGTTGATGCCACGCCGATCTCGGGGCCGGCATGGGTATAGACGCCTGCATCAGTAGCTCTTGCTATCGATGAACCGACGACATTACAAATGCCCAGGACGGTGGCGCCTTTCTTTTTAGCCAATCCGATAGCAGCAAGTGTGTCAGCTGTTTCTCCAGACTGAGAGATGGCAACGATGATATCTTCTTCAGAAATGATAGGGTTCCGATAACGGAACTCAGAAGAGTACTCCACATCAACCGGGATCCTGGCAAGATCTTCGAGCAGGTATTCACCAACCAATCCTGCGTGCCAGGAGGTGCCGCATGCGGTGATGATGATCCGCTTTGCATTGATAAGTTTTTGTTCATACTCACGGATCCCTCCGAGGGAGATGATCCCCTGTTCAGGATGCAGACGTCCGCGCATACTGTCGCGGATGGACCGGGGCTGTTCGTATATCTCCTTCAGCATGAAATGATCAAAACCTCCTTTCTCGAGGGATGTAAGGCTTAGCTCGAGTTTCTGGATATAGGGAGTTTTGTCCTTATTTTTTATCGTTATGATCTTCAATTTCTTGTTACGCCTGACGATGGCGATCTCTTCATCATTCATGAATACAACGTTGTTTGTGTATTCAACGATCGGTGTTGCATCCGAGGCAATGAAAAACTCGCCTTTACCGATGCCGATCACAAGTGGGCTGCCTTTACGTGCGGCAATGAGGAGATCAGGTTCTTCCTTCGACATCACCACGATCGCATAGGCGCCGATCACCTGGTTAAGTGCAATACGAACGGCTTCTGCCAGTTCTACCTTTTCATTTTCCTTGATGTCTTCAATAAGGTGGATGAGCACCTCTGTATCTGTCTCACTGATAAAAGAATATCCACGGTTGATCAATTCACTGCGGAGGGTGGCATAATTCTCGATGATACCGTTATGAATGATAGCAAGGCTTTTATTCCCGGAAAAATGGGGATGGGCATTCGCCTGGCTTGGCTCGCCATGTGTTGCCCATCGGGTATGTGCCATACCTATTTTACCGGAGATTTCTTTACCCTTGATGAACTTCTCAAGTTCCGAGACCTTTCCCTTGCATTTATAGATATGCAGGGCATCGTTCAGAAGGCAGACACCTGCACTGTCGTATCCCCGGTATTCCAACCGGTGAAGCCCTTTAATGAGGATAGGATAGGCATTTGCGGGACCGATATAAGCGACAATTCCACACATAGTATTCACTTAGAGGAACAAAGGTAGCGGATTTTACCATGAAAATCAAAAATACAATATCAGAACCACGGGTAAAAAAAAACGGTCAACCAGGAGGTCAGTGAAGTTTTGTATAGATGACCTGCAGGTTGACACGGTCGGTGGAAATCACAGGGAGTTGTGGTTTGGTGCCTGTCAATATCACGCGGTTGGTGATCAGATTAGCAACGGTGGGATCATTAGCCATCAGGAACATGTCGGTATTTTTAATTTTCCCATCGAGGACCTGTTGTATATATCGTGAGATCCTGAAAGAATAAGTACGTGAAGTAACATGATAGCTTCCGCCTGCATAACCTGCTCCTTCACTTTCGTCAGGGAGGAATGTGAGGTTGCCTACCGAGTCAATGGTGAGCAGGGAAAGGGTAACAGGAGGCTGAAGGGTGGTATCGGTCTCTGAATTCTTGAAGGTAAGTGTAGCACTATTGATGGCGATCTTGCCTGATTTTCCAAGGCTTTTAAGAAAAGGAAGACGAAGCCTGACACGCACGCCAGCCAATCCCTGGACATAAAGTTCAGCTTTCCCGAGGGCCGAATCGTGCTGAAGCACCTGTTGCCTGAACCTTGGAGATGCATTTAGGTAATTATTGTGGTCGAAATGATTGAAACGTGCGCTTGTTGAGTTTCCCGGAAGTATAAAATACAAAGAATCGTTGGTTTCATTGTGATAAAAAATAGTAATATCTGAGTGCGTTGTAGTAGGATCAAAAGATAATAAAGCGCCGCCATAGTTAGTCCTTGACGATTCGATGTACAATCCTTTCATGAAAAGGAGGAAATTAGCGTTTGTGCTTAATGCAGTAGCAGGTGCGGTGAGGATCTTATTTCCAAAATAGTCTGAATATTTGTCCAACCTTACCCGGATATGGGCATTCGTTTTTACTCCAAAAATAGTCAGGCTGTCGTATCGTTTGGGTACGAATGAATAGTTGGCAAGTTCCAGCGGATAGGTTTGCAGGGTATGATTTGAATAATACAGGGTGTCGTAGTAAAAGGTCTGGTTGATCTCATAGACTTTCAACGTTTGAAGGGCTGTGCTATCACCGTATATCGTTCCATAGGGGATGGACAAGACAACAGAATCAAGTTTGGGATAGCTTCCGAAATCGGGGGATTCGGCAGAAAGGTTGTATTGCATGTACAGGCCGGCGGTGGTTGAGCCAAAGACGGGATCCATCAATGATCCGAGTATACTTTGGGTGGCTTCGTCGGTTCGGACGGTATCCTGTAATACTGAATATGCCACGATGGTAGCGGTATCAACAGTTTTTATATTCAGTGTATCAGATGGAGGAAGGAGGTTGATCCCTACCTGGTATGGGTCTTTCTTACAGGAATAAACGAAGAAGATAAGAATAACGAGGGAAGCAAGAATGCGGGGGAAACGGATAAAAATCGATTTCAAAGGAATCAGGTTTAAAAGGTTCCACACTTAGTCAACTTCGACCGATTCACTGACAAGAATTTCATCATAGAAAGCTGAATAGGCATCGATGTATTTATCCATGGGTTGAAATTCGAGGTACGGTTTCCCGGATTCTTTGACATATTTCCTGAGTTCAGGGCTTATTTTCGTGGAGCCGAAGATGATCCCATCTGAAAAGTCGACCGCTGCTTTGATCATACTAACGTAGTTTGGGTTCTTATAGTGTCTGAGATCCTTTGTTGTGATGCCTTCCATTTTGATTTTATTTGCGAAATCCTTGTTCAGTATATCGGGGAAGTCATCGTCATAAATCGAATAAATTACTTTGGTATCGGTAAAGAGGGGATTATCCTTATAGGCGCGTTTAATATTGAGGGGGATGAGGCTGGTTATCCAGCCATGGCAATGAACGACATCCGGACCCCAGCCGAGTTTTTTGACTGTTTCCAGAACGCCTCTGGAATAGAAGATAGCCCTTTCGTCGTTATCTTTAAAGAATTTATTGTTCTTATCAGTAAACATGAATTTCCGCTGGAAGTAGTCTTCATTATCGATAAAATAGATCTGCATCCGGGCTTGTTGGATTGAGGCTACTTTGATGATGAGGGGATGATCGGTATCGTCTATGATAAGATTCATCCCGGAGAGGCGGATCACTTCATGGAGTTGGTTCCTTCGTTCATTGATGTTGCCGTAACGGGGCATGAATGTGCGGATCTCTTTGCCTCTTTCCTGGATGCCTTGCGGCAGGTGCCTGCCGATGTGTCCCATTTGGCTATCTTTCAGATAGGGCGTGATCTCCTGAGCAACAAACAGAACTTTTGCTTTTTCCATAAACTCCTTTTGAATTTCCTTAAAATTAATGAGTGTGCAAAGATACTAAAAATTTTTTAATTAATATCCAAGCAAATATTGTAAAATAATGATATTTATTTAATTGGAAGTGAGAAGAGGATTCAAGGGTGGGTGTTAAACCCACTCTTGAATTTGATGGGTAAAAATCAGGGAGGGAGTCAACTCCGCCCCTTTACAGAACCTTCGTTATTTCCGGATAAATAATGCTTTAATGATGAGACTTGCCATTTTGGGATTTTCCTTGAGTCTTCTGGTGGAGTATCCAAACCATTTCTTCCCGAAAGGCACATATACACGCATGATATGACCTTTATCTACAATACTCTTGCGTAATTCAGGGGTTACTCCATAGAGCATCTGGAATTCATAGGTATTCTTTGGCAGGTTGTATTTGGTGATCAGCTTATAAGCTCCTTCCACAAGAGGCTTGTCATGAGTGGCGATGCCGGGATACATTCCTTTACTGATCAGGTATTCAAGGTCTTCAAGGTAATGATCGTCGATTTCCCTGTATTTCTTAAAAGCAATAGCTTCAGGCTCAACATAAATGCCTTTGCAGAGGCGGAAATTCAGGGGTGCCTCCGGTGAATGGATGTTTTCCAGGTTTTTAATATCGCCAAGGGTCCTGCGGAGGTAGGCTTGCAAAACTAACCCGACATGCCCGGGGAATTCAGTCTTCAGCTTCCGGAAAAGATCGATCTCGCGGTCTGTGCATGGAGAATCTTCCATGTCTATACGAACGAAATTGTTGTATCCGGCAGCCTTTGCCACGACCTGGCGGATATTCTGATAGCAGATGTCTTTATCGAGCAGGAGACCAAAGAAAGTTGGTTTTACTGAGTAATTCCCGTCGATCTTTTCAGACTGGATCCTGTCAATGATCTGAAGGTAGGTATCCCGGTTCTCTTCAGCCTCTTTCAGGTCCTTAATAAATTCGCCAAGGAGGTCTATAGTGACCTTTATTCCCTGTGCATTCAATTCTTTTGATACCCTGACGGCATCATCTATTGTTTCACCGGCGATGTATCTTTTGGAAAAGAGCCATACCAGTTTTTTTGGCATAAACGGGAGCATCCCTGCAATAAGTTTGTTGAACATAGAGTTTGGTTTTTAGCCTCTACCCCCGTCCCTTTGTCCTTAAGGAACGGAGGTGAAGGGAGTTAGTTGATTTAGTTAATGAAAAAAAAGGACATTGGCTATAAACAAAATAGACCCCGTAAATTTAAAGAATAGTTGTCAATTAGCAAAGGGATTAGCTAAGAGCCGTGAAATAAACATTTGTTATTCATAAGATTAATTTTTATTTTTGCGGGCTTTTTGATGGAAGGGAGGTTATGATGGATTACCTGACACAATTCATTATTCCTGTGACAGGGTTAAAGCCCGGATCTCATCAGTTCGACTTTATAATTGATGATTCGTTCTTTGAACATTTTGAATATTCCGAGATACGGAATGGACACGTTGATCTGCACGTAGCCATTGAAAAAAAAGTAAACCTGCTGGTTTTTCATTTTACTTTCAAAGGCAACGTGAGAGTTCCCTGCGACAGGTGCTATGAGCCATTTGATTTACCGATAGAGGGAAATGAAAGGCTTATCCTCAAGTTCGGGAATGATACCCACGAGGAAAGCGAGGAGATACAGGTGGTACCTGTCGGCGAGAACCATTTTGATATCAGTCCGTTAATCTACGAATATATTCATTTATCCGTGCCTGTCCGCAGGGTACATCCCAATAATGAAAATGGGAAAAGTACATGTGATGCAGAGACCATCAGCCGGCTGGAAGGCCTTTCAGCCACATCCGGACCCGATCCAAGATGGGAAGCATTGGGCAGGTTAAAGAAAAATCTTAAACAATAAATCGTTATTAATAAATTGTAAATTATGCCACATCCGAAACACAAGATCTCCAATACACGGAGAGATAAGAGAAGGACCCATTATAAAGCGGTAGCTCCGACAGTTGGGTTGTGTTCAAATTGCGGGTCTCCGGTTCTATACCATAGGGTTTGCCCTGAATGCGGATATTACCGTGGGAAACAAGCCATTGTCAAGGCAACTGCTGAATAATTCCCATCAGAGCGCATTTATTCCTGGAGATATGATCAGATGCCGGAACATTCAAATTTCAGGAAAAACCAGAAACTCTTTTTAGAACTATCATTCAGAACAGTAAAATAATTTCAGACGAATGAGAATCGGATTAGATGTTTTAGGAGGTGATTTTGCACCAAAAGCTACACTGCAGGGGGCAATCCTGGCCCAGAAAGTATTACCAGAATATGACCGTATCGTTCTGATCGGTGATCAGGAGGTCATCCTGGCTTTCCTTAAAGAAGAAAAAATCGATCCCGGTAAATTTGATATTATCAATGCTCCCGATCTCATTGGGATGGATGAGCAACCGACAAAAGCCTTGCTTAACAAGCCGAATTCAAGTATTGCAGTCGGATTCAGGATGCTTAAACATAAAGAGATCCAGGCATTTGCAAGTGCAGGAAGCAGCGGCGCCATGTTGGTCGGGTCTGTTTACAGTGTTAATACTATACAGGGCATACTCCGTCCCAGTACACCCGGTTATATCCCTAAAGAAAACGGTGGTCAATGTGTCATAATAGATGTAGGAACCAACCCTGACTGCAAACCGGATGTTATGTACCAGTTCGGGCTTCTGGGATCTCTTTTTGCTGAAAATGTATTTCATATAAAGGATCCCAGGGTCGGTCTTCTCAATATCGGATCGGAAGAAAAAAAAGGAAGTCTGACCACACAGTTAGCCTTCCAGTTGATGAAAGATTCAAAGGATTATAATTTTGTCGGGAATGTGGAGGGGAGGGAATTGTTCAAGGATAACGTGGATGTCATTGTTTGTGACGGATTTGTTGGGAATATTGTTTTGAAGCAAATCGAGGCAATGTACAGGGTGTTCTTGAAAAGAGGGGTAAAAGACCCGTACCTTGAACGGTTTAACTATGAAATATACGGTGGGACTCCCATCCTGGGGCTCAATTCTACGGTCCTGGTGGGGCATGGGATATCAAACAGCACTGCCATCCGGAATATGATCCTTACCTCGAAAGAGATCCATGATGCAAAGCTTACGCAAAAGATCAAACATGCAATCGAACGGGTTGCAATCAATGACGTTTAATCAACCTAATATTCCAACGATTCTTTAATTTTCTATTCATGACGAAGATCAAAGCAGCCATTACAGGGATCCAGGGATATGTTCCACCTTATATTCTTACTAACCAGGAACTTGAAAAAATGGTTGATACTACTGATGAATGGATACTCACGCGTACGGGCATCAGGGAGCGGCATATATTAAAAGGTGAGGGACTTGGAACCTCCGACATGTGTACTGAGGCTGTAAAAGGGTTGCTTACTAAAACAGGGACTTCGCCGGATGAGATCAATATGCTCATCTGCGCCACAGTAACCCCGGATATGATGTTTCCTGCCACTGCAAATGTTATCACGGATAAGGCCGGGATCAAGAATGCATTCAGCTTTGATATGAATGCGGCATGTTCAGGACTGCTCTATGCCATCGTTACGGCATCTAAATTTATTGAGACGGGTAGTTATAAAAAGGTGATCGTTGTAGGTGGAGATAAAATGTCGTCCATTGTTGATTATTCCAACAGGGAAACCTGTGTCTTGTTCGGGGACGGGGCTGGAGCGATACTCCTTGAGCCAACAACTGAAGATTTTGGCATCATGGATTCAATCCTGATGTCGGATGGATCGGGTATGCCTCACCTACATATGAAAGCTGGAGGATCAGTAAAACCCCCGTCACATAGTACCATAGATGCACGTGAACATTATGTCTACCAGGAAGGGCGGGCTGTTTTTAAATTCGCGGTCATAAGGATGGCAGATGTCTCAGCAGAGGTCATGGAGAAAAACAATCTGAAACCTGAAGACATTGCCTGGCTTGTACCCCACCAGGCAAACCTGAGGATCATTGATGCAACTGCCAGGAGAATGGGACTTGGCAAAAACAAGGTGATGGTAAATATCGATCGCTATGGAAATACAACCGGTGCCACCATTCCTCTCTGTCTCTGGGAATGGGAAAACCAATTGAAAAAAGGAGACAATATCATCCTGGCCGCTTTTGGCGGAGGCTTTACATGGGGCGCAATTTGGGTCAGGTGGGCTTATAATTCATAAGACCGGTTTGGTTCTACCGGGATTTAAAAAATCCAAATTCAGTATTGGGCTTAAATGAACAGGATTCCACCACCATCTAACAAGGGTCCCTGGTAAAGTTCGATTATTCCGTATTTAAGATCTTCCAGGAATTTTTTTATAGCTTCCCCATCCGGATAATTTGAAAGACTTCCTGTTATAAAGACAGTGTCATTCAGTAATCCAGTTGCGCCACCTATAAAGCCGTCAGGAAAGCCAGGAAGAAGGATCCCCTTCGGTGAAACAAGGATCCCGGCAAGACCAGCCCGCTGAAGGTTTTTATGAATGCCAGGATCGGAAGTGAGGTAATGATCATCTTTAAGCAGCAGAAGGTTACAGCGGGTATAAGCTTGTTTTACCGGGATCTTTTTCAGGGTATGGCAGTTCTGGAGGATAACAGGGTCAGTGAACTCCAATCTGTGAACAAGGTACCGGTTATTGGTGGCTGCATTGTAATGAACTGATGCTGGATGCTGAAAACCGGATGGATGGTTACCAGTAGTATATTTTACATTAAGTTCTTCTATGATCAGAATGTATTTTTCGGGAAGACTTTGGGAGATGACAAGCATTTGAGGGGTTTGGCAAAAGAAGATGTCGGGATGACCGGAGATGGCCGGGTAAACAATATTTTCAGTTTCAAGTTCAAGGACTGAACCCAGGGCAGATAATTTGTCTTTGGCTTCCCGCGGTATTTTTTTGTCAACGATAATCAGCATAAAAAGTTTTATCTTTTACCTTCGGATCAGTCCGGAACTTAACACTCCGGAAGTGTTTTTCAAGGAGTTTACGGTTCTTCCCATAATAACCGATTGCAGGATGCAGATCTGCAGGATTTACTACGATCGCAATGGTACCGCCAGACTTTTCATTAAGCAGGTCGCTAAAATGATCAGTCCAGACTGAAGTCATCACCAACTCATGGAAGGAAGGGTGAAAGGGACCGGCAACATAATCGTTCCCGTTCAATAAACCTTCTGACGGATGAAGCCCGATACGAAGTATTTTAACATTAGATCCTTCAAAAATTCTGACGACACTTTTTGTAACCTCTATGGCCTGTTCAAGTCCAGGCGGAATGTAATATCCTTTCGTGAAAAGGTCTTCAAGCGGTGTACCTTTAATGACAATGACAGGGTAGATTCGTGTCTCACTGGCTCCAATTTCAATAATCTTCATTGCAGTTGCCATTGATTTTTTTTGATTATCGCCGGGCAAGCCTATCATCATTTGAAGTCCTAGCGCAAATCCTGAATCAAGGATCATCCTTGAAGCATTTTCTGTATCAGCTGAAGTATGACCCCTGCCGGATCTCTTCAGAACTTCATCGTCCATCGATTGCGCACCGAGTTCGATCGTCTTAACCGGGTATTCACTTAACAAATCCAGGATCTCCTTTGAGATAAAATCAGGACGCGTGGAAAGCCTGATCCCCAATATCCTTCCATTTTCAATAAAAGGAAGGACTGCATCAAGGAAGGCCCGTTGCTTTCCGGGAGAAAGACCTGTAAAAGTACCGCCAAAGAATCCCAATTCAATTTCAGCATTCTTTTGAGGCAGGGTGGACAAGTGCTGATGAATAATGTTTATAACATCTTCCGGGGAAGGCACTGTCACTTTCCCGGTGATTCTTTTCTGGTCACAGAAAATGCAATGAAAAGGACAGGCTTCCATTGGTATGAAGACCGGGATGGTAAAGTGCTTATTTTTCTCTTGTTTCATCTTTATTTATGTAAAGTTATAATTTATTCTGTTCAGCAAATAAAACTGATCTTCATAAGATAGTCCCTTTCATTTCTAACAAGTTATTGGTTTTTTTTATAATTTTGCACGTTTTTTACCTGTGGCAACTAAAAGGAATTGATGAAGACGAAATATCCTGAATATAAAAACCTTGACTTACCGAAGATAGGGGATACGATCCGGGCTTATTGGGAGCAGCATGGCATCTTTGAGAAGAGTCTCAGAATGACCAAAGGCAAAACTCCGTTCATATTCTATGAAGGTCCGCCATCAGCCAATGGCATGCCCGGGATCCATCATGTAATGGCCAGGGCGATAAAGGATATTTTCTGCCGGTATAAAACAATGAAAGGTTTTTATGTACATCGCAAAGCAGGATGGGATACCCACGGACTGCCAGTCGAAATTGCTGTTGAGGGAAAACTCGGAATTACCAAAGAAAATATCGGTAAAACCATCTCAATAGAAGATTATAATAAGGAATGTCGCAAGGAAGTAATGAAGTATAAGGACCTCTGGGATGACTTGACCGTGAAAATGGGTTACTGGCTCAACCTGGACGATCCTTACATGACCTTCGACAACAAATATATTGAGAGTGTATGGTACCTTCTTGGCAAGCTTTATGAAAAGGGATTGCTTTACAAGGGATTTACCATCCAGCCTTACTCTCCGGCTGCAGGGACAGGTCTTAGCACCCATGAGCTCAATCAACCAGGCGCCTACCGTATGGTGAAGGATAATACGGTGGTCGCGCAATTTAAGGTCATCAGGGATGAAAAATCTGAATTTCTGTTCAATGATTCTTTCGGAGATCTTTATATTCTTGCCTGGACCACTACTCCCTGGACATTGCCATCAAACACGGGCCTTGCCATGGGGAAAGAAATCGATTACATCCTGGTTAAAACTTATAATCCCTACACTTTCAGGAAACAAACTGTCATCCTTGCAGCAGACCTGGTAAACCGGTATTTCCCTGAAAAGAATGCAACTCTGGAGCTTGAAGGATACACAGAAGGCCAAAAGAATATCCCATTCGTTACCGGATCACGGTTCAAAGGCGATGCTTTTGAAGGGATCCGATTTGAACAGTTACTTCCATATGCACAGCCTGAAGACGGAGATCCTTTCAGGGTGGTGCTGGGTGATTTCGTCACCACAGAAGATGGTACCGGTATCGTTCACATTGCACCCAGCTTTGGCGCCGACGACTTCAGGGTTGGTAAACAATATGACCTTGGCTCTCTTACCCTTGTCGACAAGCAGGGAAAATTTACGGAACCGATGGCAGAATTTGCAGGAAGGTATGTGAGGACCGAATATGATAATAGTTTTGATCCGTCCACTGACACCCCTGTAGATATTGAACTTATTGTAAAACTTAAGAAAGAGAACAAAGCCTTTAAAACTGAAAAATACGAACACTCTTATCCTCATTGCTGGAGGACCGATAAACCAATCTTGTATTATCCTATGGATTCCTGGTTTATCCGTACCACTGCTTATAAGGGCTTGATGATCAGCCTGAACAAAACGATCAACTGGAAACCTGAGTCTACGGGTTCTGGGCGTTTCGGGAACTGGCTCGAAAATCTCGTAGACTGGAACCTGTCTCGTTCACGTTTCTGGGGAACCCCTTTGCCGATATGGAAGACAGAAGACGGATCCAAAGAGATTTGTATCAGTACTGTCGCTCAACTTAAAGAAGAAATAGAAAAATCAGTCAGGAAAGGATTCATGAAAGTCAATCCACTCGCTCATTTTGTGGCCGATGATAACGGCCAAAGTTACAACTCCTTTGACCTGCACCGTCCTTTTGTTGATGATATCGTACTGGTTTCTGACGATGGCAGGAAAATGTTTCGCGAGCCTGACCTTATCGATGTGTGGTTTGATTCAGGGGCCATGCCCTTTGCCCAGTACCATTATCCTTTTGATAAATCGCAAAAGCTTGAAGAATATTACCCCGCAGATTTCATTGCAGAGGGTGTGGATCAGACAAGGGGATGGTTTTATACACTTCATGCTATTTCGGTCATTCTGTTTGAAAGTGTTTCTTTTAAAACCTGCGTCTCCAACGGGCTTGTACTTGACCGCTTTGGGAATAAGATGTCAAAGCGCAGTGGTAATGCGATAGATCCATTTGAAACGATCACGAAGTATGGTCCCGATGCCACACGATGGTACATGCTGACCAATTCGCAGCCCTGGGACAACCTGAAATTCGATACAGATGGCATCACAGAGGTTCAACGCAAGTTCTTTGGCACACTATACAACACTTATGCTTTCTTTGCCTTGTATGCCAACATCGACGGGTTTGTCTATGCAGAACCGGAAGTGGAATATGACCAGCGACCCGAACTTGATCGCTGGATCCTTTCCGAATTAAATACACTTGTAGGCGCCGTAGATGGTTTTTACGACGATTATGAACCTACAAAAGCAGGGAGAGCGATCGCAGATTTTGTGGATGAACACCTCAGCAACTGGTATGTAAGGCTTTCCCGCAGAAGGTTCTGGAAAGGAGAGATCTCGGCAGATAAAATTTCAGCTTATCAGACCTTGTACCATTGTCTGGAGACCATATCGCAGCTTGCTGCCCCGATCTCCCCGTTCTTTATGGACAGGCTGTTCATTGATCTTAACAATGTCACGAAACGGAAAGATGTTGAATCAGTTCATCTTACCACCTTCCCGGTACAGGATGCTTCCATGGCTGATCCAGCCCTTGAGGAACGCATGGAACTGGCGCAGAAGATATCTTCCATGGCGCTCTCATTGAGGAAGAAAGCCAATATCAGGGTCAGGCAACCCCTCGGTAAGATCATGATCCCTGTTTTAAGTGTATCAATGAGAGAACAGGTAAATGAAGTAAAGAGTCTGATCATGTCTGAAGTGAATGTCAAGAACATTGAATATATAGAAGATTCTTCCAATATCCTGTTAAAAAGGATTAAGCCGAATTTTAAAAAGTTGGGTCCGAAATATGGCAAGCTGATGAAAGATATCGCAGAGCACCTTGTAAACCTTGGCCAGGATGATATCAAAGATTTTGAAAAAAATGGAGAATTTACCCTTTCAATCGATCACCAGGATATCCGGATCACCCTGGATGATATTGAGATAATTTCGGATGACATTCCCGGATTGCAGGTCGCTGTGATGGGAACCCTGACCGTTGCACTCGACACTACGATCACACCAGTTCTTCTGGAAGAAGGAATCGCCCGTGAACTGATCAGCAGGATACAGAACCTGCGAAAGGACAAAGATTTCGATGTAACAGATAAAATCAATGTTAAACTTCAGGGAAACGATGAGATTAATTTAGCCGTACAAAATAATTTGATGTACATTTGCTCCGAAACTTTGGCCAAATCCTTTGAAATTGTCAATAATATTGATGTTCCGGAAAAGGATGTAATTGAGTTAACTGATACAATATCAGTTGAAATTTTAGTACAGAAAGTAAATGCAGAACAATTGGCTGCTAACTGATCCGATTGTTTCAAATTCTACCTGATAAAGGACTTTTTATTATTAACTTAGAATTCGTTATTAAAAATGATAAATGATGAAAAAAGCAGCTAGTGTGAAGATAAAGAAAGAAAAAGGTGTTCCTGAAAAAGCAAAGACCCGTTATTCGGATGAGGAATTGGAGGAATTCCGGCAAATTATCCTAAGCAAACTGGAGAAAGCACATAATGACCTGAAATTGCTTACTGAATCTTATACCACGGGAAATGATCATGATACCAACGACACTTCACCGACATTTAAAGTCCTTGAAGAGGGTTACCAGGTGTTTTCCAAGGAGGAGAACAGCAAGTTTGCAGCCAGACAATCAAAATTTATCAAGGCACTCGAAAATGCATTGATCCGGATTGAAAATAAATCATACGGTATTTGCAGGGCAACCGGAAAGCTGATCCCGAAAGACCGGTTACGGATTGTACCTCATGCAACGCTGAGCATTGAAGCCAAAAGGCAACAAACAGTTGTGACGGTACCTCCTGTCCAGGCCAGCCAGAATTCTATCTGACCTGATAATATCCATTCTAATTTCTTTTGATCTTTGAAAAGAGCAGTCATCATTATTCTCCTGGTTTTAATCCTGGATCAGGCATTGAAATTTTTTATAAAAACCACGATGTACATTGGGGAGAGCCATAGTATAATCGGGAACTGGTTTTATCTCCACTTTACAGAGAATGAAGGAATGGCTTTCGGGATGAGGCTGGGAGGCAGCTTTGGGAAGTTGTTTCTCAGCCTTTTCCGGATTATTGCAGTGATCCTTATCGGCTGGTGGCTCCACAAGATCATAAAACAGGACGGAAGTAAAACCCTGATCGTTTGTGTTTCTCTGATAATGGCGGGTGCGATAGGAAACATTATCGACAGTATGTTTTATGGATTGATCTTCAATGATCCGTCATGTGTCAGTGTAAACCAGGTTGCAACACTTTTTCCTAAAGGAGGAGGGTATGCAGGATTCCTGCACGGGAAGGTAGTAGATATGCTCTATTTCCCGATCATTGTTACCCGGTATCCGTCGTGGTTCCCATTTTATGGCGGAGAGGAGTTTGAGTTTTTCAGGCCAATATTTAACATTGCCGACTCGTCGATAACCATCGGAGTATTAATGCTGATCATTTTTCAAAGAAAATTATTTAAACCCAGGGAAGAAATAAATGCTGCTGTTCCGGAAGTATAAAAGATAGACAGACAACATAGGATCTCCAACTATTTCCCATCTATTTAACGCGTAACGATCTACCTACCCGGAGTATAGTGGTGGTTTTGATCTTATTTATGGCACATATTTCCTTGACTGAAGTATGGCATTTTTGCGCGATGCGTGCGAGGGTATCCCCGGATCTTATTACATAGTAAACAGCTTTCCCGTCATAATCCGAAGGATAGAATATTTTCTTTGTCACAGGCAAGATGTCAGAGATCAGTTTATGGTTGTCAAAATCAACCACCCGCTGCGGATCAAGCGGGATATCCTTAAACCTGACTTCAAAATGAAGATGCGGGGAACGGCTTCGCCCGGTAGATCCTCCGAGTCCTATCATATCACCTGATTTGACAACCTGATTCGTCACAACCTTGAGTTTTGAAAGATGGGCATAATAAGTCTCAAGACCATTGTAATGCCTGAGAATGACAAGATTCCCGAATCCGCCACGGTTGTATCTTGCATACCTTACTACCCCGTCAAATGCAGCCCTTACCGTATCCCCTTTTTTCAGAGAAAGATCCATGCCTTTGTGGGTATAGGTGAACCCCCGGTATATCCTGCCTGGGATAGGAAGATAAAATGACCGCGTGGCAGAAACAAGCGACAGGATCGTATCTTTTATTGAATCCCGCTTACTTGCACCCATATATGCAAACACCTGGTCATTGATCCAGCTGTGTGAAAATAAACCAGTTGAATCTTCCTCTTGTGAAAACATTACCGGCTCATCTTCCAGGTATTCCCAGGTATGATTCCGGTAAAGAATCACAGCCCCGCTATCAGTTTCAACGGTATCAATAATGTTTGGAATATTCCTTTGTGAAAAACCATAATAAGGCAATAGAAAGATCATAAAAAGGAAGGAAAAATACTTCATAAGCATTTATTTCTTGATAAATGATTTATAATAAAATACCGCACAAATCTAAGGCAAAATAATAACCCTTAAAATAAAAAATTATTATAAATGGCGGACTTCTTTTATCTTTGCGCAAAATTCTAAATATCAACATGGAATACAAAAAAGTCGCAAAAATTGCACAGATAATCGGTCCTGTTGTGGATGTTGAATTTGATGAAAACAGTAAATTGCCGGATATCTATGATGCACTTGAAGTGATCAATAATGATGGAAACGCTGTGGTTTTGGAATGCGAGTATGACATTGGTGAGAATAAAGTCCGTACCATTGCCATGGATTCCACCGACGGACTTCGCCGGGGTATGGATGTAACACTGAGGGGCGGCCCTATCTCGATGCCTGTCGGAGAACAGATCCGTGGAAGGCTTTTCAACGTCATTGGTAAACCCATAGACGGACTCGGCAAGGTATCGGAAGAACGCACTTATCCGATCCACCGTGATCCTCCTTTATTTGAGAATCTGTCGACACAAAAAGAAGTTCTTTTCACGGGGATAAAAGTTATAGACCTGATCGAACCATATTCAAAGGGTGGTAAGATCGGCTTGTTTGGTGGAGCCGGGGTCGGGAAGACGGTGATCATCATGGAACTGATCAACAATATTGCCAAAAAATATGCAGGGATGTCAGTATTTGGAGGGGTAGGAGAGCGGACCCGTGAAGGGAATGATCTTTTGCGTGAAATGATCGAATCTGGTGTAATCAGGTATGGAAAGGAATTTCTGGAGGATATGGAAAGAGGCGGGTGGGATCTTTCCAGGGTCGACCCTAAGGAACTCATTCAAAGCCAGGCAACACTTGTATTCGGGCAAATGAATGAACCTCCCGGTGCCCGTGCACGCGTGGCGTTGTCAGGACTTACACTGGCAGAATATTTTCGTGACGGAGATGAAGAATCCAGCGGTCACGATATCCTGTTCTTCATCGATAATATTTTCCGGTTCTCCCAGGCGGGTTCTGAAGTATCGGCACTCCTTGGCCGTATGCCCTCAGCAGTTGGTTACCAGCCAACACTGGCAACGGAAATGGGAATCATGCAGGAACGCATTACTTCAACCAAGAGAGGTTCAATCACCTCCGTTCAGGCCGTATACGTACCAGCCGATGACCTGACTGACCCTGCACCTGCAACAACTTTCGCGCATCTTGATGCCACTACTGTACTTGATCGTAAAATATCTGAGCTGGGCATTTATCCTGCCGTTAACCCTCTTGAATCAACATCCAGGATATTGACGGCTGAAGTTGTAGGGGAAGAACATTACCGAACTGCCCAGAATGTGAAAAAAATTCTCCAGCGATATAAAGAACTTCAGGATATCATTGCTATCCTGGGGATGGATGAACTGTCAGATGAGGACAAGTTAATTGTTCACCGGGCACGGCGTGTCCAGCGATTTCTTTCCCAACCATTTCATGTTGCAACACAATTTACAGGCACTCCGGGCGTTTTTGTGAATATTGAAGATACCATCAAGGGATTTAATATGATCATGAACGGTGAAGTTGACGAATATCCGGAATCAGCATTTAACCTTGTAGGGACCATCGAAGAAGCAATAGAAAAAGGAAAAAGGATCCTTGGTGAAAACAAATAAAATTTGTGGATCTGATGAAGCTCAACATCATAACTCCTGATAATGTCCTGTATACAGGCGATCGTGTTCACCTTGTCCAGCTTCCCGGTGTTGATGGATCATTTGAAATAATGAACAACCATGCCCCGCTCATTTCTGTTCTTCAGAAAGGCAGGATTAAAGTTGAGATCAAGGGAGAAAATGAACTTTTTTTTGATATCAATGGCGGAGTGATCGAGGTTTTGGAAAATCATGTCCAGATATTGGCAGAATAGAAGATGAAACAACAAATTTTATTGATTGCTGCAGTATTTCTGGTTTTTGCAGGTTCAGGTTGCTATAAAAAAGAGACAGTCCCGACAGCTGATTTTTCCTTTAGCAGAAATGATTCCATTGTTCCGGATACCGTTACTTTCCATAATCTTTCCCAGAATGCGTCTTCTTATACCTGGGATTTTGGTGATAACAGGTCTTCCTCCGCTACAACCCCTGTTCATATATATACGGATACTGTTACCATGACGTATACTATCACCCTGAAAGCCTATTCTAAAAGTGGTGAACAATGGTCAATTAAGACCAGGAACATTTACGTTAAATATAAATAATGACCATTACGATCATGAGCTGATGTAACTGATAATCATCCATTAAGACAAACAAAAAAAGGTGTCCGACTTTGAAGACACCTTTTTTTTTATCTGCCCTGGCGGACGAAATTCAATTCTCCACTTCGTGAAGAGGGGGTCAATACATTTGTTTAAAGTAAATTTTAGAAGTAATTTCTTCTGTTATCCTTGATCCTTGCTGTTTTTCTTATTGTCTCATAGATTATACCCATTACACGGTTCTCAAAACCAGATTGTGCCTGCATCCTGTCGGCGCTATAATCTGTTTTTACAGGTGGGTTAGTGATGTTATCGATCATGGTCACATAGGCACCGAATTTTCCTTTCAGGGGGCCTATCAGCTCGCCTGTTTTGTATGTAAACAGTTCACCAACAATTTCTGATTCACGTCCAATAGCTGAATTATTATACCCGCCAAACGTCAACCTGCTGGTATCAATCTTGGCCTGGAACTGCGCGGCAATCTGATTGAGATTTTTTACTGCCTGCATCGTCTTGCTCAATTGGTCGGCAAGCATAGCAATCTTTTTTTCATTACGGACATTCTGGGCAAGCCTGTCTTTAACTTTTTCCAGCGGAACATAGCCTTTATTAGTGATGCCAGTCAATATGGCTATCACATATTTACCTGTCAGATCAAATACCGGAGAAACCTCGCCGATTTTTGTATTTTCAGCGTAGGCCCACCGTACAACTTCCCTGGCGGACGAAAGGCCATTCAGGAAATTGTCCATTTCTTTGACACTTTCAGCAGTCCTGTTGGGAATGCCCTGTTCAGTCCCAGCTTTTGTAAAAGCTTCTTTTGTGAGGTTTTGTCCTGCAAAGGCGCTTGCTTTCAGATAGGCATCCTGGAAGGTCTGGTTACTGGGTTCGATGTTTCTTTGGAGGATTGCTATTTTGGCCTTTTGTATAAGCTTTGTCTTTGAGTTCAACCTGAAAATGGCAGCGCCGATGTTGGTCTCAATAACCTTCATCTCATTGGGCTTCATCGTAAGTCCATTATTATAAAAGATTGCAAAGGAAGGTTGTCCGTCAATCAGATCTTTGAGGTCTCCGCCATCATCTTTGGCTGACGGGTAGTCTGAATATTTCAGTGCGAACTCACGGAATTTATCAGGGGTCTTTTTAAGAATTGCCAGCATGCTGTCCGCTCGCGACTTTGCTTCTTCCTTGGTGCGCTTTACGTTTTCATCTTTCAGGGGACTTCCTGCAAAAGTGAACAAAATCACAGAGCCTTTCATGCTATCCGGACGATCCTGAATATCAAGAATCTTTGCCATATACCAGGCATTATTCAACTCGAATGGAGGGTAATAGGTGCCTGATTTTGAAGAAAAAGCAGTTGAATCTATTATTCCGGGGAAATTTCCTTTCCTCTTATAAGTACTGTCGTATTTTTTGTCACCATTGGCGTTGATATAATCAGCCAGATCAGTACTGGTAGAAAAATCTTTGTAGATCTGAGTAACATCATCGGCAATCTTTTTACGGTCAGCATCGGAGGCTTTCACATCAAAAAGCACGTATTGTAATTCACGGGAAGGTTCTTCCTGGAAAAAAACACTTTTATTCTCATTATAATATGCCTGGTAGTCAGCATCCGTCAACATGACATTCTTATCGGATATCGACGTCAGGGAAGGTGTTGTGGAGCGGATTGATAAAACCTGATTATTCTCTGTATAAATCTTCTTTAAGAATGCCGTTGGCACATAGTAGCCTTTTCTGATCAGGTTGTCAAATTTGGTTTCAGTCCTGTCATCTTTGATTGCCTTTTCGAAACGTAGCCATTGGTCCCTGTTTTTGGGTTCCATATTATCAAGGTTCTTCAGGTAATTCCTTACCAGGGCCGGATCATAGACATTTGTTTTAGGATCCTTGAAATACTGCAGAATGAAACGATGAGGGTTTCTTCCCTGTACTTGGTCAAAAAGTTCATCCGGACTTACAGCAATTCCCACCTCGTCATATTCTTCCTGCATGAGAATATCTTTTACTTCAGTGTTCCAGGTACTTTGACGGATCTCATAGGTTTCTTCATCAGTGATCTTCTCATTCCCACTAT
Source organism: uncultured Bacteroidales bacterium (assembly GCA_963768805.1). Taxonomy (GTDB): domain Bacteria; phylum Bacteroidota; class Bacteroidia; order Bacteroidales; family FEN-979; genus FEN-979. Next base: position 2,973 of record CAVYJI010000015.1, on the reverse strand, counting down.
TATCCTTCTGAAGCTGAATAGCTTCTTCCACCTTGTTAGTAAATTCAGGATAGGGAATTGCTTCTCCGTTAACGGATCCGATCTCGTTGGTGCTTTTCATTCTTTTCTTGCCGAAATCACCGACAACAAAAGCAGCAATTGCAACCCCTACAAGGATAACAGCCAGTCCTGAATGTTTTCTGATTCTTCCAATTATCGCCATTATAAATGATTTTTTTTAGAGTTTGCAAAACTATGGAATTTTCCTGAAAGTACAAAGCCTTCAGCCAAAATCAGATGGAATCTTTTTTCACCATCATTTGCCCGTAGACCTGCGTGATAGTATAATCGGAAAAGGATTCATTTGACCTGAGCCCTTTACCAAATACGACCTTATCAAGGGTAGTGATTTTAACCGGTTCAGAAGTAAAGATCATCCTTTTATTCTCATTCCAGGTGAGTTCTTCAGTATTGAGTTGTTGCTTCTTTAGTTCATTCCTTACGATCACATTTCCTTTTGCTTCCATAATACGGGAATATTCTTTCCTTTTACCATAATTGGCACTGATCGTGGTACTGGTCCGGAGTGCTGAATCGAAAATATTGATCTTGAAGCCACGAGGGAATTCCATGTAAGGTTCAGGGCTTGTATATCGGTTCATGAGAATACCGTAAACCTTTGCCTGTATCTTTCCTGAATCACTGAATACCACCTCGATATTCTTTGCTGACATGACCGGCCCTGAATATGATTGTGCAATCGCATTTATAGTTTCAAGGTTATTTCCACAGCCTTCCATTAACATGAGAAATGTAATCAGGCAACCATTAAAACAGAGGAATTTTGAAGAAAAGGATTTCAAAATTAAAAATACTTGCGTTTTAAGAACCACCGTTCATAAATTGAAAAACCGATTACGAAATTGACGTAAGTTTCGCTGATAAGGTCCGATTGTGTTGTTCCGCGTGTTCCTAATTCGGCGCTGAGGTTGATGACTGTTTTCAGTCCACGGATCGGCAACCCTAAACCCAGGCTTATTGAATATTCATTCAGGTGCTTTCCCCTAAGCTCCAGGTACGAACTGTTGTACATCAACCCAAAGCGATAATGGATCCGTTTGATATAACTTGAATAATTGTTGATATCAGGAATGAACTCGGCTCCTGCTCTCACTTGGAAACTGTTGACCAGGGAATCACCTACACCAAAGGCCTTGTAATTCTTCCAGTTCTGCCATTTGTAATCAGCGCTGATAAGCCAATTATCAGGCTTTTCTAACGAAAGGCCAAAACCGTACATCATAGGGATCGTGATGCTGCCACGGACACCTGGCGATGATTGAATAGTATCTTTTGGATAGTCAGTGCCGTTGGTCGTGAAATATGTTGTAGAAAGGTAATCGGTCTTTGCATTTACCTTTGTGCTTGTTGCAAAAACAGCACCTGCAGTCAGCTTTAAAGTTTTCAGCTTTGCCGTATATTGTGCCCCATAATCGAAATAAAAACCACTGACGTCAATGTCGTTGTCTTGCCTGAAATTTAAGTAGTAAGCTGAATCCGGGAATGTAGAAGAAGATTCCTGTTGCATGTTCCCGAAAAGATAGGAAGCATTAATTCCGATCGATAAATTCTTCGTGATTTTAAATCCATTTCCCCACATAAAACGATTGATCCCTCCTGAACCCGTATAAATCCTGGTGACATGTCCTACCCCCATTATTTCTGCGTCAGAAGAAATATTATACCCTACATTACTGAAAGGAAGCAGCGCCAGCGATGTTCTCCACCACTTGGTAACAGGAAAGCCGAATGTCAGGTAACCAAGCGATGCATAAGTACGTGTGGTTGTCTGAGTATTGGTACTCAGCTGTGAATAATTAAAATAAGCCCCACCCTCAAAAAGAAAAGAAGTAGAATCAAAAGCTGTATAAGATGCAGGATTGTTAATATTTACATGATATGGACTCCTCAAACCGATGCTGGTTCCACCCATCGCCAGATTCCATGCATTGGCATTGGCAGACAGATCACCGATACCATATCGTGAATAGGGAGAGGTTATGATTGTCTGGGCAGATAAGGAACAATATATCAGGAGGAAAAGAACAGACAGTAAGTAGTGGTAATTATAGTGGTTTTTTATCATTAAAAGCAAGAATTTGGTAGAGTCCGTAGATTACAATATTTGGTAATGCAAAGATGTTAATTTTAAGCCGATTAACAAAATAATTCAGATCACCGCCACTTAGGATGACCTTTATCCCCGGATACACTTTCTGATAACCGGCAATCATCCCTTCCATTTCCGCAGCTATTCCGTTAATAACTCCTGAAAGAATCGACTTGTCAGTATCGTCACCAGTCAGAAAATCAATGTCTGTGTATGTTAATAACGGCAGCTGCCTTGTAAAAGTATGCAGGGCGCGGAAACGCATTTGCATCCCTGGCGAGATCGAACCACCGAGATATTCACCTTTATCTGTGACGAGATCAAAAGTAATTGCCGTTCCTGCGTTGATGATCAGCACGGCTTGACCCGGGAATTGATAAATCCTGCTACAGCAGCAGCCAACCTGTCCTTACCTAGTGTCCTGGAGTATGGTAATGATTTTCAATTGGTAATGGAGTAAATTCATCAAGAAGAATAAAGCGTAATTGTTTTTCCATGAATGATTGAAGCACAGAGGGGATCTTGACTACTGTTGACATTATACAGGAATCTATGCCTGTATTATGTCGAGCTATTTTCCTGACATTGCAAGGCTGATCCGCTTCTTTGCCTCGATCCAAATAAGTTTCCCGGCATCGAACAATGCGATTTTTTGATTTGTATTCCCAAGATCAATGACTAGTTCCATAGAATGTACTGCAAAGGTATTGCAATTTCAAAATATCTTTCTATTTTTGCACTCCAAATTAAGGCGTCGTAGCTCAGATGGTAGAGCAGAGGACTGAAAATCCTTGTGTCACTGGTTCGATTCCAGTCGATGCCAC
>CAVYJI010000014.1:0-13592 GCA_963768805.1 uncultured Bacteroidales bacterium | reverse complement strand
CATCACCGGGTCGAACAATGTATGCGCCAATTCAGGCCAGTTCAACTATACGACGCAGTCGGGCATGACGGGCTATACCTGGACAGTTTCTTCAGGGGGAGTCATCCTGTATGGCGGGACTACAAATACAGTGTCTGTTAACTGGATTGCATCCGGGTCACAGTGGGTCAGGGTAAACTATACCAATGGCAACGGGTGCAGCGCTCCATCACCTGTTAGTTACACTGTCACTGTGAATTCCATGCCCGGGGCTGCAGGGACGATCACCGGTACTTCTGATGTTTGTGCAGGAGCTACAGGCGTTGTTTATTCCGTATACCCGTTTGAAATCAACGGCATATATCTGGACATTACCCCAGGGGGCAAATAATTCATCAGGTGCAAACTCGAGTACCATCACTGTTGATTTTTCCTCCACTGCAACCAGCGGTAACATCACAGTTACCGGCAACAACATCTGCGGTGACGGAACTGTTTCACCGCCATTCGCAGTCACTGTTACCCCTCTGCCAGCTGCAGCAGGCACCATCAGAGGCGAGGCTACTGTCTGCGCCGGTGATACGGGCAAAGTTTACACTGTTCCCCCGATCACAGGAGCCACAGGCTATACCTGGACACTCCCGACAGGAGCTACCGGTGTGAGTGGTTCTGATACCAACTCTGTCACTGTCGATTTCAGCAATTCGGCTGTCTCAGGTAACATTACCGTTTACGGCACCAACAACTGCGGCAACGGCACTGTTTCCCAACTATGCAGTGACGGTGAATCCCTTACCAGCCACTCCTGTTGTAACGAATACCGGCACCACCCTGCAAAGCAATGCACCGGCAGGCAACCAGTGGTATTACCAGGGGACACTCATCACCGGGGCAACCGGGCAGACCTATGTTGCAACACAGGATGGCTATTACTGGGTTGTAGTCACACTTAACGGTTGTTCTTCTGCAGAATCGAACCATTTAATGATCCTCACAACAGGCATTAACCCGCATTCATCTGCCGTGATCAGCGTTTACCCGGTTCCAAACGAAGGACAGTTCAACGTTTCGATCACTACGGCCTCGGCAGAGAGTTTCTCTATCAGGGTTTATAACGACCTTGGGATAAATATCTATGAAGAACCAAAGGTTGATGTTAATGGAACCCTGCAGAAGTTGGTCGACCTGGGAATTGTGCCGAATGGCGTTTACACCGTGATCTTTGAAGATAGCCAGAATCAGGCCGTGAAGAAGATCGTGGTTAGCAAATAGGTTTCAAATAATTGAAAATTAAGATCTGCGATCAACAAAATGTAATAGGTGAATTGCAAATTGTGAATTAAAAAAGCCCTGCCAGGTATGGCAGGGCTTTTTTTGTAATTTTGTAACATTTAACGGGATAATCCTGTATAAAGACTGATATTACCCATATAACAGAGACAAACCCTATGAAAGCTTTTCAAAAATCTGTTCACCTGCTGTTCTTAGTGGTCATCCTTTTGACAGGATTTGACCTGCAGGCGCAGGCTCCCACCTATGCGTGCATTGCGAAGAACGACACGCTGCAGAGCCAGACGGTTTACCAGTTCGATGTTTATATTTACAGGACAGGGGCAACAGATCTTTACTTAAATAATTACCAGTTGTCCTTCCAGATAAATAACAGCGCCGCAATCCTAAACGGGGGGACACTGACCGGCTCCTATGTTCCCGGGTCAAGTGATCTGCCAGCTCCATGGACACTTGGCGGGGTGAACATTTTTGCTACAGGGGGCCAGATGCAGGTCCGCCTCGACGGGGTTGCAGCCAACACCAGCGGAACGCTCATCCCCGTCTCAGGCCTGCGCATCGGATCATTCCAGATTATTAATTCAGTGCCCTTCGGCCAGTCAAATATGAACATGTGCTGGTACAATGCCATACCTGCCGCAACGATCATCATGGCAGTAGTACCACCGGCAGCTTCAGGAACAACCGAAGCCATAACCGATATGGCATCCCATTTCTGCTCATTCACCGATCCCATTCTGAATCTCCCTGTAACAGCTTATAATATAACCGGGGGCGGCACAGACTGCCAGGGTTTACAAGGGGCTGAGGTTGGGTTAAGCGGGTCACAGGACGGGGTTCTTTACCAGTTGCAGGAAAACGGATTGTCTACCGGTCCTGAGATCCCGGGGACAGATGGGGCCATCTCATTTGGCGGCCAGTCAGCGGGTGTTTATACATCGACAGCATACAGGAGCGCCACTTATCTCACGAATACCATGAACGGCAGTGTAACGGTAACTGAAGGAACTGCACCCACCCCTGCAGGGACGATCACCGGTAGTGCTGCTGTGTGCGAAGGCGCCAGCGGTGTAGCCTATTCTGTAGCTTCCATTGCCAATGCCACCAGCTATGCCTGGGCATTACCGCCTGATGTGACCATCGCATCCGGCGCAGGAACGAACTCAATTACAGTGGATTTTGGAACCAATGCATCCTGGGGGGATATATTCGTCTATGGCACGAATTCCTGCGGCGACGGGAACCCCTCACCCGCTTTTTCCGTAGCCGTGAATCCCATTCCTGATGCTCCCGTGGTCACCAATACAGGAACTCTCCTTGAGAGCAGTGCAACCACTGGGAACCAATGGTATTTTGAAGGAATACTCATCCCCGGGGCCACCGCACAGACCTATACCGCCACCCTGAATGGCTATTACTGGGATGTTGTTACCCTCAACGATTGTTCATCCGAACCCTCGAACCATGTGCTGATCGTGGTCACTGGTATTGATCCCCGTACATCAGCCGAGATCAATATTTATCCAAATCCCGGGATTGGGATGTTCAATGTCTCCATCAGCTCATCCTCACCAGAGTCATTCAGGATCAGTGTTTTTGATGAACTGGGATGGAAGGTCTATGAAGAAACAAAAGTCGATGTCAATGGTACCCTGCAGAAACTGATCGATCTGAGGCCGATCTCTCCGGGAGTTTATAATATGATATTCCAGGGGACGAAAAGCCAGTTGGTAAAGAAGATTGTGGTTGATTGACATAAACAAATTATTGGGTTCTGGGTTTACGGAACCGGGCTTAAAGTATTGGGTGTTAGGTTTACAGTATAATTATTGATGAAGGGCGACCGTAAGGGTCGCCCTTTCTTTAATCATCTATTCCTTGACAAACTTCCCATCATATATTCCGGCAATGCCAATCATCTTCGCAAAGTAGACCCCAGCATTGCCACTTCTGGGCGTAGACGCCCGAAATAGCAAAGTAAGCGAAAACCAGGAGTAATAGTCTCTTCATAGCTTGTTTATTTATTCATCTTCAGGGAATCCAGGATCGCATTTTTCAGTTCGAGTGTTTTGGCATTGGTTGAGTCGAGCTTCAGGCTTTGAGTACAGTCATTAAGTGCCCCTTTGTAATCGGCTTCAAAATACCTTGCCGCAGCCCTGATCTGGTATACCGGGGCTGTACGGTAATTAAGCTTTATCGCCATATCGATATCGGGGATGACATCGCTGAAAGCCTTTCGTTGCAGGCTCAGCGAGGCCCTGTTGATCCAGGGAAGGGCATTGTCGGGCCTGAGACTGATGGCCATGGTGTAATCACTGTACGCTTCTTCAAAACGGCCCTGCCTCTTGAGCCAGTTGCCCCGGGTACCATAGATACGGTAGAGGTAAGGGACAGCGGGATTTTTGGCGATCAGGTCAGACATAAATACATAATCATTCTTCCAGTCTTCATTCCTCGCATAAAGTGTTGCTGAGAAGAATATCCCATAGCATATAAGGAAAACCAGTCCTGCTGTCCTGTATTTGTGGAACGTGCCGGGGTATTTTTCAGCGAGGCTGCGGATATATGCCGCCATCATGATCATCAGTCCCAGGTATGGGAAATAGCCGTAGCGATCGGCTACGATGACCAGCCGTGAAGGGATCACCTGGATGTTGATAAAGATGGTGGCGATGAACAGGAGGAACCCTGCGATCAGCATCCTGTTCCTGCGGAACCTGTAAAGGAACAGCCCGACTGCAACAAGCAAAATGGGTGATAGATAATACTCAGGCGGCAGCATGGATCCCGCTTTGGGTGGGAAGACATAGGCCCCGCAGAGGCCCACGGGGACAAAGAACTTCACGATGTAGAAGCTGAATGACCAGCAGACCATGAAAAGATCATCCAGCGGGGAATAGTTTGCGAGCATCCCCCTCATGGCGATATTGCTCTCCTCAGGATTATGGATCGTGATCCACGCAAACAGGAGACTTAGGGCCAGGAAGGGGACTTTTTCAATGATCACCCTGCGGGAAAGCAGTTTCCGCCCTGAAAGCCAGTCGATAAGGATAAGCACAAGGGGCAGCGTCACCGCCTGCGATTTTGAAAATAGTGACAGGATGAAGAACAGGAGGGTGATAAGAAAGAGTTTGACCTTAAAATCTTTACGGACATACCGGAGGTAAAAGATCAGCGCCAGCAGATAGAAGCAGGTGTACATCCCGCTGCTGCGGGCCGATATCCATGAGACGGCTTCCACATTCATCGGGTGGATGGCGAAGAGGAAGGCAACTGCCAGGGCAACCGGCCGGTTGTCTGTGAGGATCCTGGTAAACCTGAAGACAAGGAATATATTGATGAGGTGGAAGAGGAGGTTGAAAAGGTGCATGGGGAGAGGGTTCATGCCCGAGACAGAATAGTTGATCGAAAGGGTCAGTACCGGCAGGGGCTGGTACATCAGGAGGTAATAAGATGAAAAGAATTCACGGATACTTTGCCAGGAGAGGTGGGTGACGTCCGGATGGGCGGCGAAGTATTCCATGTCGTCGAAATGAAGCACCTCGTTGGACAATGAATTGCGGTAAAGAAGGAATGCAAGGATGATGATCCCTCCGAGGAGACCGGCATAGAGACGCCTGGTCCTTTTATTCCTCTTCTCCTCCTGTTCTATTGCTTTTTTCCCTGTTGGCTTCATAGGGTGTCATTTGTTTTTTTGCAGTTCAGGACCAGGTCGCCGGTCGGGTTTATATGGTGTCGGCCTTGGCATCCACATGGGGACGTTCTTCCTGTATTCCTTATACTCATCCCCGAACCTTCTGCTGAGGACATGCTCTTCATATAACAGGAACCATATATTATTGACAATGAAGAAGATCACTGCTAGTACCAGGATATTCCGCGATGATATGGCGACTGCTTCTCCTATAAGAACAATAAGGACTCCCAGGATCATCGGGTTCCTGACATATGCATAGATCCCTGTCGTGACCAGTTTTTTCGTGGGGCTCCAGGGGGCCAGGGTGCCTCTTCCGATCTTTATGAAGCTCATGATGGTCACAGTCATAAGGGCAAGTCCCATGATCATGATAATGATCCCTGCCACCAGTGCTGAAACATGTTTTACAGATATATTCTTTTCGATGCAGAGGGGAATGATGATCAGCACCGTGACAGGGAGGACAAATGAGGTGATCTGTTGTATTGTTTTATGCATAGCAAAAAAAACCCCGCATTTCAGCGGGGTTTTTTATTAAACTGATCATTTAAGAAGGCTTATTTTTTGTGAGCTTTGTGAGCGGGAGCAGGTTTCGGCTTTGCCGGAGCTTTTGCTTTCTTGATCAGGTGTTTCTTGATGGAATCCTGGTGTGCGATTGAATCGGCGATCTTCTTCTGTGCAGCTACATTGGCAATAGAGTCGGCCATTCTTTTCTGTTTAGCCATTACCATTGCTATTGAATCTGCAACCCTTGTAGAGTCGGCAATTCTTTTAGCTTCTTTTTCTTTGGCGCTTGGCCCGCAACCGGCAACGATCAACATTGCGGCTGTAACGATCAATGCAAGTTTTTTCATTTTGTTTGCTGATTAAGTTGTTTACTGATTAAAGATTGAACACAAAAGTAAAAATTTATTCTGTAGTAATTCTGATCTTTTTCTGTGATTTTTCTGTGATTTTTTTATTGATCAATTATAATATGATGACCGAGTTTTTTGTTCCCGGAAAAGGCGAAGCTATCTGGCTGTCTGCCTCATCGTCATTTTCCCATCGCTTGTCATCTATAAAGTAGCGGAACTGGTATTCTTTCCCGATCTGAAGGTCGACGGATGCAGCCCAGATGCCGTTCTTCTGCAGCCTCAGAATGGTCCTGTCCTTTTCCCAGTTGTTAAAATCACCGACAACACATGCTTTTTTCCTGCAGCCGAAGATCCATGCCGGCAGAATAAATTTGACCCGGCAGTGTCCTGTATCCTTAAGGTACTCTTTGCTGATGCTCATTGCAGTGGTTAAGAATGGCCTTTCAAAGATAAATGTTTTTAAAGTAAATGCAAATAATATCTTAATAACTTTACATTAAAATCCATCTGCATATTTGAATAAGAATAACGTCTTAAAAAAAGTCAAATGAAAAGGTTCCTCATTTTTATCCTCTTTTTCGGGCTATTATCGCCCTTTGTCCAATCCCAGACCCCGTCAGGTTGCGGAGGTACAAAAGCAAATGAAGCAAAGAAGCCGGTCAGGCTTGGCATCGTCATTTACTCCGACGATCCGGAGACCGTCTGGAATGCCCTTCGGATTGCCAACTATTCCCTTTCAGAGAAAGATTCGGTTTCGGTTTTCCTGATGGGTAAGGGGGTCGAGATCAGGAGCCTATCGACAAAGGACTATGATGTAGGCGACAGGTTAAAGGATTTCCTGGATAATGGAGGTCGGATCTTTGCCTGTGGTACCTGCATGGCCAGCAGGAACTTACAGGGATCGAAGGCCTGCCCCATATCCTCCCTGAGCGACCTGTATGACATCATCCGGTGGTGCGATAAGCTGATAACATTTTAAGGCAGGGTTTTGAAGAATGAACAAATTATTGTTCTAAAAAAAGAGACTGACTCAGATCTTTGAGAAAGCCTCTTTTTGTCGGGGCGAGAAGACTCGAACTTCCGACCCTCCCGACACTCCGTGTCGGGAAACGCTAGCCAATTTGAATATTGTGATCAAAGAGAAATCGTTTTGCCCCTCGTTTCTTAATGGCATTCACAAGTAAAACGGCGTCAGAACGTGGTTGATGATTTTATGAATATACTGGAATCCAATGAATTCAAAACCTTATCGATTTATTTCTTCCGGAATTATGTTGAGCTAGACGAATATCAAGATCTTCACATTGTCCTGAATAAAAGCGTTTTGTTGAATGGCTAAATAGAAAATAAGTTGTATACATATTAAAAAAAGCAGTTTATCACTGCTTTTTGTCGGGGCGAGAAGACTCGAACTTCCGACCCTCCCGACACTCCGTGTCGGGATACGCTAGCCAATTTGAATATTGTGATCAAAGAGAAATCGTTTTGCCCCTCGTTTCTTAATGCCATTCACAAGTAAAACGGCGTTAGAATGTGTTTGATGATTTTCTGAATATACTGGAATCCAAGGAATTCCAAACCCCTGTCGATTTATTTCTTCCGGAATTATGTTGAACTAGACGAATATCAAGATCTTCACATTGTCCTCAATAAAAGCGCTTCGTTGAATAGCTATATAGAATATAAGTTGTATACATATTAAAAAAAAAACAGCTTATCACTGCTTTTTGTCGGGGCGAGAAGACTCGAACTTCCGACCCTCCCGACACTCCGTGTCGGGAAACGCTAGCCAATTTGAATATTGTGATCAAAGAGAAATCGTTTTGCCCCTCGTTTCTTAATGGCATTCACAAGTAAAACGGCGTCAGAACGTGGTTGATGATTTTATGAATATACTGGAATCCAATGAATTCAAAACCTTATCGATTTATTTCTTCCGGAATTATGTTGAGCTAGACGAATATCAAGATCTTCACATTGTCCTGAATAAAAGCGTTTTGTTGAATGGCTAAATAGAAAATAAGTTGTATACATATTAAAAAAAGCAGTTTATCACTGCTTTTTGTCGGGGCGAGAAGACTCGAACTTCCGACCCTCCCGACACTCCGTGTCGGGATACGCTAGCCAATTTGAATATTGTGATCAAAGAGAAATCGTTTTGCCCCTCGTTTCTTAATGGCATTCACAAGTAAAACGGCGTCAGAACGTGGTTGATGATTTTATGAATATACTGGAATCCAATGAATTCAAAACCTTATCGATTTATTTCTTCCGGAATTATGTTGAGCTAGACGAATATCAAGATCTTCACATTGTCCTGAATAAAAGCGTTTTGTTGAATGGCTAAATAGAAAATAAGTTGTATACATATTAAAAAAAGCAGTTTATCACTGCTTTTTGTCGGGGCGAGAAGACTCGAACTTCCGACCCCTTGCACCCCATGCAAGTACGCTAGCCAACTGCGCCACGCCCCGATATCTGCAAATTTATAACATTTTTTCTGATAATGGATGGTTTATCACAAGCAAAGTTTGCGGTGGCGAAGCCACAAATCGGCGAAAAACCACCTCCTATGGTGGCGGATAGTCCGATTTAAGTAAATTCTTTACTTTTACTGAACTAACATTATAACAGACCATGAATGATCTTGAATATTTCGTGTATATACTTGAATCTGAATCAACTGGAAAATTATATATTGGACAGACCACTGACCCTGAAAAGAGATTAGCTGACCACAATAGGGGTGCAAGTACTTATACGAAAAATGGAAGTCCTTGGAAATGTATTGGATTATTCAAATTTGCAACAAAAAATGAGGCTTTGACTTTGGAGAAGAAACTAAAATCCTGGAAAAATCCAATGCGTGTGAAATCATGGATTATCAGACAAAATCATACAATAGGCTAGCGTATCCCGACACGGAGTGTCGGGAGGGTCGGAAGTTCGAGTCTTCTCGCCCCGACCAATTAAAAACCGGCAAAAATGCCGGTTTTTTTATTTAAAGAAAGTTGCAAACTTGTTTGTAAAATGACTGGAATTTTATTCCCCGCTTATTTATTTCATTTCAAGCACATTCTTACACTCGTCATCCCCCAGCGCTGCACCTTTTTTCAGGTCTTCTTTATAACCCGCCTTATCTCCCGATTCATTCTTCAAGCTTCCCCTGAAGAAATACCCTGCCCCTGCTTTGTCCTTATTTCCATCTTTCAATTCAGTATCAATATAGGTTGTATACAAACTGATCGCATGGGGCTTATCGTGGAAATAGATATCATATACAGAAGCCATTGCCCAATAACAGTTGCACTTTTGCGCGGTTGCCGGATGATTATTCAGTACAAAATTATAATCATCAAGTGCGGCTTTATATGCCCGGGGGTTAGCGTTTATATCACCTCTTAAAACATAAGCATCCAAATATCCGGGATACTCATTTATCAGTAAATTAACATGTTGCAGGGCCTGGGCGTTACTGCCCTTTGTGAACTCGTCCCTTACCCTTGCAAGCTTCGATTCCTTATTTGGAAGATCTCTAAAGTTCTGCCCGGTAACCGGGGAAATGTATGCAAAGGCCGTGATAAAAGAGACCAGGAAGAAAAGATAATATTTTTTCATATCCGGAATAAAGTTATTACAAAAATACAAATTATCCTGGCAATTTGATCGCCTTTTAAAACAAATTATGAAATCACGTGTATGAACCCTGGGGCAAGCCCTGTTTCACGAATAGCCTTTATTTCCTGAGGAAGTAAACATTAGCTGAGACCATGGTGGCCAGGTTGAAATTCCAGTTCCCCGGGTTGCCAAACCGCATCGAATTTTTATCCGATTTAGTGAAATTTCCCTGTATTTCAACCCCGACGCTGAAACGCGGATCAAAGAAATACTCGGCTCCGCCTTCCAAACCTGCAACCCAGTCAGTAGTTGCAGTTTCGCTGGTATTTTCTTTAGCCGGTGTAAAATGGATTAATCCTCCCCTGAGACCTAAATAGGGGGCCAGTTTTTTTGTAGAAAAATAAAATCTCGGAACAAGACCGATCCCGTAATCAGTTCCTATTTTCTGACCCCACTGGAAATCGAATGCAGGCGAAATGGTAGTATGACTTCCGGCCCAGATCGGGATTGCAATTCCGAACTGAGTGGTCTGAATGGTTCCACTGATACCGATGACACGATGAATAGTGTCCTGAGCATTTCCCTGAATTGCAAATGCCAAACTTAAGGTGATCATAAAGCCTTGAAAAACTCTCTTCATGGATACTGGTTTTATTTATGGATAGATTTGATTGCTTTTAGCAAAGACAATATTATCCCATAGAAGGATACCGTTACATTTGAGATACACCCTATAATATCCTACCGGGAGATCAGAAATGCGAAGATAAGTACTAAAGTCATTGCCGGTTTCTGTAAATGTGGTGTCAATCAGCGGTTTATTAACTTCACCGGGGATCATGGAACCAAGAATAGCGCTGTTAGAAGGAACATTGCCAGAAAGAGTTGCCGGGACAATCCAGACTCTCAGATTTTCACCGTAAGTATGATGGAAAACAAGCAAATACATCATGGTTACTGCGGGATTGGGATAACAGATCAATCCAAGTTCAGGTGAAATGGAATCTGCAGGGTATTTTAATTGAACATCCGGGTTGCCGATGGTTCCCATTTCTCCTCCTTCCTCATTCCTTACTATGTATCCTTTAATCACCACCAGGGGATATCCAAAAGTCTGGTAATCAGACAATGTCTTGGAACAGGAACATAGAATTGAAATAATGATAGAGGAAAAGAAGAATACTTTTTTCATATTACTTTTTTAACAAATGTAAAAGAAATTGGTTTAACTGGACAAACCGGCTACATTGACCACACAACGGCGAAGTAAATTGACCATCTTAAATAAATTATTATCAGACTAATACGGTGGTCAGCCTCGACCGGCATAAGGTGGTCTGAATCTTATTTAGGTACTTTTCATTATTTTTAATAACTCTGTTAATGGATATTGTCCCATTAATACAGAATCAATCAAGTTCCATCTTAAGTTGGGTAACATTTGATTTACTTATTTTTGGTGGATAGAAAAGCCCGATGATAATGAAAGGATTTCTTGACTTTTGAGAATGTTGAACAAAATTAGTTCCAAGGAAAAAAAACAGATCTGTTTTATTACAAAAATGATCAAAATATCTGTTTTTGACATCCTGACAAGCAAGCTGTTCGTCCTGCTTATTTTTAAGCACATTCCAATAAAGTTGACCCAATTCCCAGTCTTCAACCATCAATGTGCTTGATTTTCCCTTAATGTCCTCGAAGACGTAACTGAATTTATACGGCAATTTCTTAATAATCGTCCTCTGAGTCATGTCTTCAAATAAATTTTGTTGTTTTAGCCAGCTTATTTTCATTTTGTCCCATTCTCTTGCCTCTTCACTAAATATGAAGTCTTTAATTATCGTGGGTTTAAAGACAGCTAATGAGGTTTTTTTCTGGTTCTCTTTAGCATCCTCAAGTAATGCTGAAAGATCGGTATATACATTCTTTAAAACGATGGCTTTTCTATCCTCCCAGTTATTTCTTGTGTCCAGATGACCGACAATGTTTATTGAAGAGTTCTCCCCGTTAATCGGGGAATATGTCTCTGGTCTCCAATCCGTTCTATGTTTCTTAACATCTAACTCGATCCAATCGTATTTTTTATACTGAGAAACATAGTCTAACCTTCTAAAAGGAATCGGATAAAGCCTTACCCACTCCCCATTTTCATTGAAGCCAGCAGTGCAGACAAATTCATCTTGATGAACCTTAGAAATAGTTGGGTAGGTCTTTACAGTGATGAGAATTCTCATTTATAATTATAAATTCTTAATGGGAATTGAGCCTTCAAGAAGTTTATTTAGGTGATTCACTACCCTTCCTCTATGACACATTAATGCATCCCTCTCGAAGCACATTAAGGCAACTCTTTTATAAATCCCTAAATTCTCTATTATTTCGTGGATATACTTCTTTGCTTGATGAAGTATAGTAGTTTCGTATTCACTAAACAGTCTGCGGTAATCTGCTGCACCATTTAAATCTTTCCGCTTATCAGAATCAATTCCTAATTCAGGTATATGGACATATTTAATGTTCATGCTTTCACATGTTCTTGAGATTTGCGACTTAGAAAAGCCGTACTTCTTACTCAAGGCATTCTTTCTGACATCTATCAGAAGTCTAATATCGTATATAACAAGTTGATTTATAAATTGCTCAACCGACCTGCCTTCATATCCTATATTAAAAAGTGTTGGTTCATTAATAACACGTTTCTGCTCATTTATTCTGCCCAGAGATTCCTTATCTAAAAGTTTGGCAGCAATTTTACTATTAATCGCATAGTAAGGGTATTTTTGGTAAGTGTATTTTATCAATTCATCCTGATCCAAATAACGAAAATCTTTTGCAACAATTTTGACGGCAGCATAATCTTGTTTAGTTAATTGAATCATGTAATCCACATCATCACTTTTAATCCAATATTGATTTGGTTCTGAGTGTTGCTCTTTCACTATACCATATTTCTTGAGGGTAAGCAAATCTTGATTTGCGGAGAAGGAATAACACCCAAATGCGTATGGAACAAAATCAAATGATTTTTGTTCTTGCATCCTTGTAAAGATGAAAAGCAGCTTTTGAAATGAGGTTTTGGGCAATTGTCCGCCAAATTCTCCAAGGATAGCTAATATTATTTTCCTTCGATAGTACACGAATACAAAAGTATGAATAAAATATTCAATGTGTCATCGGGTTGATTTCATTTTCGAACAGGTCGGTGTTAATCTGAAAGCTCATTAGCCCAAAACTCCCAAATCAGCACCATCGCAAAGGTATCCAGCTCACAGTACCGAAAAAACCCTTCAGTTGGACACGCCGATGGTTATGACCAACTCAGGCTGAAGTAAATTGTCCACCATTATTCAAAAATAGTTAAAAGGTTGATGTGGTCAATCATGATCGGCGGCCATTGTTTAAAAGCAACGGCCTGCCTACTCTTAAGATCACTCACTGTAAATCGTCAGCAAAATATTCACTACGAAAATGTTGCTTAAATTAATATCGTATCTTTAAATGAATTAAACATATGAAATTAACTATGCTGGTGCATATTGTTTTGAAAACGAATAATTTAGCGATCAATCTTAAACAAAATATAATTCGGCTGACCGCATTCTAAAGAGTATTTATTTCTCTCATTATATAAGATTAGTTTTCTATCAATAATCAAAATAGGTCCTCAAATGAAAAAGTTTAACCTTCTTCTATTTGCATTATTAGCACTCACCTCAGTAAATGGTCTGGGCTGGAAATGGGCGGCTCCTTTACCCACTGGCAACCACCTGCATTCCATATATTTCAAATCTTTATGGACCGGGTATACTGTCGGCGATTGCGTGACCTTCATAAAAACAACTGATGCCGGAACAACTTGGACAACCCTTGTTATCGGGACAGCTAACCAGTTAAATTCTGATTATTTTATGGACAATTTAAAAGGGTATATTTTTGGTGATTCCGACACAATTATGAAGACTCCGGATGGGGGTAATTTATGGATATTTCAGCAATCCGGCTAAGCAATAATTTAAACTCCGTCTTTTTTCCTGACGATACTACCGGCTATATTGTCGGTGTAAACGGTACGATATTAAAAACTACCAATGGAGGTTCAACATGTATAGCCATTTTAGTATAACCCAAATTACATGTAAAGTCATTTCTTT
>CAVYJI010000013.1:0-437799 GCA_963768805.1 uncultured Bacteroidales bacterium | reverse complement strand
TTGCTCCCCAGACTGGACTTGAACCAGTGACCCTCTGATTAACAGTCAGATGCTCTAACCAACTGAGCTACTGAGGAAGATTTTTGGGTTGGCAAAATTACAATATATTTTTAATAAACCAAAAGGCTACCATATTACAACCCGGTCATTATCAGGAACAGACATCCTGCCCTTTCCAAATGCATCCGAAAACTCTTTCACCTGCCCCAGGGTCGCATTGATACGCCAGCGGGCCGGCGAGTGCTCATTGGTCTGTACCTGGCTGATCAGGCTTTCTTTGGTCATATTCTCGTGCCATACCTGCGCCCATCCTAGGAAAAACCTTTGCTGCCACGTAAAACCGTCAATAGGCTCAGGAGCCTTCTTCCCTTCCATCGACTTCACAAGTGCATAGTATCCTAATGTCACACCCCCCAGATCTGCAATGTTCTCGCCAAGCGTGAGCTTCCCGTTGATCTTGAATCCTTTCGTCACCTCAAATGAATCAAAATATTTTTGCAGTTTCACTCCCAGCGCATTGAAGTTCTTCAGATCCTCAGGTGCCCACCAGTTCTTCAGGTTCCCCTCACCGTCATATTGTGCCCCGTTGTCATCAAAGCCATGGGTCATCTCATGCCCTATCACCCCGATGATCCCGCCATAATTGATGGCGTCATCGGCATCGGGATTAAAAAAGGGCGGCTGAAGAATAGCAGCCGGGAATACGATCTCGTTATTATTCGGGTTGTTATAGGCATTGATCATTTGAGGCGTCATTTCCCATTCCGACTTGTCAACCGGCTTCCCTGCCTTGGCTATCATGTCGTTATGTTCCCATAAAGCAACGTTCATCATGTTCTCTATCAGCTTGTCATTCTGGATGTCTATGGTGGAATAGTCTTTCCATTTATCCGGATAACCTATCTTCCAGGTGAACTGTGACAATTTCTTCTTGGCCTTTTCTTTGGTCTCAGGACTCATCCAGGTGAGCTTATCCATGCGCTCTCCGAAAACGGTCCTTACATTCTCGATCATTTCCGTGACCTTCTTTTTGGAGGTCTCGGGAAAATATTTTGCTGCAAAGATCTTTCCAAGTGGCATACCCAGCCTGTAGTTAACACTCATGATCGCACGTTCTTCTCTTGGCCGCTGCTCCTTTACCCCGTACATCACCGTATTGAAGAAATGAAATGATTCCTTGCTGAACTGATCCGGTAATCCTACCGCAAAATTTGACAGTACATGCCACTTATAAAAGGTTTTCAGATCTTCAAAAGGAGTTTTTCTGATAAGTTTATTGAGGTTCTTCAGGTAATCCTTATTCCATACGATAAGGATATCGGTTTTCAGTCCGTAGTTTTTATAATATCCTTCCCAATTGATATCCGGTGCCAGTTTCTTAAGCTCGCTGAATGAAATCTTATTGTAGATCTTGACCGGATCGCGTAATTCAAAATTCTTCAATTGAATGAGGGCCAGTTTGGTCTCGAACCCGAGAATGGTCTTTCCGGGATCGGTCTCTTTCCATCCGGCCATGGCGAACATCTTATTGACATGCTTTACAAATTCTTCCCTGATCTTCACCATGGCCGAATCCTGGTTATCATAATAATTGCGGTCACCCAGCGACAACCCGCCTTGTCCCATGAATATGGCATTCATCTTGCTGTTCCGGTCATCGGCGCTGACATAAATCGTATAAGGGCCATCTATTCCATACTTTGCAAGATCGCCGGTTAGCGCAATAAACTCCGGTAATTTCTTTACGTCATTGATCTTATCAATCATCGGCATGATCGGCGAAATACCGCGTTTTTCTATGGTAGCGGTATCCATATAGGAATGATAGTAACCGGTGATCAATTGTGCATCACTTCCTTTCTTAAGATCTTTCTGGTTAAGGAGTTCTTTGACAATACCCTTGATCTTTACTTCGCGGGTTTCTTTATCAAGTATACCGAAAGCGCCCCATGCACCTTCAGTCGATGGGATCGGGTTGTGCTTTTTCCAGTTCCCGTTGGCAAACTGATCAAAATCATCACAGGGTTTTACAGTCCGGTCAATTCCCGATGTGTCAAAAGCAGGGATCTTGTTTTCAGCATTCATCGCTTTATTATTGTGATTGCAGGAATAAGTGAATAAAATCATCATCACGGCAGATGTGATCATCAGCCGGTAAACATTTTTTTTCATATGGAAGGAGTTTGATTATTTAGTGCGCCAAAATTAAAGGAATTATTATTAATGACGTCGAATATTGAAAAAGAATGGAGGATTTTCTTAGGAAATTCAACCACTTACACTACGAAGAACCTGCTAACTGTTCTTGTGGATCCTGCCATTTGGGTATTTCTCGGATAAGATGACCGGAGAACCCGGCAATCATGAAGAAAAACAAGGTGATATGATCAATTCACCTCTTCTTCCGCAGTTCGTAGCGTTTAATGGTCTCTGCTTCTTTACTCTTATCTGAGATGAAAAGGATCGTTTTTCCCCCGTCAAGAATAACAGGAAATTTATTTTGAATTGACCCGGTCAGCAATTTGGCATGCGGAACTTTTAACTGGTGGTTCGCCAGGTTCATCCTGTTATCCAATACGTCTTTTTTCATTATATACTTGTTTTATCAACTAATGCGGAATTCTTCTGTTCTCAAAACTTAAAAATGCCAATTTTAGTATCTGCACCTGTTAAAGGTACAAATAAATCCGCCAAAAATCACAAAAAATCAATAATAATGTTGCCCTTATCCTAAGTTGTTGATATTGTTAGACAAAGCATTACTCTGTTTGCGTCCTTCCTTCGAGGTCCCTTCGACGTCCCTTCGACCATCCTTCGACTGACCTTCGATCAACCTTCGATTGAGCTTCGATTGAGCTTCGATCAACCTTCGATCGACCTTCTGGCAATTTATAATCTATGTATATAACAGGTCCGTATCCAAAATCCTGGCACCTCTTTCTACCCTTTTCCCGCTAACTCTGCAATATCTTTCGTGTTCAGTACTTTTTTCTCCGGAGAGAACAACACACTGTTGACCATCGCCAGTCCGACTTCCCTCAGGGTGCCGAAGGAATTGGGGAACAACGGATGTACAATGGGGTAAAGCCAGCTGATATATTTGTAGAACGACAATGCATTGTTAAGCCCATCACCCTTGCCACATTCATCGTGAGGGTGTATGAAATCTTTGTATATTCCGGTTCTTTCATCCCGATGGACGAAACACCCCTTCGCCAACCATCCCGGTGGCGCCCGTGATTATTGCTTTGACTTTTAAACTCATGAGATTATAGTTTAATGCTGGTTCAAAGTTACTTTGAATTTTAAATTTACGATGTCAGATTTTTCCTTTCCTTTGCACTCACAATGCCCCTATATATCGCATCTCTCGCCTCCGGAAGCAACGGCAATTGCTATTATATTGGCAATGAGCATGAAGCCGTGCTGATCGATGCAGGTATCACCTGCAGGGAAACTGAACACCGGATGAAACGACTCGGATTGTCCCCACAAATGGTCAAAGCCATCTTCATCTCCCATGAACATACCGATCATACCCGCGGTGCAGAGGTGATCTCCCGTAAATACAGGGTCCCCGTTTATATTACCGCTGCTACCCATCACAACAGCAGGCTCTTTTTCGAGCCTTCTCTTGTGAATCCTTTTTCTGCAAGTGCTGCGGTGCATATCGGAGGACTTTATATTCACGCCTTTCCAAAACGGCATGATGCATCTGAACCCCATAGCTTCATAGTAAAAGGTAACGGCGTCACCATTGGGATCTTCACCGACATCGGTATTGCATGTGAACACGTTGTGACCAACATCAGCCAGTGCCATGCGGCTTTCCTCGAAGCAAATTATGATGAAAAAATGCTGGAAGAAGGTAATTATCCCGCCTACCTGAAAAAACGGATCCGTGGCGACGACGGGCACCTCTCCAACCACCAGGCACTCGACCTGTTCACTGAACATAGGCCTCCCTTTATGAGGCTCCTTGTACTTTCACACCTCTCTG
This sequence comes from uncultured Bacteroidales bacterium, assembly GCA_963768805.1. Taxonomy (GTDB): domain Bacteria; phylum Bacteroidota; class Bacteroidia; order Bacteroidales; family FEN-979; genus FEN-979. Next base: position 433,799 of record CAVYJI010000013.1, on the reverse strand, counting down.
CCAATAATAACACTCCAAAAATTGTCCACGACCTGTTCACCAGGCATGCCAGTGGCGTCCGCATCGTCGTCGCCTCACGTTATGAAGAAACAGAAGTATTCCGTGTCGGAACTGGTAGATCTGAAAAACGCCTGAACGGCAAAAATCAATTAAATCTCTTTTAACACCTATCAGTTCGCCGGATTTTGTTAACCCAATTACTAATCACTATGCGCTTTCTGCTCGGCCTGGTCGCACTCTTCATCATCCCCGGATCGGTCCTTGCCTTTTGGAACGCATTGATAGTAATTGCCTCGGATAAAGATCTCTGGATACCGCTGATCTGCGGATTCATTCTTGGCATCCCGTTTTATTTCATGGTGATCAAAAAGATCTATGTCATCTCAACCTTTGAACATGAACTCACCCATGCCTTGGTAGCATTGTTTTTTTTCAGGAGGATACATAAATTCATTGTTACATCGAAACGCGGGGGACAGGTTCAGTATTCAGGTAACTTCGGAGGTGAATTCGGCAACCTTCTTATCGGGCTCGCGCCTTATTATCTTCCTACACTAACACTCATTGCCGTGCTTGTAAGGCCTTTCCTGCCGCCGGACTGGTTTCCCTGGTACGATGGCTTCATCGGGGCTACCTTTGCATTTCATATCTTCTCAACGGTTGATGAGACAAAGCTGTCATGGACAAAACGCACCTTCAAAGGCGCCGGTGACAATCAGAAGACAAGATCCGATATCGGGAAGGTCGGGTATATCTTCGCCTTCCTTGTGATCACAGGCTTCGGGATATTTCTTCTGGGGTTTTCATTGCAGCTTATCGGCTCAGGTTATGCCGGAACCTGGCATTTCCTGAAACATGTCGGAATGAGCTCATATGCTGTTTACGACTCGCTGATCCGTGAGATTTATGCTTATATCGCATCCATTGTCACACAATAACCCCCGGAATCTCATATTCATCGACATTTCAGGGGATCACGACGAAAATATTTTTTAATTAGTTGAATAATCAGCAATTTTGAATGTAAGTTGTAACATTTGGCAGGTTCAGGTGTCTAATGTGAATGTAATCTGTTTTTTTTTTATGATCAGCATAAGGAATATTCATAAATCATATGTCACTGGCCACTCCAAACTTCATGTACTGAAAGGGATTGACCTGGAAATTGATGCCGGGGAAATGGTCTCTGTGATGGGTGCCTCCGGATCAGGGAAATCTACTTTGCTTAACATCCTTGGTATCCTTGATAATTATGATTCCGGGGAATATACGCTCGACGGGATCGCCATCAGGAAACTGAATGAAAGGAAAGCAGCAGCCCTGAGGAACAAATTGCTTGGATTCGTCTTCCAGTCGTTTAACCTGATCTCCTTCAAGAACGCAATGGAGAATGTTGCCCTGCCACTCTACTACCAGAAGGTGAGCCGTAAAAAGCGGAACCTCATCGCCATGGAGTATCTTGAACGGATGGGCTTGAAAGAATGGGCCCATCATCTTCCGAATGAATTATCAGGAGGACAGAATCAGCGCATTGCCATTGCCCGCGCGCTGATCTCAAAGCCGAAGGTCATCCTGGCCGATGAGCCTACCGGCGCTCTCGATTCCGTCACTTCTCTCGAAATGATGGATATCCTTCAGGATATAAACCGCACAGGGATCACCATGGTGATCGTCACTCATGAGCACGATATCGCTTTGCGTACACAGAAGACCATACGCATCACCGATGGTATGATCACGGAGATCATAAAGAATTAGGAATAACGAACCGGAGAAAAGGATGTTTGAACTTGATAAGTGGCAGGAAATTTTCAGCACGGTGCAGAAGAACAAGCTCCGCACCTTCCTCACTGGTTTTAGTGTTGCCTGGGGGATATTCATGCTGGTAGTGCTGCTCGGATCAGGGAAAGGACTGCAAAATGGCGTCGCTGAACAGTTCAAGGGAGGCGCCACAAACGGGGTCTGGATAACCAGCGGGATCACAAGTATGAAGTATAAAGGACTCAAGACGGGACGCACTATTAAATTCACCAATGAAGATTACAATTCATTAAACACTTTGATCAAAGGCCATGATCATATTTCATCACGCCTGTTCCTTGGCAATAACCTTACTTCATACAAAAATCAGTACGGGTCGTTTTTTGTCTCTCCCTGTCATCCCGATTATGGTTATATCAAGGAAATTGAAATGCTCCAGGGACGTTTTGTCAATAATATAGATATCCGCGATTTCCGTAAGGTGGCCGTTATCGGTGAAAAAGTCAAAGCTGCACTTTTCAAGGGAAGCGATACCGTCGCAATGGGTAAATACATCACAATAAACGGGGTCTTATTCAAAGTAGTTGGTGTGTTTAGGGATTTCAGCAGGAATGACGATGAGCAGAGAAGGATATACCTCCCTGTCTCTACAGCCCAGCGGATCTTCAATGGGGATAATGTCATCCAGCAGATCGCCTTTACCACCGGCACAGCCACCCCGGAACAGGCTACCGCCATGGTGGATAACACCAAATCTCTTCTCTCCCGCCGTCACACTTTTGATATCAAAGATGAACGTGCCGTGGATGTGTGGAATAAGAATGAAGATGTAAAAAGATTCAATGCGTTATTTTCAGGGATTCGTTTGTTCATCTGGATCATCGGCATTGGTACCATTATAGCAGGTGTGGTCGGCGTGAGCAACATCATGATGATCGTTGTGAAAGAACGGACCAAAGAGATCGGGGTCAGGAAAGCGCTGGGTGCCACACCAAATTCCATCATCGGGTTGATACTCCAGGAAGCTATTGTGATCACCGGTTTCGCAGGTTATATAGGATTGGTCCTGGGTATTGGTCTGCTGGAATTGGTCTCAAGCAAGATGCCCGCAACAGACTTCTTTAAAAACCCTGAAGCTGATTTTTCGATCGCCATGGGTGCAACCATTCTCCTGGTCGTGGCAGGCGCAATTGCCGGTCTGGTACCTGCAATGAAAGCATCTAAAGTGAGACCGGTGGAAGCACTAAGAGATGAATAAAACAATGATCAATTGCTAATTGTCAATTAAGAAGTTATGTTTGATCTGGATCGCTGGCAGGAAATTTATTATGTGCTTCGGAAGAATAAGCTCCGGACCTTCCTCACCGCATTTGGCGTTTTCTGGGGGATCTTCATGCTTGTGATCATGCTGGGATCAGGCAATGGGCTGCAGAATGGCGTTACCCAGAATTTCGGTGATATGGCTACCAACAGCGTCTTTATCTGGGCACAGCAGACTTCCGTTTCTTATAAGGGATTTCCCAGGGGAAGACACTTCGATTATGAAAACAGCGATATCAGGGCTTTACATGATGCGATACCCGGGATAAAGTACCTTGCGCCCCGGACCAATGTAGGCGGGTACAATGGGACCAGTAATGTGGTCAGGAAGCTTAAGGCCGGTGAATTTTCTATATTCGGCGATTACCCTGTCTTCAACAAGATCGATCCGGTCAATATGGTTGAAGGGCGATTCCTGAATGACCTCGACCTTAAGCAGAAAAGAAAGGTAGTGGTGATCGGCCAGCGGGTGGTTGAACTTCTTTTCGAAAAAAATGAGGAACCCCTCAACCAGTATATCCAGATCAACGGGGTATATTTCATGGTGATCGGGGTGTTCAGATCGAAACGCACCGGGGAAGCTGCTTCCGGTGATAATCAGCGGATCCATATGCCCTTTACAACATTGCAGCGGACATTCAATTATGGCAATACGGTGGGATTTTTTAATATAACGGCAAAGGATGATGTCCCGGTGGATGTTGTAGAGAAGAAAGCCATTGAGATACTGAAACAGAGACATTCCGTGGCGCCAAAGGATGATGATGCCATTGGCCATTATAACCTGAGGAAAGATTATGATAAAATGGTCGGTCTGTTCTTTGGGATCCATTTGCTGGTCTGGATAGTAGGTACCGGGACCCTGCTGGCCGGCGTGATCGGAGTAAGCAACATCATGCTGGTGGTGGTAAAAGAGCGTACCAAAGAGATCGGGATACAGCGGGCCCTGGGCGCTTCACCTCTCAATATCATCAGTGAGATCATAACTGAATCGGTGGTCCTGACTACATTTGCAGGCTATTTCGGACTGGTGATCGGGGTAGGCCTTCTTGAGCTCATCAACTATCTCCTCTCTTCCTCAGGTGCCAATACTGAAATGTTTGTCCACCCCGGGGTGGATTTTAAAGTAGCCATCACAGCATTGTGCATCCTCGTCGCATCAGGAGCATTTGCCGGGTTCATCCCTGCAAGAAAAGCAATATCTGTTAAACCGATTGATGCGCTCAGGTATGAATAGGACCTGGAATTATGATCAAAAAATAAAATGAATCGTTTACTGTAGCCTATGAAGAAAGTAATTAAAATCGCGGTACTGGTAATTATCATTGGGATCTTTCTCCTTACCATCGTTTATCTTTACAACAAATCAAAACAGAAACCCGTCATCTATAAAACGGAGACGCCATTTTATAAATCCATCACACGAAAGACGGTTGCAACGGGTTCTGTGATCCCCAGGAAGGAGATAGAGATCAAGCCCGTTGTTTCGGGGATCGTTGAAGAGATTTACGTTGAAGCAGGGCAGACTGTAAAAAAGGGAGAGAACATTGCCAAGATCAGGATCATTCCTGACCTGGTGAACCTGAACAATGCCGAAGGACGGCTCGACAGGGCAAAGATTGCTTTGGACGATGCGAAGATCAGCTATGATCGTGAGGATAAACTCTTTAAGGAAGGAGTTGTGCCACAATCAGAATTACAGCCTGTCCAGGTCAATTATAAAAACGCCCGACAGGAAGTCGATGCAGCCGAAGCCAACCTGGAGCTGATCCGTGAAGGAGTGAATAAAAAGTCAGGGAAGGTGACCAATACGCTCATTACCTCCACTATCGATGGCATGATCCTTGACATCCCCGTAAAAGTGGGGAGTAGCGTCATAGAAGCCAATACTTTCAATGCCGGCACTACCATTGCCACTGTGGCAGATGTGAAAGATATGATCTTCGACGGGAAAGTGGATGAAACCGAAGTTGGCAAGATCAAACCGGGAATGGGACTTCTCCTTTCCATCGGTGCCATCGAGAATGATACCTTCCAGGCCACACTGAAATACATCGCTCCCAAAGGTGTTGTAGAGAATGGTGCTGTTCAGTTCGAAATAAAGGCTGACGTCGACCTGAAAGAAGGCCAGTTCATCAGGGCCGGCTATAGCGCGAATGCCGATATTGTGCTGGAAAAGAAAGATAAAGTTCTTGCCATACCTGAAGGTGATCTTATTTTCGAAGGTGATTCTACCTATGTTGAAGTGGAAACAGCGCCCCAGAAATTTGAGAAAAGATTGATCAAAACAGGCTTATCAGACGGGATAAATATTGAGGTCATTTCAGGCCTTACCAGCAAGGATAAAATAAAAGTGCAGCAACTTTCAATGACACCTGAGAAAAAATGATGCTGTTTTGTACCTTTGAGGAACAAAACCTCAGGTTAAATGCACATGAACTTTTCGATCAGGACCCGTGAGCTCTTCCGGTTCTGTTTTCTCGCATTTTGCTGTTATGCCTTGTTTATCCTGTTTTTTGCGTATTGGTACTATGTGACCAGCAGTATTGCCCTCACATCATATGCAAAACCGGCTGCCGAAAAACTTGATTTTGCCCAGGCTATTTATTTCAGCATCGTGACTTTCCATACCATCGGGTTTGGCGATATTCATCCTGTGACCAGCCTGGGCAGGACAATCGTAATGATACAATCGGCCATTTCAATCTTCTTTACGGCAATGTTTTCAGGTCTCCTGGTCTATTATGTCATCAAACGCCCCAACGACATTTTCTCCACAAAAAAGCTTTATATCCGTTACCGCAACAAGAATTACTGGCTCTCGGTAAGGCTTGGGAACAAAGGCCGGTCGATCATCGACCTGGATGGCAGGTTTGAGGCATGGACCATCGAAAATAACTCCAGGGTCAGGGCTTTTCAATATCAGCGTGACCTCCCCGACCTCGAACGGATAATCTACTTTGATCTCAACCTGGACGAAGCCGTTAACCGTAAACTAAGGGAAGCGTTGATCAGGGCACGCAGGGAAAAATACAGGCTTCATATGAAACTTTCGGTGATCGGGAATGATATTAAGACCGGTGAACAGGTGGCTTTTGCAAAATATTATGATTCTTCGGACCTGGCTTTCGGAAAAATGTTCTTCAATGTCTATTCCTGGGATACCAATGGACACCGTAAAGACTTCCAGTGGAAGAACTTCGAACGCATTCAGCCCATGGAACCCGAGCTTATCAAACAGTTTGACAAGATCTGATCTTGTGTTGAAGGGCATTTGCAATGCTGTTCATAATACTAAAGAACCTCGTTATTCTCAGGTCATTCTAATTGGTTGAACAATCCTAGAACCTCTTCACGTAGCCATGGCAATAAGGAAGAGTGCCCTTGCGCTCATAGTAATCCTGGTGATAGTCTTCTGCCTTCCAGAAGGTGGAGGCTTTCTTCACTTCCGTGACTACATTAAATCCCTTGGCCTTTAACAGATTGATCAGCTTCTCAGCGATCTGTCTCTGCTCCTCGTTCCTGTAGAAAACTGCTGAACGGTATTGCTCGCCGTAATCCGGACCCTGGTGATTCAATTGCGTAGGATCATGGATCTCAAAGAACATCCGTGCAACAGTTTCATAATTCGTTTGTGCCGGATCAAAAACGACTTCGACAGATTCATAATGCCCCGTTTTACCTGAACAGACTTCCTCATAAGTAGGATGATCCTTATGTCCTCCTGTATATCCGGAAGTAACCGATTTCACGCCTTTTATTTTTTTCATATAATATTCAACTCCCCAGAAACATCCCCCTGAAAAAATGGCTGTATCGGTATTGATAACAGCTTTAGGGGCTGCCTGGGCGGCAGGAATGAAATCCAGTGATATTGAATTCACGCAATGCCGCGTGTTCTTGGGGGTGAACCTTTCTCCAATGAAAACATGGCCCAGGTGGGCTCCGCACTTGGCACACTCTATTTCAGTCCGCATGCCATCCGGGTCAGGGACACGCTTGATGGCTCCGGGTATTTCATCATCGAAGCTGGGCCAGCCGCATTTGGCATCAAATTTATCTTCTGAACGGTAGAGGGGGTTGCCGCATCTTTTGCAGACATATACTCCTTTCCCGTAGAAATTATCGTATTTCCCTGTAAAGGGAGCCTCAGTTCCCTTGTAAACAATTACTTGTTCTTCTTCAGGTGTAAGTTTTTTGAATTCCATTTTTTTTGTGGTGTTTTGGGTACATCCCGTCGAAAGCAGTGAAAATAAAAAAAGAATATTTATTATGATACTTTTCATATGCTAATATATTAGAATCAATCTTAATAGATACGTAAAAAAGAGAAAATTATTACAGGAAGATGAAAAATAACTGGGCATTAAAGTTTTAATACCTTTGCCTTCTTTTCGAAAAAGGAAAATATGAAAAAGGTACTTGGAATGGGAAATGCCCTGGTAGATATCATGATCCGCCTCGAAGATGATCGGCTTCTTGACACGCTTGGTCTGCCCAAAGGGAGCATGCAGCTGGTAGACGCGGGAAGAAGCCAGGCAATCCTTGAAAAGCTGGAACACTATTCGAAAAGTTTTTCTGCAGGAGGATCAGCTGCCAACACTATTCATGGACTGGCAATGCTGGGTGTCCCGGTGGGATATATCGGGGTAATCGGAGAGGATGATCTGGGTGGTTCATTCGTTAGAGATATGATCAATGCCGGAGTTGAACCGCATATGATCCACAGCTCACAGGAAACAGGACGTGCCATTGCCCTGGTGACCTCCGATTCAGAAAGGACATTTGCCACTTTTCTTGGTGCTGCTGTCGAACTTTCGGCCGGACACCTGGCAGGGTTTAATTTCAGGCAATATGATTATCTTCATATAGAAGGATACCTCGTCCAGAATCATGATCTCATCAGGACTGCAGTTTCCCTGGCAAAAGAAAATGGATTGACTGTTTCTCTTGACCTTGCCAGTTATAATGTCGTAGAAGCTAATCTTGCGTTCCTGAGGGAGATTATTGAGAAATATGTGGATATAGTCTTTGCCAATGAAGAAGAAGCCAAAGCCTTTACCGGTAAAGAGCCGCGTGAGGCATTGGACGAGATCAGCAGGATAACGGGGATTGCCGTGGTTAAAACCGGTTCGAAAGGGTCGCTGATCAAAAGCGGGAATGAGATGATCAAGACAGGTGTTATTCCTGTGGTTCCTGTCGATACTACGGGAGCAGGCGATCTTTATGCTTCCGGCTTTCTTTATGGTCAGGCCCATGGTTTATCGCTTGCAAAATGCGGGGAGATTGGAGCCCTGCTGGCTGGCAATGTTATAAAGGTGATCGGGTCGAAAATGGGAAAGGATCAGTGGATAGAGATCAGGCAACTGATCACCGGTTGACTTCCCAAAAGCCAGTGTCCGGACATTTTGATAATTAACAGGCATTATTTACCTTTGCTGCCCTTTTCAGACAATCCTACTGCCAATAATAATAAGAAACAGTCAGAAAATGAAAGTATTTCAAACGAGTGAGATCAGGAACATCGCCCTCATAGGAGGTGCCAAGACAGGAAAAACCACATTAGGAGAAGCGATGCTTTTTGAAGGTGGCATGATCAACCGCCGGGGTGCCGTGGAAGATAAAAATACAGTCTCAGACTACCGCCCGATCGAGCTCGAACGTCAGAACTCAGTAGTATCATCAGTTCTTTGCACTCTATTTGATAACCGGAAGATCAACATTATTGATACCCCCGGTTTTGATGATTTCATCGGGGAAGTCGTTGCAGCCCTTAAAGTGGCTGACACAGCCCTGATGGTCGTAAATGCCCAGAACGGAGTGGAAGTAGGCACTGAGATCACCTGGAGATATACCAATAAGAATCACACCCCTGTTGTTTTTGTGGTCAACCACCTTGACCAGGAACATGCCAATTTTGACGAGACTGTACGCCAGTTGCACCAGCAGTTCGGGAAAAATGTTACATTGATGCAATATCCTGTCAATGCAGGAAGCGGTTTCAACAGCATCATTGACCTCCTGAAAAAAAAGATGTATAAATATCCACAGGGAGGAGGTAAACCCGAAATCCTGGATGTACCCGACAATGAAAAAGCCAAATCCGAACAGATGCACAATGCCCTGATCGAGGAACTCGCATCCAAGGATGAATCACTGATGGAGGTTTTCTTCGACAAGGGAACTCTGACTGAAGAGCAGGTAGCAAAAGCGCTGCGTACAGGCATCATTCACCGCTCAATTTTCCCGGTAATGTGTGTTTGCGCGAAACAGGATATGGGGGTCGGAAGGCTTCTGGAGTTTATCGTGGACAGCGTCCCATCTCCCGATGCGATGCCGGCAATCAAAACAACTGACAGTAAAGAACTGAAATGCAATTCCACCGGACCTGCGAGTGCTTTTGTTTTCAAGACATCCATTGAACAACATCTCGGAGAGGTTTCGTTCTTCAAAGTCTATGCCGGTGAGGTCAATGAAGCCATAGACATGGTCAACCCCAGCAGGAACAGTTCAAAGGAACGTCTTTCACAGCTCTTTGTCATTAGCGGAAAGAACAGGGACAAAGTCGAAAAGCTGGTTGCCGGTGACATCGGCGCTACCATTAAGCTGAAAAACACGTTTACAAATAATACCCTCAATTCCCCCAAGAATCCTGATATCATTATTGAACCCATAGTTTATCCTGAACCCAAATTCAGGACTGCTGTAAAAGCAAAAAATCAGAGTGACGATGAAAAATTAGGCAGTATCCTTAGCGAAATGAACAAGATGGACCCCACACTGGTACTGTTGTATTCGAAAGAACTTAAACAGGTGATCCTGATGGGACAGGGAGAGCTTCATCTCAACATCGCAAAATGGCAGCTGGAGAACCTTGAAAAGATTGGCATTGAATTCCTGCCGCCAAAGATCCCTTATCGTGAAACCATTACCAGGGCTGCTAAATCTTCGTACCGTCACAAGAAACAATCAGGAGGTGCCGGACAATTTGGTGAAGTTTATATGATGATCGAACCTTTCAGGGAAGGGATGAAAGACCAGTCTGAATTCCCGATCCGCGGTAGAGATGTGATTGACCTTGAATGGGGCGGTAAGCTGGTCATGCAGAACTGTATTGTGGGTGGCGCTATTGATGCACGCTTCATGCCCGCCATCCTGAAAGGGATCATGGAAAAGATCGAAGAAGGCCCACTGACAGGATCGTACGCACGTGACATCGTCGTCAGTATTTACGACGGTAAAATGCACCCGGTCGACTCCAATGAAATCTCTTTCAGGCTTGCCGGAAGAAATGCCTTTAAAGAAGCCTTCAGGAATGCAGGTCCGAAGATCCTCGAACCCATCTATGATGTTGAAGTCATAGTACCGGAGGAAAAGATGGGTGATGTCATGACCGATCTCCAGGGCCGTCGCGCCATAATCATGGGGATGGACAGTGAAGGAACTTACCAGAAGATCCTTGCTAAAGTGCCTTTGGCAGAAATGAACCGTTACTCTACAGCCTTGAGTTCGCTGACCAGCGGGCGTGCAACATACAACATGAAATTTGGCGAATATACCCAGGTACCGGGCGATGTCCAGGATAAGCTGCTAAAGGCTTACGAAGACCAGGAAAAAGAAGAAGAATAACATTTGCATTCCTGATAATGCCAGACCCGGGAATTACTGACAAACGTGATGCGTATGCAGTTTTAAAGATCAAAGACTTTCGTCTGTTTCTCTCCTTCCGTTTTTTTATGACCATCGCTGCACAGATGCAAAGCATTATTGTCGGGTGGCAGGTATATGAAATTACCCATGATTGGTGCAATACTGATGTCGGTCGTCCTGGCTTATAATCCCCCCATTGTAAAAGCCGGTCGGTTACTGATGATCGGTGTAGCCGGTTTCGGAGTTAGCATCATCTGCTTTGCACTCTCTAAAAACTTCTTCCTTTCCATGGGATTGTTGGCCTTGAGCGGGATGTTCGATAACATAAGCGTTGTGATCCGTGCGGCGACAATGCAGCTTGTTGCACCTGATGAAATGCGGGGGAGGATCGCATCAGTGAACAGCATTTTCATCGGATCCTCCAATGAGCTTGGTTCCTTCGAATCAGGCCTGGCAGCAAAACTCATGGGATTGATCCCTTCGGTAATTTTTGGTGGCATCATGACCCTCTTGATCGTCAGCTTTACAGCCAAAAAGGCTCCCATGCTCAGGAGGTTGAACCTGCAAAATCTGGGACCAGGTTGCAGGGAATCTTAGAAGGTCAGATGACTATTTCAGGATCTCAAACAACTGATTTTCTTCACCGGCCCTGAGCAAATAAATCCCGGCTGCCAGCTTGTTTACATCGACAACAGTGATTTCGTTAATAAGATTACACGTGATGGCGATTTCTCCTGTCTGATCGATGATATAAAAAGCTGAATCCAAAAGTTTCCTGCCTGTTTTTATTGTTATTGCATTGGTCGCGGGATTCGGGTAAAGAATAAGATCATTTTCAGCTTTTATCTCATTAATTCCTGTATTGCACCCATGTAATAAATATTTGCTCTTTGGTGCGTCTATAGCATACTGATGCTTTAATTTTTTTTATAGAAACAACTCTATGATCTTCCTGAGATCTTCATCATTGAGTTTATAACTAGCCCCGCTGACCTTATTCAGCACCAGGGTTTCAAGGATTTTCTGTTTACTGACTGCAATCCCTGATTCTGACAATCGAACCGGGCATTCCAGGGAACGGAACAGATCTTCGATCCGCCAGATGGTTTCATGGGAAGTGAGCGATTCATTGAAAATGCCTGAACCCAGTAGCCCAATCCGTTCAGGTTGCTTTTTCTCGATGTACTTTAACCAGGCTGGGTAAACAATTGTAAGCGAAGCACCATGAGGAATATCATAAAGCAGAGAAAGAATATGACCGATGCCATGAACAGCCCAGTCCCCTGATTTTTTCCCCATGAGGGTAAGTCCGTTCAACGCCATGGTTGCAGCAAACATGATTTTTTCACGCAATTCGTAATTGTGCAGATCCTTCAGCAAAGGTGGACCGTATTGTATAGCTTCCTGCACGATCGAAATTATAAACCTGTCGCTGAGGGTAGATTCGCCGGGACCAAACCAGGCCTCAAAACTGTGTGCGATAAGATCTGCGATCCCATATGCGGTATAATTGCGTGGGACTGTTTCTGTTAATTGCGGGTCAAGAAAAGAATGGACAGGATACATCAAAGGCGAACCGTATCCGTCTTTGAATTTGGTATCATGGTTTGAGATCACTGCAAAGGGATTCATTTCCGTCCCGGTGGCGGCGAGGGTGAGAACACAAACAAGGGGTACTGCATTTTCAGGCTTTGCTTTCCTCGTGATAAAATCCCATGCAGGGTGCATAACAGGGATGGTAATGGAAATGAACTTCGCAGAATCGATCACGCTTCCCCCTCCAACCGCCAGTATCACATCAACCTTGTGTTCCCGGCCCAGCGTTGCAGCAGCGTCTACATCCTCTATCACCGGGTTTGACCGGATTCCCCCATATTCAAAAACTTCAGCATGCATTTCTTTCAGGTAACCGATCACTGTATTGTAAAGTCCGGTTTTTTTGATCGATCCATTACCGTAAACCAGCAGGACTTTCTTCCCGTATTGTTTGAGTACATTGTCAAGTCCGTAAAGTGAATTCTTTCCAAAATGAATGGTAGTAGGATTACAATAAGTGAAATTTTCCATGTTCTGAAAGATGAATGATTTTGAATTATTGGTTTCTTGTTTGTCCTGAATTGTCTTAAAACAAAAGTTACCTTATCTTGAAAATGTTCGCAATAAGATAAGCTTGCTGCCTTTGACACTGGTATAATTACCTGTAATCAGATCGGTTGTATTCCCTGATGCGTAAACGGCAAAATTCCCATAGAGGGTGGTGTCAGGAACATCGAAAGTTCCATCGATATAAGATTCACCTGCAGCCCCGGTGCCAATATGGATCTTGAATTGTGTGCTGGGGATAGAAGCAAGTCCATCTCCGCTTCCTGCTCTGTATTCCTGGGGTCCGTTTGTTGTCATGACCCAAAGGTCATATTGGTTAATAAAGAGGTTCCCTTTTATGTTTGTAACACCAAGATAAATATTCGTTCCCTGAGAAGTTGTTCCCGGCCAGTTTCCGACCAGCTGAGGAAAATTTGGTAAAGATGTTTCCTTCTTGTTGCACAACGAAAAGGTGAAGCTGATCATCAATCCGGCTGCAAGTAAAGTAATCCAATTAAACGTTCTTTTCATTTTTCACTTATATTTATGCTTCAAAAGTACATATAATTTCCTCTCTTTTTCCCCTTATTTAGCACCTAAAACTCAAACCACGTACATCCTAATTTGTAAATTTTTACCTTTGTTACCTGATTCAAAAACTACTTTATCTGCCATATGTACGGTAAATTCAAAGATCACCTGCAAAAACAACTTGATAATATCATCTCCGAAGGACTTTACAAGAATGAGCGTATCCTGATCACCCCCCAGGGTGTCGAGATCAAAACGGACAAAGGGCAGAAGGTGTTGAATTTCTGTGCTAATAATTATCTTGGACTCAGCAATGATCCAAGAACCATGGCAGGCGCTAATATGACCTTTTTCCGTTATGGTTTCGGGATGTCATCGGTAAGGTTTATCTGCGGGACCCAGAAGATCCACAAAGACCTTGAGGCAAAACTGAGTGAATTCCTCGGGACAGAGGATACCATCCTTTATTCATCAGCATTCGATGCAAATGGTGGCGTTTTTGAACCATTGTTAAGTGAGCAGGATGCCATTATTTCAGATGAGCTGAATCATGCCTCCATCATAGATGGTATAAAGTTGTCAAAAGCCCAGCGCTTCAGGTATAAGAACAACGATATGGACGACCTTGAAGAGGTACTGCAGGATGCCTGCGAAGCCCGATTCAAGCTCATAGTTACAGACGGCGTTTTCTCCATGGATGGGATCATTGCCCAGGTTGATAAGATCTGTGACCTGGCCCAGAAATACGATGCCCTGGTCATGGTTGACGATTCACATGCAACCGGCTTTATTGGGAAAACAGGGAGAGGTACCATTGAATATTGCAATGCACAGGGAAGGGTGGATATTATTTCAACTACTTTCGGCAAAGCCCTGGGTGGGGCATCGGGTGGTTGTATCTCGGGAAGAAAGGAGATCATTGAGCTCCTGCGGCAGCGTTCAAGACCTTACCTGTTCTCAAATACGCTTACGCCTTCCATTGCCGGTGCTACCTTGGAAGTATTGAACCTCCTCTCTGAAACCACAGCGCTCAAGGATAAGCTTTTTGAAAACACATCACTTTTCCGCAAAGGGATGGAAGCAGCAGGCTTCAGGATTGTTCACGGCATACATCCTATAGTACCCGTGCTGTTCGGGCATCTTCCAAATGATGCCAAACTATCCCAAAACTTTGCCAATGCATTGTTAGATGAAGGTATTTATGTGATCGGATTTTATTATCCTGTCGTCCCCAAAGGGAAATCAAGGATCAGGGTACAGATAAGTGCAGCACACTCCACAGAACAGATCGAATTCGCGCTTGAGAAATTTAAAAAAGTCGGCAAACAGCTCGGCGCAATTTAAAAGGCCATTCGCAATGATTTACGGGATCGGGACAGACATAATAGAGGTAGCACGCATCGGGAAGATAATGCAAAGGGATATTGGCTTCCGTGAGAAGGTTTTCACTGCCGGTGAAATTGCCTATTGCGAGACAAGAAAATTTAAATATGAAAATTATGCTGCCCGGTTTTCAGCCAAAGAGGCATTCATGAAAGCCATTGGGACCGGGTGGAGGTTTGGGATTAGGTTCGCAGATATCGAGGTTTATCATGATGAATTTGGCAAGCCTCTGATCCGTCTTTACGGGAAAGCAGAAGAACTTTGCAGGAATGAAGGGATTTCAAAAATTCATGTATCTTTATCGCATCTAAAAGAGATCGCTACTGCAATAGTTATCGCAGAGGCAGATGACAAATAATTCTTTCTTTCCCTTCAATAATAATGCAGAAATTGAAACACAACTAAAACAAATACAACTAATCCTATCAGTATTAACTAAACAACAAATTTCACTATGTCGCACATCGGATCTTACGACGAAAGAGTAAAAAATTTCAGTTGGGGCATTGCCGAGCAGGAACTGGGCTACAAGCCCGGGGATGTTATCAATATCGGCTGGTATTGTTCCGACCGCATCTGCCAGATGGGTAAGGCAAATAAGTTGGGCCTTATCTGGGATGGGCTTGGAGGTGCTGAAAAGCGATACACCTACAACGACATCCGTCTTGCCTCCAACACCATTGGTCAATTCCTCAGAGATTTTGGGATCATTCCGGGTGAC
Source organism: uncultured Bacteroidales bacterium (assembly GCA_963768805.1). Lineage (GTDB taxonomy): Bacteria > Bacteroidota > Bacteroidia > Bacteroidales > FEN-979 > FEN-979. Next base: position 418,351 of record CAVYJI010000013.1, on the reverse strand, counting down.
CGGGTTTGTCTGTTCATGGATAAGATCCCCGAGCTTTATCTTGGTTTTCTGGGGATCCTGAAAACCGGTGCCATTGCTCAACCTTTATTTTCGGCTTTTGGCGACGAATCTCTTTTTATCCGCCTTGAGAATGCCCAAACCCGTGCTTTGATCACCCAGAAAAAACATGCACCCAAAGTGCGCAAGATCCTTGAAAGAATGCCCTGGCTGGAGTACCTGATCATCGTCGACCAGGATCCTTCCAAGCCTCTGCAGCAGAGGGAAGTGGCATTAAACCTGGAAGTATTGCAAAAAGTTGAAAAGTTTGATATCCATCCCACCTATGCAGAAACTCCTTCTGTACTTCATTATACCTCCGGAACTACCGGTCAGCCAAAAGGGGTTAAGCATGTACATTATTCCCTAATCTCACAGTACCTGACCTCAAAATGGGTACTCGACCTTCAGGATGATGATATTTACTGGTGCACTGCTGACCCTGGTTGGGTCACGGGAACTTCTTACGGTATCATCGGGGCCTTCAGCAACGGGGTCACACAGTGTGTGACCGATGCAGGGTTCTCTGCTGAAAACTGGTACCGGTTCATTGAGAAGCACCGTATCAGCATGTGGTATTCAGCACCTACTGCGATCCGTTCCCTCATGAAAGCCGGGGATGAGATCATAAAGAAGTTCGATCTTACCTGCCTTCGCCACCTGGCAAGCGTAGGTGAACCATTGAACTCAGAAGCAGTGATCTGGTCTGAAAAAGTTTTTGGCAAGCCATTTCTTGATACTTACTGGCAGACTGAAACCGGATCGATCATGATCTCCAATTATCCGGGAATGAAGATCAAGCCTGGTTCAATGGGAAAGCCTTTCCCAGGAATCACCGCTACAGTTGTGAATGCGGATTCCTATGAACCTTTTGGTGAACCCGGGAAGATCGGCCTCATTGCACTCAAACCCGGTTGGCCTTCCATGATGCGTATGTACTGGAACAACGAAGAAACCTACAAGAATAAATTCAAGAATGGCTGGTATCTTCCAGGTGACCGTTCCAGTATTGACAAAGAAGGCTATTTCTGGTTTGTAGGCCGTGACGATGATGTGATCAACACAGGCGGCCACCTTGTCAGTCCGTTTGAAGTGGAATCGGCCCTTCTTGAACATCCTGCCGTTGCTGAATCAGCCGTTGTGGCAAAACCGGATTTTGTGAACATGGAAGTCGTAAAAGCATTTGTTACCCTGAAACCCGGTTTTGTTGGCAGTAAAGACCTTGATCTTGACATTATGAACTTCGTCAGGAAGAAACTTTCACCCTTAGCCATGCCGCAGGAGATAGAATTCATAGATTCATTGCCCAAGACCCGAAGCGGCAAAATCATGAGAAGAATACTCCATGCAAAAGAATGGGGAGAAGAGATAGGTGATACAAGTACACTGGAAAATGATTAATGTGGTAATCAAAATCGAATGTTGAACAAATAATTTAAAGTTGAATACAAAATAATATAAACCATTAAAATAGGAGAATACACTATGGAAGACATGAAAGAAATAATCAAGTCGTACGTCATTAACGAGTATGTGGAAGATGACAGCGAAATAACTTATGATACCCCCTTGATCTCAGGCGGTATTGTTGATTCATTTTCGATGGTATCCCTTAAGCGGTTCCTCGAAAACAAATACAAAATTTCAATTCCCGATGATAAAGCCACACCTGAGGCATTCGATTCGGTCAATAAGATCTGTTCACTGGTCAATGAATATTTAAAATAACGGAGGTAGCTATGGCATACAGTAATAAAGTACGTGGATCATACCAGGAAATTCTGACCGGGATGAAAGATGCCGGCCTTTTAAAAGTCGAACGCTATATCCATTCTGCACAGGCTGCAGATATTGAAGTGGAATTCCCCGAAGGGGCTCCCATTAAGAAGGTGATCAATATTTGCGCAAACAACTACCTCGGTTTATCAAGTCACCCTGAAGTTGTGAAAGCTGCCCATGCCGGTCTCGATTCTCATGGCTATGGTATGTCTTCAGTCCGCTTTATCTGCGGAACCCAGGATATCCACAGAAAGCTTGAAAAGATGGTCACTGAATTCCTCGGAACTGAGGATACAATTCTGTTTCCCTCCTGCATGGATGCCAATGCCGGTGTTTTCGAAGCTGTCCTGACCAAGGATGATGTCATGATCTCTGACCGTCTTGTTCATGCTTCAATTGTCGATGGGATCCGTCTTTGCAGCGCCATGCATGATACTTTCAAGCATTCTGACATGGCCCACCTGGAAGAAAAACTCCAGCTTCACAATGACAAGCGACTGAAAATGGTCATCACTGATGGTGTATTCTCCATGGATGGCGATACAGCCAAGCTCGATCAGATGGCGGACCTGTGCGACAAATATGATGCAATGCTTTTCTGCGATGATTCACATTCCAGTGGATTCATTGGCAAGACCGGCCGCGGAACCCATGAAAAATGTGGGGTTATGGGACGGATGGACATAATCACAACCACCTTTGGGAAAGGCCTTGGAGGAGCATCCGGCGGCTGTGTGTCGGGACGTAAGGAACTCGTTGAAATGTGCCGGCAGAAAGCCCGTCCATATCTCTTTTCTAATACAATTGCACCTCCTGTCGTAGCTGGTGTTATCAAAGTCCTGGAAATTCTTTCAGCTACCACCGAACGACGGGATAAACTTGAAAAGAACACGGAATTCTGGCGTAAAGGACTTACCGACATAGGGCTCATCATTAAGGAAGGCGATACTCCTATTGTTCCGGTCATGCTTTTTAATGCCAAGCTTTCACAGGATGTTTCAAGGGATCTCTATCAGGAAGGTATCTATGCCATCGGGTTTTTCTTCCCGGTAGTGCCCCAGAGCCAGGCCAGGATACGCACGCAGATCTCAGCGGGTCACGAGATCCATCATCTCGAAAAAGCCCTCGATGCATTCAAGAAGGTTGGAAAGAAATATAACATCCTTGGTAAGAGCAAGCAGGAAATTATCGAAATGTACGGGATGTAATCAGGTTTAGCAGGATAAGTGTTTCCAGGGTTGGTGACCTGACAGTTACAAAGGGTAATATGCAGGATCACTTTATTGGTATGGCTTTTCATATCTGATTTATTAGTAATTTTGCACCTATTAAGTTAGTTACAAAACTATTCTTCAATATAATTTTTATGAAAAAAATAACAATTCTTTTCATTTTGTTGGGATCAATAATTTTTGTTTACAGCCAGAATCCCTCAACACAACCTTATAACCCAAACCAGGATATACGTGCCGACATTAAAGCGGCAATTGTGAAAGCAAAGGCCGAGCATAAGCATGTGTTGATACAATGGGGTGGGAACTGGTGCCCCTGGTGCTTAAAGTTTCATAGTCTTGTAACCAGCCAGCGCCAGATCGATTCCATCATGAAGAAGGATTACATCTATGTACTGGCCAGTGTTCCCAAAGAAAAAGAGAAGCGTGATTATGTTCTTTATAAAGATTATGGATATCCGGTTCGTTTTGGGTTTCCGGTTTTTGTGATCCTCGACGGGAACGGGAAACAGCTTCATATCCAGGATTCAGGATTACTTGAATATGCAAAAGCACCGGGATACGACACGACAAAAGTCTTTACTTTCCTGAAGATGTGGAATGTCAAGGCATTGGATCCTGCGTCTTACCCGATAAAATAGCTACTGGGTTCTCATCATGAACGTCCATAATCTTGATCCGATCTTCAACCCTAAGCGGATTGCCTTGATCGGGGTTACCACCAATCCAAACAGCGTAAGCGGTAAGGTACTGATCAACCTGGTCAGCGGAGGCTACCGTGGTGTGGTTTACCCTGTTAATGCCGATCATGAAGCAGTAATGGGGATTCCCTGTTATCCGGACATTAAAAGCCTGTCCAGGGTTCCTGACCTTGGTATCATCTGCACGCCTGCTGAAAAGGTGGCCGGCGTTGTCAGGGAATGCGGCGAAATGGGCATCCCCGGTATCATTATCATTTCAGCCGGGTTTCAGGAAATCGGGGAAGAAGGCAAAAAACTTGAGACGGAGATCCGGAACCTGATGAAAAAGTATGAAGGAATGCGGATCATCGGCCCGAATTGCCTGGGAGTGATCGTTCCTTCCCTGAAACTTAATGCCAGCTTTGCAGCAGACATGCCCAAGCCTGGCAACATTGCTTTCATTTCACAATCGGGTGCTTTGTGTACTTCTGTTCTCGACTGGGCCATGGAAGGGAAGATCGGGTTTAGCCAGTTTGTCTCTATCGGCAACAGCCTGGATGTTGAGTTTGGCGATCTGATTGATTATTTCGGAGAAGATGAAAATACGCATTGCATTATCCTCTACATAGAATCAATAACGAACGCACGGAAATTCATGACAGCTGCCCGTGCTTTTGCACGGAAAAAGCCGATCATCGTTTACAAGGCAGGGCGTTTCCCTGAATCTGCGCAGGTTGCAGCGTCTCATACTGGTGCCATGGCTTCAGAAGATGCAGTTTATGATGCCGCTTTTCAGCGGGCCGGGCTTGCCAGGGTATATGAGATCGGGGACATATTCAGCGTGGCTGAACTTATAGGAAGGAACAAATTTCCCCGCGGCCCCCGCCTGGGTATCATTACCAATGCCGGTGGACCCGGTGTCATGGCAGTGGATGCCCTCATTGCTTTAAATGGTGTTCTTTCTGAGCTTTCCGAAGAAACTGTTGTAAAACTGAATGAAAATTTACCCCCTTTCTGGTCGCATAGCAACCCGGTAGATGTTTTAGGAGACGCTCGTGCAAAGCGTGTCGCCAAAGCCACACAGATCGTTCTTCAGGATCAGAATACAGATGCCGTACTTGTGATACTTACACCCCAGGCGATGACCAACCCGACCGCTACGGCAAAAGAAATAAGTATGCTTGTCAGCACCTCCGGCAAACCCATACTGGCTGCCTGGCTGGGAGGACAAAGTATGCATGAAGCCGATGATATCCTGGTCGAAGCCGGTATCCCATCCTATAAAACCCCTGAACAGGCCATCAAGGCTTTTATGACCATGGTTTCTTATTCACGGAACCTTGAGATCCTTTATGAAACCCCGAAAGATGTGCCGGTGGAGTTCACAGTGGATCGCGTAAGACTTCGCAGCGAATTTGAAAAGATCATGAGAAGAAGTGAGACGGTCTTATCGGAAGAAACTTCAAAGACTATACTGGAATCTTACGGCATTACAACAACGATGCCTTATAAAGCTGCCTCCGCCAAAGAGGCTGCCACCATTGCTGCCAAGATAGGGTACCCGGTGGTATTGAAGATCGATTCACCGGATATTACACATAAATCAGATGCCGGTGGTGTAATCCTGAATATTTCTGATGATCTCCAGGTAAAAAGGGCATTCAAACAGATAATGGAAGCTACAGCGGATTATCACCCTTCAGCACGACTCGATGGCGTGACGGTGCAAAGGATGTTTCCTTCCAAAGATGCAGTTGAACTGATCCTTGGCATTAAAAAGGATAAGATCTTCGGAATAGTGTTGATGGCAGGAATGGGTGGGACGACGGCTGAACTCTTCGGCGATAAAGCCCTCGGATTTCCCCCGCTTAACGAAAGCCTTGCAAGGAGAATGCTGGAATCCCTGAAAATTTATCCGTTACTCAAAGGATACCGGGGAAGCAAACCCAAAAACATTGATCAGCTTATCCAGGTGCTCATCCGACTTTCCTATCTTGCTGCAGACTACCCTGAGATCCTTGAACTTGACATTAATCCTCTCCTGGTAACATCTGAAGAAGTCATCGCCCTGGATGGCAGGATCGTCATTGACCGAGAGACAATACGCCAGGAAAATCATCCTTATGATCATCTTGCCCTTCATCCTTATCCTGAGAAACTGGTCAAGCCCGTCAAACTTAAGGATGGAACAAGTCTGCTGCTGAGGCCGATCAAACCGGAAGACGAACCCCTGTGGCTCGCCATGATAGGAAGATGCTCAAAAGACTCACTTTATTCAAGATTCCGTTATTTTTTCCAATGGCAGTCGCACGAGGCCGCAACCCGTTTCTGCTATAATGATTATGACAGGGAGATCGCCATAGTAGCCGAACTGAACAAAGGGACTTCCAGAAAGTTATTGGGGGTAGGCCGCCTGATTGCCGATCCCGACCATGAAAGTGTGGAATATGCCATATTAATTGAGGATGCATGGCAAAAGAAAGATCTGGGGAACCTGCTTACCGACTATTGTCTGGAAATTGCCGGCAGCTGGAACCTAAAACGCTTCATAGCACAAACAACAACCGATAATAAACGAATGATCTCTGTCTTCAGGAAAAGAGGTTTTGATATCCGTATTAATGTGCAGGATTCGACGGTAGATGTGACGAAAGAACTCTAAACAGATAATAAAGCCAGATGAATTACGTTTTTTTATAAATAATTAAAATGAAAATGAATAGACTACTGACCCTGTTTTGTACAATTATTGTTACTTTTCTTGTTTTATCCTGTGCGTCAAACAAAACAATTGAGAAACGCCTTATCGGTACATGGAAAGCGGTGAAAATTGAACCAATAGTTGCCTATGGCCAAACGGTACCAACTATTGAAAATCCAGAGAATATGAGGAGAAGTCACTTTGATACCACGGCTAATCAGCAAAGACCAAAGGAACCTTCAAAGACTGAACAACAATTGAACAGAATGGTCGATACGGAACTTCGTTCTTCTATGACCATTAACGCAGATAAAACCGCTGTTAAAGAGTACCCGGGCAAGACAGTGCATGCCAGCTGGAAACTTAAGGATAAGGGCAGGAGTTTGTTCATCAAGACCAAAGAAACCGACAGAGAGCTGACTTTTTTTATCCAGCGTATCAATGATACAAGCGCAGTTTTTACAGCTACAACACCCGTTGGTAAATTCAAGGTCACCTATAAAAAAGAAAAGAAGTAAACTCCTCTTTTCTTCATGATAATGACTATGCTAATTTCTTCCTGATCTCTCTGATCATTAATTCAGTCAATTTCGTCAGATCATATTCAAAAGAAAGGCCCCAATCCTTTTTTGCAACAGAGTCGTCTATACGGGCCGGCCATGAATCGGCAATGGCTTGCCGGAAATCAGGTTTATAAGTGATCTCAAATTCAGGGATGTGTTTCCGGATCTCTTCTGCCAGTTGCCGGGGGTTAAAACTGATACCGGCGACGTTATAGCTGGAGCGCAAGCTCAGTTTAGCCGGATCTGCTTCCATAATGTCCAATGTGGCTTTTATGGCATCAGACATGAACATCATGGGAAGGTCTGATTCGGGGCCGAGGAAACATTCATATTTTTTGTGCCGGATGGCTTCGTAAAATATTTCTACAGCATAATCTGTTGTGCCACCTCCGGCTTCGGTCTTATAACTGATCAAACCAGGGTAACGAAGGCTTCGCGTATCAACACCATATTTATTATAATAGTATTCAATCCACCGTTCGCCTGCCAGTTTGCTGATCCCATAAACCGTGTTTGGTTCCATGATAGTAAACTGTGGCGTATCATACCTGGGGGTTGTTGGTCCAAAAACGGCAATGGAACTTGGCCAGAATACTCTTTCTATTTTCAGTTCACGGGCCAGCTCAAGCACATTGATCAGGCTTTTCATGTTAATTTCCCAGGAAGGCAGCGGTCTTTTTTCGGCATTGCCCGAAAGTATGGCAGCAAGGTGATAAACCTGGGTTATTTTTTCATGTTCAAGTATGAGCTGGAGCTTTGAAGTATCCAGCACATCCAGGACCTCGAATTTTCCGGATTCAGCTATTTCAGGTGGGGCAGGACGAATATCAGTAGCAATTACATTAGTGTTACCATATTTCTTACGTAATTCGAGTGTCAATTCCGATCCAATCTGGCCGGAACAACCAATGACCAGGATTTTTTCCATCTAAAGAGTATTTAAGTGAAATATGTTGTAAAAATAAGAAGAATTTAAGTTTCACGAATAAAATGGGGTATTTCAAATGGTATTTCGAGGGATAACTCTATCAGTCCCCCAAAAGTTCCTTCGTGGAACCAAGGTGCCTGGTAAATTAGTTTTTTCTGACCTTTTTTCTCAATGGTATAAATATTTTTTTCATGGGTTTCCATGATCTCCCGGATCTTCTCATTTGAATAATCCTGATGGCAATCCTTAAGGTTTTTTCCAATTAAATCACGGCCACCTTGTTTTTGAAAAGTAGTTGCCGCTTTTTCATTCAGATAGATTATATTTCCAGTTGAGTCGGAAACAATTACAGCACCTTCAAAGGTTTCGATAAATTCCATGAGTTTAAGTTTTACAGGCATAAAAAAAGACTTCCCGCAGATTGATACCAGGTACCAATCTGCGGGAAGTCTTTTTTAAAGAAAGATTTACAAGCCCAATTATTTCTTTTCGGGTGTTGTTGTTTTTTCTGCAGGTTTTGCAACGTCTTTCTTAGGTGCAGCTGTGGTTTTAGTCGTTTTAGCCGGGGCTTTCTTTGGTGCAGGTTTTGTTGCTTCTTTCTTAGCAGGTTGAGTTGTTGCCGGTGTCTGCTTAGTGTCTTTTTTAACATCCTGAGCAAACATAACTGCTGTACCAAATACAGCTACCATAATTAATGCCAATGCTTTTTTCATAACTCTGATTTTTTTTAAAAGTTAATTAAATATTGATTTGCATGCAAAGATGAAACTAAAAAATGGAGGAATTCTGAAGTTATGTGAAATTTTTCACTATAGGAACTTTATTATTTGAATATTTGCCATTTAGCTGAGCAGTATTACTTTGGGAGATTATTAAAAAAGTTCTACTTTTACTGTCTTAACCCAAACAGGATGGAATCCGGTCTGATCATTTATAATACACTGAGCCGTGTGAAAGAAAATTTTCAACCGCTCAATCCTCCCTTTGCCGGGATGTATGTTTGCGGGCCTACGGTTTATGGTGATCCTCATCTTGGGCATGCGCGTCCCGCTATTACGTTTGACCTGGTTTTCCGTTATCTCCAGCATCTTGGCTACAAGGTGCGTTATGTCAGGAATATCACGGATGTGGGTCATCTTGAAAATGATGAGGATGAAGGGGAAGACAAGATTGCAAAAAAAGCAAGGCTGGAACAGCTGGAACCTATGGAAGTTGCCCAGTATTATTCAGATCGTTATTTCCTGTTCATGGATGCGATGAATGTCAGGCGCCCGTCTATCGAACCCAGGGCATCGGGCCACATTCCTGAACAGATCGAAATGATAAGGAAGATCATTGACGCAGGATATGCTTATGAAGTGAATGGATCGGTTTATTTCGATGTCCTGAAATACAATGACAAGTACAATTACGGGAAACTGTCAGGAAGGGTACTTGAGGACCTTTTACCAAATACCCGCAAGCTCGAAGGCCAGGATGAGAAAAGAAATCCTTCTGATTTTGCCCTTTGGAAAAAGGCACAGCCCGAGCACATTATGCGCTGGTCTTCCCCATGGGGCGATGGTTTTCCCGGCTGGCATCTTGAATGTTCAGCGATGTCGACCAAATACCTCGGAACGCATTTTGACATTCATGGAGGCGGATTGGATCTGTTGTTTCCACATCACGAATCAGAAATCGCCCAATCGCGTATTGCCAATGGCACTGATTCTGTTAAGTACTGGATGCACAATAACATGATTACCATCAATGGGCAGAAGATGGGGAAATCACTGGACAACTTCATCACCCTGGAGGAGTTTTTCACAGGAAAACATCCAGGGCTCAGCCAGGCTTACAGTCCGATGACTATCCGGTTCTTTATCTTACAGGCACATTACAGGAGCACACTGGATTTTTCGAATGAAGCCCTGCAGGCAGCCGAGAAAGGATTGAAAAAATTGTTTTCAGGGCTTGAAACATTACAGAAAATCATTCTTCCAGGATCTTCAGACAATTCATCTACCTCCAAAATTCGTCAACTGATGGATGGTTGCTACGAGGCGATGAACGATGATCTCAACAGTCCCATGGTGATCGCAAATTTATTTGAAGGTGTGAGGATCATCAATTCGGTGTGGGATAAAAAAGAAACCATAAGCCTTGCTGATCTTAAGCTCCTGAAAAGCATGTTCCAGATATTTATGTTCGAAATCCTGGGATTAAAGGAAGAATCAACTGAAACTCAGAATAATGTCGTAAACGGGCTCATGGACCTTATTCTTGCGTTGAGGAAGGAGGTCAGGGAGAAAAAGGATTTTTCGACCTCCGACCAGATCCGTGATGCCCTGCAAAACCTGAAGATAACTGTAAAAGATACCAAAGAAGGACCGGTTTGGTCAATCGATTAACAAAATCTAAAAATTTACTTATGAGAATATTTAAACTAATTGCTGCATTCATTGCAGCAACAGCACTGATATCAGGCTGTCAATCCAAACAGGAAAACATGAAAAAAGAATTGGTCGATTTTATCAACAAATTTGATTCAGTTTACATTCCACTGTACAAGTCAAGCACACTTGCAAGCTGGAATGCGGCTATTTCGGGGAAGTCTGACGACTTCAAGAAATCAGAAGAACTTCAGATGAAAATGGTCAAGCTTTTTGCCGATAAAGAATCTTTAAAGAAACTTGAAACCATCAAGGTTTCAGGGTTGATCACCGATTCAATTCTTCTCCGTGAACTTGATGTTCTCTACAGGGATTTCCTGATGGCAAAAGCGGACACAGCCAAGCTCAATGCTACTGTCCGAATGCAGAGTGCCATCGAACTGAAGTATGGTAATTTCCGCGCCATTGTTAAGGGAAAGAAGATGAATGATAATGAAGTTGAGGATGTCCTGAGAAATTCAAAGGATGTAAACGCACAAAAGGAAGTATGGATCGCCCAAAAGAAAATAGGCACTGAAGTAGCGGCAGACATCATCAAACTGGTAAAAAAGAGAAATGAAATTGCCAAAGACCTGGGATTCAGGAACTATCATGAGATGAACCTTACTATAGGGGAGCAGGATCCCAGAGAGATCAGTAAGCTTTTTGATCAGCTTGACAGTCTCACAAAGGATTCATTTGCAGAAGTAAAGAACGATATTGACAATTATTTTGTGGCTTACTATAAGCTGAAAAGCAAAGATGAGCTGATGCCATGGAACTACCAGAACCGTTTCTTCCAGGAAGCTCCGAAGATCTACCCCGTCGATATTGATAAGTACTACAAGGATAAGAAAATAGACCAGTTGGTTGCGACTTATTATGCCGGGATTGGGCTTCCAATAGATAACATGTTAAAAAATAGTGATCTGTATCCGAAAGAAGGGAAGAACCAGCATGCTTTCTGCAGCGATATCGATAAAGCAGGCGATACCCGTGTATTGGGTAACATTACCCCTAACTATCAATGGATGGGGACTATGTTGCATGAATTCGGCCATGCCATATATGAAGTAAATATCGACACGACCCTTCCTTTTATTCTGAGGGATCCAGCACATACCTTTACAACAGAAGCCATTGCAATGATGTTCGGAAGGTTCTCCACTAATCCTCAATGGATCAAAGACAACCTTGGGATCTCAGAAGAAGAGAAAATGAGAATTGCCGACAACTGTTTCAAGACTTTTCGTCTTGACCAGCTTGTCTTCAGCCGCTGGGCCCAGGTAATGTACCGGTTTGAGAAAAGTATGTATGAAAACCCCGACCAGGATCTCAATAAGCTCTGGTGGGACCTGGTTGAGAAATATCAGATGCTGAAACGTCCTGAAGGCCGCAACGAACCTGACTGGGCAACCAAGATCCATATTGCCTCATATCCCTGCTATTATCACAACTATTTGCTGGGAGAGTTGCTTGCATCCCAGTTGTATTATCATATTGTCGGCACCATCCTGAAATCGGATGATTATAAATTCCAGAGTTTTACCGGTAAAAAAGAAGTTGGCAATTACTTGAAAAAGTATGTTTTCTGGCCAGGTTCAAAATACTACTGGAACGATATGATTGAAAAAGCTACCGGAGAGAAGCTTACGCCAAAGTATTATGCCAAACAGTTCGTCAAATAAATCAATGAGCCGCCAGGACAGCCTGGCGGCTTTTTTTTATTCATCAGGCTATATCCACAAGGATAGGATTGCCCCATCACCATTATTTATAACACTTGTTTGCACAAAATTATACACGCCCCTATTATGAACCGGACATCAAACGAACTTTGAGCGAATTTTAATCGAAGGATGGTCGAAGGGATGTCGAAGGGACGTCGAAGGGACGTCGAAGGGACAGTATAATTTAAGTGAATCTCAATCGAAGCTTAATCGAAGGTCAATCGAAGCTCAATCGAAGGTCAATCGAAGCTCAATCGAAGGTCAATCGAAGCTTAATCGAAGGTCAATCGAAGCCTAAATATAGAAAATGAATGATGTCAACGTGTTACGATTTAGCTAAACAGCTTTGACGAGGTAATAATTTTTCTTCCCCTTTTGGATAAGCAGATATTGATCATTTAGCAAGCATGATTCATTGATCTCAAATATTTCCGAGATTTTCTCTTTATTAACAGCCACGCCACCATCTTTAAGCATACGGCGGGCTTCTCCTTTGGATGGAAATATATTGGTATTCCCGGCAAGGAAGTCGACAATGTTGATCTTTTTTGCGATCTCGATTCTTGAGACTTCACATCGCGGTACTCCTTCAAAAACTGAAAGAAGGGTATCTTTGGATAGTTTTTTCAGGGTTTCAGTGGTTCCTTTCCCAAACAGGATCTCAGAGGCTTCAACTGCAGATAGATACTCTTCTTCTGAATGAACACGGATAGTGATGTCCCTGGCAAGTAATTTCTGCAGTGTCCGCAGATGAGGCGCTTCCATATGTTTGAGGGTCACATCATTGATCTCTTCTTTTGTCAGAAGTGTGAATTTCTTAATGTATTCTGCGGCATCATCATCACTGGCATTGAGCCAGAACTGATAGAATTTATATGGAGAGGTTTTCTTCGGGTCAAGCCATATGTTCCCGGTTTCTGTTTTACCGAATTTCCCGCCATCTACTTTTGTGATCAGGGGGCAAGTAAGGGCATATGCCTCACCGCCCAGTTTTCTGCGGATAAGTTCAGTTCCTGTAACGATGTTTCCCCATTGATCTGAGCCCCCCATCTGGAGCTTGCAGTTCTTATGTTCGAAGAGCCAGCAAAAATCATACCCCTGCAGAAGCTGGTAGCTGAATTCGGTGAAGGAGATCCCCGAGCCTGAATCCATCCGGTTCTTCACCGAATCCTTGGCTATCATGTAATTGACTGTGAGATGCTTACCGACTTCCCTGAGAAACTGGAGAAACCCGAATTCCCTGGTCCAGTCATAATTATTGACCATTTCTGCGGGGTTGACAGGATCGGAGAAATCAAGGAACTTTTCAAGCTGCTTTTTTATGCATTCCTGGTTATGCCTGAGCACGTTTTCGTCGAGAAGATTCCGTTCTTCCGATTTACCTGAAGGATCGCCTACCATGCCTGTAGCCCCGCCAATCAGTACTATGGGTTTGTGACCTGCACGTTGAAAATGCACCAGCATCATAATTGAAGCCAGGTTACCGATGTGAAGGGAGTCGGAAGTCGGGTCATAACCGATATATGCCACTGTCATTTCCTTAGACAACTGTTCTTCCGTTCCTGGCGTCAAATCATGAATCATCCCTCGCCAGCGAAGTTCTTCGATGAAGTTCATTTCGCTATCTTTTATGCAAAAATAGCAAAATCTGGAAATTACCTGTCTCAGGCCTTCATAGGAACTTCCATCAGCAGGATATCTGAATTTTCCAGTGCTGTTAATGAAAGTGAGGAGGTGTCACTAAACCCGCCACCATCACGCCGGTCAAGTCGAGTTCCTGATACATCAGTTGATCCTTCCATGACGAAGACATAAACCCCGCTGCCGGGTTTCTGAAATAGATAGTCTGCCTTTTTACTTTTTTCCAGCGAGATCAGCGAGAGCCATGCATATTGGTTGATCCAAACCGCTTCATTTTCAGTTGGTGACACAACACGTTGCCAGCGGTTTTTTCTTTCTGAAATATCATATGTCTTCTGGTCGTACCTTGGGGTGATATTCTTGAGTTTCGGATAGACCCAAATTTGCAATAATCTCAAGGGATGGTCCGGGTCAGGGTTATATTCTGAATGAAAAATACCTGTGCCGGCCGACATGATCTGTACATCGCCGCTAAGGATCTGCATCGTATTTCCCATGCTATCCTTATGCTCCAGTTTACCTTCAAGCGGTATAGTGACGATTTCCATGTTGTCGTGCGGATGCCGGTCGAATCCCATCCCGGCTTCTATAAAGTCATCATTTAAAACCCTCAACGAGCCGAAATGGACTCTTCCGGGATCATAATAATTGGCAAAGCTGAAAGTATAATTGGTCTTTAGCCAGCCATAATCGGCATGTCCCCGTGTCGCTGCTTTATGAACAATTGCCTGCATCGTTTTATATTTATTAAAGAAAACCGGCGAAGATCAGTTCTTCGCCAGTTCTATATTCATCATTAATTTTATTTCATCAGATACGACAACACCGCCGGCTTCGGTCACTGCATTCCAATGCAATCCAAAATCCCTGCGGTTTACTTTTCCTGTAAGCTCGAATCCGGCTTTTATATTTCCATATGGATCTTTTATAATTCCACCAAATTCACCTTCGAGTTCCACATGTTTTGTGGTACCACGGATGGTCAGGTCTCCTGACAGAACAAAACTGGATTCATTTTTTTTCCGGAGGCTTTTTGAAACAAAAGTAAGTTCAGGATGATTAGCAACATCAAAGAAATCGGGTGATTTAAGGTGATTATCCCGATCAGGCTGGTTTGTGTTTATGCTGTTGACATCGGCCTTGAATTGGACCTGTGCATCATTAAAATCCTCGCCATCTGTATAAACAACAGCGTCGAACTTGTCAAATCCACCGGTAACATTAGCGATAACAAGATGTTTCACTTTAAAGTTGATCTCACTATGAGCAGGGTCAATAACCCACTTGGTTTTTTCTGTATGGTTCATTTTATTTTGTTTTTTGATTTATGTTGACAAAGGTATATCACCATGCAGGCGCGGGAAATGTCAAAACTCAGGTAATAATGGTAAAAATTGAGGATGGGCTACAGATGGTGAGCTTCTCTGAATTCCAGGATCGAATTCCCGGTGAAGGTTTTGAAAAATTTGCTGAAATGTGATGGATCGTCGAATCCAAGATCGTACCCGATCTCTTTGATGCTTTTGTTTGTAAAAACCGATAATCTCTTTGTTTCAAGGATCAGCCGGTTCCGGATATATCCCTTGGCAGGCTCATGAATAGCTGAACTTATAACTTCATTGAGGTACCCGGGAGTGATGTTCAGCTCATTAGCGTAATCCTGTACCTGGTGCCATTCTGTAAAATGCTGTTCCACAAGTTTCTTGAATCGCTGAACCAGTGATCGCCCAACCTCAATACTCTGAGTATTTGTGTCAGAAGGTAAAGTACAAAGTCCGTTGCACTCAATGAGCAACAATTTCAGGTAGGCACCAATGGTTTCGAATTTCAACTCATCGGATGATTCAAAGGCTTTGTACATAGCATCTGTAAAGGTCATCAACCGTGCAGAAGCAGGTTCACTTACCTGAAGGGGGGGTGTTTCTTCGCTGTCGCGGAATAGCTTCAGGTTGGAGATAAAGTCTTCGCGGATACTGTTCTTCTGAAGAAATTCGGGGGTAAACAGAATTAATATACCCTTGGCACCGGGATCGGTGATGATCTGGTGCACCTGCCAGGGACTGACAAAGAAAATAGAGCGGGGTTCAATGGGATAATCATGAAAATCAATAATGTGTTTTCCTGTTGCTGTCAACGACCATATGACGGAATAAAAATTGTGTCTGTGGGGGTCGTCAACAAATGTTCCCAGTTCCCGCTCTATTTCTTCAAGGCTGCGTATGACGAATGATGCAGGAGCCCCTGCATAAAGAAGATCCAGGCTATAAATTTTTTCTTTCACTATAACCTAAGGATGTTTGCCGGCCAAGAGAAAATCAGTGTTGATGTTGATGTTCCTGACGTTCCTGCATCCTTTCTTTATACAACTTCACAGCTTCCTGGTATTGTTTGAAAAGTTTCGGGTTGTTGAGTGCTTTTTCGACTTTAGTGTCCCTGGTTTTTTCCAGTGGTGCCAGTTTTGAGGGGTCGCGAAATGCCTGCTGGGCATGTGCATCATCGTAAAAATTAGTATAGATGGCGATGACATCCGATCTTTGCTTGTCAGTAAATGTAACATTGTGAGATAGATCGCTGACCGTGGTTGTGGCCCTTTCAGCTGAAGTTATCGGTTTTCTTTCAGGATTCTGAGCAAGAAGGCTGAGGGTCGTGATCAAAGCTAACATCCCGGATAAGAGTATTTTTTTCATTGTTTTAATTATTTAGTGAAACATATTTATCAATAGAAACGACAAAAGCATAAAATGATTTTATAAACTGCTAAATTATTTGATGGTGATAAATGGTTTTTTAAACTTGTGGCAGATCATCTGGGCCACGGTTCTAGCTGATTTGACAGCCACTGGCAATCCTCCTCCCGGTTGTGTCCAATGCCCGGCCAGATAAAAGTCCTTAAGTCCTGGAATTACCGCCTTAACAGGTGAAGCTGCCATGAGGTTTTTACCGGGTAACCATCCTTGTGTACTTCCTTTCCAGTTGTTTGTATAACGATTAAAGGTAGCGGGTGTTGCAATGTCTATTTCTTCGATGGCATCTTTAAGCCCTTCGTATCTTTCTTCAAGGATGGTAATTATTTCTTCTGCAAACGCAATTTTTTGATTTTTGTATATTTCAGGGTCCGATCTTCGCAAATCAATCCAATAATCTCCGTTCCTGGTATAAAATTTAATGGCGACCATGCACTTACCTTCAGGCGCCATCGTTGGATCATAGTTATAACAATGCATTTCCATCCTAAAATACCTTGTCCCATCAGGTGAAATAAGTTCCTTTCCGAGCGGGAACCGTTGCATGTGAGGGACATCTTTGAAGGAGCGGGAAATCCCCAGGGAAAGAAGGAATACAGAATAATAAACTTTAAAGTCCTTTTCTTCCTCAATGGCTGTTTGTTTTTTGACTTTATACTTTCCTTTCAAGGCGTTGATCAAAGTATAATGCCAGTCGGCGGCAGAAATAGTGATGTCTGAGGGGATTTTCGTACCATCCGTTAATGTAAGCCCTGTTGCATGTTCGTTTTCTACAATGATTTCATCGACGCAGGAGTTGTAACAGATCTTGCCTCCAAGGCCAAGGTACCTGTCTTCAATCTTTCTTACAAAGTCAGATGATCCTCCGACCGGATAGCCGACCCCCATTTTATCATTATAAGCCAGGGGAAGAGTTATAACAAGCAAGGGTACCTCGTCACCATCGAAAAGGAGTTGAAATGTTTCTTTCAGAAAAGGATTTTTCAGCTTCCTGGCAAAGCTGAAATTCGTTTGTTTTCCCCATCTTATCAGGAAAAACAATAAAGGGATATATTTTACGAACCTGATCTTTTGATAAAGGGGAAGAAGTTCAGGCACCAGTCGGATCATAGGCGGTATCTCATAGTGCTGGATCTTTCGCATCGAGCGGATCAGCTTCTTAATGACAGGGGTGTCTTTAGGGGCAAGACCGGTCATGTAGTCAGATAATCTGTCAAGGCTGGTGTAAAGATGGAATACATTATTCCCGTTACGATCACGATTTTCCTTTAACTCAATGTCCATCCTTACCTCATGATTTATAAAATTGATGGAGGACATATCGATCAATTCTGACCAAAGCAGGTAAAACGGGTTACTTTCATTCGACCCCAACAGCCAGTTGATGCATCCATCGAAGGTATATTCCCCCCTTTTCCAGCTGGTACAGAGTCCGCCTGGGCGGGAATGTTTTTCAAAAATCTCCGTTTCAAAGCCGTTCATCTGCAGGTAGCACCCGACCGATAGCCCAGCCACCCCAGCCCCGATAATATTAATTTTCATCCTTTGATTCTTACCCCTGAAAAGGTATATCCCTCATCGATTCGTCAGGCTACTGGTTTTTTTACCAGTTTCGAAGCAATGAATGCCAATAAACCAAGTATCAGCGCTAAAACGATGCCGAAGCCAATACCCATAATGGCCATCATCCGCAGGGGATGATTTGAAATTGTCATGTCTGCAATCTTCTTGGCCATTCTGACATGATGAGCCATATAAGTGTGGAAATAGAAGACATGTATGGCTGTGAACCATACACAATTCAGCAGGCCGACAAGGAAACCATGGACAAAGTAACGGTTGATACAGTTTTTTGCGATAAGGTAAGCAGAGATGATGAAAATCACCAGCCAGCAGACAAGTTCAAGCTTTACATGGACCAGGGATATCGTGCCGAAGGCCATTGCAAGCCCAAAAACGGATAGCAGGAAAATCAGTTTCCATTTCATAATTATTATGTTTTAAGGTTGATGTTTATTTTTTGGCAGCATTCCAATGTCGCAAATATAGTGCAATTATTCAGGATTGATTTTGGATGCCTTAAGGACCTATAAATTCCCTACCTCGTCAGTTTTACTACCTTTGTTCCTCTAAAATTTCTGATCATGATTCTGGTTACTGGAGGTACGGGGTTGCTTGGCTCACATGTCTTATACGAACTTGCCCGTCAGGGAAGAGAGGTGAGGGCGATCAAACGGAAAAGCAGCGATACGGGCATGGTCAGAAAGGTATTTTCCTATTATTCTGAGGATCCAGACAGGTTATTTAAAAACATTAATTGGTTTGATGCCGATCTGATGGATTTTGGGGCTATCAGTGATGCATTGGATGGTATAAACGAGGTTTATCATGCCGGTGCCGTGGTTTCGTATTATCCCCGGGATTACGAGGCTATGCTGAAAGTTAACATAGATGGTACGGCAAATCTGGTAAACCTTTCCCTGGATAAAGGGGTTGGGAAGTTTTGTCATGTAAGTTCAATTGCCGCCATTGGATGTGGCCTGGACGGCAACCTGACAAATGAAGAAGATTACTTTGTGACCTCACGAAAGAATACCTTTTACAGCATCTGTAAATACGGAGGAGAAAGAGAGGTATGGCGTGGTATGGAAGAAGGGTTGAATGCTGTAATCGTAAACCCGTCATTCATTCTCGGTCCTGGTTTCTGGGATGCCAACTCGGGTTTATTCCGTCTGGTATGGGAGGGCATGAAATACTATACCGATGGTGTCAATGGTTATGTAGATGTGAGAGATAGTGCAAAGGTCATGATCCAATTAATGGATCAAAATATTTTTAATCAACGTTTCATACTTTCGTCTGAAAATATTTCGTACAAGCAGCTTTTCGGGATGATGGCAAAATATTTGGGCAAACCAGCGCCTGCCTTTAAGGTCTCGAATTTCGTAATCAGGATAATATGGAGAATGGAAGCAGCACGGACCTTTTTCACACGGTCGACGCCTCTTCTGACAAAAGATATGGCAATTACCCTAGGGCAACAATATTATTATACACATGAAAAACTCAGTAAGGCAATTGGGTTTGAGTTTACTCCTTTGGAGCAATCTATCAGGGAGATCTGTGAGATATATTTGAAGGAGATGGGGAATAAAGTAACGAAGTGACAAAGTGATGAAAGAATGGCTTGAGAATTTTATTGAATCTATTCAGGTATATTATCCCGGTAATGTTCATAACGTTCAAGAATCTCCGATACAAAATGTCCGGCACCTCCAAATATGAGAAGATCAGTACCCGGTTCAGTGGATAAGATTGGTACTTTCGAGGAATGATGGGGCAGATAACAACCAGCGTACTTGTTCCATTTGCCTGGGTCTTTCCCATCTTTTATAGCATGTTCACGTGTCGCCAGCACCCGGCCAAGACCGATATTATATGCTGCAAGCATAAAGTTGATGCGTTCATTGAAGTCGGGGATTTCTGTTAAAAGCTGGATATTGAGCCAATTCAGATATTTTACACCTGCTGATAATTGTTGTGCCGGAGTTGAAATGCTGTCCATCCCAAACCTACTCGCAGTCAACGGTATCAATTGCATCAGACCGGTGGCATTTTTCGAGGAGACGACCCCAACCTGGAAATTTGATTCTTCGTAAACCAGGGAGGCCAGCAAGCGCCAATCCCAAGAAATGCTTTTGCCCAGCTTGCGGATGACATTATCAAATGGAGACAATTTATAACCTTTAACAGAAAAGAAATCAGTATGAAAATAATTGGGAACACCAGGGTTATTGAAATATGTCAGGAAGATTTGTTTTAATTCCTTAGTTGTTTTGATATTAGTGATCCACTCATTGATCTTCATAAGGAGCGTATCAGAAGAACGTGTAACAGCCCAGCCATAATCGTTAAACCCTGAAACGCAGTATTGCGCGTCGATGTTGGGATAGGCGCGTTTAACCGTCATTGCTACGTTTTCTTCGCAAATAGTATAGTTGATCTTTCCCTCTGAAACCATACAGATAAGTTGTTCCGCACTTTTTTCCCTTTTTTCAATCACTGTGACATTCTGTCCTGCCCGCCGAATAAAGTGTGCGAGTACAGGTTTTGTAAACAGATTTTTCTGGAGATAAATGGTATCGCCTGAAAAATCGGAAGGTTTTCTGATCAACTTTGATATGCCGCCTTTGTCATTTACAGAAGGTTTGCGTTGTATAAGTACCAGTCTTGTCTCGAACAGTGTCTGGGAAAAACGGACCATATTCTTGCCTTCACTTGTCTCAGGCAGGTCGCATGCAATAACATCGCCAATATTCAGGTCAAGGTAAAAATAAAGATTCGAGATATTGTTTGAGGCAATGATCTTAAGTGGCACATTCAGATAATCGGCAAAAGAGCGGAGCAGGCCCAGTTGAAATCCCATGGGTTCACCGTGATAAATGAAATAATCCAGGGAATTTTTATCAGTCAATGCAACCATGTAACCTCGTTGGCGAATTTTCAGGAATGCATCTTTAGAGGGATCCTCATCCTTCATAGTATAGAATTGCCTAAGCACTGCCAATCCGATAACGATGACCAGGAGTGGAAGGACAAGCCATCTGTGGCGTTTACGGATACGGATATTTTTCCAGCGTTGCATTTTTCTCAGGTGACTTTACGGTAACGCCATACGGCAAAGCTGATAATAGCCATGGCATAAAACACAAGAGAATAAAAAGAATCTCTAATATCGCGAAAATCTGAGCCTTTTAACATAACCATCCTCATGATCCGGATAAAATATGCTATGGGGTTTATATGATCGAGTTTTTGTGCCCATTCCGGCATGCTTTCGATAGAAGTGAAAAGACCACTCATCAGAATGAAGATCACCATGAAGAAGAAAGAGACCAGCATAGATTGCTGTTGAGTATTCGTCATTGTGGAAATCAACAGCCCGAATCCCAAAATTACAAATATATAGACAGCAGCTGAAAGAAATATCAACCAGAGACTCCCGATGATGGGAATATTGAAAAGAAGTTTTCCAATAATCAATCCAAACGCGAGTTCGAACAAAGCAATAATCCAGAAGGGAAGCAGCTTACCGGTGATGAACTGTATCTTTCTGATGGGGGTGACGTTGATCTGTTCGATGGTGCCGATCTCCTTCTCCCTTACGATGTTCATTCCCGATAGAATAAATGCAATGATCGTAACAAGTAAACAAAGTATGCCGGGAACCATATAGGTCTTATAATTCAGTTTTGGATTGTACCAGTAGTTGGCTGTAACAGTGATATCGTGTGTTGCTGTCAGTATTGCCTGATTTTGAAAGTCTATAAGGATCTCCTTGTTAAAATCAAGGATGATCATCGTGGAATAGGCGTCGATCAGCCCGGCGCTGGCGCCATTGATTGCATCAATGACAATCTGGATTTTAGCTTTGTTTTCTCTTACCAGCCGGCGTTCAAAACCATAAGGGATGTGCAGGATCATATCCACATTTCCCTTTTTCATTTCCTGTTCAGATTCTTTATCTGAGAATGATGTATGTTTTATGAGAAAAAACGGGCTTCCTTCAAATTTACTTATCAGTTTCCTTGAGGTAGAAGACAGATCGAGGTCGATGACCGATACTTTTATATTCTTCATCTCAAAAGTGGCTGCATGCACAAGGATGATCAACTGGACCAAAGGCACCACGAAGATGATCGGCAACATCATCCGGTTGCGGAAAACCTGGATAAATTCTTTCTGGATGATGAATAAGATCGTATTCATGTTACTTTTAAGCTAACCTTATTTTGAATTTCCTAATAGCGATCATAATAAATGTCAAAGTAAATAAGATCAATATGAGGGTTTCTTTCCAGATGAAAATGAACCCATTGCCTTTCAGCATGATGGCTTTAATGATAGTAATGAAGTACTTTGGAGGCATCAGGTGGCAGAGCACCTGCAGGATGAAAGGCATGTTCTCTACAGGGAAGATAAATCCTGAGAGTAGAATAGTTGGCAACAAAAGTGCTACGAGTGAGACCGTCATTGCGATCTGCTGGCTATTGGTGATGCTTGAGATAAGGATGCCGAGCGACAGGGCCATAGTGATGTAAAGAAGGCATATTGCCAGTAGCAAAATGATATTCCCTTCTATTGGCACACCAAAAACAAATTTCCCCATTCCAAGTATGATACAGGAGTCGATAAAAGCCAGTGCCACATATGGAATGACTTTGCCAATGATGATCTGGATTGGCCGGAGAGGGGAAACCAGCAACAGTTCCATAGTGCCCAGTTCTTTTTCACGGGTGATAGACAGGGAGGTCATCAATGCGCAGATAAGCATCAGCAACATGGCCATAATACCGGGAACGAACATGAAGACACCTTTCAGCTCAGGATTATATTGCATCCGAACTTCCGGGATGATGCGCATTGGTATTTGATCAATATTTATAGAAATGAGATAATTGTTAATGATACCAGTGGCATAATTCACAAGAATATTAGCAGTGTTTGGATCGGAGGCGTCACCGAGTATTTGTATATCGGCTTTGCCTTCTTTTTCAAGCTTTTCAGCAAAATTACTACCAAAAATGATGATCAGCTTGATCTTCCCTTCCCGGAAGGCTGGGCCGATCTGGGAGTAGTTTACCAGGTTCTTTTCCAGCATAAAATATCCTGATGAAAGGATCTTTTCTGAAATTTTGCGTGTTACTTCATCTTTCGATGCATCATAAATTGCGATCCTGGCATTTTTGATCTCATTCGTGAGGACATATCCAAACAGTAACAGCTGTACGGCGGGCATGCCAAAGAGGATCAACAGGGTGCGGTAATCTCTGAAGATATGATAAAATTCTTTAATGACAAACCCTGTGAACCGTTTCATATACCTCTCTTGTTTCTTGCGTAACTGTGAAAGAATCGCCAGGCTGAGAATAGTAAGGGAATCCCCATGCAGAATAAAAAGGTATAGTAGATCCTGGGGTTAACCAGTCCTGATAACCGAAGGGAGATACCTCCGCTGATCATGATCACCATAATCAAATAACTGCGGAAGTTGAAAAAAGAGAAGAAACAAGGGTTATCGATCCTGATGAGGTTAATTCTCATAATGTGTTTTTTTGAGATCCTTGCAAAGAGCAGAATGTAGAACAAACTGCCCGAGACAATCCCGATGGATATTTCTGCGGCCAGGTGATCATTTACATTTATGAGAAATAAAAGTGACCGGAGGAGGAGAATACCGCCGGCAATGCTCCAGGCACATCCTGCAATGAGCAAAAGCGTTCTTCTACTGACACCGGGTTTTATTTTTTCAAGAAATTTCATTATTCCCATTTCATTTCATGCTACAGATTTTGTTCTTGCAAGTTTCAAAAAGACTTCATTCATATTTGATGCATTATAAGTCTTTTTTAAGACCAATGGAGTATCCAGTGATGCAATTTTCCCATCAACCATGATTGTAACCCTGTCACAATATTCGGCTTCATCCATATAATGAGTGGTCACGAATACGGTAATGCCATCCCTGGCAGCGTCGAATATCAGGTTCCAAAATTGTCTGCGTGTGATTGGGTCGACGCCACCAGTGGGTTCATCCAGAAATACTATTTTAGGATCATGGATAATTGCAACTGAGAAAGCCAATTTTTGTTTCCAGCCTAATGGGACATCTCTGATCAGTTTATCCTTCACTTCTTCCAGTTCCAGTTTTTTCATCAGCAAAGAAGCCTTGGTTGCTATCTCTTTTCTGCTTAGCCCATAGATCCCGGCATAGAAACGGATATTCTCATAAACAGTGAGATCATCATAAAGTGAAAATCTCTGGCTCATATAACCGATATTCCGTTTGATATCGTTCCGCTGGGTATAAATGTCAAAGCCTCCCACTTTCACTTCTCCCGATGTCGGATAAGATAAGCCGCAAAGAATGCGGATCGCCGTGGTTTTTCCCGCGCCATTCGCACCTAAAAACCCGAAGATCTCTCCTTTTCTGACCTCAAAATTCAAATGGTCATTTGCAATAAAGTGACCAAATTTTTTGACGAGATTTTTAACCGTAATAATATTTTCCATTATAATGAGTATTCCAGGGTACATTACCAAAACAGAACTTATCCGGTATCATAATTACCAACTATTAATTGTTCATCGTTTTCTGATCCATTAGTTCCATAAAACAATCCTCAATGGTCGGATTTATTTCTTCTATCACAACATCCTTATGCCCGGCCGTGACCAGGTATTTTTTGAGATCATCCATTAGATCCATTGACTTACCTGCCGTCACATGTGCCGCCTGGCCAAAGGCATGAACGCTGTGTGCACCCGGATATGCGTGAAGATCCTTCAGCAAGTCAAAAAACTTTGCTGACCTCACTGCCCAGAGACGATGGCGGTAGTCAGCAATAATTTCCTGAGGTTTGCTGATCTTCATGATCTTCCCATCCTGGATGAGTGCCACCCGGTCGCACAGGCTTGCTTCATCCATGTATGGTGTTGAGACCATGATGGTGATATTGCTTTCTTTCAGCCTGCGAAGCATTTCCCAGAATTCCACCCGCGAAACAGCATCGACCCCGGTGGTGGGTTCATCCAGGAAAATGACTGCTGGCTTATGGATCAGGGCGCAGCAAAGAGCAAGTTTTTGTTTCATCCCACCGGAAAGCTGCCCTGCCCTTCTGGTTTTAAAAGGCTCAATCTGTTGGTAGATGTCTTTGATCAGGTTATAATTCTTTTCAATTGTTGTCCCAAAAATAGTCGCATAAAATGACAGATTTTCATCAACACTGAGATCCATGTAAAGTGAAAATCGCCCCGGCATATATCCCAGGATCTTACGGATCTTTTTAAAATTTTTCACTACGTCTAATCCTTCAACTGATGCCTCTCCCTTATCGGGTAATATAAGAGTGGCGAGGATACGGAACAGGGTGGTTTTTCCTGCCCCATCAGGTCCTATGAAGCCGAATAATTCTCCCTGGGACACTTCAAAAGAAATGTCGTCGAGGGCTTTCACAGAACCATAGCTCTTGCTGATATTGCTGACAGATATTGAAGGATTTCCCATGAAAGATCTAAGGCAGAAGAATGGTTTTTGTCCAGTAAGTTGTACGTCCTAACAGTGAAATGCCAATATAACCTCTTATCTTGAGCACATTCGGAGTATCACTAAAATGAATATGACAAGTGTATGTTTTCCCGTTATTTGGGTCATAAATGGTACCGTCCTTCCATTCATCTTCTCCATCAAAAACAAAATTCTTTAAGACAACCAGCCCAAATCTGGGAGTATTCCTGAGTTTCGGGTCCGGGTTAAGATTGTCAGTTTTTGGTTTTCCTGTGGCCGGGTCAATTGGGTCCTTGATCCATACAATCTTTGCAAAAAATTTATTGCTTTCCTGGTAAATCTGGAGTTTGCTGGTTTTTTCCTCATTGTACCAGATCCCGACAATGTCGGTGGCTTTATGTTTCTGTGCAAATATTTTGCCTCCCAGGAGTGCAAAAAAAGTAAAAAATGCAAATGTCAGAATTGCAGATTTTCTCATGGCGGTTAGGTTTTGGTTAATACAATATTATTTGGGGGGCATGAACAGGATCTCGCCCGGCATACCTATTTTTAGCGTTCCGTCATTTTTTACCCTCACCTTAGCAGCGTACACAAGATTAACTCTTTCTTCCTTGGTCTGGATCGTTTTAGGAGTAAATTCAGCTGTTTCCGAGATCCAGGTAACAATTCCTTCCACAGAATAATTGGTGGTTTCATTTTTATCGTAACGAACTTCTACTTTCTGTCCGATTTTAATGTAAGGCAGCTGAGCACCACTTACATAAACCCGGAGATCAAGACTGCTCAGATCAGCAATTTTGTAAAGTGGCTTCCCAAATGTAGTCACTTCATCCGGTTCTGCATATTTTGTAAGTATTGTCCCTTTTATCGGGTTGATAATATGTGCATCGGTAATTGAATTATTGATCTGGTCAATTTGCTTGTTAAAAGTTGATACCTGGGCGTCCAGGCTGACATATTGTGATTTGATCGAGGCGATCTGTTTATCAGCCAGGTTAAGGCTTGCATTGATATCGTCCATTTGTTTTGTTGTGGCCGCTCCATCTTTCAACAGGCGTTCAATCCTTGCCTTCTCAACCAGGATATTGGTTTTGTTCTGTTCCTGGACTGCAATCTGTGAGGCCAGATCATCTCTTCTTGCCGATGTTGCAAGCTGCTGTTCACGGGCCTGGCTTTTTCTGATCGACATATCAAGTGTATCAACAATACCCACCAGTTTGTTTGAATCAATTACCTGGCCTTCCTCAACATTCAGGAAAAGAATTTTTCCGTTGGCCTGGGATGAAACTGTGACTTCGGTTGCCTCAAATGTTCCATAAGCGTCAGGGGCATTTTTATCCCTGTTACATGATAATGCCATTAGTAATAAGGGAAGTTGGATTAATAATACCTTTTTCATTGCCGGATTGATTTTGTTTTTTGATTTTTCAAAATGAAATTACAATTTACCCAAGGTAAACAAGTAGGCTATCTTTGCTTTCACAAGCTGAATACGGTGTAATTCGAGAGTCAGCTCGACCATTGTTTCTTCATTTAAACGCGCGATATAATCGCTTGAAGTGATCACCCCGTTATCAAGCTGTGAAGATGCCGAATGCGTGATTCTTGTTCGTAATTCAATGATTTCTTCATCTTTCAGAAGTAATTCTTCCAGTTTTTCAATTTCTGTAAGTCCATTTTCGGCTTCTATTCTCAGGTTCTTCTCAAAAGTCTCTTTCTGTGTTCCTATGATATCATTCTGTATATCATAGATCTTTTTTTCATTTTTATTTTGATTCCAGTTCCAGATATTCCATGTCAGCCTTGCACCAAATAACCACCATGGAGTAAAATCGTTGGAAAGCATATTCAATCCCGGTCTTCCATAACCAGCCTGCCCGAAGGCAGAAAACTTTGGATTCCACCGGGTATTGACCATGTTCTTCATCACACTGGTTTTGAGTTGCTGAATATTATAAAGCTGTAATTCAGGACGGTTATCTTCAAATGACTTTGAACTTATCTGAACATGGGGAAGAACCAGTTTTGAATTCTCACCAATTGGGGAAGAGATAAGTTCGGAAAGTGTTTGAAAAGCGGTGATCCTGTCATTGCTCGTTTCTATCAGTTGCTGGTCAATGTTCATTAATTCTGCTTTTAAGGCATCTTCATTTGAAGCCAGCATTGCCCCGTTGGAAACAGCCGATTGGACTTCCTTAAGTTTCGATTCCAGTTGATTTTTATTGTTTTTCAGCAGTTTTTCATTTTCCTGTAGCATTAAAATGCTGAAATAAGCCTGGTTGATCTGGTTTTTTAATTGGTATAATTCAACCTGGAGGCTTTTTTGGTCAGACTGAAGATTGTAAGATTCCAGTTTCTTCTGGTAACCAGTAACATTCCCATCATAAATAGACTGGTTCACGTCAACGGTTACCTTATACATATCCTTGCTGATTTCAGGAAATTTAATAAAAGAGAATTGTGCAGGCAGATTCAATTTCAATTCTGTCACATCCGATTGGAGAGATGCACTGCCATTAAGATTCAATTGCGGTAAATAATTTTTATTCAGGTTCTTTATTTTCAATTCATTGGATTTCACAAGCATATCGGATTGCCGTGCAAGAGGATAGGTTTCATCAGCCTGCCGGTAACAATCATAGAGTGTCAATGTATCGGATTGCCCGTAAACACAGAGCTTAGTGAATAATGATAAAAGCAGGAATGCAATTCTCTTCATTTTTTTCTGATTGTGTTCATAATAAAACGGGGAAGTGTTTTCTTTCTTTTTTCTATAAAATGATCGTATTGTTCATCCGAAAAATCAAAAATATGCTGTAACATCGGCCTGGCAATGACAGGGAATATGCACAAAGCAAGAATATTTATAAAAAGCTCGCTGACATCTGTCTTTTCCAATTTCTCATCGAGCATAGATTTTTTCAACTTTTCAAATAACATAGAAGGCGGCACCGGGGCTGATTTAAAAACATCGATGATCTTTGCAGGATTCTGGTTGATCTCAGCAATGATGAAACCAGGAATATACGAATTCTTCTGAAGAAACCCGATGTATTCATTGATCAGGTCCTTCAATTTCTTTTCAAGAGGTATATCGGCATCGACCGTCATGAATAGTTTCGCAAAGATTTCCTGAAATGCAGCCTTGAAAACAGCATCAAACAAGTTTTCCTTGGTCCGGAAATAATAGTGCAGCAGCGCTTTATTAATCCCGGCTTCGTCTGCAATCTCTTGCATGCGTGCACCTTCAAACCCTTTTCTGTGAAAAATTGTTTTTGCAGCTTCAAGGATTCTTTCTTCAGTACCTGATATTTTATTAACCATTGGGTTTAACCATATAGTTTAACCAAACGGTCAAAGGTAATACAAATTTTTATAAGAAGTATAAATTCTTAAAAAAATTTCACTCAATGATCTAGATAAAAGTGGTGCTTAGGAATTGAATACTGAAATTACTTTCCGGGCTCTATTTTGATCTTTTGTCCGGCTTGAAGACGCTGTGTATTGGTGATGTTGTTCAGGGATTTGATCGCGGCAACGGTAGTATCATATTTTTCAGCGATATCCCAAAGATTATCTCCTTGTTGTATGGTGTACCAGACATACCCGGTTTTTGGTTTGGTGGTGGTATTTACTTTCGTTGCAGCAGGATGGGGAGCTGTTTGTGCTTTGAGATCTTGTGAAGAGTCTGCCACAGGAGAGGAGGAAAAGAATTTTAGTTTTTGCCCGACCAGAAGATTTTGTGTTTTGAGATTGTTCCAGCTCATAATGTTCTGAACAGTGCAATTGTGTTTCTGCGCAATAAGGGCCATACATTCTCCCGCCTTCACAGTATAAATGGTTGTGCCCGATGATGGTGCATGAGGGTTCTCTTTAATGGATTCAGAAACGGTGCTGACAACCGGAGAATTCGTTGTTGCTATATTTTCAGCGAATCTTGATTTTGCAGGACTTGTGTATACAAGAAGGTTCTGTCTCGGCCTGACATAGCTTCTCTTAAGATTGTTCAGCGATTTCAGTTCACTGATGCTCATATGAAACTTTTTTGCAATTCCTGCCATGGTTTCCCCATTCTTTACCCTGTATTCCATGGTCTCACGGTTACTCCTCAAGGCCAGTAACACTAGTGAATCTTTCTGAATCCCGGTTTTTGTCTTATAATCATAAAGGGCAGTTTCATTGTTGATGAAATCACCTATGTGAATTTTCCGGAGTCTTAACTTATAGGGCATCTCCGGTGTGGCCGGGATGACACCTTGTTTGAATTCCGGATTCAGGAATCGAATTTCGTCATAGGGTATTCTCAGCATTTCTGATATTTGTTCGAAGGTCAAAGGGTTCCTGACCGTTACGGTATCGATCTCATAAAAAAGGATTCCAGGATCAACTGGATAAATCTTGTGTTCTGAAGCATAAGTCATTACATAACTGGCTGCAATGAAAGCTGGAATATACGATCGGGTTTCCCTGGGAAGGTATCTTTGAATGACCCAGAAGTTCTTGGCACCGCCGGCCCTCCTTATGGCCTTGTTCACATTACCAGCCCCCGAATTGTAAGCAGCCAAAGCCAGTGACCAGTTTCCATAAATATCATAGAGATCACTTAGATGCTGGCAAGCGGCAACAGTTGATTTGACAGGATCAAAACGATCATCGGTATAGGTAGAAATTTTTAATCCATAGACTTTCCCAGTTCCATACATAAACTGCCACAATCCCTTTGCCCCCGCACGAGAGTTTGCAACAGGGTTTAAAGCTGATTCGATCACTGCCAGGTATTTCAATTCAAGCGGCATATTGTATTTGTCAAGCTGTTCTTCAAACAGGGGGAAGTAGATTTGTGACAACCCAAGAATGCGTGCAGTTAATGCTCTTCTTTTGAAGGCATAGAGGTCAATGAACCTTCTGACATCTGAATTGTAGACATATTCGAATGGAGATTGAAGGCTCATTTCCGTGATCCTTTCGTTATAAACGGAATCAGGAAAGTAAGGAACCTCCTCAGTACTGCTGGCGCCTGTATACTCATTCGAGCCGGGTTTTAAGAATTTGGAATTCTCAAATATTTTCAGCTGTGCAAGACTGTCAAGCATGGAAGCAACAGGATCGTCTTCCACGAAAGTTTTTTTTGTGTTGGAAGTATCTGGTTGAGCAGGTTCCTGGGCATGGAGAAAAGACGACAGAAACACTAACACCAGGATCAGAATTTTCCTTTCAGCCATATTAGCAGAATAATTCATTTTTAAACCAGCTATTTGCAAATTTAAAAGATAAACCTGCACGAGTTGTCTGCAGGAATAAAAGTGATCAACAGTTCATTGTTAATTATTGACATTAAATACCTTCAACGTGAATTGTCACTTCAGTATGATCCATGATCTTCTTAATATCTTCTTCAATCGCATCGCATATATCATGGGCTTCCTTAACACTAAGTGCTTCCGGAACATTCAGGTGAAAATCAATGTACCTGTAATTCCCTGCCCTTCGTGTACGCAATCCATGGTAATTAATTGTCCCGGAACAATATTTGCCTATTAGGGTTATTACATGTTCTACTTCTTCTTCAGAAAGTGCTACATCAAGCAAGGGAGCATACGCTTTTTTAAAGAGTATAAATGATTCCCGGAGGATGAGCAACGCGACGAGGATGGCAATGACCGGGTCAATGTAATGGATCAGCGGGCTTTTGATGAAATGACCCAGGAACAGCATCAGAAATAATCCAAAGGCGACTCCCAGCGAAGTATAGATGTCCACCTTCAGGTGAAGCGCATCTGCTTCCAGGGCAATGGAATTCGATGATTTAGCTTCTTTGTAAAGCATCCGTGAAACAAAAAAATTTATGATGGCCGAAACCGTCATTACAACGACACCCAGGCTGATCTTTTCAATGGTAACCGGATGAATTATCCTTCTCACAGCTTCAAAAATGATCCATCCCGATGCAATAAAGATCAGGATAGCTTCAGTTACTCCTGAAATGTTTTCATATTTTCCATGGCCGTATGGATGCCGGTTATCTGCAGGTGTATCAGATATCCTCACGGAAAAGAAGGAGATGACCGCTGCCAGCAGGTCAATAAAAGAATGAATGGCTTCAGACAGGATACTGACAGACCCACCCAGGACGCCGACAGTAACTTTGAGCGCTATCAGCAGTGAGTTTGACAGAACCGATAATCGGGCTACGCTGATTTTCCTGTTCATTTCAGGTTAGTCTTTTTTCAGGCCGCATCTGAGGGAAAAACAGTACATCCTGGATGGAAGCTGAATTGGTCATGATCATCGTAAGGCGGTCTATTCCTATGCCCATCCCGGCTGTCGGCGGCATTCCAAATTCCAATGAACGCAGGAAATCTTCGTCGAGTACCATCGATTCCATATCGCCGCGTTTTCCCAATTCTGCTTGTGATTCGAATCTTTCCCTCTGATCGATAGGATCGTTGAGTTCAGAAAATGCATTGCAGATCTCCTTACTGTTACAAATGACTTCGAAACGCTCTACCAATCCTTCCTTTTCCCGGTGTCTTTTTGCCAGTGGCGACATTTCGATTGGATAATCCGTGATAAAAGTCGGTTGGATCAGGTTGGGCTCGCATTTCTCACCGAAGATCTGATCGATGATCTTTCCTTTGCCCATGGTCGGATCGACCGGTACATTCAGACTTTTTGCCAAAGCAATCAGTTCTGCTTCAGTTTTTCCTGAAATATCAATGCCGGTATAATGCTGAATAACCTCATACAGGGTAAACCGCTTCCAAGGGCGTTTGAAATCGATCATCTGATCATCTACCATGACCTGAGTGGTGCTGTTCATGTCGATGGCGATCTTTTCCACCATTTCTTCTACCAAATTCATCATCCATTCATAATCTTTATAGGCAACATATAATTCCATCTGGGTGAACTCAGGATTATGATACCGGTCCATACCTTCATTGCGGAAATCCTTTGAAAATTCGAACACACCATCGTAACCACCAACAATCAACCGTTTTAAGTAGAGCTCATTGGCAATACGCAGGTAAAGTGTTGTGTCAAGCGTATTGTGATAGGTTGTAAATGGGCGTGCTGCTGCGCCACCGTACAATGGTTGCAAAATCGGGGTCTCCACTTCAAGATAATTGCGGAGATTCAGGAATGAACGCATGGAATTGACCAGGATGGCTCGTTTCTGGAAAATCTCCCGTACTTGGGGGTTCACGATCAGATCTACATAACGCTGGCGGTAGCGTTGTTCAGGATCAGTAAAGGCATCGAAAACAGTGTCTTCTTTTTCCTTCACAACAGGAAGCGGTCGCAATGATTTACAAAGAAGGGCCAGGGATTTTACATGAATCGTGATCTCGCCCATTTGTGTTTTGAAAACAAAACCTTTCACGCCGATGATATCACCGATATCCAGCAATTTCTTAAAAACTGTGTTATAAAGCGTTTTATCATCACCTGCACAGATATCATCCCGTTTTATATACAACTGTATACGGCCTGTTGAATCCTGGATTTCGACAAAAGAAGCCGCTCCCATAATCCTCCGGCTCATAATTCTCCCGGCAATGCTTACATCCTGAAAAAGCGATGGATCCTCTGCAAATTTCCTCTTTATTTCTGCTGCATGAGCAGAGACTTCAAAAGTATCCGGCGGGTACGGATTGATCCCTAACCGTAGAAGTTCATTCAATGAGTTGCGGCGGATCATTTCCTGCTCGCTCAATACCTGTGACATAATTTTTGATTTTGGACAAAGATAAAGAAAACTTGAATGTAAAGTCTTATCCCAGTATGTTATGCAGTATATGATGGGATTGGATTTCCCTGAATCCAGGCACATGCAGGTGGTAATAAATGAGAATCGTCTCCAATAATTTATCCCTGGACTTTGCAGGTATTCTCAGAGATGAATTGGTACCCTCCGGGGTACTTAAAAGCTGAAAGAAAAGCCAACTCATCGAAGGATCCAGGTATTCATGATGATCAGGGACTTCCTTCTGGAACAACCCTTCCCGCAGATTCAGAATAGGTCGTTTTTCCGAATAGTTTATTTGCGGCATACAACCAAGGTAGCGGGTAAGTTGTAAGGAAAAAACCAGGTGAAAAAGCCAAAAATTGTCAATTGCGGCATCCAGGTCAAGACAACTGCGATATAGAAATGAAAAGAGCTCAGGATGCGGGTCTTCTTCATGTATCGTTTTATATACAAGCTCGTTGAGAAAAAGTGCTATTGAACTTTTCCTAATATCAAAAGGAATGGTCTGGTAGGGATGAGAAAAATCGGCTTCTTTTAAGTTTTGTAAAGAAGATTCTTCCTTATGCCAAACTACGAGGTCGAGTAATGTCAGTGGCTGGAAAAGTCCGGGTTTGATCCTTGAATTCTGCTTCCTGACTCCTTTGATAAGATATGATTGAAGCCCGAATAACTCGGTATAGATTTTTACAACATAACTGGTTTCCGAGAATTTGGTTGCATGTAATGCGATTCCTCTGGTCTGGTGAAGCATCAGTGAATAATAAGTAACTTGGTAACAATCTTCTGGGATGCGTTATCATTACCAGCATAAATCAGGTAAACCCCGGTTTTGGCTTTTTCCCCGCCGAAGTTCTTCCCATCCCAGATGGCAAGACCTCCATTGGCCTGCGTGGAATAAATAAGATTCCCGGCGATATCTGTTATACGGACCTGTGCATTGCTTACTAGGCCCTTTATCCCTATTAACCCGTCGTAATCCTCCTTTACCGGGTTAGGATAAGCATAAACGTTAGAGAAGTTCTCACCTCCTTCTGTGGCAGTCCCTTTATAAGAGATAAGGCCCTGGTCAGTACCAATAAATACTTCCCCGGTTTCCGGATCGATTGCAAGTGCAAGAATATTGTTGGAAAAAAGCGGACTGTTATCGGTGGTAAAATGATAGATCTGTTTTGTTCCGTCAGCAGAGAAAAGATATAACCCTCCTCCTTCAGAGCCGATCCATTTTCTGTTGGCGCCGTCAACCGCAATGGCCGTCACTTTTTCATTCTCCATCAGGTATTGAACATAAAGTCCTTGCTGGACAAGGATCTGCTGGGCATCAAAGTTCTGTCCTGTAAAAATATTTTCAGGGTTAAAGAAAACGCCAATCCCTGCTTCAGTTCCAATCCATACTGCACCGTTCTTATCCACGGCCATTGCATAAACATACTGCCCCGGTATATTTCCGTTACCTGCCTGCTGGCTGAGCAATATGTATTTGCTGTTTGCAGGAGTTGTGGGATCTTCTTTAAAAACCAGCAGCGGACTGGTTATCGGACCGTAAATCCTTGTTACTATCCATTTCTGGTCATTATTGTCAATGATCATCTGGCCGAGGTCATCCTGCTGGATTATGGGAACATTATAGCCGGTCCACTGTGATGATGCAGCACAGGTCCTGCAATATCGCGAAAGACAATTGTTGTTGCCTGAAGTTGCCACCCAAAGGTTTCCTTGGCTGTCAAATGCAGTCCCGTTGACCCTGACACCACTGGTATCTGTAAAAATATGGTTTCTGAGCGTGCTGTTTCCATAAGTAAAACGGCCAATGGCTTTCCCGTCATAAAGTTCAAGTAATCCGCCAACAAATGCGCCGGAATATATCCTTTTCGCATCAGAAGGATCAACGGATACTGTTGAAAGGTCCCAGGTATTAGCTAACCCGGCATCTGTAGATTCTGTTATATTCGTCCAGGCAGTGCTATTGTAATGATAAATCGCAGGGTTATAGTAGTTTGGAGTATAGCTGGGATCTCTTCCACCCGGAACAACGTAAATATCATTTCCAAATGCAGTTATTGCAAAAACCAGGGAAGTGAGGGGCCCGCTGATGCTGACTGGCGAATAACCTCCGGACATAGTCAGAGAAACCAACCCGGCATTATTGTCTGCTATCCAGATCAATCCGCTATTATCAAAAATGGCATCCGATGGAGTGGGGCTACCTCCATTATAGCTATAAATCCCATTACTGTAATTAAAATTCTGATCGAAATATTTCACGAAATAATTAAAAGAAATAACGAGTTTTCCATAGGTAGATTCAAAGTGCTCAACCGGGGAGGAAACGTCCAGGACCCATTTTGTCCATTGTCCATTGGAATGACGGTACAGGCTGTCACCCGGAGGATTTGTTGTCTGGTACTGGCTTATGACGACCTGTCCGTTGAAAGTGATAATATGGTCATATTTTTCTGCAATGTTAAGTCTTGGATCTTTCGTCCATGACTGATAATTTGCAAGATTCGCATTTTTTGCATAAGCAAAATAAACTCCATGATCTGTCGCGGCAAAGAGGGTATCCTGATCATCTTCTGTAAGTCCGAGAACATTTACCTGGCCTCCGTTGGCCCCAATATAATAAGTGTCATGTATCTCCTGTTTGACCATATCCAGTACCACAATGCCAAAACCACAGGAAAGATATGCATACTGACCAATGAAACAAATATCATTGATGGTCTTATTACCCAGAATAGAAGAACGCTTGATATCCGGCATATTAATGATCGTATTATTTTTGATAAGATCGACATTTGCGTCGGTATATGCGATCACCAGGGTGCTATATGCACTACTATAATTAATAGTCGAAATCCCGATATCAGAAAGGCCGTTTATCTTACTGATTCGCTGAATACTATTATCATCTTTATCATAATAAAAGATGGAATAAGGCGTGGCGCAGTATATTTTGCTACCAGCTTCTTTCACGGCTATGCATTGGGAATACGGCAAGTGTTCTCTCCACTGGCCGATGCCGGTTGTCTGTGTAAAGCCTGTGATTGTCACCAGGATAAGGGACAATGTGGTAAGATAATTGCGAATAGGTGCCATGAATTAAATGTTAAGAAAAACCCGGGAATTGAATATTTTGATAAACTCGGTTTTTGCGCTTTTATTGTAGGAAACACTTGATTAAAGAATCATTCCCGCACCCATTGTTTCGTTGGTTGACTCATCGATCAGAATGAGACTGCCGGTTATCCTGTTCACTGAGTAAGGATCATAAAACAAGGATTTGGTTGTTTGTAAGACGACACAAGCGATATCATTCAGTTTCACAACCGTTTTTTCTTCCTGTTTTTCAAGTGTATTAATGTTCAGGACATATCTGACTTCTTTGACTATGCATCGCACATCACGTGTCGTATGCTTGATTGCATATTTCCCGTTCACCTGTAACGGACGCAGGTTCATCCAACAAATTATCACTTCGATCATGGAACTTTCGCGCGGGATACTATTTTCCGGGACGATCATATCCCCCCTGCTGATATCAATATCATCCGCAAGGGTAAGGGTGACAGACATAGGGGCGAATGCTTCTTCACTTATACCGGTGAAAGTGTTGATGGAAGTTATTACAGAAGGGATCCGTGAAGGTAATACAATGACCCGGTCATCTTTGTGGTAAATACCTCCGGCAATACGTCCTGCATAACCACGGTAATCATGATATTCATCTGATTCCGGACGGATGATATATTGAACAGGAAAACGGCCATCTATTAGATTATGGTCATTTGAAACGGGAATGTTTTCCAGCGCCGTCAGAAGGGGGCCTTCATTATACCAATCCATGTTCAGCGAGGGATCCACGACATTGTCGCCATGAAGAGCGCTTATGGGTATAAAACGAACATCTTTACCCGGGAATATCCTGTCGGAAAAGGATTTGAAATCTGCTTTTATCTTGTTAAATACGGCTTCTTTATAATCCTGCAAATCCATTTTGTTAATGCAAACAATTATGTGCGGTATCTCAAGCAAGGATGCAATGTAGGCGTGACGGTGAGTTTGTTCTGTCACACCGTTTCGGGCATCTATCAGGATTATTGCAGCATTAGCGGTTGAAGCACCAGTGACCATATTGCGTGTATATTGAATATGGCCAGGGGTATCGGCAATAATGAATTTTCGCCGGGGCGTCGCAAAATAGCGATAAGCAACATCAATCGTTATACCTTGTTCTCTTTCAGCTCTTAGGCCATCGGTTAGCAATGCGAGGTTGAGGTGTTTACTTCCTTTCTTCAAACTGGCTTTTTTAACCGCATCCAGCTGGTCCTCAAAGATTGATTTGCTGTCATAAAGCAAGCGGCCGATCAGCGTGCTTTTTCCGTCATCCACACTTCCGGCCGTTGTAAAGCGGAGCAGATCCATTTCAAGGTACGCTTTACTGGAGAATTCGCCACTGTCCTGATGCTTTGCCATGCTTTCTTTCTGTTAAAAGTACCCTTCTTTCTTACGATCTTCCATTGCCGCATCTGAACGCTGGTCATCGTACCTGCCACCTCTTTCCGTTATTCGGGTAGCTGCAATCTCACGAATGATGTCTTCAATGGAGTTAGCGGTGGATAGTGACAAGCCTGTACATGTAATGTCACCGACTGTGCGGCACCGTACCTTCCGTGTCTCAATTTTTTCTTTCTCTTTCAATCTCATGAAAGGCGCCCAGGCAAGCCAGACACCGTCACGGTTAAAGACTTTCCGTTCATGCGTATAGTATATACTGGGTAAGTCCATGTTTTCATGATGGATGTATTGCCAGATATCCATCTCGGTCCAGTTGCTTATTGGAAATACACGGAAATGTTCTCCCATTTTTTTCTTTCCGTTGAATATGTTCCAGAGTTCAGGCCGCTGGTTTTTCGGATCCCATTGTCCGAATTCATCTCTGTGAGAAAAAAACCGTTCTTTGGCACGGGCTTTTTCTTCATCACGACGGCCACCGCCAATGGCTGCATCAAATTTGTACTTCTCGATGGTGTCAAGGAGGGTTATGGTCTGAAGTACATTCCTGCTGGCATTGTAACCTTGTTCTTCGATTACCCTGCCGGTATCGATCGATTCCTGGACAGAACCCACGATCAGGCGCACATGAAACCTGGCCGCGAGTGTATCACGGAACTGCAGGGTTTCTTCAAAATTATGACCGGTATCGATATGTACCAGGGGAAAAGGAATCCGTGCGGGCCAGAAAGCTTTTTGTGAAAGGTAGACAAGAACGATGGAGTCCTTACCTCCCGAAAATAAAAGACAGGGCCGCTCAAACTGAGCGGCAACCTCCCTTATGACATATATAGCTTCGGATTCAAGCTCTTGTAGATGACGTATCTGATACACTAGGATCTCCCAAAAATTCTTTTTAATACAGATTTTTTCTCAGTCTTCCTGTCCTCTGAATAATATCCATACCCGTATCCATATCCATAACCATAACCATATCCATAACCATATCCATATCCATATCCGTATCCATAACCGTATGAGCTCCTCGTCAGTCTCACATCATTAATGAGAATTGCAAGGTTCGGCAGCTTACGTTGCTCCAGGTCACGTATAATGGAAGTAAATATCTTTTTATATGTAAAATTCTGCCTGGCCAGGATCAGGTTGGCATCGGTATATTTCATCAGCAGGAAGGCATCAGTGACAAGCCCCATCGGCGGGGTGTCCATGATGATGAAATCATATTTTTCCTTCAGAAGTGCAAACATTGTTGCTGTCTTCTCCGAGGCAATAAGTTCAGAAGGATTCGGAGGAACAGGACCGGAACTGATAATGTCAAGATTTTCCACGCCTGATTTCTGGATAATACTGTCTAAAGTGCTCTTGTTTATCAGATAAGAAGTGATCCCTTCCTCGTTGGTAAGACCAAAATCCTGGTAAATCCTGGGTTTTCGAAGGTCAAATCCCATTAGTAATGTCTTTTTGCCATACATTGCAAAGATGGAAGCAAGATTGATTGAACAGAAAGTCTTGCCGGCACGTACCATATCGGAAGTAAGAAGAATGGTTTGCTTTTCTTTTCCCTTAAGGAAATATTGCAGGTTGGTCCGGATCGACCTGAATGATTCTGCTATCGATGATTTTGGAAAATCCATCACCACGACTTTACTTTCTTTGCTGGAGTGAATAACATGTCCGATTATGGGGATCGAAGTTATCTTTTCCACATCTTCCCGCTGCATGATCTTGTCGTTCAGGTAATCTTTCCCCAGGATAAAAACAACGGGGATGATCAGGCCTATAAGCAGGGCAATCATGTAATTTATGCTTACCTTGGGATAGATAAGATTGCTTTCTTCAGGGTTTGCTTTATCCAGGACTTCATTATCGGGGAGATTCGATGCCTGTGTGATCTGGGCTTCCGACCTCTTCTGCAGCATGTAAGTGTAAATAGCATCTGTCAGCTTGAATTTTCGTTCAATGCCGACAAGGACCCGCTGTGTTTCGGGAAGCTGGCTGACCTTGGAGAAGATCACATCCATCCTTTCGTCCAGGTCCTTTAATCCTATATTATTGGTCTTGATGGCATTATTGATGGTTTCAAAGATGGCATTTTTTGTGGCATCGATCTGGATATCCAGGGTCTTCATCGACGGGTTTTTCTCTTTTGAATATTGCGTCGTTTCTATCTTTGTGGTGTACAATTTCGTCAATTCTATCGTGAGTTCATTCAACAGGTTATCCTCAACTCCCATGGCCGAAGGAATGATCAGCTCGTCCAGTTTTTGATTTTTTTCAATGTATGCCTTCAGGTTTGCCAGGTATTTTGATTGGATAAACAATTTGGCTTTCTCTTCCTGCAACTTCCCCATGTCCTCGAAGATCTGTTTGGATGCCTCGTCAAGGCTTAGCATCCCGTTTCGTGATTTGAATTCCTGGAGCTCTCTTTCAGAAACATAAAGGGAATCCGAAATGCCTCTTAGTTCGCTGTCTATAAAATCAATGGTCCGGATGCTGACCAGGTTCTTTTTTTCAAGCCCCTTTTCAATGTATTCATTCGTCAGGGCGTTGAGGAAATCAGCAAGCTTGTCGACATTTCCACCAGTAATTTTGATTTGTAATATGGTGGATTCTTTGTTGATGCGTTCTATATTATAACCCCTGAATTCGTTTACCAGTCCCTCATAATCCCTTAGCTGAAATTGCAGGGTCCGGTTAATATCTCTCTCGGGGTCGAATGTGTGGTTAAGGACAATCTTGAATTTAAAATAGGGAGAGATGACATCCTTTCCGAAAGGAAGGGTCTGGTTATAGCTGATCGTTACAGGAGTCTTGCTTAAGATCTTCCCTTCCGTATAATCGTAAAACGATACATTCTCTTCTTTCACTTCAAGATTATACTGGTCCTTCGATAAGATCGTAATATTAAAGCGTAAATTCAGAGGTTGAGGAACTTTACGGTCAAGCTCTACAAGAAAGGGTGACTTTGTATAAAGTTCAGAATTGATGAATTTTTCATCTGAATAATAGGATACTTCGAACCCGATCTTGGAAACTGTCCTGTATATAAGGCTATGCGACCCAAGGATGCCTATTTCATTCTGAACATTCTGGTTTCTGAGGCCAAAGCCAAAGCCTAACATATCCTGCGGATCAATATTTTTTCCTGTCTGGTCTTTTACCAGGACAGTGGTCGTCACTTCATAAGCACGGTGCGAATATTTGTTGAAGAAAAATGCAATCAGCAATGCTACGAACAGCACCAGGATAAATACATACCAGTATCTGAATAATTTGAAAAAGATCTCCTTGTAATCAATGGACTGCTGATGTTCCCCCAACTGAAAGTTTTCTTCCATTGCTCTTGGTTTATTTGAAATAGCGGAAATATTCAATCAACAAAAGCGCAGTCGTAACACCACTGAAAACCAGAGCCCATGGAAAAGTCTCTGATCCCCATCGTTTGATCCCGAGTGGAGCGATATAAATTATATCATTCGGCTCCAGGTAATAATATGGCGAGCTCAGGATCTCAATGCTGTTCAGGTTTAGGTAGATCACCCTGGACCCATCTTTTGTCAGCCTGATCAGCGCGACTTTTTCGCGGTTGGCAAATTCAGTCA
The DNA here is from genome assembly GCA_963768805.1 of uncultured Bacteroidales bacterium. Classification (GTDB taxonomy): domain Bacteria; phylum Bacteroidota; class Bacteroidia; order Bacteroidales; family FEN-979; genus FEN-979. The sequence continues at coordinate 376,975 of CAVYJI010000013.1, read as the reverse complement.
GATCACCTGCAAGTGAAATCGCTTCAAAAATATTGACCTTATCCTGGTACACTTTGTGGGCTCCGGGCATTTTGACTTCCCCAAGAATAGTAACGTTAAAGTTCACCAGCTTCACGGTTACAGTAACATCTTTCAGGTATTCATTGATGAGTAATTGCAATGTATTTTTGGCCTGATCGAGTTTCATATCTTTCATGAAAATTTTCCCGATCAGCGGGAAATCAATATAACCGGAATCATTTACAACATAACTGTCAAGGTATAAGCCGAGATCCGAGTATTCAGAGGCCATGTTGCTGGTGATTGATGTCTGCCTGTTAAAGAACAGATACGATTTTTCATCCATGTTAAAGATCCGGATGTAAAGGAAATCGTGCGGCTGTATCTTGTAGTCTGATGTCCTTGTGTTGTGATAGTTCCAGGTCGTGTCGTTTTCCTGCTTTTTCTGAAGATACTTTACTTGTTTTTGCGTTACGCATGAACTTAAAAAGACAAGTATCAGGCTGATCAGGAGCAGTTGAGAAAGTAAAAAACACTTGATATTCTTCATAAAATTATTTCAGGGAGATATCCGGGATTGATGGAATATCTTTTAGTCTTGGTCGAAAATTTCTGTGAGACAATGGATTATTTTCTGTTTATAATAAAGCAAAGTTACACTTTTTTTAATAAATTGAAAAATTCAAATTCCTTCGATTATATACCCTTTCAAAGAGATATGAAGCATTATTCTTTCACCCATATTGTTTTCAGAGGAAAGTATTTACTGATTTCTTGATGTTATAAGGTTGTCCGGAAAGTGGGGGTTTGGGAGAAGTTATCTTTAATGAAAATCTATTTTTAGCCTGCTTCACCTATTAACGTGGCTGATGTGAAACGAACAATCTTTACCCCTGCATATTCTCCCGGCTTATTCCTGGTAACTGGGAATATTACTACCTTGTTTTGTGAATTCCTGCCTGAAAACCAGGCATCTGATCGTTTTGAATAGCCTTCGATCAGCACTTCAAAGGTCTTCCCGACATCATTTTTGTTGCTCTGGTAGGAAAGTTTCTGCTGAAGACCAATGATATCCCTCAACCTCCTGTCTTTCACCTCATTGGGAACATTGTCCCGGTATCGCTCGGCTGCCAGCGTATCTGGTCTTTCCGAATAGCGGAACATAAATGCATAATCAAATGCTGCCTGTTCCATAAGTGATAATGTTTCCTGATGATCTTTTTCTGACTCATCGCAGAACCCTGCAATTATGTCAGTCGATATAGCACAGTCGGGAAGAAAATGCCGGATGGCGGCGACGCGCTCAAGATACTGTTCGCGTGTATATCCCCGGTTCATGTGTTCAAGGATAAAGGTGCTGCCCGATTGCACCGGGAGATGGATGGCCTTGCAGATATTCCCTCGACTGGCCATGGTTTGAAGCAGCTCATCAGAAATGTCTTTCGGATGCGAAGTGGCAAACCGGACCCGCAACGAGGGGTTTATTTTGGCTACCTTTTCAAGTAGTCCTGCAAACACTGTCTTAATCCCATCTTGTGTCCGGTTATAAGAATTGACATTTTGTCCCAACAGGGTCACTTCCCTGAAACCACTCTGATAAAGGAAATTAGCTTCTTTTATGATTGAAGTGACATCACGGCTTCTTTCCTGGCCCCTGACATAAGGTACGATGCAGTATGCACAATGATTCACACAGCCGCGCATTATCGAGATGAAAGCCGAGATCCTGTTTGAATCATATCGTACCGGAGAAATATCAGCATAGGTTTCATCAATTGAAAGCAGGGTGTTAATGGCTTTTGTTCCCGATTCTACTTCTTTCATCAGCCGCGGAAGGTCACGATATGCATCCGGTCCGGCAATAAGATCAAGTACCTTTTCTTCTTCAAGTAATTGTTTTTTCAAACGTTCCGCCATGCATCCCAGCATCCCGATGATCAGTTTTGGATTTCTCCTCTTCAGTGATTGCATGTACTCCAGTCTTTTCCGCACCCTCTGTTCCGCATGATCTCTTATCGAACAGGTATTGATAAGGACCACCTCCGCTTCCGCCAATTCCTTTGTGCTTTCAAATCCTTCCTGTTCTAAAATAGATGCAACGATCTCACTGTCAGAAAAATTCATCTGGCAACCATACGTCTCGATAAAAAATTTTTTGCTTTTCATCCTCTGTCTCTATTACTTTTCCCAGGTTCGCGGATTAACGTGGGAAGAGCACACAAAGGTAAAAAGAATAAACTGAGGGTCTTTTCGTTTTGAGGACTAGAAGGCCAAAAGTGATTTGAATCGGTAATTGTTTTACTTTTGTGCCCGGTTTTTAAAGTTTTACCTAATCTGCTAAAATGACCAGAAATCTTGTGATTGTTGAGTCTCCTGCAAAAGCTAAAACCATTGAGGGGTTCCTTGGGAAGGATTACACTGTAAAATCCTGCTTCGGGCATGTCAGGGACCTTGCGAAAAAAGACCTCGGCGTCGATATTGAGCATGGCTTTCTTCCGAGATATATCATCTCACCGGATAAGAAAAAAATTGTCTCTGAATTGAAAAAGAAAGCAGCCGATGCAGAGATGATCTGGCTGGCATCTGATGAGGACCGTGAAGGAGAAGCCATTGCTTGGCATCTCGTATCGGCTCTTGATTTGGATGAATCGAGAACGAAGAGGATCGTTTTTCATGAAATTACAAAAACGGCAATTTTTGAAGCTATTGAGCATCCCAGGAAGATTGATAAAAACCTCGTGGATGCCCAGCAGGCACGGAGAGTACTCGACCGGCTGGTAGGATTTGAGCTCTCTCCTCTGCTCTGGAGAAAAATTAAGCCCGCTCTTTCCGCAGGAAGGGTTCAGTCAGTAGCCGTCCGCCTGATCGTGGAAAGAGAAGAGGAGATCCGCAACTTTGCAGAAGCCTCCTCCTATCGCGTCCAGGCAGAATTCTTGCTGGATAATGAGAAGAATAAATCGAAGATAACAGCCGAACTTAACAAACGGTTCAATAAGAAAGAAGAAGCTGTTACATTTCTTGAAAAATGTAAAACCGCACTATTTGCAGTAGAGGATTTTGACACAAAACCTGCTAAGAAATCACCTGCACCTCCTTTTACTACTTCCACCTTGCAGCAGGAAGCCAGTAGGAAGCTTGGCTTTTCTGTTGCAAATACAATGCGCGTAGCACAACAACTCTATGAATCCGGGAAAATCACCTACATGCGTACCGACTCCGTGAACCTTTCTAAAATGGCCCTGGCTATGGCAAAGGAAGAGATCACACGCTCATTCGGTAATGAATATGTTAAAACCAGGCAATATACTACACGGACTAAAGGTGCCCAGGAAGCTCATGAAGCTATCCGGCCCACCTACCTGAACCACAGGAATATCGAGGGGGATAATTCACAGAAACGGCTTTACGACCTCATCTGGAAGCGGACCATCGCCTCCCAGATGAGTGATGCCATTCTTGAGAAGACCAACGTGACCATAGGCATCTCAAATGCAAAGGAAAAGTTTATTGCCAAAGGCGAAATCATCAAATTTGATGGATTCCTGAAAGTATATATGGAATCAAGAGATGACGACGAAGATGAAAACCAGGAAGGTCTTCTTCCACCCGTCGCTAAAGGTGACAAAATGATCGCACAGGAGATCGTCGCACAGCAAAAATTTACACAGCATTCCCCAAGATATACCGAAGCAAGTCTCGTTAAAAAACTGGAAGAACTGGGTATCGGCCGCCCATCTACCTATGCCCCTACTATCTCAACTATCCAGAAACGTGAATATGTGATCAGGGAAGACCGGCCTGGCCAGGTCCGTCAATACACCCTGATCAGGCTTAAAGGCAAATCGCTGGCCGAAGAAACAAAAACGGAAAATACAGGCTATGAAAAAGCCAAGCTCTTCCCAACTGATATTGGTACCCTGGTCAACAGTTTCCTGATGCAATATTTTATCAATATCCTTGATTATAATTTTACAGCCACCGTGGAAGAAGAGTTTGATGAGATCGCCAAAGGCAACCTGGTATGGAATAAAATGATCCATGACTTTTATTTTCCGTTTCATTCCCAGATTGAAGAAACCCTTGAGACTTCAAAAAAGGTTAGCGGTGAAAAATTACTTGGTAAAGATCCGGTAAGTGGTGAAAATCTTTCTGTCAGGATCGGCCGGTACGGACCGATGGTGCAACTTGGCGACAGCGATTCTGAAAATAAGCCCAGGTTTGCATCTCTGAAAAAAGGTCAGAGCATTGATACCATTACTCCTGAGGAAGCAATGGACCTCTTTAAACTGCCCAGGACCATCGGTAACTATGAAGATTCGGAAGTGATCGTTTCAACAGGACGCTTTGGCCCTTATGTCCGCCATAAATCGGCATTCTACTCACTCTCAAAAACAGATGATCCCTTGACGATAGAACTCGAAAGGGCTATCGAACTCATAACGGAAAAACGGAAAAAGGAAGCGGAAAAAACCATTCGCATATTTGCTGAAAATGCAGATATGAAGATCCTGAATGGCAGGTATGGAGCCTATATTTCTTATAAAAAGCAGAATTATAAGATTCCGAAGAGCAAAGACCCCAAAGAACTGACGCTGCAGGACTGCTTGTCAATCGTAAAAGAAACAGAACCTTCCAAACCGGGCAGGAATTCACGAAAAAAGAAGTAAATTTGATCCGTTTTAATCAAATCTATGGACATTTCTGAATTTTTTGAGCCCCTTGACCTCGGCTATATCCCTGACTCCTCAGGACAGCCCCGCCTGGGAGATAAAATAACTGCATTCGTTACCTCCGGTGATTTCCCCGGTTACCTTGAAGCCGATATCGTTCTGATTGGCGTTAAAGAAGACAGGAATGCATTTAACAACGACGGCTGTGCACTTGCCCCCGACTATGTCAGAAAGTACCTCTATAATCTGTACCCGGGGATCTTCGAGCCGAAGATCGTCGATCTGGGCAACATCAAAGCGGGCTTCCAGGTTTCGGATACTTATTTCGCGCTTTCTTCGGTTGTTGCAGAAATGCTGGATAAAAACATCTTCCCGGTCATCATCGGCGGCAGCCAGGATCTGACCTATGCAAACTACCAGGCCTACCAGAACCTCGGCCTGATCATCAACATCGTTTCTATCGATTCCATGTTTGACCTGGGCAACTCGGCAGAGGAAGTCAGCTCACGATCGTTCCTGAGTAACATTATCCTGCATCAGCCAAATTATCTGTTCAACTATGCAAACCTTGGCTACCAGACTTATTTTGTCGATCAGGATGCATTGAAACTGATGAAGAACCTGATGTTTGATGTGTATCGTCTGGGGGTCTTACGTGATAATATTGAAGAAGCGGAACCCGTCGTGAGGAATGCCGACCTGATTTCTGTAGATGTATCATGCGTCAGGTCGTCAGATGCCCCCGGCAACGCAAATGCCACACCAAACGGTTTTTATGGCGAAGAGATCTGCCAGGTGATACGGTATGCGGGATTGAGCGACAAGCTGACATCGATCGGCTTTTATGAAACCAATCCCCAGTTCGACAGGAATGGACAGACGGCACAATTGGTGGCACAGATGATCTGGTATTTCATTGAAGGGTTCTATAGCCGTCCTCACGATTTTCCTTTTAAAAATGATGATGACTATATCCGTTACCGCGTAGCGATAACTGATCACAAGGAAGAACTAACATTTTACAAGAGCAAGAAGACTGACCGCTGGTGGATGGAGATTCCACTGCAATCCGAACAACGCATCAAGTACCAGCGCCATTACCTGGTCCCCTGTTCTTACCAGGACTACCAGACAGCCTGCGCCAACGACATCCCCGACAGGTGGTGGATGGTTTACCAGAAATTAATGTAAGATACTTATCCCTTTCGCTCGGGATTATCAGCCAGGAAGGCATTCCATCCTGAGTAAACTTTCTTCTCTTCTCCTGGATTCCGCTGGAAATAGTGGCACATTGCAACAGCAAGGCCGTCGGTTGCATCCAGGTGCTTCGGCATTTCCTTAAAACTCAGCAGCCTCTGAAGCATGGCTGCAACCTGTTCCTTTGAAGCGCTTCCTTTACCGGTAATGGATTGTTTGACTTTTTTTGGTGAATATTCGAAAACCGGTACCGACCGCGATAAGGCAGCGGCGATCGCCACTCCCTGCGCCCTGCCAAGCTTCAGCATCGACTGAACATTCTTTCCATAGAACGGGGCTTCAATGGCCAGCTCATCAGGGTGATACTCTTCGATCAGTGAAAAGGTTTTTTCAAAAATATTTTTCAGTTTAAGGGCATGACCTTCAACTTTGCTTAATTTTAACACGCCAAGCGATAAAAGACGTACCTTTCTCCCTGTAATCCCTATGATCCCGTAACCCATAATATTTGTTCCTGGATCGATGCCAATAATGATGCGGTTATCTGTCAATTTTTTGAAGATAGGATGCAGACAAAATTAAAGAAAACCTGGAACATACTGCTCAGGATTCTTATCCTCGCTGCTACCTATGGATTTCTTTACAAGAAGATCTTTTATGGAAGGGACTGGCACCAGCAATACCATCAGTTTACCAGCCTGCTTGAGAAACCTGGTGTAACGAACTTACTCTTTATTGTTCTTTTGCTGATGCTTGTAAATTGGGGTATCGAATCAGGGAAGTGGCGCTTTATGATCGGGAAGATCGAACGTGTCACTTATTTTCGTTCTTTGCAGGCTGTTTTCGCAGGAATATCCATCAGCTTTTTTACACCCAACCGCACCGGTGAATATGTTGCCAGGGCATTCATCCTCGATAAAGCCAGCCATGTCGACGGTATCCTCATCACCATCCTGGGAAGCATGAGCCAGTTGTTCATCACCATATTCACCGGTACCCTCGCAGCACTTGTGTTCATCCCCAGGTTCATGAGTAATAATAGCTTTTTTTCAGGTACTGTTTTCGCCGGTATCGTTTCATTGGTCATCCTCATGGACATGTTGCTTCTCTTTCTCATTGTGAACGTTCATTTTCTCTCTGTCCTGCGTGACAAGCTGTTCCGTCCACGACTGAAGAGGTTCAGGAAGCACCTCGCAGTATTCTCCGGGTTCAGGCCACGTGATATGATCCGTGTGATAGTGATGAGTTTCATGCGTTACCTTGTTTTTACAGGCCAGTTCCTCATGCTGCTGAAGATCTTCTCTGTGCCGGTCCCGGTTTTTGATGGCATCTTGCTTACCTCCCTGATCTTCCTGGTCCTGGCCATTGTACCCACAGTCACACTCACTGAACTCGCAGTTCGAGACTCTGTTTCAGTTTACTTTTTCGGCATCTGGTTCAGCCATTCTTCAATTCTGCCTGATTCAATCCTCCTCGGGGTCCTTTCAGCAGCTACCCTGCTCTGGATCATTAACCTCGCCATTCCTGCATTTATCGGATCATTCTTCGTCTTCCGCCTTAAATTCTTCCGCAAAAATTCACAGGTAACCTGACCATATTTATGACAACACTTACTTTCTTTTACACAGGTTTCCTGGTTATTTCAACCCTCTACTTTATTATTATCTTCCTGATTGATATAGGAATATTCAGACTAAAAGGAATTGCCGTAACTGGTCGCCGGCCTGTCACGAAAGTCAGCATCATCATCCCCGCGAGGAATGAAGAGGAAACTATCGTTAATTGCCTTTTGGACCTGGAACGGCAGGTTTATCCTCCTGATCTCATTGAGGTCATCGTGGTAAATGATAATTCCATAGATCAGACTGAAAAACGGGTCATCGGTTTTTCAAAGGAACACCCCTCGATGAACCTCCGGGTTATAACATCCGGCTCAATTGCAAAAGACCAGGCATTTAAAAAACGTTCCATCTTGTCTGGGATCGAAACTTCTACCGGTGATCTGATTATCACGACCGATGCCGATACCCGGTCGTATCCTTCATGGATATCTTCTATAGCCATCTTTTATGAACAAAAACATCCGGAAATGATCATAGGACCTGTCTCTTTTTATGAGGCAGGTTCTTTTTTTGAACGTCTGCAGGTCATTGAATTTTCCGGGCTCATGGCAGCAACAGCAGGCTCCTGCACTGCCGGGTTTCCTCTTATGTGCAACGGCGCCAACCTGGCTTTTACGCGAAAAGCCTGGCTTGAAACATGTAATTCTGCGGAGGGCTCGGCCCATCCTTCAGGGGATGATATGTTCCTTATGATGAAGATCAGGAAAAGATTCGGCCCGGCTTCAATAAAATTCATTTATTCTGAAGAAGCCGTCGTCTCCACAAAACCGGAAAGATCGTTCCTCTCATTTTTCAACCAGCGGCTACGGTGGGTTTCAAAGAGCCGCGGTTATACCGATCCTGTAGTAATGGCTGTATCGGTCCTCACCTGGCTTTTTAACTGTCTGCTTCTTTCAGGCCTGGTAGCCTGGATCTTTAGCCTCCGGCTTTTATTACTCTCATGCTGCATGCTGGGGCTTAAAATGATCTTCGAATTCCCTGCCGTATACCGGGTCATGACACTTACAGGCGGAAAGAGGTCGTTGTACCTCTACCCTGTAGTGCAGATTCTTGACCTGGTCTATGTCACATTGATCGGTGTCTTAGGTAATGTGGTGCCCTATGAATGGAAAGGAAGAAAGATCAGTCCTGTAAAGCAGAATGCCCGAGAATAGCTTCTGCACAACACAGGTCAAAAGGATTTGTGATCTTGATGTTTTCAGGGTTCCCTTCTACCAGGTGGATCTTCTTCCCCAGGGTTTCCAGCACGGTGGCATCATCGGTAAAATTTTCATGTGGGGCCGATCCATAGGCTTTCTTGATCAATTCTGTCCTGAATACCTGGGGCGTCTGCACGATCCTGAGGTTTTCACGTGAAATCTCCCTGCTTCCGTCCGGTCCCGATTCCCTGATCGAGTCCTGCATCCTGATCACAGGGATGGCATTGCCGTTTTTATCAGCCTCCTTGAAGGCGCGTCTTATTGTTTCTATTGCCACTAGCGGCCTCACTCCATCATGTATAGCCACCAGTCCTTTTCCGCTGACCTGTTCCAGCGCATTCTTCACCGAACCAAAACGGGTTTTTCCTCCCATTACAATAGTATGGGCGATAATGAATGAATGTTTCTGGCAAAGTTGTTCCCAAAAAGAGATGTGGCATTCAGGAAGTACTACGATTAACTTCATTTGCGGATCGAACATGTGAAAGATCCTGATGGAATGCGCCAGTACCGGCTCTCCTGCAAGCAGAAGGAATTGCTTGGGAACATCGCTTTTCATGCGGATACCTGTTCCGCCTGCAACCAGTATGGCACAATTTTCTGACAAGAAATGGAAAATGAGGTTTAAATGATCAGCATGGGATTGCCATAAGTAAAGAACTTGTATTTCTTCTCAATACCGATACGGTACGCTTCCATCAGGAAATCATATCCCGCAAATGCAGCTACCATCATCATCATGGGCGATTGTGGCAGCTGGAAGTTGGTGATCATCGCATTTGCGATACTGAATTCATAAGGCGGGAAAATGAAACGGTTGCTCCAGCCCCTGAAGGGTTTCAGGGTGCCTGCAATGGTGACCGACGACTCGATGGCCTTCATCGTTGTTGTTCCCACTGCAACAATATTTTTCTTGCCAAGCTTGGCACAATTCACAATATCTGCAGTTGCCTGTTCAATGATCATCTCTTCTGAATCCATCTTATGCTTGGTAAGGTCTTCCACGTCGATGGTGCGGAAATTTCCCAGGCCTGCATGCAGGGTCACCTCGGCAAATGAAACACCCTGTAATTCCAGCCGTTTCATCACTTCACGTGTAAAATGCATCCCGGCTGTCGGGGCCGCAACTGCCCCTTCGTGTTTGGCATATATCGTCTGGTATCGTTCTTCATCTTCCGCCGTCGCCGGCCGGTTGTGTATCTTTGGAAGTGGAGTCTCCCCAAGGCTCTGGATGGTCTTCTTGAACTCTTCGTAAGGGCCGTCGAAAAGGAACCTGATGGTCCTGCCACGCGAGGTCGTATTATCTATCACCTCGGCCACAAGCGAATCGTCATCGCCAAAATATAGTTTATTCCCGATCCTGATCTTCCTGGCAGGGTCCACAAGTACATCCCATAACCTCGATTCGCGGTTCAGCTCGCGCAACAGGAATACTTCGATCTTTGCACCTGTCTTTTCTTTTTCGCCATACAGGCGGGCCGGGAAAACTTTAGTGTTATTAATTATAAATACATCCCCGTCGCTAAAGTAGTCAAGAATATCCTTAAAATGCCGGTGCTCTATCTTACGGTTCTTGCGGTCAAGTACCATCATGGGGACTTCATCCCGCATTTTCGGAGGGTGTCCGGCAATCAATTCTGGGGGAAGGTGGAATCGGAATTGCGATAATTTCATCTGTAATAGTGGGTTAGAAGGGGTGCAAAATTAACACAATTTTCATCTAATGTCAAGTGAGTCTTATTAGAAGTTCATCACTTGAGAGTGAAAAATCTGGTTCGGCAGGGTCACAGTCTGCCAAAAAGTCCTGTGATATCTTCCCCTTCCTGCAGGTGATACCCGTTGATGCCAATCTTATTGGCAGCCTTCACATGCATAAGCGTATCATCGATGAAAAGCGTTTCTTTGGGATCCAGTTTGTTCTCATTTAAAACCAGCCTGAAGATTCCCGGGTCTGGTTTTTTCAGATGGAGGCGGAATGAAAAATAAGTTTTCTCAAATAATTCCTCAAAATCCCTGTAGCCATATTGCTGCCTCAGGTCGTCAACATATTTAAGGTAATGTATCTCATTTGAATTGCTGAGCAGGAAGATCCGGTAACTTTTTCGTATCTTCTTAAGCAGTCTTAACCTGGGTTCAGGTATCCCGACAAGCAGGGCATTCCATGCATTGTCGATAGCCTCGTCTGTTGGTGGCTCTTGGTAAAATTCCCTGATCTCGTTCCTGAACTGCTGTGTGCTGATACGGCCGGTCTCATAGGTCGAAACAAGAAGCTCAAATCCACTGTTCTTCTCTTCCTGTGTTATATGCTCGTTTTTAGACGGCCCGAATTCCATGAATTTCTCAACAGAACGCTTTATCTCCAGGTCACAGATCACACCTCCAAAATCAAAAATGATGTTTTTGATTGAGTTATAGTTCGGGATATTTGGCTTGAGTCGAAGCATAGATAGTATTAAGCTGGAGATACCGTTTTGCAAAAATGCGATTTTTTTTCTACTTTTGCCGCCCTTAACTTCATAATTAATCACCAATTAGTTATGAAGCGGGCCTATAGCTCAGTTGGTTAGAGCACCTGACTCATAATCAGGTGGTCCCTGGTTCAAGTCCAGGTGGGCCCACAAACAAATCAACCACTTACAACGAATATTTTGTAGGTGGTTTTTTATTTGTAGTAACACTTGTAGTAACTTTCAGGTCAAAACTTGCATATTTTACGTCCATCATACATCTTTTTTCAATCAAATTAAGATGAAGTAGGAAATGAAGCTTATCTGGGTATTAAACTTGTCATTTGTGAAAGAAGAGATAATTTTACCATAGGGATTGGTTTTTGTCGATATTGTAAAATTACCCCTTTCAGGGGTATCTCCAATCCCTTCTTTTTTTCTTAAAAATTTATTTTGGACGGATGTGATCTTTTGTCATAATTTTTTATACGAAACGAAAATAAAATCATTATTGTTAATTCATACTAATCATATTAAATGTTCTATTCTTTGTATTAAAATTTAGACTGGTATTACTTAAAACCCATTCTCTTCCTCAAACTCCCTGATATACCTCGCCAATCCCCTTAATCTTCAGTTTACCTTCTCCAAATCGAACTTTTCGGTATTATAATCATTTCCCAAACACTCTAAAAGTTCAAGATAACCATCTCTCTCAGGTTGCCTCAAATGCTGAATTAGCTCCTGATATCCTCGAACCACACCACAATCCTCAACTTGCGCAACCCTGCGCTATTGAGCATATCCTCATTATCAAAACTGTATATCGTGTTCTTCCTCAAACGCCCTGATGTATTTGACAAGTCCTTTCAATTTTTCATTCACCCTTTCTTTATCAAATCGGTCAGGGTCAAAATCTCCCAAGCCGTAAACAAGATCAAGGTACCCATCGAGTTCAGGATGTGAGAGGAGATGCATCAAATTCTTGTACCCTTCAACCCCGCCACAATCCTCCATTATAAATCTCGCCCCATCGAGACAACGTGAGGCTTTGACCCTTTCAGTATCCATTTCTCCCAAAGCAATCGTGAGTTTCCAAGAATAATCCCCTCTGCCATATTCATAGGGCAAAATATCTCCAATCTGTTTCAGAACACTTTTGATTTTTACCCGTTTATCCCACATGGTAACTCCACCGCCCCATAGCCATGGGTTTGTTGTAGGCACATCCTCATTCCAAAAACACCAGATATTTGAGTTCTCCCAACCGAAAGCAATTTGGATAATATGGTGAAGTTTGTTCAGGGAATATGACTCTGGTAGCTGAATTAATCGCCAGATCGGGGGTTCAATGCCATCTATGGAAATTCTGAGCTGGTACATATTGAACTGGATTCAATATCAAAGGTAGAGAAAGTACTGGAATATCATAATAAAAAGAAATGGGTGGAAAAACCGGAGATCTTGACCATCTTCCGCCGATTTTTGTTGACCACCATATCTTCTTAACAATCTACAAGGGGAGGTGGCAGGTTGCACCGATGAAGACTGATCAAGGCAAGCGTCTTTTCCACACAGCACACCTGTCAAAGCCAGGTTGAGGCATCCGGGGGCCTGTATTATATCGCAAAGGACTTTCAATCTTTCTATCAATGGTATTGTGAAAATTTCAAATAAAAAACGGGTGCCCGAGAACCGGAACACCCGTCAAAAGTTAATGTACACGTGGACAAATATAGTCAATTTTTTTACATTTCCTCACCTGTTAATAAAAAAAATATTAGCTCTTCAGCTAAATGGATAATTGACAATGTTTACATTAAAATTAAAAATGATTCTTTAAGTTGGAAAAGTCGCTTGCCTTGATCAGTCTTCATCGGTGCAACCTGCCACCTCCCCTTGTAGATTGTTAAGAAGATATGGTGATCAACAAAAATCGGCGGAGGCTGGTCAGGATCTCCGGTTTTTCCAGTCTTATTTAGAATCTTTATAATTAATCAGGTAAAATAGATATATTTACACCTTTGAGTAGAACCAATTTTATTATCCTTTTATCTTTTCACTTCCTCTATGATATTCAGCCAACATCGTTTTCATCCATTGATGAGCCCGGTCGGTCATTTCTTGTATGGATTTACGATCCACACTTTTCCCTTCTTCCTTTATAACCCGCGGATATATAGGTTCACCAATAATAGTTTTTATAACCAGGATGTTCCTTGATAATTTCTTACCAAATAATTCCCTCGGTTTGAAAAGGTGAACTATCGGAATTACAGGACAATTTGCATGATGAGCAAGATAAAAAGCTCCTTTTTGAAAATAATCAATACCTTGGTACAGGTGCCAGAGTTCCTCTTCGGGAAACAAATGGACGATTTTTCCATTTGATATTGCTCCAACGACTGGATTCATGATTTTTTTCAATCCAAGAACCCCATCCGGAATTGGAAATCCCCTTAGAATCCGGAACAACTTACGGTAATAGGGGGCTTCAAAGTTACGTTGCACGGATGCATACCAGGGTCGCCGGGGAAGTAAAGCTACTCCCGTAAGGACAGTATCGAAAAAATGACAGTGATTTGCCACGGTAATGAACCCCTGCCGTTTTAATGACCTGATATTTTTCCGGCCATAGACCTTATGTCTACCGATTATTTTAAAATAACCTACCCCCAGCACCAAGTAAAAAAGATAATAGGCAATATTGCTGAAGAAAAGGAAAAAATAATCGGTTCTCATGAATTTATAACCGCAGGTTATTGTGATCGGATAGACCGACTCCATGGGAACCTGTTGTTCACGGACTTTGTCTGTTTTCATATTCGGTAAGTTATAGAATTAACCATCGGTACTCTGATTGAAGGACTGAGAAGCGATTCACTTTTGTGTAGTTGTCATCTCTTTGATAAACACCTCGTAATCATCCACGGCCTTGTCAAAACGATAGGCCTTTGCCTGTGATAAAACCTTTTCCTTCATGGCATTGCTTCTTAATTCATCCCGGTTCTCGTACCAGTAGTCAATTTTACTTGCTAACTGAGCGGCATCATCCGATTTGAATACAAACCTTTCATCGAGCGCAAACATGGAAGCTGCCGAGTACCTGGAATCACTGATCAAACAGGGTAATCCGCAACCTATAGCCTCGAGGCAGGATAAACTTTCCAGTTCGATGATGGATGGGAGTACAAAAAGATCAGCAGTATTTAAAAACTTAAGTTTATCCTCAAAACTGATGTACTCGGTAAATGGTACTACCGGTAGATCCTTTCCTTTTGTATTCAGTTCTTCGGTGCGTTCCCCCCGGCCGGCAAGAATGAGCTGAATGTTAGCAGCATATTTAGAGCGTTTAACACCTTCTATCAGGAGTTGTTGCCGTTTTTCATTTGCATGCCGCCCGATATTCAGCAATACGAATTTATCACCAAACCATGCCGGTCGTTCATAATCACCAGGGACATATTCAATCGGTATCCCGTTTGAAATGGAAGTTAACTTTGCTTTTACTCCTTTCGACCGCAGGAGATTTGCTGCAAAGGGGGATGGGCAGACAACAGCTTTAACACGGTTAAACAGAAAATATTTAAATAAAAACCAAATAAGTCTTTCCAGCAGCTTGCTGTTCTTCCCCATCGCCGCAATAATGTTCTGTGGTTGAACATGAAATGTTCCGGCAACCGGAATCCCAAGTTTGTTTGCTGTTTTGACAGCGCCTTTAGCCATCAGAAAAGGGAACTGTATCTGTACGATATCTGCATTCTTCATAGCCATCTCAAAGACGTTCATGTCATTGCGACCGAACAGGAATTTCATGTTTTCCTGGGATGCTTCAGTACCAGGCAATACAAACCCACGTACCTGGTAAAAGTCCGGATCTGAGGGGTCTTCGTGAACGGCGCCAACAATACTGATCTTGTGGCCTCGTTGCCGGAGTTCATGGACCAGTCTTTTAGTGGCAACACCAGCTCCGTTACCCTCATTAAAAGCGTCAATTACAATTACAATTTTCATTTTGGGGATTTTTTAGTTAGTAAATCAACACATTATTTGAATAATCCTGTTTTAAAGATTGTTGATAGCCTTGGTCGCTTTGTCTTCTATATATTCATAGTATTCCTTTTTGTAAAGCCGGACCGATGTCTTATAGCACTCCCTGGCCAATGAAACCTGTCCTATCTTCTGATAAACATCCCCGAGCCGTAAAGCCGCTTCACTGGCGAAATAGTAATCCAGGTTTTCACCTAAATCTATCGTCTTTTTAAATTCTGCCAACGCCAGCGGGTAATTGGCAATCAAAGCGGCATAACGTCCATTTAAAAAATGCCATTCAATTTCATAAGGAAGTATTTTTGTATGGTTTGATTCAAAGGCTGACATCGCTTTTGTAAAGGCATCAGGATACCCTCCATCCAGCGAAAGGCGCGCTTTCACCAGGTTTACGTCGGGAGGATAGTCGAGACCGGCATCATAAAGGGCTTCACGGTCGCGCTCATTGAGAACCATTCCTTCGTTACGCACAACAACACAATACTTGTTGTATTTTTCCCGATCCCCTTTTAACAAGTAGAAAAGTGCAAAGTTGTAATTCATCTCTTTGAGGTATTCTTTCTTTTGAAGATGACTTAAATATCTTAATAAATAATAACCGGCTTTGGGGTCGCCTTTGCGCAGTAATACTTTACCCATCATGTAACAATAGAGGATATCCGAATAGTCATTTTCGTTATGGGTGGTTTGTTCCAGTACCCGTTTGGCTTCCTCATTTTTCCCACACCAATAAGCTATATTGGCCCTGAAATAGCTGTGGATGAAAGTATGGGAAATACCCGTGTCAAGAGATTTTGTAAAATCATAAAGCATTTCGGGCGTCTTGTTGATCTTGGCTGCCAGGATAACAAACAAGGCCGATTCTGCATTGATCCCCGGGATGGTTCGCTGAGCCTTGTAATTTTCAAACAATGTTTTAAATCCATATTTGCTATCGACTTTGACACCAAAAAAGGAAACCACCCATTTTACAAACGGAGGAAGGTTTGCAATTGCAACATTTAAAAAGCCGTCTAACTTGCGGCTTTCACTGAATTGCGGGAATCTTTTCAGATTGTCGTACACCTCATTATAAGCAGAGTAGCCTATCTTCACACCCTTCAATTGTGAACCATGCATAACATCGAAAACTGCAACCTGAATTTTCATCTCAGCAGAGCATGACAGGTAATATGGCGACGAATCATCATGGCCATCCATGATCTTCCTCTTCTTTTCGTAATTGACAAGGAATGTTTGATAGTCCTGATCACTCCCGTTGATGATCAGCTTGAATGCGTCGCAGGTCTGATCAAGGTAATGAGCATAATAATTCTGAGGATTCCGTTTGAGTTCTTCACTTATCAGGCTTTTTGCCTGGTTTATCTGCAGATCCATTAATAAAATCCAGGCTTTTGTGCAATTCCCGTTGACATCATAAACCGCGAAGGTCTGTTGACTGAGGGTGAAGAGGAGCAGGAAAGGGCTGATATATTTGAATATCAATTTCTTGAAACTTTTCTATGGGATAATTCTTTTACAGCCCTTTCTTCTTTTTACCAATACCTTATTTTGGATACTTGTGATTTCGATTGTAAAAACTTTACTGAAATAAAAACAAAAGTATTAAATTTTTAACAGCACTTAATAATCCGATATTGATTCCGGTTTTTTTATGAACTATACAAATGGTTTCTGATCAGGGGGAACACCTACGAATGAAGGGCCAATAAAATGATAACTAATTATCCAAGTGCTACTTATTTCTAAAAAAAATAAGACTATCCTATGGAAAATTACAGGTTTATTTTTATTTTCACGTACTTAATTTGAATTGAGATTAAATATTTATAATGTTCAGTCTCTCGATCTCGTTCTATAGAGTAGTCTTCGCCAAACGCTACCCAATAAATTATAAGAGTGTCGGACCAAAGTTGGCCTGACTCAGTTTGATGTCATGTTGAAAATGTGAGTGCGAAGCGGAGACTGAATATTGAAATGGGAAAGGAGTTCACTGGAAGAAAAGAATGCTTTTTCTAGGCTGACCTGGAAAAACCGGAGATCTTGACCATCCTACGCCGGTTTTTCCACGTTGTGCCTTTTTAAAACAGCCATCAGATCAGTTTCATTTTTCTGAAGCTGATCATCTCTGAGGTGCTCTCATTCCATAACCTGAATGTCAGGGCCCTGAATGCCACCCGGAATTTCAAAGGTCGGATTTGATTGAAGATGGAATTTTCACGGTGACATCGCGAAAGATTATAATTTGGGATCAGTGGGCTAAGATGATGAATATGGTGGAACCCAATGTTTCCTGTAAAATATTGGAGAATTCGTGGAAGTTTGTAATATGAACTTCCCTCCAGCGCAACTTTTTTATAATCCCATGATTCGTTTCGTGACCAGTATGAAGGATCGAACTGGTGCTGAATATAGAATAACCAGAATCCCATGATCCCCGCAAGATAAATAATCGGAAACTGAATTATCACAAACGCTTTGAATCCAATGATAAAACTCATCGCCGTGGCGAACACAAAAAGACCGGCATTTGTAATATAAACGCCAATTCTGCCCCTTTCATCCATGTCTTTTCTTGTGAACCTGTTACCGATCAGGAAAACAAACAAAGTACCTATTCCGAACATTGTAACAGGGTTCCGGTAGAACCTGTAAATAATTTTTTTCCAGGCTGAGCATTTTTTATATTCTTCCACTGTTAGCGTCCAGACATCTCCAATGCCTCGTTTATCAAGGTTTCCTGCCGTTTCATGATGAATGTTGTGATTATGGGACCAACTGAAGTAAGGAGTAAAAGTAAGAATGCCTATTAAAACCCCAAGAAAGTCTCTCAGTTTCCTCGATTTAAAAAAGGAACCGTGTCCGCAGTCGTGGTAAATTATGAATAACCTCACCAGCATACCGGCTGCAGGAAATGAAAGCCCTAAGGTGATCCAATAAGACAAGGAAAGGCTTTCGTACATTAAAAACCAAAGGATGGAATAAAGAAAAAGGTTAATTGAAAATTGCAACCAGCTTTTATAAGGAACAGGATGATTGTATCTGTTAACTATTTTTATCCAGGAGGGTTTTGATGCTTCACTTTTAATATCAGGCGAATTCATTTTATAATAATTATCCAATATCAAAGATACGAAATAACTGAAGAGATTGTAACATTTAGACTTGTGACCTTGTCACCCTGTCACCTCGTCACCTTGTCACCTTGTCACCTTGTCACCTCGTCACCTTGTCACCTTGTCACCTTGTCACCTTGTCACCTCGTCACTTTGTCACCTTGTCACCTTGTGACCTTGTCACCTCGTCACCTCGTCACCTCGTCACCTCGTCACCTTGTCACCTTGTCACCTTGTCACCCTATCACTTGGTGAAAGTATCCCGATTCAGCTTTTTTGCAATATGCATTTTTTTTT
This sequence comes from uncultured Bacteroidales bacterium, assembly GCA_963768805.1. GTDB lineage: Bacteria > Bacteroidota > Bacteroidia > Bacteroidales > FEN-979 > FEN-979. The sequence goes on along the minus strand of CAVYJI010000013.1, from coordinate 358,377 downwards.
GATAGTAACTTTGTACCTGGTTGCGACGGATTACAAAAGATCCGCCCTGGTCATGAAGATAGAAAGTAATAAAGTACAACAATCTATTAAAACTAAACCAAATGAAAACAATTATAATAATCTCTGTATTTGCACTATGCACAATTGCATGCTTTGGCAAAGATCCTGGTGCCGGTACGAGTAGATCCGGCATTAACACTGCCCCTTCTACCGAGGTCTTCCGTTCATCATATGGGACCTTAACGGGAATAAGCAATTTTTCGGGTTCCTGTATTCAGCAAACCTCCGACGGAGGATTTATTTCAACCGGCTATACCTCAACTTTCGGGGCCGGAAATAATGATATCTACCTTTTGAAAACCACTTCCATTGGTACTATCCAATGGACAAAAATCTTTGGTAGCCCTTATGCCGATAACGGCAATTTCGTGGTTCAGACCTCCGATGGCGGTTACGCAATTGCAGGTGTGACCAACAGCACTGGGGGAGAATATATTTCCCTTATAAAAACAGATCCCTCCGGAACATTGACCTGGTCGAAAGTTTATGGCAGTGCCACATCAGGAAGCGATGCTTCTGCAGCATCACTTCTACAGACTTCTGACGGGGGATTCATTTTGGCCGGCTATACAAGCAACTATGGAGCCGGATCTGACGATTTTTACCTTCTGAAGACTGATATGAACGGGAATATCGTCTGGACCAAAACCTATGGCGGCGGCATGAATGATGATGCTTACGCGGTTGCACAGACTTATGACGGGGGTTTCATAATTGCAGGTACCACCAGTAGCTTTGGAAATTCTATGGGCGATATCCTCCTGGTCAGGACCGATGCCAATGGCGTTGTCCTGTGGGCAAAAACCTACGATAGTAACCTTACCGATGCCATGGAAAGTGGCCTTTCAGTGAATGAAACTGGCGACCACGGTTATATCATTGCGGGTTCTCTGACAAGTAGCTCAGATGGTGTAAATGCAGTGCTGATCAGGACAGATATGAATGGGACTATTCAATGGGCAAATGTGTTCAACAATGAGGCAGATGGCAGTGATATGATATTCACCTCCGCAAGGCAACTGGCCGACGGTGGGGTCATTGCGACCGGGTACATCGATGATTTCACATCGGGTTATGATCAGTTCTTTCTTGTCAGGACTGGCACAGCCGGCAATTTGCTCTGGACAAAAACCTATGGGTCAGATGCAATGGATATAGCCAATTATGTGGATCAGGCTGGTGACGGGGGTTATATCCTGGCAGGGTTGACGACGGCTTCTCCGGGCAATAAATACCTTTCCGTTGTAAAAACTGATACTGGTGGCAACACATCCTGCAATGTGTTCGTTTCCTCGATCTCACTCAGGACTGATGTAACAATAAACGCTCAGGATGTGATGCCGGTGGTATCCACCGGGGGCATGGCCCATACAGCATCTGTAGCGACCACCAGCGGTGGCGTACAATTGAATGTTTGTGGATTTTTTGGCATCGGTAATCTGACAAATCAGGATAACAAGGTGACTGCCTTTCCTAACCCTTCATCATCCAATGTAACAATACAACTGGCAGATGAAGTACCAAACCCGGTTCTGATGATTTATGACATTGCAGGTACCCTGGTATTGCAGACCACATTCACAGGAGAACAGATCGTACTTGACCGGTCAGATCTTCCTTCAGGCATGTATTTCTACAGGGTGTTGAATAATAATGATCTCGTAGGATCTGGTAAGATCATTATGGAGTGATAATTTGAATTGTGGTTTCTTCTTAAAAGGCCGGCTATAATGCCGGCTATTATCTATTTTATTCGTGAAACTTCAATTTTAAGAACGTAGTGAATTAAAATTGATAGTTGAACAATCCCGACAAAGTCGGAGGGTATAATACCCCGCCCCTTTGGGCGGAATTAGGGTTCAGGGCTTGCCTTGGGGTTCATACCCGTGATTAGTACAGGAATTCGTCGCGTCGGCTCTGTAACGCCAGCAGTCGCAATACACCAGCTCCTATGTGGTATTGCCCCTGACATTTTGTTATCTTACCATATTGTCACTTTTTCAAATTTTCAAATCTCCAAATCTCCAAATTTCCAAATTTTCAAATCTCCAAATCTCCAAATCTCCAAATTTTCAAATCTCCAAATTTCCAAATCTCCAAATCTCCAAATTTTCAAATCTCCAAATTTTCAAATCTCCAAATCTCCAAATTTCCAAATCTCCAAATCTCCAAATTTCCAAATCTCCAAATCTTCAAATCGATCATCTCAACCGTAATTCGTAATTCGTAATTCGTAATTTACTTTGTCACCTCGTCACCTAACTTCCTGCCACTTAGCTTATACCATATTTTTTCAATACGCGTTGTATAAGCGTTGTATAAGCGTTGTATAAGCGTTCTATAAGCGTTCTATAAGGGTTCTATAATTAAGCTTCGATTAAACTATACTCAGAGTATACTCAAACCATACCCGTAAAAACCAGTCGGTGAATATTCTATTGCTTTGGGAAAGAACCGTATATTTGTATACTGTAACCTGGTGAAGATAAACTGGATGCTTCATTTAAATTATGAAATATCCATAGATAGATCATTCAAACAAACCGCAAATGATAATAATGGATATTCATTGTGACCATTAAAATCGAAATTATTATCTCATGAAACTAAAACTTCTTTTATTGCTGCTCCTTTTGACGGATAGCCTCCTGGTAGTGGGACAGGATAAGGATTGGTTTAAGAAAGGCCTCGAGACCCCTGACCCGGTTAAGAAAATAGAATACTATACGAACAGCATCGATGCAGATGGAGCTACTGCCGTTACTTATAACAACCGCGGAACAGCATACAGGAGCCTTAAAGAATATGACAAGGCACTGGCCGATTTTACGTCGGCCCTCCAGTTAAACCCCTTATATTTCTTTGCTTACAAGAACCGTGGCAATGTCTACAATTATGACCTGAAGCAATATGACCTGGCTATCATGGATTATTCGAAAGCCATCGAATATAACCCGGGATATACTGCAGCCTGGTATGATCGTGGAAATGCCTACAGGAGCATCCAGCAGTACAGCAAGGCCATCGCCGACTTTTCAAAAGTGATCGAACTTGACCCGAAATATGCTAATGCCTATGACGGACTTGGCAGCACCTACGTTGACCTTCAGCAATACGATAAGGCACTTGCTGATTTCACAAAAGCAATTGAACTTGATCCTGGAAATATTTCCGGTTACATAGGTCTGAGCCTTATTGACACTAAAAAGGCTGACTATGACGCTGCCATCCAGATAACAAAAAAGGGGATCCTGCAAAATCCCCGTGAAGGTTCGTTATATGACAACATTGGCTATCTTTATTTGGAAAAGAGCGATACCCTGAATGCCGTTTCCAGCTTTAAGAAATGCCTTGAGCTGGATAACAAAAATTTTGACGCCCTTCTTGGATTAGCCATCTGCTCTCAGGCCAACCTGAACAATACCAGGTATTACCTTGACGAGGCAAAAAAGCTCGAGCCACGACTCTATAAAGGAATGGACGGCATCGCAGAACTGGAAAAGGATGGTTACCCTTATTCCGTCAAAAAGAAAGCATCCCTCAAAAAACTCTTCGACCTCCTGAAGTAACCTCAATCAACTGTTCGTCACCTCGCTATTTCACAGTGTTATTTTTTGACCCTGTGACTCTTAACCCTTCACTGCTCACTACTCACTACTCACTATTCACTACTCACTACTCACTACTCACTGCTCACTACTCACTACTCACTACTCACTACTCACTACTCACTACTCACTGTTCACTACTCACTGTTCACTACTCACTCCTCACTACTCACTACTCACTACTCACTGCTCCCCCGGTTAACATTTGCTTTTGTCTCCCCCATTATCTATTATTGCACCCTCAAATAAATCATCATGAAATTTAAAATTCCGTTATTGGTTCTGATTCTGTTGTGCAATTGCTCTTTGCTGATGGGACAGAACAATGAATGGTTCCAAAAAGGGGTGAAAGCAACTGACCCCAGGGATCAGGTCAAATATTTTACCAAAAGCATCGAAAAAGAAGGTGAGGATGCAGCAACGTATACTAACCGTGGCGCTGCATACGATGACCTTAAGGAATATGACAAGGCAATTGCCGATTTCTCCAAAGCGATCAGGATTGATTCAAATTATGTTCTCGCATATAATAACCGTGGTAATGCTTATAATAACCTCAAACAATACGGTAAAGCGATTACTGATTTTTCGAAGTCAATCGGGATCAACCCTAAATATGCCGCTCCCTGGTGCAATCGTGGCATTGCCTTTCAAAAACTTGGACAATACGATAAAGCTGTATCCGATTTAAAAAAAGCAATTGAAATTGACCCCGGTTATATTGATTCTTACCTGAACCTGGGATTTGTCTATTTTCAGCAGAAGAACAACAATGATGCAGTTGAAATAACCTCTCAGGGATTAAAAATTGATCCGAAAAATGCTTCTCTGTACGATAACCTTGGATATATCTATATCGAGAAAGGAGATAATAGAAATGCTATTTCCACTTTCAGGAAATGCCTCGATATCGACAATAAAAACCTTGATGCAACCCTTGGCTTATCCATAGCTTACTTCTACAACAGCGATCTGAACAATGCCCGGCAATGGCTGGATCAGGCAAAGAAACTCGAACCTCGTTTGAACAAAGGAATGGATGGTATCGCCGAGCTGGAAAAGGCTGGATATTCGTTCACAGACAAGAAAAAGATAACCCTGAAAAAACTTTTCACTGAACTGAAATAACCATCCCTTCCCCACCCTGTCACCCTGCCACACTGTCACTTTTTCAAATCTCCAAATCTCCAAATCTTCAAATTGATCATCTCAACTGTAATTCGTAATTCGTAATTCGTAATTCGTAATTTACCCTGTCACCCCGTCACCCTGTTACCCTGTCACCCTGTCACCCTGTCACCCTGTCACCTTGTCACCCTGTCACCTTGTCACCCTGTCACCCTGTCACCTTGTCACCTTGTCACTTTTTCAAATCTCCAAATCTCCAAATCTCCAAATTTCCAAATTTTCAAATCTCCAAATCTCCAAATCTTCAAATTGATCATCTCAACTGTAATTCGTAATTCGTAATTCGTAATTTACCCTGTCACCCTGTCACCTTGTCACCTTGTCACCTTATTACCCTGTTGTTTTTAAAGGGAAAAATAACATACATTTGTGTAACCGAAACAGCCACAGTATCATGATCAATAAAGATCCAGCGGCGAGGGGGCAAATTGTCAACAGAAGAACCATTGGAATTATTGCCCCGCTAATTGATGAGGGTCAGTTCAATATGGACTTCACCCTCAGGATGCGCCGGAATAACAGGGATCTTACACTCGCTGCCTTATTTGAGCTTGCCGGTGCGGCGTTTAATGCTGAAAATGTCTCCCGTGGCCTCAATTATGGGGAAAATATCCCTGCCGCCGGGTACTACCTCGAAGGGCTATTGCACCTCAATGGTTATGATACCATCCTGACCAACAAGTTTGATGCAGATGCCATCAAAACCATTGCTGAAAAAAACCCTTTCTGTGTCTGCGTTTCCACTACGATGATCCTCTCAACAGTTTCCCTTCTTGAACTATTCTCACATATCAGGCTTGCTATGCCGGGCGTTTACATTATTGCCGGGGGTGTTTTTATCTGGAAAAATTATTTGTACTACCGGAAACATTTTAATTCTCCTGGTCTTTATCCTCTTCTCCCCTGGATGCTTTTTCACCCCGCCAATTCCTCGATGAATGCAGATATTCTTGTTGCGGCTCCGCACGGCAGAGCTTCCTTTCTTGAAGCTCTTAAAGAACTGGAAAAAGGTAGCAAGGCATCATTCCGGCATATTCCTAACCTTTGTTTACCTGGCCCTCAGGGTTTTGATTTTACCGGAAGAGTGGAAGAGCAGGTCGATTATAACGAAGATTATACACGGTGGGACTTGGTCGATGAAACTCCTGAAAGGGTTCCTGTGAGGACATCAATTGGTTGTCCCTTCCACTGCCGGTTCTGCGATTTCTGTAAAGTCTATCCGCGTATCTTCCTCCGCTCTGTGAAAAGCCTTTCACAGGAACTGAACCTGGTAAAAAAAATGCTCGGGCACAACATGGCGCTTATCCATATCGCTGATGAAAATGTGTTCATCACTAAAAAACGTCTTTTTGAGGTTTGCGGTGTGATTGCCGACTCAGGTCTCGGCCATTGGATTGGTTTTATGAGGGGAGGGGGATATTCTGAGGACGAGATGTCTGCTATAAAGCGCTCAGGCCTTGTGATGGGAGAAATTGGCGTGGAATCAGGTGACCAGGGCCAACTGGACCGGATGAATAAAAAACAGAAGGTCGGAGATGTGAAAAGAGGTGTTGAACAACTCGACGCCAATGATATCAGCGTTCTGATGACTTTTGTCGTCGGCTTTCCCGGTGAGACCAGGCAAACCCTGCAGAATACAGCTGATTTTCTGAATAACCTTTCACTGCCAAATTTATCAGTCGGCTACCATATCTATCCGCTTCTTATTCCTCCCCTGAGCGAACTGGCCGAACCTTCAGCAAGGATCAAATGGAAAACAGAGGGTTTCATGCAGAAATGGTCACATACTACTATGAATTCAGATGAGGCTGTTGATGCCTGCTATGAACTTTATAAAGAAGTCACTAATGTACCATACTCCTATTATGAGGAAAGCTACTTTTTTAACAGGGCTAAATTCCCCCTCGCAATAAGGAGATCATTATATCAACTGCGACAGCAGCTCACCATTAAACTGATCGAAAATGAACCGTGGGAAAATATTGAACCCATTCTGAAGCTCATGGCTCAACAGATGAAATTGCCTGCCGATAGTATAAATGAATCCCTCAGACATGAGATTTTGGTCCCCGATATCGGTGACCATTTTATCACAGAAAATAACCGTTGAGCTGGAATACACTCGGCTTGACACTATTGCTTACCTGCCTTTTCAAGTTTCTGTTTGATCTTCATGCTGATGATATTTACCCCCGCTGGGTTTATATGGTCGGCATTGAAAAAATACTCCGGCTTTCCCTGGAATTCGTTCCTGAAATCAAAAACCTGGTAATCGTTATTGTGATGTTGGGTAACATCTAAGATTTCATGATCAACTTTATCCAGATCAACAAACTTTCGGGCATATTTTAAATATTCATCAGTCATGGGCATCCACAAAAGGATCAGGTGGATCTTATATTGTTGGCAAAGAGCAAGTAACTTATAGTAGTATTTTGGTTCTCCGATGTTTGAACTTTTAGAATAGCTTGAAAGGTACACGGTTGCTATTTCGAAGCCTAATGCATCACGATTGGGTTCTTTGGCAAAATTCCTGTAATTTCTGGCCCTTATATAACCGTTCTTTATTAGATTAACGTCGGTATTAAAGAATTGCATTGACATCAGAACATATCTGTAATTACCTGCATAGGAGAAAAAATTGCCCTTAAACCAGTTATTAAGATACCCGGGGTCGTGATATTCACGCGCCATCTCAAAATAGTCAAGGTATTTTCGCCAGTAACCGTCGAATGAAAGTTCATGTTCGGCCCTGGGGCTGAAATTTACCGGGTCGATGGATAGAAATATGTTTTCCGGTCTTTTGTCTGTCTTTTCGAGGATATATTTTAATTTGTAATACGTCTGCACATAGGTCTCCTTCGGCATGATATAACAAAAACCGTTTCCCAGGATTGCCGGGTCAACCCTGTCATGCGAATTTCCCATCATCAGGTACTTCAGGTGACCTTTATAGGCTTCAAATTGAATGTCCTGGACCCGGCTCATGCGGAAATAATACATCCAGCGATTGTAAGCTGCATTCCAAACCATGTTTAATCCTGCAAACAGGAGGAAAAAGATCAATGCTTTTTTGAAAAACAGCTTATTTCGGATCATGTTAAAATTGAAAGTAAAAAAATTGCTGGCTTTCAAAAATTCCAAAAGCCAGCAAAAAAAACAACATAAAAAGATATGCTGAGTATCTTATGATAATAGGTTTACTGAGAAATTTCGATGCAAAAGATTTCATACCAACCAGGTATTCAAACCAAAGCATAAAGATGATCAGGGCAATGCCCAGGATAAAGTCTCCATTTTTCATCATTGTTAACAGGATCGCATTGTTGGTCCTGCTGAAATCGGCAAGGTTCCTGATCATGAGAAAAGAATCATGAAGTGAATTTGTTCCCAGAAAGAATGCAGTTGAACATAAGAGGAGGAAAGTAGCCGTAATATTAAGTCCTTTCAGTATTCGGGGAACTTTTGTCAATCCGCTGATCCGGTTAAAATTTGACATAAGAGGCTTGAAGATCCTCGCCAGGATGATAAACGACCCGTGCAGCAGGCCAAAAATGATAAAGCTCCAGTAAGGGCCGTGCCAAAATCCTACCAGCATAAATGTGATGATCAGGTTGAGGTTCACCCGCCAGTTTACTAGTTTGCCCCTATACTTGAAAGGAAGTGAAAAATATACATAATCGCGCAGCCAGGAAGTTAGTGAGATATGCCACCGGCTCCAGAATTCGGAGATCGATTGTGCACTGAAAGGCCGCTTGAAATTCGGGCCAAGTCTGAACCCCAAAAGCCTGGCCGATCCGATGGCAATGTCGGTATAACCTGAAAAATCAGCATAGATCTGCATGATCTTCAGGATAATTGCAACTGCGATCTCAGGGCCATGGAAATCCCCTATATTATTGAAGATCGGCTGTACAAAAATTGACAGGCGGTCAGCAATAACGATCTTCTTAAACATGCCCCAGAGGATAAGACGAAGTCCGCCTGTGAACATCTCCGGGTCAAAAGTGTGCTCTGTATGGAACTGCGGCAATAACCTTCGGCCCCGTTCTATTGGGCCAGCCAGAACAAGTGGGAAGAATGAAACAAATAAGGCATAGATCCCGATATTTTTTTCAGGTTTGATCACTCCCCTGTAAACATCTATGGTATATCCTATTGTTTGAAAAGTATAGAAAGAGATCCCCACAGGTAAAAGGATATGATAATATGGAATGGAGAACCTGCTTCCCGTTAACCCTGAAAGCTGATTCGCCAGGTCAGTAAAAAACCCAAGGTACTTGAAGAAAATAAGCATCCCCAGGTTTATGAAAATCGAAAAGACCAGGTATTTAAGCCGTTGCTTTTTAGTATGAAGCTTTCCCATTTGCATGGCAGCAAAATAGGAAACAACAGTTGCAGTCATCAGGACCAGGACAAACTCAACCCGCCACAGGAGATAAAAGAAATAGCTTGCAGCAAGGAGAAGAATACCTCGCCACCGGATTGGCAAAGCATAATATAATATTACTGTGACTGGAAGGAAGATCAGGTACCCGATGGAATTGAAAAGCATATCTTGCCGGCGTATTATTTCGTGATATTATCTGCTCCTGCCTCCGGGGCAATAATCACTCATGGGGTGCTTCCTGTTCAAAACCTATATGCAAACCGGAGATCTGAAAAATGATCATTTATTGCTTCAGTTGACTGGTTCTTAAGGGAAGCGTGCAAAAGTACTTTATTTTTCGTTCAAACATTCATTTTTATAACTTTGCGATGGAAAACCTATGTGAACTTCTTTCAATTTTAAATATGGAAAAGCCTGATCTTGAACAGTTTTTGATTTCATGGATTTCACTCCATTTGAATAAAGGTTTGCCTGTCGATCCTGCCAACAGCCTGGCAACATATGGTATAGATTCTTTACGGGCAGTACTGCTTGCAGAAGATACCCGCAATATGTTTGGATTTGACTGGCCCCCCTACCTTTTCTTTGAAGAACTTTCCATCACCCAACTCTCCGCCGAAGGCAGGAAACTAATGGAAGACTTTAAGTAATCCCGTCGGATCAATCTAAGAAAGTCAGCTCCGAATAACCTGTCAGTTCCCCTTTGTCGTTGTAATTTTCCGACTTCACTGTGCCGGCACCCTTTGCAACCCACTGTTTTACCTTGCCTTTTATTTTCATATTCATCGCAGTGGTCTCAAGATCATACTCGATCCGGTAACAGCTGAAAGTACCTGCAGGTGTTGTAATGCTTTCTTTCCCCGCAACGGTACGGTTTATAATGTTAATGACCGTCTTCATATTCATGCCCCCCACCGCTGTATTCATGGTGACATTTCCGTCATTCAACTTCTGCCCTATGGAAAGTGAATTGGGGATGTTAAGGTCATTGGCGTCAATGGTCATTTGCCCTCCGCCCATTGATTTCTGCATGCTGGAAGGGACAAGGCTTTTCATGCTCATTGAAAAAGTATTCCCATCGCATTTGGCAGTGTATTCCATTGAGGAAGTGTTATTTCTGGAATCAGTGGTTTCGGATCTGAGCGTGATTTCATTATAGCTTCCGATCCTTTTGACTGAAACAATGTTCGTGATCGATTTCCCAGTTTCTTTACCGTTTTTGTCATAACTCGTCATTTCAATTTTCATCCCTTGTTTTGCAGGAAAATAGGAAGAAGTGCAATCCTGTGCCTTTGCAGCAAAGGCAACCGGTAATATGGCAATTAGTGCCAGTGTCGTTGTTTTCATGTGAGATTTTTTTAATTATCGGATTAATTACAATTATTTGTTCTTTACTTGCTTGTCGACCGTTTTGAGGTTACTTTCACAAAATTAGGCCTATTTTTATGTTTTTATCCCGTAAGGAACTGAAATCTCATGTCTCAGGTTTTCACTTATGCTGCCTGTCGATATTTTCATCTGCTGTGCCAGTTGTTTCAGGATGGGTTCAATATGTTCCCAGGGTTCATTTTCAATCAGGTTGATTGTTAGCTGCTGTCGTAATTGAAATAACGTTTTCCTGGTTGCAAGGTCGAATTTCGCCTTGTTAAAAAAGAAACCCTCCTCAGAATAAGAGTAAGGTAGATTGGTGACTTTCTTGAACAGGTCATAACAGGCTTCAGAGGCCTCATCCGAATTCATGGTGGCATGTGACCAATTCTGCATGAATCCTTCTATTTCCCACCTGGTCCGTGCCGGTGGTTCAGCCAGTTCACTCAATGGAAATATAATAAGTGGATACAACTGATAACCCATTGATAAATTTGTCAACTGGAGATTATTCAGAAAATCAGCCGTATTCTGCAGGGTTTGCCTGGTCTCGCCTGGAAAGCCGACAACAAATGTCATCAGGAGGCTGATGCCATTGGCGTCAAGTTGTTCTATCCCTTTTTTCACCTCCTCGACCTTCTGTTTTTTATTCATCCTGTCCAGTTGTCCCTGGTCACCTGATTCCACGCCAATTTTCCCCATCATCAAACCTGAGCGTTTTATAGCAGCCATCTCGTCATCAGAATATTTTCCTCCCCTCATGAAGCCAACCCAATGTCCTAGTCCCGAATCGGCAATAGCACCGCAAACCTCATGCAGCCTTTTTTTAGTGATGAACACATTCTCATCAGCAACATGGATGACCGCCAGGTTATATCCAAGCATCTTTTTTACCAGGTTAAGCTCTTCTGAAAGGCTTTTCCCTGATCGCAGGAAGATTTTAGGATAAAGCTTGCAGAAATCACAAAACCGGCATTGGAAAGGACAGCCGATAGATGTCCTGAGCGGAATCTTTTCAGGAACCTCACTGATCAGGTCCCACCGGGTATAGTCCTCGTTATAATCTACCTGTTCATCTTCTCTTTTGGTAAAATTAAAGCCATGGGAACTTGGTAACCAGAGATTAGGAATATGCCTTAATGACGCCTTCCTGCCTTTCTCTAACTCCTTCAGGACTTCCAGCAGGGAAGACTTCCCATGTGGCGCCACAACTAAAACATCTGCATTCATTGCAGCGTGGCTTGGGTGAAAAAGCATCCAGGACTGAAGTGGATAAAGATCAGGAGAATCGAGATGCTTCAGGTAGTGCAGGTAATTTTTAAAAATAAGGACACCTCCTGCAATAATACGGGTATCAGGCATAGCTCGTCTTATCGATGAAAGCAGCTCAAGAAGCGATTCAGTTGTTATGATCATCGTAGTGGAGACACAAACACAAAAAGGGTCTTTTTTAGCAATGGTCCGGATGGTATCCGGATCAAATTTATTGGTGAGTATGGTTTCATATCCATGCTGGTGCAGCAATCCTTCAAGGTAAAATCCTGCTGCCGGGATATCCTCTCCATAATCGACGCCCCTGGAAATATGTTCGGCATTAAATCCGGCGCCGGCAAGCTCATAAAAGGCAGCTAGGGTAAGCTCTCTGTTATTCCTGCCAATCCTCAGGGTGAAATCCATATTGAACTGGCTGTTATCAATAAATGGGGCAATGATCGCAATGGTTCGCTTCATGATTGGTCGATTTCACTTACTTGTGATCTGTTCTTTTCTTCTTCCTGTACTTTTTTGTAAATTCTTATAAGCGATCTCCCGGTTGTTGTACGCTACAGTAAAATTCGGGTTGATCATGAGCGCATTTGTAAAATCGTTTATTGCATTGTCCCATTGCCCCAGGTTTCCATACGCAATACCGCGGTTGGAATAGGCTGTCTCATAATTCGGATCGATCCTGATCGCTTTTGTGTAATCAGATATTGCTTTATCCCATTGCATTAAATTCTCATATTCATTGCCACGACTGAAATACGCCTCTTTATAATTTGTGTCAAGATAGAGCGCTTTGTCAAAATCTTTCATTGCTTTGTCCGGTTTCCCAAGTTTACCATATGCAAATCCACGGTCAAGATAAGCTTCTTTATAATCCGGGTCATTTCCGATCGCTTTTGAGTAATCATCTATCGCCTTATCCCACTGTCCCAGGTTCCCATATGCAGCGCCACGGTTTACATATGCTTCTTTATAATCCGGTTTGATCTCGATTGCCCTTGTGTAATCAGATATTGCCTTTTCCCATTGCCCCAGCTTTCCAAATGTATTGCCACGGTTGGAATAAGCTGCATTATAATTCGGGTTGATCTCAATCGCCCTGTTGTAATCAGCAATTGCCCTGTCCCGCTGCTTTAGATTATCATATTCAATGCCACGATTATAATAGGCTTCTCCATAATTTGGATTGATTTCGATTGCCTTTGTATAATCGCTTATTGCCTTTTCCGGCTGCCCCAGGTCCCCATATGCAAAACCCCGGTTGAGATAGGATACAGTGATCTCATCCGGGTATTTTTTTATTACATCACTCCACAAGGTTTCTCCGTTGTTCCAGGCTTCACATCGGTTATAGGTTATGAATAAAAAAACGACAAGGTAAGCGGATATTCCTATATAAATGAACTGTTTTCTTTCATTTTTCTTCCTGGCCAACTGTTCTAAGGCCCACACTATTATGAAAATGATTCCGGTATAGGCAACATAAGTATAACGGTCTGACAGGAATGCAACTCCTGCTGCAACGATTTGCAGGACGAAAATAACATTCACAAAAAAGAACAGGGAGCCGAAAACAACAGCCCTTGTAAAATGCGCAGTCTTGTAAACAATGAAAACAAGTACGGCCGTAAGTATTGGGTTTAGATAGCAATACAGGGGAAGTGTATTCCCGGGAGTTACCGGGTAAGGATAAAGGGCGCTCTGAATGTAAGGAACAAAGAATTTGGCGATGTAAACATTCAGCGAAAGCAGCCCGTAAAATAACCGGTCTGTAAAGACCAGTTGTTTGTTGATTGAAAAAAGATCCACCTGGTTGAGGAAAAAAATCCCAAAGCAACCAATGACCAGCGCTAAAAGAAAATGAGGGATCTTTTCAATGATTAATCTCAATTTCAGCGGTCGCTCCATGAAATAATCAATAAGGAGCAAGCTTAAGGGAAGTGCCACAGCCTCTATCTTTGAAAGTAGCGCCAGGGAAAACAACAGCAGGGTAAGCAAGTAGTATTTTATACCTTTCTTCCCGGCCAGGATGAATTTTACATATGCTGCCAACGCAGCTAAGTAGAAGAAGCAGTAGAGAATATCTTTACGTTCAGAGATCCATGCAACTGACTCCACCCGCATGGGATGGATACCAAACAATATGGCTCCAAAAGCCGCATAGATAATATTTATCTTCAATAGTCTGAATAACTGGAATACAAGCAATGTGCTGAACAGGTGAAAAAGCAGATTTGTAACGTGAAAGGGAAGGGGGTTAGATCCAAAAAAATGGTATTCAATGGCATAGCTTAGCAGGGGTAAGGGAACATAGGTGCCATTCACCTGTTTGGTGAACATCTGTTGAATTGACTGCAGGTTCAGGTGCCGGATGATCGGGTTCTCTGTCACATATGCATTATCATCCCAGCTCAGTATAAAATCATTTTTCAGAGATGGAAAAAAGGCGAAAAAGGTCAGGAAAATAATGATTGCGCCTAACAAACGCGGATCTTCAATAACAGGCTTTTTTACAGGGCTTTGTTTCGATATTCCTTTTGATGGAGATTTGTTTCCCTTTGGATTGAAGTGCGGGATCCTCTTGGTTTCTTTTGCCATAGAGTAATGATAAGAATCGATTAAAATTTCAGGAAAGTAAAAGTAAGATATTTTATTAAAGCAATTTACGTGAATACATAGGCGTTTGTTATTACCGTTTAACCAATCATTATGAAAGTGAAATTCCTGTTGTCGTTCCTTATCATGATCTGCAATAGCTTTTTACTGTCCGGGCAGAACGATTACTGGTTTAACAAGGGCTTGAAGGCAAAAGATGCAAAGGATTTTGAATTTGCCATTGAATGCTTTACGAAAAGTATTGAAGGAAACGGGCTTTATCCTGCAACGTATAATAACCGCGGTAATGTATACTATGAGCTCCGGCAATATTCCAACGCAATTGCCGATTACACGAAGGCGATTGAAATAGACCCAAAAGATGATTATTCATACTATATGAGAGGCATAGCATTTGATGACCTTCAGAAATACGATAAGGCAATTGCCGATTTTTCCAGGGCCATAGATATTGATCCTGAATATACTTATGCTTATTTCGGCCGTGGCACATCATACATGGATCTTCAGCAATACGAAAAGGCTATTGCCGATTTTACCAGTGCAATTAAGATTGATACCGGTTTTGCACTGGCATATAACAACCGTGGTCTGGCATACAAGAACCTTCAGCAGTACGACAACGCCATTGCCGATTTCACCAGGGCACTTCAGATTGACCCCAAAAATACCGATGCCTGTAACAACCTCGGTATTGCAAACCTGAACCTTAAACAATACGATAAAGCGATTGCCGATTTCTCACAGGCAATTGAAATTGACTCGAATTATACCAGGGCCTATAATAATCGCGGGGTCACTTATAAGGACATTAAGCAATATACTAAGGCGATCGACGATTACTCACATGCGATAGAGATCGACCCGAAAAATTCTACTGCTTTTTACGGCCGGGGCAATGCCTTCAATGACCTTCAGCAATATGACAACGCAATTGCCGATTATTCCAGGGCGATCGGAATTGACCCGAAAGATACTGATGCTTATGACAGCCGTGGAATTGCGTACAGGAATATTCAGCAATATGACAAGGCAATTGACGATTTTTTGAAAGCGATCTGGATCGCCCCAAAATATGCTTACGCTTACAATGGCCTTGGCAGGACATTTTATGACCTTAATCAGTATGACAAGGCAATTGCAAGTTATACCAGGTTGATTGAACTTGACCCGGGAAACATCGATGGCTACCTTGGACTAAGCATGGCTTACTCTGGGAAGAATAACTATGACTCTGCCATCATTCTAATGAACCAGGGAATATTGCAAAATCCCCATGAGGCAATTTTATATGATGCCATTGGTAAATTTTATTTTGAGAAAGCTGATAATGAAGATGCTGGTTCGAACTTTAAGAAATGCCTTGAAATTGATGACAAAAACTTTGATGCCGCTCTTGGGTTGGCTGCGGTCTTTTATAGTAACAGTGATCTGGTCAATGCAAAGACTTACCTGGATAAAGCCAGGGTACTGGAACCCCGGTTATACAAAGGAATGGACGGCATCGCAGAACTTGAAAAAGAGGGGTACGTGTATTTAGATAAAAGGAAGGCAACCCTGAATAAGATGTTTGGTGAATTGAAATAGATCTTATACACCGAAGTCTTTGTCAGCCGGTAATGATTAGATCCATTTGTGTTGCAAGCTAAGTGCAACGGGTATTTCGTCGACCGCATATTCCCATATTCCCAAATTTCCAAATCTTCAAATCTCCAAATTTCCAAATCTTCAAATTTTCATACCTTCAAATCAATCAACCAGTTATCAATCGTCCTTCCGTCCAGTCTTTTATTAAACTATACTCAACCTGTACTCAACCTTATCTATCCCTTATCCCTTTCTACTCACTACTCACTTCTCACTCCTCACTACTCACTACTCACTACTCACTCCTCACTACTCACTCTGCCGAAGGCTGATTAAAAAATAAATTATAAAGAAATCTTTACCGGACTGGAAAAGTACATGTGAATATGGCAGAGAATTTATATTTTTGTAAGGCTGATTGATCTTTGATAAGCAACCTTTTCGGTGGTATGGTGTCCTGATGGTTGTAGATGTGAGGTACATGTTTACTTATCCTGTATTTCATGGTAAACAAATTTACAAGTGCACTTTCGTTATTCCTTTTGCTTGTTGCACTGAATGCTCATTCGCAATCCATTGTAATGAGTAACGATACTGCCATCTGCTGGGGAGGAACGGCAACTCTGAATGCAACAGTTATCAGCGGCAGCTATGGCACGACCAGTTATACCTTTCAGACATACCCTTACAGCCCTGAGCCATTTTCCGGAGGAACCGCCGTTTGTGCATCATTCACAAACTGCTCAAACACTAACGGAGGAAAAGATGATTGCTGGGGAGGACCATTTCCTATAGGTTTTCCCTTTTGCTTTTTTAATCAGACCTATACACAGTTCTGGATTGGGTCAAATGGATGGATAAGCTTCTCTCAGCCAAATGATAATTGGAATACATGGACTGCCACAACAATCCCAAACTCAGGCCCGGACATACCTAAGAATGTGATTTTTTTCCCCTGGGAAGACTGGCTTCCTTGTTTAGGTATGTCTCAGACCGTTTATTATTATAATGATGGAACAGCACCTAATTTGAAATTAGTGGTCTACTTTGCACCATGTACTTTCTATAATCCTGGTTGCCGTTCATCACTTTGGGCAGATTTCGAGGTCGTCCTGAACCAGCAGAGCAGTGTTATTGAAAACCACCTCCAGAGTAAGCCTTTATGTGATAGCGAGGGGTCTACGCAGGGTGTCCAGGACAGTACCGGGACCGTGGCATTTACAGCTACGGGCCGCAACTATACTCAATGGTCAACCAGCAATGAAAGCACACGTTTTGTTCCGAGCGGGATAACATGGTATACAGGTGGATACCCTGGCGGCACAATCGTAGGCTATGGTGCACCTATTACCTTTTCCCCCACAGTCACAACAACATATACTGCAGTTGTGCAGTTATGTGATCAGACTGTCATGACAGGGAATGTAACTGTAACGGTCAATAACCCTCAATTTAATTATACCCAGTCTTCCTACTGCCAGAGCGATCCGAACCCCACACCTACTGTTGTTTTCCCCGGAGGTACTTTTACAGCTGCTCCTGCCGGACTTGTTTTCGTTAATGCTAATACAGGTGTCATAAATACCTCGGCAAGTGCCCCGGGGTCTTACATCATCACATATACCCTGACCTCTCCCACTTGTACCGCTACACAAAACCTGACCATTGTCGGCACACCGGCCCCGCCAACGCCACTGGCATCCTATGTATCGCGATGCGGTCCCGGCCAGGTCATATTCGGGGTGATCCAGCCTCCCGGAGAAACAATACACTGGTACGATGCGCCTGTTGGTGGGACCCTTTTACCCTTTGTTGGAGCTATCGTCACAACGAATGTGAATGTCACTACCAATTATTATGCACAGGCTGTAACGAATGTTTCCGGCTGTGCCAGTTTGACAAGAACAGATATCATCGTCGTCATCAGATCAATACCGGTTATCACAAATAATCAGCTTAATTATACAATTTGTTCAGGCGATTCGATCAAAATTAACCTCGCCTCCTCCGTGGTACCGGCCACCTTTCAATGGACTGCATTTTCCTCTTCACCCACGCTGACAGGTTATTCAGGCGGATCAGGACCACAGATCTGGCAACAGTTGGTAAATTCAGGACCTGTTAATGATACGGTTACTTACTCGGTCGTCGCTACCGCAGATACATGCACCAGTGATACCGCCAAATTTGTTGTCGCTGTTGAGCCGTCATTCAATGTTATTGCTGCCCCTGCTGCCCAGACCATCTGTTCAAATAATCTCATAACAATTAATTTATCTTCCTCTAATCCTTCAACAGACTTTGCCTGGATAGCATCCGGAAATAATCCGGGTCTCACCGGGTACTCGAATGGTTCCGGAAATACAATCTCTCAGACTTTGCTGAACAGCAGCGCTGCAGATGGGACTGTGACTTATAAGGTCATTCCCCAGGGGATGGGGTGTATCGGTGATACCGTGATATCAATTGTTCTCGTTCATCCTTTGCCGGTACCTTCAATTTCCGGTCCTTCCTCAATATGTGTAGGATCTTCAGGCGTAGTCTATACCACCCAGCCAGGGATGACAAATTACATTTGGAATGTTTCCGCTGGCGGAACTGTCACCGCCGGGGGGACCAATAACAGCAGTTCAGTTACAATAACGTGGAATACGCCCGGTCTTCAGTCTGTTTCCGTCAACTATCATAATGCCAATGGTTGCACTGCTGCGACTGCCACAGTCTACAATGTAACGGTTAACCCACTACCCGGTGCTGCGGGGATCATTACAGGATCAGCCGTTATTTGCCAGGGAGCTTCAGGCGTTGCCTATTCTGTCGGTGCTGTTGCCAATGCTACCAGTTATGCATGGACACTCGTTCCTGCTGCAGCAGGAACAATCAGCGGGAATACATTATCCATCACTATTGACTGGTCGGCAGCTTTTATAGGCACTGCGAGCCTTACGGTCGAAGGTGTGAACGCCTGCGGGAACGGATCCTTATCCCTCGTATTCTCTATCCTCGTGAACCCCAATCCTATAGTCACTTATACCATTTGCACTGATTCCATCACAACGCTTACTGCATACCCAATTCATTTAAGAGAAGGGATCCCGCAGGGTGGTACCTGGTCGGGAGCAGGCGTCAACACTGCAACCTCAACATTTAATCCGGCAGCGGCAGGGATCGGTCCCCATGCCATCACCTATTCCTACACCAATGTATATAGTTGCGTAAGTACAGCATCCCGCAATATAACGGTTATTAACCCGGGCCCTTTCTCATGTGGGAACAGCATGACAGATGTGCGTGATAACAAACACTATCAGACAGTGCAGATCGGAACCCAATGCTGGATGTCTGAAAATCTCAATTTCGGAGTAATGATAGCTGGCTCCATTACACAACGTGATAATTGCATTCCTGAAAAGTATTGTTATAATGATCTGGCTGCAGACTGCGGACCGCAGACTTATTACCAGTGGGATGAGCTGATGGCCTATTATGATTCCCCGGCAATCCAGGGAATTTGCCCCCCTGGATGGCATGTACCAAGTGAAATCGAATGGAACCTGTTGTTCAGCAATTATATCAATAACGGGTTTGCTGGAGCAGCACTAAAATCCACTGGATTTTCTGGGTTTAATGCCCTGGTATCAGGTGTCAATTTCTTCAACCAGGATTACATTTTTAATAATTTCGCAGGGTTTTACTGGTCCAGTAATTCTGAGGGACCATACAAAGCATGGGCACATGGAATGAATTCATTTGATCCCAGCGTTTCTTTTTATCCCAGCAGCAGATCAAATGCCTTCTCGGTAAGGTGTATCATGAACTGATCCTTTTAATTCCCGGGGGATTTTCACTTTGGTACTTTTATAAATGCTGACATATCGAAGACAAGATTATGGGTTATTTGGGTATTTTTGCGGGACTTTTTACATTTTCTGTATTTGCATTAATAGCACGACCTCATGACATCAATTCCCCGGCGCCTTTTAGGATCTAACTTCTTGGCATTTCTGTTCTTGACTTCTTTTTCGCAAACACCCTTGCCAAATTGTTCCAGGCCACTGGTGATCCCGACCTATGAAGGAAGCGGGCAGGGCATGCATCCCTGTATAATTGATTTCCAGACTCAATATAACAAAACTTTGTGGGGAGGATACCGGTACTGGATGGCTATAACCCCGGCTCCTTTTAAACAAAGATATCTTGAGAACCCAAGTTTAATAGCAAGCCAGGATGGAATTCATTGGATAGTTCCAAATGGAATAAAAAACCCTCTCGTCTGTAGCACTCCCCCTGATAATAATGCTGATCCTGATATGATCTATAACCCCACTACCAATGAGTTATGGCTGTACTTCGGTCGTGCTAATCATAAACAAAAGGAAGGTGCTATTTTGTTAATAAAGATCAAAGAGAATTTTACCGTTTCTGAACCACAAGTCCTTTTTCAATGGGAACCAAAGAATTTCGATAGTGCTATCGTGTCTCCCTGCGTCTGGATGGAATCCCCTGCCAGGTGGCATATGTGGGGTGTATTTGTCAATTATCCAAATCCTTTTGTCTATAAATTCAGTTCTGATGGAATCCACTGGGGGAAAACAATAATCTGTAAGGATGGTAAAGGAGGTGATCCATTCACTTCAAAGGGATATCGCCCATGGCATCAATCATGCAAACCAAATTATAAAGAAAACCGTATCGAATTCATCGTAGCATCGCGGACCGATACTTCGAAGAATTCCCCTCAATCCTTTACTTCTTGCCTGGTCTATGCGCAATGTCCCATGCATCATCCCACCCAGATTTCACTTCCCCTCAAAGATCCTGTTCTGATCAAATCTGCTAAAGGCTGGGATGACCAGGAGGTATACCGGTCAACATTTATCATTGAAGATCTTCAAACCAGGTACAAATATCATATCTGGTATTCTGCCTGTGATAAAAATGACCGGTGGGGAATAGGCTATACTGAAGGTTTTCTTGGGACTGATCATGTTTTGAGCCATATTAGAAAATGATCAGTAATTTATGCTGGACATGAATTAAATTTATGAGCAGTATCGAAGAAGCATTTAAATCACTGCTTTCATTGGCAGGAATCGAACTAAATGGCCCAGGCGAAGCGGATATACAAGTAAATAACCCTGGATTGTATAAACGTGTGCTTCGGAAAGGTTCGCTGGGGCTTGGAGAATCTTATATGGACGGCTGGTGGGATGTTAAGAAGCTTGATGAATTTTTTTACCGGGTACTTAGCGCTTCACTTGATGAAAAAGTCAAAAACTGGAAAATACTGCCGCATATCCTTGGGGCAATGATCTTTAATTACGGTAAAAGATCAAAAGCCTTTGAGATCGGTGAAAGCCATTATGATCTTGGGAATATTTTGTTTCAGGCTATGCTTGATAAAAGAATGGTCTATTCATGTGGTTATTGGAAAGATGCTCAAAATATTGACGATGCTCAAAAGGCAAAACTTGATTTGATATGCAGGAAGATATATTTAAAGCCTGGAATGAAAGTTCTTGATATTGGTTGCGGATGGGGAAGCTTTTGCAAATTTGTGGCAGAAAATTATGGTGCTGAAGTAGTTGGAATTACGGTTTCAAAAGAACAGGTAGCCCTTGGAATGGAGCATTGTAAAGGATTAAAAGTGAAAATCATCCTTCAGGATTACAGGGAATTCAATGCTGAAACCTTACTCGGGATGGGAAATTATTTCGACCGCGTTGTTTCACTCGGTATGATCGAGCATGTGGGATATAAGAACTTCAGGCTTTTTATGAAGACAGTCCATCGTTCTCTGAAAGAGGATGGACTGTTTTTGCTTCATACTATTGGTGGGAATAAGTCAGTAATAACTACCGATCCATGGGTCGACAAATATATCTTTCCAAATTCCATGCTGCCTTCAATAAAGCAGATTGGCGCATCTATCGAGGATCTGTTCGTTATGGAAGACTGGCATAACTTTGGCAATGATTACGACAAAACGCTTATGGCCTGGTTTGAAAATTTTGAACGTTCTTGGGATGAACTGAGATCATTATATGACGAAAGATTCTATAGAATGTGGAAATTCTATCTTCTTTCCTGTGCCGGGTCCTTCCGCGCCAGGAAGATTCAACTTTGGCAGATCGTTCTTTCTAAAAACGGGGTGCAAAACGGATACCACTCTATCAGGTAAATCTTTAATAGAATGAAACCACTCGCCGCAAGTAAAAAAGGATCAAAATTACTGAATTGTTGACCCCTCAAAAGGCGGGGAACTTGTCCGCCGTAGGAGGATTGACCATCGTCCGTCGGAGGTGGATTAAAAATAAACTATCACGTAGCAAACAAATAAAAACCTCTTCCAGTTAATACTGAAAGTGTTTATCCCCGCTACATCAAACCAACCCCTTTATTTTTAGATAGATCAGGGTTTCTTTTCCAGTTCAGAATCGGCTCCGGCAAAATGAAAGAGGAGTGCCAGTAAAAGGAAATTAATAGCTGAAAAATACCAAATAAGGGCACGGATGTTAAATAACCTGGAATGAACCAGCCACAGGATAACTCCGATCAGCATCAGGATTACAGCGATGACTGAAAATATGCAAGCTAATGGTTTGTAAATTTTTTTCATCATCTTACGTTTTTTGGTTAAGAGACAAAGTTAATCAGTTTTAGACTAAATTCTTCTTTGAGATTAAAATTTAGTTAAAACTGTAAATTTCAATATATTAGAATTTTAAAAATCTATATTGCAATGATGTGGTGAATGAATGCATCTCAATTTATTATTATTTCCCATATAAGGTATCCGGTTTGTTTTATTCAGAATTCAATGGAAGGAAACTTAATTTTGCAAATTTCCTTTTAAAACTTTCAGATATTTGCTTTTATGAAATATCCATACAAACATCATTCAAACAAACCGCAAAAGATAATTAGGGATATTCCATGTGCCATTGAAATCAAAATTATTATCACATGAAAGCTAAGTCTGCTCTTCTTTTCTGTATCCTGTCGAACCCTTTTCTTACAGGAGCACAAAATGAATCCTGGTACCAGAAAGGCCGCGAAGCGACACAACCCCATGAAATGATTGATTTTTTCACAAAAAGCCTTGAAAATGAAGGTGCATCAGTATGCACTTATTACTACCTGGGGGTTGCAAAATATGATTTGAAAGATTTCAGGGGTGCTGTCGACGACTTTACGAAGGCGATTAACACTGAATCCAGGTATCGAAATGTGATAAAACTCCGGGATGATCTGAAAGATAATCCTACTAAACAGGAAGCTGTATACCTTGACCAAAAGTCAGATTCAACGGATACTGAAGATTGCCGGAAACATTCGTACTTTAATCGTGGCAATGCCAACTATAGTCTTCAAAATTATCAGGCTGCAATTGACGACTATACTCATTTTATTCCACTCAATCCTGACAACCTGGAATATTACAACCCAAGATGTAAGGCATATTATCTGCGATCAGCATCTTATTATTTAATGAAGAAGTTTGACCTTGCACTTGACGATATTTCCACCTACATCTATTTAAAACCTTATGATCCTGATGGTTACAATAATCGTGGGTTGATTTATCTTATTCTGGCAAGGTACGATGATGCCATCGCTGAGTTCAATAAAACACTCCGGTTAAAACCAGCTTATGCATCAGCCTATGCAGATATTGGCTATGCTTATATGCAACAGCGAAAAATGGATCTCGCAGTCGAGAATTTTAACTATTGCCTGAAGATTGATACAAATACCTACTCTACTTACCTTGATCTGGCAATTATTGATTATATGAAAGGAAACCTGGTAGGATCAAAAAAATATCTGAAAATTTCCAGGACACTTGAGCCACTCTTATTCAAAGGATTCGATGGGATTAATCGGCTTGAAAAGCAAGGGTATTACTGGACAGATGAGGACAAGGCAACCTTGAAAAGGATGTTCAAAAAATTAAAGTGATAACTAAGTGATTTATGATGGGTTCGAAAATGGTTTATAACAGGATGAATAATAATGAATTAGCTCCATATGTTAAAAAATGTTAAAAATAATTGGCTAAAAATTAGGATTGCATGTTCTAATTGATTTACCTTTGCAGCCAACTTTAAAAAATCAATAAACAAATGAAAAAAATTGCATTAGTTTTAGTTATCGGTGCTGTAGCTTTAATGTCTTCATGTGGCCCCAGCGCAAAAGAAAAAGAAGCAAAAAGAATCGCTGATTCAACCAGAGTGGCTGATTCAATGGCAATGGTTCAGGCTCATCAACAAAGAATAGCCGATTCAATTGCTAAGGTTCAGGCAGCTCAGAAAAAAGTAGCTGATTCAATTGCTCACCAGGATTCGATCAAGAAACACCTGATCAAGCCTGCAAAAGGCATGAAACCTGGCATGAAAAAAGCCCATAAAAAATAATTTTGGGGAAAAATCAGATTAAAAAAAGAGGGTGGCTCAAAAGGCCACCCTCTTTTTTTTTGCTCGTTTAGCGCATTAAGATGTGTGAATTTATTTGCTGATCACTATCTTTTTGATTATCCACTGATTGCTGTTATGGAAATTCACAATGTAGATGCCATCAGGTAAATTCTGCAGATCGATTGGCACTTCTAACTTGCTTTCCATGCTCAAATCATTGAGTTCAAAGACTTTTACTCCCATCATATTGAAAATATCAATAGAGCAATTATCATGGCATTCACACTGGATTACAGCAGTGAACTTACCACTATTCGGGTTCGGAAAAACTGTGAAACTGGCGGTAGAATTATTGGTATCAATTCCTGATACTACAGTATCTGTACAATTGATTGCAGTGACATTTAGCACATTCGGCTCCGGTGCACTGCAACCCCCGGAGGTATAGTTTACGCTTACAGTCTTTGCTCCCGCAATTGTCCATTTGACCTCTATCTGGTGACTGTTGAATCCTGAATAAATGATCCCTCCTGAACCACCAAGGAACCATTGATAATTTGTCATCCCTGTTTCTGTAGAGTAGTATACATATGCCCCAACACATGGAGTGGTTGGCCCTGTAATCGTTGGGGATGGTATAGGATTGACGGTCACTGCTTTCACCGTTGGAGATACAACAGGACATCCCGAAGGCACGGTATAGGTCACTGAGATGGTGTTGGCTCCAGCCGTGATCCAGGAAACATAGACCTGCTTTGTTCCTGCACCCGATACGATAGTCCCGCCTGCAGAAACTGTCCATATATAATTGGTCATGCCAGCATCTGTACTATACGTTACAGTCGCACCGGCACATAAAGTGAATACACCACTTAAGGATGGTACCGGCGCCTTGTTGACAGTCACATTATATTGAACCGGTGAGGCAGCGGTACACCCGAAAGTATTTGCATAATTAACCTTTACCCATTGTGTCCCGGATCCTGTCCATGAAACAGTGATGGAATTGGTCCCTGCCCCTGCAGTAATTGTCCCACCGGTTGAAATCGTCCATGTGTAGCCTGTCATTCCAGGTTGAGTTGTATAAACGATACCTGTCGATCCCTGGCAAACAGTGTTTGTTCCCGAGATGGTTGGAGCGGGTAACGGATTTAAAGTAATATTGAATTGCGTATAGGTTGTTGCCCTGCATCCGCTTGAATTTGTATAGTTGACCCTTACCCATTGTGATCCTGTACCGGTCCATCTTACAGTGATGTTACTGCTTGTAGTGGTCCCTCCTGACGATATGATCCCTCCGGTAGAGACCGTCCATGTATAATTGGTCTTGCCTGTTTCTGTTGTATAAACACCTGGGACACCTGAACACAGTGCGCTGGGCCCTGAAATGGTTGGGATCGGCAACGCATTGACCGTTACATTCAACACTGTCGGTGATACTGCTTTGCATCCATTGACATTGTAATAATCAACCGAAACATATTGAGCCCCTGCCGTATTCCATGTCACTGTGACGGTATTACTTCCGGATGCCCCGCCTGTAATGATAGTGCCCCCCGATGAAACAACCCAGATATAATTGCTCATCCCGGTTTGTGTTGTATACACATTCCCCGCTGTTCCTGCACAAACGGACATAGGACCGGTTAGGGTCGGCACTGGTAAAGGACTAACCGTGACATTGAATGTAGCAGGTGTAGAGGCTGCACAACCGAAAGAATTCGAGTAGTCTACCGATACTGATTGTGAACCCGCTGTATTCCAGGTAACCGTTACGGTATTGCTGGTGGAAGTACCGCCCGCAGTAATGGTGCCTCCCGTTGAAACCATCCAGATATAGTTTATCATTCCCGCCTGCGTCGTATAAACAACACCGGTAGTCCCTGCACATACCTTATTTTTACCGGTAATAGCTGGCACAGGTACGGGATCAACGATAACCGGGTAGACGGTAGCTGTAGGAGCACTGCAGCCATAACTATTCGAATAGTCGACACTCACCCATTGGGAACCCGTAGTAGTCCACCTGACTGTCACTGTGTGACTTGAAGTTGTTCCACCCGCTGTAATAGTCCCTCCCGATGAAACACTCCAGATATAATGTGTCATCCCTGTCGCTGTCGTATATACATAAGTCTGCGTGCTGATACAAAGAGTGTCAATACCCGTTATCGTAGGCACATAATAAGGATTCACAATAATATTTTTAATAGTTGGCGATGTTGCAGTGCAACCGTTACCATTCGTATAATTTACACTGACTGTCTGGTTACCTGCAGTATTCCAGGTTATTGTAACCATGCTGGTTCCGCTACCGGAGGTGATACTCCCACCTGCAGAAACATTCCATACATACCCTGTCATGCCTGTCTCTGTTGAATAATTCACTCCTGTAGTGCCTGCACATACGGTAGCTGATCCAGTGATGGTAGGAACTGGTAGTGGGTTTACTGTCACAGTTTTAATTGTGGGAGATGAGGCAGCGCATCCGTTGCTGTTGATATAATTTACGGATATTGTCTGGTTCCCGGCTGTGGTCCATGTTACCATTACACTGTTGGAACCGGCACCTGATGTGATCACACCACCTGCAGAGATACTCCAGGAATAGCTGGTCATCCCAGCCTGTGTGGTATAGCTGACACCTGTGGCGCCTGCACATACGGAATTTGCACCTGTAATTGTCGGAACAGGTAAAGCATTCACTGTCACATTTTTGGTTGTCGGTGAAGCAGCTGTGCATCCGTTTGCATTGGTATAATTTACAGACACTGTCTGTGCCCCGGCAATATTCCAGGTGACTGTGATTGACGAGGTGCCTGCTCCCGAAATAATTGTTCCACCGGAGGATACAGACCATATATAACCTGTCATACCGGTTTCAGTGGTATAGGTAACACCCGAAGTACCGGCACATACTGAAGATAACCCTGTAATACTCGGAACAGGCAGAGGATTCACAGTGACATTCAGTATTGTGGGTGATGAAGCTGTACAACCATTGGAATTGGTATAGTTTATACTGACCGATTGAGTCCCTGGTGAAAACCAGGTAATTGTAATAAAATTGTTGTTTGTATTTCCTCCAGCAGTGGCTATACCACCTGTTGAATATGACCAAATATAGTTTGTCATACCGGCTTCAGTTGTATAAGTATTTCCTGTTGAATTCGCACAAACCGCTGTTGGACCTGTTAAAGCAGGCACTGGTAGTGAATTTACCGTGACATCTTTTACTGTTGGGGAAGCAGCAGTGCAGCCATTCGCATTGGTATAACTAACACTCACTGTATTTGCACCTGCGGTATTCCAGGTGACCGTGATAGTCTTTGTTCCGGATCCCGCGGTGATGGTCCCTCCTGAAGAAACTGCCCATGTATACCCTGTCATCCCGGTTTCCGTGGTGTAAGTCACCCCGGTCGTTCCTGCACATACAGCGGCAAGACCTGTGATGGTTGGAACAGGAAGTGGATTGACGGTAACGTTTTTAACTGTAGGTGAGGATGCAAGGCATCCATTTCCGTTTATATAGTTGACACTGACGGTTTGAGCGCCTGCAATATTCCAGGTAACAGTAATGGAACTCGTACCTGTACCTGCAGTGATAACCCCTCCGGCAGAAATTGACCAGTTATAGGCAGTCATCCCGGTTTCTGTGGTATAAATATTCCCTGTGGAATTCAAGCAAGCTGCTGCAGGTCCCGTAATCGTAGGTACAGGAAGAACATGCACCACAACTGCAAGACTTGAGCTTGATCCATTCATACATGAATTTGTCCCATATACCGTTACATTTCCACCTGGTGCGGAAGAGAAACTCACAGTGATGGTAGTGGTATTTGCACCACTGGTTATTACAGCACCGGCAGGAACCGTCCATATGTAACCTGTTGCACCTGTTATCGTGGAAATTGAGTAGGTTATTCCTGTTGCTCCCACGCAGACACTGGTTAGACCAGTGATTGTTCCCGCAGGGGCAACTGCCCCGGCTGACGTAAAGGTCATGTCATTGCCATTAGAAGTTCCTGCTGAATTAACCCCCGAAACCCTGTAATGATAAAGAGTATTACATGTCAGTCCAGCTATATTACCACTAACATTTGTCAATGTATTTCCCGTAACGGGTGAAGGAACAGCTGCAATTGTGGACCCGTATGCTGCTGTCAGACCATAGTTAAAAGTGACCGCTGTAGAAGCGCCATTCGCGACGATTGTACCATTTAAAGTGGCAGTAGTATTGGTAATCGCAGTGGCGGCAGTTGTAACAACAGTCGGTGCTGCCGCAAGAGTGGTAAAGGTCATGTCATTTCCGTTGGATATCCCGACAGTATTTGTCCCGTCTACCCTGAAATGATAAGTCGTGCCAGGCAGCAGCCCCGTAATAGCCGATGCAACAGGAGTTGCTGTTCCTCCGGCCACAGGCGACGGAACACCCGCTATACTCGTTCCGTATGCAGTTGTAAGACCATAATCGAAAGATACAGTGGAAGAGAGGTTATTTGCATTCACCGTTCCATTTAAAGTGGCCCCTGTGGTAGTTATCAAACTTGCAGCGGTTGTAACAACAATTGGAGGACATGGAGGCGTTACGGTCATATCTGTACCATAAACGGTCACCCCTCCTGAAGTTCCTTTTGCCCTGAAATGATTGACCACATTAGGAGTCAGGCCTGATACATTTGCACTTATTGCTACCGCTGTACTCCCGCTCACAGTTGCAGGAACACCTGCAACCGATGTACCATAAGAAACAGTAAGACCATAATCAAACCCTGTCGTGACTGTAGCATTATTTGGATTGATAACCCCGTTGAAGGTTGCGATTCCGCAGAAAAAGGCTGTAGGAGCATTTGTTATAACAACTGGATTGGATGAAAACTGGTATGCCCCGATATCCGGCGGGCTGGTACGTAGAGTACCTGCAAAATCATCAGTAATCGAGGAAATGGTAATACCTGCCTTATTCAAGCCCGGAGCGCTTGTATGCAAATCAGAAGTTGAAATAAAAGATGGATTAACATTCACAGAATTTGCATCCTGGCCTGTGGCTGTTTGCCAGGCAGCAAGTGTTGCCTGGTTTGTACTCGCAATATAACCAATATTGGGCCCAAGCCCGTTATCCCAGTAATCATTGTAATTAATTGTACTGAATGCAGTATTTGCAGAAGCAGAATAAACTGCATAAGTATAATCAGCAGGAGAACCAGAAGTGGCTTGCATTGAATTCTCGAAGATATTATTTCTGATATCCATCAGGGTTATACTGGTGCCAATGCATACACAGGCACTAAGTGCTCCAGGATAGAGTGTGGACAATAACGAACCTGTCATGTAAACAGAATTGAACCAGATCTCGCAATTCCCACCACTTGCAATATAAATTCCATAAGGGCAATCAGTCTGTATTCCCGGATAGCCATCACCTTTAATCAGGTATATCAGGTTGTTCGAGATTTCAGTTATGGTGGAAGCGTCCGAGCCATAGTAAATCCCATAATTTCCCCATCCACCGTTTCCTGTATAGTACCAGTCATGAATTTTGTTTTTCCGGATCAAAGTATTTTCTGCTCCTGTGGTCAAATAGATACCAGCCTGATAATAATTGGAATTACCGGATGGTCCTCCCATTATTTCATTCCCCATGATCAGGGTATTACTTGCATATTGAAGAGTTAGTGCCCTGTATGTAATTGAAGTGGCATCTGTCGTGGAACCAATGGTATTATTTATAATCTGACCATTGGTAGCGGCATTCGTTGAAGCTCCGCCAAAAAGAATTCCGTTTCTTGCATTAAAAATTGAATTATTGCTGATCACAATATTGCTATATCCACCTCCGGCAGAATTCATATAAATTCCATAGGTATTGTTAGTCAGCTGGCTGGAAGATTCAATGTTGCAGTTTTCAATAGTTAAGTTCGTTGCCGGGATTGTACCTCCTGAATTTGCAATTCCAATGGTATAAGTATTTGCAACAGTATTTGTGTTTTGCAGTGTAAGGCTTTTATCCGTTCCTCCGCTGTTTGAACCATTAATAATAATATAGCTGGCACCGCTCAGTATCAGGATCCCGGATGCGGAAGAGCCCGAAATTGTCGCTGTGACTCCGCTTGCAGGACTTATAGTCACAGTATTGGTAGAGCTGGAACCGACATTTGGTACGATGGTGATCGGGAAGGTCTCTGATGTATAGGTGGCATCTGTCAGGAGAAAGGTGACCGGACAGGTGATCGCTTTTGCATTCAAATCGGCTACAGCAGCTGTGAGGGTGTTGTAAGTCTGGCCGACCCCGACATTGTAAGTACCACAAAGACTCCCGAGGATCGTGTAAGAATTAGGTGTCGTGGGAGGAGTTGACACTGCAGGTGGGTTGATTGTATACCCGCTGGCGCCAATGGCAGGATTTGCACTTGCCAGTGGTGTGGGCGAATCGTTATCCTGTGCCACAATATAATATGAAACTACATTCCCTATGACGACACCTGCTCCAAAAGTAAATGTATATTGGTTTCCACCGATGGACACTCCCGCTACACTATTCCAGGATCCGGCATTGATCTTCCAATATAACCGGGGAAGACCGATCCCCGAAGTTGGTACCCCGCTTTCATCTGTTATTGTAGAAGTTAGCGTACGGCTTGTTGTGGAAGCAGTACTGACCAATGGCGTGTAACTGATTATTGGACCGTTGACATCAAGAGGTATCCCGGCGAATTCATCTGCCCCGATATCAGGCGCAGTTGCAGGAAAACTGATATTGTTCGGGTAACCGCCATTCGGATAACGGGAATCTCCGTCATAATCCGTTATAATGCTCAGTGGCAACGAAATAATCGTTCCACCGCTTTCACATGAAGTTGCAACAGTGGTTTTCAGGTGAAGGTCATAAGGTGGAGTTGTTACATTTACAAATGGCGGATTTTCACTGACCGATTGTCCATCCATGGGTGCTATGAATGCTTTGTATGCACTCAACGTAGAAAAGCTATTTGAGCCATCATAATAAAGGACATTCCCTGGTGAACTTCCTCCGTAAAAATTATTATTGTTGGAAACACTCGCATAGGTAGATGTCGTCGTTGAACTTCTCCTGTACGCTGCGGTCCACCCTGTACCAACTGCGGTGGAATTGTTGACGATATTATTATTACGCATATCCACTGTCGGGATTGTAGATGCGTAAATACCAGATGTTCCGAACGTGCCGGCTGTTGAAGTGGCATTCAGGTAAATGGAGTTATAATAGAGCCCTATGTTCGTTCCACCATTGATGTAAATACCGCTGATAGCATTCAGGCTGCTCCCGACCGGAGCTAATAGGTTTGAAAGGAAATTATTGTAGAGGTACACTGCCGTTCCTGTATTCACATAATACCCGTAAACTACCGATGCAGCAACAGATCCTGTCAGGTTATAAATTGAATTCTTATAGACATTTATAGATGCGCCACCACCAATATACATTCCGGTTAGGACTCCGGTATTTAAGTTTGATATTCCATAAGCAGTATTGGAATAAATTGACAAGCTCACAGTGGTGCCTGAACCAAGGTAATACGCATAAACTGTCCCTGCTCCGGTACTGCCGTTTCCGGTTGTGACGGTATTTACCGTATTCCCATAAATATTGCATATATCCCCGGCTGTACAATAAAATCCATAAACGGTTGAGGCTCCACCAGTAATACCGGTAATTATATTGTTATAAATTGCTTTGTTCTGGAGAGCTGAACTGGTCGCTGACCAGATACCATAAAAAGCTGTGGCCCCTGTTACCGTAACACCCGTGAACGTATTGCTACTGATTGTCTCTGCTCCTGCTGCCGGGGATCCGGAACTGTAATACCCATAAATACTACCTCCTGCTGACGGCTTGGTGATCATGTTTATATTATTACTGCTTACTGTGACATTAGGAGTAGCCACCGCATTGTAAATAAAATAAATCGTCCCCGTTGTGTTGAGGCTGGGACAATTGATAAACTGATTGCCGGAGAAGGTGGATGTACTCATGGCAGAAACAATATAAATGCAATAAACGTTCCCTGAAGCACCTGAAACAAATGAGGGTGTGAATGTGTTGTTGCTGGCAGTCAGTGTGCCGGTACCAGATATGCCTGAAGAGATGCAATAAATCCGGCTGGCATTGTTTCCTTGGGACAAAGTGATGGCATTATTATTGATGGTACCAGTAGCGCCTGAAGATGTGGAGTATTGCACCCCGTATAATATATTTGCCCCTGTCACTCCGCCACCTGCAGTATTGTTGATCGTATTATAAGAAATGTTGCATCCGTTCTGGTAGATCACATTTACTGCATAGGATGTCACTGCCAACCCGCCGAAATTCTGAATGGTATTTCCTGTTGTTGTTGACAAACCGCCAATGTCATTATTTTGGTCATAATATGTGTAAGGACTTACATCGTTAAATCCTGTAATGGAAATCCCTGTATTGGCATTTTGGATGACATTCGAATAAAATTTATTATTTGAATTCGCCCCGCTGGTTGCAGTGACAGTCAGCGCTGTAGATGAGGTCGGCGTTTGATTCGCAACAAAAATCCCTACAGAACTCGAATAACTGCGTTGCAGAGTAATGGTGCAGTTTGTGATCAGTACATTCTGACATCCCGCAGTACCTGAATTTTTTAATAACGCATATCCCCATTCCATTTGGGTTGTGGGCGTAATGTTTGTCACTGGATCCTTAAGGTCGATGCCGTTAAAGGTGATGTAATTGATGCCCTGCAGGATGATGATCCCGTCAAGTGTCGTACTTACACCGGGAGCTGCGGTGATCAGAGGATCAGATCCTGCCCCTGATTTTTGGAAAATGATGGGGTTCGCTGCGGTTCCTGTAGCAGTTATAATAAGGTTCGAGGCCGTTTCTGTGTATCCGGCTGCAACGTTGAAGGTCACACCGCCGCTTCCGACGCCCTGGGCATTCAATGCAGCGATAGCAGCAGTAATGGTAGCGTAACTTCCCGGGATTGTCAGCGTGCCTGACAACTGGCTAAAGCCGTTGTAACAGATGAATAGAAAAGGGACTAAAAAGGAGAGCTTTTTCATACCTGGAATTTTAAACTGAAGATGAGTTTCTGGAATTTGATGTAAAATTATCACAGAATCAGGAGAAAAGCAACTTTTATTCTCCGGGACTTTAAGCCGGCTAGTTTACAACTCTTCGCCTGTTTCTCAAGACTTTCATTTAACTAAGATGTAAACTGCTGAGTAGAATTTGAGATCCAATGAATGAGTTGTTGCTACTATTGATAGATGCTATGTGCCATTTTTTATAGGGGTGATTCTTCACTTATTGATATAACCTTCCAACAGTTATCTATCTGGGCAAAGTGTACACTCTGCCTTCGACATGCCTTCGACCATCCTTCGACATGCCTTCGACCATCCTTCGATCAAGCTTCGATTAAGCTTCGATTAAGCTTCGATTGACCTTCGATCAGAATATAGATCTTTTTCGAATGTAATTCGCTCAGGATAATAATTATTGTACCAGTATTTTAAAATGAAATGTCCCATGCATGGTCTGCAAGGTAAGAATGTAAATCCCCGGTTTGAAAGATGTTACCGCAAGATCAACAGTTCCACTCCCCGGTTGTGAATGTAAAACTTCTCTGCCTGAGAGGTCCGTAAGCTGTAAGTCAATAATTGTCCATGCAGATCTGATATGCAGTAAATTATCAACCGGATTCGGATATACGTTGATTTGTGACAGGGATCCTTGTGCATTATTCCCCAGGGCAATCACCGCTACGTCCTGACAATCCTTCGCCGATTCTCCCTGCGAATAAACTGAAGTGACACAATAGGTATATTGGCCAGAGGGTACCATGTAATCATAATAGGAAAGAGAATCGATCAGGGTGATGTTCAATTTTTGATTATTCCTGTAAACATTGTACCCTTGCAATGTCACACTGGTCGAATCATAAACAGGTTTCTGCCAGGTGAGATGAACGGTTTGATCGTTAACTTGTGCCTGTAAGTTAGATGGGGAAGGTAACGGGACCGAGAGTACACCGATGAATTTATAAATACCGTCGATAGAATCGTTGGTGTTTATTCCCCCCGCCCATCCGCAATGACCGTTCAACCAGGTCATTTGCATGTATTTCGCCCCCTGCGTTCCTATGAAATCACTCCAGAAATGGCCGCCATTAAAGGAATAGGAACAACCGTTCGTACCGTTTGAACCGGAGGTTACACAGACATTACCTGCACCTGG
This sequence comes from uncultured Bacteroidales bacterium, assembly GCA_963768805.1. Taxonomy (GTDB): domain Bacteria; phylum Bacteroidota; class Bacteroidia; order Bacteroidales; family FEN-979; genus FEN-979. Next base: position 323,628 of record CAVYJI010000013.1, on the reverse strand, counting down.
AACAAAGCGCAGATCCGTAGGATATATTGGTCCGGTCTCATTGACCAATGACCATGTCACACCGCCATCGAAGGTTTCACAAATAGCGCCTGTAGTGTTAGAACTCCGGTCCTGTACGAGACCATGCATGCCGGTTTGAAAACTGGGTGAGATATATTTTCCGTTTAAGGGTGTAACAGTGGCAACAGTCCACGTATGACCTTGATCAGTAGAATGATAAACCCTTCCCAGGGTCGTTCCGAACCAGAGGGTATCCTGGATGGCAGAATAATAGCCTACAACCCCATATTCACCTGAAAGAGGAGGAGGGATACTGGAACTGGGCACTGAGGTCCAGGTAGTGCCGCCATTGGTTGTTGTATACATTTCATAACCACCGTTGATAGGATCGCCAAGCGCCCAGCCGGTATTTGCATCGAAAAAGTGAATACAATCAGGAAATGAGGTGGAATTGCTGAATGAAGCTGTGGCCTGCCTTGTCCATGTAGCCCCACTGTCACTTGTCATATAGATTCCCTGGGGATTATTTCCTGACACCTTGTACATGGGAACATATGCCTTTGCTGCACTTATCGCGAAAATCATAGATGAGGCCAGGCCTGTTGTGTTATTAATTACACCCGGAGTCCAGGTATTCCCCCCATTGCTGGTACGCGTAAATTGTGAACAGGCACCTGTTGGATTGCTGGGATCAAAAGCTGTGCCCCAAACTGCATTGCTATCGGCAGCCGACATATAATTGATCCCGAGTATTGTCGAAAAACCGCTCGCCTGTGATATCCATTCTGCGACGTTTAGGTTAATGGCGTTGTATACCGTATCTGTAGCATTATAAGAAAATACCTGGACAAAATGGCTTCCCAGGTCAGCAACCGAAGTATTCCAGGTATAATAGATCGAATCATTGGTAGTGGAAGTTATTTCGACACTATCGATAAAAAGTTTCATCAGGTTGGCTGTACCGCGGACGGTTTTGCCTGCAATCTGAACGGAATACCCTGCCCCGATAACAGCATTATTAACCGGGCTGGTGATCCTTACTATCAGATTCGGATCATAGGGTTTTATGTGAATGACAATTGCATTGTCATCGTTGAATGAATCTCCCCCAGGGTTCAGATTCCCGATGACATACCATCCGTCATCTGAACCTGACCATCCCCAATTAAAATGGAATGTGCTGTCAGTCATTCGGTAACCATCGCATACAAAGGCATGGCCTTCGGTTGGGTTTGAGCCACTGTAATAAACTGGTAACTGCTGGTTAAGATCTGCACGAATAAGGTTTTCAAAATCTTCCACATGTTGAAAACTGCTTTTGTATTGGATCACGACATTCGGACAGTAATTGAAATAATTCATCAATGCGTATGGAACATCTTCACTGAATGCACCTGAACCGCTGATGGAATATTGCATGTTGACAGATACACCTGAATGATACATGATGGTCGCAACAGGAGTATTGTTGCCAGTGACATTGTTTGGCATAGATGACCAATTGTAGACAGTAGTTCCGAAATTGGCAGATTGTAAACCATAGGTCGGATCAACATAGGAGTGCGAACCGACTCCTTGCGGAGGGAAATTGTGGTATTTCATGATCTGGGACATGGCTGTTGCGACACACCCGGTATATACATGGGAACAGCAACCGAAGGGAGCTGTAGGATCATACGGACAAAGGGCATTGTAATAACAACCCTGGTTCCATGTTGTCGTGAGGAGAGGTCCGACATCCTGCACCGACTTATTAAAATAACCGTCATTTATTGCATTCCATTTTTTCAATGTCTCACTGTTGCTAAGGACATTCGTGACAATCTTATAAATCTCATGGCTGTATCCATCAAGCCATTCTTTGGTGGCCGGATTTGTTATTTCCTTCTCAATTGCTCCTTCATCCGAATATCCCAGGATCGGTATCGAGGCATCATCGGCGGCGACAATTACAAAACCGGCAGGATCAAAATTAAATATATAGTAGGTCACGATATTTTTATATTCGATAACCTCTGCATCTTTTATTGCAGGTTCCCCATCGTTCTTTGATAAGTAATGCGAGTAAAAAGCAATTGCAATATCTTTTGCTTTTTCAATAGTAACTAACTTGGCAAATGAAGGAAATGCCACTATAAGCAAAGTAATCAGGAGTAAAATTTTTTTCATGGTGCGATTTTTTTCAATCTGTGAAAGTAATAATTTTTTCGATAGACCTGTATCCTGAAATCTAATTTTGCTGAATCCGGCAACTGAATGCGGGATGCCGGTGGTTGTCATTATTTATTCCTTGGATGTTTTATTAAATGAATTTTCCCTGTTCTGAAATTCATTATTATAGAAATAACTAAAGCTATAAAATAGAGAACAAAAGTGAAAATATCTGTTATCTTTGGATCCGGTAAAAAGCCAGTGAATCTTTCAATGAGGTAACTGATATAGGAATCAGGCATGTTATATTGGCCAAGTTTATGCAATACCTGCCAGTGAAATTCGGTAAGCGGACAGAACCCGATCCCATAAAAAATACCCAGGATGAACCAGGAACCCCCTGTCAGCAAAAGTACTATTAGGTTTGCTTTTCGTAAAGATCTGATTATCCATCCGAAAAGATTAAAAAAAATCAACAACGTATGAAACACTACAAAAAAAATATCAAGGAAATGAAGCATATTTTATTCGCTTTTAATTATGATTTTTTAAAGGTAATATTAACATATTAATTGAAGATTATCCCATTTTATAATTAATTTATCTTTTTTACTGTCATTTCTATTATAAACTTTAGTATATTCGCATTCTGATATAGCACATACTACATAAATTTTCATTTTTTGTTGCATTTAAATTGATCCGTGGCGTTAATCATGGGTGTTAATTTATAATTAACGGTAAAGGCATTAGACCAGTAAGAACCAAAATTATAACAAATGAAAACATTGAAATTCAACGAGGAGGAGCTTGAACTTCTTATTGCCCTTTATGAGGATGAACTTAAAGAGGCCGGGTCTTATATACACGAATTGCAGAAGACCTTAGCCAAATTAAGAACACAAATTGATCTCTCTGAAATTGAACCTGGCTTACCATTAAAGAAAAGAGGCAGAAAACCAAAAATTCAATCGGGGGAATCAAAGCCTAAAGTTGCTAAGAAAAGAGGTAGGAAACCAAAGATTTTAACTGAGTTACTGAGACCGATCACTGGAACGAAAAGAGGAAGAAAGCCGAAGATACAACAGAAATACACTCCATTGGTTACTATGGTTGAAGATATGTCTGGTCCCAGGAAAAGAAAGTCAAATAAAACAAATAACTTGGCTGGTTTAAACTTTCAGGAAGAGCAGACTCCCAAAGTTGAAATTCCTGTCTTGGAAGAAATAAAAGAATAGGACGTTTTACAGCCGATTTATTTGAACCTGCTTCAGTTCCGGAAATAGCACTACCTGTACTGCATTATTAACCCGTGTTTCCGGTTAGCCGATCTGAATTATTATTTTATTTTTGTGGTCTTATGAAGTCCCTTGTTGAATCCATACAGGATGCGTTTATTGGTTTTGCCATTGGCGATGCATTGGGCGTTCCAGTGGAATTTGAACCCCGTGAATGGTTAAAGGAGAATCCTGTAGAGGGAATGCTGGGAAACATGCGCTACAACCAGCCTCCGGGTACATGGTCTGACGATAGTTCAATGCTGTTTTGTTCGGCCGAAAGCCTTTGCAGAGGTTATGACCTGGAAGATATTGCCCTTCAGTTCTCAAGATGGAAGAATGAACGCTTCTGGACTCCCCGTGGAAGGGTTTTTGATATTGGCATACAGACCAACAAAGCAATAGAAAGGATTGACCGTTTTCTTGAAATGGGATTACGGATCAAGCCGATCCCTGAGCAGGGAGTTAATGAAAAGGAAAATGGTAATGGCTCACTGATGAGGATATTACCATTTTCCTTTTTTCTTAAGGGCAAACCGGCAGATATAAGTTACCCCATCATCCGGGAAGTTTCAGCATTGACACATGCACATGCTCGGGCTGTTATAGGCTGTTTCATCTACACGCAGTTTATTATGAACCTGCTGGAAGGACAGGATAAGAACAGGGCCTATATAACACTTCGGGATTTTATCCCTGATTTCAGCCGGTATAGCCTCAGTCCGTGCGAACATGAGCATTATTCAAGGATTCTCTCTCATAACGTTGCTGATTTCCCTGAATCTTCTATCCGTTCATCAGCCTATGTAGTTCATACACTGGAAGCTGCTCTTTGGTGTATTATGCGAAATGACAATTTTAAGGATACGGTTCTGCAGGCAGTAAATCTCGGTGAAGATACTGATACCGTTGGTGCTTTGGCCGGCGGCCTTGCCGGTATAATTTATGGAGGTGAACAGATCCCGAAGAAATGGACTGATGTATTGGCAAGAAAAGAAGATATCCTGGATCTTGCCACGCGTTTTTCAAATACACTTCTTCACTAGACTCTATTTAACAGGTTTGTATTTACAATCATACCGGTAAAAAGCGTACCTTTGCCGGCTTAAAAAATTACGATGCCATTAAACAAATTAAGAAATATAGGGATTGCTGCTCACATTGACGCCGGTAAGACAACCGTTACTGAACGTATTCTGTTTTTCACAGGTACCACGCGTAAGATTGGAGAAGTTCATGACGGGCAGGCTACTATGGATTTCATGAAACAGGAACAGGAAAGAGGTATCACCATCGCCTCTGCAGCTATTTCATGCTCATGGAAGGATAACCAGATTAACCTCATCGATACACCGGGACACGTGGATTTTACAGTTGAAGTAGAACGGTCGCTAAGGGTTATCGATGGTATGATCGCAGTCTTCTGTGCCGTGGGTGGTGTAGAACCCCAGAGTGAGACGGTATGGAACCAGGCCGATCGTTATAGGGTGGCACGTATTGCTTTTATCAATAAGATGGACCGCACCGGTGCCGACTTTGCTCAGGTGATCGCTCAGATGAATAAATATCTCGATGCCAATGCTGTCCCCTTTAATCTGCCCATTGGTGCTGAAAATGATTTCGAAGGGATCATAGATCTTATGGAACAAAAAGCTTATATGTTCAAAGATTTTGAACAGATCGAAATAGAGATCCCTGAAGCTTATAAGGAAAAAGCAAAAGAAGCAAGGGCATGGATGGTTGAGAAGATTGCAGAATTCAATGAAGAAATTATGCAGCTTTTCTTTGATGATAAGGAGGTACCTTCTGAATTGCTTAAGAAGGCTGCACGGGATGCAACATTGAAAATGCTGATCACCCCTGTCTTCTGTGGGGCAGCATACAAGAACAAAGGAATACAAATGCTCCTCGATGCTGTGGTGGATTACCTGCCTTCTCCTCTTGATATTGGCGCAGTAATTGGCGTTGATATTGATGACAGTGAAAAATCTCATTCACGGCATCCCTCTGTCAGGGAACCTTTTTCGGCACTGGCATTTAAACTTATTCATGACCCCTTTGTAGGTCAACAAACTTTTACACGTGTGTTTTCGGGAACTCTCCACAATGGGATGCAGGTACTGAATTCCACCAAAGGGAAACAAGAGCGCATCGGCAGGATCTTCCGGATCCATGCCAAAGACAGGGAAGAGATCAGTGAGGCAGGCCCTGGAGATATTGTGTCTCTGATAGGACTAAAACTTACCAAGACCGGAGATACCCTTTGTGATAATGATTATCCTCTTCTCCTCGAAAATATTCACATTCCACCTTCAGTGATCGAATTGAAGATATCACCCGCAAAACATGCAGACCAGGCAAAATTGGGAGAGGCACTCAACAAATTGATGAATGAAGATCCCTCTTTTAACGTGCGGTATGATGACGAAACGGAAGAGACGATTATCGCCGGAATGGGGGAGCTCCACCTTGAGATCATTATAGATAGGCTGAAACATGAATTCAAAGTAGATGCGATTGTAGGTGAACCAGCTGTTGCTTTCAGGGAAACAATTACCCTTGAAAAAGAACACAGTTACAAATACGCTAAGCAGACAGGGGGAAAAGGCCAGTTTGCACAAACTGTGATGCGTATCGAACCCAACGATGGAAAAGGCTATGAATTTGTGGATAAAGTCAGGGGTGGCAATATCCCTGCAGAATATATTCAATCGGTTAATAAAGGGATCCAGAAAACAATTGAAAAAGGCATATTGGCCGGATACCCTGTAGTGAATGTAAAAGTGGTGCTTCTTGACGGGAATCATCATCCTGTCGATTCATCCGATATGGCTTTCCAGACATGTGCCTCAATTTGCTTTAAGGAAGCTTTCCTGAAAGCCAACCCTATCCTCTTGGAACCGGTGATGAAGATCGAAGTGAACACTCCCGACGATTACATCGGTGAAGTTACCGGCAACCTAAACCGCCGCCGCGGGAAGATAGAAGCCATGCGCAGATACCGCAAAGGCGCTCAGAAAATCGATGGATTTGTGCCCCTGATGGAAATGTTTGGCTATGCCACACAACTGAGGAATATCTCCAGCGGCAGAGCAAATTACTCCATGGAATTTTTCAAATATGCGCCCTTGCCAAAAGGCATCCAGGATGAGGTCCTTAAAAAGCTTGAAGAGGAGAAAAAGAACGAGAGAAGATAGAACCCGGCTCTTTTTAATTAACGGGTAAATCGTATGACCTTGAATGAAAAAGGAAATACTTATTAATTAAATAATCGATCATTTCTTGCCGAACAAACTCTGGAACCGGAATTTTACACTGTTGACCTTCTCTAATTTTTTAATGTACAGCTCTTACTATTCGCTGATCTCAACACTCCCGGTTTATATTTCTACTGAACTTCATTCCCCGAAAAGCATAGTTGGACTGGTACTTGCTTCATACATAGTAGCATCAGTCCTGATGAGACCATTTGCTGGTTTCGGACTGGATAAATATGGCCGAAAAAAAATATTCATTTTTTCACTTCTTATATATACATTGGTCTTTAACGGTTACCTTATTGCCGGGACTGTCACGCTGATGATCCTTGTAAGGTTCATTCACGGTCTCACATGGGGATTGACAACTACTTCAAATTCTACTATAGCTGTAGACATTATTCCATCTGAAAAGCGTGGGGAGGGGATTGGTTATTTCGGGATTTCCACTACACTTGGGATGGCAATGGGGCCGGTGATTGGTTCATCAGTACTTCAGCAAGGCGGCTATCATGCCATGTTTCTTGCTGGTCTCATAATGAGTCTTGCCAGTATGGGTCTTGCTGCTGCAATGCATTATCCGGATTCAATTCCTTTTAAATCCCTGGAATTAAAGTTTTCAACGCTGTTTGAAACCACTACCCTGCTGCCTTCCTTTAATCTCATCCTTATCATGATCACCTATGGGGGAGTACTCTCTTTTATAGCATTGTATGGACGCGAACTTGGGATACATAACCCTTCAGGATTTTTTCTCATTTATGCATTCGGGATCATAGGAGCCCGGTTTACATCCGGAAAATTCTTTGACCGGCACGGTCCACATGTGATACTCACGGTTTGTATTTCCTTGCTTATTGCCGGGTTTCTGGTTCTTGCCCTCGTACAAAATGCTACGGGGTTTTATTTAGCAGCTGTTATTCTTGGTTTTGGTAACGGGGTTGTTTTCCCGACTTTCCAGGCCATGACCAACAACATGGTTCCTAAGAACCGCCGCGGTGCTGCCAACTCTACATTATTTGCATCCGTTGATATTGGAATGGGATTCGGGATGATCCTTGCAGGAATGATTTCACAACAATTCTCAATTTCCACTGCTTTTATGGTATCTTCTGGGATCTGTATTGCTGCACTTGTTTTCTTTCTTTCCTATACATCAGGATATTACGGGAAGAACAAAACCCGTTGGCAGATGTAAGATGATGTACCTTTGCAAAAGGATCATTTAAGTTCAATGGATAACAGGACCGGAGAAGAAAAAGAAAAGCTTACCAGGGCATTTATTCTTGCAGGGGATCATTACCGGAAAGAAAAAAAGCCGGAGATGATTGCGGGTTTGAATGAATTGGAAGAGATCCTTGTTACGGAACTGAATATGTCTTCTGAATCAGTGCTTGCCATTGTGCTGAAAGACCTTGTCCCCGATGAACTTTCCGAAGAACAGGTTGTTAAGGAATTCGGTAAGCCCGTGAAAGAGCTCATCACAGGCCTGCAAAAGATCGACAGATTGGATACAGCAAAATATACCTCCAATACGGAAAATTTTATCAAGTTATTGCTGACCATCTCAGATGATATCAGGGTAATCCTGATCTCACTCGGGCAACGGTTGCTGGATATGCGTCATATCATTGATTTTCCTGCTGAAAAACAAGCGCGTCTTGCAGGTGAGACGACTTTGCTTTATGTTCCGCTTGCCCATCGCATTGGTCTTTACCGCATCAAGACAGAGCTTGAAGACCTTGTCATGCATTTTTCCAATCCGGAGATATATCTCCAGATCCGGCAGAAAATAAAGGAAACACAAAAAGACCGTGACCGATATACTTCTGAATTTATTAATCCCATTGAAAGACGCCTGAAAGAGAATGGATTTGTTTGCGAGATCAAAAGCCGTATTAAATCGATTCCTTCTATTTACAGGAAAATGATTGCCCAGAAAGTAGAATTTGATAAAGTTTATGACCTTTTTGCGATCAGGATAATTCTTGATAATACAATTGAAGACGAAAAATCGGATTGCTGGAAAATATATTCAATCGTTACTGACATTTATACTCCAAATCCACGGCGACTGCGGGATTGGATCACACTCCCGAAATCGACAGGTTATGAATCATTGCATACAACGGTAATCGGTCCTGAAGGAAAGTGGGTGGAGATCCAGATAAGGTCACGGCGTATGGATGACATTGCTGAAAAAAGTATTGCTGCACATTGGAAATATAAATCTGATGGAAAAACTGACGGACAGACAGAATTCTATGCAGCTATCCGGGAGATGCTGGAAAGTCCTGTACCTTCTACACCCGATATGGATATCAGTCGCGAGAAAAAAGAACTTTACCGTGATGAGATCTTTATATTTACTCCAAAGGGCGACTTGAAAAAACTTAAAGCAGGTTATACAGTTCTTGATTTTGCTTATGAAGTTCATACAGATATCGGTTCAACCTGCATTGGCGCTATTGTTAATGGGACCATGGTCCCTTTGAAACACGTACTGAAAAATGGTGACACTGTAAAAATCATCACTTCCAAGAACCAGAAACCCAGCCATAACTGGCTCGAATTTGTTAAGAGCCCAAGGGTCCAGACCCGCATCCGGCATGCACTGAAGATGGAGACTTACAAAGATTCTGATGCCGGCAAAGAGATCCTGAAGAACAAGATCACACAGCTTGGAATGGAATTCACTGACCTTGTCATCAATAAGCTTGTCGATGCTTTCGGATGTGAGAATTACCTTGATCTTTATCAGCGTTTTGGTGAAGGGAAACTGGATCCTTTAAAGATCAAGAAAATATTAACGGAACCGGAAATAAAAGTCCAGCCAGGCACTGCACCGCCAAAGGAAGAAACTTTCCCCGAGAGGATATCAGAAGTAATATCAGGGAAAAAAGATTTCATTGTCATCGATCAAAAGATTGATTCTATTCATTATGAATTTGCCCGTTGCTGTAATCCAATCCAGGGGGATAAAATCTTTGCATTTGTCAGTGTCACACAGGGGATCAGGATCCATAAGACCACATGTCCTAATGCCCATGAGTTGATATCCCGTTATCCCTATCGCATCTTGGAAGCACGATGGAAAGCCGTGGACAAGGAAAAGATCTTTACCGCGAACCTGGTAGTAACAGGAAGATTCAGCAACGATCTGGTGACACGGTTAACACAAATGCTGACAAACGAAATGAAAGTCAGTGTAAGATCTACACGGATAAAAACGAATCCCGATTCCTCTTATTCTTGTGAAATAGGAATTCTTATTAACAGCACTGTCCGTCTTGATGACATCATGAAAAGATTGTTGAAAATGAAGGAAGTGGAGAGTGTTACCCGGGCAGAGGCCTGAAGATCATTTTTTTCTTATTACTTTATTAAAAAAGCTGAGGACATTTTCAGTTTGCGAACCCCAGAATGTGTAATTATGTCCGCAAGTGTCACATAAATTAAGCACATGGCCTCTTTTCGGATCTTCTGAATTTATTTTGCGGAAAAAGTCAATGGATTGCTGGCAAGGGACTACTTTATCTTTTTGCCCATGTGCAAGGTAAAGGGGAATTTTGAGGCGTTTTGAATGAAGGCTTGGATTATCAGGACCTTCCCAGCGATTTTTAAATTGTTTATAGGATCCATAGTATCCTGTCATCAGGGGGTCCTCTGCCATATTTGTCTGGTCATAGTCTCCTGATAAAGCAGCGCCCGCCAGGAATAAGATGCCTGTATTCTCGGCAATCAATGCTACTCCCCTTGCTCCTGTTGAGATCCCGAAAAGAAAATTCTTTCCTCCCTCTGAAAAAATATGAAACTGGCGGCGACAATAAGGTATAAGTGTGTCGGTGATCCAGTGCAGGGTTGGATATCGTCTCCAATCAACCCGGGTCTCGGGGAAAAGTTCAGAAGCATAAACGCTCTTCAGCATTTCAGGTAGGACAAGGATATACCCCTGGTCAACAGCTTTACGACAGAAATCCGATTTAATGCAGAGGTCCGTCCGGCTGAAATTCCATCCGGGAAGCACAAGGATGTTACTACTGGAAGGGGTGACGGGGAAACGGAAATCCACAGGAATATGGCCGACTATGATCGTGGTGTCATGAAAATTCGCAGGTGGATAATGATTTCCTGTTGAAGTCATGAGAAATGAAGAATGAAAAATGAAGAATGAAATGAGAATAATGGGAAGAATTAAAGACCCTGCAGTGTGATACGCAATTATTTTATTTTTTTCTGACATTCCGCAATGTTACAAATTTATCATTGAATATTAACCGCTCTCCAAATCATCAGCTGGCCAACAATATTACTCATCAAATTTAGAACAGCAAGTTAAGAGTTACAAACAAACCATTAATTTTACTGATTGGATATTCGATTGATATCATAACTTTTATGATCAATAATGATCACCCACGAAGGGTTACTTTGAGCAGCTTTTACAATGTCATAGCACAACTTGTTATATTGATTTCCATTCTGTCTGTTTTTCCTTCTACAATTCAGGGTCAAACCTCTTATCGCGGGAAAGAGGATACAATAAAAATTAATAAAGGAAGACTGACCGGAATAGTAACGGGACAGGTCGCATTATATCTTGGTTCACTAGGAGGTTTATATTTTGCCTGGTACCAGGGCTATCCTCAATCTACTTTTCACTTTTTCAACGATAACGATGAGTGGCAGCAGATGGATAAATGCGGTCATGTTAATACTGCATATTATATAAGCAGGATAGGCTATGAATCCTATCGGTGGGTTGGGATGAATGAAACTCAATCGACCTGGTTTGGAGGCCTTCTTGGTATTGCTTATATGTTAAATATTGAGACTTTGGATGGGTTCTCAAAAGAATGGGGATTTTCTCCCGGTGATATGACTGCCAACACCATTGGATGTTTAATTTTCGTGGGGCAGCAACTGGGATGGCATGAACAAAGATTCAGCATCAAATACTCATTTCATTCTACAAAATATCCCAAATATAATCCAAATGAATTAGGACCCGATTGGGAACAGAATTTAATAAAAGATTATAATGGCCAATCTTATTGGGTTTCCTGTAATATTTATTCATTTTTGCCAAAGAGTTCCGGGTTTCCTAAATGGCTTAATATTGCTGCCGGTTATGGAGCAGAAGGAATGACCGCGGCAGTAAGCAATCCAATTGAGATCAAAGGACAATCCATACCTGAGTTCACCAGGTACCGGAAGTTCTACCTTTCCTTAGATGTTGATTTGACTCGAATCCCCACAAAATCAAAGGTGCTGAAAGGAATTTTCACAGTATTAAGCTTTATTAAGATTCCTGCGCCTTCCATTGAATATAATACCCTTGGCAAATTCAGGTTTTACCCGATCTTTTTTTAATATTTACCAGAAGATTTACACGCAATAGGAAGCATCAGTTCATGGTACACCTTACTGAGAAGGCACTTGATCTGCTGGTAGGATAAAAGGAGACACTGGGATCGAATGAATTCATCGCGTGCGCCCACGCTTTATAGGATCCCTCAGAATTACTGGACCAGTAAAACCCTGCGAAATTATTAAAGATGTAATCCTGGTTGAAAAAGTCGGCTCCTGATACCAGGGCATTAAACCCTGAATATCCCGTTGACTTTAATGCTGCCCCGGCAAACCCGTTATTGATATAATTGCTGAACAGCAGGTTCCATTCAGCTGTACTTGGCACATGCCATCCCGGTGGACAGATACCCTGTGACGAAGAAGTATCATAATAGGCCATCAGCTCATCCCACTGGTAATAAGTCTGAGGTCCACAGTTCGTCGCAAGGTCGTTATAGCAGTACTTTTCAGGAATGCAATTATCACGTTGAACTGCAGAACCTTTTATCATGGCTCCGAAATTGAGATTTTCCGCCATCCAGCATTGGGTGCCGATCTGCACTGTCTGATAGAACCTATTATCACGCACATCTTTCATGCTTCCCCCACAGGAAAAAGCACCCGGATTAATAACCGTTATATTGCGGGATGCACTACTTACACAGCTATAGACATTGGTGTACGAATAGGTGATAACATGGGGACCGATCCCTGCCGCTGTTGGATTAAATGTTTCTGCATTGACACCCGCTCCTGACCAGGTACCACCCAGGGGGATCCCTTCTCTTAAATGAATTGGGCTTGCAGTAAGCGTTGTGATGGAATCAGTGCAAATGGTATACGCGACTATAGGATTGGGATTTACAAGGATCGGGAAAACAGGAGATGAGCCCCCAATCCCGCAGCTGTTTACCCCAATAACAGTCAGGCTCGCATTACCTGTAAAGGCAGCCGACCAGTTAATAGTGATGGATATTGTATTTCCGCTGATCGTGCCTGCTGCAGCGGGGTTAAGCGTCCATGTATAACTGGTAGCACTGGCAACAGCCCCGACAGAATAGGCAACCCCCGTTGATCCCTGGCAAAGAACAGCAGTACCTGTAATGAGCCCCGCTAAACTGGGTAATGGATTGACAGTAACAGGGTAAACCGTCGCCGCCGCAGCAACGCAACCAAATGCATTATGATAGTTGATAGAAACCGATTGTGGGCCGGGAGTATTCCATGTTATCGTAACCGAGCTGCTGTTATTAGTTCCCCCTGCAGTGATACTTCCTCCGGCGGATACCGTCCATTGGTAATTCGTCATCCCGGGTTGGGTGGTGTATACTACGCCTGATGATCCTACACAGAGTGACGCCAACCCGGATATTGAAGGAACCGGCAAAGGATGAACCAGAGCTGTAGATAACGCAGTATCGCCAATACAACCCATTCCCAGGGCCAGGATTTTATAGGTTACTGTTCCGTCCGTTACACTGCTGTTTAACAATGTCTGGGTGATTGTATTGCCTGAACCATTCGAGTATCCTGAAAGACCTGGATTATTTCCTGTCGCTGTCCAGGAAAAGGTCGTTGACGGATTTGATGAAGATAAGTCAACCGACATGACATTATTTGAACAGATGGTCTGGGCAACCGGGGAAGCAGTAACATCGAATAGTGGCCTGACCGCAACAATGAAATTAACGGTATCACTTGTGCAGGTATCTGCGGTTGCAACCGCCGAGTAAGTAACAGTGTCATTCACAGGTCCTGAATTTGATAACTTCTGCCAGATTTGTGGTCCTGATCCGCCTGAATAACCCGTCAGCGTGCCTGAATTGGAAAATGCAGTCCATTGAAAGGTTGAAGGTGCAACTGAGCAGAGGAGGTTTATCTTTGTCGTATCGCCGGAACAAATGATATAATTAAGAACATTGTTGGTAATGACAGGGATCGATTTAATAACAACGATGATATCCGTCCTTGATAAACTGGCACAACCGGACCCATTTGTCACAGCCTGGGCATAATAATGGGTAGTAGAATTCACTGTCGTTGTAACGGTAGCTCCGGCAAAGGGCAAAAGATTCCCCCCAACAGACGCATCATACCAGTGTATGGTCTCTCCAGCTGGCTGGATCACCCCGAACGTTACTTGGCCTGGACCACAACGCGAGACATAGGATGCAAGGGGTGTCGGTGGTGGCGGTGTTGTGATGATGGTCAGGTTTTGTACGGCAGCACAAGTAGGAAATGAAGTGGTATAGGTGATCGTGTAAGTCCCCGGGGCACTTGCCGCGGTATTGACGACACCGGTATTTATACTTACGAAAACGAGCCCGGCAGGAGCTGCTGTAAAAGTACCTCCAGGGAAAACCACTGTTGGGGTAGGATCCGGATCACTCTGACAATAGGAAGATTGAGGATATGTAAATTGGGGGTTGTCTACTGTTACTGTGACATTTCCGGATATGGTTGTTTGGTCACATAACTGCACAGCTGCAGTATAGATTGTTGTAACCGCTGGTGAAAAAGTAATCGGCGTTCCATAACCTACAATAGTGCCTCCCGGGTATCCCCCGGTATACCATGTTATGCCGCTAGGCACAAAACGGGTGCTTTCATTGCTGGCTGACCATGGTGTATCATTGCGACCGGTTGCCGTAAATGCCACTGTCCCTGTACTGTCCTGGACACCCTGTGTGGCCCCCTGGTTGTTGCAAAGAGGCTTACTTTGTATATTGTTTTCAATAACGCTGCCTTGCTGATCCAACACAACCTCGAAGGTCGCAAAAAGTGTTCCGTTGCAATTAAAGAAAGTAGTACCTGTAAAGTAGACCACTAATTTCATGTTTGGGGCAGTTCCATCATTGTAATAATAGACATCCTGCGTAAGGCCTTTACAGGGCAGCCAATCTTCCCATGGGAAAAAGATCACATTCTTCGGCACGCTTGAGGCTGAGTTCGGGATCGTTGTCGCCGTAAATGTATCCCATTGGGTACCGGGTGGCTGTGAAAAACTTATCCAGCCATTTGACCCAATCCAGAATTGCGTATAAGTTTGATTGAAAAAACAGAAAGAAAATCCTATAGGAAATGGCCCTGAAACACAATCATCTTTTCCTCCGCTTGTTGCTTGACAGTTGGTGAATGATGGACAAACCTGTGTTCCTCCTGAAAATGGCTCGGGACTGTATGGAAATGTCTGGAAGGTATAACTGTTTGTACCATAACTGCCACTGATAACTGTCGCACTCAAGGTCGCTGTTCCTCCAGGGCAGATGGCGGTATCATTACTCATTACGATAGTCTGCGAATGAGCCTGCAGTATAAAAAGTAAAAGGAATGAGGAAAGTGTAAAAGTAATTTTTTTCACCATGAAGTATAAAATGAGTAATCAGGGTATTGACCATTGGACAACCCAATACATGATAGGTTGCTTATTAATGTCCCGTTAGCTTGCAAAGGTAAAAAACTTCCCGGTACGTAAAGCCGGCAAAAACGCCCGTCCTTCATCTCATTCTTCCCTACTCCTTGATAAACCGCTGATAGAACTTGACGTTCCTTGTGATTAACCCTATGATGTACATTCCGCGCGGTAATGAGCCAAGTTCCAGGCGGGATTTGTTGGATTGTTGGATCAAAATTCGGCCCGGTAAATCGAAGATCTGCACCTGGAAGGACTGACATTTCTCAATATATACCGGGTTAATATCACAATAAGAGGAATAAATAACTGACGGGATTATCCGGGGTTGGGTATTTCGGGTTATCTCTCTTATTCCAAATAAAGATGGAAGAGCATGAAAATTCAAATATTCCTGATTTATCCCGCTGCGCTTATCAGCCCATGCTCCATAAACCAGGGAATCGGTGAGACAAACGCCAAGAAAATCGTTTCCTGTGGTAGGAACGGATAAGGCAGCCAGCGTTTTGCTCAGAGGAAAATTGGATCCAAAAACAGCACCCTTATCAACAGAACTGGCTCCGTATATACGATAATCTGATAATGGTCCGGCCGTCCCATCACGCCTGTCGCGCCAAAGGGCAGTGTATATTCCATTGCTCGAAAAGCCGCCCCAACAAAAATCCTGGCCGATCCCATTGCCAACCACATCATCATTAAGTCTCGTAGAAACACTCCATGTCTCCCCTCCGTCAAGAGTATAATTGAACCATATGTCCCAGTCTCCGTCCCGTCGGTCGGTAAACACATGAATAAGATTATTGCTGTCAGAAGGATTTGCAGCCAGGTGATAGCTGTACTGATAAAGACTGTCAGAAGGTGGGATGGCAGAAGCAAAAGGCAGTTCTGAAATTATTCCGTCAGTAAAGGTTTGTCCTCCATCACCTGATCTGACAAATACATCCCTTACATGGTAATCCTGTGAAATATCATAGGAAAAATAATTGACATAAAGGGCACCGCCGGATGTCACACAGGGGACACCCATTATATTCGAAGTTCCTCCAACAGGTAATACATCATCAAGTACTCTTGGGATGCTCCAGGTTATTCCGCTGTCAGTCGACCGGAGAAGGTAAATATGATGTGTAGTTGTCGCTTCTTTAATCGATTTTGTGACCATGTAAAGGGTTCCTCTGTATGGTCCCTTACTGTCGTCTATCGCCAGCCATGGGCGGTCGATTGGAACATCCGGGGAGGCAGAGGCATCAATGGCTAGGACTGGGGTCGTCCATGTCTGGCCACCATCATTGGATCTTGTGACATAAACACCTCCCGCTGCATAGATTGTATTGTTGAAATCGATGTATGCAAAATAAAATGTCCCATTGGCAGAGACTATCAACGTAGGGTCGGCAGAAGTATAGGCTGATGAAAAATGCGGCATGTACACCGGCGCCGACCATGTGTTTCCCCCATCTGATGAATGGATGATAGCAATACTGACAGTTTTTATTGAAGTCAGTTTCATCCAGGCAGTTACAAAATTTGCCTGGTTAAGGGGGTTGATGGCCAGGCTGATCTCTCCGTTCCATGTCAAATTTGGATTCAGGGGAACGTCGTTCTGGGCATTTAAAATGAATATACTGAATGCCAGTAAGAAAGTAAGGTGAAGCTTCCGCATAAATAAACCCGGTTTTTAATGGCTATTTAAAAATACTGGTTTTCTTTATAATTCTCTTAGCTCGTTGATCACTACACCAGGAGATTCTTCCTGCGGGTAATGACCTGTTTCTGGCAGCTTAATAACTTTTGTACTGTGCCAATTCTCGACCCAATAGTTCAGTTCCTTTTCCCGGAATGCAATGTCTTTCATCCCCCAGATAAATGTGGTAGGAATAGAATTTATCTTTCCCTTCTGTTGCCATAGACTGTCCAGCCATTTGCTTGACCCGATAATTTGCTTTGGGAAAGTATAACATCCTTTTCTGTCTTTTCTGGTTTCCAGGTGCTTGTAATAGTGCCTGTGAATCTTTTTTGTCAACTTCTTTTTATCCCCTATCGCTTGCTTTACTACTACTTTACCGAAAATATTGAAATTTTTTATCATCCATTTTCCAATTGTTCCACCCATCATACCACTGAATCGCTGAAAATGACGTTCATTTTCAACAGACCATAGCCATGAATTGAGGATGATCAATTTCCTTATTTTTTCCGGGTGGTTTATTGCATAAGACAGCCCGATCGGCCCTCCCCAGTCATTGACAATCATTGTAATATCATTCAGGTCTAAGCTGTCCATGAATTGTTCAAAATTGCTGGCCTGGCTTGAAGGGAGGTAATCAAAATCAATGGGCTTGTCTGAAAGACCAAAACCGATATGATCAGGTGCGATGCAACGATTGGTTTTTGACATTTCAGAAATGATATTTCTGAATTCAAAGCTCCAGCCCGGATTGCCATGAACCATTATTATCGGTTTGCCCTGTCCTTCATCAACGTAATGCATGTTACCTGCCGGTAAACTAATATAATGGCTCTTAAAAGGATATTCTTTTCTGTCCAACCATCTGGGATAGATTTTCTCTTGTTTTTGTTCTTGTACCATATTTACAATATATAAAATTAATAACAAATGTTCATTGTATGATTTATGGGTATAAATCATTACAAATATCAAAAATTATTCTAATCTTCTTCAATAATATTGACGTTAAATTATTGGTTTGTTTATTTTTGTCAGTAGATGCCGCAATATTAGCAAATGTCAGTTTGTTAAAATTAAAAATAACCTATGAAACATCCATTTACAAATCATTCATACAGAGCGCAAATGATAGTATTGGATATTCCATGTGACCATTAAAATCAAAATTATTTCCACATGAAAACAGTGAATTTATTTTTGGGAACACTCTTTTGTCTTGGATTGCTGAATCATTCAGTGATAAATGCCCAATCGACAGTCTATGTCAAACAGATCATTACTGCGAATTCAGGCAAATTTGAAACTTCGCCGCCATATGCCGATTACGTGACTATGCAGACCTACAACCCCCAGACTAAGAATAGTGATGTATTTAACACGATCTTCACTCAATCAGCCCAGTCAATGGTTATCTCTGGCCAAATGGTGTACGTGACAGCGCAGGATTCCATCGTAAAGTATGATCTGAATTCCATGCAAAGAATGGCAGCCATCTTGGATTCAGGATTGAATCAATTGGCAGTGTTTAAAGGCAAATTGATTGTTTCTAAACAATATCCTCTGACAAATGATTTTGTGGAGATCCTGGATACTGCCACCCTGGGATTAGTTAAAGAGGTCCAGGGAATTTCCGGCGACTGTGGAGGAATAGCCTTTACCAATGATACTCTCTACGTCGCTGTTAATGGCGGATACCTGGGAACCATTGGAAAGCTTGCTGTCATCGACCCGTCTGACTGGTCACTCAAAACAGAGATTGATTTCGGACCTGCTGCAGTCGGGATCTTTGATCTTTATAATTACAAAGGAATGATAGTCTCAGTAAACGCAACACCCTATGGAGTGATCGATACCGGCAGTATTACCGTTTATAACCCTTCAACCCGCAAATTCGTCAATGTTATCCTGCACCATACAGTTGGTAACTCAGAAGGACCTGGTAGTGCCGGCATTATAGACAGCCTGCTTTACCTAAACCTTGATTATGGGATCGGAACTTTCAATTTGATTACACTTGCAATTGAGGATTCTGTTATCATCCGCAATCCTGGCTCATCGGTCTATATCATTTCTGCAACTGTTGATACTATTGATGATCGTATTTATACTAATATCGGAAATTTCAGTTCGCCTGGATATTGCCTTGTAAGTAACCTGGCTGGAGATTCAATAACTTCATACGCTACCGGCATCTCTTCTAATGCAATTGTTGTTGATTACCGTATTTCTGGCGTAGGAATATTCAATCACCCTCCTGAATCAATCGCCGTCAATCTTTATCCCAATCCTGTTTCAGATCAACTCAATATATCTTCACATCGACAACTTGATGTTAGAACGTTAATGATTACCGATATTACTGGAAAGGTTATGCTCCTGCAAACACCTGGATCTCAGGAAACTACGAATTTCACAGTGTCCTGCAGGAATTTCCCGTCAGGGATGTATTACCTCATCTTGGAAACTTCAGAAGGAAGGGTTGTCAGTACTTTCGTGAAACAATAACAGGGGATGTCCTTTACTCTTTAAGCTCCTGTTCAAACAAATCGCGGTCCTTCTTTGAGAGATAAGGGCAATCAAGCATGGCCTTGCGTAATTCCCGGTTGAATTTTTTATTGAATTTGGGGTCCGTGGTCTTTTTCCCGTATTTATCGCCGAATTCCTTGTAAACGATCGTCATCTCGATCTCCAGCTGGTGGGCTTCCATATGAAGCTTCTTTAGTAGAACGGAATCTTCCGGGTCGGCATTCCTGATCTTGTTCATGATCTCAATGTTCCTGCACATTGCATCGCCTACCTTGACAGCCTCTTCTTTCATTTCACGGTTCCCGCAACTGGATAAAAGTAACACGACCCCAGTGATTATAGGAATAATAAAGTTTCTTAATCTCATAAAGTTTACAATTTATAGAATTAGTAACGCGAAAAGGAAGGGTTTTATCTTTATTATCAATGGTCAATTATCTATGGTCAACTTGATATTTAGTTCCTTCAATTGTTCTTCACTGATCATGGAAGGCGTGTCTATCATTACATCCCTTCCTGAATTGTTCTTCGGGAAAGCCATGAAATCCCGAATGGATTCACCTCCTCCAAAAATTGTGCACCAGCGATCGAAACCAAAGGCAATGCCGCCATGGGGAGGAGCGCCATATTCAAATGCATTCATCAGGAACCCGAACTGCTCCTGTGCCAGCTCATCAGTGAAACCAAGCACCCTGAACATTTTCTTTTGCAGGTCACGGTTGTGGATACGTATGGATCCGCCGCCGATCTCGACGCCATTGATGACCAGGTCATAAGCATTGGCCCTTACAGCTCCCGGATCGGTGTCTAACAAGTTAATATCCTGTGGTACCGGTGATGTGAACGGGTGATGCTTCGCATAAAACCGTTTTGAATCTTCATCCCACTCAAGCAGCGGAAAGTTGACGACCCAGAGGGGCTTGAATACTGCAGGGTCTATCAGTCCAATCCGTTTCCCCATCTCCAGTCTCAGCAGGCCAAGTGCAATCTGCGTTTTTTCTCTCTTCCCCGCCATGATGAGGATGAGGTCACCGGGTACGGCAGAATACTTATTGGCAATAACACTCAGATCATCCTGGGTATAAAACTTATCGACCGAAGATTTAAGCTTGCCATCAATTCCATAGCGGATATATACCAGGCCAGAAGCACCTACTTGGGTGCGTTTCACCCACTCCGTCAGATCATCAATCTGCTTGCGTGAATATTCTGAGCACCCGGCTGCTTTGATCCCGGCTACAAGATCTGCTTCATCGAACACCTTAAAACCTTTACCTTTCACTGTTTCGTTGAGTTCAACAAGCTTCATCCCGAAACGGATATCAGGTTTGTCGCTGCCATATTCGCTCATGGCTGAATCATATTCCATTCTTGGGAAATCGCCAGGGTCGAGGCCTTTCACCTCATGGAATAAATATTTCGCAAGTCCTTCGAAGGTGTCAAGGATATCCTCCCTGGTTACGAATGACATTTCACAATCTATCTGCGAAAATTCAGGTTGGCGATCGGCACGTAAATCTTCGTCCCGGAAACATTTCACGATCTGGAAATACCGGTCAAAACCGGCGATCATCAACAATTGCTTGAAGGTTTGGGGGGACTGCGGAAGCGCATAGAATTGTCTTGGGTTCATCCTCGAAGGAACTACAAAATCTCGAGCCCCTTCCGGTGTCGATTTGATTAGGACCGGAGTTTCGATTTCGATGAATCCCTGTTCGTTCATGTAGTTCCTCGTCAGGATGGCCATTCGGTGTCGGAGCTCAAGGTTCTTTTTTACCACATTACGGCGCAAATCAAGATAACGGTATTTCATTCGGAGTTCTTCTCCCCCATCAGTATTATCCTCGATGGTAAAAGGAGGGATTTTCGATGTATTCAGGATATCCAGCGAATCTACAAGTATCTCGATGTCGCCGGTAGGTATTTTGGCGTTCTTGCTGGATCGTTGTGCAACTTTACCCTTGACGGAGATCACGAACTCACGGCCCAGGTCTTTCACCTTTGCAAATAGTTCGGGCTCAGTCTGTAAATTAAAAACAAGCTGCGTGATCCCATAGCGGTCACGAAGATCGATAAATGTCATCCCTCCCATTTCGCGGATCCGTTGTATCCAGCCGCAAAGTGTGACGGTCTGCTCTACGAACTTCATGTTCAACTCCCCGCAGGTATGTGTTCTAAGCATATGAATTGCTCTTAAATGAAGGCAAAAATAACAAAAAGCAACAAGATAACGTCCTGAACATCCAGCATCCGGTATCCGGCACCTGTGTGCTACCTCGTGATAGTCACATGCAAGCCTTCAGAATGTGCCCCAAACTCGGGAGCATACATGCATTGCACAGTCGTGACCCCATTTGAAAACTCACCTGCCGCATTCACCACGAGCGGGTATTCGAATACCCAGGTCCCTTTTGGAAGATAATCAAAGAAAAAATTCGTTGCAATATCTGTAGTGGACTGATAATAACCCAATCCACCCTGGGAGTGGTATCCGGACATCTGTTCAGAGGTCAGGGGTTCGAAAGCAGATGCCCTCATATCTTTCATGTGAACAAATTCGAGATTGCGGTCGACTGAAAGTATGATCCTTACGATTATTTTATCCCCAACTTTAATACTTTCCCCCGAATGCTGTTGGCTTTTTATCATTTCGGATTCAATGTTCGTAATTGGTTGAAGTATTTTCCCCGTTGGGGTCACCCGTTCTATGAACAATTTCTTTTCCAGCTTTAACGGAGTCTGGTACGGTGTGATCTTGTCAAGATCTTCAAAATATTGCCAGTAGAGAGCACCCCAGGCAATACCTTCACTGGATTTGGTAACCCTGACATTCCCCATCTCTGGCGCGATCTCGCTTCCGCTGTAATAGACCTGGAAATATCCGGTCCCTGCTTCAACCTTTGTATCCTTAAACTTCATCGGGTCAATCGTTTCTTTTCCCAGGTTGATCTTCACTTCAGGCTGTACAGAGAGAAGATCTGTTCCGCGGAGAAGCAGTGCATAACAGGCTTCAGCCGTGGCACGCCCTGTTTTCCAATCCTGGGTCTGCTTTTGTTTCAGGAGCCATACTTTCATATCATCAACAGACTTTGGGTCTGCACTAATTTCTTCATAGGCCTCGATCAGGAGGGACTGGGTCTCTATCGGTGCCTGGTACCATTCATATCCGTTTTGCATAGCCCAGTACATGCCCATTTCATGTGAATGAAGCGCCCTTTCTGAAAGTGACTTGAGGATGGCGGCAGGGACAGTCTTGTTTCCCAGACGGTTCAGCGCAAGGGCGATCATCCCCTGGAAGTAAAGATCATTCTTCAGCCAGTATTTTTCAGCCTGCTGACTGAAATACTGAAAAGCGGTTTTCATTTCACCACTGGCTTTCAGGGGGATGTCAGGGAGATAATAACTCCGGGCATATAAATACTGGATCTGGGTTGCACTAAGATGATCGTCATCCATTTTTCCGGGATAATATTTTCTGATGTTATCATAGTCCTTTACGAGCTCATCATCAAGATAACCGATTGCCTTGCTCAGCATATTCCATGTATCCCTGTCTTCATGGATATTTTTTATCCCTAGGTGGGCAAGATGCCCCAGTCCGGTAACAATTTCCTGCGTTATATAGCGATTTTCCTGCATCCCGTCAAACCAGGGCCATCCTCCTGAAGCGACCTGCATTTTCTCTAATGTCTTCAGGTTCTGGTTCAATCTTTCCTCCATATTGTTCCGGTCAAAAAACAAAGCCAGCCTGTGTTTCCGCTGGGTTTCATCCTGAGCTTCCATCACCCATGGCGTTTCTTGTAACAAGGCTGATTTCAGTTGTTCATTTTTCATCAGGTTAGACACCAGTGCATCATTTGAAAGGGTTTTCCAGCTTTCAAAGACTTTTTCTATCGACGGATTTGAATTGGCAATGAAATACGCAATGCTGTTGGTATAATAAGAACGGAAGATGTTGTCTGCATTGGGATATTTTGGATCATCCATTGAGGGCAAGGCCTGTACAGCATACCATACCGGGTTCGACGCAAATTCAAGGGTGAGCTTATAACTCTTCAGGGTCTTGTCTGAGGAAGAAGTCATCAGCTTATCAAATTTGAAATCAAAGGAACCTTTATCCCTCACAGGAAGTGGCAATGATTCAGTTATAAGCATCCGGTTTGTCAGGACCGGGAAGGCTTTTTCTTCTCCGTCGCTGAAATTGCCTGCCCTGGCCGTGATCCGGTATTGAAGCAAAGAAAGGGATGGATCGTCTGGTATGGCCAACTTCCACTGAAATGCCAGGCTTTGACCAGTCGACAGTGCGAAAGATTGGGTTTGATCGCCTGAGACAATTATCTCAACAACCTTTTGTGTCAGGGCATCCGACATTTCCAGCACTACTTCACCATTCAAAGCGCGCTCGCTGAGATTGACCACCTTTGCACTGAAGACTAAGGTATCACCCTGGCGCACGAACCGCGGTGCATTGGGAAATACCATCAGGTCTTTGTGAGTGATGATCTCTTTTTCTGTCAGTCCATAATCCAGCTGCTTCGTAAAGGCAAAGCCGAGGACTTTCCATTTGGTAAGAGATTCAGGCATGGTAAATTTTATATCGAGATTCCCTGACGAATCGGTTACAAGCGAAGGATAGAAAAAGGCTGTCTCACGGAAATCCCTGCGGATCTGCATTCCTGTCTGTGCTTCAATCTTTGGCGTTACCTTTTTAGTTTCCGGCGCTTTTCCGTCAAGGGATGGAGGATTGCCACCATGCTCAACTGTATCTTCTTTTACTGTCTTTCCGGCAACCTGGTTAGCAGCAGCCATGGGTGCAACCATGTTTATAGACCTTCCCATCCTCATTCCCATACCCTTGTATCCTCCGGTTACTGCGAATCCAAACCAGTTCAGCTCTTCATAAGAAGTTGAGAAATATTCACTGCTGGCGTACCTCAGCGGGTAATATAATCCTGATGAAGTCCTGAAGGCGCTACCCACTTCCCAGGGCAATGAGGAATAATATTCCTGCAAAAAAGAGAATGACCATTTGTTCGGGGCAAACACATCCAGGGAGGCATCATACATGGCCGTCAGGTATTCAGCACTGACACCTTTTTTTGCTGCATCGCTGATCCTGATCTTCCATTCTTCATTTTGACCTGGGTAGAGTTTGTCACGGAAGGTCTCAAATTTTATGTCGAGTTTCTTATCGGTAAAGGGAACATGCACCAGTTCATTATGCTGGAAAGACCTGTTATACCTGATAAATATGAAATTCACCGAAAAATTGCCACGGAATTTTTCCTGAATGGGGATCTCTGTTAGCTTTTGCTCATTACTAAGTTTCATCCATTGCCTCGAATAAAGCGTATCGTGAACCCTGATCTCATAAAGAACATTGACATTTTCAGCTCTTGTGCCGATCAGGAATTTGGCCTTCTCCCCGGGTTCGCCTTTTGTCTTTACAGGAACGAACCAGTCGATCTCCTGCACGGGGACACTCGCAGTGGAAGGCTCATAGATCACGAAGGGTATCTTTTTTTCGACCTCTTCGCCGAAAGGATCTTTTGCTTTTAAAGTAACCATGTAATTACCTAAGGGTAAAACTGCTCCATTGGCCGTTACCCATCTCCCGTCTGCTAAGCGTGTGGCGATCTGTGAAAATCTGAAAATAGAATCTGTGGCCGTGTTGATCTCTTCTTTCAGGATCTCCTGCTGCACCGGCCAATTGGTTACAATATTCTCATCTGAATAAATATCGTTGGGGAAATCTGAATGAAATTCTTTTTCGGTCATGCCCATGAGATCGGGTTTATCCCATGCACGTTTCCTGTAAAACAGGTCAGGCTGCTTCAACGATTGAATGTTCAGGGTGATGGCTGTGGGAGTAGGCCGTCCATTCAGGTTAGTTGCCGTCAGGTGAAACAATGTATCCCTCGCAGGATCGAGATTTTCAGGAACATCCATCCCCAGAAGAAGCGAAATATAACCGGCTGAGACACTTTGGTTGGACGATTGTGTCTCCCCGTTGATATCAGTCACATCAGCATAGACCACAAAGTCAAAGACCGGCTTTGATGATTTCTCAACCGAAAGATCAGGAATGGCTTTAAACTTGATCTTAAAAGTGCCATCATTTTCCGTTTTTATGATACCTTGTGTAATTTCTGCTTCCGGGACAGAAGGCAGGGGAAACCATCTTTCTCTGTCCCATAATGGGAATCTTGCAGATCGTACAACCCTGTATTTTACATCAGCTCCGCCGATTTTGTTTCCTGCATATGCCAATGCTTTCCCTGCAACCATCACACTGTCGTTGATCCTGTAATTTCCTTCAACAGGATTGAAGCTGACCTCAAAAGTCGGGCGTTTATACTCTTCCACAGATATTGTAGCTGATCCTGAGCTATTTGAAATTGTCATTGTTCCTGGAAGCAATCCCTGGGGGATCGCAAATGACCCGTTGAATGAACCGAATTCATTGGTGGTAAAGGCCTGGGATGATATCTTTTGGTTATTTGCATCATTAAAATTTACTGTGGTTTGGATCCCCGGGGTTATCTTCTGCTCATCACCCTTTACCTCGATAACAACTCCCTTGAAATATATGGTCTGCCCTGGCCGGTAAATGCCGCGGTCAGTGAAAAAGTATGTCTTTAGTACTTTTTTCTCATTGGCCTCATTAACGGGATACCTGTAGTAATTCCCTGTAATGAAAAGGTCGTCTCTTATCTTCATGCGCAGGTAAACATTGTTCGAAGAAAGATTTTGCAGGACAGCCGGCAAAGCAAATTGTCCGTTTTCATCACTCACATATTCCCCGGCCTTTTGACTTTCATTCTTTCGTGTTGTATAGTTGAAGACATTGTGATAGGCCTCCGCAACAACGCCTTTCAGGGGAAATCCTGATTCCCTGTCGAGGATATAGAATTCTTCTTCCCCCTTCTCATTCCGCTGGCTGATGAAACTGATCTGGGTAGAATAAAATGGGGCCCAGGCGATCACCTGGCTGGTGTCTTTAAAACCGGGGTCTGAAGATGCGATAAGAATATAAAATCCGACCGGCAATTCTGGAATACGGATTTCCATCCTGTGCGACTGATAATCCCCGTCATTGGGGAGGTTCAATGACCAGTTCTTTTGAATAGCCAGGCTGGAATAATATGAAACCAGCTCTTCCCTTGAACGGTTCATGGTCCTTTCCCGGTTGACGTCAGGATCTGATTTTGCAAGCCTGAAATACAGGGTTTTCAGGTTCCTGAATCCGATCACACTAAGGGATGGCTTTTGGGGTATCACGGCTTGTTCGGTTTCAACCTGTAATGCGGGTTTTTCAATGTCGGCTTTCAGCAGTTTGCAATTGTGGGCCCCTGAGCTCACAGGGAACCGTTCAATTGCCTGGTTGCAATAATTTATGGCTTCTTTCAGCTCCCATTTGTGTTTTTGTGATTCTGCAGGGTGGTATTGTGAACCTTGCTCTTTGAGGAACGCAGCAATGGCATAAGTTACATCTGTAGAGTAAGAAAAAGAAAGATGGGTCTGCTCCAGCTTCTTCAAGGCATTAAGGTACAAGGTATCTTTTCCGTTTATAAATGAGTTATCCTTCAGGAAATCAAAGCGAAGGATCTCTTCATCGATCAGTGCACGGGGGTCTTTATCAGCACTGTGAAAGTCTGCAAGATCCTGGTAGATCTTTAACGAATAAGCAAGAAATGAGGAGGAATCTGACGGCAATTCCAATTTCAGGACTGCAAAATCACGTGCCTGCCCGAAATAAGAAGCCTGGTCAGGGAAAAAGGGCTGGGCAGAAGCCTTGTCGGGGCTTTCATTTCCTGAGAAATAATCCAGTGCACGCCAGCATAAGAAGTCATATAAGGTAGGCCGGTAGCTGTCCTTTTTTTTCTTTCCCTGTGAATCCTTTTCTACCAGGATATCCTCAAAATCACCAATGGGTAATGACTTTAAAAGTGTGGGATCCTCGAGTGAGAGAAGCCATGTTCTCACAGTTTTTCGGGTCAGGGTCTTCAGATCCCAGGTCTGAATGCTGT
This sequence comes from uncultured Bacteroidales bacterium, assembly GCA_963768805.1. Classification (GTDB taxonomy): domain Bacteria; phylum Bacteroidota; class Bacteroidia; order Bacteroidales; family FEN-979; genus FEN-979. The sequence continues at coordinate 295,933 of CAVYJI010000013.1, read as the reverse complement.
CTGAGGCGTTATTTGGTATTTCCGTCCGGTTGCTGAACAGATAACGGTTATTCTGGTAATACGATTGATAGAGTTCCCCAAGTATGGAATACAGTATCTGTCTTGCAGGTTCCTGCGATCCTTTGATCTCTGCAATCACTTCCCCGATGGATGAAGGGATTGGATCTTCGCTGTAATCTGTTTTTAGTTTCATCCTGTAAATAACAGCTTTGATATATTGAGGATCATTCTTCTCTTTTTTCGCCTGGTCATAAATTTTATTGACGATCAAAATGGCGGATTTCGGTAGACCAAGGTCCCACAACGAGTCTGCTTTCTTCCACTGATCTTTATAATTAACGGGCTGGGGAGATGGGGTAAGGGCATGAATGGAACCGCAACTCAGCATTATTACAAATCCTGAGATGAAAGATTTTACTTTCATAGAATGAGATGTTTTATATGCAATAATAAGGAAAACGCCCGACTTTGGCAAAAGATTGTACTACTTCGGGGAACCGATCAACGCAGAAACCGGGTTCGCTAACCCCTTGTACTCAACCAGCTCAAGCTTTACCGAACCTATAATGACAGCTGATTTCGCAAGGATCGGGATCCGGTTCTGATCATCTGTCACCCAGACATCCATCGGGTAAGGCTGGCTGAATACGTTCCCCGTCGCTACCATTGGTTTAAATCTCAGGCAGCGGAATGTCCCCAGGTCGGTTTCAACCACTTCACGGCCAACAAATTCTATGCGCGATATATATACTGAATCATCGAGGTAGAAATCCACCGGGAAACGTTCCCCGACTTTGATATTGGAAATATCAAGCGTGCGGCAATAATAAAAGGCTGAAAGAATATCATGGGTGCCTGATTTCATCGTTTTGTTTGCCTTACGGTTTGAATAGGTTCCTGAATACTGGTTAAACCGCACTTCATCATTTACTGTATAGCTCCCTTCATGGGTATCCCTGGTAAAAGACCAGGGAACAAGATATTCTTCATCCATATACGACTCAAACCTGTCATTGACCTTAAAAAACAGATTAAACGCACCCTTCGATTTTCCTTCGCCGATAATATGATAAGTACTTCGTCCATCGATCATTTTATCCTCGAATTTTATTTCCAGCGTAGCCATACCTGCCATTACCTTTCCCGTTACAAAAGAATCATAATAGGCCTTGAACCTCAGCCTCTCGCCACGGATGAATGAACTGTTGTGGACCGGGACTAACGACTGGGCATTAAGGTTGAAAGAAAATAACTGAAGAATAAATATTGGAAAGACCAAAAACCGCTGAAAAAGCTTCATTTCAAACTACTATGTTGATTATTTTTTTCGGCACCACGATGATCTTCTTCGCAGTCTTGCCCTGGAGCCATTTCTCAGTCTCCGCTGCTTTCAGCACGGCCTTAATGATCTCAGGAATTGTGAGGTCCAGCGAAAGTTCAAGTTGGAACCGCATCTTACCATTGAACGACACGGGATAATGAAACGTACTTTCAACAATATATTCTTCCCTGAATAGAGGGAAAGTAGTATAAGTAATGGTTTCAGAATGTCCGAGGTGTTCCCACAACTCCTCGGCCAGGTGGGGCGCATAGGGCGCGATGAGGATCAAAAGGGGTTCGAGGATTGCCCGCTTGTTACATTTCAGTTCAGAAAGCTCGTTCACGCAGATCATGAAATTCGAAACAGCAGTATTGAAGGAATACCGTTCAGTGTCATCCTCTGTTTTTTTAATAGTCCTGTGAAGGATCTTAAGCTCTTCTCCTGTAGGTCCTTCATTGCTCACAATGAACTCGTTCTCCCGGTTATGATACAATCTCCAGAATTTCCTGATAAACCTGAACACACCCTCAATTCCGTTGGTATCCCAGGGTTTCGACTGCTCCAGCGGACCTAGGAACATTTCATAAAGCCTCAGGGTATCTGCACCATACTTGGCAATGAGGTCATCAGGGTTAATGACATTGTGAAGCGATTTTGACATTTTCTCTACTTCCCATCCACAGATATATTTACCGTCTTCAAGGATAAATTCAGCATCTGCAAGGTCAGGACGCCACGCTTTGAATGCAACAAGATCGAGCACATCATTTTCCACAATGTTCACATCCACATGTATTTCCGTTACTTCATAATCCTTCTTCAGGTTATAAGAGACAAAAGTATTGGTGTTTTTTATCCTGTAAACGAGATTCGACCGTCCCTGTATCATCCCCTGGTTGATGAGCTTCTTATAAGGCTCATCTTTACAAACTAACCCAAGATCATAAAGGAATTTATTCCAGAACCTTGAATAGATAAGGTGCCCGGTCGCATGCTCTGCCCCGCCCATATAAAGGTCTATGTCCTGCCAGTACTGGTCGGCCTCTTTTGAAAGATATTCGTTTTCGTTACGCGGGTCCATGTATCGAAGATAGTACCCGCTCGATCCTGCAAACCCCGGCATGGTTGAAGTCTCGTATGGATATCCTTCTTTTGTCTTCCAGTTTTTGGCACGGGCCAGTGGCGGTTCACCGGTTTCTGTTGGCAGGTATTTATCTACGTCTGGCAATATCAGCGGCAGTTCAGATTCATCCAGTACATAAGCGATCCCGTTCTTATAATAAACCGGGAAAGGTTCGCCCCAATATCGCTGACGACTGAATATGGCATCACGGAGACGGTAATTCACAGTCCCTTTACCGATCTTCAGTGCTTCTGCTTTCCCGATCACGGCAGTGATTGCTTCTTTTACCTTCATGCCATTGATGAATTCCGAATTGACCAGTATCCCGTCTTTTGCATCATATGAGCTTTCTGAAATATCCCCCCCCGAAACCACTTCAATGATGGGCAGACTAAAATGCTTTGCAAAATCATAATCCCGGCTGTCGTGGGCCGGCACAGCCATGATGGCGCCTGTTCCATAGCCGGCCAGCACATAATCGGCTACCCAGATCGGGATCTGTTTCGCGTTAAATGGATTCAAGCAATAAGCGCCTGTAAACTCGCCGGTGATCTTTTTCACTTCCGACATCCTTTCCCGTTCTGAACGGTTCCTGGCCCAATGCACGTAATTACTGACAGCTGCAACCTGATCCGGTGAAGCAATAATCTCGGCAAGTTCATGTTCGGGAGCTATGACCATGAAGGTTGCCCCGAAAATGGTATCAGGCCGTGTCGTGAAGATATCCAGGGTGTAAGGTGTATTCTCTATTGGAAATGCGATCTCTGCTCCTTCTGAACGGCCTATCCAGTTCTTCTGGATCTCTTTTATCGATTCCGTGAAGTCGATCCGGTCTAAGCCGTCAAGAAGGCGCTGCGCATAAGCTGTGATACGCAGGAACCACTGTCGCATGAGTTTGCGTTCGACAGGATGGCCGCCACGTAACGAAAAGCCCTCTTTGACCTCATCATTGGCAAGAACAGTTCCCAGGTCTGGGCACCAGTTTACAATGGCATCGCCCTGGTATGCAAGACGGTAGTTCATCAGGATATCCCGCTGTAAATTTTCTTTGAATGATTTCCATTGTGCAGCAGTAAATATCCCGTCCCAGTTTTCTCCCAGAAAAGGATACTTGGTTTGAAGCCCTTTGTTCCAGTCAATCGTCATGGCTGCATGAACCCGGGTATTACCATTAGATTCAAAAATCCTTATGAGTTCAGCCACAGGGGTCGCTTTATCTGTTTCCAGGTTATACCAGTGGTTAAAGAGCTGGATAAAGGTCCACTGTGTCCATTTGTAATACCCCGGATCACAGGTCTTGACCTCCCTGTCCCAATCATACGAAAAGCCGATCTTGTCCATCTGCTCACGGTAACGCTGAATGTTCTTTTCAGTGGTAACGGACGGGTGGGTGCCGGTCTGGATGGCATATTGCTCCGCCGGCAGGCCGAAGGCATCATATCCCATAGGATGCAGTACATTGAATCCCTTTAGCCTTTTGTACCTTGAATAAATATCAGAAGCAATATATCCCAATGGGTGCCCAACATGTAGTCCGGCACCTGATGGGTAAGGGAACATGTCGAGAACATAGTATTTCGGTCTTGAAGTATCTGTCTCTGCCCTGAATGTTTTATTCTTCATCCAGTATTCCTGCCATTTTCTTTCTATTTGCCCGAAGTTGTATTCCATATCAAAGTAATGAAACGGCTAACTGGCTGACAATTATAGCCCGCAAGCCACCTGCATTTTTTTTGCGAAGTTATGGAAATTTTTCACGTCCCACTTCCTTGGAACTTGACATTTGAAACGACTTGGCACTTGGCACAGGGCACTTGGCACTTGAAATGACTAATCCGTAATTCGTAATTCGTAATTTACTTTGACCTTGTGACTTTGTGACTTTGTGACCCGCTTGTTAACCACTTCATCAGATAGCTACTTTTACTTCCGGATTTTCCTTAGTCTCCCTCCGCCCTGTCTCCGCCCTGCCTCCGTCCTTTCTCCGACTAACATGTACTTTAGCTTTATTCAACCTATACCCCTTCTATGGATACCATCGATCATGTCCGAATTCTTGTTTTTGAATCACTTTTTTGCTGAAAAATCCAGGTTTATATCACGTTTTTGACAAAAAAAATAAGGCCCGGGCATACCTCACCCGGGCCCAAAGATGCAAACATACCTTACCTCATTGCCCGGTGAGTCCGTCACCCGGATGTCGATCCGCCCCCCGCGATAATTGCGATTCGTCTCTTTCGTCTTGTAGATCCATTCGCCGCTCCCGCTGAACTGCATCTCGGTTGCCATGCCCTTCTCCACTTCAAACCCCAGTGCATTGATGATCTTCACCCTGTCACCTTGTCACCTTGTCACCCTGTCACGCTGTTATTTTTTCAAATCTCCAAATCTCCAAATCTCCAAATCTTCAAATCTTCCGCATCACAACTTTCACCCTGTCACCCTGTCACCTTATTCTGGAAATTTTAATCCGGAAATATTGCCTCTATGGAGTCATAACTTGACGGACAGTCGAAAATCTCCTTAAATACCAGGGATTTAGCTTATATTTGTCTTTGCTTATTTATTCATCATTGAGATGAATTCATAAACAAACAGGGGTGACGAAAACCTGAAAAAAAGTAGTCAGTTTTAAACCTAATTAAGATGCACTTTTTAGTAATTTCATTGCTTTCAATCCTTGCAGGTATATTGCTGCTTGCAAAATTCAGGAAAGAACAGATTGGCAAATTCTTTGCCTACGTTTCCTGGTTCTTTATCGTTGTTGGTTTCATGCTTTTCATAGGTTTCATTGCCGGTGGCATCGTCAGGATGTCTCACAGGCATATGATGGGTCATCCTCAATGGCGGCATGAGATGATGATGAAAGGATGGCATCATAGAATGTTTGATGGTAGAACCCGTCCTGGTCCGATGAATGGTATGTGGCATGATAGTTTAATGAAATCCTGCTGCAAATACCCCGTTGGCGACACTGCTAAAATGCCTCCCCATAAACCTAAATGAACAGCATTTTCCCAACAACAATGGTAACTAAGCAATAATGGGTTCCGGCAGGTTTTTCTTGCTCGAACCCATTATTTATTTTCTGATATTAAATCCCACCTTGTCTTTTACACTCCACCCCTCTCTTCACTCCCCATCACCGAATTCTCTCATTCCCATATTCGCATATTCCCATATTCGCATATTCCCACATTCGCATATTCCCACATTCGCATATTCCCACATTCGCATATTCCCACATTCGCATATTCCCATATTCGCATATTCCCACATTCGCATATTCCCACATTCGCATATTCCCTTATTCCCTTATTCCCACATTCGCATATTCCCTTATTCGCATATTCGTCATTTAATAACGTGCCACCTCATCAGACTCCACGTTGAATCAAACGCACTCGTCTTAACAGAAAATTTCACTAACCCTATATTCTTTGCAAAATAATAATCATGTTTCCAGCTGCCTTCGTAATAATCCGTATCTCTTGTATGAATGATATTTGTGAAGAGGTTGTTATTCAGGCGCAGTGTATCCAGTCTTTCCACGACATACAGGCTATAAGGGGATATACTGGTAGGACCAGTGGTCATATAGCTGTTTAAAACATAAAACCAAAATCCTCGTGGATAAAAACCTCCAAGCAGCAGGTAAGAATCACTCTGCTCTTTACAGATCTCGGCCACCTGGTAAAACCCATTTGTTACTTGGTAAGAGATAAATTCATAATGATCTGCATCTTGCGAAACCGGCGGATTATAACCGCTGTCTGGTTTCGCACTTATATATGTGCTGTCAGGAAGCTGGCTGTTTTCATTTAAGTATACCCAATAACTCCCTTTTTGAAACACCGTCCATGCCTTAAATGAATTGTCGATGTAATAATACGTCGGAGTGAATTTTTTACATCCTGAGATCAGGACAATAAATAATAAACAACAGGAAAAAAATCCGATTTTTCTCCATCGATACCCGGTATTATTTAATACGCGTGTTAGTTGTTTCAAATTATTCATATTTTCTTTTATCATTGATTTCAATTGTCAATTAACCAGAACCCTTGACCGCTACCCCTGAATAAATGTAAATTGTCCCCAATCTGGTATTGTAGATCCTGAGCGTTTGAACATTCTTAAAACCGGCGCTGGTCATTAATTCCGGCAGGCGGCCCTTGAAGTTGGCTTCAACTTCTTTTTCAAATTTAGATGCTATGTATCCGATCACAGCAAAGATAGGATTTCGTTGTCTCCCGAAATCAGCTAAGTAAAACTCGCCACCTGAAGCTATGATCCTGTATATTTCCCGCATTGCATTCAGCTTTTTTTCAGTTTTCAGATGATGCATCATTAGGCTTGACATTACTTTGTTAATGGAATCACTATTCTGGGGTAATCTTCCTCCATCATATTCCGTCAAAGTGATATCAAGGTCTTGGTTTTTGATTTTCTCTTTTGCGATTGTAAGTATCCTGGGATCAATATCGATACCTTCAAAATGTGCTTTGGGATGTTTTTGCTTTCCAAGGATAAGCAAAGTGCCAGTTCCACATCCGAAATCCAGTATATTGTCATCATCCCTTATATTCATAAGGTCGATCAACTCCTCTTTGATCCGGATTTCGGGAATTGAATGTGAGATAAATGGATCAAAGAATTTCGTAAAACTGTCGAAGTCAAATGCAGGGATGAATTTTTCTTTCATAGATGTTCTCTTATAAATTTACAGATCTCTTCCATGGCTTCTGTAGCCTCTTTAAACATGGGAGCCATCAAGGGATAACAATGTACCATTCCGATGCCTGCACGAAACGTTATATTCACTCCTGCCTCTTTGGCTTTCTTGTAAAATTTCTCCCCGTCTTCAAAGCATTCATCATCTGTTGCAGAGTTTATAAAGACCGGGGGCAGCCCTTTCAGGTCGCCAAACAATGGCGAAATTAATGGATCGTCCGTGGCGTGCCCGCCAGCATAATGTTTGCTGAAAACTGTCCAGGAATTTGTTGGCGCAACAGAGACTTTATTTTTCGTTCTATAGGAATCACTCGAGCAAGTGAGGTCGGCCCATGGAGAAATAGCTACTGCTGCCACAGGTAAAGATATTTTACGCTCCTTAAAGGCAAGTAGCATAGCCAGGCATAAGCCTCCCCCGGCAGACTCCCCAGCAATCAGAATATTGTCTGGTCTGAAACCTTCAGATAAAAGCCAGGAATAGATTTTTACTGAATCTTCCAATGCCGCAGGATACGGATTTTCAGGGGCTAACCTGTACTCGTATACTAAATTCATGTAGCCACAAGACTTCGCAAAATTAGAGACGAACCCCCGGTGATCATTGCATGAGCCCGATACATAACCGCCGCCATGAACATATAGTATGACTTTTTGCGGATCAGATCCTGCAGGAATTATCCATTCGGATTTCAACCCTTCAATCTCTTCAGGTCTTATGGTGATTCCATCGGGAATTTTAGAAAATTTCGAGGCAGCTTTTTCACATTGGTCCCTGAATGCTGTAATGGATGTATTGAGATCAAAGCTCTCTTTTTTTAATTTCCCTTGGAGCAGATGCCTGTTCCTCATTATAAAGTTCAAAACCTCGCTCTTTGCGGTTGCCATATGTTTATTTACATGAGTGCAAATTTAAAGGAAGTATTTGCTATTTCTTAATATTTCAGTAAATGAACTATCATACAGTAAAACTCTTTCCTTCATGCAGTGTTCATAAAGAAGCAATGAAATTTTATATCTCCGATTTTATCTCACCTCTCAATTCTCACATTTGTACTCTTTCATCTTTTCACCTTGTGACACTGTGCCTCTTTATAATTTTCCTCCTCCCAAATAAAAAAACTTTTAACTTCGCTTCTTCATTTTATCCATATGGCCCGGCAGGAAGATAAATATTATAACCGGAAGATCAGGACATCTCATGTTTCAACGGTTATCAGCATCACACTTGTACTCTTTATGCTTGGTTTATTGGGACTGCTGCTTTTACATACCAAAAAGCTTTCTGATTATGCCAAGGAGAACATAGGCTTTTCGATCATGATCAAGGAAGGGGTAAAGGAAGCTGAGATCATGGCCTTTCTGAAGAAGCTCGATACTGAGGATTTTGTTAAATCTACTGAATATATCCCCAAAGAGAAAGCTGCAGTGGAGCTGAAGAAAGAGCTGGGTGAAGATTTTATCGGGTTCCTTGGGTACAATCCTTTGCTCCCTACTATTGATCTTCGTTTGAAGGCAAATTTTGCGAACCTTGAAAGTGTGGCCAGGATCGAGAAGAAGCTCCTTGCCGAACCCGAAGTGAAAGAGGTCTTTTACCAGAAAGACCTGCTTGAAATGGTCAACCAGAACATGGAACGGATCAGCCTGATCATTCTCGGTTTCAGCGCTGTTCTGATGATCATCGCCATAGCACTTATCAACAACACCATCCGGCTTTCTGTTTATTCCCGTCGTTTTATCATCCGTACCATGCAGCTTGTTGGCGCAACCAGCCGTTTTATCCGTGGACCTTTCATCCGCAATGGTATTATTGATGGATTTATCGGCGCCTTATTTGCCATTGGTATGCTTCTGACCGTCATCTTTTTTCTCTTCCAGGAGATCCCTGAACTCACACAGATGGTCGCTCTGCCATTGTACATAGCCCTCATGGTCACCGTGCTATTATTGGGAATTCTCATTTCCTGGTTCTGTACATGGCTGTCGGTGAGGAAATACCTGCGCATGAAAACCGATGAATTATATACCTGATTGAAAAAATTCTTTAATTTTGGCCCGAATTTGATCTAAAATGGAAAATAAAGTAAAAAAACCAGTGCAGAATAGGCCTTCCGCCCCGGCTGCAAAACCCCAGGCCACACCCGTGAAAACCGGTCAGTTTGCCTTCGGTAAAGAGAACTACCGTTTGCTTTTTATCGGCCTTGCTTTCATCACATTGGGCTTTATCCTCATGATCGGTGGCGGGTCAAGTGATCCTAAGGTGTTCAACTATGCTATATTCAACTTCCAGCATATCACGCTGGCCCCGATCCTCGTCCTTATCGGTTATGTGATCGAGTTCTTTGCCATCATGAAGAAGCCAAAGGATTGATATGCTCCTCATACAGGTCATCATCCTTGCTATAGTTGAAGGAATAACCGAGTTTCTGCCCGTTTCATCAACAGGGCATATGGCATTGGTTGCATCTTTCATGAACCTTCCAAAAGACATTAACAGCCAGCATTTTACAAGTCTTTTTATCGAGAATATCCAGTTTGGCGCGATCATTTCTGTGCTTTTCATTTACTGGCGGAAATTCATTGATTTTAAATCCTACAGGTTTTATGTAAAACTATTGATCGCTTTTATCCCCTCTGCCATCGTGGGACTGCTTCTCAAAGAGCACATCGATAAGATACTTCTAGAACCGCTGTTCATTGCAATTGTGATGTTCCTTGGCGGGATCCTCCTGATATTCGTTGACAACTGGTTTAAAAGTTCAAACCTTGAGGAGGAAAAACAAATAACATATAAAAAATCCCTTGTCATCGGATGTTTTCAGCTCCTTGCCATCGTATTCCCTGGTTTCAGCCGCAGCGCCGCAACCATCATCGGGGGGATGCAGCAAAAGTTGACCCGCAAGCTTGCTGCTGAATTTTCGTTCTTCCTTGCCGTCCCAACCCTGGCCGGTGCATTTGCCAAGAGCCTCTGGGACGCATATAGAAAAACCCCCGAAATACTTACTCACCATAATGTGATGATGCTGATAATAGGTAATCTCATTGCATTCATCATTGCTATTTTTGCCATCAAGGCATTCATCGCCTACCTCACAAAGTACGGATTCAGGGTATTCGGCTATTATCGTTTTATCGTGGGATTGGCAATTATACTCCTCCTTCTTTTCGGGAAGAACCTTACTATTCTTTGAAACAAAATACCACAAAATGAATTTTAATTTTGACCAGGGTGAGATCCTCCTTGTCGATAAGCCGGTCAAATGGACTTCATTCGATGTGGTTAACCTCGTTCGGAACTATATCCGCAAAACACTGGGTATTAAAAAGATCAAGATCGGCCATGCAGGCACTCTCGATCCTTTAGCCAGTGGGTTGCTGATTCTTTGCACCGGCAAGGCAACCAAGCGTATTGAGGAATTTAAGGGGTTCGACAAGGAATATACCGGAACCTTTATCCTGGGAGCTACGACAGCTTCATTCGACATGGAAAAAGAGATCGACCATCACTATCCCTGGGAACATATCACAAAGGAAGAGATCCTTGCAGCCGTGGTAAAGCTCACGGGAACCTATGACCAGCTTCCGCCTGTTTATTCTGCTAAGAAGATCAAAGGAAAGAGAGCCTACGATTATGCCCGTAAAGACGAGGAAGTTATCATGCAGCCCAAACGTATCACCATTTCGGCATTTGAGGTCTGCGAAATGAACCTGCCTGAGATCCATTTCCGGGTTGCCTGCAGCAAAGGAACTTACATCCGTGCGCTAGCACGCGATCTTGGCTTGGCCCTCAGCACAGGTGCTCATCTGAGCGCTCTCTGCCGCACCCGTATTGGCCCCTATCATCTTCGCGATGCTTATACTATAGAAGAACTGAAATCAGTGCTGAAAACAGAATAAGCCCTTTGGATTTTTGTATCTTTGTTCAATGCTGTTAACAAGTTCATTATTAATTTCATCCTTAATGAAAAAATTATTTTTACTCTCGTTGCTGGCTTTTTCGTTCATAGCAGTTCTCCTCATCGTATATAAGCATTCAAAAACCTTCAGGCGTGCAAAGTTTGAATCTTTCCTGAAACAGGAATACCGCAGGCTGCCGAATGCTGATCCCAAAAAAGATAGAAATGCAGAAGCCGATGATCCTCAAATGGCAGCTTTACAGGACTATTTCATGACTGTCGACCCTGCCACGGGCAATGTCCCTCGTGAACGCCTTTACCGGGCTTATCTTGAAACGAAAGGACTTATGCAGCAAAAAAGCACTGAGGGTTCACTCAGCTGGACTAGCTATCCTGCCGATATGGGTGGACGTACCCGTGCCATTATGTTTGACCCCAACGACTCTCAGCATCTTAAAGTATGGGCAGGAGGTGTGACAGGAGGACTCTGGTATAATACAAACATCACAGATCCAAACCAGACATGGGTGCCTGTGGGCGACTTCTGGCCTACGCTTGCTATCCGCTGCATCACTTACGATCCGAATAACACTTCTGTTTTTTATATAGGTACAGGAGAAGCTGAGACAGCAATCCAGACTTATCGTGAATCCTCGGGCCTTGGTGATGGCATCTGGAAATCCACCGATGGCGGGGTCACCTGGAACCTCCTGGCTTCGACTACTGGCTTTGTCTATATTCCCAGGATCGTCGTAAGAAATGAAAGCGGCATCAGCGTCATCTACGCTGGTGTTGTCTCAGGATTATACCATGGCATCCACAACAGTGTTCCATCCGATGGGCTCTTCCGTTCTACCGATGGTGGGACTACCTGGACACAGGTGCTGCCTGATATAACGGGCTTCACTGTCCCTTATTCTCCTTCAGATGTGGTCCTTGGCGCCGGCGGAAGGATATATGTGGGCACCATGCCCAACCTTGAAAGTAACGGGGCTGCGGTATTGCTTTTTTCTGATACTGGCCTGCCTGGATCATGGAATGTCGATACGACTTATCGTCACCTGATCCTCACTGATCCCCAGTATAATATCCCGGGTCGTGTAGTTTTTGGATGCGCCCCGTCAGACGAGAATGTGGTTTATGCCCTTGTGGCATCAGGATTGATAAACCCTGTCAACAATTTCAAATATTATTATTGTTATCATATCCTTCGTTCTGCCGATAAAGGCGCTACATGGACTGAACAGAGCCTTCCAACCGATAATAACGGTCAGTCAAATTTTGCCTATCTCGCCTGGCATGCACTCGATATTGCAGTCGACCCGAATGATCCGAACACGGTATTCATCGGCGGACTGGATGTTCAAAAGACCACTAATGGCGGGTCTTCGTGGACCCGTGTCAGCGATTGGTCTCTGATGTATTCGGGGGGAGGACCTGGATATGTTCATGCCGACCAGCATATCATGGTTTACAAGCCGGGCTCTTCCAGCGAACTGTTGCTGGGTTGTGACGGAGGTGTTTTTTATACGGCTTCTGCAAATAATAGCTCTCCTGTATTCGAGCTAAGGGACCACAATTACAATACCCTGCAATACTATTCTGCTGACCTGAAAAACCAGGTAGCCTCAACAGAACTGATTGGAGGATTACAGGATAATGGGTGCCTGTATTATTCCAATAATACCCCCGTAACCATTAACAATATGGTTAGCGGTGGCGATGGGGCTTATTGCTTTTTCGATAGGAATGATATTCCATTTTCTATTTCTTCCTTGTATTATAATTCCTATTATACGCAGATCAACGGCAATACTACGAATTACCTTACCAATTGGTCAAGCGGGATCTTCGTTAACCCGGCAGACTACGATTACAAAAACAAGGTGATCTATGCCAATGCCTGCGATTTTATCAATGATCAACTCGATTATTATTTGCAATTATCTGATGTGACCGGCTCGGGTAACGGGGTATTCAAAAAGGTTGGAACCACCACCCAGGTCTATTTTTCTGCTGTAAGATGGTCGCCTTACTCCTCTACTGGTAATGCAAATATCTTTCTTGGCACCGAGTCCGGAAGGCTTTTCAAGGTAACCAATGCCGCGACTACCCCTGTTCCAACCGAGATCACCGGTTCTGATTTCCCCGTTGGGAACATTGCATCCATCAGTCTCGGGAACTCTGAAGATACCTTGTTAGTGACCTTTTCAAACTATGGTGTGCCTTCAGTATTCACCAGCTATGATGGCGGTCAAAACTGGATCAATTGCGAAGGTAATCTTCCTGATATGCCTGTCAGGTGGGGGATGTTTCATCCGCAGAATTTCAGGCAGGCCATGCTGGCCACCGAAACCGGTATCTGGACCACAAACGATATTACAGCTTCTCCCGTCTACTGGATGCCGAACGTGACCGGGATGGCCAACGTAAGGGTCGACCAGCTGAACATACGCACCAGCGATAACACCGTCATCGCTGCCTCCCATGGCCGTGGCCTCTTTACTGCCAAATGGGACCTCGAGGTGGGTGTTGCCGATCTTCAGCCACCGGCCTTCAGCATCTATCCAAACCCGGTCAGTGATCAGTTGAATATTTCGTTTACCACGAAAGGATCAGACAATATCATCTTTAGAGTTCTGGATCCATCTGGTAGATCCTTGATGAGTGAAACTCAGGTACCAGTAAACGGACAAATGATAAAGCATTTAAACGTTGTGAATCTTTCATCAGGAGTTTATTTCATAAGTGTTTTTGAAAACGGAAAGCAAACCCGGACAGAAAAATTCATTAAATATTAAAACCTGATACACTATACCCAAAACCCTGTACCTGACACCTTATACACAATATGCCACCTCCCTTATCATATCCCCTTTACTCCCCGGAGTACTTTATGAATGAGGCCCTGAAAGAGGCGAAACATGCCCTGGAGAAAAATGAGGTACCGATCGGGGCGGTGGTCGTCGTTGAAAACCGTATTATAGCACGTGCCCATAACCTTACAGAAACACTTAATGACGTGACTGCTCATGCGGAGATGCAGGCCTTTACTGCTGCCTCAGGGTATCTTGGCGGCAAATACCTTGACGAATGTTCTCTTTATGTGACCATTGAACCCTGTGTCATGTGCGCCGGGGCGGCTTACTGGACACAACTGGGAACACTCGTTTATGGCTCTGGGGATCCTAAAAGAGGTTACAAATTGATAGAACAGGATCTCCTTCACCCGAAAACAAAGGTCATCTCCGGCGTCCTCGCCAGTGAATGCAGCAAACTGTTGACCACTTTTTTCCAATCCAAAAGAATTCAATGACCTCTGTTACTCGTAACTTTTGTTTTTTCTCTTACTTCTTACATTGTCCCAAATAAAGCACTATGAATAATTCAAAAATTCCCTCCCTGAAAAATACAGTTAAAGAAGTTGCTGAGATTGCCGGCTATCTTTGGGAAAAAGGATGGGCTGAACGTAATGCCGGGAACATTTCCGTCAATATTACACGCTTGGTTATGCCCAACGAACTGGAAATATTCAGTAACAGCATTATTCAGCCCTTGTCATTAAGTTTTTCTTCCCTTGGGGGCCAGGTTTTGATGATCACAACTTCAGGCAGCCGTATGCGTGATCTTTCAAAAAACCCATGGGATTCTATTTGTCTCCTGAAAGTGGATGCCTCAGGAATCCGGTTCAGCCAATGGCCGGGTAATGGTTGTGTTCCCAGCTCCGAGCTTCCCACCCACCTGGCAGTGCATGATATGCTGGTCAGAACAAATTCTGCTGCCGGTGTATTGCTTCATGCCCATGTCACTGAGCTCATTGCCCTCACTCACATAATTGCCCTCACTCACATAAGGGAATTTTGTTCCTCTGAAGCATTGAATCACCTCCTCTGGGAGTTGCATCCTGAGTCGCATCTTTTTATCCCCGGGGGTCTTGCATTTATACCCTATAATCTGCCAGGAACCTCAGATATCGCGCTTGCCTCTGCTCAAGCCTTGCAGGATCATTCCATTGCCATCTGGGAAAAGCATGGCGTTCTGGCAACAGGGACCTCCGTGACAGCTGCATTCGATAACATTGATCTTATCGCCGCCTCTGCACGTATATATTTTATGGTCAAGGGAGCAGGTTTTGAGCCGGAAGGATTATCGGATCGGCAGCCGGGTGATCTGAAATCATGAGGAACTCAATAACTATCTTTCTTTCCACCCGATCCGGGCTTTGAATATAGCCTTATTGTCGCTTGTTCTTATTCCCTTTATTAAGGATTCTTTTGTGTTTATTGAAGCAAATAGATTGATCTCTTCGGCATATTTAACTTCGGACAGGAATTCAATGAGAAAAAAAGATATGCTGAATTTGCGGTGCATTTCTTCGGGAAAGAGATTCAGCACCCAGTCAATATAGCGGGTATTATTCACATGCATGTACCTGTCAAGATCGGTATAGCCAGCAGTGATCGTGCGGATCAAAGGCAGGTCGTGATTTATTATTATCCGACTGGGCTGTTCTTTCATCACAGCCACCGGCCAAACTGAATATATTGCCCTGTCGTTGATTTCCGGTATCACGGGTTTGCGTGTTTCAGGGTCGAGCAGGAACCAGTGCGACGTAACTGCTCCCAGCCGCTTTCCCTGTGCATCGTTAATCTCATAATCGCGCATTGCAGTAAGACCTTCTGTTCCCCGGTGCCACGTCCTTACTTCTATTTCATCGTTCCAGGCAGGATAGGCATCCATGTGTATGAGCATCCTGATCAGTACCCAGATCCGGTCAAAACCATCCTTGTGGGTATAGTCAAATCCAAGGCGCTGGGCATGCCTGAAGGCAGAGACCTGCAAAAAATTACATATGGCAACCAGCGAAGCACAATTGTTTGCATCGGTTTCATACCAGTTGATAAGGTAACGGTCTGACCCAATAGGCTGGAGATTCATTGCGTAAAAGTATAGATTTTTTACCGGATAGGATACCTTCTTTTTGAACTTTGACGCTATAATCCTGTGTTTTTCTATCTTTGTACACTTTCACCATAACACCTCATCTATGAAAAAATTCTCTCTTATATCATGTATCATTATTCTTGTTTTCCCTTTTACAGGATTGATGGCCCAGAATAATGACAGCCTCGCCATCAGGCATATTTTCAACGATGCACTTACAGATTCCACCTCTTATCATAACCTGAGGATCCTCACAGGCCATTACAGCAAACGCTTGGCAGGAACGGAACAGGCACAGAAGGCAGCCATATGGGCTGAACAGTTATTGAAAAGCATGGGACTCGATACGGTCTGGCTCCAGGAATGCAAGGTCAGGCATTGGGACCGGGGCGGGAAAGAGATCGCTAAAGTCATTTCCACAAAAGCGGGCAATCACAATCTGAGCGTCTGTGCGCTTGGCGGGTCAATAGCCACTGGCGTGAATGGCATTACCGCGAAGGTGATCGAGGTTAAAGATTTCGATGAGTTGAAAAAACTGGGAAAGGAAAAGATCAAAGGGAAGATCGTTTTCTTCAACCATCCTGCCGATCCTACCCTCTACAATACTTTTGCAGCGTATGGCGGTGCTGTTGGTTATCGTTCGCGGGGCGCTGTTCAGGCTGCTTATTACGGTGCCGTGGCCATGATCGACCGTTCTGCCACCACCATCCATGATAACTGCCCGCATACAGGTATCCAGCATTATGCCGATACCGTGAACCAGATCCCGGCAATATCGGTGAGCACGAATGATGCCGATAACCTTAGCCATTGGCTTAAGACAGATCCTGGTCTTGCCCTTTTCCTGAAGACCTCGTGCCGTGAGCTTCCTGAGGTAATTTCTCATGATGTGATCGGTGAGATACGGGGAACTGAACATCCGGAGGAGATCATTGCCTTTGGAGGACACCTCGACTGCTGGGACATTTGCCAGGGAGCACATGACGACGGAGCAGGTGCTGTTCAGTCAATAGATGTCTTAAGACTTTACAAGTCTCTTAATTTGAGACCAAAACATACGATCAGGGTCATCGTTTTTATGGATGAGGAGATGGAACAGCGTGGAGCACGGGCCTATGCTGAAGCAATGAAGCATACAAAACATATAGCAGCCATTGAGGCCGACCGGGGAGGGTTTACCCCTTTGGGTTTTTCTATCGACGGCACTGCTGAACAGGTAAAGAAAGTACAGTCATGGAAAACCTTGCTGACTCCTTACGGGTTATGCTATTTTGAAAAAGGCGGGAGCGGTGTAGACGTCGGTTTCCTCAAACCGATGGGAGTACCACTGCTGGGTCTTGTTCCCGATTCACAGCGATACTTTGATTATCATCATTCTGTCAATGATTCATTCGACAAGGTGAACATCCGCGAATTGCAATTGGGCTCCGCGGCCATGGCAGCGATGGTGTTCCTTATTGATGAGTACGGTCTGTAGGATATTTAAAGGCTTCTTCCAAGGAATATCTTTGCATTATAATTGCCTTCCCCTGTGATCAACCGCACAAGATAGACTCCTTCAGCCACCCCGGGACTGATTTTATTCCTTGAATGGCCTCTAAGCACCTCGGAGTAACATTGTTTGCCGGTGAGGTCATAAACAAAAACCATGGCATCGCTGAGATCGGTTTTCTCTGAACTTATATAGATCGCATCCCCAAAGGAAAAGATCTGAACTGGAATGATTTGTTTTGAATCATTTACCCCGAATGTCGCATCATCAAAATGAAGAACGAAACGATCGGCACTATCCAAAGTATCATAGGTGAAAGTATAAGATGGATTTAACTTGAGGTTTGACATGATATTCATTTTCAGGTCTTCGAGCCAGATTGTGATGGTTTCTTTAAATGTCGATATGCTGTCGGCCTTAAGTGTGTATTGACCATTTATATTGCACCTGAACCCCATGGGGATTATCATATTCTTTTTATCAAAGGGTAAAGAATTGCAGGTTACATTGAGATCGCCGATGCGGGTGTAAAGTTGTGGCGCTTCGCTCAGTCCCCATAGCTTATAGGCATCATAGCCCGGATCATATCCCGGAGTCGCATCTTCATCAAAATGCACAGAGATTTTGTCAGAATAATTATTTGCTTTGCTGATCGCAGTAACAATTAGTCCATTTTTAACCGATTTTGTATTTTTTAGAAAGGCACTTCCGTTGTGGATCCTTGCTGAGGAGGGGATGGTAAAAGAGGTATTGCCAGACGGGTCATGAATATAAAATCCCTGCATTGCAGGTGCATACTGATCATGTGTTCCCCAGTTTCCTGAAACAGGGTAAACGTCATAATTACCTCCTCCGGGGTAGGGATCAGGATTTGAGTGTGATTGATTCCAGAAATATGCTGTATGTTCGAAAGTACCCCAGTTAATATTTGCCGCTAAATCAACAGCGCTGGAATAAGGATTACCCACCAGGTGCCAGCCGGCAAATGTCCCCGACCCATTGTTATTATCAACAACAAAAGTTTTATCTCCTGTATTCAGATTCCCGGTGAATGCTTCTGAATTTGAATTTCCGGTTGGCTTCCAGCAGGCATAGCCCCGCATTACGTCAAGTGGTGTCGAGGTATTTACGATCCATCCGCTCCAGCCTGATGGCGATGAAGGATCTGATGTCATCAGGTAGTCACCATAAAACACATTTGCGGTAGCATTGCTAATAGGAGACGAAATGTAATGCCAGGCATCCGGTGATAAATAACGTTCCACCATGGCTGTACCCGGGCCTGTAATTCCATGATCGATGAAAGAAGCTGTGCCGGTGATATCGGATTTGAGAATGAGGCACTGGGGACCATTGAGTATCGTTGTTCCTGTGACGGTTAACTGTTTAGTTGGTTCAATCGTCAATAACTTTCCACCATTGATGGTCAATGCTCCATTTATTGTCAGAGTATTATTTGAAAGCTTTAAGCCGGCATCATTATCAACGGTAAAGTCATTAGAGGCAGCTGGTAATAAGGCTCCGGTAACCTGTGCAGAACTGCCGAAGAACACGTAGTTTGCTCCTGTATTTAACGTTTTTGTCCCCGACACAGTAATTGTACCATTGATCCCGGCCAAGTTGGCCGTTTTTAATGTCGCCCCGTTTGCAAGGGTAAATGCTCCTGCGCCGCTGATTGATCTTAAGCCGCAGTTCAATGAGCCATTAACAGTAAGAGCCATT
Source organism: uncultured Bacteroidales bacterium (assembly GCA_963768805.1). Classification (GTDB taxonomy): domain Bacteria; phylum Bacteroidota; class Bacteroidia; order Bacteroidales; family FEN-979; genus FEN-979. The sequence continues at coordinate 276,704 of CAVYJI010000013.1, read as the reverse complement.
CCGGTTGCAATAATTAAGTCATTATTAAATGTATAGGAAGCTCCTGCACTAATGGTCCAGTTAATTTGAATATTGGTTAATGTTCCTGCTGATTGGGTGAATGTCTTATCCTGGCCTGTAAGATTAATTAACAGGGCTGATGAAGCATTGACATTAGGTGTAAAGATTCCACCGGTTTGATTATAAGAACCCCCTATGTTCATAATGAAAGTATTTGTTGTCGCTCCTCCATTTGAAAAGTTCAATGTTCCTGAAATTATATTCAAATCCCCATTGATTGTCATTGTCAATCCTGAATTCCCTGTGAAGCTGAAGGCTTTTCCTGAAGAATTGTCAATGGTAAAGCTGCCTGCAATATTTGAAATATTCCCTGATTGGATCCAGGCAGCACTAGGATTATAAGTTATTTTTAAATTACCCCATGCCCCATCAATAAGGGGAATTGGAGTGGTGGTGTTGATCCAGTTTTTTATTTCAACATTGCTGTTCTGGGCGAAATTTTCATGTCCTGAAAATATACTGGCAGCGCCTGTATTGTTGTGTATATATGTTCCTCCATTATCAATCTGGAATGTCGTACCAGTGGATACGTTTACTGCACTTGTCGCTGTAAGGGTTCCTCCATTTTCGATTTGCAGTTTTGATCCGGTACCTGAAATCGACCATGAACTCGATGGTGTCATATTGTGACCGTTTTGTATAACAAATGCTGCTCCACTTGTAAAGTTTGGAGGAATAGTACCGGTTGTTCCGTCGCGTTCTGAATTCCAGCTTGTTGTCAACTCCGGAGGAAAATTTCCCCTGGAATAATAGGCTGATGGTGGTAAGGGAACTATCTCACCTGTGCTTAATATTGTAGTTTCAGGTGAATAACCTGCAAAATTTATTTTTGCTAATTGGTCCGATGATAGTCCATTGACGGTCGTTCCGAAAAATATTTTCCCTGCCGTTCCGGTTAAACCTGGAGCTCCTTTCCACCCGGTAATTGTCAGCTTTGTTCCTTTCCAAATAGTATTGTTACTTTGACTAAATTTCAGGGAATGATCATTACTCCCTAAATCAATTACAGAACTTGAATCCAATTTTAATGTTGCTTTGATTGCAATAGTGTAACCTGCAATGATACCTGTCGTGCTTAATGTGCCGCTGTTTAATATGATCTGAGAATTAACCTCTGCATTATTAGAAACTGGATTCAATCTTAGCTCACCATTTGTAATTGTTGTTGTTCCGGTATAGCTGTAAGCGCTGTTTGTAAGCGTTAATATACCGGAACCGGAGCCTGCCTTGGTAAGATTTTTATTTGTGCCTGAGATACTTGAGCTTATAGTAATTCCGCCTGAACCATCAATATTTATTACACTATTATTAGGATCATCAAGATCAATCGTGAGTGTCGAACTGTTTGATCCTTGAAGATCTTTAAGGGTTAAAAGCTTGCTGCTGTTGTTTCGCAGTATAACATGAGGAATATTGTTTATGGTTGCTCCATTAATATGTAATTTACCACTTTTATTATTTGAACCATCGTTGCCAATTGAAATATCATGAATTCGTTCAGGAGTAATCTCTATGGCACCGACGTACTGAGTTCCTCCAATATCAATCCCGATAGCTGCAGGATCCACCGTTGTTGGTTTAGCCCCAAATTGAGCAATTTGTGTATCCGTAGGAACTATCCCGGATATCCAGTTAGAACCAATTAACCATGAATTGCTTGTGTTTGAGGTCCATAAAATCGCTTCCTGCCCTGAACAGTATATTCCTGGAATAAGAAAAAAAAATAAAAACAATTTTTTCATCATAATAATTTTTAGCAGGTAAATGAAACTCCTCGCTTGCAGCGAGGTATCAAAATAAATTAAATTGTTTTCGCCTCAGGAGGCAGGGAACTTGTCCCCGTAGGAGGATTGACCCTCTTACGCCGGGGCGGATTACATCCATCGGCTGCATCTGAATAATAATAAATTGCATGTTGAAAAGTTTGCCTTAATCAGGATAGTCGGTGAAAGGTAATATCTTTAAGGAGGAAAAAATTGTAATTCTGGTTTCTTTAATTCATAACTTGATAATTTTATCATTGATCAACCGTTTATAACCATTGAAAAACCAACCATATGAATATGAACCGTGAAACAGCCCTCGGGCTTCTTCATCAACATGTCAAAAATGAAAAAATGATCTTTCACTGCCTTGCTTCTGAAGCCGTGATGCGCGCATTGGCTTTGCGCTTGGGTGAAGATGAAGAAAAATGGGGATTGGCAGGATTGCTCCACGATCTGGATGTGGAGATCACCAATGCTGATCCGCTGGTCCATGGTACGCAGACAGAAGTATTGCTGAAAGATTTTCAGTTGGATCCCGATATCCTCGATGCTATAAGGATGCATAATGAAGCCTCTGCAGGGAAAGAACGCAGCACGAAGTTCCAGCATGCCCTGGCCGCCGGTGAAACCATTACCGGGTTGATTTTTGCAACCACATATGTTTATCCTGATAAAATGCTTACCAGCGTCAAGCCCAAATCAATTGTCAAACGGATGAAGGAAAAAATGTTCGCCGCATCAGTGAAACGCGAAAACATTCTTGAATGTGAGAAGATCGGCATCCCCATTGAGGAGTTTGCAGCTCTTTCTCTACAGGCATTGGTACCCATTGCCGGGAGTATTGGATTTTGACAACAACCTAAGTCGTCTCCGCATCCAATCATTTTTGTTTTTTTAACAAATAAATAGTCATGTATTTTTAATTATTTAAATTTTCTTTTTCTTTAAAGATCAGAATTTAATATCGCACCTGAACGACAAATAATGAAATACTGGCATTTCTTATCGACCCTCTATTTGACGTAAGTTTCTCAAAGGTGACCAGTAAAGGGTTTTTGGCGATGGAAATGGGATTGAGAAATCAGATTTTAAAATGCAAAATTCACTAATTACAATTTTTGCAATTATTTGGAATTTTTTATAAATCATTATATCTTAGCATTCCGAAACTAAAAAAATACAAATGAAGACAATAAAATTTTCAGACGAGGAGCTATTATTTCTTCGTCAGCAATACACAGATGAGCTCGCTAACGTTGAGAAGTACATCGTTCAGGTTAGGGAAGTTTTAAAAAAATTAGGCGGTCCATCCAATCCTGTAAAAAAAGCAGAAATAATTGGAGAGGAAATAAAAATTGTCAAAAAAAGAGGGCGTAAGCCAAAGGTAAAACCTGATGAGCCGAAAGTACCCAAAAAGAGGGGACGTAAACCAAAAGTGAAAGCTATCGTGCCGGAGGTACCTAAAAAACGCGGCAGGCCATTTAAAGTTGCAACTGCTCTCAAGACAGAGTCTGCCTCTGTTCCTGTTGTAAGTGAGCCTAAGAAGAGAGGAAGAAAACCTTCGTTTCCTGTTAAATCTGGTACTGAACCAGAATCTTCACCGGTTAAGAAGTTTGTAAAGAAACCAACAAAAAGACGGTTTTCTGGGAAGCGCAGATCAAAAAAAATAACTCTGGTTTCATTGAGAAAACCTTTACAAATAAAACCAAAGGTAGTTATAGAGGAACCAGTGGTTGAGAAGGAAGAAGAATTTGTTTCAGGATCCGGGCTTGTTAATCAGTCTGTTACTCCTGATACCCCTTCGACAGAATAGACCAGCTGAACCTGAAAAGAATCTTATCCGGTTATTATTCGTGAAACTTCAATTTTAAGAACATAGTGAATTAAAATTGATAGTTGAACAATCCCGACGAAGTCGGAGGGTACAATACCCCGCCCCTTGCGGCGGAATTAGGGTCTAAGGCTTGCCTTGGGGTTTATACCCGTGATTATTTCATCAATATTCTGAAAAAAAAAGAGGATGACTCGGACATTCGGGTCATCCTCTTTTTTAATAGATCATAGGGAATCTAAAAAACTTTTTTACGAGTGTGGGATGTGGGAGATTTGAACTCCCGACCTCATGCGTGTGAAGCATGCACTCTGAACCAACTGAGCTAACATCCCCGGTTAATGCGGACGAAGGTACAAATAATATCTTTAATTTTGCAAGCTTGATGAAATCACGGATCACTCAACCAGAGGTCACAGCTCCCGTTGGTTCATGGGAATCATTATCGGCCGCAATAAAAGCAGGTGCCGACTCTGTTTATTTCGGCATCGGCATTATGAACATGCGGGCACGGTCATCAATCAATTTTTCCCTCCGGGACCTTGTCAGGATTTGCAAAATATGCAGTGAAAAAAATGTCAGGGCTTACCTTACACTGAATACTGTTATTTACGACCGGGAAATGAAACAAATGTGGAAGATTGTGGATTCGGCTAAGAAAAACGGGATCTCTGCCATTATTGCCTCTGATCAGGCCGTAATTCAATATGCTGTCTCTGTGGGAATGCCTGTACATATAAGCACACAGACCAATGTTTCAAATATTGAAGCGGTAAGATATTATTCCCGGTTTGCGGACGTGATGGTGACCGCAAGGGAGCTGGATTTGACACAGATCGCTTCCATCACAAAGGCAATTAAAAAGGAAAAGATTACAGGCCCCTCAGGCCGGCAGGTTGGGATTGAGATCTTTGTCCATGGAGCTCTTTGTATGGCTATCTCGGGAAAATGTTACCTCAGTCTCGACAATTTCAATGCTTCTGCCAACGGGGGGGCATGCTATCAGATTTGTCGCCGTCCTTATAAGGTCACCGACCTTGATGGAGGTGTTGAACTGGTGATCGATAATGAATACATCATGTCGCCAAAGGACCTTTGCACTATTGGTTTCCTGGATAAGATCATTGCAGCCGGGGTCAGCATCCTGAAAATTGAAGGTCGCGGACGCAGTCCTGAATATGTCAATACGGTTATTTCCTGTTACCGTGAAGCAGTGGATTCGGTAACAGCAGGAATTTATTCCCCGGAAAAAGTTGCCGGATGGATGGACAGGTTGAAGTCTGTCTACAATCGTGGTTTCTGGGATGGTTATTATCTCGGTCAGACTATGGGCGAATGGGCAGGTCAGTATGGCTCACTGGCGACACACCGAAAAGAATATGTGGGGAAGGTTACTAATTATTTCAGGAAACTGATGGTCGCCGAAATAAAGATGGAATCAGGCTCTCTGAAGCCGGGTGATGCCATTTATATACAGGGCCCGACAACAGGCTCTGTGGAAATAACAATACCTGAGATACGTGTCGATTTGAAAAGTGTTAAAAAAACAGTCAAGGGCGATCAATGTTCAATCCCGGTAAAAACATTCCTTCGCCGTGCAGATAAGATCTATAAGATCCTTAGAAATTCATGATTTTAGATTTTACTTTATAGTTGATCTTTAACCTCCATACTCATACGCGTTTCAGTGACGGCTCATCTGATCCTGAAGTTTATATCAAAGAAGCTGTACGCCAGGGGTTTCATACACTGGGTTTTTCCGATCATTCGCCTGTCCCCTTTGAAAATAATTTTGCCATTCGTCAGGATGAACTGGAAGATTATATCCGGGTTATTTTGAAGCTGAAAAATGACTATTCACGCAAAATTGGAGTACCTGAAATCGATATCCTGCTGGCCCTCGAAATAGATTTTATCCCCGGTGTTACACTGCCAATTGACCATTATCGGGAAATTTATTCTTTCGACTATTTTATCGGTTCTGTTCATCTTGTAAAACATGAAGATTCAGGAAGACTTTGGTTCATCGATGGCCCTGATGTTACAATTTATGATAAAGGCTTGAAAGAAATATTTTCAGGGGACCCCAGGAAAGCAGTAACTTCTTATTACCGTCAGGTGCAGGAGATGATACTGACCCAGAAGCCCGATATCGTTGGTCACCTTGATAAAATCAAAATGTACAACCGCGGCCGCTACTTCTCGGAACAGGAATCCTGGTATGTGAAACTGGTTGAAGATACTCTCGACATAGTGGCTGAAGTAGGATGTGTGCTCGAAGTGAACACCAGGGGGATCTATAAAAAACGTTCTGAAACTTTATTTCCCGGACCTGAGATACTGAAAAAGGTTCTTTTGAGGAATATTCCGGTTACAATAACTTCCGATGCTCACAAACCCCATGAGCTGTCACTTTATTTTGAAGAAACCCGAAATATACTGGTTGGCCTTGGTTTTAAATCCAATTGGCTTAAGACAGCAGATGGATGGAAAGAATGCCCTTTTTTTTAAGATCTTTTAAATTTCATGAAATAATGTTCCATGCCGGCTTCATAAAAAATGGGACCCTCTTTCCTAAATCCATTTCTTTCATAAAACGGAACTGCACGAAGTTGTGAATGCAGGTAGATCGGCTTCCCGAGGGGTATAACGTCATTTATTATTTCCTTTAGTATTATTCCTCCAAATCCTCTGTTTCGGAACTCTGGCAGCACCGCAAACCGTTCAAGCTTGATGCCCTCCTTTGTTTCCCTCCAGCGGGCTGTGGCAAGCGCTTTTTCACCGAGTACCAGCAGATATTGATTTGCCTCTTCTTCGTGTTCACATTCCAGTTCAGGGTCTACACTTTCTTCTTCTATAAATACTTTATGCCGGATGGCGAACGCCTGGCTTGCTAGATCAGTGTTAGTGAAATTGAATCTTTTTATTTCAATCATATGGTTAAAACATTTTTTCGTCCATTAATCAGTTAATAGTTCCTATAGACTCGCTATAACCAATCTTTAGACTTGCTTCAATTGACCCTCGGTTGCGGTTTGTTCAGGGTTTACTCATCTTTTGAATGCAGTGGGTTGTTAAAAGGGGAAGTCGGTTGAGGGTTTTATTGTTTTTTTCTGCTCTTCTGCTTTCTTTTTTGGCTTTAAAGCTTTACGATGATAAGGATTTGCTTCAACATAGATGGATTTATCGGGTTTCACCGGACATGCATATTCGCAAGCTCCACATCCAACACAGATCTTTTCGTCAACCTTTGGGATCTTGAGTTCGCCAAGGTAAGGCACCATTTCTACTGCTTTAGTCGGGCAGTGTTCTGAGCAGGCGCCACAGGCAGTCTGTTTGGTAACAACTACGCAGAGATTTTTAATGAACTTCGAAGTGCCGATCTGTATTGTCGACTTCTGTTCTTTTGTAATCGGAAGAATGGCCCCGGTTGGACAGACTTCTGAACATGTTACGCATTCGAAGTTACAATATTCAGCCTGATAATTCATCTTCGGTTGAAACAATCCGGTCCATCCATATTCCATGAGGGTGGGTTGCAGAACTTTTGTGGGACAGGCACTCACACACAGATGACATGCCGTACATTTGGATGTGTAATGCCAGATGCTGACTGAACCCGGCGGTGTAACGGGAACCGCACTGATGCCTTGTTTTTCTTTTTTCCCTCCGAAAACTGTTTTTGCTGATAATACAGCCGCAGTTCCCAGTAGTACTGTTGTGAAAAATTTTCTTCGTGAAGGATCAGGTTCTTTGTCTGGTGTGATTATTTTTCTGAAATGATATCTGTACCCAATCCCGTCTTCAGGACATGCTTTAAAACAGTCAAAGCAGGCTACACAGCGCGAAAAATCTACCTTTTTCTCTTTGATATCGATGCATCCGGCCTTGCATGTCTTGGCACAGCGACCGCAGGAAGTGCAGGCAGTTTCTTCTATGTTAATAGTAAAAAGAGAAAAGCGTGAAAATATCCCAAGAAGCGTACCCACAGGGCACAGGTTATTGCAGTACCATCTTCCCTTATAACCTGCAATAATAATGATCAGTCCCAGGAAAGCAAATGAAAACACGACCGGGGGCCAGGAAAAAACTTTAATGGGAACTGAATAAACTGAATAGATATCGAACATTTGAAACACTCTCGAAAGAATGTTATTTCCCAGGTAAACCAGCGGCCGGAAAAGATTGGAGAAGATCTTCCCCGTGAGGCTGTAAGGATCCATCAGGTTCACAAGAAAAAGAGATGAAAGACAAAAGACAAGTATGAGGGCCCCTAATATTGAATATCGGATCAGGTTATGTGGTTTTGTGAATTTGACCTGTCTTATGACTCTGAATTTTTTTGATAACCAAATAAATATATCATGCAAAGTACCCAGCGGACATATTGTTGAACAGTAAACCCTCCCGAAGAGCATCGTTATGATCATTATGAAAATGAATCCTGCAGCTGAGATGGAAAGAGCACCGATAAATTTAAGGAATGATGGAATGAACTGAAGCCAGAGTAATGCCCTGATCAGCCGTGGTGCTAGAAAGCCGGTAAAATCAACAAAAACGAAAAGGGTAACAATAAAAAAGATCAGCGAAACAACAACCCTGATCTTTTTCAGGAAAAAAAGCTGCATTTATTTACATTTTAATCCGGTTGATGGACAGTTTTGTCAGGTCCATTATACCTAGTCCTGCTTCTTGGGCCAACTTTATGTAAGCGATTTTTTCCGGTTCTGTTCCGAATAACTTTGCAGAAGCGGCATCTGCAGCAACAATATCTTTTGTGATCATGAGTGATTTCATCAGAACTACATCATCTGTAGAGACGCCCTTGGGGCCGCGAGTGGTCATAACCCTGTATGCATCGATAACGTTTAGATCTGGTTTCCTGACAGCCGCAAAATCGGCGATGCATTGGTTCAGGTCGGTGCGATGCCAGTATCTGCGATCCCAAACGATTCCCATATGATTTTTCATTGCTGCCGTTATCCCTGCACCGCCGTGATTCTTAAGCACAGGTACATTTATGAATACATCCGAACTTAGGATCAGTTCATGAACTTTTGCCTCTTTTAATTTTTTCCCGTTTTTCACTTCTACATGCTGGTAGTTGCTCTCCGAATTGGCAGGGACCATCTTTCCCCCTGCATCTCTGACTGCTTTCTGGATCCCGCTGTTCTCATAACATTTGCTCCATTCATCACAGGTGTTGTCGAAAACGTAAACTGTTTTCGCCCCGGCGCTATAACACTGCTGGATGATTCTTTTTACCAGGTCAGGATTGGTGTCAGCACCCCGCTCGGGAGAGGTATCCCAACCGATATTGGGTTTAACTACTACGGTCTGGTTCTTTTTTATGAACTTTTTCATTCCTCCGAGCGCCTCGATTGCTTTGTCAAACATCTGGGCAGGCTCGCCGTCTTTGACTGCCACAAGATCAAAAGGTCCCTGGTCAAGTGTGCCGTGTTCAGGGTTGGGGTCGGGAGCAGGTATTTTTCCTGCGATTACTTTACTGAGATCCCCTAGGGTCATGGCAGCGCCGGCGGCAACACCTGCCAGAATGGTTTTTTTAAAGAAATCTCTGCGGTCCATGGTCTTGAAATTAGGTTATAAAAGTACAAATTATCAATACATCACGATGATTTTTTTCAGGCAAAAGTCTCGGATTTTTGTTACTTTAGCTGGGAAAAAAATAGTGTTTTGATTACTCCTGAGACCATATCAAACATATTGTCTGTCACGCGGATTGAAGAGGTCGTTGCTGATTTTGTTTCGCTGAAAAGAAGGGGGACCAATTATATCGGGCTATGCCCTTTTCATAATGAGAAGACGCCTTCCTTTACAGTCTCCCCTGCAAAAGGGATCTTTAAATGTTTTGGCTGTGGAAAAGCCGGCAGTACTATCACCTTCTTGATGGAGCATGAGCATTATACTTACCCCGAAGCCTTGCGTTTCCTTTCTAAACGATATCACATCGAGATCGAGGAAGAAGCCCAGACTCCCGAAAAGATACAGGAACAAAATGAAAAGGAAACCCTTTTCCTGATCAACGAATACGCTCAGAAATATTTCGAACACTCTCTGTTCGATACTGAGGATGGGAAAGCCATAGGACTTACTTATTTTCAGGAAAGAGGTTTCCGCGATGATATTATCAGGAAGTTTCAGTTGGGTTATTCAAAAGAAGGATGGGATGATTTTTCATCTCACGCCCTTTCGGAAGGATATAAGGCCGAATACCTTGTCAAGACAGGTCTGTCAATCCAAAGGGTGGATCAATTGATCGATCGTTTCCATGGTCGTGTGATGTTCCCGATCCATAGCGCCTCTGGCAGGATTATTGGTTTCGGTGGCCGCATACTTTCAGCAGATAAACAATCTGCTAAATATCTGAATTCGCCTGAATCAGAGATCTACAATAAAAGTAAATCGCTCTATGGCCTCTATTTTGCGAGGAATTTCATGGTCGCCAAAAATAATTGTTACCTCGTTGAAGGCTATACGGATGTGATCTCATTGCACCAGGCTGGCATTGAAAACGTTGTGGCATCTTCAGGTACTTCCCTCACAACCGACCAGGTCAGGCTCATCCAGCGTTATACCCAAAATATCACAATCCTCTATGACGGCGATCCTGCCGGTATTAAAGCATCACTGAGAGGTATTGACATGATCCTGGAACAGGGAATGAATGTCCGGATCGTGCTCTTTCCTGAAAATGAGGATCCTGACTCTTTTGCCCGTAAGCATCGTGCCGTCGAAGTGGAAGAGTTTATTGCTAAAAATGCAGTTAACTTTATTCTTTTTAAGACCCAGCTCCTGCTTAAGGAGACTGCAGGGGACCCGGTCAAAAAAGCGGGACTGGTAAAAGAAATTGTAAATACCATCGCCATCATCCCTGATGGTATCACACGTACATTTTTTACCCGTGAATGTTCATCCCTCCTGGCCATACCTGAGCAGACCCTGGTGAATGAAATGAACAGGATCCTTCGAAGAAGGTTCTCTAAAAAGCTGCAGGAAGAAGATCATGAAACTTACCTTGAGCCTGAAGAAAAAGAAATTGCTGAACTTCAGTTCAAATTCGATTTCGACTCACCCGAGTTCCAGGAAAAAGAACTTATCCGGCTACTCCTCCAATTCGGCACCGAATCCATAACACTGAAACAAAACAACAGTGATGAGCAGGTAAGCGAAATACAGGTGAAAGTCTCAGATATTATCATCCAGGACCTGCTCCATGACGAGATTGAGTTTGAGACACCCGTATGTCGGCAGATCTTCGATGAAATGATCGAATTGCATCAAAAAGGTGTCACTCCTGATAAGGACTATTTTGTTCACCATCCCGATCCCATCCTGGCAACCCTGGCCATTGACCTGGTCATTCTTCCCTATGAACTCAGCCATCACTGGGCAAAAAATCAAATCTATATTCAACCCGAATCTGAACGTCTGTTTGAATCTGTTTTCCCTGCTCTTTATTCTTTCAAGGCAAAAAAAGTCGAGAGGATGATCGCTGAGAACGAGAAGAGACTTAAAGAAATAACATCAACAAATGAAGATCAAGAGGCTGCAACGCATTATATAACCCAACAAATAAGGTTGCTGGAGATGCGTATGAGAATACAGGGAAAGGAACTGGGAAGGACCATCATTAAATGAGCAAAGACAAGGGTCAAAATCAGTAAGTATTTACTTCGTGAGTACTACTTCACGGTACCGGTCGGCATTCCAATGGTCAAGTAAGGCTTTAAAGTCTGGATAATCTGCAGGTTGAATCAGTCTTTTTTCGAGACTCAGGGACTTGTGGATAATGAATTTTTTGTCTTCGGTTTTTACTTCGAAAGTGAATGTCCCCGCATTATTTTTCAATTCTTTTTTCTCATTGGCAATGAGGGGTCTTATTTTTTCAGGAAGAATAATGGTGAATTCATTGTTTTCTTCCATTAGTGAAGATATTTCCAGAGGGGTAGTCCGGTTTTTGGGTAATAAATGGATACCCAGGCTTTCTATGCCATTGGCCAATAGGGGTAATTGGAAAAAATAATAATCAGAGTCGCTGCGGAAAGCATTTTCTTTTTCGACTGCGATGACGCATGAGGCTTGATCTTTTTCCATTTTCGTGATGACCGGGTCTTTAAGGTCGGCTGACGATAATCCGCCTCCAATAAGTGATTTTACTTTGTTCTTATCCTGGATCAACATAAGGTAAGGATTGACACCGTTATTTTCTGCAAGAGAAACCTCTCCTGATAATTGGTTATTCCTGTTCACTGTAAATGTTCCTGCCAGGGTTAGTTTATTTTTAACTGTACGTGTTTTCTCCACTTTAATGCCCCCCTGGTTCAATACAACAAAAACTCTTTCGGGAGAACAAGAGAACAGATCCTGGGGGTTCAGGGTAGAAACTGACAAGTAAACCGGATTATCAGGTAATTCTGCCTTTACCAGGATATCTTCAACATCCATAAGCGAACCAATGGATTCATCATATAAGCTGTTTTTGATCATAAAAACAGGATTGGCCTCCATACCTGCTTCTTTTACAAGGGCAGTGAGAAGAACAGCTTTTTCAAGAAGGGTTCCCCCGTTACTTTCCCAGGTTTTTTGAGATGATCTGCATGTAAACCCAATAAACCTCATAGGAATAGGGTATAGCCGTAATTCATTGATCACTTTCTCCTGCAACCTTAACAGCAACTCTGTTTTGTCTTTGCTTTCTTTGGAAATCGTAGCAACTGCATCTTTCATCTCAGGGTTTAATGCATAAGAAAATGTCACCATGTGCAGGAATTCATTGTAAAGGTCTGACCGTCTGGCTGAAGTACTGAAAAGGATCCTTGGGTAAAGGTCGTTGCCGCCTTTTTGAAAATCATCGGTGGAAATGGCTTGAATATTGGTAAATTTCCATGTGTAAACCTGGAAGTTTCCTTCTTTGGTAACAACAGGTGTTAAAGGACTGTTCAGGATCGAGTAATATAATTTGCATTCAAAAGGAACCCTGATAACGAATGACAGTTCCTTTATCGGTTCTGCTTCTGCAAGTATTTCATTCCCCATCAGGCAGGGATAAAATCCTTTCTTTGAATGCAGTTCATAATCAAGGTTAATGACGGCATTTCGTTCAGTTCCCGAATGCGTGATCACCATTTCTCTCAGGCTGTTGTATGCCGGGGCATTGGCTGCAAAGCCGGGAAGGACTTCATTGAATGCATTTGCTGGAGAAGGGTTTTTCTTGCCATCGGCCATGATCGTAAAGGCCTCATTTATTTTCAATGACTGAAAGGTTGGGTTATATGGTATGAAGGTTTCTCCATAAAGACTATTGAACGAGCGGTAAGTCTGCAGTTTAAGTTCTTTCCAATACCGGTAGTCCATACTGCCATCGGGATTTAGAGTGTATTCTTTTTTAAGCTGCAGATAAACGGCGTCGTAGTTTTCATCCTGAGAGAAAAGCAAGTTGGAGGATATCAGAAATAAGGCAGGAAAAAATAATGAAACTATTTTTTTCATAAGAATAATGTTATAGGGTAGTAGATTTAGTTTTGAATGTGGAATACAACAGGGTCGCCTGCCAAAGTGTTCTGTGAATTAACAGCAGAGCGGAATTCAGGCCAATCTTTTGCATCATAAATGCGTTTTCCAAGGGTGATCTTTTCATTCAAATTCAGTGTATGTTCATTCCAGTTATAACCTCCATGGAAAGAACAAACATCGCCTGTTGTGTTTTTTGTTTCGGGCAGGTAAACACTTGTTGAATTTCCCGGCAATTGTATAGATTCATTGATCTCAACCAGTCGTGAGCAGCGGTCGCGGAATGGATATTTTCGTTCTTTCATCTGGGTCTCGAAGAAGAGATGAGGCTGGTTGTTCTTGAACACATTGGAAGCTGTGAGCGGTGTAAAAAGAAGCCGGTCACCTGAAACAAATGCATATTCAGGGATCCTGTATTCAATCGTGATCCTGATAGGGCCTGATTTGTAATCGATGGGGTCTGTGTATTCCATATGCGTGACTTCAGCAAGAGGCGATATTTTCAGGATTTCTTTCTCCACATTCTGGTCCCATTGTGTTTTGTTAAAATTGCGGAACATCCCGCGGATCCCGGCATCGGATATCCCTTCAGCCGTGATGGTCAGTTTTCCCGTCAGGGTTCCATCCTCTGATATGGATGACTTCCCGTCGATCTTAAGAAAATGGTTTTCAGGTGCAGACAGCGGTGTGGTTGCCAGATCAGCTCCTTCAGGAACTCCCATCAGGTATTGTTGCTGCTGTTCAGCACTTGACCATAACTCCCTGTCAAAAGGTACCCAGGTTGGATCGAGTAAGTGGTATTTTCCATCTTTAAGTTTTACGACTGTCACGCTATGGTTGAACTGGTCGGCAGGAATGTAATCGATCCTTGAACCAGCCATGGTCATGGCTGGGTAAGATTTGAAACCGGCTGAACGTAACATTGTAATTAGCATGCCGGCCTTATCCTTGCAAACGCCACAACGGTCATTGAAGGTCATTGATCCTTTGTGCAAAGTATAACCTTCCCCACAACCCATTGAGATCCCGGAATAACGGATTTCATCTGCTACCCAGTGAGTCAGAAGATAAATGGAATCCATCTCACTTTTTGCGTCTCTAAGGATCTCTTTCACTTTAGCGTGAATTTCGGGGGTATCATTAAAACTTCCGAAATCTTCATTGACCTTATAGAACCAACGGGATTTTGCGAACCAGTCAGGACTTGTCGAAAGCAAAAGCTTGGGGGCAACATCAGAAGCCACAACTCCATGCGGCTCTGTCTTGAAAGGAGAAATATCTTTTTTTGTAAATGTATAAATAGCCTTGTCGTCCCTGAATAATTCCGATGATTGAATTTCTCCATTGTATACCTGGTATTGAATAGGTTTATCTTTTGGAAGGGTAATTTCATAAACTTTCACTTTTATCGGATTCCCGCTCCAGAAATCAACAATGTCATAGTAATGACCCTTCATCGGTGGAATGTATTTGCTGTCGTCATCTTCTCCCTGATCAAGCAAGGCATAGGTAAATCCTTTCTTGAATTCTATTACCTCGATAGCATCCCCCGGATCAAGTCTTCCAACTTCAACCATTTTTTCCCTTGCACCCCAATATATCATCCTTGCAGGAGCCGGGTAATCAAGGATATTTTTCATATCAAGATCATGGGTAGTTCCATCTTTTTTATAGATCACTACTTTTTTGATATCTGCATAAGCTGATAATGGATCATATCCGAATTTCACAACACTCAGGTCGATGGCGCCTTTGGCATTCAACACCTTGGTGAGTGTATGGGTCAGGACATAACTCAATCCTGATTCTCTTACATCCACCTTTGTACTGTCGAAAACAACTAAAAGGTTGTCATTTGGATAAACGGTTGCATCGCCGGCTGTACGGATCAACTCCTGCATGGGACCGATTGATGCAAAACAAGATTGAACCAGGAAAAAAAGAAAAGTGAAAACAAAACCTTTGGTCATAAATTTAATTATTTGTGTATCATTTTAAGAGCCGATCATTTTGAGTATATTTAGTTCTTTCTCTTCCAGAAAACGCCATTCACCCCGTGGAAGGTTTTTTTTGGTCAGGCCTGCATAATAAACACGGTCGAGTTTTACTACCTTATAACCAAATTTTTCGAAGATCCTTCGTACAACCCGGTTTTGCCCTGAATGTAGTTCAATACCTATCTCTTTTTTATCTTTCCCGTCACCAACATATTCGATATCATCCACCTTTACCAATTCATTTTCCAGCTCTACATCTTCAAAAATACTCTTCATAACTTCTTTTGTAACATTCCGGTCAAGGCCAACATGATAGATTTTTTTTATCCCATACCTTGGGTGTGAAAGTTTTTTTGTCAATTCCCCATCATTGGTGAAAAGCAAAAGTCCTGTTGTATTCCTGTCCAGGCGTCCCACCGGGTAAATGCGTTCTTTACAGGCATGTGCAATAAGATTCATCACTGTCCTGCGGTTCTCAGGATCGTCGGTCGTTGTGATAAACCCCTTGGGTTTATTAAGAAGCACATATCTGAACTTTTCACGCGAAAGTGGCTGGTCGCCATATGAAATCTTATCGCTTAATGAGACTTTGGTACCAAGCTCTGTCACCACCTTTCCGTTTACCTGCACGGCTCCTGCCTGTATCAATTTATCTGCTTCACGCCGGGAGCAGATGCCAGCATTGGCAATATACCTGTTAAGCCTTATCAATTCACCTTTTACGGCTTCTCTGGGGTGAGCTTTTCTTTTTTGTGATGGAAAATAATTCTGTTTTTCACGTGGAACACTTTCTTCACTTTGATTCCGTTGCCAGGGTGTTGATGATTCTGTGGATCTTTTTTTCCTTGCATCCGGTGTTCTTTTTCCTCTCCTGTTACCCGGATGTCTGTTATATCTTTCCATGCTTTTCCTTGTTGATTATTGATCGGCAGATTCAAATGGTGGCTTAAGCTTCACTCCGTCATATTTCGTTTCTATGCCATTCCTGTAAGTGATCACCATGAATGGTGTACCGTCATATTCATATTTGGTCCAGTCTCCTTCTTTTTTACCCATAATGTAAGAGCCTTCATCTTTTACCTTTCCATTATCCCAGTAATATGCGTGTTTGCCGTCAGGATTGTCTTCTACAAAGCTGCCTGAGAAAGACAAAACACTGTCAGTCTTTTCTTTTGTCACCGAAAGATGATAGCTTACCCATTTTCCGTTTTTCAACCCATCACGGTAAGTGCCGCGTTCAAGATAATCACCAATTGTAGTAAACCAGGGTCCATCTTCCAGGTCATTGACATATTCTCCTTCTTCCAGCACTTTGCCTTGTTCGTCATATTCAGTGTGTATTCCTTCTTTCAGTCCGTTATTATATTCCTCATCCCGCATAAGTTGCCCGGATTCATAATACCATTTCCATATACCATGAAATTTCCCGGCACTTGTAAACATTCCTTCTTGTTCAAGCTTACCATCAGGGTAATAAAATTTCCATTCACCTGTTTTTACTCCGTCTTTATAATCACCTTCTGCTTTAATTTTGCCATCAGGATAAAGATCTCTCCAATGGCCGTCGCAATTACCGTCTTCTTTGACTATTCCTTCCCCCGTGACAGTTCCCATATCATAAATCAATGACCTGGTGATCTGGCCTGCAGGACTGTATTCTCTGTAAATTCCTTCAAGGGTATCATGACGGTAAGTCCCACTTGCCTTTATTTTTCCGTCAGGATAATATTCATTTTTTAAATCCAGTTTCTTTATTTCCTGGGCCTCTGGTTGTTTAATATCTTTTACATACTTATCAACACTGACCAGGTCGCCGTTTTCAGCATAAACTTTAAAATAGCCGTCCTTCAAATCATCCTGGTAATTTCCTTCCACATGTACATTACCATTCCCATAAAAAGTATACCAGGGGCCCTGTCTAAGATTATTATGGTCCTTCCTGTTGATCTTCAGGCGGTCGATAATGAAACCCCGTTTATACTCTATCAATGTAATTATATCCCCATCAGTTGAATATTCCTTTGCAAACCCCTGTTCCATTCCTTTGACAAAAGGAATTTCCATTTTAAGTTTGCCATCGGGATAATAATATCGCGTATACCCTTCCTTAATATCTTCTTTAAACATCTCACGAACCACTTCCTGATCCATATAAGTGGTTTTTATCCCGTTCTTTTTCCCTTCCCTATAATTCACATCCAGGATACGTGATCCTTTCTCATTGTAAAATATCCAAAGACTATCGAGTTCAAAGTTCTTTCTGTTTCCTTCTGATTTTAATCGTCCGTTTTCATAAAAAGACTTCCAGTATCCATCGGGTTTCTCGTTTTTCATCATTCCTTCACTGGAGACAATACCGTTTTTGTAATAAAATTTCTGGTAGCCATTCTGGATTTTTACAGAATCCTGTGAATAGGAGGAATGAAATATTATGAAAGAAAAACTAAAAAAGAGAAGATACCTGAAGCTGTTATTGATCTTGTGCATTAGGGAATGGTTATTTTGATAATTCAAGCATACGAAGTATCGGTTTTCTTGCCTTATTCATTAACTCGTCAGACAAATGAATTTCCGGCATTTCATTTTGCAGGCAATTTAACAATTTAGGCAATGTGTTCAACTTCATGTAAGGACAATCATTACAGGAACATGTCTCATCGGTCGGTACAACATAGAATTTTTTATTTGGTGATGCTTTCTGCATCTGGTGAAGGATGCCTGTCTCTGTTGCTACGATAAATTCTTTTGAAGGATCTTTCTTGGTATAGTTAAGCAGCGCTGTTGTGGATCCAATAAAATCAGCCATCTGAAGAATGACGGCTTTACATTCAGGGTGAGCTATCAGTTTTGCATTTGGGTGATCAACTTTCAAACCAATGACTGCTTCGGTTTTTATAATGTCATGAACTTCACAGGTTCCTTCCCATAAAACCATATTCCTTCCTGTGATCATATTCACATAGCTTCCGAGGTTTTTATCAGGTGCAAAGATGATCTTTTGTTCTTTTGGAAGCGACTCAACTATTTTAACTGCATTGCTTGACGTACATATGATATCTGAAAGGGCTTTTACTTCAGCTGAACAATTTATGTAAGAGATGACTATGTGACCGGGATATTTCTCTTTAAATTTTTTGAATTCGTCGGCCGGGCATGAATCTGCTAAAGAACAGCCTGCCTCAATATCTGGAAGAAGCACTTTTTTGGAAGGGTTAAGAATTTTTGCGGTTTCAGCCATAAAATGAACACCTGCAAATACTATAATACTGGCTTTTGTATTATACGCTTCCTGCGATAAACCAAGACTGTCACCAATATGATCAGCAATATCCTGTATTTCAGGTACCTGATAAAAATGCGCCAGGATGATGGCATTTTTTTCTTTCCTGAGACGGTTTATTTCTGCGATATATTTTTTGTTCGTATTATTTTTTTTTGATTCAATACGAATTGAGGAATTCATAATAATAATAGATTTTATAAAATTTTTTCTGTTATTGTAATAGGTGTTGATTCTGTTAATTTAATTCAGCCTTATAATTTTGATTTTTCGATTCTACATTTTGATCAACACCTGAATGTAAGTTATTACATTGTATTCTTGTGAAACTTAATAAAGTGACACTTTAGTAACAAGTGGTTTATAATTATGCATGTTAATAAAATATTGGTTTTTGCTCTCTAATTTTCTAGGGATAAACTGTTGATATTTTTTATCAAAAAGTCGTTTATCATTGCTCCCGGTTAAATTTTAAAGACAGAGTCAAAGTTTTTAAAAATTTTAAACAAAGTTACGCAGTTATAAACAAACCGTTGTTAAAATTTTAAGAAATTGATAGTGTGACAAATACTGATTAGTCCTCATTATGATTACTTTTGTAAAGAAATTTGTTAACAATGTTTGATTTAAGCAAACCTATTCCTATAGGAAGTGATCACGCAGGTTTCTGCCTGAAAGCATATCTGCTGCAAAACCTATCATCAGAAGGATATAGTTTTAAAGATTTTGGAACATTTACGGTAGAAAGTGTTGATTATCCTGATTTTATTCATCCAGTGGCCAAAGCAGTAAACGATGGTGTTTATCAGAGAGGGATCATTATTTGCGGCAGCGGGAACGGAGCATCGATGGTCGCTAACAAATATCCACTGGTACGGTCGGCCATTTGCTGGACAGAAGAGATTGCACGGTTGTCCCGTCTGCATAATGATGCGAACATTATCGCCTTGCCGGCACGTTTTATCACACCTGTCGAAGCCTTGAGCATGGTGAAAATATTTTTCAATACTGACTTTGAGGGAGGGAGACATGAGCGCAGGGTTCAGAAAATCCCTGTCCCTGTAAAGTAAAAGAAACTCGCAGTGAGCAGCGAGGTATTAAAATAAATTGAATGTTTTAAACTCTGGAGGCGGAGAATTGAACTTCGTAAGCCAGTGGCAGATTAAAACACATTTTATGTCTAATATCCTTGAGAAATTTTTGGCAGATGCTGAAAAAAGATCATTTGATCCTGAGCACCGCAAACGGCTTGACTTTAATATTGGCATATATGATTCAAAAGTGATCATAGGAAAACACCAATTCTCCGATCTTGAACTTGCTCGCCGGCGGGCAGCCAATCGTAAATATAAAGCCTACAGTAACCTCGACCGTTATCTTATTGAGTTTGAAAGCAACTTTGAAAAACATGGTGGCAAAGTCATCTGGGCTTCATCTGAAAAAGATGCGCAGAAGGAGATCCTTGCCATTATAAAAAAAGCGGATGCCCACCTGATTGTAAAGCAAAAAACAATGCTTTCCGAAGAATTGGAGATCAATGAATTGCTGCAGAAACATAAACGGGAAGTTCTGGAGACCGACCTTGGTGAGTACATTGTACAGTTAGCAGGTGAAAAACCTTATCATATCCTCACACCGGCTATGCATAAATCAAAAGAAGATGTTGCGAAGCTTTTTAACGAAAAATTCGGAACACCTTTGCATAGCACACCTGAAGACATCGCAAGATTCGTCAGGGAGCAATTGAGAATTAAATTTATTCGCGCCGATGTTGGAATTACCGGTGGCAATTTCCTTGTAGCAGATGTCGGAGCCTTAGTACTGACAGAAAATGAAGGAAACGGTTTGCTTTCTTACGCCTTTCCGAAAATACATATTGCCGTGGTCGGCATTGAAAAGGTCATTCCTTCCCTGGAGGATCTTGACCTGTTCCTTCCTTTGCTGGCTACGTATGGAACAGGCCAGAACATCACAGCATACAACAATTTAATCTTTGGACCAAGGTCAAATAATGAACCGGATGGTCCTGAGCAGATGTATATCATTCTCATTGACAACCGGCGTACAGAAGTACTCAAACATAAGGAACAACGTCAGGCCCTGGCTTGTATCCGCTGCGGTGCTTGCTTAAATGCCTGTCCTATCTATCGCAGTATCGGAGGCTACACTTACGGAGCAGTTTATTCAGGTCCGATAGGTTCAGTAATCTCACCACATTACCTGGGACTGAAAGACTACAACCATTTGAGTTATGCATGCTCGCTTTGCGGTAAATGCACTGAAGTTTGCTCAATGCACATTCCCTTGCACGAGCTGTTATTATATAACCGCAATGAAACAGTTCATAAAGGATTCCCGAAAGCAACATGGAAGTTAATGATGAAAGGATGGAGGGTTGTTATGTTGAGAAGGTGGATTATTGATAAGACAGGTGCCGGTATAAAGAACAGGGCTTTCAGGCTATTCTTCAAAAAATGGTGGGGTCCCAGGAGAGAATTGCCAAAATTTGCGGATAAGAATTTCAAGCAGCTTTGGATTGAAAGACAGCAGAATAATTGATGTTCAGAATCTCCTGATTATACTCAGAATAGATCCAAGATAACCGGATCCGAATAAATTCAAATGAATCAGTAAGGGATAGAGTTTGAAAATATCCAGGCGCTGTTGCCAATTTATCTCCAGGGGATATTCTTCATTGTACGAGATATAGAATTGTTCATCAAATCCACCGAAAAGCGTCGTCATAGCAATATCAACTTCACGGTGCCCATAATAGACAGCCGGATCGATAAGGCAGGCTTTACCATCTGATGATACCATGTAGTTTCCTCCCCACAGGTCTCCATGAAGCAAGGCAGACGGCTCAACAGGTAATAATTCATCAAGCCGGGCATACAGCCGTTCGAATGAGATAAGATCGGCAGATGAAAAATATTCTCTTGCCAATAAAACCTGTTTTTTAAGACGTTCTTCAATAAAAAAATCATTCCAGCGGGCTTGTTTTTTATTACTCTGAGGAAGGGACCCCATATAGTTATTGATATCAAGTCCAAAATAATCGGTAGTATGCCTGTGCAACCTGGCCAGCGATCGGCCAAAATCATCCATAAAAAAAGGAATTCTGTTTCCCTGGTCAATATATTCCAATAAAATATAAGAAAATGATCCGGCCTCACCTGTATAATAAACTTCAGGAACACGGATCTCTCCCGCGCTTTTTAATAAAGACAGTCCTTCAGCTTCACTTGTAAACATCCCTGGAAAACGGTCCCGCAGATTGAATTTTATGCAAAAATCACCGATATTGGTCTGAATCCTGCAAACATTATTGATACACCCCCCTGAAAGAGAAGATACTCTATTGAAATTGATAATAACATTCCGTGTTCTTGTAAAAAAATCAGTAAGTGAAATTCTGATCTCCTGCGGGATCATTTTAATTTGTGGTTTGATGCCTTATACCGGGCTTTCTGAAAAAGAAATGATCAAAACCAACCAATAAACTTCCGGCGAGGACCATCATCAATGGGATCGTGACGATTTTAGCATCCGTGACCAGGGGTTTTAGACCAGAAAAAAATGAATTGAAAACAGGAAGAATGGATTTTATGAAGTATTCTTTGCCAGGGATATCCAGGAAAGGAAGATCAGAGGTCATAAGAAAGACTAAGGTAAACACGAAAAGTATAATATAAGGCCAGGATGACCGTAAAATAATATAGAAAGACCTTTTTACAGGAGCAACTTCAGGGGACTTCAGTATCTGATCCATTACCTTATCAGTAAAACTATCACTGGGAACATCCCACGATCGTTTAGTGAAAAGTTCTTTTAGAAAATCATCCGGTAAAAATTCTTCTTTTTCCATTTCGATTACAAAGATACTATGGTTTTGAGTTTTTTTAACTTCTTTTTATAGCTTCGTTCATCTCGTCATACAACTTTTTACGTATCCTGTAAAGCCGAACCTTTACATTCGGGACCGATAATCCTGTAATATCACTTATGTCTTCAATTGAATTTTCATTTTTATAAAACAGGGTTATCAGCAGGTTATCTTCATCAGGCAAACGCTTCAAAGCTTTTTCAAGGATCAGCTGGCGGTCATTCTCATCAAGCTCATTCATATTCCTGCTAATCTCGTCTGTAGAATAATTGCTTATAACCGTTTCTTCAATTGCAACCATTTCAACTTTCTTCTTTCGTGTCTTTGATATCGCTGCATTGTAAGCGATCCTGTAAAGCCAGGTTGAAAACTTTGATTTTCTTTCAAATGTATTCAGCGACTGGTAAGCTTTCAAAAAAACATCCTGTGAAATCTCTTCTGCATCTTCACGATTATTAACAATCTTCTGAACAATCGAAAAAACCAGGTTCTTATATTTTGCAACCAATGATGCATAGGCCGAAACGTTCCCGCTTAATACTTTAGCGATATACTCGTTGTCGTCCTGAAACTTCATTTTGTACTTTAGACGTTAATGGGATGACCAGGTTACAGGTGACAGAAAATATCCCGGGTCAATTCACGTTAAAATATAGGATAACAATATATAAGAAAAATAGTTAATGCAAACATACAACTTTTTTATATGTCTGTTTTCTTTAAAAAAACAGGGTTATTTTATATCTTTGTTATATGTTATTTTTATGGACGGAAGCAACAGGGATCTGGACTAAATCACCCCTCCTTTCTGAATGTCAGGATTTAGCAAAAATACAGTTATAAATTATTCAAAGATAACGTTATAAATTCCCGCGAAATCGATATGAATACAGGTATTTTTTCAGGACGTATAATGCCGGTAATATCCGTGTTCATAATGATTTTCGTACTTAGTCTGTTCTCCTTACGACTTTTCTGCCAAAACGGACAAGATCCAAATTCAGATCAGTTACCACGCTCATCATGGAATAAAACATTTGTACCATCGAACAATTCAACCACATCCTCTGTTATCACAATTGGCAATTGGGATAATTTTGATTTGGGTGTTGATTTTGCGACAACCAACATTACAGCCAATCCCGCAATTCCATCATGGTATTTCACTGCATACAACACTAATGCAGGTCATCCGACAAATAATGGCATCGACTGGGGATCGGAAGTTCCAAATTTTGGCGCGACAATAATAGGAGATCCTGTTATGGCTTATGACAGCCTGGGAAATCTTTTCTATGGAAATATGTTTGGAACCAATATCGTTCTTGGATTAATGGTCATGAAATCAAATGATAACGGAGCAACCTGGGGCCCCGGGATCATAGCCCTTACAGGAACTGATAAACCATGGCTTACATGTGACCAGACCAATGGTCCAAATGCAAACAATATTTATACCTGCATGACCAATAATGGAGAAGGGAACTTCTCAAGAAGCACAGATCACGGACAAACATTTTCCAGCACTTTTACACCCACTTCCCAAACCATTCCCGGGATGATGGTTTGTGTTGGCCCTTATAGCAACATCCAGGGAGGCTCGGTTTTTGTTGTCACTAATTCAGGGACCCAATTCGCCAGTATTTATACCTTTTACCGCTCCACAGATGGAGGGCTTACATTTACCAAGATGTCTATAGAACAATTTTCAAATTATGTAGGAACAGAAATAAATGGAAAGAATGCGGTTTCCGGAATGTGGACACGACCTTACCCATTGATCGTTGCAGATAACAGTTATGGCGCTCACCGGGGAAGGTTATACCTTGTATATACATCAAACAATCCACCGGGTAACGGGAATTTACCTGATATTTTCAGCCGGTACTCCGATGACGGAGGTTCCACCTGGTCATCTGCAAAAATAGTGAATGATGATCCTGACTCACAAAACAATAGCCAATGGCAACCGGCTGTCTGGTGCGACAAAGACAATGGACGTCTCTATGTTCAATGGATGGATACAAGGGATACTCCGACACACGACAGTGCATATATTTACGCTACCTATTCTGAAGACGGTGGTGAGACTTTTGCAACCAACGAAAGGATCTCAAATCAAAAAATGATAATAAACTGCACTACATGTAATGGAGGAGGCAACCCGAGTTATGAAGGTGATTATAACGGGATCTGTTCAAATAAAAAAGTGGCGATGTTAAGTTGGACCGACTTCAGATATGGGGATTTCATGAGCACCACGGGTTATTTTCCTGATTTTGCTATGGCCATTGATCATACCATTGATACTCTTTTCACTAACCTGGACAGTATCCGGTTCAGCATATCCATTCCACAAGTCAAACTTTATACAGATACCGTTATTCTTTCAGATACAATAAGCCCGGTACCTGATTCAGGTACAATCACGGTTTTCTTTCCATCGGGGAACAGGATAACTTCATATCCTGATTCACTGCCTGCAATAGTAAAGCTGATTGGTAATGTTCCTTTAGGATTCTACCAGGTAAAATTTTTTGCTCAAAGTCCTGATGGTACCCCCGTGCATCAAAGGAATGCAACTATTCTTGTTCTGTCAGGTGATTCGGTCTATGTTGTCGCGACAGCAACCCCTGATTCAATCTGCCCCGGAGAATCCTCCCAGCTTAACGCAAGAACAATCAGGGGAAAACAACCCTTCTCTTTTTCATGGACACCTTCGACAGGATTGAATGATCCGCATATAGCCAATCCTGTGGCATCTCCCCTGGTAAATACGCTATATCATGTTCATGTTACAGATTCTGTTTCCCATACGGCCAGCGATAGCATTCTCATAAGTATCGTTCCTGCACCAAATTCTCCGGGAAATATCAACGGACCCGTAATGATTTGCCAGGATTCAATTGCGGTTTATACTGTTCAGGATGTTCCATTTGCCTCTTCTTATTCCTGGATGGTTCCTGCCGGGGCCCTGATACTGAACGGACAAAATTCGCCATCTGTTACCATTCAATGGGGGAATACAGGTGGAATCATTTCAGTAATTGCCGGCAATCAATGCGGGATCAGCAATCCCAGTGTTCTCGAAGTGATAGTTACAAATGTTCCTTCTCAACCTGCGGTCATACAGGGGCCCGGACAGGCGTGCAACGGGGAGAACATTACTTTCTCCGTCGAACCGGTTCTTTATGCAACCTCTTATTTCTGGATGGTACCCGCAGATGCAAAAATAATAAACGGCCAGAATACGGATTCTGTTAATGTTCAATGGGGGGATAATGCTGGTTATATTTCTGTCGTAGCAATAAACAGCTGCGGTGTGAGCATGCCTGCTACCCGGCAAATAGGTCTTGAGACAGTACCGGGACCTGCAGGAATGATCACGGGCTACGATACGGTTTGTTCAAATTATGAAACCTATAACTACACTGTTCCTGAAATTACTGAAGCCACTTTTTATGACTGGACTGTTCCACCAGGAACATCGATCATTTCGGGAATAGGAACCAATTCAATAATTGTTACAATTAAACCCGGTGCATCATCAGATACCATCGCTGTTAAAGGAGAAAATACTTGTGGCTCAGGAATGCCCAGTGTTAAAAATATCACCGTAAAAATCTGTGTAGGTATCCCTGAAAACAAATCAGAGACAAAGATCTCAGTCTATCCCAATCCTGCAGAAGGAGTGTTGAATATAGCTGTAATCGGAGAGGATAAACAAATGGACCTGAGGATTAATGATATCAGGGGACAAACAGTATTCAGGAGATCATTGAATGATATTCCACATGACTTCAGGCAGATGATTGATGTTTCGGCATTTTCAAGGGGTGTTTATTTTGTGGAACTGACCGGCAATACAACGTTTGTGATCAGAAAGATCATTCTTCAGTAAAAAAAACCTGGAAGAATGTAACCTCAATATTGTTAAAGCGTCAAAAGGGGCAAATGAATTATTAACCCCTAAAACCCAAAACAATGGAATCTTATCTCGTCCCGATAGCCTTTTTCGCAATGGTCTTTGGAATTGTGTACCTCGCAATCAGAAGAAAAGAACGTGCACTTTTAATTCAAAAAGGTCTTGATGCCTCAGCATTTGAAACCAAAAAAAATGGAATTTCAAACCTTAAATGGGGGTTACTTTTTCTCGGCATTGGTGTCGGCATTCTCCTTGGAAGAGTATTTGCCGCTAACACCTGCCTTGGTGAAGAAGCCTCCTATTTCTCGATGATTTGCCTTTCCGGAGGTCTCAGTCTGGTGATCTATCATATTATTGCCAGAAATATGGATAAGAAGGATTTACCTCCAAAAATGTGATCAGGAATTGACATTCTGCTTCCGTAAATGGAAAGTTTGAAGGGCCAGGTAAACCGGCCCTTCTTTTTTTAATATGCTTTCAAAAAGGATGAACCGGTCAACAGTAATCTCCTGCGATGAGATCTTACTGCTCTGATGAATGATCTGCCGGAACAGATTTTTATCTTTCAAAAATTTAATCCTCCCCAGGGTCAGATGCGGTACAAGGTTTTGCCGGTCGGGCTTATAACCGATAGATTCCAGTTTTTCTCCGATCAACTTCATCATTAATGCCAGTTCTTCATGAGGTTCGATCCCTGCCCAAACCACCCGGGGATCATAAGAACTGCCAAAAATTCCCAGGTTCTGAAGGGAAAATGAGAACACATTTGTGTTGGCTGCTATATCAGACAGTACATGTGTGATTTCAGGGATCTTTGCATCTTCCGTTTCACCGAAGAATTTAAGGGTAATATGGATGTTAAATTCTTCAACCCACTTAATGCGCTCATGATGCAACCGGTTTTGAATTTCATGAAATTGATTCAAAAATAGTCTGTCGGGATTGATCTTTATGGCTACAAACAGTCGCTTCATGTTGATTTTATTCGTGAAACTTCAATTTTAAGAACATAGTGAATTAAAATTGATTGTTGCGTTACAATACAATAAAATTACATATTTCTCCTGTTTGTTCTAAAAGAATATGGTCGTATTTTAATTTTGACATCACTCTGCAGAGTCTTGCTTGTGTGAAGAAAACAAAACAAAAAACTTTTAAGAATATTATTTACTTTTGTTGGCTGTTCAGGGGTATTAGCTCAGTTGGCTAGAGCGTTAGACTGGCAGTCTAAAGGTCAGGGGTTCGACTCCCCTATACTCCACAGGCAACAACCGGATTCCTTTATTTATCAATGGTTTCCGGTTGTTGCAATTTTAATACACACATAAATGCACACATAATTACTTTTTATTGGCTTCTTTTAGGTAACGATCCCTCACTTGTCGGAAACTCTCAAAATTTTTATATTTCCTCTTCCCAAAAAGATCGTTAAAAATATTCTTTTAGAAGAATGTTTAAATGATAGATTTCGTTAAAATAAAGGTAATTGAGCCGGATATAATGAAACTCCTAAAACTCCCTTTCGTGGAATGGGAACAAAAGACAAATAGACAGCAAAAGAATACCTGGGTTGTCTTACCCTGACATTTTGTCACCCTGTGCTTTTTGTTAATTTTGTAACCATCTGATAATCTGTGACTTTATTGCTTTATCACATCACAACTATCACATTTTCATTCGTTTAACCATTCGTCCTATAAGCGTTGTATAAGCGGTGTATAAGCGTTCTATAATTAAACTATACCCTGGATATACCTGGTCTATACTCTTAGACAATTCCCAACAATAACATGATGGATAGTCAATAACAATCAAAATATCAATCCTATGGATTAAAAATCGTGTTTTGCCCTTGCGGTCTGCCACTTTGTCAGCCATCATCGCTCGCCCATCAAAAACAGTTCACTACTCATCTAATAGAAAGGGACAACATGAGCGGCTGTTCCAAATCACCACGAAATCTTTTTCATTCCAGGAGCCTGCCTGTTCATTTAATGGAATAATCATTTGGTGTATATGACCGTCAGCGCTGGTTTAAGGCTTTATCTTTTTCGGCTTTTGTTCATATATTTGTATTACCTCATTTCTGGCTTCATTTTTAAGTGTAGATTATTTCATTGTACTTATGTTCCTGAGGTAAAGGAATATGAGAGGAGTATTTAGCCTTATTAATTATTCACTAATAAAACGTTTATGAAACGGGTTCTGACACTGGTTGCAATCGTGCTGGTAGCGCTTTTTACCACACATTGCAAAAAATCTTCTGAATCTACCGTAAGTAACATGGCTGATGTACAGTTCGACGTCAATTCGGTTACGCAAAACGGCAATCTGAAATCAACGCAAACCGATTCTGTGATTTGCAACAACACGCTTACACCTGACTATGTCAGGTATAAAATGGATGGTGGCAGCTGGCATGTAATTCCGGTATTCTTTGTGGGAAATGTTCCTTGGACGAATACAATCAAATTAGCGGTGGGAACGCATGTACTGGATGAATTTTTGGTCTATTCCAACAACCACACTCCGAATGATAGTACAGATGATGTACTCTTAATGGCAACTCCGCATACAGGCAGCCCCTGGGCCAGTTATGTTACGACACCTCTTAATTTTACTTTTACCGTCGTGATGGATCAGAAAACGTCAATAAAAATGGATGTCGTCTGTTTTCAACCCAGCGTGTTTACAAATTTTGGATTCGTCTATTTCAGTCTGAACGAAGAAATTATCCGGCAACAATGGTTCTTCGGAGATTTCTGTATAAAGGACGCTTCTCAATATACGGGATCAGATTACACATATCAGCCAAACTGGGTCAGCACAGGGTACATCGATGCACCTGCCATCTTCAGGATCGATGTCTGGAGAAACGGAATATTTCAGGACAGTTTCACGAATGATAATGCAGCACATCATTATGGGGATAAGGTTTCTGTGACATATGGTGATTACGTCCTCCAGACAGATGTATTCTTATTCAAGCTGTTTATCCTGGTACGCCAGGGGACTGCATTTAATTTTGTCCTTTTCAAGACCTGGCAATTTAATGATATATGTAATATACCTACAGGTAGCGACGGTGTAACTGACTTTATTCTTGGAAGCTGTTATGATCCCGCTAATCCTCCGCAGGTAATTCTTCCACCTTACCTGAATTTACCCCCTACAGCAACTTACACAATCGGTCTCCCTTACGGACCCGGAACATTGGGAGAGTATGTGGATGCAACATTAAGTAATATACCTCCCGGATATATTCTTACTAATACAATGTATGCTTCTGAATGTGCCGACCATTTAACAGGCATCTATATCGGTCTGCCATATAATGATAGCGTATATTCTTCATTATATCCAAATCTGCTTCCTCCATTCGCACAGGTCCAGTCGGGCAAATGGGCTAAGATAAACTGGGTATTTAATCATCAGAATTGGTATACTAATCCACCGCTGCGCTGGTACGAATTACAACAACTCGTGTGGGAGTATGATCAAATTCCATGGAATGGTTTAGCTGATGGCGGAGTACCTGCTTTGAATGATCCTAATAATCCAACAAGGGCTCTGCAAATGAAAGCAGATGCAGATAATTATGGGGTTAATTATGTTCCTCCTCCGGGCGGGTATGCAGCAATTATTTTCATTCCGCTCGGTACTCCCCCGAACTCAACAACTCCTGCAGTCCAGACGATGTTCATTCAGATCGATCCTTGATAATAAGTTTATAGATATTTACCAATGAAACCAAACCCCCTTAAATGGGGGTTTTTTTATTTAGTACTTTTATCCCGATGAAACTCCTCATTGCAAGCCGAGGAATCAAATAAAAAACAAAAATGAAAAAACTATTCCTGATATTGATTGCCCTTGGGACTATTGTGTTTGCCAACGCACAAACTATTGAGTCGAGCAGCCATTGCTCTGTAGGTTTTATAAAGGAAGACGGTACGATCCTGAACAGCAACCAGGCGATTGTAGGATACTTCAAAAATGACGGTTCGATCGAAGATAACAATCATGGGATATTAGGATATATCAAGCAGGATGGGACGATCGAAAGAAGCAATCATAAGGTGGCCGGCTATTTGCGAACCAATGGAATTGTCGATAATTCCAGTCATGATGCAATCGGGTATATAAAAAGCAACGGAACAGTTGAGAACGGAGCTCACAGCATTATAGGATACGCTAAGGACGTTAAAAAAGAATGGACTGCAGTCATCTTTTTCTTCATTAAATTCATGTAAAGACTTCAATCCCGGGAAGAAATTTTTTCTGATTCTCAGCTCTGGTATTCATATAAACAAAAAAAGGATGTCCCGATAATGCGGACACCCTTTGCCTGTAAAGATAAAATGTTATTTTCGTGATCCCTGTTTCCCGTACTTTTTAACGGCTGAACCAATTGAAGGACCAGCCTTCGCCAGCTCTTCCGGTTTCATGACCGGTGAAAAAGTAACCTCGGCATTAAGCCATAAAAAAAATGGCTCTGCAATTACAGCCATATCAGAGGCTTCGTTCAGGTTAACGATGATATATGCTCCCCGTTGCCCGCATATGGTTGTAAAATATGTAGCCTCAGCCTTTATTTCAGCAAGCAGGTCATTCATCTTTTGTCCGAATTGCGGATCGCTGATTGCTTCATTGGCCCCGTCTATAGGCATCCGAACTTTCATAATATATTTCATAATTATCTTGTTTTAAGTTAATGATCAATGAATAAAAATCTATTTAAAATAATGAATTTCATCATCCTACAAAGATAATGCATATTTAGTCTAAATATACAAACATGAAACACAAAAATTCAATATCCGTCACTTACCGATATCGCTGTTACAAGTTGAGCTTTTATCACTAACACCATCATTTACAAGGTCATCCCAAATCGATTTGACTCCAAAAAAAGTCCTGTACTATTGACCTTCCCCAAGTTGTACCTGGAAAATGATGGAAAGACAATAAAGATGATCACTAAAGTTACATAGAGTGCAAGGAAAAACGGATGTATTAAAAAATTACCAATAACTTTGGTTGTCTTGTTAGAAGTCCACTTCTGAATTATGGATAGGATCATGACCCGGTATGAGAAATTTGTCCTTTATAAAAATGACCGGGTAAATAAACATGAAAAAAATATGAAATCAGGTAAACTACAATACTGTCTTGATTTATCAGATGCCTGTAATGATAATAAGAGCATAACCTGACAGAAAAATTTTCCTTACAAAGCAACTTATGATTTATTTTGTTGTCTTAAATCACTACTACTGCGTTGATTGTTGTTCGGAGATCTTTCTGCGCGAAAATATTAACAATTTCAAAGAACAAAATTGTGACCCATTATTATTGCTGTAATCATAACACAATGCCGGTTGTGGAGTATAAATCCGATCTATACCCCAATTCATAAACGAAACCACGTAAAATGTAAATCATGAAACAATTGTTCTTTCTTTTTGCTATCACCCTCTCTTTGACCCTGAATGCTCAAACAAAGACAGCACAATATCCCGGTGCCGCGAAGGTCCCAAACAGTGAAACTCAAAAAAATACCAGTTATACCTATACCATCATTCCTGCAACTCATAAAACTTGGGGCTACGATATTTACATAGAAAAACGCTTGTTCATTCACCAGCAAAGTATACCTGGATTACCTGGCAATGAAGGCTTTAAAACAAAATCAGACGCTGAAAAAGTTGCCCGGCTTGTTATCGATAAGATAAAAAAAGGTGAAATGCCCCCCAGTGTCACCATTGAAGAAATGAAGAAATTAAAAGTCTTATAGTAAAGCTTAATCATATGAAAAAAATTTATGTTTTTATAGCAATCATTATTGCCATTTCACTCACAGTTAAATCTTCAGCCCAGGTCCCAGACACATGGACACAAAAAGCTAATTTTGGAGGGAATGGACAAGTAACTTCTGTCGGGTTTCGTATTGGTAATAAAGGTCATATTGGAACAGGACAAGACAGTATTGGAAATACACATAATTTTTGGGAAGATGCTCCCGCATGTACAATAACAGGTCCTGCAACAGTCTGTGCTGGCTCAACGGGAAATGTCTACTCTACAGATCCCGGATTATCTCCTTATACCTGGTCAGTTACAGGAGGTACCATCACTGCAGGGGGCACAACAGCAGATAATACTGCTACAGTTACCTGGAATACCGCCGGAGCTCAAATCATAAGCGTAAGTGACGGGGCATGTGGCTTATTATCTTTAAATGTAACAGTTAATCCTTTACCTGCACCAACTATCATCGGACCGGGATTGATTTGCGATGCTTCCACTGGAAACATCTATTCAACTCAATCAGGTTTGACAAGTTATAACTGGACGATAACCGGGGGCACGATCACCTCAGGAATCGGAACAGATTCCATTACAGTATCATGGACCATACCTGGTTTACAGACCCTGACCGTGAATTACACAGATGGCAATGGATGTACTGCTGCTTCTCCCGGCTCCCTGTTTGTCGTCGTAATCCCACTCCCCACACCGGTTATCAACGGTCCGACTAATGCTTGCGTAGGATCAACAGGGAACATCTATTCAACTGATTCAGGAATGACAGGTTATACCTGGTCAATCTCAGCAGGCGGCACAATTACAGCCGGCCTTGGCACCGACACTGTCATCGTTACATGGAATACTGTGGGCGCTCAAACCATAAGTGTCAATTATAACAACATTTTCAATTGTCAGGCTTCTTCGCCAACAGTGCAACCTGTTATCATCCATGCACTACCTTCGCCAACAATCACGGGAGCTGCCTCTGTATGCGTAAATTCAACAGGTAATGTTTATTATACTGAGGCTGGAATGACCGGCTACAGCTGGAGTGTTTCAGCCGGCGGCACTATCACAGGAGGAGGTGGAACCAACAGTATCCTGGTCACCTGGAATACTGTAGGAGCACAGACCGTCAGCGTCAACTATACCAACGCATTTGGTTGTATTAATCCAACACCAACGAATTACAGTGTAACGGTGAATCCACTGCCGATCCCTACATTATCAGGACCGGCAGTGGTTTGTGCCGGTTCAACGGGAAATACTTACACCACAGATGCGGGAATGACAAATTATAGCTGGACAGTCTCGGCCGGCGGCACCATTACTGCCGGCGGCGGGACGGGCAATAATACTGTTACGGTCAAATGGAACATAGCAGGAGCACAGACAGTCACAGTGAATTATTCAGACGACAATAGCTGTAACGGTGCTTCAGCAACAAGCGAGAATGTTACTGTAAATGCACTACCGGTTCCTTCATTATCGGGGCCGATTGCTGTTTGTGCCGGTTCAGCAGGAAATATTTACACAACAGATGCAGGGATGACAAACTACATCTGGACAGTATCAGGCGGAGGGTGGATCATTGCAGGTGGAGGAACCGGTGACAATACTGTTACGATTACCTGGAACACAGCCGGATCGCAAACTGTAACCGTGGATTATACCAACAGCAATGGTTGTAGTGCTGTTACAGCAACAAGCATCAGTGTTACAGTAAACGCATTGCCGGTACCTACCATTGCAGGGAATAATGTAACCTGTATCGGAGCATCCGGCATAGTTTATTCCACACAAGCCGGCATGACAAATTATTTATGGACGGTATCCGGGGGAGGCACCATCATTGGTGGTGGCGGAACGACAGACAATTCTGTTACCGTTACATGGAATACAACAGGAGCGCAAATGGTAAGCGTCAACTATACCGACGCCAATGGTTGTACGGATCCTGCACCCACAAATTATCCCGTAACAGTGAACCCAAACAATACCATCTCCCTGACCTCAGCATTAGGAACTGATAACCAGACAGTTTGTATAAATACAGCCATCACAAATATCACTTATGCCACTACCGGAGCAACTGGAGTTACATTCAGTGGTCTGCCGGCAGGAGTAACAGGAAATTGGCTGGCAAATGTTATTACGATCAGCGGTACACCCACTATATCTGGAACTTTTAATTATACGATAACCTTAACCGGAGGTTGCGGAGTTATTACAATGACAGGGACGATCACTGTCAACGCACGTCCGGTGCCGACATTAACGGGTCCGGCATTAGCTTGTCTCAATTCAACCGGGAACGTATATACCACAGATGCCGGCATGAGCAATTATATCTGGACAGTCTCCGCAGGCGGCACGATCACTGCCGGTGGCGGAACAGGTAATAACACTGTTACTGTTACATGGAATACGGCAGGGGCTCAATCAGTAAGTGTTAGTTATACGAATGGTAATGGATGTACTGCAACTGTTCCAACGGTTTACCCTGTGACAGTCAATCCGTTGCCTGCCCCAACGATCACGGGACCGGGACTTGTTTGCGCTGCTTCCACAGGAAACATCTATACAACCCAACCAGGGATGACAGGTTATGTATGGACGGTAACAGGGGGCACGATAACAGCTGGAAGCGGAACAGCTTCCATTACGGTGACATGGAACAACCCTGGAATACAAACGGTAAGTGTGACTTATATAAGTGGAAGCGGATGTACTTCAGCATCTCCCGGCTCCATGATGGTCATAGTTATCCCACTGCCAACACCGACCATCACAGGGCCGAACAACACATGTGTCGGATCCACAGGGATCATATATACAACTGAATCAGGAATGAGCGGTTACACCTGGTCGATCTCAGCAGGAGGCACAATAACAGCGGGCCAGGGTACAAACAGTGTAACAGTTACATGGAATACTGTAGGCGCTCAGACGATCAGCGTCACTTATAACAACGCTTTTGGCTGCCATGCTTCTCCACCTTCTAATTATAATGTTACTGTCAACCCATTACCTTCTCCGACCATTACTGGTCCTGCAACAGCATGCCTTAATTCAACCGGCAACGTCTACTATACGGAGGGAGGAATGACCGGTTACGCCTGGAATGTTTCGGCCGGCGGTACAATTACAACAGGCAGCGGAACAAATAGCATCCAGGTTACCTGGAATACTTCCGGTGCGCAAACTGTCAGTGTTAACTATACCAATGTATTTGGTTGTTTCAATCCAATACCCACGATTTACAACGTAACGGTAACATCACTACCGAGCCCTTCATTATCAGGGCCGGCATCAGTCTGCGTTGGTTCAACAGGAAATATCTATACAACAGATGCAGGAATGACAAAATACAATTGGACAGTTTCAGCTGGAGGCACCATAACTGCAGGTGGAGGAACAGGCAGCAACACTGTTACGGTTACCTGGAACACAGCGGGGGCACAAACAGTCACAGTAAATTATTCAGACGGCAATGGCTGTAGAGCAGCTTCTCCAACAAGCGAGAGTATTACAGTAAATGTGCTTCCTGTGCCATTATTAACAGGGCCGGTATCGGTTTGTGCCGGTTCAACGGGTAACACTTATACAACCGATGCAGGAATGACGAATTACACCTGGACAGTCTCCGGCGGAGGGACAATCACTGCCGGTGGCGGAACAGGCAACAGTACTGTCACCGTCACCTGGAATGTACCAGGGACACAGACCGTCACAGTAAATTATTCGAACAGCAACGGCTGTACCGGTGTTTCTGCAACAATCATTAGTGTCACTGTTAATCCAGAACCAGTGCCTTGGATTGCAGGAAATAATGCTGTATGTGTCGGAACATCCGGCGTGGTTTATACTACACAACCCGGTATGACAAATTATCAATGGATTGTATCGGCAGGTGGCACTATCACATCAGGGGGTGGAACAACAGATAATACTGTGACGGTTACGTGGAATATAGCAGGAGCTCAGACAGTAAGTATTACCTATACCGGCACCAATGGCTGTACCAATGCATTACCCACAGTTTATCCTGTCACAGTCAGTGCAAACAGCACGATCGTTCTTACCTCACCTGCAGGAACTGATGCCCAGACTGTATGTATCAACACGGCAATCACAAACATCATCTATGCTACTACCGGTGCCACAGGAGCTACATTCAACGGCTTACCGGCAGGAGTAACAGGAAACTGGCTTGCAAATGTGGTTACGATCAGCGGTACGCCCACAATATCAGGAACCTTTAACTACACAATAACATTAACGGGAGGCTGCGGAACAGTGACCAAGAACGGCACGATCACTGTCACACCGAACAATACTATCACACTGACTTCAGCTGCCGGAACAGATGCACAGACTGTTTGTATCAACACTGCCATTACAAACATCACTTATTCTACCACAGGTGCAACGGGAGCTACTTTCGCCGGATTACCGGCAGGAGTGACAGGAAACTGGCTGGCAAATGTGGTAACCATCAGTGGCACCCCAACAGTACCAGGGACTTTTAACTACACAATAACATTAACCGGGGGTTGCGGGGCCGTAACCAAGAACGGATCTATCACCGTCATCCCGATCAATACGATCACCCTGACCTCAGGAATCGGAACAGATGCCCAGACGGTTTGTATAAATACAGCAATCACAAATATCACCTATTCAACTGCAGGAGCAACGGGAGCAACATTCAGCGGTTTACCTGCAGGAGTGACAGGGAACTGGCTGGCAAATGTGGTAACCATAAGCGGCACACCGACAGTATCCGGACTCTTTAACTACACGATCACCTTAACCGGGGGTTGCGGGGTAGTAACAAAGAACGGATCTATCACCGTCACCCCGAACAGTACGATCACCCTGACCTCAGGAATCGGAACTGATGCCCAGACTGTTTGTATCAACACCGCGATCACAAACATCACTTACTCGACTACGGGCGCAACAGGCGCTACCTTCACCGGTTTACCGGCAGGGGTGACAGGCAACTGGCTGGCAAATGTGGTTACGATCAGTGGCATACCGACAGTATCAGGAAATTTCAACTATACAATAACCTTAACCGGTGGCTGCGGGATCGTAACAAAGAACGGCACGATCACAGTTACCGCGAGCAATACGATCACCCTGACCTCAGCAATAGGAACAGATGCACAGACCGTCTGTATCAATACAGCCATCACTAACATCACCTACTCAACCACTGGTGCCACAGGAGCTACTTTCAGTGGGCTACCGGCAGGAGTGACAGGGAACTGGCTGGCAAATGTGGTTACGATCAGCGGTACGCCAACAGTATCAGGAACTTTTAACTACACGATCACCTTAACAGGAGGATGCGGGGTAGTGACCAAGAACGGATCGATCACAGTAACTCCGAACAATACAATTACGTTAACTTCAGGAGTCGGAACTGATGCCCAGACAGTTTGTATCAATACTGCGATCACAAACATCACATACTCGACAACAGGCGCAACAGGAGCTACCTTCACCGGTTTACCGGCAGGAGTCACTGGAAACTGGTTAGCAAATGTGGTTACCATAAGCGGTACGCCTACAGTATCAGGAACGTTCAACTACACCATCACCTTATCAGGAGGCTGCGGAGTAGTGACCAAGAACGGCTCGATAACAGTAACTCCGAACAATACGATTA
Source organism: uncultured Bacteroidales bacterium (assembly GCA_963768805.1). Classification (GTDB taxonomy): domain Bacteria; phylum Bacteroidota; class Bacteroidia; order Bacteroidales; family FEN-979; genus FEN-979. The sequence goes on along the minus strand of CAVYJI010000013.1, from coordinate 238,937 downwards.
CGTTAACTTCAGGAGTCGGAACTGATGCCCAGACGGTCTGTATCAATACAGCCATCACTAACATCACCTACTCGACTACGGGTGCAACGGGAGCTACTTTCGCCGGTTTACCGGCGGGGGTAACGGGGAACTGGCTGGCAAATGTGGTTACCATAAGCGGCACGCCAACGGTTTCGGGAACCTTTAACTATACGATCACCTTAACTGGAGGCTGCGGGTTGGTGACCAAAAATGGCTCGATCATCGTGAACCCGATCAATACGATCACCCTGACATCAGGAATCGGAACTGATGCCCAGACGGTTTGTATAAATACAGCTATTACAAACATCACTTATTCTACCACAGGTGCAACGGGAGCTACTTTCGCCGGATTACCGGCAGGAGTGACAGGGAACTGGCTGGCAAATGTCGTAACCATAAGCGGCACACCAACAGCATCAGGAACCTTCAACTACACGATAACCTTAACAGGAGGTTGTGGGGTGGTGACAAAGAATGGCTCGATCACAGTAACTCCGAACAATACGATCATCCTGACCTCGGGAGCCGGAACTGATGCCCAGAGTGTTTGTATCAACACCCCTATCACAAACATCACTTACTCGACCACAGGCGCAACAGGAGCTACCTTCACCGGTTTACCGGCGGGGGTAACAGGGAACTGGCTAGCAAATGTGGTTACCATCAGTGGCACGCCAACAGTATCAGGAACCTTCAACTATACAATAACCTTAACTGGTGGCTGCGGGCTTGTGACCAAGAATGGTTCGATCACCGTAACTCCGAACAATACGATCAGCTTGACCTCAGCCATAGGAACTGATGCCCAGACCGTCTGTATCAACACAGCCATCACCAACATCACCTACTCAACCACTGGCGCCACGGGCGCTACTTTCGCTGGATTACCGGCAGGAGTGACAGGGAACTGGCTGGCAAATGTGGTAACCATTAGCGGCACGCCAACAGTATCAGGAACTTTTAACTACACGATCACCTTAACAGGAGGATGCGGGGTAGTAACCAAGAACGGCTCGATCACGGTAACCCCGATCAATACGATCACACTGACTTCAGGAATCGGAACTGATGCCCAGACTGTATGTATCAACACGGCCATCACAAACATCACCTACTCGACTACGGGTGCAACGGGAGCTACTTTCACAGGCTTACCGGCAGGAGTGACAGGAAACTGGCTGGCAAATGTGGTAACGATCAGTGGCATACCGACAGTTTCAGGAACGTTCAACTACACGATCACCTTAACGGGAGGATGCGGGGTAGTGACCCAGAACGGCTCGATCACAGTAACTCCGAACAATACGATCACGTTAACTTCAGGAGTCGGAACTGATAACCAGACGGTTTGTATCAACACAGCCATCACCAACATCACATACTCCACCACAGGTGCAACGGGAGCCACTTTCGCCGGTTTACCGGCTGGAGTAACAGGGAACTGGCTGGCAAATGTGGTTACCATCAGCGGCACGCCGACAGTTTCAGGAACCTTTAACTACACGATAACCTTAACGGGAGGCTGCGGGATAGTGACTAAAATCGGCACAATCCATGTCAACCCGATTAATACGATAACGTTGACTTCAGGAGTCGGAACTGATAATCAGACTGTATGTATCAACACATCTATCACAAACATCACATATTCCACTACCGGCGCCACAGGAGCTACATTCGCCGGCTTACCGACAGGAGTAGCAGGTTTGTGGTTTTTAAACATGGTCATCATCGGCGGTACGCCAACAGTATCAGGAACCTTCAACTACACGATCACCTTAACAGGAGGATGCGGGGTAGTAACCAAGAACGGCTCGATCACAGTCACTCCGAATAATACGATCATTTTGACGTCAGGCATCGGAACTGATAATCAAACGGTTTGTATAAATACAGCCATTACAAACATTACCTATTCTACTACGGGCGCTACGGGAGCTACTTTCGCCGGTTTACCGGCCGGGGTCACAGGAAACTGGCTGGCAAATGTTGTTACGATCAGCGGTACACCGACAGTATCCGGGCCCTTTAATTACACGATAACCTTAACAGGAGGTTGCGGAGTCATTACAAAGACAGGTACGATCACAGTAATACTTATCAACACGATCACCCTTACCTCAGGTGTCGGAACAGATGCACAAACTGTTTGTATCAACACAGCAATTACAAACATCACATATTCTACAACCGGCGCCACGGGAGCCACTTTCGCCGGCTTACCTGCAGGAGTGACAGGGAACTGGCTGGCAAATGTGGTTACGATCAGCGGCACACCGACGGTATCCGGACTCTTTAACTACACGATCACCTTAACCGGTGGCTGCGGGATCGTAACAGAGAACGGCTCAATCACCGTCAGTCCAAATAATACGATCACTTTAACCTCAGCCATAGGAACTGATGCCCAGACTGTCTGTATAAATACAGCCATCACTAACATCACCTACTCGACTACGGGCGCTACTGGAGCTACCTTCACTGGTTTACCTGCGGGGGTGACAGGCAACTGGCTGGCAAATGTGGTTACCATAAGCGGTACGCCTACAGTATCAGGAACTTTTAACTACACAATCACCTTAACCGGTGGATGCGGGATCGTAACAAAGAACGGAACGATCACAGTTACCCCGAACAATACGATCACTTTGACTTCCGGCATTGGAACAGATGCCCAGACTGTTTGTATCAACATAGCAATTACAAACATCACATATTCTACGACCGGCGCTACGGGGGCTACTTACAGCGGCTTACCGGCGGGGGTGACAGGAAACTGGCTGGCAAATGTTGTTACGATCAGCGGCACACCGACAGTATCCGGACTCTTTAACTACACGATCACCTTAACCGGTGGCTGCGGGATCGTAACAAAGACCGGCTCAATCACCGTCAGTCCAAATAATACGATCACTTTGACCTCAGCTATAGGAACTGATGCCCAGACTGTCTGTATCAACACCGCGATCACAAACATCACCTACTCGACTACGGGCGCAACAGGAGCTACCTTCACCGGTTTACCGGCAGGAGTAACGGGGAACTGGTTAGCAAATGTGGTAACCATAAGCGGCACGCCAACAGTATCAGGAACCTTTAACTACACGATAACCTTAACAGGAGGCTGCGGGGTGGTGACCCAGAACGGGACGATCACAGTAACTCCGAACAATACGATCACCCTTACTTCAGGAGTCGGAACAGATGCACAGACTGTTTGTATAAATACAGCAATTACAAACATCACATATTCTACAACCGGCGCCACGGGTGCTACTTACAGTGGCTTACCTGCAGGAGTAACAGGAAACTGGCTGGCAAATGTGGTAACGATCAGCGGCACACCGACAGTATCAGGAACCTTCAACTATACAATAACCTTAACCGGTGGTTGCGGGATCATAACAAAGAACGGAACGATTACAGTTACCCCGAACAATACGATTACTTTGACATCAGCCATAGGAACTGATGCCCAGACTGTCTGTATCAACACCGCGATCACAAACATCACCTACTCGACTACGGGCGCAACAGGAGCTACATTCCTAGGTTTACCGGCGGGGGTGACAGGAAACTGGCTGGCGAATGTGGTAACGATCAGCGGTACGCCAACTGTATCAGGGACCTTCAATTACACGATCACCTTAACAGGAGGATGTGGGATCGTAACAAAGAACGGCTCAATCACCGTCAGTCCAAATAATACGATCACTCTAACCTCAGCCATAGGAACTGATGCCCAGACTGTCTGTATCAATACAGCCATCACTAACATCACCTACTCGACTACGGGTGCAACAGGAGCTACCTTCTTCGGTTTACCGGCGGGGGTGACAGGCAACTGGCTGGCAAATGTGATTACGATCAGTGGCACACCGACAGTATCAGGAACCTTCAACTATTTTATAATTTTAACCGGTGGCTGCGGGATCGTAACAAAGAACGGAACGATCACAGTAACCCCGAACAATACGATCACCCTGACCTCAGCCATAGGAACTGATGCCCAGGCAGTCTGTATCAATACAGCCATCACTAACATCACCTACTCGACTACGGGTGCAACAGGAGCTACCTTCACCGGTTTACCGGCTGGGGTAACGGGGAACTGGCTGGCAAATGTGGTTACCATCAGTGGCACACCGACAGTATCAGGAACCTTCAACTATACAATAACCTTAACTGGTGGCTGCGGGATCATAACAAAGAACGGAACGATCACAGTTACCCCGAACAATACGATCACCCTGACCTCAGCCATAGGAACTGATGCCCAGACCGTTTGTATCAACACCGCGATCACAAACATCACCTACTCGACTACAGGTGCAATGGGAGCTACTTTCGCCGGCTTACCGGCAGGAGTGACAGGGAACTGGCTGGCAAATGTGGTAACCATCAGCGGCATACCGACAGTATCCGGAACTCTTTAACTACACGATCACCTTAACAGGAGGATGCGGGGTTGTGACTAAGAACGGCTCGATCACTGTCACACCGAACAATACTATCACTTTGACCTCAGGCATTGGAACAGATGCACAGACTGTTTGTATCAACACTGCTATTACCAACATCACTTATTCTACGACCGGAGCCACAGGAGCTACTTACAGTGGGTTACCGGCAGGAGTAACCGGGAACTGGTTAGCAAATGTGGTAACCATAAGCGGCACACCAACAGTATCAGGAACCTTTAACTACACGATCACCTTAACAGGAGGATGCGGGGTTGTGACCAAAAACGGAACGATCACAGTTACCCCAAACAATACGATCATTTTGACCTCAGGTATAGGAACTGATAATCAAACAGTTTGTATCAATACGGCAATCACTAACATCACCTACTCGACCACAGGTGCAACGGGAGCTACTTTCGCCGGTTTACCGGCAGGAGTAACAGGAAACTGGCTGGCAAACGTGGTAACCATAAGCGGTACGCCAACAGTTTCGGGAACCTTTAACTACACGATAACCCTGACCGGAGGATGCGGGATAATAACCAAAAACGGTACAATCCATGTCAATCCGGTCAATACGATCACCCTGACCTCAGCCATAGGAACAGATGCACAGACAGTTTGTGTCAACTCGGCCATCACAAACATCACTTACGGTACTACCACTGCAACGGGGGCAACTTTCGCCGGTTTACCAACAGGAGTGACCGGGAACTGGTTAGCAAACGTGGTTACCATCAGCGGAACGCCAACAGTGACAGGAATATTTAACTACACTATAACCTTAACAGGAGGCTGCGGTGTAGTTACGAAGACCGGATCGATCACTGTAAATGCACGTCCATCACCAACAATAACAGGTCCAACACCAGTTTGTGTACTTTCAACAGGAAACGTTTATACTACGGAAACAGGGATGAGTGCCTATAACTGGTCAGTTTCTGCCGGAGGGACGATCACAGCAGGTGCAGGTACGAATGCTATCACTGTTACATGGAATACTGCCGGGGCCCAGACCGTCAGCGTAAACTATGCCAATGGCAGTGGTTGTACTGCCCTGACACCAACAGTTTATAATGTGACCGTCACCCCAACCGTCGGCACACCGACGTTCATTGTAGTCTCAGCAGGTGTTGAACCTTCATGCCAACTGACCAACGGTACCACAACGACGACTTATGCCACCACAGCCACAAACAATACCGGATTTAACTGGAGCATAAGTAATCCTTTAGCCGGAGTCATTGGGGCTACAACGGGTATCATGACCTGGGCAAATGGCTTCTTTGGAACCGTCAACATACAGGTCACTGCCAATGGATGCAACGGACCATCGGCACAAGTAATAAGAACAGTAAATATCACCCAAACTGTAGGTACTCCAACAGCGATTACAATCTCAAATGGGATTGAGCCTTCATGCCAATTGACCAATGGGACTACCACAACGACCTATTCAACGACAGCAACGAATAATACGGGATTTAACTGGAGCCTCAGCAATCCTTTAGCAGGAATAATAGTTGCGACAAATGGTTTTATGACCTGGGCCAATGGTTTTTCAGGAACAGTCAATATACAAGTCACTGCCAATGGCTGTAACGGACCATCAGCACAGGTTATCAGAACGGTAAATGTCACCCCGACCGTAGGCACGCCAACTCCAATTACAGTTGCTGCAGGGGTTGAACCAACCTGCCAGGTGTCAGGAACACCAACGACAACATATGCCACTACGGCCACAAACAATACCGGATTCAACTGGAGTATAAGTAATCCTTTAGCCGGAAATATTGGTGCTACAACGGGCATCATGACCTGGATAAACGGCTTCACAGGAACGGTTAACATCCAGGTAACTGCCAATGGCTGTAACGGGCCTTCCGCACAGGTGATAAGGACGGTCAACGTCCATGTACTTCCTGTACCGACAATCACTGGTAACGTATCCGTTTGTGTCGGATCAACCTTAAATGTTTACACTACCCAGGCCGGGATGACAAATTATCTCTGGAATGTCTCTGCAGGAGGGACAATAACGGCAGGGGGTGGAACAGCTAATAATACTGTAACCATCACCTGGAATACAGTCGGACTTCAGTCAATCAGCGTCAATTATACCAACGGCAATGGATGCACTGCCGCAGCACCCACTGTATATGTAGTCAATGTCAATCCTTTACCTGTACCAACAATTACAGGTCCAGCAGCAGCCTGCGTGAATTCTACAGGGAATATTTATACCACAGAAACCGGGATGACTGCCTATAACTGGTCAGTTTCTGCCGGAGGGGTTATCACTGCAGGTACAGGTACGAGTTCCATTACTGTTACCTGGAATATCGCAGGCGCTCAAACCGTCAGTGTCAACTATATAAACGGAAATGGATGCCTTGCATCCTCACCGACAGTGAAAAACGTTACCGTCAATCCACTTCCTGTTCCAACCATCACAGGTCTTGCCGCTGTATGTGCAGGAACAGCCGGAGTAACTTATACCACGGAAGCCGGGATGACCGGGTACACATGGGCAGTTTCTTCAGGAGGGACCATCACTGCAGGTGCAGGAACAAAGACTATCACAGTTACATGGACTACAGCAGGGGCACAAACAGTAAGCGTTAATTATACAAATGGCAACGGCTGTATGGGAGCCTCCCCGACAGTAAAAGACATAACCGTGAACCCGCTTCCGATTCCAACTATCAACGGGGCCAACTCAGTTTGTGTGGGAGCAACGAGTATAGATTACGCTACTGAAGCTGGAATGACCGGTTATATATGGACAGTATCTGCTGGGGGAACCATTACAGCGGGAGCAGGTACCAATACCATCACCGTTACCTGGAATACGGCAGGCGCTCAAACAGTAAGGGTCAACTATACCAATTCGAACGGTTGTACTGCATCAGCACCAACAGTCCTGAATGTCACGGTTAATCCCCTGCCGGTTCCTACAATTACAGGACCGAATACAGTCTGTGCCGGTACTTCGGGAGTAACATATTCCACTGAGACCGGGATGACCGGTTATATATGGAATATCTCGGCCGGGGGCACAATAACGTCAGGTACTGGTACATCAACGATTACGGTCACATGGAATACGGTTGGAGCACAGACAGTTTCTGTAAATTATGACAATGCAAATGATTGTTCTGCTTTAGTTCCCACTGTTAAAAATGTGACAGTAAATGCTTTGCCAGTTCCCACCATCAATGGACCTGCTTCAGTATGTGCAGGCACAACAGGAGTAAACTATATTACCGAGGTTGGTATGACCAGCTATATATGGAGCATTTCACCGGGTGGCGTTATCACTTCTGGAACCGGTACCAACAGTGTTATGGTGACATGGATCACAGCCGGGGCCCAGACAATTTCTGTAAATTATACCAACATCAACGGATGCACTGCCACAGCCCCCACGGTTAAAAATGTGACGGTGAATGCTTTGCCTGTTCCAACGATCACGGGTTCAGCTTCTGTATGTGTGGGTACTACCGGAGTGAATTATTCAACGGAAACAGGTATGACAGGATATATATGGAATGTATCGGCAGGAGGTACCATCACATCCGGGAACGGGACCAACGTTGTTACTGTAACCTGGAATACGGCAGGGGCCCAGACGGTAAGTGTAATTTATACTGATGCCAATGGATGTACCCCGGTATCACCTACCATTAAAAATGTCATTGTAAATCCTGTGTATGTCCCAACGATAACCGGTGTCGACACACTTTGTCTCAACACCCAGACTTACATATACACAACCGAACCGGGGATGAGCAATTATATCTGGAGTGTTTCTGCGGGGGGTACCATAACAGGAGGTGGATCATCGACCAGTCATACAGTAACAGTGAGGTGGAATACAGCAGGCACGCAATGGGTGAGTGTTGACTATACAAACAGTTATGGCTGCAGTTCCCCGACTGCAACCATCTACCAGGTCATAGTTAATCCGGTTCCTGTGCCGACCATTACCGGAAACAACAGGGTATGTGCAGGAACTACCGGTCTTGTTTATACGACACAGGCAGGAATGATAAACTATACCTGGAATGTTTCATTGGGAGGCACTATTACTGCGGGCGGTACTTCCACCAGCAATACTGTAACAGTTACATGGAATACGGCAGGTTCACAATCAGTATCGGTAGACTACTCGAATACTTTCGGTTGTGCGGCCTCTGTGCCTGCCACTTTCAATGTCATAGTAAGTCCCTTGCCAGTGCCGACCCTGACCGGTCCTATGTCCGTTTGTGAAGGAACAGCGGGGAATGTGTATACAACACAAGCCGGCATGAGCAATTATTCCTGGATTGTTTCATCGGGAGGCACTATTACTGCAGGAGGTTCATCCGGAAGTAATACCGTCACAGTGACATGGAATACACCGGGAGCTCAGTTCGTATCGGTTAATTATAACAATGCCAATGGATGCAAAGCAGCGTCACCGACAGTGTTGAATGTAACGGTCAATACACTGCCGGTACCGACCATTTCAGGGCCCGGCACACTGTGTTCAGGTGTCGCAGGTGTTTATACGACAGAAACAGGCAAGACCAATTATACATGGACTGTTTCTACGGGTGGAACCATTTTAGCAGGAGGAGGTACTGCAAGCAGCACCATCACTGTAAAATGGACAGCTACAGGGGCACAATGGGTAAGGATCAACTATACAAATTCAAGCGGATGCAGGGCAACGACCTATACACAATTCAATATAACAGTAAATCCGCTGCCAGCTCCGACAATAACAGGAACAGCTACAGTTTGCCAGGGAAATACGGGCATCATTTATTCGACTCAACAGGGAATGACAGGCTACACATGGACGATCTCAACCGGCGGAACCATCACAGCAGGGGGAGGAACCGACTCCATTACTGTTTCCTGGACAGGAAACGGTGCACAATGGCTCAAAGTCAATTATGCAAATGCATATGGATGTACTGCTGCCTCACCAGTTCAATACAATGTAACTGTCAACAAGGCGCCGGTTCCATCTTTGAATGGTGTCTTCAGTCTATGTGCGGGTGTGACTGCAGTATACAGTACAGATGGGGGCATGACTAATTATATATGGACAGTTTCTGCAGGCGGGACGATCGTTTCGGGCCAGGGAACAAAGCAAGTCAACGTGCACTGGATCACTGCAGGGGCAAACACTATTTCGGTGACTTATACTCCAGCATCAGGCTGCCCTGTCATCTCACCAACGGTGAAGGCAGTGACCGTCAATGCTGTACCAACGCCTACGATAACGGGACCAACTACGCCTTGTGTGGGGGCATATGAATACTATTCGACAGAAACAGGGATGACAAATTATCAATGGTTCCTTGGTGGAACAGGAGGGGTAATTTATTCAGGATTCAACAGCCACCAGATCTATGTTCAATGGACAATAGCGGGAGCAAAAACCGTAAGCGTAAATTACACTTCCGGCAATGGGTGCAGCGCACCGTCACCGACTGTGCTTAATGTTACTGCAATTACCTGTTCAGATACCGTGATATCGGGTATTGATACCAACCAATCTGCGGCCAATTTCATTGTTTACCCGAATCCGAATAATGGTAAATTCACTGCATTGATCCAGTGTGAATGCCATGATAATTGCTCTATTGATGTCTACAACATGATGGGGGTAAAAGTCTTTGAAATTGCAGGTTTGAGCATGGAAAGCAAGATGGAAGTGCCGATCGACCTGCAGAATTTACCAGACGGCATCTACATCGTGATCTTCCATAACAGCAATCAATGGATAATCCGTAAAATCGTGGTCGATAAATAAACTTAATATCAAGTAAAAAGAGATCATATTTTAATTTAAAAAGCCCTGCAGATCCTGCGGGGCTTTTTTTTATGACTATATGAAATTCAGCCGGGTGATCAAAAGGAATTCCACTTGTTATATCACCGGTAAACCATGGTATTACTGAAATTGAAAATTGACCTGAACCATAACTTTCGGCTTCGGAAAAAGATATTTCACTTTAACATATTACCTTTTGTTATCAAAGCCAATTAAGGGGAGTTCAACACAGAATTTTATGAACTCTGATGACAATGTAATTACAAAGTTTAATCATGGAAGGTTCAGAAGTGCGATCTTCAGGGTAGTGGGTGGAAAATCGGATTATAGTGTCAGGGCGCCTGACGATTTCAGGACAGGAGTAGTCATCGTGACGATCATCAATGCACCCGGGTTTGAAGTCGAGAGCAATATGGCTGCTGAGATGCCAACCGGAGAATGGGTCTACAAAGCAACTGAGCTGAATCCTTTCCGGCAGGGTGACCGTGTGGTGGTACGTGTGACCGATTCTCCCGGTAATGCAGTAAAAACTTTTCGGATGCTTGAGGGCACTTAGCGGCCCTTAATAAGTCCCATATACTTCCCTTTCCAATTTAATGTAGCTATTAATAAAAGCCCGGGCAAACTATGCCCGGGCTTTTTTTTTGCTGAAAAAAGGCTGCTAACACAAGTTTTTAACCATTCAAAATGGTTAAAAAAAACGCTTTCTGACCAGCTAATCGAATTTTAAGGGGAAAATTATAGCTCAGGTATAGTTTGAGTACAGGTTAGTCGAAGGCACGTCGAAGGCATGTCGAAGGGAGGGCGGAGAGAAAGTAAAGTCAGATAAAAGAAAAAGCAAGGAAGACTATAGAGATTTAGCTTTGGGAGAGATTAAAATGATATAGTAAAAAGAACAACACAAAGAAATGGCACAAACAGAATTTGATCTTAGAATAAAATACTAATTGAGCAGGATAGCACATTCCGCTCAGAAGGTTATATTTTAGGCAGATGAAGTGGGAACCGGCTATTTAGAAACCACTACGATCTTAAATGATCCGGGAGCTATGGTTCTTTTACCATTATCCATAGTCACGTCTGCAGACGGCAGATAAATTCTTCCAGTCTTTTTATCATAATCGCATGTTCGTGCACTCTTACGGGTTTCGACGGTCTGAATGACTATGTAGCTGTCGGGGCCATTCTGGTGCACTACGGTAAGGGTTCCTTCGCCGTTGGAAGAAATTGCGTTGAGATCCTTAGGAATAAAAATGATGCCATCGCACCCTTTTCCCATTGGTAAAGTGTCGATGATCTTTCCATTGGCAGCATTCATGACGACAATCTGCTTTGAATCGCTGCAAGCCGAGAACAGACGGTTATTTTTGGCATCAAATGCAAGTCCGGATGGTTCTTTACCCGGAGCCAGGGGCCATTCTTCTTCTATCTTTAGTGTTTTGGCATCAAATTTCAGGATCGTTGATTTATCTTCAATATTGCAGAAAATTGTTCCCTTGCCATCGGTGACTGCAGCCTCAGGTTTACCAGAAACGGGCAATGTTCCGACAACGTCATTCGTTTTTGCATCAATGGCTGTAACTGAATGACCTTTGCCGTTGAATGTGAATATCCTGTTGCTGAAGGGGTCATAAAGTATTCCATCAGGATTCTTTCCTGTACTGATCTTTACAAGGACTTTAAGTGTTTTCATATCAAAGACAACTACTGAATCAAGCCGTCCGGCCGAGATAAAACCTTTATTCAACGCGGGAACACAAGCTATACCGTGGACCCCAATAGTATTAGGGATCTGACCTATGACTTTTTCTGTTTTCAGATCCAGGACATCCACGCAGGTACCGTGAGAGATAAACAGCCGCTGGCCGGGACTATCGACAGTAATATAATCCCAACCGCCGGTCCCTTCTACCGGGATCGTCTTAAGCACCTTATAGTCACCGGGTTTACTTTGGGCATAGGAATATTGCATTGCCATCAGGAACAATGCAATGATAATAAAAGATTGTTTTTTCATGGGTTTCATCTGATTTTTTACAAAGGTAACCTGTGAAATGAGTTTTGTGTTAATTGAAGATGAATTTGTAATGAAAAGATACTATTTACAGGCAGGAAATAATGAAAATTGCCTGCAATTCAAAAAATCCAAATATCTTTGCCTGAATAGTTTATCAATTTTTAATTGCTATGGAACCAACTCATATTGAACATCTTGGAATTGCAGTCAAGAGCCTTGAGGAAAGCATCCCTTACTATGAAAAACTCCTGGGAATAAAATGTTATTCAATCGAGGAAGTAAAAGACCAAAAAGTCAGAACAGCCTTTTTTAAGATCGGGCAGACAAAGATCGAATTACTGGAAACTACTGATCCTGAGGGGCCAATTGGAAAATTCCTTGAAAAAAAAGGAGAAGGGATCCATCACCTGGCTTTTGCGGTTGATGATGTTGATGGGGCACTGAAGCATGCAGGAGAGAAAGGGCTTGAACTCATTGATAAAGTTTCCAGGAAAGGAGCGGAAGGGATGAACATCGGCTTCCTACATCCTAAATCCACTCATGGCGTACTGATAGAATTCTGCAGTAAGTGAAATTTCCTGAAAAACCCTGATCATAGTTAGTTGTAACAGAATCATTAAATGGAAAATAAACCCCAAAATCTTATAAGAGAAAATGTAGTAATTTTGATATTTTAACAGAAAAAAAATAAACAATATGGACAACATCAACACACTCGATATCCTGAAAATGGCCATCCTCATGGAAAAGAGAGGACTGGCATTTTATACAAATGTAGCCGATCAAACCAGCAATCCGGAAATCAGCAAAATATTCAAGATCATGGCATCCGAGGAATCGATACATATAAAATTCCTTTCGGAGCAATTTCTGAGCTTTGAACAAAACAAGGAATTCAGCTGTCCTAATTTGCCAAATCAGGCACCGGATGGAATTGTCAATATGATCCTTTCCGAGGAGATCAAGAATAAAATCTCCGCTGCCGGTTTTGAAGCGGCAGCGATTTCCGCTGCAATAGACATGGAAAAAAAGGCCATCGAGGTTTATTCAGCGCAAGCAGACAAAGATGGTGACCCAAACGGAAAGAGATTATTCAGCTGGCTGGCTGATTGGGAAAAAAGCCATCTTAAGATATTAAATGATCTTGACAATGAATTGAAAGAAAAGATCTGGTACGACAATCAGTTCTGGCCATTCTGATATTCAACCGGTTTTTGTCTTCCATTTACGTACCTGTTCTCATAGCCTCCACAGGATCCAGCCTGGACGCCGAATACGCAGGAATAATGCCTGAAATGAGTCCGATCAGGGCACTTACTCCGATGCCAAGAAATACATTTCCTGGTGTAATTATAAGATGGAATGAGGTACTCAGGGTAATGATAACTGCAAGGATGATCACGATCAGTAATCCTACAATGCCACCAATAAGCGAAAGGAAAACCGCTTCGAATAAAAACTGAAGCAGGATAAAATAATTTTTCGCACCAAGTGCCTTCTGGATCCCAATAATACTTGTTCTTTCTTTAACGGAAACAAACATAATATTTGCGATCCCAAAACCGCCGACCAAAAGCGAAAAACCTCCAATGATCCAGCCAACCGTTCCGATCACAGCAAATAAACTATCGAAGCCTTTCGAGATAATGCTGGTTTCGTTGATGGCAAAATTATCTTCAGCTGCAGGTTTTAGTTTTCTGATAGATCGCATTATGCCCATAAGCTCATCAATCAATTGTTCGTTGGAAACAAGCGGTTTAGCTTTGACAACGATACAGGTCCCGACTTCATTCAGATCTACCATATTACGGCAATATGATATCGGGAGCATCACGACCTTATCGTTCGAATTCCCGAAAAAATCCTCCCCTTCTTTTTTTATCACCCCAATAACTTCAATATTCCTTCCGAAAATTTTAATGGTCTGATCAACCGGACTTGCTTCCTGGAAAAGGTTTGTCGCGATATCAGCGCCAATGATGGCGACATTTTTTCCGCTATTCGACTCTGTGGGGGAGAAATAGCGGCCATCGGCCAGTTCAAATTTCCAAACTTTGTCAAAATCCTGTGAAACGCCCATCACTCCTACGTCATCAACATAATTATTACGGAATTTGACGGTTTTACTAACCTGTATAAAAAAAGCAGTTGCATCTGCGAGGGTACTGCGTATCTGAATTTCGTGCATATCACTCAAGGTTGGTTCGGGGCGTTGGTAATATTTCCACCAGGGATAATCGCCTCCCATGGCCCATGGCCATTTCTGAATATAGAGAACATTGCTGCCGAGCGAATCAATGCTTTTATGGATAGCAATTTCCATAGAATCAAAAATGGTGAAAACGGAAATAATGCAGAAAATGCCGATAGCAATCCCCAGCAGAGAAAGAACCGTGCGAACCCGGTTAACAATAATTGCCTGAAAAGCAAATAAATAACTCTCGCGAATGAGCCGAAACAATAAAATCATGTTGGGATGAAGCTAAAGATCTTATTAGGAACGTAAAAGTAATATAAATTGTTCTAGAGCCTTAAGAATTCATTGTAACTTAGCCAAAAATTGCTAACATTGCAAGGTGAACCCTTTCAAAAAGCGCCTATGGATATTAAAATACGCACTGCCTTAATTTCCGTCTATTCCAAAGACCGGATAGCAGAAATCGCCCAATTACTTAATAATCTTGGTATAAAGATCCTTTCTACGGGCGGCACCTTTGATTATCTGCAAAAACAAGGATTAGACGTTAGTTCTGTTGAATCTGTTACAGGTTATCCTTCCATTTTTGGAGGGAGGGTGAAAACATTACATCCAAAAATATTAGGCGGCATACTTTACAGGAGAGAAGATGCCGGTGACATTAAGGAATTAAAAAAATACAAAATACCTCCGATTGACCTAATTATTGTTGATCTCTATCCTTTTGAAAATACCGTGGCAACTACTAACAATGAAGATGAGATCATTGAAAAAATAGACATTGGAGGAATTTCGCTTATCCGGGCTGCAGCCAAGAATTTCAAAGATGTTCTGATTATTCCCTCTGCTATGCATTACTCTCAGCTGACAGAACTTCTTAAAAGCAAGGAGGGTGTAACCAGCCTGGAGGACCGAAAATATTTTGCTGCACAGGCATTCAATGTATCTTCCCATTACGATACAAAGATCTTTGAATATTTCAACAAAGAACAAAACATACCTGCATTTAAGAAAAGCATTTTGCAATCATTTCCTTTGCGGTATGGAGAAAATCCTCACCAACAAGCGCTTTTTTACGGGAACCTGGAAGAGGTATTCAGCAAGCTTCACGGGAAAGCAATTTCCTACAATAACATTGTGGATATCGATGCGGCTATTGCATTAATTAAGGAATTCTCCGAACCCACTTTTGTCATTATCAAACACACCAATGCCTGCGGTGTTGCCAGCCGGACCAATTTAAAAGATGCCTGGTGCGATGCTCTTGCCTGCGATCCGGTTTCTGCATATGGCGGAGTAATTATTGCCAACAGGCCCGTTGATGCCGGAGTTGCAGAAGAGCTGGACAAGCTTTTTTTCGAAATCCTGATCGCGTCAGAATACAGTGAAAAAGCCATAGAGATACTGAAATCAAAGAAAAATAGAATACTTTTGCAAAAGAAATCCGTGGATTTTTCAGAGTTTCAGTTTAAATCGATATTAAATGGGGCACTTGAGCAGGAAAAGGATTTGAAAACAGAAACAGAGGCTGATTTCCACCTGGTTTCGAAACAAGCCCCGACAGATGCTGAAGTTTCTGACCTTGTTTTTGCCAATAAGATCGTAAAGCACCAGAAATCCAACACCATTGTTCTTGTGAGAGGGAAGCAACTTATCGGTTCAGGAACCGGCCAGACCTCGAGGGTTGATGCATTAAAACAGGCAATTCAGAAAGCGCATGATTTCGGATTTGACCTGAGCGGTGCGGTAATGGCATCTGATGCATTTTTCCCTTTTGCAGATTCGGTCGAGATTGCATATAATGCAGGTATTAAGGCAGTTGTGCAGCCGGGCGGATCCATACGCGATGCTGATTCAATCAGTTTCTGCGATGCGCATGAGATGTCAATGGTTTTCACAGGAATCAGGCACTTTAAACATTAAAATACGTTTGAAATGGGTTTGTTTACAAAAGAAATAGCAATTGATCTTGGTACTGCAAATACCATCATCATTTATAATGATAAGGTCGTGGTTGACGAACCTTCGATTGTTGCAATTGAACGAAGTTCGGGAAAGATCATCGCCGTGGGCAAAAAAGCCCAGATGATGCATGGAAAGACACACGAGAATATCAAAACAATACGTCCGCTTCGTGGTGGCGTGATTGCAGATTTTCATGCTGCGGAGCATATGATCAGGGAAATGATCAAGATGATCGAGATACGAAAATCATGGTTCCCGCCTGCCTTAAAAATGGTCATTTGCATACCTTCCGGTATCACTGAGGTAGAAGAACGTGCGGTTAAAGATTCTGCAGAACAGGCAGGTGCAAAAGAAGTCAGGCTTATTCATGAGCCCATGGCTGCTGCGATAGGAATTGGGATCGATGTACTTGAACCGGTTGGGAATATGGTTATCGACATCGGAGGTGGTACCAGTGAAATTGCCGTTATCGCGCTGGGAGGGATCGTTAACAATAAATCCATCCGGATTGCAGGTGATGAATTCAACTCTGATATTGAAGAATACATGCGCAAGCAGCACAACATCAACATTGGTGAGCGTACCGCAGAACGGGTCAAGATAGAAGTAGGAGCTGCCCTTGCGGATATAGATAATCCCCCGCCCGAATACCCGGTTCATGGGCGCGATATGCTTACAGGTATTCCAAAAGAAGTAATCGTGAATCATGCTGAAATCGCCCATGCACTTGATAAATCCATCTCGAAAATTGAAGCAGCAGTATTGAATGCGCTTGAAATGACCCCTCCTGAGCTTGCAGCTGATATTTTTGAAACGGGGATCTATCTAGCGGGTGGTGGCTCGTTATTGCGGGGACTTGATAAAAGAATACACCTCAGGACGAAACTCAAGGTACATGTTGCAGAAGACCCGTTAAGAGCAGTTGCGAGGGGTACCGGGATTGCGTTAAAGAATTTCGACAAATTCACCTTCCTCATTAAGTAAAGGAGGTTATGCGTTACCTGTTATATTTCCTCCAGAAAAGGTATATCTATTTCCTTTTCCTGGCGCTGGAGATTCTGTCGCTTGTTCTATTTTTTAATTACAACGACTACCAGAACAATGCTTTGGCACATGTATCGAATGGAATTGCAGGTACAATTCTCAACGTTTCAAGCGATGTTTCCGAATATTTTTCTCTCAGGAGGGTAAACAGGATCCTTGCTGAGGATAATGCCAAACTACATTCCAACCGTTCAGAAGCATTTTACAAAGCCGATACGGAATCATTCTATCACAAGGACACCCTGTACAAACTTGAATACCGTTACATCAGTGCAAAGGTCATCAACAACTCGACAAACAAGCGGAACAATTTTATAATGCTCAATAAAGGACACCTTCAGGGTATTGAAAACCATATGGGTGTTATCATGGGTAACCGGATCGTGGGTCAGGTTGTGAGCATTTCGGATCATTTTTGCTGGGTAATGTCATTGCTTAATAAGGACAGCCGGATATCGGGGAAATTCAAAAAAAATAACCAACTGGTCAACATTGAATGGGGAGGAGGCGATTATCAGACCGGAGAAGTTAAGGAAATCCCCAAGCATGTAGTGATCAATAGCGGAGACACCATTATCACGAGTGGAAATTCTGATATTTTTCCTGAAGGATTGCTGATCGGAACGATCGATCATTTTACGATTGCACAGGAAGAAAATTTCAATTACGCAACCATCAGATTTGCCACCGATTTCAACAGTCTTAGTTTTGTGGAAGTGCTTATTGATATGATGCGAAAAGAAAAAGAAAACCTGAAAAAATCATTTAAAAGCAGTGACCGGTAAACTTATGATGTTTTGTAAATGACAATTATCCTTTTAAAAAATATCGGACGTTTTATCTTTCTGATCCTTTTCCAGGTGCTGATCCTGAATAACATCCAATTCAGTGGTTACATCAATCCCTATTTTTACATTTATTTTATTTTGCTTCTTCCGTTTGAGACCCCGCACTGGTTGCTTCTTCTGTCGGCATTCCTTTTGGGAATCACCCTCGATGGTTTTACCAATACATTTGGCCTTAATGCCTCTGCCTGCGTGCTGATGGCATTTGTAAGGCCGTTCGTAATCACAAGCATTTCAACGGGGACTGAATTTATGAATAGCCAATCGCCCTCCCTGAAGAACCAGGGAATAAAATGGTTCGCTTATTATTCTATCATTCTGATACTGGTCCATCATTTTTCCCTCTTCTATCTTGAAATCTTCCGTTTTACGGAATTCTTCCAGACCCTTATGCGTGTTTTATTAAGCAGTTTGTTCACCCTGCTGCTTGTTTTTATTGCTGAATATTTGTTTTATCCAACAAAGAAATAATATTCTTTTGAAACGTAACTATTTAGCAGACACCAGGCTGTAAAGCCAGGCGATCTCATCTTTCCAGGCGGTTTCATCGGGTGTTTCGAGGATCATAGGGATATTATCGAACCTGGAATCATTCATGATCCTGTGAAAAAGTCCTTCTCCCAATATTCCTTTTTTCAAGTTTTCATGACGGTCAACATGTGTTCCCAGATCTTTTTTTGAGTCATTCAGATGAAGACCTTTCAGGTAAGCCAGACCTATAATTTCATCAAATTCTTTCATTGTCGCTTCATAGCCTTCTGCTGTCCTGATGTTATAACCCGCTGTGAAAGTATGGCAGGTATCGAGACAGACTCCTACACGACTTTTATCCTGAATGTGGTCAATAATCGTCTTGATGTGCTCAAACCTAAACCCGACAGCACTGCCCTGTCCGGCCGTATTTTCAATAACTGCTGAAACACCTTTGGTTCTATCAAGAGTAAGGTTTATGGATTCTGCAATAAGTTTAAGGCAATCCTCAACCGAATTCAAGTTCAAATGGGCCCCGGGATGGAAATTCAGCAGTTTCAATCCAAGCAGTTCACAACGGGTCATCTCATCAAGAAATGATTTACGTGATTTCGTCAGCATCTCCTTCTCAGGGTTTCCCAAATTGATCAGGTAACTATCATGGGGCAGAATATGATCAGGAAGGTAACCATATTTCGCGCAATTCGCTTTAAACAGTTTGATGTTTTCTTCTGTCAGGGGGGCTGCCACCCATTGACGCTGATTTTTGGTAAAAAGGGCAAATGCTTTAGCGTTGATCGCATTTGCGTTAACAGGTGCATTTTCGACGCCTCCTGAGGCGCTTACATGAGCTCCGACGTATTTCATAAGCCTGGTTTTGTTATAGAATCCAACTTGTAAATATTCACATTCTGGTATGTTCCGATCTGATGTTTCAGGTAGGGAGCAAGACCCGTGTCCTTGCAATAATAGGTATTGTTTAAAATTATATACTTACAGCCCAGTTCTTTCACCAGTGGGATCCTCTTGCTGTATGGAAGATCAGTATAGCCAAAATCATCAATCCCTTTTTGATCCATCATATAGAGGGTAATATTAATACTATTGTCGGGAGTACTGTAAACCCTGTCCGTCCTTTGAATACCGAGGTGTTTAAGGTAAGGCGATATGGTGTGCAAGGCGGTGAAACGTGTATCAAACCAATCATTAAACTTTTCCAGTTCCTGCATTTCATGCTTATCAATGATAAAATTCGTTTTTACTAACCAATCACGTGTGTTATATTTCATACGGTTAGTAATCGCTCCTGTATAAAGAAGAAGTATCAATCCGACAACAGCAAGGATCTTCAGGAAAATATTTTTTAAAAGCCGGGGGTATTTTCTATGGAACAGATCCAGCATTGCGAGTAAAGGTAACGGAATGAAAATCAAAGAATTCGTTGAATAATAATCATGAATTGTCAAGGCCTGGTATAATAAAATAAGAAGGCCAATACATGCAAGAAACACGAACAAATTGAGGAACAGAAGAAAACGGTTGACATATTTATAAAAGAAAAACAGACAAATAAAGACGACCAGATCAAAATAAAATCCTGCAAGGGGAAAAAAGGCAGGGATCGTATCATTCCAATAGGAATTCAATAAATTTTTAATTGCAGCGCTGTCGATTGACCAGACTGGCAAAAATCCCTGCAAAAAGACACCGGAGATGTTATGTTTATTGTAATAAGCTGAGTAGCGGTACCATATGAAGATCAGGACAATAACAACCAGATACGGGAGTATCCGGAAGATACTGGTAAGCCATGTTTTTTCTTTATGCTGAAACAAGATCAGGTACAAGTTAAGAAGAAACAAAGAAAGAAAAAGAATAAGAGATGATATTTTAATAAGGCCTGCCAAAAGAAACAGAACAAGTGAAAAATAGAACCACTTTTTTTTGCAATTAGAAAAAGCCTTCCAGAAAAAATATCCACCCATTATTGAAAGGCCAAGTGCCGGAGCATCAGCAAGAAAGTTGTTTGTATAATAAGCCAGAATCGGGGAGCTGAAAAGAAAGAATGGCAGAAACACCGCCCAGAAGCCATCCGAAATAAATTCAAGGGTAAAGCGGAACAAGCAGTACAATCCTGAAAATACGATTAAAATATTGATGAGCCGGAAGATGAATTCATGATGGCCGAAGACTTTCCACAGTTGAGCAACGGTATAATAAATGATGGGGAATTCACTTATTGTTCTTCCATCATCATTACCAACCCAGTGAATTGCAGGAGTAAAGAAGTTCAGATTTTCCTTATAATAATTCATGGTGATTGAAAGGCAATCTGACTGTCTCCATAGATGGTGGTAGCTTGGGTTCCTGAAAAATATTTCCACGTAGCCATATAAAAGCGAAACAAAAAACAAGAGAATAAAAAAGTACATCGTCGATCTTTTCACCATAAGGAAGCTCATTATCAGACAAAAATAAAGATTTTACGGAAATTGAATAAAACAAAAAACATCAGGACAATTCGCCGGCCACAAATAAAAAAACCCGTTCGAATAAATGAACGGGTTGGGAGGTATCGAGCGGAGTCGAACCGCTGTACGAGGTTTTGCAGACCTCTGCCTGACCACTCGGCCACGATACCCTGATGAGGGCAGCAAAGATAGGAAAAAAATCAGTTTGTCAAAATGAAGCTGACCTGTGTCACCTTTCCACCTAAGGGAGGATTGATCTTTGATATTTTTACCTGAACAAATTTCACCTTTGGGAACCGCTGGCATATGCTATCAAGAATACGCCGGGCGACCCTTTCCAAAAGGTGAGCGTTAATTTCCATTTCTGTTCTGACAAGCTGGTAAATTTCCTGATAATTAATGGTGTCGGCCAGGCGATCAGACTGTTCTGCCTGCCCACTTTCAAAATCCATTTCAATATCAACGATAAATTTTGTACCAATGATCTGTTCTTCTTTATAGTGGCCATGGTAGGCAAAAAACTCCATACCTTCCAAAAGAATTTTTCCCATGTGTGATGATTTAGCAAAGAGCAAAATTATTAATTTCCTGCAAACGCTCCTTGCTGATTGTTCAATCCGCCTCCGGCAGACGAAGGTCAATTCGACACCTCGTGCGGCGAATACAGTTCAATTTGTTTTGATACCTCGCTACTTGCGGCGAGGGGTTTCATTTTTTCAGTAAGTTTGCAACAATTTGAATCATATTCTTAAGTTTCATGTTTAAGATGAGTGCCTGTTAAAATGGAAGAGAAAAAATTACCAGAGGGAAAAAGTGAAAAATCGCTGAATTTCCTTGAAGAGATCATTGAAGAAGATCTGAGGAACAATGTCAATGAAGGCAGGGTTCATACCCGTTTTCCCCCTGAACCAAATGGATATTTGCATATCGGACATGCAAAATCCATCTGCTTAAATTTCGGCCTGGGTAAAAAATATAATGGAAAAACCAACCTACGATTTGATGATACTAATCCGATAAAGGAAGATATCGAGTATGTCGACTCCATTATGGAGGATATAAAATGGCTGGGTTTTGATTGGGAAGAACGGCTTTACTATGCTTCTGATTATTTTGAACAACTTTATGATTACGCTGTCGTACTGATCAGGAAAGAGAAAGCCTATGTTTGTGATATGAGCTCTGAAGAGATCAGTGAAACAAGGGGTACACCTTCCCGGCCGGGGAAAGAAAGTCCTTATCGCAAACGCACCATAGAAGAGAATCTTGACCTTTTTGCACGGATGAAGGCAGGAGAATTTCCTGATGGATCGAAAGTTCTGAGAGCAAAGATCGACATGGCATCTCCTAATATGCATATGCGTGATCCGGTGCTCTATCGCATTCTCCATGCTACGCATCACCGTACCGGGGATAAATGGTGTATATACCCGATGTATGACTTCGCACACGGGCAGTCTGATTCCATTGAACGAATCACACACTCTATTTGTACCCTGGAATTTGAAGTACACAGGCCACTCTATGATTGGCTGATCCGGGAGATAGGGATCTATGCACCACGTCAGATTGAATTCGCCCGATTAAACCTGAGTTATACTGTGATGAGCAAGAGAAAGCTCCTTGAACTGGTGCAACAAAGGCGGGTTAACGGTTGGGATGATCCGAGAATGCCTACCATCAGCGGACTACGAAGAAGGGGATATACACCTGAATCGATAAGGAATTTTGCGGAAATCATTGGTGTCGCAAAACGCGACAATGTGATTGATGTAAGCCTGCTCGAATTCTGCATCCGGGAAGATCTGAATAAAAGATCAAACCGCATAATGGCTGTATTGAACCCGTTAAAAGTAGTTATTGATAACTTCCCAGAGGGAATCGTAGAAGAAATGGAAGCAGTAAATAATCCTGAAGATGAAACCAAAGGAAAGCGTCTGGTTCCTTTTTCAAGAGAATTATTCATTGAAAGGGAGGATTTCATGGAAGAGCCCCCAAAAAAGTATTTCAGGCTGTTTCCAGGGGGGGAAGTGCGTTTGCGGTCTGCTTATATCATCAAGTGCGAAAGTATCGTTAAAAGTCCCCAAACTGGCGAAATTTCAGAAATTCACTGTACATATGATCCGGAGACCAGGAGCGGGATGCCAAAGAGCAACCGAAAAGTAAAGGGGACTTTGCATTGGGTTTCTGTGGATCATGTAATTGAGGCTGAAATCAGACTATATGACCGACTTTTCAGCAAAGAAAACCCGGATGATACTGAAGAAGGAAAGGATTACAAAGATTACTTAAACCCTGACTCTCTGAAAGTTTGCAAAGGATACCTGGAGCCTTCTGTAAAGAATGCGGTTCCGGGAGATAGATTTCAATTCGAACGATTGGGTTATTTCACTGTGGATAAGGATTCTGTTGCTGACCGGATGATATTTAACAGGACAGTTACACTAAAGGATTCGTGGGCAAAGCTGGAAAAAAACCTGTAGTACAGACTTCTAATTAGTGTCTGTCCATACAGTCCCCCATTTTGTTGATAACTGCCAGATTTTTGATGCACAGAGGGATTTATCGCAACAAAAAGCCATTATTCCGGGATTTCAGCCCAGCACCTTGTTAATAACCGACCCCACCCGGTTAATATATGCTGGATTTTGACATTTCACACAAATCCGTTTCATCCTGTTTATAGGTTCAATATTCAAAACGCTTGATTTTACTGGTCATTTAGATAATCAACTGACCAGAGGATCAGATTTAAGCCGGTCAAGAATTAAGGCGGTCATCACCCTGAAGTTATATGCCAAAACACTCCAGATTACCTTTGCCTGAAAATGTACCCACCCTTTCCAATTGCAAGTACGGATATTGAAGCCACGTTTTATATTCGAGATTATAGCCTCCATGGCGCTCCTCCATTTTTTCAGCCGTGTTTCCATGTTCAGGCTACTGATTATGTTTTGCATGCTACCTACAACCTTATTAAACACGATGTTAGCAATTCCTGCCTTCTGTGCGTGATCCCGGTTTGCTAAGCTTGCATATCCGCCATCGGTAGCGCTGTCGCGAGGAATGATCTTATAATTTTGAATAACATTGTCAATTGTAGGCTGATATAAAGATTTATCCGATGGGTTGCCCCTTAAAACCTGACAATCCAGAACAAGATTGCTCTTGCCTGCAGCCAGGTTTACTTTATGGCCAAACAGCACTTCCCTTTGCCCTTTCACAATGATGTCGGTGTGTTGTTCATAAATCGAAAACAATTTTTCTTCACTGGGGACTTTTTCCCCATCAATTTCCTTGCGATAGGCTACATTATATACCTGTACCATCAGGCTAAGCAATTTAGTCAGTTCTTCCTGAATGCCCCAAGCGATAATACTCGTGGACTTTTTTTTTATCGCATTGGACGTTTGATTGATTACTTTGGTAAAAAGAATCAACTGCTTACAAAATAAATCATACCGATCCTTATTCTTGCGATTGACATTGATGTCATAAAAGGTCTTCTTGGCTGATTTCGTGTAATCAATAAAATCAAGGGTATCAATCTCTTGTTTCAATTGCTCCAATAACCGGGTGCTCGTTTTTATACAATCCCAGACAAGGGAGTTATTCGTAGGATAATGAATATTGGTTTTTACAACGGTAGAATCCTGTGAAACACTTTTCACATCTTCCAATCCTTCACTAATGGCAATTTTATTGATCTCCACCAGTACCCGATGAAGCGTTTCCGGTTTAATCCGAGAGATGTACTTTTGAAATAACTGAAAACTGAATGGATCCCGGTCTTCAAGTTTAATAAATGCCGCACAGCTTCTGGAATCGAGTTGTGCAAATTCCAGGTCCCGGTAATCCATTCCACGCATCTCCTTGAAAATGGCTGCACGAACAATTTGTTCAACACTGGGAGTATCTTGACGTCCAAATGTTGAAGCTAATTCATCGCCCATTATCTCTGAACTAAACATTAAAATCAAATCAGGACGTGCTTCCAGTATGGTATCAATAACACAAAACTCCGGATTATGCGACCAATCAGGCTTTTCGAATTTTAAAAGTAAATCGCTGAATATTTTCATGGATTCTTTATCTTTGATTCGAAGATACCGGGAACTTTCTTGAAAAATCCCATCAAACACAAGTATTTATTAACAATTTGAGTTTAAAGACAGACACTAATTAAAATAAACTGATTAATTTTGCCGCTCGAATGTCCGATGGTGTAACTGGCAACACGACTGACTCTGGATCAGTAGAGTCCAGGTTCGAGCCCTGGTCGGACAACAAATAAAGTGCATTTAACCCCTGTATAATCATATACATACGGGGGTTTGTTTTTTCATAGGGGGACGGTTAGGGGGACGGTAAAAAGTGTTTTAAAGGGTTTTTAGAAATGGGAAAAACTAAAAAGAGTAAGTTCAATAATAGTCTTTGAATTGTTTTTTTTTCGTAGTACAGTCTCTTTTCCCGATAAGATTTGATATCTCCAAAGTTTATTTGTGTTATCAATGGCATAGAGATAATCTCCTAATACGGCCAGAAGTTGTATTTTTTTGTTCAATAAACCGCTGTTCATTGTTAACCAATGTTTACCTAAATCTCCAGATACAAAAACTCCTGAAGTGTCAGTACTTACAAAAACTCGATTATCACTACTTGTTATTGAGGTTGTATTCAAATCGGTCAGTCCATTATTTGCCTGGTACCAAGTTTTTGCGTAATCGTCGGATATCTCCACTCCTCCATTAGGTGAGTAAATTCCATATAATTGATTTTCAAATCCATATAAAAAAGAAAAACCAACATATGATATAAATTTCCAGGTGTTATTATTGCTGTTATATTTGAATAGTCCATCATTGGTATTATAATAAATGCTATCATTTTGCAAGAAAAGTTGACCAGAACTAAACAAACCTAAATGTCCATTAATATTGATTGCTGAATCCCACGTGTTTCCATTATTAAATGATCTTTCTGTAACACCACAATAGAATGACATTATTAGCATTGAGTTTTGATTCAAAATTGAAACGGATGAATAATATTGAAGCCCATTTGCAGGAAAAAAGTTTAATTGGTTCCCATTCAATCTACTAATACCACACGCTCCCCCAATAAACAAATAATTATTAATGACCTTAAGAAAAGTAACATCAAAATAACTACCGGGTATCAAAGTATCTGTTACTGGGTTCCATGTTTCACAATCATTTTCAGAATAGTATAATCCAGAGTTACCACCAACGTAAATTTTTGAATTGTATAACGCAAGACTTGTTATAGTGCCTTCAACAGGACTATTCATTTGCCCCCATTGTGAATTTGACACGGGCGTGGGGGTTTGCGTTGTAGTTGATTCCTTTTTTGTGCATCCGGTTTGAAGTACCGATAATATGGATAAAGGGATCAAGAAAATTAAGTGTAAATATTTTTTCATTGATTTATCTTTTTGTAAAGATATTGATAATGCAAATATTTTCTTACCTTTCGATGAATATTTATAGGTTAAACCTAAAAATAAAATCATTATGAAAAAATTTACTTTCTTCTCTTTCCTTCTTATTAGCCTTACTGGTTGTACTAAATATGTTCAGGTTTTTGATACAACATCGACAAATACTCAATTTAGTAACGATTATTTTGTTTATGAAACAGATACGTTGTTAATCAAATACTATTTTTGGGAGGAAAGAGGAATCTTGGGATTCTCTGTTTTCAATAAGTTAGACAAACCAATATACATAGATTGGAAGAATTCATCTTTTGTTTATAACGATGATAAATTAAATTATTGGAATGATGAGGCCTACTACTACACAGCAGGTATTTACAAAAGCCTTTCATATCATGGGAATTTGATATTACCAGATTTTTCAGTAAGAGAAGGGGAAGGGGTAAATGTATCAACGACATTAAAAGTTAAACCGGAAAGAATTACGTTCATCCCCCCTAAATCAAATTATTATAATTCAACCTTTCATCTATTACCAGCAATCTATGATGTAACGCCTTATGTCATGGGGAAGTACAAGGATTCCTTGGTTAGAAGAAGTGATAGACCCAAGAGAAAAACAATTTTGCACATTGAAAGATTTGTAAAGAATGGCTCTCCGATACGGTTCAGAAATTTTTTAGCAATTTCACTAAACGAAAATTTTCAAAATGTTTTCTATGTTGATAATGAATTTTATGTTTCTGCAATAACAGAGATGGTTCGTCAACATTTCTGGGGGAAAGTAAATAGAGTAGTAATAGGTGACCGTTATAGTGGCCATTATACTACTATTTACCAGTATCCTTTTAAGAAAATCACGTCCTTTTTTTTGATTGAACCTGGAGATTATTATAGGTAACTGACATTTTTTCGATCTATCTGAATAACAGGGGAAACAAGATAGTTTCACTGCATTTAGAATGAAAGGTGGTAATGATCTCGGGTTTGAGCCTTTTTTCAGTTTTTGTCTTTCTGTTTGCCGGTAAAAATTAAATCTATATGGACTCAAATAGTGAAACTGAAACGATTCATATGAATCATTGACTTTTAGGGTCAATAGTAAAACTGGTATTAACTTATATGAGACCGCGACAAACAACGTACAAAGTAACCTACAGGGATAAATTTGCCTTGGGCGAGGCATATTATTACGCTATTGAAGATAATTCAACTAAAGTGAGTAAAATGGCGTTAAAGTGTCTCTTATGGGTTCATATTGCAAGGGGTAAGGAAGTATTGGCGTTTCGACTTGCAGAGATTTTCCGGCCTGAACTAAACTGATGCCACTTCCTGATATAAACTGATGCCACCAAAACTGTGGAATAACGTAGACGTAAAAAAGTACGTCTATGCGAACCCTGGTATGCCGGCATTGCGGTCGAACCACCCTGGCCAATAAAAAGCTTAAACATCTCATTCAACAATATTGTGGAGACCATGTGTGTCAGAAGGCTCGCAAACTGAGTTTTGAGAGGCACAAGTACAGGTTTAATGGCACCTTCCGGTCCAATAAACTGCAACAAGCCAGGGAACGGAAGAACTCCCGGAAAGGTCAGGGTAATCCTTTTGTTGGATCAGAGTACCAGAGATCATATCGTGCAACGCACCCAGAGTACGTTTTAGAAAATCGTTACCGGCAGCATCAAAGGGATCTCCAAAAACGAAGTAAAACGTCCATTGAACGAAAGATTGTAAATCCGGACACGTTAATGCTGCAAAAGCCTGATAATGATACTATTTACGCAATGATCGAGGTGGATTACCAAATGATTGTAAATCCGGACGCGTTCATGTCACAACTTGCAGATATGAAATCTATTACAAAGGCTCCAACGATGTTTGTACGGCGATTGTAAATCCGGACGCGATTGACTGGGGTTCAGCAATGAAATACTTTTGGCAGAAAATTGCACCCATGGAGCCCATCATGGTCAAAACAGAAGCCATCAGGGAATGGTCGAATGAGTTCCGGCTGATCCAGCCAGAAGCGGTGAGAAGCATGGAGATGTCGATGCGCTCGACCGGACAACTTCAACCTCTTATATTACTGAAAAACGACGATGGGTATCACATCATTGACGGGATCAAACGATACCGGGCAGCGCTGGAACTTGGACTTGGTGAGCTGCAATCGTTGGTTTTCGAGGTGGATGTGGTCATGGCCAAGGCCATGATCCTTCATTATAACCGTCATAGCAGCAGTTTAACGATGTACGAGCAGGGGCTGATCGTGCGCAGTTTGATCCATGATCATGGGATGAGTCAGAAGGAAGTATCGAAGGTTTTACGGCAGAGCCATAGCTGGGTATGCCGCAGGTTAAGCCTGATTGAGAAATTACTGCCCGAGGTACAGGATGCCCTGCGCATGGGAACGATCACCGTGAGCCATGGCAGGGAACTGGTCAAATTGCCGCGTGGCAATCAGGATCAAGCCTTGAAAATGGTGATCCGCGAGAGATTAACTTCCAGGGAATGTGCCATAGTGGTGGATAAGCTCTTAAAAGCCAGTGGAAGAGAGACAGAGGGTTATATTTACAATCATAGCCGTGAAGTGATCAATCAGGTTTTACAGCGGGATAAGTTATTTGACAGCCGGTTATCCGATCATGGAAACCGGTTGTTAAAGGCCAGGGAGTTGCTTCGTTTACAGGTGAACATTTTAGGCGGTGTCTTGCAGAGTGAACACACCCGTCAGCTTCCTGATGAGCAAAAGGCTATGGTACTTCCTGCCATGAATGAATTAGTGGCTCCCATGGGCCGGTTAACAGAGATCATTCACAAAACATTGCAATCATATGAAAGATGAAGCCTTTGAAAACAGTGTGATCTATCATCGGGGTCAGGGTTGGTCTATCCGACGCCTGGGCAGGGAATACCACTGCGGGAGGAACAGGATCCTGAGGATCCTGCGTGAGAATGAACGTCGGCGCAGTGAGGGGGTGAAGCTCCTGAAATCGCCCAGGGTATATCCCTCCAAACTGGATCCGTATAAAGAGTATATCCAGGATGCGTTGCAGCAGTTTAAGAATATCACCGTGCAGAGGATCTTTGAACAGATCCTTGAGAAGGGATATCCCGGTAAGATCACTATGGTCGAAGTCTACGTGAGTAAGATACGAACCTCCAAAAGCCATCCGGTGATACGTTGCGTGGAGACGGCTGCAGGACAGCGTGCGGCGCATGACTGGAGCGAGTACATGATCGAGTTCACTTCATCCGAAGGCCGGGAACATAAGGTGATCTTCTTCAGCTACATTCTGGGATATAGCCGCCGTCAGTACATAGAAGTGGTGGAAGATAAGACGCAACGTACCCTGTTTGAATGCCTGGTTCACGCCTTCATGTATTTTGACGGGGTGGCCCGTGAGATCAAGAGCGATAACCAAAAGGTGTGTGTAGACCGATGGGAATGTGGTGAGCCAATATTTAACCGCCACTACCTTGGTTTTGCCTCACATTATGGCTTTCGCCCCCTGGCGATCCATCCCAGAAAGCCGACAGAGAATTTAAAAATAGAGAGGCCGTTTTATTACCTGGAAACGAATTTTTTGAACGGCCGCCGCTTCCGGGATAAGAATGATTTGAAAGAACAGTTAAAAAGCTGGTTAACGAATGTTAACGATGTACGGGTGCATCGTACCACAGGCAGGCGACCTATCGATCTGTTTACCGATGAGCTCCCTTGTTTGGTCCCATTACCTGCAACCCACTATGATACATCGCTGATTGTATACCGGGTCGTTAACCAGGAATCCTGCGTAAACTATCAGGGATACTCCTATTATGTTCCGGGGGATTATCTGTTTAAAAGTTGTCCTCTTAGGATCACCAGCGATCAGGTCATTATTTACTCCCATGATTTTACACTTCTTGTCTCTCATCCCCTGGCCGAAAAGGGAGCGACCGGCCGTTACATTGGATTGCCGCCTGCTTACACCCACGGCCGGGTACTCAAGCTATCGGAGGTAAAACAACGCCTGTTTGCCATGGGAGTGATCATGGAAAAGTATGCCGAAAAGCTGATCCTGCAGAAGAAGGACCCCACTGTGGCCCTTAACGCGCTACTGGCCCTGAAGGTTCATTATTTTACCGAGGATATCCTCAAGGCCATTGGCCGTGCCATGGACCACGGAGTCTATGACGTCAAAACGATAGAACGCTTTCTTAAGTCCCACGCCCAGGGCCGGGATGCCATGAAAACCTTGTTTGATCAATCCCCTGATGATGAAAACTAACCCTCAAACCATCGCCCGGATGAGTGAGTACCTGGGATTAAAAAACCTCGCCCAACACCATAACGAACTCATCAAACGGGCACATGAAAAGCAACTGGGGTTATTGGATTTTTTGGAGCTGGTCCTGAGCGAAGAAGTCAACCTTAAGCGGGAAAGTCATATTCGTTACCGCATCAAGGAAAGCCATCTGCCTCGTCCTTACAAGTTGCTCTCGGACTTTGACTTTGGTTTTCAGCCCAAATTACGTAAATCCCTGGTCATGGACCTCTCCACCATGGAGTTTATTAAACACCAGGAATCGCTTTTATGGATTGGTGATGTTGGAACAGGAAAGTCACATTTAGCGCAGGCTCTGGGCTTGATCGCCTGTGAACAGGGGT
This sequence comes from uncultured Bacteroidales bacterium, assembly GCA_963768805.1. Classification (GTDB taxonomy): domain Bacteria; phylum Bacteroidota; class Bacteroidia; order Bacteroidales; family FEN-979; genus FEN-979. Next base: position 207,492 of record CAVYJI010000013.1, on the reverse strand, counting down.
ACAAAGTATTATATACCACCTGTGCCGCACTCATTGGTGATCTGAACAGCGGGGTCTTTGAGAAGAACCTGCTCAAACGGCTCCGCAAATACGTCAATCCCGATCTGTTGATCATTGATGAGATGGGGCATGACCGGCTTGAACTCCAGGTCACAAAAGAAGCCCATCTGCTGTTTAAGGTCGTAGACGAACGCTACCAACTGAACCGACCCCTGATCTTTACCACCAACGTGGAAGAAAAAGCCTGGGCCGAGTACCTGGGTGATCCTGTCTCCACCCGGGCGATCCTGGACCGTATTTTTCATCATGCCGTCAAGATCGAGATCCGTGGCCCCAGTTACCGGCAGCATCAGGGTATGGAACTCCAAAAGAAATATGACAAACACAAGTGAACATACCCCTTTATCACTCATCTTATCATCGCCAATCACGATGAAAAACAAAGCCAGGCTGTCAGATGTGACGGCCTTTTCTTTTGTTATACACCAGCAACCTTTTAAGATCTATCAAATCATCCTGATTAACAGCTTTATGGTCATCGATATCATGCCTTGCATTACAAATCAAAATGAAATATCGAAAAACTCCCTGATCCTGCCTTTTATACTATGTGTGATTACCAAACAATGGCAACTCCTACAAAAGGGTGGTATCGTTTTCCACCGTTTACTGGTATCAGTTTAAATCACGGCTAAAAGAGATACCATATAAAACGTTTTGGTGTTATGATGCGATGTTAAAGGGGGTGCGGGAACTTGTGAGACATGGATATATAGAGCAACCAACCAGGCAGACTTATAAGATAACAGATTCAGGGATTGAATTGGTTAAGACATTCTGGGGTTATCATTCGCGAAAGTTTGCGAAATTTGTAAAAGAGAAATCGGTTTAGCATTAGGGGGATTATTTTTTGTTTTTGGGGGTTATTCTTTGCAGTATTGTGATGTGAATAGTGAATAAATCTAAAATCTTTGATTTATGGAAATAAAAAGAGAAGATGGTTTAAAGTTACCAATACCTTTTACAACAAAAGAGGGAATTGTATATCTATTTGAAATATGTGAATTGCCATTCCTTCAACCGAAGGGGTTAATACCACTAATTTGTCGAAGAGATTTTTTCTATATTTTGTTAAAATATTTTGAAAGGGAAAAACCTTTATTAGAAGATATGGAGTTTTGTGAAGGATTCCCTATTACTATTTTAGCCAACATGCCAAATTATGATTTCATAATGAAGGAAAAACCCTCTCATTTGTTAGTTGTAAATTGCATATGGGCGGAATCCGGGGCAATTTTACAATGTATAATGGATAGTAATATGTTTGATACTGATTCATTCGACCGTCGTAGAAAGAATTTATAGAAAAAACCAGAAGATTTATTATTTTTCATTTTTTACCGGCGGTTTTCGTGGAATATCTGTTTCAAAGGTATAAATTACGCCATTCTCCGACATTCCATTCATTACAAAATTAAAATATTCGTTTGCCAGATATGTAATTGGTCGTTGTTCGACCCGGATCGAAGCAATAGCCAAACAATTAAGCCTTATCGATGGAAGACTTAACGTTGTTTCTTTGACTGGTATTAATTTAGGGAACTCTTCCATTGTTGTTTGTTTTGTTACGATACAAAGGTAAACCAACCGCCCTTTTAAAGTCAAGAGTTTGAAGATGGGTATTAGTCTGACTTTTTTCTGAAAATGAAACTCGTAGCGATGGGTGTTTATTTAATGTAGGATGTTGGCCGGCATGTTTTTTTCAGGAAAACAGTCGTAGAAAAACCCACGGGGTGAAAAATTGGAGCGTCCTCAAATAGTATTGATTGACTTGTTTTCATTGAATTATCTGTGGGGGTCTCCTGTTCCCGCCTACAAAGTACGGGAGCGTATCAAAGAGAAACAATAAACCTCTTTCATTATCCCGTTCAATAATGTTTTTAAGGTTGTTCCAGGGATTGGAGTTGTCATTCCTGCATTTGTGAGCGTTTTCATAACCGACAATTTTCGCACTACAAAACTTTGCTCCTTTTTTTTGGTCTGAAATGTCCCGTCCGCAAGTTTGACAGTAACGCCGGGGAGTGATCCCGGCGGAGCTGTCTTTAACCTGAATAGAGTTTACCTGTTTTAACTCTATATACAAGGGGTTAAAATGGGGAAAGTCCATATTTGCGGGGTCGGTCAATTCATGTATTGCACCCCCGGTTAAAACGGGGAAAGTTTCGGGATCGGTTTGTAAAAGATCATTCCATTTTTGAGTAATAAGGTTCCTTATTGTTTCCTGTAAATTTTGTTTCCCGTATCTATTGACAAGTTCCCGGAACCGTTTTTTTTTCTTTTTATAGTTTTCCGGGTTCGTTTCCTTTAGTTCATTCCAATATGTAGGAATCCTCCCCTGGGTTAAAATGGCGCGTTCTGACTGTGGTAAATCGTTTTCCTGTATGGTACTGTCATAAAATAGTAAATCGTTAAAATGTGCCTGTAATAGTTCAACCAGTGAGTTAATTTTATCCTTTTCCGTCAAATCTGCCAAGGTCTTAATCCCGCACGGTTTAAGGTCTTTCATTTTTACATACTTCAATTCGAAACGTAGTATGTTTTCAGGTTGTTCGAATTGTAAACCTTTATTGTAAACCTTTACAAAGTACCTTTGATGTTCACACTCCCGGAAATATTTGTTTTCGTTGTGTTCCTGGGTGAATGGTTTTCCTTTATGGTTAATAATAGATCGTAGAACCTCGTTAACAGGGATCGGGGAAATGATATTCACGCCGGTTTCAATGTTTTCTATTTTGCAGTTTACCGGGTCGAGGTTAAACCGGGTGCAAATGTCCCGGATCGTCCAGGCCAGGGACGAGAAAGTAAAATCATTATAGTTTTGACGTTTCCCTGTTTTTGTAATATTCCAATAATAATGAAGACTCCCTCGAACATAAACATATTTATCATAAAAGATATCAATAGTCAGGCCGTTAAATTTTGCCGTTATCGGTTTTTCTGTGTTTATTTCCCCTGTTTGATCGTTTACAGGCCGTTCCCATTTCAGGAAAGATAATGCGCGGAGGTTGTCAATATCCGGGTAAAGTATCTTTATTTTGACAAAGTCGATCATTCCGCCGGTGTTTTTAGTATCTTTGTCATTCCTAACTGCCTGTTAGGTTTGAACAATTTAAACGGGGTGCGGGTACTCAACCTCGTTTTATTTTTTGAGTGAGTTAATAAATTCATGAATGAACCTTTCCCGGTGATCCGGGTAAACTTTAATATGATTGAAGAAAAACATTTCAAACCTCGTTTGATCCTGTGAGAAATGGAATAGAATAAAACTGTTTTTCTTAATTCCATGCCTGACTTCGTAATAGTCCCCGAAATACCAATCTTTATAATTCGTTTGCAGTAATCCAGTGAAGAAAAGATATTTCCCGTCCTTAATACGTCCACGTATTAGAAAATCTGAATGTATTAGTCCTTTCTTTTGGGTTTCCTCTAATTTGAGTTCCGGTGGTACCTTTAAAAATCCCATTTCCCCCCTGGTCATTTGGTAGTAATGAGTTTCGGGGTTGAGTTCAAAAACCAGGTGTTTACAATCGGGAGGGTGTTTTTTGCCTGTAATAGGTTGAACAATCGTTTCCATTTTACGAATGATGTTTATATTTTGTCGATTGAATTTCCTGTATTGCGTTTTGAACCTCCGCACTCTTATACAAAATACGTCCTCCGATACGATAACCCTGCAGGGTTCCGTCCTTTGTGTAATAGTGGAGGGTTGAAAGTGAAATTCTCAATAGGTCGCAAACCTCCGCCCTGGTCAGATATTCGCTATTAATATTGGGTTGCGGAGGTTCCGGGTGGAATTGAAGTAACTTTTCTTCAACAATAGAACCGATAATGTCCCGGAAATCTTTGAGAGGTGTACTATGTAAAATAATTGTTTCCATAATTTACTGATATTTTCAGCAAATATGAAACAATATCAACCGTTCTGACTATCGGGAAACTATCGGGATAATACGGAAACTTAATGAATTCAATCTATTTCAGATAACTGAGGGATTTTAAACTGATCTCGTTTCCAATCGGTAAGGCGGTTATTTTCTTCATTTAATGCCCGCTCGAGGTTTCCGGGGGTTGTTTTAATCTCAAAATGTTCCCAACAAAGTCGAGAAAATCCGGTAAAATTTGGTTTTCCATGATGTAAGGGGACGTCTATATATCCTTTTCGTATAAGTTCTAAAAACAGAAAACCAAATATTTCGGGGGTTCCATTCCATTTGATTTTTTCAACTTGGGTTTGTGATGCCTTTACCTCCGCCTTTAGCTCTGTTCGTTTTTCCTCCGTCCAATCGTAAATAAATTTTTCTCTACTTTTCGTTTTCCCACTGCCGGTAATCCATGTTATACTTTCCTCAATATAAGAAAGAAAATCTAATTCCTTTCCGGGATTTAGATTCCGAAATGTCAAATATACTTTTTCAAAATATGTCTCTAATTCTGTTATAGTACCTGTTTCAAGGAGCCTTAGTAATTCATCATCCATTTTCATGACTTATATTATTTGAACTTTATTCAAAAGTACAATAATCTGGAACCCGGTTAAATCCTGTAAAGTTTTTTACTTTTTTACTGCCTTTAATGGTTTTATGAAATAAGGGTGTATACTCAATTTATCGGCGTTCTGTTCCTGGGTGATCTTAATGTATTTCATGAACGCCTTTTCCGTCCGGTGTCCGGTGATCTTCATTATTGAAATGGCTGGAACCTCCGCTAAAAACATATTGGTAGCAAATGACCGGCGGGCGGTGTGAACGGTAACGAGTTCCCATTTCTCCTTTTTTTGTTCATAACTCAAACCGCCCTCCGTTTTATTCAGAATGACCGTTTCCTGAAAGTGTTTAATATTGCAAAGTTCCTTTAGATACTCGTTCATTTTTTGGTTACTGATCGGCCGGGGTGTCCCGACGTCGTATTTTTTCAATATCTCTTTTATCGTCCAATGTAGAGGTATTATAACCGTTTCCCCGGTCTTTATAGTCTTAACCTTTAATTGTGTTCCGTTTTTAATGAATTTATCCGGAGTGAGCTGTGAAAGATCGGAAAACCGCAAACCCGTATAACAACCAATTAAAAACAAGTCCCGCACCCTGTCTAATTTCTTATTGCCTGACAAGTTAAGATCGTAGAGGGTTAGCAGGTCGTTATCATTCAGGTAAATAGTGTCAGCCGTTTCCTCCGGTTTGCGAAAATTACGGTGTTTGTGTCCCTGGTTTGTTGTATAACCCATGTCATTTGCGTAATTCATGAAAACTTTGATCTGTTTTATATGTCTCCCGATGGTATTGGGTGTATATCCCGTTATAAAAGTCTCTTTTTTAATTTCTCTTTTGACAGTTTGAAGATATTTTATAAGATTTTCGTAAAAGTCCATATTGATATCTTCCAGGGAAATTTCCTTTTTAAGGGTGTTTTGGTAGTCTGTGAGAACGTTTAACGTATTATTGTAACTAACCATTGTTAGCGGTTTTTTGTTCGTTTTAGAGATATATTCCTCAACCGCACTTAAAAAGGTATGTTTTTGGATTGTCTTAATTGTTCCCGGTTTGAGGATCGGGCGGAGTTCCTCCGTTAACTGATCCAGGATAAACCGGCCGTTTTTCGTGATGTGATTCCGGGCGGTATTCATTACTCGGGTTTCTGTGGTACTTAACCAGGTGTTGAGGTTCTCCATTTCTGTTTTAAATGGTTTTATTTCCTTTGCCCTGCAGTCCGACGAATTCCATAATTTAGGGTTAATCCTTTCGCCTGTTGAAAGTTTGATCCGGTCTTGTCCGTGTCTGAAAATAAGAAAGATCGGGGTTTTAATCTTTGACCGACGGGTGTTTTCCTTTATATATTCGCTCCGTTTTTCCTTTGGGTACTTTTGAGGGTTGCTCTTATAATTTATAAGGGGTTCCTTTAGAACGTAAGTTACTGATCCTGCCATATGAAAAGTTTTTAAGGTTTGAACAGGACAAAGATAATACAATATTGTGAAAGGTGGACGGTATAGGGGACGGTAAAATGAGTTTTATTTACATTTTTATCAACAATTCTGAATTTCTCATTTTTGATAAAACCCGTATTTGTTGAGGTTTAGAGTATCAAAATAGCATGGATGAAAAGTAAGGGTGTCAGTCCTGGTCGGACAACAAATAAACCAATTTAAAACGCCGTAAGTTAATCACTTACGGCGTTGATTTTTTATCAGGGGGATGGACAGGGGGTCGATAAAAATTGTTTTGATTCGTTTTTTACTTATTTATATTCCAGCGAATAAGATTCCATACCCCTGAACCTGAAATTTTTTGCACGATTCCGGTATCAAATGCGGTATAAACAGTCCAGTCTTCACCATGATTATTCCAACTCCCGCCTGAAGACGATTTCTGAAGATTATAAAAAGTATGATTCCCAACCTTCAATGAATCAATGGAGGGTGGATTGGTGTCATAATAGAATAACTGCCATCCATAATACCAATGTGGATCATTGGGATGATAGTTCCTCATCATCTGGGATTCTTCAATACAGTCATAGTACGATTCGCCTGACGGGAAACTTTTGTAGTTCATAATATAATAATCGCTGGGGTCATATTCACCCAGATACCATGCAACAACTTCACAGCCGGCCTCAACATTTTCTATTACAACACTATCATGTTGATTAAGTGAATCGTTTTTATATACCCAATACGAATTGGGTTTAAAGAAAAACCCCTTCATTCCCTGTGCTATAGGTTCACGTTCGGAAGCCGAGAACGAATCACAACTAATTTGAGTTTGATTCTGTTCTTTCTTTTTACATGAAAAACAGAAAAGAAAAACTATAAGAAAGAAGATATAGCTTTTCATTTGAACAACATTATCTTGTAATCTTTAGTCTACTAATTTAGTGAAAATATTTCATTTTTTTAGTTCGGTCCACAGACTTATCGTCTTTCATTGGAGCGTCTGGCGAGAATATTTTTCCCCCACCAAAGTCAATAAATACGTTAGCGTCATAGTTGGTTAGAGACTCAATCGGCAGGTGTTACTGTGATCCGGATGCTTGGTCTTCCAGACACGCCGACTTTTAATTCTTTTGAATCTAATCCCAAAAGAAGAAAATGATAAGGAGAGGTAAAACTCGTAAAGTCAACATTTGTGGTGACCAACGTGGTATATCCGGTATAATGTGTTGGGAAAAGGGATGTATCTGCCCGATGGTAAATTGTATCCCAATAGGGAGTAGTGGTTAGGGCGAGATAAAATGAGCCCTGGATCGTATCATTAAATACTCCAGTTAACTGAGCCTTTGTAATTCTTGAAATTGAATATGCATCAAAACTTTTGGATGCAGTATCGATCAGAATGAAAATATTTCCAGACTTATCAGTCAAACTAATGGGAATATTAGTATTGCTTGTTTTATTACACCCTGGTAATATGAACATCACAATGATCAAAAGTAATATGAAAGTAGATATTTTTCTCATAGTCACATGATTCAAGATAAAATAAAAATATACAAAGAAAGATTTATAATGTAGCACTAAGAAGGCGATAAAGATAAACAAAAAAAATAAATAGTCAACAATCAGTTTGATTTTTTTACAAAAAAATCAATTTTTATTAAATTCTTTTGTCTTTCTTAGTTTAAGAATTATAAATATCCGCAACATCCATACTCTAAATTCTGAAGTTGATGTAAAGTAAGAATATTTAAAACACGGGCAATTTTTCAAGTCCTGTTTTAATTCTTCCAAGAAATTCTACCTTCCCCAATATACCAGCAATATCAATGATACCAGGTCCCTGATTGCTACCTACCATAAGAAGTCTAAGGGGATTCATCAACTGACCCATTTTAATATTTTTACGGGAGATAAAATCCTGCACCAATGCCTGCAGGTGATCATGATCCCATTCTTCAATCTGATTTGCTTCTTCCAGAAAAGAGTTCATAATTAATGAGATAACAGATGCAGGGTTCCAAACCTTAACTACAATCGATTCATCGAAAAACGTTGGTGAAATGAAAAAAAACCAGGAATTTATCCAAAGGTCAGGAATCAAAAATGCGCGTTCTTTTATTAAATGAATGACAGTTGCGATATAGGAATCTTCAAAATGAAGGTTTCTCGTTCCAAGTTCCATTTTCAAGAAGCCGGTGAGGTCTTCTTCAGGTTTTTTGATAAGATACTGATGATTATACCAGCGGGCCTTTTCAGGATCAAATTTTGACCCATGTTTACCTACTCTTTCAAGAGAAAATTCATGTATAAGTTCATCGAACGTAAATAACTCCTGTTCTGTCCCAGGATTCCAGCCAAGGAATGCCAGCATATTAACGAATGCTTGAGGCAGATAACCGGATTCACGATAACCCGAAGAGATCTCTTTTGTAACAGGATCGATCCATTGTAAAGGGAACACAGGAAACCCGAGCCTGTCGCCATCCCGTTTGCTGAGTTTCCCATTTCCATCCGGTTTGAGCAACAAAGGCAAATGAGCAAACTTTGGCATAGTTTCTTCCCATCCGAGGTAACGATAAAGTAAAACATGTAATGGTGCCGAAGGAAGCCATTCTTCACCCCGGATCACATGAGAGATCTCCATCAGGTGATCGTCAACAATATTTGCAAGGTGATAAGTCGGCCATCCATCGGATTTAAAAAGGACCTTATCATCCAGGCTTGAAGAGTGTACCAGGATATCTCCGCGAATGAGATCATGAACATGCACTTCCTCATTTTCAGGAATCCTGATCCGGATGACATAAGGTTCACCGGATCCCAGAAGATGGCTAACTTCTTCCTGAGAAAGGGTAAGTGAATTTTTCATTTCAAACCGTGTGAACGGACCGTACTGGGAAAAAGGAACATCCTTATTCCTGCCATTTTCACGCATTAACTCAAGCTCTTCAGTTGTATCAAACGCATAATATGCATGTCCCAGTCCGACAAGCCGCTCTGCATATTCACGGTAAATGGATTTGCGATCCGATTGCCGGTAAGGTCTATAAGGTCCGCCATTTATAACATCTTCATCAAACGTAATGCCGCACCAGTTAAGAGATTCAATAATATATTCCTCGGCACCCGGTACATAACGGTTCTGATCGGTGTCTTCGATACGAAGGATCAGCTTTCCGCCATATTTATGGGCGAACAGATAATTATACAATGCGGTCCGTACACCACCTATGTGAAGTGGTCCTGTAGGACTGGGAGCAAACCGAACGCGTATTTTCTGATCTTTCATGACTTATTCCTATACAGTAATTTTTGGAAGAATAAAGTCCAATGCACATTGAACCGATTCTTCAATATTCAACAGGTCAGTTTTTAATACGAGGTCTGGATGAGGAGGGACATCAAACGGGGAACTGATCCCTGTAAATTCATGGATCTCACCCTTACGGGCTTTTGCATATAAGCCTTTGATATCACGGGTTTCACAAATTTCCAATGGAGCGCTTACAAAAACTTCAAAAAAATCATCCCTACCGATGATGTTTTTTGCCATTGAACGGATTTCATCCGTAGGACTGATAAAACAGTTAATCGTCACAATACCACAATTCACAAAAAGCTTACTGACTTCTGCAATCCGGCGGATGTTCTCTTTCCTGTCCTCCACTGAAAATCGCAGGTTACTGTTGATCCCACTCCTGACAAGGTCTCCATCGAGAAGCATAACAAGAAATCCACGTTTATACAGTTCTTTTTCAAGCGCAAGTCCGATAGTGGTCTTGCCTGAACCAGACAATCCTGTCATCCATAGAACTTTTGCTTTCTGTTTTAGCCGTTTTTCCTTATCTGAACGGCTAACCGGGTTTTCTTCAGAGAAAATGAGTTCCATAGGTTTGATAAAATATATATTTAGTTCAGCAAAATTAGCTTTATTTTCCGGGGATACAAATGAGAAGATTCAGGAATGAAGTACTTTTGCATCAAAAATAAAACAGCGCGGTTTTTCGTTTAGGAAGATGTATAAACCATTATGGCGGACACCTATCAGATATTAATAAGGAAACTTGATGAATTTATCAGGAAGTACTATAGAAATCAGCTAATCAGGGGGCTGATGGTATTTCTTGCCATCTTGTTCGTCTTCTATCTTCTTTTTACGACACTTGAGTATTTTTGGCACTTTGGAACCCTTACCAGGACAATTTTGTTTTACCTCTTTGTTGTTTTAAATGGTTTATCCTTTTTGGTGTTGGTTTTTAATCCACTCTTAAAAATTCAGAAGATAGGAGAAATGATAACACACGAGCAGGCGGCAACGATCATTGGAAAACATTTTAGGGAAATCAAAGACAAACTTTTAAACACACTTCAACTAAAGAAACTTGAAGAAGAAAGAGAAGAAAATATAGAATTGTTACAAGCCAGTATCAATCAAAAAATAACGCAACTAAAACCAATCCCCTTTATCCTTGCCATTGACCTTTCGAAAAACAAGAGATTTCTAAAATACACACTTCCACCATTTTTAGTCTTATTACTCCTGATATTGATAGCTCCGTCGGTAATAATGAAGCCATCGGAAAGAATTTTACACCATTCAAAAGTGTATATAGAAGAAATGCCTTTCCACATTTTGATATTGAATAAAAACCTTGAAACATTCCAGCAGGAAGATTTTACGTTAAATGTCAAAGTTACAGGGGATAAACTGCCTGATGAGGTTTTCATAGAAAATGATGGAGTTACTTATAAGTTGAATAAAATTAGTCCAGTCCTGTTTTCCTTTACGTTTAAGACACTTCAGAAGTCAGAAAAATTTCGCCTGGAAGCGGGGAAATATAAAACAGAAGAATTTGAACTGAAAGTTTATCCAAAACCGACAATACTAAATTTTGAAACAGGATTAAACTATCCTCCCTACCTGAACCGGAAAAACGAGGTCCTTGAAAATACAGGGGACCTGATTATACCGGAAGGTACCAGGGTAAGCTGGAAATTTTTTACCAAGGATGTTGACCATATCAACATGCGTACGGAGAATGAATCGAAATTACTCAACAAGGAAGAAGGAAATTTTTTTGAATACAGCTCTGTTCTTTCAAGAAGCATTACCTATTCTATCAGAGCGGACAATTCTTATAAAAGGCAGCAAGACTCGCTCTCCTATACAATTACGGTTATACCTGATGCATATCCAATGATAACTGTTGAACAACAAAAAGATTCTGTTTTACAATCAAGAATGTTTTTTCAGGGAGTCATCAGGGATGATTATGGATTTTCCAGGTTATCATTTACTTATACATTGATTCACGGGAACGATACATCTGTAAAAGAGACAAAAACGACTAACCTAATATTCAATAAAGCACTAAATCAGCAATCATTTTATTATTCACTTGATATCAATGATTTAATAAAGAACGCAGGAGACGAATTAGATTATTTTTTCGAGGTTTGCGATAATGATGGATTACACGGACCGAAATGTACGCGGTCAGGGCTACTGAAATATAAGGCCCCGACGCAGGAAGAACTCGAACAAATTACTACAAAGCAAGAACAAAATATAGTCTCAAGTATTCAGAATTCTGCAAAAGATGCAAAAGATCTGCAGAAAAAAATCGATGAATTAAATAAAAAACTAGTAGAAAAAAATACACTGACCTGGCAGGATAAGAAGCAGATCCAGGATCTTCTTGACAAACAAAAGCAAATAAAAGAAGACCTTGAAAAAATACAGCAACAGTATGAACAGAAAAACAGCCTCGAAGAACAATTCAAAAATATTGATCAATCCATAATGGATAAACAAAATCAGCTTAATGAACTCTTTAATGAAGTCATGGATGAAAACACAAAAAAGCTAGCAGAGGAATTGAGAAACATGCTAGACAAAATTGATAAGAGCAAGGTTAGCGAGATGCTTGAAAAGCTGAAGATGAGCAATAAGGACATAGAAAAAGAACTTGACAGAAATTTAGAACTTTTAAAACAGGCAGAATTTGAGAAAAACATCAGTGAATCAATAAATAAACTTAAAGAACTTTCTGAAAGACAAGATAAATTGTCAGAGACGACACTGGATAAAACAAGTGACAAGGATCAATTACAAAAGCAGCAAAAAGATATAAGTAAGGAATTTGATGACACAAAGAAAAAATTAGATGAACTTCAGGAAGAGAACAAAAAGCTTGAGGAGCCAAGTGAATTACCAGATCTGAGCAAGGATGAACAAGACATTGACAGTGAGATGAACAATTCAAGCGAGTCTATGAATAAAAATAATGCGAAGGAAGCCAGTAAATCGCAAAAGAATGCCTCAAAAAAGATGAATGAAATGGCACAGAAACTCCAATCATCACAAGATGGGATAGAGTCTGCGCAGAACGAAGAGGACCTGGCAATGCTGAGACAGATCCTTGAAGATCTTATAAGAATATCGTTTGACCAGGAAGATCAGATGAAGCTAACTAAGACAATCAATAAAAGTGATCCTAAATATCTGACATTGATCCAGGATGAGAATAATCTGAAAGAAGATTTGGGTTCGGTTGAAGATTCTCTTTACCAATTAGGGAAAAGAGAAATCATGATAAAGCCATTTATTCTGCGGGAAGTGTCTTCAATAAACGACAATATAGCAGAAGCGGTAAAGAACCTTAATGGCAGAAACATTCCGACTGCAGTAATAAAGCAGCAATTCGTAATGACTTCTGTAAATAACCTGGCTTTAATGTTATCGGATGTGATGAAACAAATGGAATCAAACATGTCGTCGAATTCAAAATCAGGATCTGCAAGTTGCAACAAGCCTGGGGGAAAAGGAAAAAAAATGTCGATGAAACCTATACGGGGAATGCAGGAACAGTTAAATAAAGAAATGGAGACTTTAAAGAAAGAAATGGAGTCGATGAAGAACGGACAAAAAAAACCCGGAAGTTCAGGTCAGAGTGGTATGAGCGAAAAACTGGCAAAAATAGCTGCCGAGCAAGAAGAAATCAGGAATGAAATGAGAAAATATGCTGATCAGCTTAATGAAGAAGGAGTCAAAGACGGCGGAGCGATGAGTGATATGATAAAAAAAATGGAAGAGACTCAGAAAGATTTGGTCAACAAGAGAATCGTCCAGGAGACTATCAACAGGCAACAAGAAATACTCACACGTATGCTGGAATCAGAGAAAGCAGAATTGAAAAGAGGTGTTGAAGAAAAAAGACAATCTACAGAAGCAAAAAATCCACAAATAAGTAACCCTTTTACGAATTTTAAGTATAACAGTATAAAAAGTGCTACATCAGATTTATTAAAGACGGTTCAACCTAATTACAATTATTATTACAAGAATAAGATTAATAGTTATTTTTTGAAATTCGAATAATTTTATGACGAGGATTTTTAAAGAGTTAAAGATATCTTCCAGCAAGGAAAGTCTGACAAAGGTCGAGAATTTCGTAGAAGAAATTTGTGAAGCGTATTACATTACGAATTCATATTATGGCAACATACTTGTAGCTATACTGGAGGCTGTCAAAAATGCAATTATTCACGGAAACAACAATAATCCGGACAAACCTGTAAGAATAAGCTTTAAGAGCATTCAAAACGGACTATGTTTCAGGATTATGGATCAAGGCAAGGGATTTGATTTCAGAAATGTTCAAAATCCCCTTGAAGCAGAAGATAGTTTGGCGGAAAATGTTGGAAAAGGTATTTTTCTGATCCGCTCACTAGCGGATCGAGTATCATATAATTCTAAAGGAAATGTTATTGAGATCATATTTTTTATTTCCAGTATTAACCAGGAAACTACGCTTAACAGGATCTCCCAGATAAACAAATATTTCAGTAAACAAAAATCACTGGCTTAATCTCAAGTTCGTGAGTTACCCCATTCAGTTTTTCAGTGAAGGGATATCTTTTACTCTGAAAAATAAAACAGGTATCCGTAAATGGCTTGACCTTGTTATTCTTGGAGAAAAGAAAAAACCATGGTACATAAATATTATTTTTTGCAGTGATGATTACCTTTTTGAATTGAATAAAACATATCTAAAGCACGAAACATTAACAGATATTCTTACTTTTCCTTACCAGGAAGATCAGAGAACTATTACAGGTGATATTTTTATAAGTGTAGACAGGGTGAAGGAGAATGCCATTGAATTTAATCAAGATTTCGAGAAAGAATTAAGTCGTGTAATGGTACATGGTATTCTTCACCTAGCAGGATATAATGATCATGGAAAGAAACAAAAGAAAGCAATGACCGAACGGGAAAATTACTACCTGGCAAAAATTTATTCTATGAAATAGAAGACAGACAGAGTAAAATTAGTCAGTATTTGTCTAAGTATCATAATATCAGGCATATAAGTAATATAATTTTCATTTATTTGGATTGCTAGATCCTCACAAGATTTACTCCTTCTAATAGATTCAGGATTCTTTAGAAAGTCCGTTATTATTGAGCATTTCGTATCTTTGCACCGTTTTTCTTTAATAATTGTTTCACGTGGAACATGTATAAATTTCCCAAATATAATGTCATTGTTGTAGGGGCTGGTCATGCTGGTTGTGAAGCAGCAGCTGCAGCAGCCAATCTTGGATCAAATGTTCTTCTGATTACGATGAACATGATGAACATGGCACAGATGTCATGCAATCCTTCTATTGGTGGCATTGCAAAGGGACAGATTGTTCGTGAAATTGATGCTTTGGGCGGTTATACCGGTATCGTTTGTGATCGTACCATGATCCAATTCAGAATGCTTAATAAATCAAAAGGACCTGCTATGTGGAGCCCAAGGTCACAAAATGATCGTACAAAATTTTCAGAAAAATGGAGATTAATGTTAGAACAAACACCGAATATTAATTTCTGGCAGGATGTTGTTACAGAGGTGTTGGTTGAGGGAAGAAAAGCAGTGGGAGTTAGAACCGGGTTAGGAATTGAATTCTTTGCAGAGTCAGTGATTTTATCTAACGGAACTTTTTTAAACGGTATCATTCATATAGGGGAAAAAAGTTTTGGAGGTGGAAGAATTGGTGAATGTGCTTCTACGGGCCTTACCGAAAATTTAAATAAACTTGGATTCGAATCAAGAAGAATGAAGACCGGCACCCCTGTAAGAGTTGATGGACGATCACTGGATTTTTCAAAAATGGAAGAACAAAAGGGAGATGAAAAACCAGGAAAATTTTCTTTTATAGAAACTTCACATTTGGGTAAACAAAAGAGCTGTTTCCTGGCTTATACAAATAATGATGTCCACGACATACTAAGAAAAGGATTCAGCAGGTCACCTTTATTTTCGGGAAGAATTTCTGGAAAAGGTCCAAGATATTGTCCCTCTATTGAAGATAAGATTGAACGCTTTGCGACAAAACAACGGCATCAACTTTTTATAGAACCAGAAGGATGGGATACTGTCGAGTATTATGTAAATGGGTTTTCATCATCACTGCCTGAGGAGATACAATTTGAAGCATTAATGAAAGTTCCTGGATTTGAAAACGTCAAATTTTTCAGACCTGGGTATGCCATCGAATATGATTATTTTCCCCCGTATCAATTAAAACTTAATCTTGAAACAAAGATCATAGATAATTTATTTTTCGCCGGACAGATTAATGGAACAACAGGATATGAAGAAGCGGCAGCACAAGGATTAATGGCAGGCATTAATTCACATTTAAAGATTAAAAAAGAAGGTCCATTTGTTCTGACCCGTTCGCAAGCATATATCGGTGTGTTGATTGACGACCTTATCACTAAAGGGACAGACGAACCTTACCGAATGTTTACCTCAAGGGCAGAGTACCGGTTATTACTACGTCAGGATAATGCAGATGAAAGGCTCACAAGCTTATCATTTAAAATAGGGCTTGCATCAAAAGAGCGCAAGGAAAAAGTGGATGAAAAATCAAAAAACGTTACCAGAATCCTGGATTATGTGAGGAAAGAAAATATCGAACCAAATGATATCAATCCGGTATTAGAAAACAAGGGAACACAGGTTATTTCACAAAGAGTAAAACTAGCTTCATTATTATTACGACCACAAGTAAATATTTTTGATCTAGCTAATGGAAGCAAGACATTGTCTGAGTTTTGCAATTCAGGTCCTTACAAGGATGAAGAATTAGAAGAAGCAGAGATCCTGATCAAATATGAAAATTATATCGAAAAAGAAAGAGAAATTGTAGATAAACTATCCAAATTTGAAGATATGCCACTCAAAATTGATTTTAATTATCATGCATTAAATTCTCTTTCGATGGAGTCACGGGAAAAACTATCCAGGATCAGACCTGAGACTATCGGGCAGGCATCAAGAATCAGTGGGGTCTCTCCTTCTGATATTTCCGTATTAATAGTTTATCTTGGCAGATAGAATTGTTTCACGTGAAACGAAAAAAATAAATATGGAAAATTTATCTTCCTGTCCGGTTTGTGGAAATAAGAATTTTACGCCGTTCCTGCAGAGCAGGGATTTTTTTATTACCAATGAAGAATTTAACATAGTAACGTGTCTGGGTTGTGGACTGAAATTTGTAAATCCACGGCCTGAAGCAAGCGAAATAAGCAAATATTATGAGGCTCCGGATTATGTTTCACATGGTGGTAAGAAGAACCTGACGAATTTTCTGTACAAAACGATACGGAGTTCATCAATAAAGATGAAATATAAAATTGTCAGAGAACATGCCAGAGGCAAGAAAATGCTTGACATCGGATGTGGCACGGGCGAATTTCTTTACTTCTCCAGAAAAATGGGTTTTGATGTGAAAGGGATTGAACCGGCTGAAAAACCAAGATCTTTTGCACAAACACAATATGAACTGGATGTTCACGAAGAAGCTTATCTTAACAATATTGTCAGTCCCGAGTTTGATATTATAACCATGTGGCATGTATTGGAGCATGTGCATCTTCTTCATGAACGGATGAACAAAATGGTAGAAATTTTAAAATCCGAAGGAACCCTTATTATTGCCGTACCAAACTGTGATTCATGGGATGCCTTGTACTATGGAAAATTCTGGGCCGCCTATGACCTTCCAAGACACCTTTATCATTTTTCAAAGGATACAATTAAAATTCTGACCCAGACGCATGCATTAAAAGTTGAAGAAATCATACCCATGAGACTCGATGCTTTTTATATTTCTCTCTTAAGTCAAAAATATGCAAATGGAAATAAAAATTATTTCAAAGCAGTGCTAAATGGTCTCAGGTCAAATAATTTTGCAAGGAGAAACGAACATAATTATTCAAGCTTGATTTTCATTCTTAAGAAGGGATAAAACCGAAAATAATGACTTATAATAAACGATGAGTATTAAATGGTAACATGTGTTGATTTTATGCTGATCGTTCTTTATATGTGAGATAAAGGGCCTGGTTTTTTTACTGATTTTTCAAATAACACAATGAATTTAAAAAAAAGTATCAATAAAAGAAAATTTTTCGGATATCTTGTAACCGGGATACTTCTTATATTTCTTGCAACGATCATAAAAGAAATATATTCGAGACAAAACAGACCTCAAATTGTCACGGAAAAATTTAACCGGGTTCTTCATCAAAAGGAAAAATTACTTTCAGACGCTCTTAAAAGATTGAAAGGAGTTTCACTTCAAAGTAATGATCAAAAACAAATAGAGCTGCAACATAAATTTCAAGAGCTCTATGAAAAGGATGGAATAATTTTATTTGTCTATGATAATGATTCACTTGTTTACTGGTCATCCAATTCTGTTTCCAGTCCAGAAAAACCAAGCAAAACTTTTTTACATGACACTAGTTATTTTGAAAAGCAAAAAAATGGCTGGTATGAAGTTATAAGCAAGAGGGATCTTAAGAAAATATATATTGGACAAATCCTGATAAAAAATCAATATCTTTTTGAAAATGAATATTTAAGGAACGATTTTGAAAAAGGATTCAAGGTACCTTACGGAACAGATATCGATATCAGATTTAGTGCTAATTCAATCATCACAAATAATGGCAGGTTCCTTTTTAGTTTAAAGGTTCCTCCAAACCCGGAACTATCACAAATTGAGATATTTAGTCTGCTATTACTTTATCTGGCAGGATTTATTTTAATCCTTGTTTCGCTGTATCGGGTCTACTGTGAACTTAAACACTACTTTTCTTCATGGTTATTATTCTTTTTGAGTTTCAGCATTGATGTTATTCTCATCCGGTCATTCCAGTTGTATTTTCATTTACCAAAGGTCTTATACAATTCTAAAATTTTTGGGCCGGAATTCTTTTCTTCCTCCTTTTTTCTTCCATCACTTGGGGATTTCCTGGTAAACGGCATCCTGCTTCTGTTCCTTGCTTATGTGTTTTTCAAACATTATTCAGGGTTTCAGAAAATTCAAAACCTGAAAAAAAATGGGCGGGTTATAGTTGCAATTATTCTGTCCGTTTTGATCATTGGCGGATTTTTTACAATTGTTGAAGCTATTCACAATTTGGTTATAAATTCAACAATTCCATTCAACCTTCAGGATATTTCAAGTCTGGATTTTTCAAGTATTTTAGCTTGTTTCATTATATCTTCCCTCTTTCTTTCCTTTTTCCTGGTGACTATCCGTTTAGGTAAATCAATATTCAGCCTTATCGGAATAAAAAACCTGCAAGACAATAAGAATAAAAAAATATATGGTATCTCTTTGTCCAAAGTCGTCATTTATCTTATCTTCTTTTCGATAACAGGAACGTTTGTATTGAATCATTATAATGAGTCGGTTGAAAAAGAAAAACGAAAATTCCTTGCATTAAAACTGAGCGCATCACATGACGATTTGGCAGAATTAATATATTCAAAAACAGAACAAAAACTCCTGAACGATTCAGTTCTTAAAAATATCATTTCCGATAGTTTGCAGTCAAATTCTGATGAAACTGATGACAGTCTCGAACGTTATTTAAAAAGCAAGTATTTTAGTGGATACTGGAACAATTATACTTTTCAGGCAACAGTTTGTTCAGATAAAAAGACCTTGCAAGTCCGACCTTATAATTATCTTATTAATTGCAACACTTATTTTCAGAAAATCATCAATGAATTTGGCAAACCTACGATGAGTAAATCTCTGTATTTTCTCGACTATGGATATGGATATAAAAATTATCTCGCAGTGATCCCTGTATTAAAAGGTCAGACAGGAGCAAGAAATGAACAGAATGCCTACCTGGAAATCAGCTCAAAATTAATATTCAAAGATATAGGATATCCGGAATTACTTATTGATAAAAAGGAAGGACAAATACCGGATCTCAGTGATTATTCCTATGCATTTTACAGAGATGCAAAACTCATTCACCGTGTAGGGAATATTCAATACAGTTTGGAGCTCAACCATGCAGTGGTTCAAAATAATACAATGTCCTATTATTATTCCCATGAAGGTTACAGTAACTATTATTATCCGATAGATAAAAATAATGTACTCATTATCAGTAAAAAAGAAAGTACTATTCTTGACAGGATTGCACCATTTTCTTACCTGTTCTTCTTCTTCTCTTTATTTTCCATTATCTTTTTTATGATTATCCGGTTTTCAGATGTAGTGAACATTTCTTTTCTGAGATTAGGTGATCGTTTACAATTATCCATGTCTGGAATCCTGGCCATATCCTTCCTGATTACAGGGGCACTCATTATTTATTATATTATTAACCTGAATACAGCGAAAAACCAGGAAAATCTTAGTGAACGTACTCATTCTATTTTAGTTGACTTGCAACATAAAATTGGAAATTCGGGAGATTTATCGGATTTGGGAAAGGGAGATCTGAATGAAATGATGACTGAATTTTCAAATGTTTTTTTCGTAGATGTTAATCTTTATAATCCTCAGGGGAGACTAATTGCCACTTCCCGACCTGAGATCTTTGAAGAAGGTTTATCTTCAGTCCTTATGAACCAAGAGGCCTTTTCGCATCTTAATTATTTTCGCAATTCATATTATTTTCATAAAGAAAAAATCGGAGAAAATGGTTACTATTCTGCTTATATCCCATTTTTTAATGACAGGAATCAGTTATTGGCATATATTAATCTGCCATATTTTGCCCGCCAGGATGACTTGAAAAAAGAAATTTCTGCTTTTCTCGTAACATTCATCAATGTTTATGTCTTTTTTATCATTGTTGCATTATTCCTTGCTCTCGTTGTTTCAAATTATATCAGCCGTCCGTTGAGAATACTTGCATCAAGGATAAGCCAATTCTCATATGGGAAACACAATGAAAAGATTGAATGGAAACGAAATGATGAAATCGGTCAATTAGTAGATGAGTACAACAGGATGATCGATGAAGTTTTAAAAAGTGCAGAATTATTAGCACGATCTGAACGGGAAACTGCATGGAGGGAAATGGCCAGACAGGTCGCTCATGAGATAAAAAATCCCCTTACACCGATGAAACTTAGTGTTCAGCATCTTGAAAAAGCATGGAAAGACGGAACCTCCGATTGGGAAGAAAGATTGAAAAAGTTCACTGAGACTATGACGGAACAAATAGAATCTTTGTCAGCGATAGCATCTGAATTTTCTGATTTTGCCCAAATGCCAGTGACACAACCTGAGCGACTGGATCTTAATGAAATTTTAGGGAATGTTAAAGCATTATACCAGGACACTTCAAAGATACGTTTCGAATTTCGATTTGATACCCAATCACCGCACACAATCATGGCAGACAGGAAACAGCTATTGCGTGTGTTTACTAACCTTATAAATAATGCAATTCAGGCTATAGGGAACAAAGAAAAAGGAATAATCAGCTTAGATCTGGAAACATCAGACGATAAGTACAAGATAAAAATATCAGACAGTGGTAGCGGAATTTCGACTGAACTTTCAGACAGGATATTCCAGCCAAATTTTACTACAAAATCAGGAGGAATGGGGTTGGGTCTTGCTATCGTAAAAAGCATTATTCAGGGACTGGGAGGAGAGATCAGCTTTATATCAAGGGTTGGCACCGGAACTACATTTATAATCGTGTTTCCGGGAAAGGGGTCTTTAAGATAAATGACTTGTTTAAAGAAATTTGTAGAAAAATCCAAGAGGATCATCAATATTAATTTTAACACGAACCAATGATGAATAAAAGGTTTATTTTATACTGTTTTCTTATTTTTCTTTTGTTCCCAGGATGTAAAAAAAATAATGAGATTATCAGTTATCACAGGTTCAATGACCAGACATGGAACCGTTTCGATAAGATCAGATTTGATATCCCCATTCTCAATGTTGACAAACGGTATGATATTTATTTTTTTGCCAATCATACGAAGAACTATGAATTTGATGATCTTAAATTTAATATGGTACTGACCACGCCCTCAGGGGAAGAAAGAATTAAGGAGTACAAATTTATATTGAAAAACAGCACCGGGGGATTTATAAGCGACTGTTACCAGGATTCCTGCACAGCGTCCATTGCACTAAAGAAGGGACTTCAGCTCGAGAAGAAAGGGATGTTGAGGATCGAAATTGAAACCCTTGTACCACGTTTGCAGATCAACAATGTGCTTGGCATAGGGATCCGTCTTATTCCTTCAGATCAATAATTCAAGGATCCTTTGTTTATCTTTTATAATCTGTTGTTTTAATGCATCCGGGCCAGGGAATTTCATCTCATCCCTAATCCGGTCAACAAAATACAAGGTCAACACATGTCCGTAAAGATCTCCAGAAAAATCGAATAAGTTGACTTCTATGGTTAGTTCATGCTGGTCAAACGTAGGACGCATCCCAATATTGACCATTCCATTGTATAATGATTTTTGATGTTTTATCCTGACCGCATACACCCCATTAAGAAGAAACGACTGTGAATTCTCATTTACTTTAATATTGGCCGTAGGGAAACCTAAGGTCCTTCCCAATTGTCTTCCTTTGACAACTGTACCTGTCAAAGAATAGGAATCCCCTAAAATTTTATTGGCTTTCCGGATGTTACCTTCTGCTAAGGCTTTTCTCGCCTCAAGAGGAATTTGCTTCATTTTCATCCGGCAAAGTTACACAATTTGGAGGGGTCGGGTGTACCTGCGGGGATATCCGGATCAAGGACCATCAAGGATAGAGGTTACGATGGCACTCAGTACAAAAGTACGTTTTCCAGTTGTTCTTTACATCTGTCGGATGGATAAATTCCATGGTCTTATCTACATAACCATAGTGCATATTATTTGAAGTCCCTTGTGAAACGAAAGAATGGCATAAGTAACAATCTTTTGTTATTACATTTCCTTTACTGGAAATATGACGGTTCGAATGACAACGGAAACAGCCATCAGATTCAAGATGCCCTATATGGTTTAAATATTTGTCAGAAGTAACACGCATGTATGGAAAAATATTGAGTGAAAATTCCGACTCGATTCCAGCAATAGCTTTATCGATCATTGACCTTTTGTTAGCATAAATATCAGGGAATTTTATCTTATAGAAATTATAAACACTATCCCTGATAAAACGGAAAGAAGAATCTTTATCAGTGAATGGTCCTTTAAGGATGTTCATCGCAACTTTTTTAATGAAGGGAAGTTCTGTGGGGATTTCCCCTTTCATCATCCCTTCATCAACAAAAACGGGAGCTGATTTATAAGAATGGGAAGGACGATTATGACAATCCATACAATCCATGACCCTGTGTTCAAGGGTATCCAGTGCTTTTTGTGTCAGAAGATTCTCTGTGTCCTGGAATATCTGGACATCGCCGGTTTTAAGGTTGGTAAATTTTACCCAGGGAATTGATTCCCTGTCTTTTGAGGATGCCACATACTCAATACGCATATTTTTGTTTATATGCCAATGAATACCACCGGAAAGTCCCATTGTATTATAATTCGGACTTATCTTCATTAACATGGAAACATTCCATTCAGTATTAAGGCTGTCGGTCAGATAAGTTCTTCTGTTATCAAGTCTTGGAGCATAAAATTTTTCTGGCCAATGACAACGTTCACATGTCTCACGTGCAGGACGCAGGTTTTTTATAGGGGTTCCGATTGGTTGTGAATATTTATGAAAGAGAACTGAGTATACCTGGTAAAGACCGGATAGTTTTGATTTTACGTACCAGTTGGCGCCCTCTCCCACATGGCATTCGACGCAGGCTACACGGGCATGCGGTGAATGAAGATAGGATGTATATTCAGGTTCCATAACTTTATGACAAAGTCTGCCACAGAAAGTAACAGATTCGGTGAAGTTAAATGCTTCATAACTACCTACAGCTGACACGATCAGGAATAAAAATGTAAAAATTGAGAAC
Source organism: uncultured Bacteroidales bacterium (assembly GCA_963768805.1). GTDB lineage: Bacteria > Bacteroidota > Bacteroidia > Bacteroidales > FEN-979 > FEN-979. The sequence goes on along the minus strand of CAVYJI010000013.1, from coordinate 184,189 downwards.
ATCAGTAACTTATGACGTTGTCTGCTGCTATTCATATCCAGCACCGGCCATTTGGGCTCACCTTCCTTGCTTTTTCTACTGCGTTTTATTAACATTCCAATAGGAATCAGAATCAATCCGATTATTAAGATACCGGGAAGTATAATATACGTAAACATCCCATTGTACGGATTATCATGATGGGTGAACAGCGACTCAATAAAGAGAATTACTATAAGTATGAAACTATTGATGGCAACAATAGACCCAATAATGCTGATCCAATTGGAAATTGACTTTGGCATTTTCATATTAGAAAGAGTTAAAAGAGATAGAATTTATTGGGGAAATTACAAAAATAATACAAACACTGATTTCGAATAAAAAGATATTAATTCAGGTTCATGTAAAAAGTACACTTGCCAGAACATACGACAATTTTTATTGAAAGGGATCCGGTATTATCAAGGGCTAACTATTCGGTTTTTTTTTACTTAATCGTTTAATCCTGATAAGCTGGATCACGGCGTAGATATAATGTGCCCAAACACCTGATAGCATAATGATCAGCGTAACTATCATCCAAATCGGTGCAATTGGGCTCCACAATTGCCGGGTTGGTTTTTCCGCCAGATAATATTGTTTCGGGGTCCCCCAGGAAATAGAAGATTGGCCCTGAACATTTCCGTATTTATCGCTTTCTTCGATCCTGGCAATTACGGTAATATTTCCAAGGGAGTCGCCTACCAGGTCGCCGGGATAATCAACTTTGCAAGTTCCTGCCTCGTTAAGGTCTGCTTCTCCGATCTTCAGGAGATTAAATAACCGAGGAACATAAATGATGATTTTTTCTTTTTGGATTGGTTTAATATCTCCTTTACTATCAATCTGATTAGCCGTGACCAGGATAAAGCGAAGAGAGTCTTCTTTTGAGAAATTGACAGTGATATGTGCTGATTTTGCACTAAAGGTTTCCCTGGCTGGTTGATATTTGCCTTTCCCATTGAAGATTGCATAATAATTGGTTTTGCCATCTTTATCTTTTGGGATCACCGAAGCAGGGACTAGCTTCAAAACTGCATTACCTTCTTCATCAGCTATGGCTAGTCCCAGATCACGTGTTTCCTTATCCCCGGTAGCCTTAAATTCAATAATAGCATTCTTTATTGCGAAAACTCCCGCATCTCTCTTGACAAAAATATTCGCTGTCAGGATAATGGTGTCATTTGAATTGAGGTAAGAGAAGTTTAATGAGGGTGTAATATCTGTCACTGAATCCTTCTTGTTTTGTGCAGAAGAACCTAGAAAACAGAAGCATAACAGAAAAGAAAGAACAAACCGGAATTTGTTATGATTTTGCATATCGTTGAAGGTTTTTTATACCTGATGTATGAAAAATAGTTTTAGATTATAACAAAGATTCTTCTGTTTTAAACAGTTCTGGGGGTTCAGTCTTGGGAACTTCTGAAATTTCAGAAATATTCATTACCGGTACAAATTTGGAAGCAAGGGTAAACAACAGACAAAAGAGAGCTACTCCTGCTGCCATGAGAGAATATTCAACCCAGGTACCGGAATAATTTATCCAATCAGGCCGTGAATCCTGGATGGGAAGGTAAGGAGATTCAAGTGTCGGAATTACGATAAGGTAACGATTGAACCAAAGAGCCACAACAACAACAAAAGCCGAAAATGTAATATTTCTAATCGTTCTCAGTCTCGGGATTCCTATTACTATTAGGGGAACCAGAACACCGACATAATTTGAAAAAATAAAGGACCAGTAATACTGGGAAAAAAGGATCCTGATAAGTCTTTCATCATTTTTCTCTGAGCCATACCATTTTGTAAGGTAATCACTGAAAGTAAAATATCCAAATAAGGCTGCCAGGACCACCATCAAAACCCCCATCGAAACAAAATGCTTCCGGGTGATGTACTCTTCAAGATGGTAAGCTTTCCGGAAAACCCACATTGTAATGATTAAAACACCGGTTCCGGAATAAACAGCGGCAATAACAAAATAAGGACCAAAAATAGTGCTGTGCCACCCAGGCTGCAATGTTACACTAAAGATCCATGCCAATACCGAGTAAACGATAATTGCGATTGCAATTACCATGGTAGCCATGATATCAGTAGCTCTTTTTAGAATTTTTTCCTGTTCTGGAGTCCCCGAATATCCAAGTGCCAAAATCACATACATTTTTTTCCTCCATTTTGGTATATTGAGTTCAGAAAAATCCCTCATACTGGCTATATCCCTCAGTATTGACAAATATAAGAATATAAAACACCCAAAGATGTCCGTAGAGATCGCTATAACATCCCAGGTGATTGGCGACTGGATCCTGCCAAAAAGTGCGAGATAAGGAAGCCTGTCAAGACGGCCAATACAGAGAAGAATATAGCCAGGTCCAATTAGCAGCGAAATAATTGCCAGGTACTCAGCCATCCTGATTATTGGCTTTCTCCATTCTGTGCGAAACAATTGAAGAGTTCCGGAGATTATAGCCCCCGAATAACTCATGCCCATAAAGAAAATGAAATTAACAATATAGATCCCCCAAACCACATTATCTCTCATACCTGTAACAATATGTCCCTTGGTCACTTGGGTTATAAATGCATAAACACCCAAACCAATCACAATGAGAAGGAATATAATCCATCCAAGCGCTAATGGACTTGTTTTTTCAAATTGCGGGGCAAATTCACGCAATAATTTTTCCTTGACGTCTTTATTTTCCATGGTTAAAGTTTGTGAGTCTTACCATAAGGGGTATTTTTATATCTGTTCTTCACACTCTCTTCAAGATCCTTGAAACCGTTTTCTACTGGAAATTGACGATCAACCGGAGGAAGATAATAAACACTGGGACGTGTTCCAAGAACTTCGAGGTACCGGTATCCATAACGGTCACGAATAAGTTCGCTAAAACGTAATGTTTCTGTTCCATTGGTAACAGTATCTTCGTCAATATCACCAAAATATATTACTCCCATGGGACAATTTTGAGCGCAGTAAGGTAATTTACCCATTCTAATAAGGTCAGGGCAAAAATCGCATTTTGAAACAGTTCCTTCTTTCCCGGGACTGCTGGCCTCTGGCGAGTACGGTTCTTTATCCTCGGCATATTCGGGATAATTTTTCCAGGCAAAAACTCGCGTAGAATAGGGACAACCGGTCATGCAGAATTTACAGCCTATGCAGCGTTCGTTATCGATCAGAACGATTCCATCACTCCTTTTATATGTTGCACCTACAGGGCAAACACTTACACAAAGGGGATTATCGCAATGAAAACATGGCTTCGGGAACCAATAAGGTGCTGATTTATCAGAATCCTGCAAAAGGTAAACTTTCATAAATTCCTGACTCTTGGGAAGATGATGACCTTTCTGGCAGGATTCAACACATTTTCGGGCACTCTTACATTTTGCCAGGTCAATCACCATTACAAATTTTCTACCTGGAATTCCCTGATGGGATTCTTCTCTTGAAACTCGGGGAGAATGAATCTGGGCTTTGTCTACCTCAACCAATTCTCCTTCAGTTGTAAGAACTTTTACCTTCTCCCCTGATTCTGGTTGGGATTTATCAACATAAGCTGCCAGAAGGCTACCACCGGCAACCATTCCTGCCCCCGCAATCAGGCCTTTTTTAAGAAACTGTCTTCGGGAACTTTTTTTGTTGTTCTTGGGATCGTCCACAATGAAGAAATTAAGAATTTGTTTATGTTTAACTGAATGAATCAATGACTTTCATGATATCCATCTAAAAGGCTTTTAAAGTTGCTTAAAGGAGATTTCCCGATCGTACAAAAATAGATATGAATAAACATGAACATTGAAATCAGAAATGCTGCTGTAATATGTAAAAGATCAATAAGATGAAGTCCACTCAACCGAAAAAGACGAACAGGAATGACATCCGGATATAACAATGCCCAACCGGAAAGCATAATAATTGGGAGAAGAATATACATAGCTCCAATATAGGTGACCTGCTGGAGTGGATTGAATTTTCTTTCTTTATTTAATGGAAATGGAACTGTTTCTTTTTTGAACATACCAAAAGTGTAATATCTGAATTGTGTAATCAATCTTTTGATAAGACCAGGAAAGATGAGTTTATAATATTTTTTATTACTGGTAACCAGGTTACCAACAAAGAACAGTAGATAATTAGCACACAAAGTGATTCCTACAATATTATGGATTGAAACTGCTACTGAAAAACGGATAAGAGGAAATTGAGGGTTGGAGAACTGCATGCTTATCCCGGTAATGATAAGAAGTAAACAAAGAACAGCATTAAAAAGATGCCATAACCGGATCCAGACTGGGTACAAATAAATTCTTTCTTCTGTCATGGATTTTATGTAATTGCGTCGTTAGAAAATTCTTTTTATGGTATGAATGATAATTCCTAGTAACACAACTGAGAATAAAACTAAACTGATTAAATTCAGGTAATAATTCCTGTTTGCACCTATCACATATGAATTACTGCTGATTACGCCTTTAAAAAAACCTTTTGCACTGCGAACTTCCTTAATTTTATATTTATAAAGGGCTGCAAGTAATACAGAATTGGAAGAATGACATTGCTCACAATTTCTCACTGCATCTTCTTTAGAAAGGATTTTATGTGCAACCAGTGTACTGTCATTGATCTTTTTTGTATGGCATTCGATGCAACGAACCGATTGAAAATGCAATTGCTGGTTCGGGAGCCAATCATGTTTTTTAAGCAGATTAGGCTTTTCTTTATCTGTTAGTATCTGATAATTGGTAAGATTTCCATGGCAATTTAAACAGATTGCATTATCATATGCAATCGTTTGTTTGATGTTGACATTTGTCCGAGCATTGATTTTATAAGTGTGTGGATTATGGCACATCCAACATGTAAAATCTTCACTGTATTTTTCTGAATGTACACTCTCCTGGAATTCCTTCTCAATATTTTCAAAATGGAACTTTGCATATTTTTCATCTCCTCCATGGCAGTCAATGCAATTTGGCATGGCTTCCATACGGAGATTACCAGGGTGTGGGAAAGTAAGATAATCTTCTGAATGACAATCGATACATTTGAACTCACGATGATTGGATTCGTAAAAAGCGGACCTGACAATGATAAGTTCAGCATACATCTTTTTTGTATCAATTTTTTTTGATTTGCTGTTTTGGTAAGAATATTTTGATTGTCCATGACACTTCAGGCAATTCTCATTCTCAGCAGCATTCTTGTGAATAGAATATTTGGTATTCAGAGTTGCCGCTTTTTCTTTTGAGGTGGTGGTATCAAGACTGCCTGCTTTTGAATTAATAGAATAACCAAAAGAGAAAATAATTCCGAGACAGATCAATAAAATTAAAACGATCCAGGTTGATCTGGAATTGAACTTCTTAACCATTTTATATTCTCGGGGAAGGATTATGGAATTTAACTTTAAAACAAATTGGGTGCCTTAACTTTCTGAAAGCACCCAATTTGTAAAAAAACCTACTTCTTAAATGTACGCATGTATGCTACAAGTCCCCAACGATCATTTGCATCGGGAATCCTTTTGTCATAAGCCGGCATTTCATCTCTCCCTGTAGAAGTTTTATAGAATATTTCACCATCGGTCATACCCTGAAAAGCTGTATTGGTGAAGTCTCCAGGGAATGTTTTTAGAGAGGCGCCTTTAGGGCCATCTCCTAATCCTTTGGCTCCATGACAGGATTTACAATTCTTGGCCCAGAGATCTTTCCCGTTGGCGATAACTGAAGCATCATTCAGCTTAACAGGTGCTTTTATGGTTTTGTTTTTATCGGGAACAGGCCACGGTTTTGCTTTTGCCTGTTGAGCGTTAACCGAATTCCCAAGCACAAATACTACTGCAATGATCATCGTCACCAGTAGAGTAATCACATTCTGTGTTTTTTTCATTGATTTTAATTTATTAAGGTTAAACAAAAGACGTTTATTTAAAAGTCCACAAACGGGTAATATTAAATCCAAGTAAGATCGCACCGTTATATGGGTTTTTATCATTATAAAAAGCTACTTCCTGTGGAACAATACCTTGTGCAGCAGCTAAAAAAACCTGGAAAGCATGTGTGCTTGTCGAGACTTCAATTCCTAATCCGGCATTTGGCCAGGGCATTTTGTTCACATAGGTAAATACAGATTGAGCATAAGTCGCTATTATAGACATTTGAGGACTTACTTTCAGACGTCCAATTCCGGAAATCTGGAGATTATCGTTATACAATGAATTAACATGCCAATCCCTGGGTGTAACAGTTGTATCGACAATATTTTCATGAACCCAGGCAATTCCAAGTTGTACAGAAAACCTGGAACAGAACCGTCTGGCAATCATCAGTTCGTAATAATAGGAAAAACGGTCCCGGGCTTTAAAATCTGTACCGAAGGCAGATTTATTCAGGCAATTAATTCCCATATTGCCATAGACCGACAGGGTTAAGGGGAATCCGTCTTTTCGCTGACGGAAAAAAGTATATTTCGCCTGAAGATCCTGGATTCTTTTGTTTTTAGTCGTCCCCAGTCCTACGAGGACATTTTTATTTATAGTAAAATCAAGACCAAAGCGGATATTGGAAGCCCCCCAGATACCTGCCAGGTCTGTCCATCCATTCTGGATTGTTCCGAAACGGTGCTGAATTACCAATTGGAGCGTATGGGCAGGAGGTAGTACCACTGTTTGATCGTCAATGAAATAGCCACTTTCAAATGGTGCTTTTGCGAGTGGTTTTTTTGACTGGACAGGAATAGAATCTTGTGCCAGACTAATACCAACGCCTGTAAAGAAAAATAACAGGCCAATGAGAAATTTTTTCATAAAATCGCGTATAGGTTTATGCATATTGATCTGATTTTTATTAAAATGAATAACTGTATTAGTTGTTCAATGCACCTTGCTTGATCCATGCCAGAACAAGATCTGCCTGGTTCACTGTGCAATGATTTGACATTATACCGCCGGGCGCCATTACAGTGTATATAGTACTTTGAGAGGGTGACCCGGTATTGATGTAGCTACCGAGATTGCTGTATGCTTGTCCCGGCAACAGGTTGGGAGCAACTGTTCCTGAATGGCAGTTTGCAAGTGCGCAACTGGCTGTGAAAATGGGCTGAATGGTGTCCTTAAAACTGATTTTCAGGGTTGGACTGATGTTGCTTTGAGCGGGAACGGCTGTATCTTTAGCACAAGAGGCAAAAATCAGCATTCCGATCAGGAATAGAAATAAACCTCCAAAAATTTTCTTTTGCATGATGAATTGTTTTATAAATGACAATAAAAATATCGAAAGTAAAGATAAGGTATTTGAACTACATATCGAAAAAAAGGCTTCAGATCTTTTCTGAAGCCTTTGAATAAATCTGAAAATTAATTAGTTAGTCTTTGAAGCAAAATGCTGAATACCATTATTAAGTAAATCGCGTGTATATGGGAAATTATGAACCCCCATGCTTCCGTCAGCATAAACCATCATAAAATTCCAGAATACTGCCAGGTCAGCCTGGGCATATTTCTTTGGTTTGATTACCATATTGACGGTATCTAACATGTTAAAGGTTGCCAAATCTCCTTTTAAGGTTTGGAAAAGACCATTGATTGTAGTTTGGTCACCACTAATGTCGAAAGATGTGGCACTGGCATGACAAGTTTTACAAATTGTAATATTATCGCCGGTTGTAGTACTGGTCATCCATAATGAATGACCGCCAACATAGTTTCCAATTGCATCTGAGCCGTGGCAACCCATGCAAGAAATAACCGGGGCATGTGTCGGACCTCCAAATCCTGCATCATTAAAAGCTCCTTTTCCCGCAAGCATGTTTGATTGTGGTCCATGATGCGGCCCCCAACGATTGCTGGTAATGTTGATTGAATCGGTTGTGGAAGAGGGATTAGGTAATCCCGGACTTGCAGGGCGTGCCTGGTGACACCTTCCGCAAAGATTGGCAGAACCGTTATCCGGAGTGAAATTTTGATTTTGTGTCGAGTCAAAACGCCAACGATACTGGGTAGTTATAGCTAATGACCAGTCGGCACTCGTATATGTTTTATGGATCTGGTGGCAAGTGCGACAATTGATTGGTGCTGCATCAGTAATAGTGGAAGTAGCATTAAACATTCCGGAAGCAACAGTTTGTCCAAACCCCTGGCTGGTATGACAGGGGGAACAAGAAGTACCGAGAGAGCCAGATTCGATAATCGTACTGCCCGTTGCATGCTTCGATGCATTATACTGGAAAATTTTTGCAGTAATTGTATCAGAAAAATTATGACACTCCTGGCAGGTTGCAGCTGCATTTGTTCCATTGGTGCCATTTGTACCATTGGTTCCGGCGGGGCCCTGCGGGCCTTCCTTTGTGCAACTGGCAAGAATAAATCCTGCGGCAGCAATAAACAATCCTGCAACAAGAAACAAGGTTGTAATCTTCTTCATATCTGGTTGATTTTGGTTAATGTTTTCTTTATTAAGACGATGCGAATAGTTTCGGAAACAAATATAGGATAAAGAAATATACGATTACTTATCCACATAATGAGATATATATATTTGTATGGTGAGATTTGTTAGTCTATTATTGACAAATGTCAACGAATTACTGATATTTGTCAATAAAGATACTTTATTCTGAAATCAATTAGTAAAAATTTCCTTACAGATAAAGCTTTTAACAGGAATTTACCCTGTTTCACTAATCTTCTTCAATTGTTGTGGATTCAGGATATTGAAATGGTTATCATCTACTGCAAGGATGCCTTCATCCTTAAATTCTTTAAGGATACGGATGGCACTTTCTTTTGACATACCGGATAGATCAGCCAGATCCTGACGCGTTATGGTCATTTTAAACGGGTTGCTGCAATATATTTGGTCGGAAAGGTAAAAAAGAGCATCCGCGATCCGACCATTCATTTGTTTCTGGGTCAGGCTGATAAATTGTTCAAAATTGAATATGGTCATAAGGCTGATTCGCCTGATAAATTCATCAGCAAAGTCAGGATTACTGCGAGTCATTTGTTTGAATGTATTGATATCCACAAGGCATGCAGTGGAGTCTTCGACTGCAGACGCTGAATAGTGGTGCCTGTTGTCGACATATATACCAGGTCCCAAAATGTACTCAACCGGTTTTACCAGGGATATGATCAAATTTTTTCCGTAACCTTCGATATAAATCTTGGCTAACCCGGTAGTAAGGCAGAGAAAGTGCGGCGATGGAGTTCCTTGTTTAAACATCATCTCTCCTGCTTTAAAGCTGACTTCATAACGGTTTTTATTGATCAACTCCAACTCAGTTTTGGAAAGAGTGTTAAACATCGAATTCCTACATTTACATTCAACACAATTTAAAGACTGTATGAACTTCGCCATTTCTGATTATTTGGTTACGGAATAGAAAAACAGTCTTACAAAAGTAAAAATAAAATGATTCAAAACAGATAAATGAAACATATTTCTCAATTAAGAAAATGATATTTATCAATTGAAAGGTAGTCATTAAGAGATATAAATGCTTTTGTTCCCAAATTTTCACTTTTGATGGTATTAGGTGACGGATATTGTGAGGCAGGTATTGTGTGTATGTCAAGGTGTTCTTTAATTGAAGTTTTAATCGAAGGTCAATCGAAGGTTAATCGAAGGTTAATCGAAGGTCAATCGAAGGTCAATCGAAGGTCAATCGAAGGATGGACGGAGGGATGTCGGAGGGACGTCGAAGGGACGTCGAAGGGAGAGTATGGTTTGAGTGAATTTCGATCTTAAGTCGATCAGATGTCCCGTCCTGAAAAAACTATACAGGTAAATGGGTTTATACTGAAATGACTTTACAGGGTAAGACCCGTTTGATTTAAAAGGCTACCCTATCAATTTATGGGCCAGAAGGTATTGTGCGATCTGAATAGCATTTGTAGCAGCACCTTTCCTAAGATTATCAGTAACAACAAAAAGGTTCAGAGTGTTTGGGAGGGACTCATCTATCCGGATTCTTCCGACAAAGACCTCATCTTTACCCCGGGCATACAAGGGCATGGGGTAGATATTGTTAGACGGGTCATCCTGAACCACAATGCCTTCAGTTTGGGCAAGGATCTCTCTAGCGTGTCCCGGATCGACTGCCGTTTCAAATTCAACATTAACTGAGGCAGAATGACCACCAGTTACCGGCACCCTTACCACAGTGCCTGTGATGAGCAAATGTGGAGATCCAAGGATCTTCCGGGTTTCGTTTACCAGTTTTATTTCTTCTGAAGTATACCCATTAGGAAGAAAATAACCGCCGTGAGGAAAAAGATTAAGATCGATGGGATAAGGATAGACCATTTCTCCTGCAATACCTTTTCTTTCGTTCTCAAGTTGCCTTACTGCTTTGATCCCTGTTCCGGTTACCGATTGATAAGTTGAAATTACAATACGCCTGATCTTGAATCTTTTGTGCAAAGGGGCGAGAACAGCAACGATCCCAATGGTTGAACAATTTGGATTTGCAATGATCTTATCCTTGTTTTTAATGACATTCCCGTTTATTTCGGGAACAATGAGAGGAACTTCTTCATTCATTCGCCAGGCTGAGGAATTATCGATCACAGTTGCCCCGGCAGCAACATATTGTGGCGCCCATTCCAGAGAGGTCGATCCTCCTGCAGAAAAGATAGCGATCTCAGGTTTCTCATCAATAGCTTGAGTATGATTAAGGATCCTGTACTCTTTCTCTTTAAATGAAATCGACTTTCCTGCCGATTTTAGAGATGCAACTGGCAGCAGGGTAAAGTCACCTAAATTTCTTTCTTCGAGAACTTTCAGCATTTCACGGCCCACTAATCCGGTAGCACCGACGACTGCTATTTTCATAGATTCCAAGATTTTTTCAATCCACAAAGGTAATTGAAGAAATCAGAAACTTAAATATTACCTTTTCAATTTTCTCCGATTAAGAAAAAAATTCAGATGCTAAAGTATTTTTTGATCCTAATCCTGCTGGTCCCGGATATTAAAGCAAACGCTCAGTTCAGTGATGATTTTGCGGATGGTGATTTTACAAGCAATCCTCAATGGATAGGCGATACAGAAAAGTTCGAAGTCAACACAGCCGGGCAACTCCATCTTATAGGGTCCGGCACTGATATCTCCACGCTTGTTACTGCCAGTACCAGGATTGAGAGAACCGAATGGTCCTTCTGGGTGAAATTGTTATTCAATACATCGGCCAATAATTATGCAAGGGTATACCTGGTTTCTGACAATCAGAACCTGAAAGGATATTTAAACGGTTACTTTCTTCAAATCGGTGGAAGCAACGACAGTGTTTCGTTTATCAGACAGACGGGGACGCACATGGAAAAGCTTTTCAAGGCAAATTTTACCTGTACCAATAGCTCGACAAATGTTATACGTTTTAAGATAATTCATGATTCAACAGGAATGTGGACACTCTATGACGATGAGACCGGAGGAATGAATTTCAGGGAAGAAGGTCATTGTATCGATGAGGGTATTCTTTCCACTTCCTGGTTTGGTGTGTATTGTCAATATACGACGAGTAATTCATCAAAATTCTTCTTTGACGATTTTTACGCAGGAGTTATCAGGACTGACACTATTTACCAGGCAAAAACGTGGGATATTATTATAAACGAGATCATGGCTGACCCTACCCCTGTAGCCGGTCTTCCGGAAAGTGAATATGTTGAACTTTATAACAGGTCTCTTCTTGAGATAAACCTGAGTGGCTGGACCTTTGAATACGGTTCTTCTGAAAAGATTTTTCCTTCCGTGATCATTGAACCGCATGGATATCTGATCCTGACCAGAGGAAACATGCTGAGTTCTTATGGACGGTGTGTCGATCTATTTACGTCCAGTTCAGCACTTTCGAATGAAGGCGCAACACTGGTTTTGAGGAATTCCACAGGCAAAATAATCCACTCGGTGACATATTCCCCGAAATGGTACAGAGATGCTTTGAAAGAAAATGGAGGCTGGTCACTTGAAATGATTGATCCGGAGAATCCCTGCGGATGCCAGGATAACTGGGAAGCATCAAAAGATTCAAAAGGAGGTACTCCGGGAGCAATCAATTCAGTAAATAACTCCAATCCGGATAACATACAACCCTATCTTAAAAGGGCATGGACAATATCTGACAGCATCGCTGAGATTGAATTTTCGGAACCCATGGACAGTCTTAGTATTAACAATGCAAATCAATGGTATATTGATGAAGATGGAGTTACCCCTAATAGTATATCCCTGATACCTCCGTCTTACAATTCAGCTTATTTGACTTTTCAGGGGCCTATTGAAAGAAAATATGTTTATTTTCTTTCCTGTAAGAATCCGCCCGCCGATTGTGCCGGAAACTTTCTCGATACTACCAGGAAAGTAAGAATGGGTCTTCCCGATTCAATTTTACCAGGCGATCTTGTGATCAATGAGATCCTTGTAAATCCGGCCACCAACGGCGAAAAATTCATTGAAATCTTTAATCGTTCAGGCAAGATTTTGAACCTTCAGGAACTTGCGCTTGGATTGTGGGACAGCATCCAAAACACAGGAAGCGATCTGAGACCCATATCTGAAAGCGTCTTGCTCTCTTTTCCTGATGATTATTCTGTGCTAACAAAAGATTATATTGATATCCTGAAAAGATATTACTGCCCTGATCCGGATGCTTTTGTGGAGATGGCCTCATTACCCTCCATTAACAGAACCAAAGGGACAATTGTTTTAGCAAGGAAAAATGATGGGACTCTCATTGACCGGGTTAACTATTCGGCAGAGATGTATTCTGATTTACTGACCAGAACAGATGGCATTTCACTTGAACGTATAAACCCATTATTACCCTCATATGATGTCACTAACTGGCATTCCGCTTCTGAAAGTTGCGGATTTGCCACACCAGGTTACAGGAATTCCGAATATTTAATGATAGATACTGGAAAAGAAGAAATAAGCCTTTCGCCTGGCGTTTTTACTCCTGATAATGATGGGAAAGATGATGTTTTACTGGTAAAATTTACCTTAACCGATCCGGGCTGCATGGTCAATATCTCCATTTTTGATGTCAGCGGCAACCGTATAAAGTGTCTCGCAAACAACAGGTTATTATCGACTGAGGATGGTATTACCTGGGATGGCAGGAATGATAAAAACCAGAAATGTCCTATTGGAATTTATATAATTGTTATTGATTTGATCAAGCCTGATGGAAAAGTAAGCCATTTAAAGAAAACCTGTGTTCTTGGCGGGAGACGTTAAAGAGGAGCAACGGCAATAGTTACTACACTTACCCTGATGCCACGGATTGCAGAAAGTGTATTGATGCACGATTCAAGGGTCGCACCGGTGGTGATAACATCATCGACCAAAAGAACATGTTTCATTTCCAGAGACCCCGGGTTCTTTACTTCGAAGACATCATCAACATTCTGCCAACGCAGGAACCGTGATTTTTTAGTCTGGGTCCCGGTATCTTTTTTACGGTACAGAGCTTCCGGGAATACAGGAATAATCATGGACTCGCCCAATCCCACAGCAAATTGTTCACTTTGGTTGTATCCCCTTTGTTTAAGTTTTTTCGCGTGCAGTGGCACTGGAATGATCACCTGGGCTGTATTAAAAAATGGAGAAACTTTCAAATAATGACCATATTGCCGGCCAAGACAGATCCCAATATCCTTACGGCCTTTATACTTTAGCTGGTGGATCAGTCTTTGAACCTTGTTCCCTTTATTGAAATAAAGATAGGACGCAGCACTTTCCAGCTTCACTTTTCCCCAAAACAAACGGCACACAGGATTATCCAAAACAAGATGAAAATTAGTCCGTGGGAGATGAAATTCACAGGACAGGCATATAGTTTCTTCCTGTTTCAGGAGGCTTTCCCCGCATGCTGCACAAATCCGGGGGAAAATCAGGTTTATAAGATCCTCGATCAATGATAGGGTGGATGTTTTAAACATAGTAATAAGAGGTTGAATGTGATTGTAACAGCAAAATTGTACAGGGAAACGTCTGATGCTTAACAAGTGAGGGTAGAAAATTCGAATTCTCCCAGATGTTGTCCATATCACTTTATCAGTTAATTTTGAAAAAGTAATACGAGGCTGGTTGAACTTGTTTATTTGATCTGCCTCAGGCGGACGAGGGTCAATTCCCAGCCAACTGAGGCGAATACAATTCAATTTAGTTTGATACCTCGCCTCTTGTGACGAGGAGTTTCATTTGATGCAGAAAAGATTATTACTTCAGGGAAGTGAGAACTGACGTTCGTTAGCAGGAAAGATGGATCAAGAAAAAATATTAGAAGTAAAAGACCTCACGGTTGTATTTCATCATGAACAGGAAATAACGACGGCAGTTGAAGGTGTGAGTTTTTCACTGGATATTGGCGAAACGCTGGCAATTGTGGGAGAATCGGGATCGGGAAAATCGGTCACTGCACTTTCATTACTAAGGTTGATCCCCTATCCCGAAGGAGAAATAAAAAATGGCAGTATTTTTTTCAGAGGAACTGATGGATCAGTATCGTCACTTCTTCTTCTTGCCGAAAGACAAATGCAAAACATCAGGGGAAAAGAGATAGGAATGATCTTTCAGGAACCCATGACGTCGTTAAATCCTGTACTTACCTGTGGTTTCCAGGTTGCAGAAACGATGAGATGGCACCTGAAGATTGGAAAGAAAGAAGCGAAGAAGAAGACAATTGAATGGTTTAATGAGGTGAAACTTCCAAGGGCTGAAGCTATTTTCGAATCATACCCACACCAGCTTTCGGGTGGCCAGAAACAGCGGGTGATGATCGCAATGGCCATGTCATGCAATCCCAACCTTCTTATAGCAGACGAACCGACTACCGCACTGGATGTTTCCATTCAGAGGACTATTCTGGATATTATGAAAGAGCTTCAGGCAAAGCATAGGATGAGTATTTTATTTATCACACATGACCTTGGCCTTGTTTCGGGATTTTCTGACCGTACCCTTGTAATGTATAAAGGAAAGGTAGTGGAAGAGGGAAAAACAGAACAGTTATTCCGGTTTCCATCACACCCTTATACGAAAGGCCTGTTAATGTGCCGTCCGCCTGCAGACAAACGACTGAAAAAACTTGTAACAGTTGAAGAATTTCTTAATCCCTCAGGACCTTTGCCGGTGCCAGAAACAGAAAGTGAGGAAGAAAGAAAAACAAGACTTAACAGGATCTATTCTCAGCCACCAATCTTAAAGGTAAAGGATCTGGTGACAGTTTTTCCAACGCATTTCTCGTTTTTCGGAAAAGCCGATACTTTTGTCAAAGCCGTTAATGGCGTTTCTTTTGATGTATTTCCAGGCGAGACATTGGGCATAGTAGGGGAATCGGGGAGTGGAAAGACAACACTGGGAAGAAGCATCCTTCAATTGATCAGGGCAAGATCGGGAAAAATTATTTTCGATGGATTGGAAATTCAAAGCATGACACAACAAAAATTGCGCTCAGTGCGCAGAGACCTTCAAATCATTTTCCAGGATCCTTATTCATCACTCAACCCCCGGTTGACAGCTGGGGCTACCATTATGGAAGTAATGTTACCCATGGAACAATACCACGATCCGGATACAAGAAAACAGAGAGCCATTGAATTACTTAAAATGGTTGGTCTTGGCAATGAGCATTTTAACCGGTATCCGCATGAGTTTTCAGGTGGGCAGAGACAGAGGGTGTGCATAGCAAGGGCGCTGGCTATTCAGCCAAGATTGATCATTTGTGACGAATCGGTTTCGGCGCTTGATGTTTCCATACAGGCGCAGATCCTCAACCTTCTGAACAGTCTGAAAATAGAATTCGGCTTTACATATGTCTTCATTTCACACGATTTATCTGTTGTAAGGTTCATGGCAGACAGGGTTATCGTTATGCAAAACGGTGCGATAAGCAGAGAATGGTAAGAGATAACAAGAACAGCAGATTACAGAGGCCTTCATTTGAAATATTAGGATTTGTGCTTTTTATTTTTGTATCTTTGTTAGTTAAGCGGAAGAAAGCCAATCAATGAAATACATAAATTCAATCATTCTCTGGTTGTTACTGGGGTACCTTGTACCACTGTATCCTGTTAATGCTTTCTCCCAGGATTCTGAAATAAATCCATACAGACAAGCAGCACTTAAGGATTCTATTAAAAAATCAGACTCATTAGTACAGCGTTCCTTCATAAGTGATCCTGTTTTTTGTATGAAAAATGCGAAAAATGCCTTAAACTATGCCCACAGATTGAAATACTGCCGAAGATCTCGTTCTCGGATATTCATTGATGGGACATGGCCTTTTTTAAGAAAGATAAGGATTCGAGTTACATCTATTTAAACAAAGCCCTGAAATTGGCAGACAGTGCTAAAATAGATGCGCAGAAACCCCTTCTGCTTTTCAATATTGCTTCAATTCATTATATTGCAAAGGATTTTAATGGTGCTTTACGTATATTGGACACCTGTATAAAAGTTGCCAGATCGCAAGGGGATTACGCCACTATGGCGAGGGCTTTCAATGCGCTCGGAAACATCAATATCGACATCAAGGATCGCGAAAATGCGCTGAAAATGTATGATTCAGCAAATAAAATCGCGGTCAGGTATTCTATCCCAAAACAGATAGGTTTTTCTTTGGGTAATCTTGCCCGGTTTGAAAAAGACCCGGTCAAAGCATTAAAACTTCAAAGAGAAGCAATCCGTTTCCTGATCAAAACGAAGGGGGCTGAAGAGGGCCTTGCGAAGATCTATATCAATATAGGCTATAATGCAACGAACCCGGATACTGCACTCTATTATTTCAGAGAGGCCTTAAAACTGACAAGCAATAATAACCTTCCTGAAGTTGAATTGCCAGCCTATAATGACATGGTATACAGCTATCTTGAGAAGGGTGATATTAAAGAAGCAGAAGAATGCCTGGTTGACCATGCAATTCCTCTTGCTGTGAAAGAGAAAAATGATGACTGGATGGCAACATTATGTGACAGTTACGCGGAAGTACTTGTGAAGAAAGGCGACTTTAAAACTGCTGCAAAATGGCAAAAGACTGCCATGGATAAAAGAATAGCAGCGGATAAGGCACAAGCTTCAGAGCAGGTAAGGCTTTTGGGTGTCATGCTTGACCTTAAGAACAAGGAGCTAATCATTCATGACAATCAAAAAGAATTACTACTGCAACAAAACCGATTACAGAAAACACGTTTAGGATTGACAATCACTGTTTTCATGATCATCGGATTCATTTTCGTTATCCTGTGGCTGCAGCAGCGAAACCGGGTTAAACTCCAGCATCAGCAGATCCGGTCAGCCAAATTGATCATCGAAATAGAAGAAAATGAAAAAGCGAAAGTAGCAAGGGAGCTGCACGATATCACCGGGCAACTGATGTTGGGCATTACCGGGGAGTTAGAGAACCTTGAATTACCTGAAACCAAAATAAAGGAAGAGATCAAGAGCAAGATCAATGCCCTGGGGCAAAATATACGGCGCATCTCTCACCGGATGAACAAAGCCATGCTGGACAATTTCACCTTCGAGGAATTGATCGAAGGACAGTGTGAAGATATCAGGAAAGCAACGGGATTGCAGATAAAGGTTGAAATGCCGCAAGAACCTATCGTGCTGAACGAAGAAATTGTTCTTCATGCTTACAGGATCATACAGGAGTTGCTAACCAATGCCGGAAAATATGCCAAAGACAGTTTTGTGAGCCTTTCCTTCAAAAAGACTGCCGGTGAAATGATCATCAGCTATTATGACAATGGTCAGGGCTTTGATCCTGGCCTAATTGAAAAGAAGGGAATGGGACTAATGAATATTTTTGAACGGGCCAGATTACTGAACGGCTCAGCAAAAGTGACCTCGGCTCCCGGGGACGGGACCGCCTGGGAAATAAAATTTCCCTGGGTTCAGGGAAAGACCAAAACGGGATAAAATCAGGGATCAATGATCAGGTTGTTCACCATCGAAGACCACCCGGTTATAATCACGGGATTACGTAACACATTTCGTCCTTCCCGTGACGGTATTGAGATCACAGGCAGCGCCAGCGATGTTGATGAAGCCGTTGTGACGGCCGTTCCGGAGACATTCGATATTTTTCTCCTGGACCTGTGGATACCGGGGCATCAGCCACTGCAGAACATCAGGAAGCTAAGACAGCAATTTCCCGGGAAGCCCATTGTGATATTTACTTCTGAAGATTCAACAATCTGGCAGCGGAAGATGTTTGAAGCGGGGGCAATGGCTTATCTTTTGAAAAGTGCAGAGAAAACCGACATCCGGCTGACCCTCGAAAAAGTTTCACAGGGAATGACAGTTTTTACAGGAGTTGTGGAACCAGAGCGGGAACAGGCCTTTCGTGCAGGATTCGCCGACCCCAGGTATGCTCTGACACCGAACCAGAAAGAATATGTTATTTTATTATCAAATGGCCTTACCCAGCCAGAGATTGCTGAGAAAAAAAACCTGAGTATCTCAACCGTTGAGAAAACAATCAAAGGAATACGGGAAAAATGCGGTGCCCGGAATAATGCAGAACTTGTGAAGATCCTATATGAAAGAGGAGTTATCTGATCTCTTATCTTCTTTTTCATTAATTTTATATTTTATTCACAAAAATCCTTAAGTTTTCAACAAAAAAAAGTGGTCTTTTCTTCAGTTTTATCTAAAATCCGTCAAAAAAAAATTTTTCGTGGCGTGTAAGTTGCACGCCAAAAAAAAGTTTATATGATTAATAATCAATAACTTGTTTTTTTTCGAACTAAAAACCATAGCGGTTTTCCACTATTAAATTTTACGGTTTCCTGCTATTGCGCAGGCTGAATTGCCGATGTAATTTTACCACGTTATTCTTTAAAACAGTAATAAACTGAAAAAATAGCCCAAAATGAAAAAGATATTCTTGCTCGCGGTTTCAATTCTCATGGTCACGTTAACTTTTGGTCAAACTGTTGACCCTATTCCTTCATACAATGTTCTTGTGACAGGAAAAGCGAACTTCACGGACAATAGTACTATCAGTACTACTGGTACCCAACCACTCAATTATGAAAAACGGGATGTGAATGTTTCCAGTGATGGAGGCGGTTCAAATACTCCAAGTGGCGGTGGTTCAGGATCCCCCATTGTTGTTTATGTTTACACTCTAGACCGCACAGTAGTTCTTGGACCGTTTTTTGTTCCTTCCGGGCAAACGTTAACTGTTCCCATTGATCAAAACGCCTGGGGTGTTCTGGTTGGAGATGATTCACCGACTTATGTTTCCGTATGGGAAGATGATGGCAATGAATAAGATATCAGCAAAGACAATTTAAATCATAACCATAAAAAAGTAAAAAGAAACTAAAGAAAACCTGTTAGAGACCAGGGTGGAGAAGGGATCGTGATGGAATAATATGTAGCTATATTCAATCCAAAAATTCCGCCGCCAAAGATAACACAACGTTATCGACCTTCTCACCTGAATTCACATCCTGATGATTCTCCCCCTGGTCTTGATATAGGCGAATAGAAAAAAGACCCGTTTCGGCGGGTCTTTTTTTTTTGTGAAAAATGAATCCTGAAAGAACATGCAAGATACAGGATGATGACAACTGAATTGACAAACAAGCCGTGAAACTAACCAGGATTCTAAATTTATTACCTTTACTACGACTTAAGCAAACTGTTACGTCATGAAAGAGAAGAGAAAAAAATCATATGCAATAGCTAATACATTCGTAAAGAGTGTAATGGAAACATTTTTAAGCAATCCGCTCAGCAAATTTAATTACAAGCAGGTAGCAGCCCGGCTGGGAATTAGTGATAATGCAAGCAAAGAGCTGGTGAAAGGCATACTTGAGAAACTTACAGAAAGCGGGGAACTGGAATTTAATAATCGGGGGAAATATCAGTTAAACAAGCAAAGTGAGAAGTTTCCTCGCAAGAAGACTGCTTATATGACCGGTACGATTGATATGAAACAAACGGGGAAAGCTTATGTTATTCCTGATGATAAGAGTGAAGATGTCTTTATATCTGCCTCCAGTACGGCACATTCATTGCATGGAGACAAGGTGAAGGTGATGCTGTTTCCGCAAAGAAAAGGGAAAAAAACGGAAGGACAGGTTGTAGAGATACTAAAAAGAAATAAGAAACAATTTGTTGGGACCATAGAAGTATCCCGGAATTTTGCTTTTCTGATTCCCGATAATCCTTCGATGCCTGTGCATATTTTTATCCCGCTGACCCACCTGAACGGGGCAAAAAACGGACAGAAGGTAGTTGCCGAGATTACTGAATGGCCCCCTCAATCAGAGAACCCATTCGGTGAAGTGAAGCATGTATTAGGCATGCCGGGGAACAATGATGTTGAGATGGATTCAATACTGGCCGAATTTGAGTTCCCACTGTTTTTTTCAGCTAACGCGGAAAAGGAATCAGAAGAATTTTCAGCCGATATTCCAAAGGCAGAAATCAATATCAGAAGAGATTACAGGGATGTTTTCACCATAACCATCGACCCGGCTGATGCCAAAGACTTTGACGACGCCATTTCATTAAAAAAACTGAATAACGGAAATTGGGAAGTCGGTGTTCATATCGCCGATGTATCTTATTATGTTAAACCCGGAACGGCAATCGATAAGGAAGCTTATGTACGAGGTACATCTATTTACCTGGTTGATCGGGT
Organism: uncultured Bacteroidales bacterium; assembly: GCA_963768805.1. GTDB lineage: Bacteria > Bacteroidota > Bacteroidia > Bacteroidales > FEN-979 > FEN-979. The sequence goes on along the minus strand of CAVYJI010000013.1, from coordinate 163,488 downwards.
GATCCCCATGCTTCCGGAGCGATTATCAAACCAGTTGTGCTCATTACAGCCGGATATGGACCGTCTTTGTTTTTCAGCTGTTTTCGAAGTGAATGAAAATGTAGAAATAATCAATGAGTGGTTTGGGAAGACCATCATTCACTCGAACCGTCGTTTCAATTATGATGAGGTACAGGAGATCATTGAAACAAGAACAGGAGATTATGTTGAAAATATCCTTATACTGAACAAACTGGCCTCGAAATTAAGGGAAGAAAGATTCCGCAAAGGATCATTCAATTTTGAAACACAGGAAGTACGGTTTAAACTTGACGATAGAGGCAAGCCGATTGAAATCTATTTAAGGGAAATGAAAGACTCAAATAAGCTAATTGAGGATTTCATGTTATTAGCAAATCGAAGAGTAGCCGAAAAGGTTGGAAAGAAAAAAGGAAATACGGAATCAAAAACCTTTGTTTATCGCGTTCACGATAGTCCTGTACCAGCGAAGCTTGAAAATTTTACACAATTTATTAGTAAGTTGGGGTATAAGATAAATTTTGCAAACCGAAAGACCCTTGCCGAATCGTTTAACCGTCTTTTTGAACAGATCAAAGGGAAGGGGGAACAAAACATGGTAGAGACCATTGCGGTCCGGACCATGGCAAAAGCATACTATACTACGACAAATATAGGGCATTATGGTCTTTCCTTTCCTTACTATACTCATTTTACCTCACCGATACGTCGTTATCCTGACCTCATGGTCCATCGATTGTTACAGTCATATCTTTCTAATGGAAAATCGGCTAACAAGGAGGATTATGAAAACAAATGTGAACATACTTCGGAGATGGAGAGAAAAGCCGAAAGCGCTGAACGTATGTCGGTAAAATATAAACAGGCAGAATTCATGGTAGAAAAAGTTGGCCAAATTTTCGACGGCCTTATCTCAGGAGTGAGTAAATGGGGAATATTTGTCGAAATAGAAAGGACCAAATGTGAAGGGATGATCAGGCTGAAAGATATGTATGATGATTTTTATTACCTGGATGAGGAAAATTACCAGGTGATCGGATCACGAAAAGGAGAACAATACAAACTGGGAGACAAAGTCAGGATAAAAGTCAAAAAAGTTGACCTTCCAAAAAAACAGATGGATTTTGTCCTGGTAAATTAAAGCGACTGTATAGTTAGTCGTATTATGATCTATTTTCGATACGGGCGAAAAAAGATTTCCTGTAAGTTTCACTAACGGGAATCAACCGGTCTCCTATTTTAATACGGTTTCTCTCAACGCTGTCAATTTTGTCAAGTGCTATGATGAATGATTTATGCACTCTTACAAATTGATGCTGAGGAAGGATCTCCTCCAGTCTTTTATAATTCAGCAAGCTCATGATCTTCTTGGTGGTGGTTATAATGCGCCAGTAATCACCCATTCCTTCGATAAAAAGAACATCAGCATAACGGATCTTTTCAATTCGGGTTTCCGTTTTTACAAAGAAAAAAGAATCCTCCGGAACAAGGGACTGTGCAGATTCAGAAGAGGTATTGACCTGGTCAGCATGAACCTTTTCATATACCTTATTGACTGCTTTTACAAAACGTTCAAAAGAGATGGGTTTTAACAGGTAATCCATCACATCCAGTTCAAATCCCTGCAATGCATATGAATCATAGGCCGTAGTCAGGATCACGTGTGGCCGGTGACTCAATGCATTCAGTAATTGGATTCCCGAGAGTTCCTCCATCTGGATATCAAGAAAAAGAAGATTCAAAGGATGAGTTCGAATATATCCGATTGAATCAATGGCATTTTCAAAGGTTTTTTCCAGATTCAAAAAAGGAATCCTTGAACAATAATCACGGATTATATCTAATGCCAGTGGTTCGTCGTCAATTGCGATGCAGTTTATCTTCATCATATTTGAATTGAAAGTTTAACCCTGTAAATGTCATTCTCTGTTATTGTTTGCAATGTATATTTTCCCGGATAAAGAATTTCCAGGCGTCTTTTGATGTTTTGCAAGCCTACACCCCCGATATTGTCCTTCTGACCGATAAAGTTTTTTTTCAAATGGTTTGTGATCTCAAAAAGAAGCTGATGTGCTACAACTGTCAGATGGATCCGGATACCTGGCGAGGGTCCAAGTTTGCTTCCATGCTTAAAAGCATTTTCCACGAAAGGGATTAAAAGCATCGGAGCAATGATTTTGTTGCCTACTTCGCCTTCGATTCGAAATTCAACGAAATCAGCCTTCCTTAGCCGCAATTTCTGAAGTTCAATAAAACTCCCGAGGTACTCGATCTCTTTTTCCAGCAGTACCTTATCAGTATTGGCATCGTACAACATGTACCGCATTATTGAAGATAATTTCATTATTGCTTCAGGGGCATCAGGTGATTTTTTACATACTAATGAATATATGTTGTTCAGGGTGTTGAAAAGAAAATGCGGATTTACTTGCGAGCGCAACAATGCCAGTTCGCTCGTTTGTGTTTGGTTAACAAGTTCTGCTTTCAGTTTCTGTGCATCCAACCAATCAATTGCCAGTTTTATCAGGATAGCATAGGCTCCTGTAATAATAGAAAGGCGCAACCCGGCATAAAACCATTCATTTAGATTTATCATTTCCTTTTGGGGAAGGTGTATGATTTCTTTCCAGAAGAGAATCTGGATATAATAACGGGCTACCGCAATGATGAATAAAAAAGATGCCCCTGTAAGGATGCTTAAAAAAATATTCCTGTTCTTGATCAGAAACGGAATGATAAAATAGAAAGCATAAAAATTGATCAGGCTTAACCCTAGATTGAGTGCAGCATCCGTCCAAAAATAACTGTCCGTTTTATTGATATACCATGGGTATAAAAATTGGTTAATCATGTAAAACCAATAAATGACATGGATCAGTATTTTGATATTTCTTTTCATTTAAGATCCTTATTCACTGTGATTGTCAAAAAACCATCACGAAGATAATACTAAACAGAGCAAAAATAAAATAGATGCTTACCTGGAAATTTCCTTTAACTGTCAAGACAGGAAACTTAACAATGATACCAGGATCAAAAAATAAAGCCCATCAGTGGTTCATTTCCTGATGGGCTTTATCTCGAACTATAATGTTGTGTTACTTTACCAGTGTAAGTTCTTTTATAATACGTGTATCACCGGCATATTTATCAATGATGAAAAGAACATACCGGATATCCACATTGATAGTTCTCTGTAATTCAGGTTCAAAAGAAATATCTCCGCTCATAGCCTCCCAGTTTCCATCGAATGCCAGTCCGATCAGTTGACCGTTTCCGTTGATGACCGGGCTTCCTGAGTTTCCTCCTGTAATATCATTATTGGTGAGGAAACAGGTATGCATTTCACCATTTTCACCATACTGTCCGTAATCTTGTGCTTTATAGAGCTCTTTTAATTTATCAGGGACAATGAATTCATCATTCTTTGGATCTTCTTTCTGCATCACCCCTTTCAATGTCGTGTAATATTCATAATGTACAGCGTCAGCAGGGTAATAATCCAGTACTTCCCCATAAGTCATACGCATGGTTGAGTTGGCATCAGGATAAGGTACCAGTTTCGGATTCATTTCGCGGAGTCCGGCAATGAAATGGCGATTCCCGGCTGAAACAGAGCTTCTTGCTTCCCCATAGGCAGCAGCAAATTTTCCGCTTGTTTCCTGGAAAGATTGAGCCATGATCCAAACCAGATCTTTTTTAAAGACTTTTGCAGTAGGTTTATTCAGAAATGCCATTGCATTAGCTTCAGTAGCAAAGGGGGAAGTCTTAAAAACCTCATTTGTAAAGGCATAAAAATCATTATGATAATCTTTTTCAATCAATATGAAAATTGATGGTAACTGATTCTTTGGAACATCCTGTGCATAATGTTTTAACATTTCCGCCATGGTATTTTTGGAAACCGTTGGGTCAATCTCTTTGAAATGTTCTTTGGTAGCCGTCTTCAAACCATCTACTGATTCTTTAATGCCTGTTTTTTTCTCAAGAGCTGATTTCAGGCTTCCAAACTGTTGTGAAAATTGAACTGCATCCAATCCCAACCCTGCTAAATTTACATAATAGAATGGAATAGCTATGGTGTTCATCTTGTTGTACCCGTTTTTAATATTTTCAAGGACAAGACCATATTTCTTTTGTAATTCGGGCGACTTGCTATACCAGCTTCTAAAATTAGTTTCAATAAGATTCTTTTTATCTTCCACTTTATTTTTGACTAACATTTTTGACTGCCCGATAAAATTCTTCCAGGTGTTTGCAATCATAGCATAGTTTTCGGCATAATCAATTTTGACTTTAGTGTCCACGTCCATCCGTTCTTTCATGATTTCCAATTCTTTGCCGAAGAGTTTAATAAGGTTAGGATAAAAAGTATTCAGGTTGAATTCTATCCCATAAGATGTAAGGTAACGACTTGTATTTCCGGGATATCCCCAGATCATAGCAAAATCGTGCTTCTTAACTCCTTTCAGGCTGATGGGAAGGTGATACCTGGGTTTCAGCGGGATATTTTTCTCACTGTAGGGAGCAGGATTTCCGGATGAATCAGCATAGATCCGAAATACAGTAAAATCGCAGGTATGCCTGGGCCACATCCAGTTGTCCGTGTCGCCCCCGAATTTTCCAATTGAGGAAGGAGGTGCACCTACGAGTCGGACATCTTTATAAGTTTTAAATACAAACAGGTAATATTCATTGCCTCCATAAAAAGCTTTAACACTGACTTCGTATTTTCCGTTTTCACCAGCCCGCTTCTTCATTTTAGCCGTGAGGTCCTTGATTTTATCTGCGCGGGCCGATTCTTTCAGGGTATCTGACAGAAAGGGGATAATAGAATCAGTGACATCTTCCATGCGAACAAGGAATGAAGCGCATAAATTTTCATTGGACAATTCTTCTTTATTCGACATTGCCCAGAAACCATTAGTTAGATAATCATGTTCTGGAGAACTATGGTTTTGTACTGCACTATATCCGCAATGGTGGTTGGTAAACAATAAACCTTCGTCTGAAACAATTTCTGCCGTGCAAAAGAAACCACCTGAAGCAGCGCCACTGCTTGACAATCCAACAATGGCATCTTTCAGGCTGGAGTGATTAATATCATATAATTCCTGAACAGTGAGATGTAATCCCATTTTCTCCATGTCCACGTAATTCAGTCGTTCAATCAGGATAGGCAGCCACATTCCCTCGTCTGGCGGGTTTTCTGCAAATAGCCTCGTTCCTAATGAAAGGGCCATTAAAATTGCCAATGAAAGAATTTTCACCTTCATTGGAAAGGACGAGATGATAAGGAAAATTTTTCTTGTGATTTTGTTTTTCATGGTATTGGATTTTTTTAGGATGACTATTCTGAAATCTTATGCAATATTACGTATAAGAAAAAAACCATCAAAATTCGAAAAGCTGATCCGGATTATTTTAAGTTCATTTAAAATGTTATTCATTCACCTCATTCATCTGTTATCCTTGCAGTATTCCGGAGGATAAATGAAAGGTAGATCATCACAATCCCAAAGAGAGTTGCAAATGCTCCCAGAACTTTGGTCAGAAACACCGGGATCTCTTCTTTCTCAACGATCAGTACAAAACCCAGGGTAATGGTAAGCAGTCCATTGAATAAAATGACACTCTTGTTCGAAATATTCCTTTTGCCGCTTATCAAAAAAGTAAGCTGGAAAATCCCCACAATGATAGCCCAGACGCCAAGAAGAATAAGGAACAGGTGTAATGATTGTTCCTTAAAGAGCATAATGATCAACCCGATGGCAATACTGAATATGGATTGAAAGATAAGCATTATAACATTTCGGTCTTTCCTGAGTTGATAAATGGCGATAAGAAGAAAGCATAATCCACCCAAAACCATTACAAATCCTGAAATGAAGACCACACTCAGAATGGTCTTTTGTGTAAAAAGAAGTAGCAGCAAGCCAAACAGAATGGCTATGATACCGTTGATTGCAAGAAACCAGCGATTTTTGGAAGGTTTTGTTTCCATAGGATGTTATTATTTTGTTAAAAATGATTGTTAAGATACCTTAAGATGTATCCCGAGATATTCGAGTAATGTACCGGTTATTATGAAGGCGCCAAAAATAAAAAACAAGATCCCTACGATACGGTTGATCCAGATTTTGACATTTTGATTACCGAGCACCTTGATTTTATTGGCAAGAATGCATTTCAGGATATCAGTCGTAAGGATCATCCCCAAAGCCCCGGCAAAGAACATGGCAACTGATTTACGGTCACCTCCATATGTTGAGTTGATAGATACAACCCAGAAAATCCAAAAAAACCAAAGAGATGGATTTGCAACATTAAGAATGAACCCTTTGAAATAATAGGGCAGGATTCCCGGCCTTTTAACATGGATCTCACTGATAGCCTCTACTTGTTCAGTTTGCGGTATCTTCCGGAAGAATGTGTAAATACCAAACGAGATCATCAATATTCCTCCTAAAATACCGAATATCAGGTGGTATTTCGGGGCCGTAATGATCTCAGAGACTCCATAAAATGCTAAAACAACGAGAAAAAAATCACTTGAAAAAATTCCAAATGCAAGGGATATCCCACTTTTCATTCCGTGCTTGATACTTGTTTGCAGAAGTGCGACCAGTGCCGGTCCCAATGTAATGGCGACCGTGATGCCAAGGATTAATCCTTCAAAGAGGGGATGTAACAGTTTGACGTACAATTCAGGTTGGTTTTGTTTGTTTTCTCCTCGTTTGTGGTATGTGATCAGCAATATGTGCTTCCCATTCAACCCGTTGGTTTTCATTTAAAACACGGGGAAATTTAAATGCGCCACCTTCTTTCCCTTTTATTTTCATCCAGTCATAGAATATATGCAAAGGTAGAATTTCCACATATACTTCCCGAATAGCCTCTGTCCGTTCTACCCGGTAATCGTCATTTAATACAGCAAGATAACCATCCAGTTTGGCAGCTGCCATCAAAGGGTCTAAATAATCGTCTGTACCCAGGTACCATTTGTGTGCAAACAAACTTCCGTAGCGGATCCCCGTAACTGTGAATTCATTGATCTTTATATTGAATTCGTCCTGAAGCATTTTGATTGCGCGATTCATGTTGTCCTGGGAAAGATGTTCTCCGCACAGGCTCAGGAAATGCTTCGTACGACCAGTGAGAAGGATCTCGCAAGTTTCATTACTGGTAAATTTTATTACATCTCCCAGGAGATAGCGCCAGGCACCGGCGCAGGAAGATAGCAGCAGTGCATACTCTTTATCGGTCTCAACATCCGCAATGGTGAGGATTTCAGGTTTCGGGAGAAGATTGCCTTCAGAATCAAAGTTTACACTGTTATAAGGGATGAATTCATAAAACAATCCATTGTCAAGAATCATAGTCAATGACTTCCTTGTGCCAGCTTGTTGATAGGCAATATATCCTTCTGATGCCAGGTAGGATTCGTTATAGACAATAGTCCTACCAAGCAGTTTCTTAAAACTGTTGATATAAGGCTCAAAAGAGACCCCGCTGTGAACATAAGCTGATAAATTAGGCCAGATCTCGTGAATGTTCTTTAAGTTATAATATGCGATGATACGTTCCAAAATAATCTGGATCCAGGCTGGCACTCCCACGATCACGCCAATGTCCCACCCTTTTGCCTGTCTTACGATCTCATTTAATTTTAAAGACCAGATTTCTTCACGTGAGATCTGAGGACCGGGTTTGTAAAAATGTTGAAACCAGAAAGGGATATTGCTTGCAGTTATTCCAGAAAGATCGCCTTTATAATAAGTACCATTATACTGCAGATGTGTACTTCCACCAATCATCAGGATTCCTTTCGCGTAGAACTCATCAGGGAAATTATACTTGGTGGTCATGACCAATTGACGTATACTCGCCTTCTTAATAGCCCGTAACATCGCGGAAGTAACAGGAATGTGTTTTGAGGATGATTCTGAGGTTCCGGATGTCAGGGCAAAGTATTTTACTTTACCTGGCCAGGTGACCCAGGGTTCCCCGTTCAAGCTCCGGTACCACCACTCCTTAAACATGGAATTATAATCGTGAACGGGTACAGTTTCCTGGAACGCGTTAACAAAGTTCCTGTGTGAAAGGATTTCAGCAAAATGATGATGTTCCCCAAATGCTGTATCCTGTGCCCGGTTCAACAACTTTTTCAGTTCCTTTTTCTGGGCTGCCACCGGGTTGAAATTCTTTTTGATGTCGACAGGGATCTGACGAATGGTATAAGCAGTCTTGATGATAGATCCAAGGATGGGCATGAAAACAGAAAAGGGTTATATTAAAGCAGTAAAATTAAAAAAAAATTGTACATTTCGGACTCAATATATTAGACAGATGAATAGAAGAGTAAAGCTGATCAAAATAATAGCCTGGCTCTTTTTCATTCCTGCAGGAGCCATCATCACATTTTTATTGTTCCTCACTATTATGGATTATTATCCGGCAGAGAAAGAATCGATATTGATTGAAGAAAAAGGAGCAACACTACCTTCTTTTAAAAAAGAGTATACATTTCTGACCTGGAACATTGGATATAGTGGCTTGGGGAAAAGTATGGATTTTTTTTATGAAGGCGGGACGCGGGTCAGACCTGTAAAAGAAGAATTCACAGGGTACCTTAAAGGGATCTGTCAATACCTTTCATCAGCTGATTCAATTGATTTCATTTTTCTCCAGGAGATAGATGTTCATTCCAAAAGAAGCTATTTTACAGATGAAATTAAGGAAATCAGTAAGTACCTTCCAGGACGGTGTTCGCTGTTTGCAAAAAATTATGACAGCAGGTTCGTCCCTGTTCCATTGGATGATCCCATGGGCCGGGTTGTTTCTGGTATTGCTTGTTTGCCAAAGTTCAGACCGGTATCAGCAGAAAGGATCGATTATGGGACCCGGTTTTCATGGCCGAAACAATTAGCCTTGCTGAAACGATGTTTTATGGTGATGCGCTATAGACTTAATACAGGGAAAGAATTCGTCATCATTAATCTTCACAATTCTACATTTGATAAGGGTGGAACTTTGCGGGTAAAAGAATTGAAAAAACTTCAGTCTTTTGCTCTGGCAGAATATTCCAAAGGGAACTATGTTGTTATCGGTGGTGACTGGAACAATAACCCCAGGGGATTCGAACCTCAAACCATTGTCTCAGGGGATTCAGCTAAAGTGATAGAACCAAAATTGGATTCGACATTTCTGCCGAATTGGAGATTCGCTTTCGATCCTGCGGCTCCTACCAATCGTGATGTGGATATGCCTTATCGAATAGGGAAAACAAAAACCACCATCATCGATTTTTACGTAGTATCCCCCAATGTGGAGGTAATATCAGTCCATACCATTAGGACAGGATTTAATTTTTCAGATCATCAGCCTGTAGTCATGAGAGTAAGTCTAAAATAAGTTCCTATCCTTTCTCTTTTCTATCTTTGTAAGAAACCAGTTAAATGAAAATCAAGCCAGAAGAGGAAATCTCCTTAGCCGACCTTCTGATTAAAGAATTTAAAACCGGTTCCCGGTCAATGGTCAAAAAGATCATTTTACACGGGAGTGTAAACGTGAATGGAAAGACTGTCACACAACAGCATTGCATAGTCAGGCCGGGTGATGTGATTGAATATATGAAATACAAAGCCCCGGTAAATTCACAAGATTGTCCGTTTCCTGTTCTTTATGAAGATGATGACCTGATAGTCGTAGTGAAACCGGCTGGGATCCTGACATATGGCGAAAAAGGAACTCACGGAACTTCAGTTTATAAGATACTTACAGATTACTTGCGGGATCGCACAAAAGGAAGGGAAAGGGTCTATGTTGTTCACAGGCTCGACAGGGAAGTATCAGGTATACTGATATTTGCGAAATCAGAAAAAATACAGGAGAAGATCAAAGATCACTGGAAAGAAACAGAGAAACGTTATTATGCGTTGGTTGAAGGGAAACCAAAGAAAAAGGAAGATGTGTTAAAGGATTGGATGGTGGAAGGCTGGGACCAGAAAGTATTTATTGTAAAACAGGAAAGACCTGGAGCCAAATTAGCCATAACGCATTACAAGGTTTTGAAAGAATTGAAATACAATACATTACTTGAAATTAGGCTGGAAACTGGAAGAAAGCACCAGATCCGTGTTCATATGGCAGAGATGGGGTGTCCGATCGTTGGTGATTTTAAATATGGTGCAAGTAATAGAATAAAAAGAAGAATACGATTACATGCCTGGTATTTCTCTTTTAATCATCCGGTTACGCAACAACCACTCGAATTTAAAACACTTATGCCAAAAAATTTCCTGACATTGGGAGAAAATGATGAACATTATAAATGGTAACTACCACTTCCTATGTTCTGTATAGACTGGAATCCTGTAAGGTGGTAAGGTGCTATAGACATTCTATTGACATTCTTCGATCGACGTTCGATTAAATTTCGATCAATCTGTCCTCGATTTATATCTGAACTCCCTCTGTCTCAGTGCTTCAAAAACTATTATTGCCGCAGCGGTAGAAACATTCATCGAATCAATCTTCCCATTCATGGGGATCTTGATATGTTCATCAGCCTCATTCAGCCATTCTTTGCTCAACCCGGAAGCCTCCGATCCCATAATAATCGCTGCAGGTCCGCGAAAATCGGTTTCATGATAAAACTGAATGGCCGTTAAGGTAGTGCCAAACATCCGGATATTCTTTGATCGCAACCATGCGATGGTTTCTGGCGTTGAACTTGTGACTACCGGCACTGTGAAAATGCAACCGATGCTTGACCGTATCGCATTGGGATTGTAAATATCCGTTTGCGGATCGCAAATGACCACAGCATCGAGGTTTGCCGCATCAGCAGTGCGAAGCACTGCCCCCAGATTACCAGGCTTTTCGACTGATTCAAGCACCAGGAGAAGAGGATAGGAACCCAATTTCAGATCGTTAAACTCAATTCTCTTAGGATTTGCAAGTGCGATGACCCCTTCATGATCTTTACGGTAAGCGATCTTATTATAAATTTCTGTTGAAACCTCCACCATGTCAATTGAAGGAACTGTTGTCTTTTTTAATACATCCAATTCAGACTCAGGGATCAACTCTTTGCAATAAATGAAATGGGTGATAAGATATCCGGCTTCCGACGCCAGTTTGATTTCCCGGGTGCCTTCAATGATTATAAGGTTTTTCTCTTTCCTCTCCCTTGGCTTCTCCCTGAGAAGCAGAAGGTTCTTAATCAGTGGATTATGTAAACTGACAATTGTTTTGACCATGAAGATTTACCATTTATTTAATGATCAGCTACCGGGAACAAGGAAATGATTTCATCGTGATCCCTAAACATCAAAAATAATTTTTTTTTTCATCTTTTTCTTTGAAAATTAAAAATTGTTTTATATTTGCGCATTCAAATACCTAAATATCTGTTATGGCAAAAATCTTTTCTATGTCTGAGGCCGCTTCGATCGCCATTCATAGTATGGTATTAATCGCACGCAATGAAACTGGCATCAATGCAGTAAAAATTGCAGAACAGACAGGTTTTTCTAAAAATCATATTTCAAAGGTTGCACAGCGCCTCGTAAAGGACGATCTATTGTCTTCGGTTCGTGGGCCTTCAGGAGGTTTCACATTAAAAAGATCCCCAGCCAATATATCTTTGCTCGACATTTATCAGTCAATTGAGGGCACTTTGGAAATTAAGGATTGCCCACTTGCCAATGAAATTTGTCATTTCGATAAATGTCTTATGGGAAATGTAATTAATAAAATGACCATTGAATTTAAAATTTTTTTAAAGGGACAAACCTTAAAAATGTACCTCTGATTTTTTTTTATTAAGAAGAGGTATTCATATACCACAATATAAGAATAGATTGAAAAGGAAGATTATACGGATCAACTTTTTACATGTCGTCATCATGGAAGTTCCATGTTACGGTGGCCTTCTGCAGATAGCAAAAAGTGAAAGTAAAAATTCGGGATGGAATATCCCATTAATGCTATCTGTTGTCAGTATGAGAGGAGAGGTTTTAGAAGAGGTCTGTGTCCGGTAAAAGTTCAACCAAATCATAAAAAAAATCAATTAATAATAGGAGGAAAAAATATGAAAATTAACAGACTTTGGATTGGCTTTATTGCCGTAATGGTCATTAGTTTTTCAGTGCTGTTATTCTTTGGAAGACAGATCTATCGGGAAAAACCACCAATTCCAGATGAAGTTGTAACAACCGGGAATAGGGTACTCTTTACAGGTGGTGATATCCGAGACGGACAAAATATCTGGCAATCAATAGGTGGTCAGGAAGTCGGGACTATCTGGGGGCATGGTTCCTATGTTGCTCCTGATTGGTCTGCCGATTGGCTGCACCGTGAAGCAGCCTTTATGCTCGATTATCTGGCAGATACTTCATTCCACAAATCATTCAAAGATATTTCCGCAGAAGAACAGGCAATGCTGAAGGTTCGGTTACAAATTGAAATGAGGGCTAACACCTATGACCCCATCACAAAAAGAACTGTTATTTCTTCTCTCAGGGCAAGGGCAATCCGCTTTGTTTCTGATCATTATGCCTCCCTCTTCATGAATGATCCCAAACTTGAAAAACTGCGCGATAATTATGCCATTCCACCCAATACCATAAAAGATTCTTCCCGTATGACTAAAATGAACGCTTTCTTTTTCTGGACTGCCTGGGCATGTGTGACCAATCGTCCGGGAAGCAATATCAGTTACACAAACGACTGGCCATCCGATGACCTGGTCGGAAATCATGCTACAAGTTCACTGATCCTCTGGACTGGGTTCAGCGTGATCATACTCCTGGCCGGTATCGGACTGATGGTATGGTTCTACGCTTCGCGGAAAGATGACTTACTGGCACCACATGAAATGCCTGTAAAAGATCCCTTACTCGGGGGGATCATGACCCCATCAATGAAAGCCACATTAAAATATTTCTGGGTTGTAACAGCCCTTATACTTGTGCAGGTACTCATGGGTGCCATAACAGCACATTATGCAATAGAAGGCCAGGCATTCTATGGGATTCCACTATCGGGATTACTTCCTTATTCTGTATCCCGCACCTGGCATCTCCAGCTTGCAATATTCTGGATCGCTACATCCTGGTTAGCTACCGGACTTTATTTGGCGCCTGCCATATCAGGCAAAGAACCAAAATTCCAGGCGTTAGGTGTCAATGTGTTATTCATTGCATTACTGGTGATTGTTGTCGGGTCCCTTATAGGTCAGTGGTTTGGTGTAATGCAACGTCTTGGATTGGTGCAGAACTTCTGGTTTGGACATCAGGGGTATGAATATGTTGATCTTGGACGATTTTGGCAATTATTCCTTTTCATCGGATTAGTGATTTGGTTATTCCTGATGGGAAGAGCACTGATGCCGGCTCTAAAGAAAAGAACCGAAAACCGCAGCCTGCTTTTTATGTTCCTGATTGCCTCAATCGCCATTGCTTTGTTTTATGGAGCAGGCTTAATGTGGGGAAGACAAACACATTTAGCCATTGCTGAATACTGGCGCTGGTGGGTCGTTCACCTTTGGGTAGAAGGATTTTTTGAAGTGTTTGCTACGGTTGCCATTGCGTTTCTTTTCGTACGATTAGGATTAGTGCGTATTTCAACAGCAACAGCCAGCGTACTATTATCTACCATCGTTTTTCTTACAGGAGGTATTATCGGAACTTTTCATCATCTCTATTTTTCAGGAACTCCGGTGGCAATTCTTGCACTGGGAGCTAGTTTTAGTGCCCTTGAAGTCGTGCCCCTTGTTCTGATGGGATTTGAAGGATATGGAAACCTTAGGATTTCAAAAGGTACTGAATGGATAAAAGGATACAAGTGGCCGATATCGTTTTTCCTCTCCGTTTCATTTTGGAACCTGGTCGGCGCCGGCATTTTCGGTTTCCTGATAAATCCGCCAATCGCACTTTATTATATGCAGGGGCTGAACACTACACCAGTACACGCACATACTGCCCTTTTCGGCGTTTATGGGATGCTTGGGATAGGGTTAATGCTGTTTGTACTAAAAAGTATGGACCCTGGAAGAGAATGGAAGCAGAAAGTGATCCGCTTTGCCTTCTGGTCTATCAATATCGGACTTGCCCTGATGGTCTTAATCAGTGTTTTGCCTGTTGGCCTTGCACAAACATGGGTCAGTGTGAAAACCGGTATGTGGTATGCCAGGTCTGCAGATTTCTTGCAGGATCCTACCATTACGTTCTTCCGTTGGCTCAGGATCATTGGCGATATGGTATTTGCACTTGGAACATTGGCTCTGGCCTGGTTTATATTCGGATTAAAGGGTGGATGGTCATTGGAAAAAAAGAATTAACAGTAAGTATCAATTCAGGGATCTTCTTATATGAGAAATTCATTGTATTTTGAAAAGAATACACTTGTCACTATGATCAGGATCTATTGTAGATCCGTACATGCAGAGAAAGAGATGTGTGATGAATGCAAAAATCTTATGGAATATGCTATAAAACGAATTGATCAATGCAGGTTTGGCCTTGACAAACCCTCATGTAAAAAATGTCCTGTTCATTGTTACAATAAAGGAAAAAGAGAAGAAATAAAAACGGTGATGCGCTTTTCAGGACCGGTAATGTTATATAAGCATCCTCTTCTTTCAATTCTTCATCTTGTCAAAGAGAAAAAAATAATGCAGAGATCAAAAAAATTAACGACTTAATAATAATAAAATGGAAAAAAGTATTTTCGAATCCGGTAAATTCAGATTCAACGACTGTGTGGATTATTCTACCGATGGAATTGTCAGCAAACGGGTACTTGAAAGCCCTGCTGGAAATGTGACATTGTTTGCTTTCGATAAAGGCCAACGCCTGAGTGAACATTCAGCCCCATATAATGCTATGTTGCAGGTAGTTGAGGGTTCCGGTGAGGTGATCATAAATAGGATTCCATATCAGCTTGGAACTGGGGAAACGATAATCATGCCTGCAAATATACCCCATGCTGTCAATGCTGTCGGGAAGTTTAAAATGGTTTTGACCATGATCAAAGGTTAGGGACTATTTTAATAATGGCTTATAATAATTTTTTAAATTTTATTTGTGATGAATGAATTGATAAATAATCCGGACCAACGAAAGGAATTGCTTAAACACATGATCCTTCAACTCCATCATGGCATTGCTCCTCATGAAATCAGGAAGCAGCTGGCAGAATTAATGCAGAAAATTCCATATGGAGAAGTCGTTGAAGTGGAACAAGAGCTGATCAATGAAGGTTTGCCGGAGACTGAAGTTCTTCGCCTTTGCGATATTCATACAGAAGCATTGGAAGGTATTATCGATCTGACCGTGGCAAAAATCGTTCCCCCGGGACATCCGGTTGACACATTTCAAAAAGAGAATCGGGAATTGGAGAATGTGATGAAGAAACTAAATGATCTTTTTGAAAAGAAGGATGAAGTTATTTCTTCAATTGGTGAAGAGAGTTATCGGAATAACCTTAGATCGCTTTTCAACAACCTGATGGATGTCGATAAACATTATCGAAGGAAAGAAAACCTGCTTTTCCCGTTTCTTGAAAAATATGGGATCACTGGCCCGCCAACAGTGATGTGGGGTAAACACAACGAAATACGAGGGTTACTGAAAAGTGCTATGGATGCTCTCCTTGCCCTGGGGCAGGGTAACTTCGGATTATTGAATAACACGATTGACATCCAATTGAAACCAGCGATCAAAGCCATTGCAGATATGATCATGAAAGAAGAAGAGATCCTGTTTCCTATGACCATGGATAAACTCACGGATGAGAACTGGTACGAAATTTATGAGCAGACAAATGAAATAGGATATTGCCTGTACGATCCAAAAGTAGAATGGACCCCGGTGGCAGTAATGATATCAGGAAAGAAGAAGACAGGGGACAATACTTTTCATCTTCCAAGTGGAACACTTTCTGCTGAAGAACTTATAAGTATCATGAATACTTTACCTGTCGATTTAACCTTTGTGGATAAACAAGATAAAGTGAAATATTTCACGCAGGGCAGGGAACGTGTATTCGACCGCAACCGGGCAATTCTTGGCCGTGATGTTCGTATGTGTCACCCTCCTTCAAGTGTTCATATCGTGGAACAAATCCTTAGTGACTTTAAATCAGGGAAAGCCAGCAAAGCCACCTTCTGGATCCAGCTACAGGAAAAATTCATACACATCGAATATTTTGCATTACGGAATGAAAAAGAAGAATACCTCGGTACCCTTGAAGTATCTGCAGATCTGACCGAAAAAAGAGCTTTAAAGGGCGAACAAAGAATTTTATCCTATAAAAAATAAAATAAGATGAAAACACCCGCATGGTTAGATAAAAGAAATATAAAAATTACATTAGATGCCCGACCGATCCTGGCATCAGGAGAACATCCACTACAAAGGGTGATGGAAGAATGTGCTTCATTGCAACCTGGTGAGATTTATATGATTATCACCCCTTTCCCCCCAACGCCAATGATTGAAAAATTAACAGCTTTAGGGTACGAAAATTTTGTTGAAAATGCAGATAACGGGATATTTCATACCTTTTTTACAAGATAAAATCACGAGGAATATCCATGAAAAATAAGCGATGAAAAAACCAAATGATTATTGAAGTACTATGACCCTGCTTCTGATCCTTTTTCAAAATCGGGAGGAAGATCTTTTTCATCATATTCAACATTACATTTCGTCAGATAGGCCACAAATTCTTCCAGGAAAGTCACCGTTTTATGATGTTCTGACTGATTTTTGATGTATTCATATACTTTTCCTACTTGTGAAGAACCATAGGAGAACGCAGCCCAATCACCATGCCAGTAAAATTTATCTTCCAGCCATTTCTGTTGATTGATGAACTTTGCCGACTCGTTTCTTATCGCCCGGATCAAAGTTGAGAGCGTAACATTTGGCATTAATTCCAAAAATGCATGAATGTGATTTGTTGTACCTCTCACAATAATTGGGTTTTGCCCTTTACTGCTGATGATACTTTCAATACATTCAAACACCTCTTCCAGCTTTTCTTGAGGGATCAGGACTTTCTTTGTCTTCACTGGAAAAATAAATTGAATAAAAATTCTTGTGACTACCGTATCCATAACATGTTTTTTAAAATTATACCCTTAATCGGCCGGAGAAGGAGAAAGTAATACATTTTAGTAATTTTTTTTTCTTAAGTTTGAAACCAGGATTATCATTTCTCTTTTGAATCAAGCATTCAATGAACGAACTTCTCAAAAAAATAAAACTACCTTTACCCTGGCAGATATCCGTTACTATTCTGCTCGGGATTTTTTTTGGCCTTGCAGTCTATGTGATCTATAATTCGGGAAAGATTGAACTTATCCACCTGACCCTTGAACAAAGAAATATTACGAAAATGGACCGATACCGGTCAATCAGACCTGAAATCCATGTTATAAAAAACCTGTCATGATATGCAACTCCTGACCCCATCTGATTGGAAAGAGTATGAACTTATAGATACTGGTGGACTTGAAAAACTTGAGCGGTTCGGGAAATATATTCTTGCCCGGCCTGAGCCACAGGCAGTTTGGTCGAAGTCCTTACCGGAAACAGAATGGAACAGTCTTGCAGATGCACACTACAGACGAACAAAAGGGATTGACCCTTCTAAACAGGAGTTTGGCGAAAAAGGTGATTGGAAACTGAAACACGGAATGACAGATCAATGGATGATATCTTATTCCTACAAAAGCATGAACCTGAAGTTCCGCTTAGGATTGACTTCCTTCGGACATATCGGGATATTTCCTGAGCAGGCTGTGAACTGGAATTATATTTACGACTTTCTTGATTTGTCGCGCATCACTCATCAGGCGTCACGGATTTTAAACCTCTTCGCATACACAGGAGGAGCATCTCTTGCGGCAAGAGCCGCAGGGGCTGAAGTTGTGCATGTGGATTCAGTAAGGCCTGTGGTTAACTGGGCGAAAGAAGACATGGAAATTAGTGGATTGAATGGAATTCACTGGGTAGTGGAAGATGCTTTAAAATTTGTAAAACGGGAAGTGAAAAGAGGTAAAAAATATGATGGAATAATCCTGGATCCACCAGCCTATGGCCGGGGCCCGGAAGGTGAAAAATGGATCCTTCAGGATTCGATCAATGAAATGGTAAAATACTGCAGCATGTTATTGAATACTGGTACCGGATTTTTCATCCTCAGCCTCTATTCCATGGGATTTTCTGCTCTCATTGCAGATAGCCTGGTCAGGTCACATTTTAGTGGTATCCTTGAACAGGAATTAGGAGAACTTTATTTTACAGATCAGTATAAGAAAAAATTACCACTAGGCACTTTTTTACGATTCAAGAAATAAATTCGAGGCAATCCCGTCTGCAAAAAGCTTCCCTTCATCTGTCAGATAATAAATACCTGAATTTTCGATCATTTCGCCGGATGTCAAATACGGAGCTGCCAATCTGGAAAAATAAGCAGCAGGCCCTTCTCCGAATCTTTCCCTTATTGAATTCAACTCACATCCCCACATGGTTCTCAGCGAAACCATCACGTATTCATTGTATTTTTGAACCGGGGTAAGCTCCTCTGATTCGAAAAACATTTCATTTCTGTTAATCTGATCAATGTATTGAACAAGATTTGAGATGTTCCATTGCCGGGAATTGCCATTATAAGAGTGAGCCGAAGGACCCAGTCCAAGATATTGGGTGGTGTTCCAGTACATGCTGTTATGCCTGGAATAAAAGTTCTTTTTGCAGAAATTTGAGATTTCATAATGTTCAAATCCTTGTTCTCTCATCATTCGGATCAGGATCCGGAAATGATTCAGGATATCTTCTTCTGAAGGGCCGGGAAGTTTCATTTTCCTGATGAGCTGATCCAATGCGGTTTTAGGTTCAACTGTCAGGGAATAAGCGGAGATGTGAGGCACCTCCAGAAAAAAAGCTTTTTCAAGATTTTTCTGCCATTTTTCCTGGGTAAGCGTGGGAATTCCATAAATAAGGTCGATACTGATATTGGAGAAGCCTGCTTCCCTGGCCTGAAACACTGATTCTTCAGCTCTTAAACCTGAATGGATCCGGTTAAGGTACTGAAGATCATCATCATAGAATGATTGAACGCCTATGCTTAACCGGTTAATTCCAATGCTGCGATAGTCACGGAGAATATCCGGACCAATATCATCTGGATTTGCTTCCAGGGTGATCTCGGTATTTTCTGATAAAATAAAATATTTCCTGATGTCTTCCAGGATGCCGTTAATCTCCTGGATGGTCAGAATGGATGGCGTTCCACCACCGAGGTAAATTGACTCAACCTGCTTACCATCTAAATAATTTTTCCTGAGATATGTTTCTTCTTTTAATGCATTCAGGAACCGTTCTTTGTACTTAGAAGAAGCAAGTGAAAAAAAATTACAGTAATGGCATTTCCTCCTGCAAAACGGAATATGAATATAAATGCCTGACATTCTTACTTTTTCTTTTTCAGAAGGATTCTGAATGTAGTTCCCTTGTTGATTACCGATGATTTTACAAAGATCTTGCCCGAGTGATAGTTGTTAATGATCCTCCTTGATAAGGTAAGGCCCAGCCCCCATCCTCTTTGCTTGCTTGTATAACCAGGGTTAAAGATCGTCTTGTAGAGTGATTTTTGAATGCCTTTACCGGTGTCAGTAACATCGATGATCACATTTTGGTCATCTTTTGAAATATCAATGCTGACTTCCCCGCTTCCTTCCATGGCATCTGCCGCATTCTTACAAAGATTTTCTATTACCCACTCAAAAAGATGGATATTGACCGGGGCCATGATCTCTCTTTCTATTTCTGGAGTGATTTTAAAATTGACCTTCTGTGATGTCCTGGAACGAATATAAGAAATAGAATCATAAATCAGCTTTACAATATCAGTGGACTCAAGCCTCGGCTGTGAACCAATCTTTGAAAACCTGTCAGTGATGGTTTCCAGGCGGTTTACGTCTTTTTCGATCTCGGTCAATGTTTCCTGGTCGACCCCTTTAATCTTCAGCAATTCCACCCACCCCATCATAGATGATAACGGCGTCCCGATCTGATGTGCTGTTTCTTTGGCCATCCCCACCCACACCTGGTTTTGCTCCGATCTCCGTGCCTGGCTGAAAAGCAGGTATGCGATCAAAAGGAAAAGACTGATTACAACTAACTGGATGAACGGATAAAACTTCAGTTTGGTCAGCAGGAATGAATCTTCATAAAAAATATACCGTGTACCTGTTCCTGCGAGGTTGACTTTAATCGGTGTATTGTGTGACGCCATGGTCTCAATCGTGGCATTTACAAAAACAGGATCATTCATTCTGTTGACCGGAATGTTCCCCGAAACAATTCTTCCATTTTCATCCTTAATCGGATTCCTTGCACTATCAGTGATGATAACAGGTACTGATGCAGAATTCAATACTACTTCCGAAAAAAATGAATTAACCAGGTCGTCAAGCACATTACGCAGGTCCGTGAAGATTTTTGAGTCTTTATAATAAAGGACCAATTTTGCACTTGGGTTATAGGGGTTATAGCTTTCAATGATGGGAGGGTAAACAGAGAACTCTTTCTTCAGCTTTGGAGTCATCTTTTTAACCGTATCTGTGTTGAAATCAACATTTCTGGCACTCTGAATGTTCCCCTTCTCATCACAGACGATCACCGGTATGGATACATTGTTCTCAACAATGCTGCTTTCAAAGGTTAGATCTTCATTGATACTGGCTGTGATCATGCGCCGATGGGTTTCGGCGACGGTCTTCATGCGCAGTTTCTCTTCTACTTTGATTTGTTCGAACAGTTTATTTGTGTAATTGACGATCATTTCCCGGTGATGGATGGCATCGGCCCAGATCTCAACATTTTTGCGTTCATCCTTACGGATCTCTTCTACAAGGACATTTGTCAGGTAAAGTGAAATGGAAACAATTACGACAGCAGCGCCAAAAAGAAACCATTTCCACCTTTTTTTCTTCAAATAGATATCCACGTCCGGGTCGTCTTTCTTGTTTTAAACGTACTTTTCTCCTTTTTCAAGTCGCACATCATTCACAAACTGCCTGATCTGCTGCTCATCAGCTTTTTTACAAACCAACAGAACATTCTCAGACTCAACTACTATATAGTCCGTCAATCCTTGCAGTACAACCAATTTTTCCTGTGGCATATTCACAATGCATTTGGAAGATTCAAATAACATGACATTCTTCCCGACAACGGCATTTCCATTCTCATCTTTTGACCTGTAATCATAAAGAGAGCCCCAGGTGCCAAGATCTGACCAGCCAAAGTCAACTGCAAGAACATAAACATCACCGGCTTTTTCCATAATACCATAATCAATGGAGATACTTTTACAGATACCGTACGCCTCATTGATGAATGTAGACTCTCCCGGGGTCCCGTATTGCCCTATTCCTTTGCGGAATAAGACATTCATCTCTGGCAGGAAATCAGAAAAAGCTTTCATAATACTTTTCAGTGACCACACGAAGATTCCTGCATTCCACAGAAAATCACCACAATTAATGAACGTCTTTGCCAGTTCTAAATTTGGCTTTTCAGTAAAGGTTTTTACTTTCTTTAAATGAGATTCTTTTGCATAAACCGTTCCTTCTTCAAACTGGATGTAGCCGTAGCCTGTATCAGGCCGGCTTGGCCGTATCCCGAGTGTAAGAAGCCAGTTATGCTCTCCTGCAACCTGCAATGCTGTAAGAATATTTTCAAGGAATATTTCTTCCTTCAGGATGATGTGATCAGAAGGTGCTACGACAATACAAGCCTCAGGATCTTTCGCCAGGATCCTGTAATTCGCATAAGCAATGCAGGGAGCCGTATTCCGTCGTGCCGGTTCACAAAGGATCTGTTCGTCAGATATGCCAGGGATCTGCTCTTTCACCAGCGATTTATAGGCTTCGTTTGTTACGATAAAAATGTTCTCAGTATGCATGATCTTTGCAAACCGTTTGTAGGTCTGCCGAATCAATGTTTCACCGGTACTGAGTATGTCGATAAATTGTTTAGGATGACTGGTGCGGCTCATTGGCCAGAATCTTGCTCCGATCCCTCCCGCCATGATCACACAAAAGTGATGATTTGATTTTTCCATTCCAAGAAGCTTAAATTCAAAGCAAAAGTACAATATAATGAGCAGAATCTTATGAATCAGCGTGAGTTATCATATTGGTAAAGGATAAACACGCACCAACGGACTGAAAAGGTAGATCCTTCTGTTATTAAGACATAAACAGCGATAACGCTTCCTTAGCCTTCCTAGTTTTCTGAATGTTCTCCCTGCCGGTAACTCGAAAAGTGTATTAAATTCAAGTGAATCAATGAACACATAATCATCCGGAGCATCATATTTATTCAGTTCAATCATCAGGTTTTTCTTTGCTTTCGAACCAGAAAATGGTTGATCAAATAAGCAGGTCAGATGATGAAGTACTCCTGCGGGGAAAATGGATTCGTTCATCAATGGTTCCATCAACTGCCGGTAATGGGTTTTCCATTCCTTCCCATGAGGCCGGGAACGGTTTTTTATCCGCTGAATTTCGAAAATGCGATCCACAGCAATAGTTTCAATCCAGACTTCATGATGTGCCATCTCGTGAACCAGCGTGATCAAAAAATCAAACTTATTTAAGTTTTTATTCACAGAGATCCTTGCTGGTAATTTATTTAAAGAGGCCATGTAATCACCCGATTTTGACGAGCGGTACTTTGATAATTTCAGTTTAACTGGATGTAATTGAAACCAACCCAGGATGTATTCCGCTGATTTTTCCGGGATATACTGTTGAAGACTCGGAAGATTTACACGGATATGCGTTTCAGGTAAGAAGCGGGACGTATCTTGAGTTGTCCCCAGGAAGGGCAGTTGCATGATCTGGGTTTTTTAATATGGTAATTCTGATGGGATGTGGTTGAACATGACTCCGCAAAAAAGACAAGTATAATTGTCAGTAAAACAACTCCCGATCGGATGAATTTCATTTTGCAAATATACTTTATCCTGGTCAACCGGCGATGCCTGTTCCTGTCCGGCTGTGGCAGTAGGAGAATTTTTTAATTTCGAACGCCTGATAATGCAGGATTGTTGTAATTTTAGCAAAAAAATTACTGTGAATTTAAAAATAATAACTAGTACCGGTGATTATGTGCTGCTGATGTTCAGGGTTTTTACCAAACCTCAGAAAGGAAAGATCTTCTGGCACCGATTGCTGGATGAGATACAGAGCCTTGGTATAGAATCCATTGGCATCGTTGCATTTATTTCTGCATTCATGGGCGCTGTTGTCGCGATTCAAACCGCATATAATATCGATAATCCTTTTATCCCTCTTACCATGGTTGGTTGGACAACCCGCCAATCTGTCATTCTTGAATTCTCACCCACTATAATCAGCCTGATCCTTGCAGGGAAAGTTGGTTCAAGGATTGCCTCTGAGATCGGTACTATGAGAGTGACTGAACAGATCGATGCACTCGATATCATGGGTGTTAACTCTGCCAATTACCTTATTTTCCCTAAAGTCATAGCATCCATGCTGATCAATCCTGTCCTTATCGTCTTTAGTATGTGGATGGCGATTTTGGGCGGATGGATGGCAATGGGTGCAACCGGGTTATCCACCATGACAGACTATGTGACTGGTATACGTATTGATTTCCAGATGTATATTGTCTTTTATGCACTCCTGAAGACCCTCTTTTTCGCCTTCATCATCTCAACTGTTTCGGGGTTCTACGGATATAAAACCAATGGTGGGGCATTGGAAGTGGGACAGGCAAGTACCAAAGCAGTGGTATATAGCAGCATACTGATCATCGTATTCAACCTGATTTTGACTCAACTTCTATTAACATGATCGAGGCAAAGGAAGTAAATAAATTTTTTGGCGATCATCAGGTGCTGAAAAACATCTCATGTACCTTTGAAAAAGGCAGGACAAACCTTATCATTGGACAGAGCGGATCAGGGAAAACAGTATTAATGAAATGTCTTGTCGGTTTGTATGAAGTCGATGAAGGAACGATTATTTATGACAACCGTAACTTCTCGGAGATGAATTTCGAACAACGCAAAAATCTTCGCCAGGAAATTGGAATGCTTTTTCAGGGTAGCGCCCTGTTTGATTATATGACCGTGGAAGAAAATGTGATGTTTCCCCTGGATATGTTTACACAGAAAACGATACAAGAAAAACTGGACCGTGTTAACTTTGTACTTAACAGGGTTAACCTTGACAATGTCAACCGGCTCATGCCCTCAGAGCTCAGCGGCGGTATGCGAAAACGTGTGGCCATAGCACGTGCGATCTCTATGAACCCTGAATATCTTTTCTGTGATGAGCCAAATTCCGGGCTCGACCCCCAGACTTCTGGTGTGATTGACCAACTGATAAAAGAGATCACCATTGAATATGGAATTACCACGATTGTCAATACACATGATATGAACTCGGTGCTCAGCATAGGAGATAATGTTGCCTTCCTCTACAACGGTGAACTCTGGTGGAAAGGTAATAAAGAAACCATTCTTCATACCAGTAACAAAGAACTGAATGAATTTGTCTTCGGTACGGAACTTACTTCACGATTGAAACAATGACCCATGAATTACCTTGACATTATCATTCTTTGCATCCTCGGCATACTTATCATTCATGGGATCTGGAAAGGATTTATTCTCAGCCTTGCTACACTTGTAGCACTGGTTCTTGGTATTTGGGCTGCAATTCATTTCTCGGGTTACATAAGTACTTTCCTCGTCAAAATATTCCATCCTTCAGGTGCCTGGCTGACTATTCTTTCTTACATTTTGACCTTCTTACTGGTGGTGCTGGTCATCATCCTGATAGCCAGATTACTGGAAAAAGTGGTTAAAACAGTCGGACTGGGTATCCCTAACAGGATAATTGGTGGGTTGTTTGGCTTATTGAAAGGGATCTTGGTAGTGAGTTTCCTGTTGTTTGTTTTGGTACACTTCGACTCAAATGATTACATCATCACACACAAAACAAAGGAAGCTTCAAAATGCTATCCTTATATTGAAAGAACATTTCCAATATATTCCATGTTTCTGTTTAAACACAGGGAATAGAGATTCTTTGTACCTGCCATATTCTATCTTTAGACTCATTAAATTTATAATTATTTAATATTTAATGAGTGACAAGGGTGATTAAAATTTTCTGTACCCGGGCTATAGGCATCCTATAAGCGTTGTATACGCGTTCTATAGTCGTCCTTTAATTAAACTATACCCTGGATATACCTGGGATATACTCTATAGGTGGCAACCATGGGATTTTGATCGATTAGACAAAAGTAACTAGTAAGATGTTCACCGGCATGTACTTAAGACTTAAAACCTGGCACTTTTTTCCAGTTCACCAGTTTTTCTGCTACTTCTTCAGGTGTTATTGCCCGGATACACTCACAGTTTTTGGTTCGCCGACAGTCATTGCACTTTTTATCTAGGACAAGATAGGTGGCATTTGTTCCAAGCGGCGCCCAACGGGCAGGAAAAATAGGCCGCATGGGAGCATAAATGCCGATGGCTCTTTTGCCCAGGGCAGCGGCTATATGCAGTGGACCTGTACTGGCTGCTATGAGGGCATCACAACTGTTGATGAAAGATAGAAATTCGGCAAGCGATAATTTTCCGGTAAGATCATGGATCCTGTTCTTTTGTTTAACCAGGAAATCCTTCATCAGTTCGCCTTCTTCTTTTGTACCTGTAACAGAGATGCGATATTTATCCTCAGGAAGAAGATCGATCAGTCTTGAAAAATTGTCCGTTCCCCACTCACGGGCACTGCCTTTTGATTTGGGATGAAGTATAAGATCAATTTTGCCGGTATCCGGTGGCAGGATGGGTGGTGTCAGAGGAATCTTTGTCAGACCGTACAACCCGGCAAGTTTTGAAACCGGGTATTCCATCTTAAAACCTAAGGGTCTGAGAAGTTGGAGGTTAAGTTGCGCCTCGTGAAGTGTTGATTTTTTCCTGCTGTAATGGACAAGTTTATTGCAGTAAAGCCATGAATATATCCTGTGCGAAGTACCTATCCTTAAAGGGATCTTGGCCTTTTTAGCTAATTTCTGTATATCTTTTACAGGAAAAACATGGATAATGCAATCCGACTTGAGTTTTTCAGCAACCTTTGTCTGGCTTCCTGCATCAGAGATCTGTTTCAAAGCCTCCCAATCCAGGAATTCATCCACATGAACACAGGCATCAATAATTGGCTTGGTATATTTCTTCCCAAGGAAAATGATTCTTGAATCAGGGAAATGCTGTTTAAGAATTCCTGCCAGGGGTAGGGTCAGAATAACATCGCCAAGATTATCGGTACGGCTGATAATGATCCTTTTCACCCGTTAATGGCTTTAACGCCCGGCAATTCTTTGCCTTCGATATATTCAAGCATAGCGCCGCCCCCCGTTGAGATAAAGCTTATTTTATCTGCAAGTCCGAACTTATTGATGGCTGCAACAGAATCGCCGCCTCCGATTAGTGAAAAAGCCCCATTCTCAGTAGCTTTTGCAATAGCTTCAGCAATTTTCTTCGTTCCTTCTTCAAAGCTTTTCATCTCAAAAACTCCCATCGGGCCATTCCATAAAATAGTCGAAGATTGCTCGATAACATGTTCAAACTTTTTCAGTGTGTTCACACCAATATCGAGACCCATCCATGGATCCGGAATATCATACGCATTGCAGGTTTTGATATTTGCATCGTTGGAAAAAGCATCAGCTATGATGGCATCTGAGGGCAGATAAAGATTTACACCCAGGATTTTAGCCCTTTCCACAATGTTCCGGGAGGTATCAATAAGATCTTCCTCCACCATTGAGTTCCCGACCTCCCCGCCCATGGCTTTGATGAACGTGAACATCATCCCTCCTCCAACGATCAGGTTGTCAACTTTATCCATCAGGTTACTGATAACTTCGATCTTGCCTGAAACTTTAGCCCCGCCAAGGATAGCAGTGAAAGGATGCGTTGCTCCTTTTAGCACTTTGTCTAGATGGATGACCTCTTCAGCCATTAGGTATCCGAAACATTTGGCTTCCGGGAAATAATTAGCAATGATTGCAGTCGATGCATGTGCCCGGTGAGCAGTACCAAAAGCATCGTTCACATAAATATCACCCAATGATGCCAGTTTCTTGGCAAAAGACTCATCTCCTTTCTCTTCTTCCTTGTAAAAGCGAAGGTTCTCAAGCAGCAATACTTCTCCTGGTTTCAGTCCCGCCGCAAGGTCTCTCGCTGATTGCCCGATACAGTCATCTGCAAATTTCACTGTTTGTTTGAGTTGCTGCGAAAGGTACGGCAGGAGATGCTTAAGTGAGTATTTTTCTTCAGGGCCTCCTTTGGGACGGCCAAGATGCGACATCAGGATCACAGATCCCCCGTCACTGAGGATTTTCCTTATGGTCGGAAAAGTAGCATCAATCCTGTTAGTATCGGTGATCTGATAATTGCTGTCTAATGGAACATTGAAATCAACACGGATCAATGCCTTCTTGTTCTTAAAATTAAAATTATCAACGGTTTGCATAACAGTTCTTTATTTATAGTCGGGACAAAATTAAAATTTTCGGATGGAAAACGGCAACAATTTTTAATTTTACCCTGGAATTGGACATATGAACAAAAAAGATCTAAACGTCGTACTCCTGCAATCCGATATTTTTTGGGAAGATACCGGGAAAAACCTTGCCCATTTTTCAGGTCTTATTAATGAAATTCGGGGACCGGTCGACCTGGTTGTGCTGCCCGAAATGTTCAGTACAGGCTTTACTACAAATACAGTCAAATGTGCCGAAACCATGGATGGACCATCAATGCATTTTCTGAGAGAATATGCCGGGAAATTGAATTGTACTTTTATCGGAAGCCTGCTGATAAAAGAAGGATCAGGCTTTTATAACCGTTTGATTTGTATGGATCTTGACGGATGTTTTCAGGCCTATGATAAGCGGCACCTGTTCCGCCTTAGCGAGGAGTATAAAATCATGCAAAGTGGAAACAGGAAGATCATTGTTCAGAAAGACGATTGGCATTTCCTTCCACTGGTGTGCTATGATCTTCGGTTTCCTGTCTGGAGCAAAAATAATTATCATAACGGGAAATATGAATACGATCTGCTCGTTTTTCCTTCTAACTGGCCCCAGAGTAGGGCAAATGTTTGGCAATCCCTGCTGATTGCGAGGGCCATAGAAAACCAGGCATATGTTCTTGGGGTGAACAGGATCGGAATCGATGGCTATGGTACCAGGCATGCAGGTCACTCACTGGTTATTGACCCCAAAGGGATAATAATTGCAGATGCCGGTGACCATGAAGAAATTTTATATGCCACCCTTTCAATGGAAGAGTTGATCCTTTTCAGGGAATCTTTTAAAATAGGCCTTGATTGGGATCATTTTATTATTCAGTCTTAAATTATGAGGAAACTGTCAGTCGTCATCATCACCTATAACGAAGAAGAGAACATTCTTCGCTGCATCAAATCTGTTAAGGATTTTGCAGATGAGATCGTGGTAGTGGATTCCTTTTCTACTGATCGTACGGTCGAAATCTGTAATTCTTCTGGATGCAAGGTGTTCTTACACCAATTTGAAGGATACGGGCAACAAAAACAATTTGGGGTGGACCAGGCTGTAAATGACGTGATCCTTTCTCTGGATGCCGACGAAATGGTTACCGGTGAATTAAAACATGAAATCAAAACCCTGTTACAGAAAGAGATGATTCCATATGGAGGTTATTATATCCCGTTCGCCTTTTGTTATATGGGACGTATTCTCAGACATGTGGGGGTCGGGAATCTACGCTTGTTTGACAGGACCAAAGGCAGGTTCAGGATTGTATCGGTGCATGAAAGCATCGATATAGACGGTCCTGTTGGAAAGCTGAAAGGAAAGGTCATCCATTATTCATACCGCGATATTTCTCATCATATTCAAAAGCTTAACACTTATACCACGCAGGCGGCCGAAGGTTATACTGCCAGTGGGAAGACATTTTCAAAAGTTTGGGTTGGTCTCAAATTTCCTGTAAATTTTTTCGTCTTTTATTTCATAAGGCTTGGAATAATTAATGGTTATCCTGGTTTTTTATGGTCATTCTTTGCAGCCTTTTATGGTTCATTGAAAGTGGCAAAAACCATTGAAATGCAAAAGAAGAAATAATGAATTACCTGCTTGTCTCTTCAGCGATCTTTCTCTTGTTCCTGGTCTGGCTGATACTTGAATTTGGAATTCTTCTCCCGGCACCCAAAGGCCTTCGCATTTTGATGTATCATAAAGTTTCGGAGGGAAAGGTCGATGGACTTACTATATCAACAGAAAACCTTAAAAGGCAATTTGAATTTATCCGCCAGAGAGGATATCATATACTATCATTTACTGACCTGTATGAGTACATCAAAATTGGTAAACCTCTGCCTGAACGGTCACTGATCCTTACATTTGATGATGCATACCGTAACTTTAAAGAATATGCAGTACCCTTATTAAAATCGTATGGATATAAAGCCAGTGTGTTCATTCCTGTGGGTTACATGGGAAAAACAAATACCTGGGATAATGGATCCGATCCCATTCTTACGGCAGGCGAAATAAACGAGTTGAGCTATTCAGGGAATATTGAATTTGGAATTCATTCATTTCTTCATTGCAGTTATGCTGAACTCGATCCGGCCGGAATTGGAAAAGATTTGAATCTTTGTATTCAAACCCTTGATTATCATCATATACCGTTTGTTCGTGTATTGGCCTATCCCTATGGTAACTATCTGAAAAAAGACCCTTCCCTCAGGATAAGAATGAAAGAGATTTTCCGGACCTCACACCTTCAGTTTGCCCTGCGGATCGGCAACAGGGTCAACCATTGGCCCTTGAAGGATCTATATGAAGTAAAAAGAATTGACATCAAGGGAACAGACAGTTTTAATACTTTTAAAATCAAATTAAAAAAAGGGAGAAGGAAATTATTTTCCTGAAATGGAATGACAGAAACGTATTACAGGCAATTTATCCGGGTATGCTATATCATAGGCTTGGCGATGATGATCATTTTTGTGCCTCACTCGAAAATAATGGTGAGTATTTCCCAGTTCTGGCTGGCCGGTACCTTTGCCATGGATCGGTATAACACCCGGAGTTGGCTTGAGTTTTTCCGCAATGAACGCCTTTGGAAAATAATTGCAGGGGCTTTCCCATTCAGTGTTTATTTGTTTTTTGACAGCATCTTGAAAGGGTTTCGGGCCTTCATTAGAAACCGTCCTGCAATGATATTCAGTTCAATCTTATTGATGCATTTTGTCGGACTGATTTTTACAACTGATTTTGACTATGCTTTTAAGGATATTCGGACAAAACTTCCGCTATTTCTGCTGCCCCTGTTTATATCCACTTCACCGGCTTTCAATCGGCGTTATTTCTACGGTTTCATGTTGTTGTTTGCTGCTTCGGTTTTAGCGCGGACCCTGATTAATTCATGGAATCTTTTTCTTGGTCATTTTGTCGATATTCGTGATATCTCCAGGTCAATTTCGCATGTTGTCCTGGCACTTCATGTCAGCTTCGCAACATTTATCCTTGTCTTTTTTATTGTAAAGAAAAGAACATTTCCAGTCGGGTGGAAAATTGTATTTGCTGTGGTTTCAGCCTGGTTGCTGGCATATCTGGTATTTGCCCGTTCGACCACCGGTCTTGCTATAACTGGTCTTACGCTGCTGATTCTGGTCATCATTTTCATGATATACAGTAAAAGGTTATGGCTGAAGTTATCTCTTATGTTGCTGCTGATTATCTCTTTGGGATTTTCTGCAGTCTACTTGTACCGGATCATAAATGATTATTATAAGGTGAATCCTGTCAATTTTTCAAAGTTGGATAAAATATCTGCATACGGCCATCCTTATATTCATGACACTGTTAACAGGCAAACTGAAAATGGGAACTATCTGTACATCTATATCCAGGTTGATGAATTGGGGGATGCTTGGAATAAACGAAGTTCAATCCCATTTAGTGGACGGGATAAAAAGAACCAGCTGATCATAAACACTCTTGTCAGATATCTCACCTCCAAAGGGTTGAGAAAAGATGCCAATGGAATGAGACGGCTTTCAGACAATGATATAAGGGCAATTGAAAAGGGAACAGCGAATGCCATTTTTACAAGGAAATTCAGTATCAGTGGACAGATATATGAACTCTTATGGGGGCTGGATGAGTACAGGAAGACAGGTGATCCTACAGGCTCCAGCCAGATGCAACGTCTTGAATTCTGGAAAGCTTCTTTGGGGATAATAAAAGAAAACTGGCTGACAGGTGTCGGCACTGGCGACATGAATGAGGCATTTCAACAACAATATGAAAAGATGAAATCGAAGCTTGCGCCCGATCAACGTTGGAGATCACACGATCAGTTTCTTTCCATCTTTGTCGGTTTCGGGATATTTGGCTTTCTCTGGTTCCTTTTTGCCATCCTTTATCCTGCAGTTGCCCTTGGCAAATTCAGGGATTATTTTTTCCTCGTCTTTTTTATCATTGCCGTGCTTTCCATGATAACTGAAGACACAATTGAATCACAATTAGGAGTAACTTTCTTTGCATTCTTCTATTCCTTCTTTCTGTTTGCAAGGAAAGAAGATGATAAGATTTAACCGTTACCTATCTGAACAAAACCCCTATCTTAAATCCGGCAAAATTATAAGGGACTTTATAGTCAGTAGTAGTGTAATGAGAAGGAACGGTATCATAATAAGTCCTGTAATGCGATGTGATTGCCTGGTATCGGTAAAAGATTTCATATTCAAATTGGAATCGTTTTCCTATTTTCTTCTTAAAACCGGCACCGATGTAAAATAAAAATCCACCTTTCCCCTCTTGATAAGAAGAAGTACTATCACGCTTACCGAAGGCTTCACCCAGATTGATATATGCAAAGGGTGTATTGTCTGAAGGCTTAAAGTCATAGGAGAAATGAGCAAATACCGGATAAAACATTCCTTTCTGCCAGAATTCTGCACCCAATCCCAGACCCAGTCCTACCCTTCCCGAAATAACGAACCCGTTAATGGTCTGAGGTGATACGATAATCTGGTTGTTTTTTGCTTTTTTTACATATCCCTGGACGTTATCCGTGCCAAATGAACCGAAACCGATGCCAATCCCTATCTCCGTTTTATTAAAATACTGAAATCCGGAATTTTCAGAGACATTTTGGGCGGAAACGAAATTATTCAAACCTGATATCAGGAAAATGAAAAGAAGGCAATGTCTGTACATAATATTACTTGTGGGTGTTGTTGTTTTTTCGTGAAAGTAAAAGTACGAAAAATTTTTGCAAGATAAATTTCTTTATATTGCAGTCAATTCCATTGGAAATAAGCCTATGATAAATACACTTCCTGTTCCTCCGGATAAATGGCTGATCATAGTTAACCCGAATGCAGGCGTTAAAAAAGGGGTCAGGGACTGGCCGCTCATCTCGGGTCTTCTGAACCAGGCAGGGATCTCGCATCTTTGTGTTCTGACTGAACACCGCGACCACGCCAACCACCTGGTAGGTGAATTCATCGAAGAAGGTTACCGCAATATCGCTGTTGTAGGTGGTGATGGGACCATGAACGAAGTAGTTAACGGAATTTATATACAAAGACATGTTCCTCCCGACACAATCACACTCGGGATGATCCCCGTTGGTACCGGAAATGATTGGTGCAGAACATTCGGGATTCCTTTTGATTACAAGAACGCAATCCGTATCCTGAAAAAAGGTAAAACCTTCCTTCAGGATGTCGGAAAAATAAGCTATTATAAAGATCAGACTCCTTTTCAGCGTTATTTCATCAATATTGCAGGAATGGGATATGATGCATTGGTTGCAAAGAAAACCAATATTTTAAAGGAAAAAGGAAAAGGAGGTCCGATGACATACCTTTATTTCGTTTTTTCAAGCTTGTTTCAGTATAAATTCATTGAAGCCGTGATTGAAATTGATGATCAGCAGGTTTTTAAGGGTGAGATATTTTCGATGAATGTCGGGATTTGCAAATACAGTGGTGGAGGTATGATGCAAGTTCCGGGGGCTGTCCCCGATGATGGATTGTTTGATGTTACATTGATAAAGAAAACACTCAAATGGATGGTGATCAGGTACACAAAAAAACTCTATGATGGAACTCTGATTGACCTGCCTTTTATCAGCGCCTTCCGGGGGAAATTGATCAGAATAAGATCGGTTGGGAAGATTTACCTTGAAGCTGACGGCGAATCACTAGGACATTCCCCTTTCGTTTATGAAATTCTCCCGCAAAGTCTGAAAGTTGTCGTCGGAATATAACGTAATGAACTTTATAAACTCCCTGCTTCTTTCCAGTCCCCATTCTCCTTAATCAGCCCTATCAGTTCTTCCAGGGCAACAGCCTCATCCACATTCTTCTTTACCAATTGAGATCCTTTGTATAACATTACTGTCCCCTTCCCGGCCCCCACATAGCCATAATCAGAATCCGCCATTTCTCCGGGTCCATTCACTATACATCCCATCACTGCTATTTTTAATCCTTTGAGATGACCGGTACGGGCTTTTATTTTCTCAAGAACATCCTGGATGTTGAACAAAGTACGCGCACAGGAAGGGCAGGAAATAAATTCTGTTCTCGTGATCCGGACGCCTGCAGCCTGCAGAATTCCATAAGCCACCGGGATTTCATATTCAGGATCTTCAGTGATGGAAACCCTTATTGTATCCCCGATTCCATCGGCAAGCAGACTGCCGATACCTACCGCTGATTTTAACCTGCCATCTTCCCCTGAACCTGCTTCGGTGACCCCCAAATGAATAGGGAAGGTCATTTGTTCTTCTTTCATCCGGTCAACCAGCAACCGGTTTGCAGTAATCATCACCTTGACATTGCTCGCTTTCATTCCCAAGACAAGGTCATGAAATTCAAATCTGTTAATGATTCTTGCAAATTCCATTGCCGATTCGACCATCCCTTGAGGAGTATTTCCATATCGCTCCATGATCCGGGCTGACAATGATCCATGGTTGGTACCGATTCTGATAGCCGTACCGTGGTCTTTGCAAATACTTATCAAAGGAGCAATCCGCTTGGCAATCTCATCAAGTTCACGATTATAATTTTTCTCCGACATCCAGTACCCGACTTCATATTTCTTCTTTTTATTAACGTAGTTTCCAGGATTGATCCTCACCTTTTCAACGATCGAAGCAGCAATCTCAGCAATATTAGGGTTAAAATGAACATCGGCAATCAAAGGAGTCTGATATCCGCGTTTCCTGAGTTCGTTTTTTATAGTCTTTAGGTTTTCTGCATCCTTCATGCCCGGAACACCAATCCGAACATACTCGCAGCCAGCCTCGATCATCCTTATAGCCTGGGCTATCGTGGCATCGGTATCGAGTGTATTGGTATTGGTCATCGATTGCACCCTGATGGGATTATTGCCCCCCAGGGGTACCGTTCCTATATTGACTACATGGGTCCGAAAGCGGGTAGGGATCATGATCTTTTGTTCAATTTACAGAGTGATTAGTGACGACAATTTAAAATGGACAATATAAAAATTCATGACGCTTAACGCCTGATATTTTTTGGATAAATCACATTTTAAGTCCCTTTACCCTTGGCTTGCCTGCTATAAAGTCCTTTAAATAGTAAGGCTCGAAATATGCAAGATTCTCAAATTTCCCCTCCGAAAATTTTTTTTCTGAAAGAGTAATCATAAACTTTGCCGATGTCTGAAAAGTTTCTGAAAAGATTGCATTTGGATGCTGTTCAATAAAAGACCTGCATTTTAATGCCCCGTCGCCGGCAAAAACAACCTTGTTTTTCACCAGGAATTCTTTAAATGAATTTTCCTCAATGATCTCTGCCCGGGTTTCCCGGACCTTGTTGTACTTTTCATCGAAAATCGCACAATATACTTCCATCCTTCGTGCATCGATCATCGGACAATAAAGAACATTGGAAATCTTGCCTGATGATATTGAATTTGCCATTCCAACGGACATAGACTGCAGGGTACTCACCCCAATCAAAGGTTTATCAAGTGCGAAACATAACCCTTTGGCTGCTGCTGCACCGATCCTTAACCCGGTATATGATCCCGGACCCTCGCTTACTGCAATTGCATCAAGATCATTCAAAGAAATATCTGCTGTTTTAATGACTTCATCTATGAAGAGTGTAAGGACCGATGAATGACTATTCTTCGTTGTTGACTCTTTAAGGCCAAGCAATTTCCCCTCTTTTGCTAATGCAACAGAACAGACACCGGTTGCGGTTTCGATATTTAAGATTAACGGCAATTATTTCTCTGTGAACAGATCTTTTTTGTCCACCTTTTTAACCTTGTCCTTGTCATTCAGGGTTTTAGAGATAGCGGAATAGGGGCCGGTGATGACTTCCTGTCCTTCTTTTAATCCCGAGAGGATTTGGATATAAGTATTATCCTGAATACCTGATTTGACATTTACTTTCTTTGCCATTCCGTTCTCAAGTTCAAAAATACATTCTTGGATCTCACCGGTTTTTTTCATTGTACTTACCATTTCCGTCTTTTCATTTCCATTGCTGCTTTCTTTCACATTTTTAGCATTGTATTTATCCAGTGTGTCTTTTGCGACACGGGTGGTCACTGCCTGGATGGGGATCGACAGGGCATCTTTTGCAGTCTCGGTCTGGATCTCAACAGTAGTTGTCATACCTGGTCGGAAAGGGGAATAATTGGGATGAAGGGGATCCATTAAGTCTTTGTATGAATCTTTGAGAAGATGGATCTTTACATTAAAATTAGTGACCTGGTCGACACTGGTACCGGTAGAGTTAGCTGAGGTAGCAATCTCTGTAACGACACCCTTGAATTTTCTGTTCAGATAAGCATCTACTTCAATAAGGGCCGTATCACCTAGTTTTACACGGACAATGTCATTTTCATTCACTTCAACCTGGGCCTCCATTTCATTCAGGTTGGCAATGGTCATGATCTCGGTTCCGCTTGAAAATTGAGAGGCCCCGGTAACTCGTTCACCTTTTTCGACGCTGAGTTTGGATACCGTCCCGTCATTGGGTGCAAAGATAGCTGTGCGGGTCAGGTCTTCCTTTGCCTTTTTCAATGCAGCATCTAAGCTTTTAACCTGGAATTCGTTAGCCTTGATATCCTGTTCGGATGCTTCTACCTGGGCTTTCGCAACGTCGTAACCCGATTTTGCCTGATCGTAATCAGCCTGGGAAATTACATTCTGATTGAAAAGTTTCTGCTGACGGTCGAATGTCTGTTTTGCATTAACATACTGTGCCTTCATCTGTGAAAGACGGGCTCGTGCATTGGCCTCGCTCGCCATTTGTGAATTCAATGCTGCAGTGCTCTGATCATAAGCCGAAACATAGATTTCCGGGTCAATCTTGGCAAGCAGATCGCCTGATTTGACCTGGTCACCTTCTTTAACCAGAAGTTCAACAACTTCGCCTGAAATGTAAGGACTGATCTTGACATCTTTCTCAGGTTGAATTTTCCCGTTTGCGGAAACAGTCTGAATAATGGTTCTTTTTACAGCTTTTTCTGCTGTCACCTTGATCCCTTCATTCCTGTTATTCTTAACAATAATCACGATAATGATCAATATGACCAGAAGTACTATTCCTGAAATGATGCCTATCTTTTTTTTCGATTTCTTTGAAGCCATGGATAATTATGAATTAGATTACATGTTGATACTGATTGGTCTTCCCATATAAAAATCAAGGATGGTTGTCTTGAAGATAAAATCGTACTTGGCCTGCAAAAGGTCTGACTGGGCTTTAGTAAGGTCTTTCTTACTATTATTGTAATCAAAGGAGGTCAGCATCCCTACATCAAATTTCTGCTGTGTATATTTAAATGATTCTTCCTGTGCCGTCACCTTTTGAAGAGATGCATTGTACTGTTCCAGGGAAGAGGTTGCATCAGTATAAGCCTGTTCAATATTCTTGCGAAGGTCTCTTTTTTGTATTTCAAGATCAAGTTCGGCTTTATCCCGCTGGATTCTGG
Organism: uncultured Bacteroidales bacterium; assembly: GCA_963768805.1. Classification (GTDB taxonomy): domain Bacteria; phylum Bacteroidota; class Bacteroidia; order Bacteroidales; family FEN-979; genus FEN-979. The sequence continues at coordinate 126,346 of CAVYJI010000013.1, read as the reverse complement.
CAAGGCTGATATTGGTTCTTACCGTCCATCCGTTAAAGATTGGAATACTGAGGTAAAAACCAAGGGATTGGTTGTCATTATTTTTTAATTGTTCATTGAATGTTTTAACCCGATATTGATACTCAAGCTCTTGAGCCATGACTACTTCATGAGTGTTTTGCGTATATCCGATAGGAAATGTAAGAGTATCGGGTGGACGTGTGGGATCCACTTCCTTATCTGCTCCTGAATAACCTGTTCCCCATGACCCACCAAACGACAATGTAGGATATAAAGCACCCATGGCAATGGCAAGGCTTTTTTCGGCACTTTGAACCCGCAAATCGGCGCTTTGGATCTCAGGACGTTTTTCAACTGCAACATTATAAATTTGCCCGGGGTTTTCGAGTCTTTTCGAATCATCCACCGGTTTTAAAAGTGGCTTTTCAATCTGGAAATCCGGAGAAACAGGAAGGTCAATCAATTGCTGCAGGGAAAGACGGGAAATGATCAATTGGTTCTCGGCTTGTACCACCGTAAGGGCCTCAGATGCTTCCTGTGCCTGGATATTCAGAAGATCGCCTTTGGCAGAAGAACCTGCTTCCACCATCTTTTCCGTTCGGGAAACCTGGGATTTCGTAATCTCAATCTGGTTTTTGGCCACATCGAGAAGTTCCTGGTTAAGTAACATATCCAGGAAATAACCGGCAACCGACAGTGATATGCTGTTCTTCAGCACATCAAGGTCATATCTGCTGGCAAGTAAATTGATAGAATTTTGTTTAATGGTATTCACTTTAGTCAACCCGCTGAACAAAGTTGTGCTGCTCTGAGCGTAAAAGTTATTGGATCTTACAGTTGTCGTGGCAAAAGTGTTCGTAAACAGATCAATAGTTTGACCAAAATTCCAGACATTGGTGGCATTTAGATTAAAGTTGGGGAGGAGCACAAGCTTGCTCTGAAGCAATTGTTTTTTGTTTGCTTCAACAGTCAGGATCTGCTTTTTGATATCCAGATTATGATCCAATGCATAGTTGATGCAATCTTCAAGTGTCCAGACTTTCGGAACATCTTGGGCAGACGAAATAATAAATCCCGTCAGGAACATGAAAGTAGATAATAATCGGATTGAAAGCACACGACAAGACAAGGACATATCAAAGAAATTTTATAAATGATTGATTAGGAGGTGCATATTACTAGGCAATGCCAATGAAATGAAACTTCAAAATTAGTCAAATTTTTTAAAAACCCTTGATAATGGAGAAATTGATAATAATCTTGATTAAATATGAATAAGACGAGCAAATGGCTTCACGGTTACAGCATATTTTATTTTCCGCTATCTTTGCACTCTTGAAAATTATTAAATGCTCTTTATTATGAAACATAAAATCCATGGTTTTCTTACATTTCTATTACTTTCCGGGGGGGTCCTCTTTTTTTCATGTGCACAAAAACAGGCCACAACAGGTAGCCTGACAATCGTTGCAATGGCACAGGATAGCATCATCCCGGTAAATACCCCGATCTATTTGGCGTTAAGCAAAGCAAATCTTGATAATAAAATATATGTAAGCTCTGGTTGGCTGGATGCTAACTCGTCTAAAATATTTCGTGACCTTTCTCCGAATTACTATTGGTTTCGTGTTGAAGGATGGAATAATTATGGTGCATCAGAGGTTGTTGACGGGGTTGATGAATCAGTTATCATGTGGCTAAATTCTCCGTCATCCCCGGGAAAATAAATTATTTTGTACTTTTGCCACTCATTATTCAAACACCCGGAAACTTCATGATCCGATCCCGATTCACCAGCTCGATCCTGGTCGTTGTTTTCCTGTCTTTTCTTGTCTGTCTCCCTAAGGTTCAGGCAGGTATAATGATTCAGGAAGGCCCGACCCTGAAGCCTGCTGATTCTGTATCAGCCCAGGCACTGAAGGAAAAGCCTCGGGAAGAAAAATTCAACCCCGGAGAGATGATCATGGAACACGTGGTCGACAACCACGAATGGCATATCGCAACACTCGGGCATTACGACCTCTCTATCCCACTACCGGTACTGATCATATCTGAGGGAAAATTACATGCTTTCTGGTCTTCGAAGTTCCACAATGAGTTTACTCATGCCTTTCAATCCTATCAGGGTTTCATTATTTCAAAAAAAGGAGCGAATAAAGGAAAAATTGTGACCCTTCAGGAGGAGATGACAGGTAAAGGTCCCGGCGTATATGATTTTTCAATCACCAAAACTGTGCTGGCAATCTTCCTCAGTGGGATTTTCCTGGTCTTGGTCTTTGTTTCAGTTGCCAGACGTTATAAAAATGAGCCCAATAAAGCACCTCACGGATTACAAAACCTCCTCGAACCTGTCATACTTTTTGTGCGTGATGATGTGGCAAAAAGTTCCATCGGTGAGAAAAATTATGAAAAATACTTACCCTACTTATTGACGATTTTCTTTTTTATCCTGCTTAACAACTTGCTTGGGATCATTCCTGTTTTCCCTGGTGGTGCCAATGTTACCGGGAATATTGCAGTAACCGGCGTCATGGCGGCTTTCACATTGATCATTACCACCATTAGCGGCAACAGGCATTATTGGGTTGATATTATTAATACCCCCGGTGTTCCCTGGTGGCTGAAACTACCTGTCCCCCTGATGCCGATTGTGGAAATTATTGGGATAATCACAAAACCATTTGTGCTCATGGTCCGACTCTTTGCTAACATGACCGCCGGTCATATCATCATTCTCGGATTTATCAGCATCATTTTTATTTTTGGACAAATTTCATCAGTACTTGGTATAGGAATTGGAATTCCTACATTATTGTTCATGATCTTTATGGACCTGCTTGAGATCCTGGTGGCCTTTATCCAGGCTTATGTATTTACTTTGCTGTCAGCCCTCTATTTCGGACTGGCAACCATTGAACCGGAACATTATTAAATGATTGATAACTAAATTATTACAAACCTTAAAAAATTAACTATGCATTTATTATCAGTTTTACTGGATGTAGCTGCCAATTTTGCCCCGTTTGCAAAAATGGGTGCCGGTTTTGGCGCTGGAATTGCTGCGATCGGTGCAGGTATTGGAATCGGGCAGATCGGCAAGGGAGCCTTGGAATCGATTGCCCGTCAACCGGAAGCGCTTGGTGATATCCGTTCAAATATGATTATTGCCGCCGCACTGGTAGAAGGTGTCGCATTCTTTGCTATCGTTGTTTGCCTGCTGATTTTATTTCTCTGAGAGACGGGCATGTCTTTGTGCAGCGACGGTTAATATCTGCCTGAAGACGACCCAATAGCCTCCTGCCCGGCTAATCCTCAGACAACAAAAATAGAAGACACTGGTAGAAGTTGATGGGTGCTTAATTTTCACAGTTCAAAAAGAAACGTATATGGAACTTGTAAATCCCGGAATTGGTTTGATTGTATGGATGACACTTGCATTCCTGGCTATCCTTTATATCCTTGGTAAATATGCATGGAACCCGATCATGAAAGCGCTGAAAGAACGGGAATCTGCAATTAACGATGCTTTGAATTCGGCCGATAAAGCAAAAGAAGAAATGCAGAAAATGAAATTCTCAAATGAAGCGTTATTGCATGAAGCTAAGAATGAAAGGGATGCAATCCTTGCGACAGCCCGGAAAATAAAAGAAACAATCATCGAAGAATCAAAACAAAAAGCATCAGAAGAAGCCGACCGGATTATCATGAGTGCTAAGGAAAGTATCCAGAATGAAAAAATGGCGGCTATAACTGATCTGAAAGATCAGCTGGCTGGGCTGTCACTGGAGATCGCAATGAAAATCTTGAAAAAAGAATTGAAAGATCCTGAAACGCAGGAAGAATATATAAAAGAATTAATGAAAGATGTGAACTTTAATTGATTGATTAGTTGGAAAATATTTCACATATAGCAGTCCCTTATGCTAAGGCGCTCTTTGATTTGGCGATTGAAAAAGACGCCATTGAAAGAGTTTATAAAGATATACAGGCATTGACAACACTCGTGAAGTCCAACCGTGATTTTCTCCTGATGCTGAAAAGCCCGATCCTGAAAACAGAGAAAAAGCAAAAGATCCTTAACGCAATTTTCAGGAACTCGATGTCAGATATTACAATAGCGTTCTTAAAGATCATCACCACAAAAAGAAGGGAATCATTACTGCCGGATATGGCACTGGCTTTTATTGATCTTTATAAGAATTACAAAGGTATTCTGACAACATGCTTACAAACTGCAGTTCCGGCAACAGATGAAGTGAGAAAAAAGATACTGGAGATTATGAGTGATCAGACGAAAGGAAGTATTGAACTTGTTGAAGAGGTCAGGGAAGAACTGATCGGGGGATTTGTTCTTCAATGGAAAGATAAACAATATGATGCCAGCATCCTCAACCAGATCAATAAAATGAAAAAAGGAATGGCGATGATTAACCTGTACAAGAAGGGATTCTAGTAAAGGTATAAGCCATCATGGAATTACGATTAATAAACGACTACTTCTTAAAGTTATAAACAATATGGCAGAAATTAAACCGGCGGAAGTTTCCGCAATATTAAGGCAGGAATTGGCCGGGTACAAGAATGAAGCTGACCTGGAAGAAATCGGTACCGTGCTTACAATTGGCGATGGGATCGCTCGTATTTATGGACTTTCAAATGTCGGATCCGGTGAATTAATAGAATTTGAAAAAAACGGATTAAAAGCTATTGTGCTGAATCTTGAAGAAGATAACATAGGTGCAGTAATGCTTAGTGAAGCACAGGATCTTACTGAAGGGGATATCGTCAAAAGAACACGCAGGATTGCATCCATTGAGGTAGGTGATGGACTGCTCGGCAGGGTCATCAATACGCTGGGAGAGCCTATTGACGGCAAAGGAAAAATTACAGGGGAAAAGTTTGAAATGCCCTTGGAGAGAAAAGCCCCTGGTGTGATATTTCGTCAACCGGTAAACCAACCCCTTCAGACCGGGATCAAAGCCATAGATGCCATGATTCCTATCGGAAGAGGTCAGCGTGAATTGATCATTGGTGACCGTCAGACCGGTAAAACAGCCATTGCGATTGATACGATCATTAATCAGAAGATGTTCTACGAAATGGGGGAACCGGTAACCTGTATTTATGTAGCAATCGGGCAGAAAGGATCGACAGTCGCCAGTATCGTTAAAACCCTGGAAGAAAAAGGCGCAATGCCTTATACAGTTGTAATTTCAGCCACCGCTTCCGATCCTGCTGCCATGCAGTTTTATGCTCCGTTTGCAGGCGCAGCCATCGGTGAATTTTTCCGTGACACTGGCCGCTCTGCACTCTGTATTTACGACGACCTTTCAAAACAGGCTGTAGCCTACCGGGAGGTCTCTCTGTTGCTCCGGCGCCCGCCTGGCCGCGAAGCATATCCCGGGGATGTTTTCTACCTCCATTCTCGCCTGCTGGAAAGAGCTGCCAGGATCATTTCTTCTGATGTAATCGCAAAACAAATGAATGACATCCCTGCTTCTATCCGTCATTTGGTAAAAGGAGGTGGCTCACTGACGGCATTGCCGGTCATTGAAACCCAGGCAGGCGATGTTTCCGCATATATACCTACCAACGTCATTTCAATTACCGACGGGCAGATATTTCTTGAGACAAACCTCTTTAATAGTGGGATCCGCCCGGCTATCAACGTCGGTATCTCTGTTTCAAGGGTCGGCGGAAATGCCCAGATAAAATCCATGAAAAAAGTCGCAGGGACACTCAAACTCGATCAGGCCGAATACCGTGAATTGGAAGCATTCGCAAAATTTGGTTCTGACCTCGACGCCTCTACTAAAGCTGTTCTCGACAAAGGGGCCAGAAACGTGGAAATCCTGAAACAGACACAGTACTCACCTATGACGGTTGAAGACCAGATCGCAATCATATTCTGCGGAACCCGTAACCTTTTGAAGAACATTCCCATTGGAAATGTCACCAATTTTGAAATCGAATTCATTCATTTTATGGAGATCACCCACAAAAATGTGCTTCAAAATCTTAAGGAAGGGAAACTTCTTGACGAAGATGTCAAAATTATCGAACAGGCAGCCAGTGAGATTTCCAAAAAATATGAAACGAAATAAAGACACAGAAAAATGCCGGGGTTAAAGGAAGTTCGCTCGCGTATTGCATCGGTTAAATCGACCCAGCAGATCACCAATGCAATGAAAATGGTGGCCGCCTCTAAATTGAGGAAGGCACAAATGGCGATTATTAAACTGAGACCCTATGCAGCAAAACTTCATGAAATCATGCAGGACCTGAGTGCCAGCATGAATGATCCCGGAGAAAGTATTTATACACAGGAACGCACTCCTGAAAACATTCTTCTTATCGTGATCAATTCAAACAGGGGGCTTTGCGGCGGATTTAATTCAAATGTTATTAAAGCCACCCTGAATCTTCTCTCAACGACTTACAATGAACAGCAGCGAATGGGCAACGTCAGCCTGATCACTATCGGGAGAAAAGCTTCTGAATATTTCAGGAAAAGAAAATACAATGTGGTCGGGAGCCATGATGACCTTTTCGACCACCTTACCTTTGAAAATGTCTCCTCCCTGGCAGAACAATTGATGAAATCATTTGCTGATAAAAAGTTTGATCGCATCCAGATCGTTTACAATCAATTCAAAAATGCAGCCGTACAACGCCTGGTTATTGAACAATATCTTCCGATCCTTCCTGTATCGCTGGATCCTTCAACTCCCGCGGTTAAGCACCTGAAACATGCTGATTACATTTTTGAGCCTGACAGGAATACAATTATTCAACAGTTGATCCCAAAATCACTGAGGATTCAGCTCTACAAATCGGTACTTGATTCCTTTGCCTCAGAACAGGGTGCCAGGATGACCGCCATGCACCAGGCCACAGAAAATGCAAAGGAATTGCTCAGGGCCTTGCGGATCTCCTATAACAAAGCCCGTCAATACTCAATTACAAAAGAGTTACTTGAAATTGTTGCCGGCGCTGAGGCCCTTAAAGGGTAGAACATTCTTACCACTTCACCAGCTAGTAAAGCAGCTTAACCAGCTTATTATACCACGATCTTCCGTACTTACGTACCAGCGCATCTTCCAGGAAGATGTAAAGAGGCATTTTTTGCTTATCCCCCTTTTCGAGTGCCTTATTACAGATATGCCATTTGTGATAATTAACGGCATCATTCCTTCCGGTCTTTGAGATCCTGACAGGATAAAGGTGGCAGGAAAGTGGTTTTGGAAACGGGATCTTTCCTTCCGCGAATGCCTTTTCAATCGCACAACGCGCGATACCATCCTCAAAATAAACATAGCAGCATTCATTCCCGTTCACCAAAGGTGTTACATATTTTCCATCTGCATCATAATCAAAAACCCCTGTAATTTCAACTTCATGGATCCCTTTTGGAACCATGAAGTTTTTTATAGTCTCAAAATGGTCTTCAATTAACGGGATCTCCTCCACTTCCAACGGTGCGCCTGCATCACCTTCCACACAACAAGCCCCTTTACATTGCTGAAGATCACAGCAAAAGAATACATCACGAAAATGGTCAGAAATAATTGCGTTATCCATCAATATCATGATACAAATGTAAGGATCAATAAAAATAAATTTACTCTGTTACCATGTTGCCTCACAGTACCCCGTCCCTGGTCTTCGGTCAAACAATTGCATGGCACGAAATGCCCGGATATTATTGTGAAACAATGAACTTATTAAAGTCAAAGTGTTCAATATAATCTGAAAACGACCGGATCATATTGATGTCGTTTCTGTTGAAGAGCATATGTTCACAATCATATTCCCGCCGGTTCTTCAAATTCCGTTCTGAAGCGGCACCGAGTAATGCTTCTTTTAGCTGCCAGGGTGTTTCAATACCTCGTTTCATTTTAAGAAACCTGAAATCAGGTGATGCAAAGTTGATCAGGAAAGCCACATCATAAAAGTCACGGTCTTTTTTCCGGCTCAATGCAGCTGCGATCTTTGAAGAAAACAGGATATTAAGCGGCGTAATCCTGACCGGGGCATAAACACCAAACCCGATAATTGTTTTTAGATCGGGGGTATAATCAAAATGTTGTGGCTCAGCTTCTACCTTGATAAAGAACCTGGCTTCCTTTTGCTGGCTAAGACCTAATTGGTATCTTAATCCGGGGAATGTAAAAACCCTTCGAAATGCTTTTAATTCATGATATTTCTTCTTATCCTCAATAACAACATCCACGCCTTGTGCTTTTATTTCCTTGAGCAGACGATCAGTCAATTCAATAAATTCATTCCCTGACAGGTTAAAGCAATCAAGGTCCAGATCTTCAGAAAACCGCTTCAGATTATAAAAATATCTTAGGGCAGTGCCTCCGATAAAAGAAATCCGGTTTGCCAGCTTATCACTAAAAAGCGTTTTAAGCATATGATGATGAAAGAATTCCTTGACCATTGGATCATAAAATTCAGGCTTCTGAAGTTCCTGCGGATATTGCCTGATGATTTCATTCAATGCAATCATACATTATAGATTTTGCGGATTAACTTAACTTTCCTGTCAAGGATCTTAAGGTCAAATCTATTGAGATATTCATCCATACGATTCCAGTTGATATCCTTTTCAAGAACAACCTCATTGAACCTGATCCCGGAAATATCCTCTTCGGTCTTGTAAAAGTCAAAAATGTAAAGCAAGTCAAGAATGGCCTTTTCCCGGTCTGCAATCATAAAATTTCTTTTGAAGCCATTTGTTGTCATCTCCTTTAGTTCATATCCAAAGAAAAAACGGGGATGGATAGAATAGTACTTGAAAGACTTACCCAGGATTGTAAAAGCCTTTGTCTTTTTTGTAGTAATAGAAGTAGAATCAACAATATGTTCGGGAATCAACCCGTAAAAAAGCAGGGCTTCCTGGTGACTGATATACGAGGGAGAATAAATATTATTTGCGATCAGGAAATTGAATTCGGGTACTTTCAGGAATTCGTTGAAACAATACCATTCACGTCTTAACCTGGTGATATATCCCTTCTTCTGCCAATGAACCAGGTTGTCAGTATTGAATTCCGGGTAAAAAAGATGTATCTGTCCCAGGGAAAAAAGACCCTGCGGATAGAGTGATTCTCTGAATTCAAGATAACTTAATGGCATATTCTTTTATTTCCAATGATCCGCAAATATACGGATTATTGGAAATAAAACTATTATTTTCATCTTGATCCCGATCAAATCACGGGTATGAACCCCAGGGTAAGCCCTGGACCCTTTTTCCGCCCAAATGGCAAAAGTCGTGACGCGTAACGCGGAATTCGTGAGAAGTGAGAAGTGAGGAGTGAGTGGTTTGGAATGGTGTTGGATATATTGATTTTTTTTAGTTCTTTTGTATTATAAAAATCCAGGTTTATGGCGATATCTTATGATAATGCGATTACGAAAAACTATCACGGAATGATGGGAGGCATTGTTTTCAGGTGTATTGGTGGTAAGTCGATCATGTCGAAACGCCCGGACTGCTCGAAAGTAGTGAAGACCGAAGCACAAAAGGCTAACATGAAGCGGTTTACGGCTGCGGTAATTTATGCCAAGAAGGTACTGAATGATCCAAAGCTGAGGGAGAAATACAAAAAGAAGAAGAAAAGGCACCAGAGTACCTGGAATGCGGCTATTTCTGATTTTATGAAAAAGCCAAAGGTCGAGGCCATTGATCTGAAGAGGTACAAGGGAATTCCGGGGAATGAAATAAAAATTTCGGCCAGTAATAAGTTTAAGTTTGAGGCAGTCATTGTGACAATATTGAATATTTTGGGACAGGTTATTGAGAGCGGTCCTGCTGTTGCGAGGCCATTTTCAGGAGGCAGGGAGTGGGTTTATAAGGCAGCTGTAATGAATACTTCCTATGAGGGTTGCAGGATTGTGATACGGGTCACTGATCTACCGGGGAATGTGGTGCAGGAGAGTGTTGTTATTGATAGCACGTAGAACATGTTGAGGGAAATGGCCCCTCACCCCCCGGCCCCCCTGCCTACCGGCAGGCAGGCTCTCCCGTAGGGCGAGGGGGAGACAATCGGAGTAAAATTCAAAGTTAATTTTTTTAAAGTCAAAATCCTGGCGGGGCGAGGTATGCCCGGCCGGGATTTTTTTTTGGTAATCAGGGTATTTTTTTGGAGTTTTTGGGATTCTGGGTGGGGAAAATCAGGATTATTTGATCCTTTACCTGTTTATAGTTCCAAAAAAGTTCCAAAGAAATAAAAAACGAATGGAGTACGAACGATCTCTAAGGTTTAAGTAAAGTTAAACAAAGTAAAAGGGTTAAGATCGTGACGTTGAAATAGTGAGTAGTGAGTAGTGAGTAGTGAGGGGTAAAGGGCTATTGGTGAAATCTATAATCGCTCCGTAGGAGCAAAAGCACCCAACACTTCCTCCCACGAACAGTTGGGGTCATGAAAGGACTGAAACGGGAATTCTGGAAAATTGATTGAGGAATAATGCCAACTGCCTATTGCTTATTGTCTCCTTCTCATCAGGCAACTACAAGTCAGATTTATTGTCTTTGATAATAGCTAGTGATTCTTTACATTTGTATTATCTTATATACAAGAAATGAAGAGAGATCTCCTCTCTTTGGCTTTTGTTTTTCTGATCAAAATTTTTATGCGATCCTGTCGAACTTATAGCCTTAAGCAATTTTTCGCGTCACACGTCACGGGTTCTGATCAGATGAAAACAAGACTTATCACCGGCCTGATCATATTGTTACCTTTTCTTGGGTTTTCGCAGGGTGAGTTCAATAATTGGTATTTTGGCTGGACTCCACCCATGGGCACAGGTGTTACATTTAATTCGGGATTTCCGGTTACAATACCAAACGGGGTAATGATTAGCGCCGGTACACCTATCACTGTTTCTGATTCAGTTGGAAGTCTTTTATTTTTTTCAAATGGGAATCAAGTATGGAATAAAAATAAAACACTGATGCCGAATGGCTCAGGATTGCTCGCACAAAACTCAGGTTTCTTACAGCCCGTCCTTGCAACCCCAAAACTTGATGACGACAGTTCATATTACATATTCACCGTTGGGCAATACAACCCTTTGGGAACTTACTACGGTTTACTTTATTCAATTATAGATATGCGTCTTGCCGGAGGATTGGGGGACATCGAGCCAGGATTTAAGAATATTCCAATTCCAACTGCTGCAAATTCTTGGCAATCTGTGACCGGAACAAGGTCTAAGAATAATAAATATATCTGGATTATTACCACGATTTCTTCAACTTCGAAAATCTAATATGCAGCCTTTTTAATGGGTGCTTCTGGTTTGTCAACAACACCAGTTCTAAGTCAAAGTTTTGGAGGAGATGTTGGTCCAAGCCCTTATAATTATTATGTTCCTCCATATTCAATAAGGGTTTCCCCTAATGCAACTAAATTGGTTGGTTGTTATCAATCAACACCTGAATTTTGCACTTTCAATTCGCAAACAGGAGCTGTAAATCGAATGTTTTATATACCTATTCCAACGAGTATAGTAAATGTAGAATTTTCAATTGATTCTAAATATTTATATGTTTCTTCTATAACTCAGCAAGACAGTGGCGCTATATATCAGTATGATGCTACATTACTTGATTCTGCTGCATTCATACAGAGTAAAACATTGATTATTTTCCGGATATACAAGATCTTGGATTACAGATGGGTCCTGATTGGAAAATATATGGAACCGTGCTTTTTAAGGACTCTCTAAACGTGATCAATAATCCATCTGTTTATGGTTCCGGATGTAATTTCCAAAAAAATGCAGTTGAATTGAGTGGTCCTTGCTCCGACGGGATGCCTCAATTTATTCAAAGATACAAAGCCTATATCCACCATTTTCCGGTAATTGCCAGAATAACGCATTACACTTTTGGGGCGATATTTGGCCTCCTGCCGATAGTATCAAATGGAACTTTGGCGATCCTTCATCAGGTTTATTAAATTTCTCAAATCTGGCTAATCCAGTACACATATATTCAAATACCGGAACCTATAATGTTGAATTATATGTCAGGCATAATGATCTTAGAACCGATACAGCCTGGCAAACAATAACAATTGCGGCAAGTCCCAATGTTAACCTTGGGCCAAACCGTACAATTTGTATTGGCGATTCAACTACATTTGATGCCGGGGCATGCACAGGATGTACCTACCAGTGGAAGAACCTTGGCACCGGGTTAGTTGTAGGAACAGGTCAGACCTATAAAACAGGCCTGGCAGATTCTTATAGTGTTATTGTTACAAATCCAAATAATTGCACCGGCTCAGATACTGTTCAGTTATTTACCACACCTGTACCAGCCGTTACCAATAATCCGCTTGCTGAATCAATATGTTCGGGGGATTCGACATATATTGTCCTGACTTCCTCAGTACCCGGAACTACATTTCATTGGACTGCCAATCTTACTTCAGGGAATATTACGGGGTTCAGCGCTGATTCAGGACTTATACTTAATCAAATACTTATTGATAACCTGCCTACCCCCGGGGTTGTCACTTATCATATTACTCCAAAGGTTGGAAGTTGTGTTGGTACGACAGTTGATTACCAGGTCACAGTTACCCCCGGAGTACCGGTCAGCATCAGTATTTCAGCTTCCCAGAACAATGTCTGTGCAGGAACATCAGTAACTTATACTGCTGTGCCAACAAACGGAGGTCCAACTCCTGCATACCAATGGAAAGTGAATGGAATCAACGTGGGAACCAATTCCAGCACATTCACTTATACTCCTGTAAATAATGATGTTGTAACCTGTGTTTTGACATCATCAATAGCGGCGTGCATTTCAAATAACCCTGCCACTTCTAATGCAATCACGATGATTGTTAATCCAAACCAGCCAGTGAATGTTTTAGTGGCGGCATCCCAAAACCCAGTCTGTGTAGGAAGCTCAGTGACATTTACAGCAACTCCCACCAATGGAGGAGCTAATCCTGCCTATCAATGGAAAGTCAACAGTGTAAATGTCGGGACAAATAACCCGGTATATTCTTACATCCCAAATAATGGAGATATTATCACTTGTGTGCTGACCTCAAATGCAACCTGTCCTACCGGCAATCCTGCAACCAGTAACAGCATCACGATGACCGTCAATCCCAATCTTCCTGTGAGCATATCCATTACCGCATCCTCAAATCCTTTCTGCCAGGGCTCTTCCATTACATTCACTGCTACTCCAACCAATGGAGGAGCTTCACCTGCTTACCAGTGGCAGGTAAATAGCGTAAATGTCGGAAGCGGGGCTTCAACCTATACTTACAATCCATCAGGAGGAGATATTGTAACCTGTATCCTTACCTCATCACTAAGCTGTACTGCAGGAAACCCTGCAACCTCGAATTCAATAACCATGGTTGTGAATTCTAATCTTCCTGCAGAAGTTTCTGTTGCTGCTTCATCCAATCCTTTCTGTCCCGGATCATCAGTTACTTTCACTGCCACACCGACCAATGGGGGATCTGCGCCCGTCTACCAATGGAAAGTAAATGGAGTCAATGCCGGTACAAACTCATCCACATTCACCTATAACCCTGCCAATAATGACAGCGTGCGTTGTGTCATGACTTCTAACTTGAGTTGCGTTACCGGCAATCCTGCAAGCTCTCCTGAGATCAACATGAGCGGAACACTGGCCCCTTTTGTGACATTTACCCCCTGCAATGATACCATCACCACACTAATCGCCCAGCCAATAAAACTAAAGGGAGGAATACCACTTGGAGGAACCTATTCAGGGCCGGGAGTCAATCCACTGACAGGCATCTTTACCCCATCAGTTGCAGGAATTGGAACAAAAACCATCACCTATACTTATACAAACTCAATGATGTGCAGTGCCAGCAAGACATTACACATCATTGTTGACCCTGTGCCGGCATTCTCATGTGGAAACAACCTGACAGATATCCGCGATAATAAAGTCTACCCGACAGTTCACATAGGTTCGCAGTGTTGGATGGCATCTAATCTAAACTTCGGGACAGTATTAGTATCTACCCAGGATCAGAGAGATAACTGTACCTGGGAAAAATATTGTTACAGTGATAACCCTGTCAACTGCACAAATTTTGGCGGTCTTTATCAATGGGATGAGATCATGCAATATGACGAGACTCCTGCCGACCAGGGGTTCTGTCCACCCGGCTGGCATATCCCGACAGAGAATGACTGGAATACGTTATTTGCTGTTTATACCAACAACGGTTTTGCAGGAAGTCCGTTGAAGTTCTCAGGATTTTCGGGATTCAATGCTTTGTTAGCCGGTGCGAATTACTACAACACAAGCTGGGATTTCAAAGGCTTTGCCACTTTCTTCTGGTCATCAACATTACACAGTCCCACCAAAGCCTGGGCACATGGGATGAATGATCCTGATCCGAGTGTGTCAGCCTATCCGGCTACGAGGGTAAGTGCGTTTTCGGTGAGGTGTATCCAGGATTGAGAGGCGATCTTGAACAATCGAATACTCGATCAACGATTTTTGAAGTCGGACCTGAAATCAGGCAATTTCTTCTGGTACTCAACCCTCCACAGTCCCACCAAAGCCTGGGCACATGGGATGAATGATCCTGATCCGAGTGTTTCGGCTTACCCGGCGACGAGGGTTAGTGCATTCAACGTGCGTTGTATCCAAGATTGAGAGGCGATCTTGAGCAATCGAATACTAGATCAACGAGCTTTGAAATCAGATTTGAAATCTGGCAATTTCTTCTGGTCCTCAACCCTCCAAACAGTCCCACCAAAGCCTGGGCACATGGCATGAATGATCCAGATCCGAGTGTTTCGGGTTATCCGGCGACGAGGGTGAGTGCAATGTCGGTAAGGTGCATTGAGGATTAAAGGAATAATCCAAACTCATAATCAAACTACCTTTCTTTTTGTGTTTTTACCATACATTCATTGGATGGTATAACAATTTATAATCATGATATTTACCTCAACTAAATTTCATTTGTGAGTTGTAATTTTTAGGTGTCTGTTTATGAACCTCATAGCAAAATTCCGATAATAGAAAGAATGTACAATTGTCCTCTTTTACGAATATAAAATAATTCTTGCATTTTGTTTTTATTTTGTTTATATTTGCTAAATTATTAAAATTAAATTAACATATCTATTACATAATAACAACCATATTATTCCCATCTTTCTGGTCAGATATTTTTATACCTGCTAAATAACACTAAATAAAACATTCCAAATCACATACCTTTTAATAACAAACAATTGCGATTAATGTCATGGAAGTTTTTTAGAACTAAACTGGAATAGATATGAAAATACTTCAAAGCGGTATTTACCGGTACAAAGTTCTGACCAATCGCGAAAAGCTTCTATAAAAAACCCCCTTACAATTGGATGCAAAAAATGAATACCAAATAACCATTAATCACAAACAAAAGAAGGAGGTAACGGCAAAAATACAAAAAAATATCAAATTCTATCTTCGATGACTAAGTCAAAGGAAAGAACGTTCATATGGGTTTTCCCTTTTCTTACGAAAAAGAAATTGAGAAATTATAAGTACTTAAGAAATGGTTATCTCATTCTTTCCATTTTTTATTGATCGACAAAAGAATGAGAAAAATAAAAAATCAAACCCATGAAAACAAAATTCGTTTTTATTCAGATCTTGGTTTTAGCTGCATTATCAATCCACGCATTTGCCGGATCTCCGTATAACAATGAAAAGGGAACCAACACAAAGATGGACTGTGTTGATCCTTCACCTGCACCTCCTTCTCCCTGGTATATTACTATCGATGTTATGGACACTTCCTGCATTCATGGCTGTTCTGCCCTTACCAATCCCACTGGTTGTGGGACAGAATTCGTTTTTGAGATTGCTTCACCGACTACTTGTCAGGCTATAGCAGCACCAACCTATACAATTCCATTTGTATACTGTACTATGCAATATACCCAAGCAATACCGGATACTGTCAAATGCGTATTAGTTTCTGTCTCATCTAATAGCCCGACGACTTGTCCAGTTAATTCTAATACTTGCTGCAAAATCAGAGGAGATACTACACCTTGCAAACTTAAGATCTGTCCGTGATGATATGGTCTCTTCTTTATTACATGATAAAGTTTAAATAAATTCATTTGAACCTATCGATGTTATAAAGGATAATATTTTTAACCAAAGGAGAATTATGATCAGATTGGTCATAATTCTTTTTATTTGACTCTTTTTCTTTATGAGATCACTAGTGTCCGGTTGTTGATTTAATAAAAGCTTGTAACTAACTGTATATTAATTTATAAAGTATCGTTCTTTGATTTTTTGATTTGAAATTACCTCGATCTTTGCGGAAATACTCCGCAGATGAATGTTGGTAAATCGGTTTTTGCGCAATTAATGTCATTAGTACCCTGGTACGAATTTAGTAAATGCGTTGATAGATATGGCGCTGACTATAAGGTTCAAAAGTTTACGACCCGGCAGCAATTCCTTGTTATGTGCCTTGCCCAGTTGACTCGCAGGGAAAGCCTTCGGGATATTGAAACTTGTCTTAACGCCATTCCTGAGAAACTCTATCATGCTGGGATACGACAATTGGTAAAAAGATCCACACTTGCTGATGCTAATGAACTCAGAGATTATAGGGTATTTGCTGACTTTGCCCAGATTCTTATTGCAACTGCTCGTGAACTCTATCGTACTGAGAATGACTTTAAGGTTGAACTTGACAATATCGCATATGCTTTGGACAGTACAACGATCGATCTCTGTCTGAGTTTGTTCCCTTGGGCCAGATTCAGGAAGAAGAAAGGCGCCGTTAAAGCGCATATTCTACTAGATTTCCGTGGGTCCATACCAACTTTTATTGAGATTACCGATGGTCTTTTTCATGATGTCAACATTCTTGATTCACTCGTACTTGAACCTGGAGCATTTTATGTGATGGACAGAGCTTACGTTGATTTTGACAGACTCTATCGATTCAATAAAAGTGCAGCTTTCTTTGTTACACGAGGCAAAAGCAACCTGAGGTATAAAAGGATCAGAGCTAATGAGGTTGACAAAACGACCGGTCTAAGATGTGACCAGACAATCCGGTTAACAGGGTTTTACTCTTCTCAGAACTATCCTGATACCTTGAGGCGTATCGGATACTATGATGAAGAATTAAATCGGTCATTTGTCTTCCTAACCAATAATTTTGATGTACCAGCTTTAACTATTGCACAACTTTTCAAAGAACGATGGAAAATCGAATTATTCTTCAAATGGATCAAACAAACAACACTTGAAGATTAAAGTTTTTTATGGCAACTCGCAAAATGCAGTATATAGCCAGATATGGATTGCAGTATGTACATACCTACTTCTTGCAATTGCCAAGAAACGGTGGCAAGTGGATGAAACCTTGTATACGATATCGCAAGTCATGGAATTTTGCATATTTGACAAATTGCCTATAAATGAGTTATTTACTGATAATAATAAGTACTATTTTGAACGAGAAAAAGATAATCAACTGAATTTGTTTAATTTATAACCGGACAGTAGTGTTATGAGATCAATGATAAATGAAAAACGAAATTGTTGGTTTTTTGTTTATTACAGGCAACATATTAGTTTAATTATTGTCTCAAAAAACAGATGGTGTGTGAATATCGTGAAAAACAAAAGTATTTCTAGAATGATCATTTAAACCGTGTTAAATTTGTAGTTTATTGAACCATGTGACATGGATAGAGTTCTATTCTCGATTCTGCAGGTTTTTCTATTCGTTCCTTTATTGAATGGTTCTTTATATTGTTATGCGTCAGGTAAGACGGGTAGGGTGTCTCAAATTCAAAATTCTACTTCGGGTTTTATCGAGAACAAAGGCCAGATCATCGACCAGCATAATAACCTGAACTCTAAAGTGCTTTATTTATTGAACACAAATGGTATGAATATCCAGCTCAGAAGAGGTGGTTTTAGCTACGATCTTTACAGGTACTCCGATATTGACCAGGGGAAATACAGATGGTGTACAACAAAGTGTTCATTTAAAATTTCCTGCATCAGGGATTCCAAAACAGGTGCAATCAATTTTATTTCATCGTATCGATATTGACCTTTTAAATTTTAATCCTGCCTATACCATTGAAACCTCATCGTCTTCTTTCGATTACCTGAATTTCTTTACCACAGGAACCCCGGTCGCCGGAATCACAAATGTCAGGTATTTTGAAACAGTTACATACAAGAATATTTATCCGGGTATTGACATCGAATTTAAAGTTGATAACGAACGAGGATATAAATATAATTTCATCATTCACCCGGGAGCGAATATTAACGATATTATTCTTGTATTTACAGGAATGAATTCTGTTGCATTCACAGATGAACAACTGGTATTTGGAACCAGATTCGGTAATGTTGAAGAATTGATTCCGGAGAGTTATTACTTAAATAATGGCGCCAGAGTTGATGCCAATGTCAGATTCAAAAAAATCAATGATAAAAATTATGGGTTTTCAGTTGTGAAACTAACTCCGGAAGTAGAATATTTTTAATTATTGATCCCACTGTAATAAGACTTTGGGAACTTATTATGGAGGAACAGGATATGAATGGAATCGGCGGAATAAAAGTCGCGGACAAATCAGAAAATGTTTTTATGATAGGCACAACCACTTCCACAAATAACATTGCCTCCGCAGGGTCTTTCCAGGATACACTTTCAGGTAACTATGATTTCTTTATAGTAAAATTTAATGCAGAAGGAGATCGGCTCTGGGGAACATATTTTGGAGGGCCAGGATTTGAGTATATTAGTTATGATCCTATAGCAATTGATAAAAGCGGAAATGTGTACATAAGCGGACAAACAAATTCGACAACAGGAATTGCGACACCCGGTGCACATCAAATGGTCGGTGCAATGGGCGCAGGGCTGATGATTGTATTCTTGCAAAATTCAATACGGTGGAAACCGGCTTTGGGCAACCTATTATGGCGGATCACAAGAAGATGACGATGTAGGAGTTACAACTGATAAAAATGGTTATGTTTACCTTACGGGAGAAACAATTTTCAGATACAGGAATTTCTACTCCGGGTCCTATCAACCTAATCTATATAATTCATCAGATGCATTTCTTGCAAAATTCGACAGTAACGGTGTCAGGCAATGGGGAACATATTATGGTGGAGAAAATGCTGATCAGGGAAATGCTTGTTCAACAGACAGCTTCGGAAATGTTTATTTTACAGGAAATACTTCATCTCTCACAAATATAGCTAGCCCCGGAGCCTGGCAAACGGCTTACGGAGGAAATCCTACGGATGCTTTCCTTGCTAAATTTACTCCCGGTGGTCAAAGGATTTGGGCTACTTATTACGGAGGTAATAATGTTGATGAGGGAATTAATTGTGATGTTGATAGTACAGGAAATGCATGTGTGGTAGGTTCAACAGCATCAACTAATAATATATCCAGTCCAGGAAGTTTTCAGCAAACTTATGGTGGAGGGGATGATGGATTTTTAGTAAAATTTGATAGTTCCGGTCAAAGATTATGGGGAACATATTATGGTGGCAGTAATTGGGATAATATTATGGGATGTTCAATCGGGTGGAATAATGCAATATTCATTTCAGGCGCCACAAAATCAAACAATCAAATATCTACTTCAAATTCTTATCAACCGGTATTAGCAGGTTGTGAAGATGGCTATCTTGCCAAATTCGACTCTACCGGCAAACGGCTTTGGGGGACATATTATGGAGATAATATAACGGCATCTGGGACTCCATTTTATGTCAGAGATGATACAATTTATGTTGGAGGAGTTACGGATTCATGGGATAGTATTGCAACCCAGGGGTCATGGCAACCAACGTATGGTGGTGGAATTTGGGACTGCTTTCTGGTTAAGTTTCTTTATTGCTGGCCGATCCACACTGCAGGCCCCATTGATGGCCCCGTTAATGTTTGTAAACCTTCGACAGGTGAAACTTATTCAATACCACCATTGGCACATACAGTGACCTATATATGGACCCTTCCTCCGGGCATGACAATTATAAGCGAGGCAGGAACCGACTATATAACAGTAAATGTCAGTAATGCGGCCAATTCAGGGTTTATCTTTGTAAATGGTGAGAATAAATGCGGCGATTTTGGAGTTGCAGCTTCTCTGTATGTAACAGTTAACCAGGCACCTGTTCCTGTTGTTTCCGGGCCAAATAACACCTGTGCGGGTCAGGAAAAGTATATACAACAGATACTGGAAAAACGAATTACCAGTGGAGCGTTTCAGCGGGAGGAGTGATCACCTCAGGAGGCACGACCACAGATAATACGGTAACGGTTACCTGGAATGCTGTCGGTACTCAGCATGTTTATGTCAACTATACGGATGCAAATGGATGTTCTGCAGACACACCCACTGATTATAGTGTAACGGTAACTTCAAGTCCCATGGTAAATATTACTATAACTGCCACTTCAAATAATGTGTGTTCGGGAACGCAGGTTACGTTTAATTCAACAGCATCAAATGGAGGTGGTAATCCTTTCTATCAATGGCAGGTAAACGGGATCAACACTGGAACAAATTCTTCCTCTTATTCTTATACACCATTAAACAATGATTTAGTAAGGTGTATATTGACTTCTTCGATTACCGGCTGCATTATGAATAATCCTGATACATCCAATGCAATCACCATGATTGTAAATCCAATCCTTGCAGTCAGTGTCTCCATTAGCGCTTCATCAAATCCTTTCTGCCAGGGATCGACGATCACTTTCACAGCAACACCTATAAATGGAGGAACAACCCCTGATTATCAATGGAAAGTAAATGGCACCAATGTCGGAACAAATAACCCTGTATATGCTTATATTCCTGCAAATGGAGATATTGTTTCCTGTGTTATTAATTCAAGTGTTCCCTGTCCGACAGGAAATCCTGCAACATCAAATACCATCACTATGACAGAGGACAACAATGTGGTTGTCAGTGTTTCCATAGCACCTTCTCAACTCCGGTTTGTGCAGGAACATCAGTCAATTCACTGCAACACCGGTCAATGGCGGCAGTGCACCGGTTTATCAATGGAAAGTCAATGGGATCAATGTAGGGACAAACAATCCAACTTATTCTTATGTTCCTTCAAATGGCGATGTTGTCACCTGTATTCTTACTTCAAATGCGCCCTGTGCCAGTGGAAACCCGGCCATATCCAATACTGTTACCATGACAGTTAATCCCAACCTGCCAGTCAGTATTACGATCTCTGCATCAGGAAACCCTGTCTGTGTGGGAACCACCGTCAACTTCACAGCAACCCCCACCAATGGCGGAGCTAATCCTGCTTATCAATGGAAAGTCAATAGTGTCAATGTCGGGACAAATAACCCGGTATATTCTTATGTTCCAACTAATGGAGATATTATTACTTGTGTCCTACCTCAAATGCAACCTGTCCTACCGGCAATCCTGCTACCAGCAATGCTATCACAATGACCGTTAATCCCAACCTTCCTGTCAGTATTTCAATTACCGCTTCCTCAAATCCTTTCTGCCAGGGCTCTTCCATTACATTTACTGCTACACCAACCAATGGAGGCGCCACACCTGCTTACCAATGGCAGGTGAATGGTGTAAATGTCGGAAGCGAAGTTCGACCTATACTTATAATCCTGCGGAGGAGATATTGTAACCTGTATCCTTACCTCATCATTAACTGTACAACAGGAAATCCCGCAACATCGAATTCAATCACGATGGTTGTCAATTCCAATCTTCCTGCAGGTGTCACCATTGCTGCCTCATCAAATCCTTTCTGTCCGGGATCGTCAGTTACATTCACTGCCACACCAATAAATGGAGGAACAACACCCGCATACCAGTGGAAAGTAAATGGAGTAAATGCAGGCACAAACTCACATACCTTTACCTATAACCCTGCAAATGGTGACAGTGTTCGCTGTGTGATGACCTCCAACCTGAATTGTGTTACCAACAACCCTGCCAGCTCAACAGACATCATCATGAGCGGAACACTGGCCCCAATAGTCACTTTTACCGCATGCTTTGATACCATCACCACAGTCAATGCCAGCCAATCAAACTAAAAGGAGGAATCCCATTTGGCGGAACCTATTCCGGACCGGGAGTCAATCCACTGACCGGTATCTTTACTCCAGCAGTAGCAGGCGTTGGCACAAAAACCATCACTTATACTTACACCAATGCTAGTCATGTGCAGCGCCTGCAAAACACCCACATCATTGTTCATGCTGCACCGGTATTTACCTGTGGAAACAACCTGACTGATATCCGGGATAACAAAGTATATCCGACTGTTCAGATAGGGTCACAATGCTGGCTGGCTGCAAATCTTAATTATGGAACCGTCATTATATCCACCCAGGATCAGAGGGACAACTGTACCTGGGAAAAATACTGTTACAATGATAATCCTGTCAACTGCACTACTCTTGGAGGTCTTTATCAATGGGATGAAATCATGCAGTATGATGATACCCCTGGTGACCAGGGATTCTGTCCACCCGGCTGGCATATCCCGACAGAGAATGACTGGAATACCTTATTTGCTGTATACACAAACAACGGCTTTGCAGGAAGCCCTTTGAAATACTCTGGATTTTCTGGATTCAATGCCCTCTTATCCGGGGCAAACTACTTCAATTCAAGCTGGGATTTCAAGGGGTTTGCAACTTTCTTCTGGTCATCAACATTACACAGTCCCACCAAAGCCTGGGCACATGGGATGAATGATCCCGATCCGAGTGTTTCGGCTTATCCGGCGACGAGGGTAAGTGCATTCAGCGTGCGTTGTATACAAGATTGAGAGGCGATTTTGAACAATCGAATACTAGATCAACGCCTGCCTGGCCGGCAGGCAGGATTTTTGAAATCAGTTCCTGAAATCTGGTAATTGCAATGGCGTGAGAAGTAAGAGGTTAAAAGATAGTAAAAGCACCTCATCCCACAATCCCTTCTCCTGAAGGAGAAGGGAAGAGCCATTCGTACAGCCACCCCTCTCCTTCAGGAGAGCCCGCATGCCGGACAGGCAGGGGGGCCGGGGGTGAGGTGCCGATTTTTTAATCATGAATTACCCTGCGCTTTAGCGCGGGGATATCACGGGAAGGACAAAACCGGACTTTAGTCCAAGATTTTTCCTTTTTAAGGTTTGGGCTAAAGCCCAGATAAAGTTATATACCCAAGTCCCCCAGTCTAAAGAGGCTGTGTAAAAATGCCTTAAATGAAAATGTTATAAACAAATTATTTTATCGTACTTCTTCTCTATTTCACCTTCTCCTCCAATTGTAATTTGTTACTTCCTCCAAAAGAATTCCCATTGGTTTAAGGTTTCCTAACCTCTTTAGATTATAGGAAGTAGTATAAAGATTCAATTCTATCTGAACTTTCTCCTTGCCTCGCAAAAGGAGAGGCACTTTCCCCATCCAGACTTTAATTGTCCCAAAGACATGTTCTGAAAGTTCTTTTCGCAACCCACTCATTTTCTTCGCAAACGGGCTGTCCATACGATTTTTAAACTTTTGTACCCAGTCTTCATCTTTATAACGGTACAAAATTCTTCCCTTCTTTGAATGAGTACATTGAACTCTTTTAGGACAACCTAAACAGTCTGTCCCAATATATTTATCAGCATATCTATTGCGTTTTTTAATGTTATGAGCATGAAGAACTAAGGGTTTGCCCTCTGAACAAACGTATTCATTCTTTTCAGGATCAAACGTAAAAGAAATGTTTGATAATCTATCTGACTTCTTAGTACTCCTCTCTATTGGTGGAATAAAACAAGTTGTCCTGTCATTGTTTTCAATTGCCTGTATCTGATCAACATTATAATAACCTTTGTCGGCCACTACTTCTCCAGGTATTATTTCTAATTGATCTTTCAGTTTGTCGATTGACGGCTCAAGCTGGTCTTGATCAACCTGCTTATTGGTGACTTCAGCCAGTGCTATCATTTTATTTTCAGCGTCCACAGCAACTTGGGCATTATAACCAGGTACTTTACCGTCCCGACTCTTCATAAGTCTAGCATCCGGGTCAGAAAGAGAAACATTGTTTGTATGTTGTGTTATTATTATTTCCTTGCATTTTGTAAGCTCCTCCACTTGATTCTCAAGTTGAATAATTTTATCGATCAAAAACTCTTTTGATTCCTCTTCAGGCAAATCTTCAATCTGATCGAGCAAGTCTTCTTCCAAATCATTGAAATTAAGCTTCTTTAAGTAAATATCAAGTTTATCCTGTAGGTTTTCCAATAGCTTTTCTATTTTTTCTATACTGAGCATGTCTCTGTTAGCATAGGCTTTAATTTTTGTGCCATCCAGTGAAACAATATCTCCTTTTATATAACCCCTCTCTTTTAAGAATCGACGAAATTCTAATGTGATAAACTTAATTTCCTGTTCATGATCTTTACGATAATCTGCTATGGTCTTATGATCTGGTTTTAAGTTGCCTAGCAACCATAATAGTTCAATGTTACGATAAGATTCTGCTTCTAATTTTCTACTACTTGCTATCCCATTGCAATACCCATAAAGATAAAGTTTCAATAATGTCCCCGGATGAAATGCTCTTCTGCCAATTTCAGTTTGACCTTTTTGGGTAAACCTCTCTATATTCGATGATATTATGCTGTCTACCAAGGCATCCAGCAAACGAATTGGATAATCCTCACTGATCAAGTCATCAAGCCTACCATATAAGGTGAATTGATTTCTGTCCTCTGGAGTAATAAAATGCATAGATCGTATTTTTGATCTAAAGTACTATATGTCAGCAATATAAAATGATAAAAAGAAGAATATTTATAAAATAATTATCAACAATCATGCTCCCTCATTTTTACACACTCTCTAAAGACTGGGGTAATTCATAAACTGCTGACTGCCGACTGCCGACTTATTTCAGAACAGACTTCAATACGTCGCGGCGGATTACGTTCCACTCCCTTTTATCTGATATTTAATATTCTCCATATATCCCGCTTTTCGTATTGGATAAAATTTTAACTTTGCCGCTCATTTTCCAGATAACTGAATAAATTATGAGTGCAGAAAGCCTGATTTTATTTTTTATCGTCGGGGCATTTCTTGTTGGCATTGCCCTGCTTTTTTCAAGCTACATTCCTCCCACTTCAACCAATCCGCAAAAAGCCGAAACCTATGAGTGCGGCATTCCCACTGAAGGATTGTCATGGCTTCAGTTTAATGTTGGATATTACCTGTTTGCCATCATTTTCCTGGTATTTGACGTTGAAACAGTATTCATCTTCCCATGGGCAAAAGTCATGAAAGAAACAGGGATGATTGGGTTCGTTGAAATCGTCATCTTCTTTTTTGTTTTGGGTATTGGGTTGCTTTATGCCTGGAAGAAAGGAGCATTGAAATGGGAATAAAGAATATGAAAGAAAAAGATTTCAGGGATAACGAAACCCTTGAAACCTTTAAAAAAACCGGCCAGGGAATCATTCTTACAACTATTGACGATATTATCGATTGGGGACGATCAAATTCTGTATGGCCATTGACATTTGCAACAAGTTGTTGTGGAATCGAAATGATGGCAACCGGTGCTTCACGTCACGATTTTGCCAGGTTTGGAATCGAAGTATACCGCGCCAGCCCTCGTCAGGCCGATGTGATCGTTGTAGCCGGAACAATTGTCAACAAAATGGCTCCGGTTCTCAAACGGTTATACGACCAGATGGCAGAACCAAAATATGTGATTGCAATGGGGGCCTGTGCAGTTTCAGGAGGTCCCTTCTATTATAATTGTTACCATGTGGTCCGTGGGGTTGATCATGTGATCCCGGTTGATGTCTATGTCCCGGGTTGCCCGCCTCGGCCTGAAGCCCTCCTTTATGGAGTGATGCAGTTGCAGCGAAAAAT
The DNA here is from genome assembly GCA_963768805.1 of uncultured Bacteroidales bacterium. Classification (GTDB taxonomy): domain Bacteria; phylum Bacteroidota; class Bacteroidia; order Bacteroidales; family FEN-979; genus FEN-979. Next base: position 100,385 of record CAVYJI010000013.1, on the reverse strand, counting down.
CAAGCTTGAAACAATTACAGATGCGGTTAAAATCAAAAAAGTTAAATGATTTTGTGACAATATGGATCGCGAAAAATTAAAGGAAAGAATTCTGACCCTTGCCCCTGAAGCCGAATTGGAAGAAAATAAGCAATTTCTTACTTTTTTTATACCTGCCGGGAAATTACATGCCACGGCACTAAGACTGAAAGAAGATGAAGACACTGCTTTTGATTACCTTTTCTGCCAGAGTGGGACTGATATGGGAAAGTACCTGATGGTTGTTTACCATCTGGAATCCACAAAACTTCATCATGAATTGGTCATTAAGGTAAAAACCGAAGACCGCGATAATCCGGCATTCGATTCAGTTTGTGATATCTGGAGAACTGCAGAATTTCATGAAAGGGAGATCTTCGATCTGCTTGGGATCCGGTTCAATAACCACCCCGACCTTCGCCGTATTTTCCTGGATGAAAACTGGGTCGGCCATCCACTTAGAAAAGATTATCAGGACGAAGTAAACATCGTTGAACTTTAAGTATGAAAGAAGTCATCCATACCCCCGTCCCCTCCGTTGAAGAAGAGGAATACCACATCAATATGGGTCCCCAGCATCCCTCGACCCATGGTGTGCTTAGATTGGTGGTTTCCCTTCAGGGAGAGATCGTTAAAAGTCTGAAACCTCATTGTGGATATATCCACCGTGGCATGGAGAAAATGTGTGAGAAAGATACCTATCCCCAGATCATTCATCTGACCGACAGGATGGATTATCTTTCAGCTCACATCAATAACCATGCTGTTTGTTTGCTGGTTGAAAATGCTCTTCAGATTGAGGTTCCGGAAAGGGTCAGGTACGTAAGGACCATAATGGATGAATTAACCCGTATTCAGTCACACCAGCTCTGGTGGGCAAGTTTCGGGATGGACCTCGGTGGATTGACCTGCTTCTTTTACGGACTTCGTGACAGGGAAAAGATCCTCGATATCTGGGAAGAAACTACCGGGGCACGTTTCCTTCAGAGCTATTATACACCTGGTGGACTGATGTGGGATATTCATCCTGACTTTCAGAAAAAAACAAAGGAATTCCTTAAATATTTCAGGAAGAAGATCAGGGATTATGAAAAGATCTTATCCGGAAATGTGATTTTCCGGGAACGTTCCCGGAAAATCGGTATCATGACAAAAGAAGAAGCGATCAGCTATGGTGTGACAGGTCCCTCCGGAAGAGGATCAGGCTTTTCCTGTGATGTCAGAAAACATCATCCTTATGCACTTTATGATAAGGTTGACTTTAAGGAAATACTTTATCAGGAAGGGGATACCCTTGCACGATACATGGTCAGAATGGATGAAATGTATGAGTCGATGCATATCATCGATCAACTCATCGATAACATCCCCCAGGGAGATTATTCTGCTAAGATGAAGGCAGTCATTAAACTCCCGGCCGGCGAGTATTACCAGCGGGTGGAAACCGCAAGAGGTGAACTCGGCCTGTATTGCATCAGCGATGGCAATAAAACACCGTACCGCCTGAAATTCCGTACACCGAGCTTCAGCAACCTTTCAGTTCTTGATCATATCAGCAGGGGCTTAAAAATTGCAGATCTTGTGGCAATCGGTGGCTCGCTCGATCTTGTTATTCCGGATATTGACAGATAATTTAATTTACTATGGCTTCTAATATCTACGACAACTTTGTCTCTTCAATAACCCAGTGGATCCACAACGGGCTCTACCACATGTTGCCTCCTTTCTGGGCGCTCGTAGCGGAGCTGACCATCATCGGCCTGGTGTTCCTTGTGTTTTATGCACTGGTTGGATTGTTCCTTGTTTATGCCGAACGTAAAGTCTGTGCTTTCATGCAAAACCGCGTAGGCCCCAACCGTGTTGGCCCTTATGGGATCTTCCAGACCATTGCCGATTTTATCAAACTGTTGATGAAAGAACTGGTGACCATCAAAAACTCCGATAAGCTGCTTTTTAACCTTGCCCCTTTCATTGTTATCATTGCCTCGTTCATGGCCATCGCTGCCATCCCGTTCGCCAAAGGACTGGATGCCATCGACTTTGATATCGGTATCCTCTATGTAATCGCAGTTTCTTCACTGGGCGTCGTGGGTGTTCTCCTGGCAGGATGGTCAAGCAACAATAAATATTCCCTCATCGGTGCTATGAGAAGCGGAGCTCAGATAATCTCTTATGAGCTTTCCGTCGGACTGTCACTTCTGACCATCATTATTCTCGCAGGTACTATGCAATTCTCACAAATTGTCCAGGACCAGGAATATGGTTGGTTTATTTTCAAGGGACACATTCCTGCAATAATAGCCTTCGTGGTATTCCTGATAGCATCTACTGCCGAAACAAACCGTGGACCTTTTGACCTTGCTGAAGCCGAATCTGAGTTGACCGCTGGATTTCATACCGAATATTCCGGTATCAAATTCGCCTTTTTCTTCCTCGCCGAATATATGAATATGTTTATCGTCGCTTCAATCGCGGCAACCGTTTTCCTCGGCGGCTGGATGCCTTTCCACGTTTCAGGATGGACCGGTTTTAATGAGGTTATGAACTACATTCCACCCTCAATATGGTACATCGGGAAAACAGGATTTGTTATCTTCCTGATGATGTTGTTCAAATGGACCTTCCCGCGTTTGAGAATTGACCAGCTTTTGACCCTTGAATGGAAGTATCTTTTACCCATAAACCTTTTCAACATTCTCCTGATGTCATTTATAGTATTAATGGGTTGGCATTTTTAAACTATGAAAAGCTTTTTTAAATATTTTACAGATATTTTTTCCGGCGTTAAATCCCTTCTTATAGGGATGTCAGTAACTGGCAGATATTTTTTTAGCCCCGGTCAGATCGTGACACAACAATATCCTGAGAACCGGAAAACCCTCAAAATGTTTGAACGGTTTAAAGGCGAAGTTATCATGCTGCACGATAGTGACAACCATCACCGGTGCACTGGTTGCGCTATCTGTGAACTGAATTGCCCGAACGGCAGCATCGAAGTGGTATCGACCCGGATCGACGGACCTGAGGGTAAAAAGGTCAGGATTATTGACAAACATATTTATCACCTGGGCATGTGCACGTTCTGTAGCCTTTGCGTGAAAACCTGCCCCGAAAATGCACTGGCATTCGGACAGGAATTTGAACATGCTGTATTTGACCGTACTGTATTGACAAAGATTTTAAATAAACCTGGTTCATCCATCATAAAAGGTACTCAAGAATGACGAACAATCAGATCATGTTTTTTATCTTTTCGGCGGTCATAGTGATCTTCTCTATTCTGACAGTGACAAGCCGCCGGATTTTAAGGGCCGCCACTTTCCTGCTATTTGTGCTCGTTTCCACAGCAGGGCTCTATTTTATGCTTCGCTTCAACTTTCTCGCTGCCATCCAGCTTACACTCTATGCCGGTGGTATTGTCGTGCTGATCATTTTTTCAATCCTCCTGACCAGCCATGTTGGTGCTAAACTTGAACTTCCGGGCCTCTCAAAAAAGATCTTTGCATTTATTGCAGCAGCTGCAGGAGCAACACTATGTATACTGACAATTATCCAGTATAAATTTCCGGAAACATCAATTATCAGTGGACGCACAAATATTGATGACATTGGAAAAGCTTTGACCAATACAGGGAAATTCGGGTATGCACTTCCTTTTGAAGTGATCAGTATCCTCCTGCTGGCCGCCATGATCGGTTCTATTGTTATTGCTAAGAAAAGAAAAGATTAATGCATTAATATTCACTATTATGTTTGAAGGAGTCCCATTAAACTGGTTTCTGATCGTTGCTACACTGATGTTCTTTATCGGTATTTATGGCTTTCTGGTCAGGAAGAACCTGATCACAATGCTTATGTCGCTCGAACTGATCCTGAATTCAGTGAACATCAATTTTGTTGCATTTAACAAACTGCTTTATCCACAACACCTTGAAGGAATGTTCTTTACGGTATTTGTTATCGCTGTTGCAGCCGCTGAAGCATCAGTTGCTATAGCCATCATTATTAATATCTACAGACGCCTTGTCAACATCGATGTTGAGAAAATGGAGGAGATGAAGTACTAACTATCTGCATCATCTGCATGCCATAAAATGGAACACGGATGACACGGATTTAGCGGATAACCGCGGATAACAGGAACAATTTTGACTGATGACTAAAAAAGATAAAAATACTGGATATTTACATCTGAAGATCTGCGGTAATCTGCATCATCTGCGTCATCTGCGTTCTATAAAACAAGTGAATTAAAAGTAAATAATGATATGATCGATTTCAGCTATACAATTTGGATTGTTCTGATACCGCTTATCTTCTTTGTCCTGATAGGGTTTTTTGGAAACAGGTTCAAACCCCTTGTCTCCGGGATTGTCGGTACTTCAGGCCTTTTTATTTCAATGGCATTATCATTTTATACTGCTTACCAGTACTTCTTTATTGTACCAAAGATCGGGGATGCATTCCAGAAGATCATTGGCTATAACACAGTTTGGCTGAAACTTACTGAAAAACTCCACATCGACCTGGGAGTTCTTCTCGATCCCATATCTGTAATGATGCTGATCGTCATTACAACAGTCTCCTTCATGGTGCATCTTTATAGCATCGGTTATATGAAAGGCGAAAAAGGATTTGAAAGATACTTCTCGTTTCTTTCACTCTTCAGCTTTTCCATGTTGGGACTTGTCATTGCAACGAATATTTTCCAGATGTACATTTTCTGGGAACTCGTTGGCGTCTCTTCTTACCTGCTTATCGGCTTCTATTATACTAAAGACTCTGCAGTGGCTGCATCTAAAAAAGCCTTTATAGTCACAAGGTTTGCTGACCTGGGTTTTCTTGTGGGTATCCTGATCCTGTCATTTACTACGGGGACCTTCGATTTTATAACGCTGACAGACCCACATGGAGTAGCTATTACACAAGGCAGCGGGATCATGTTCCTGGGGTTGTCAACCATGACCTGGTCAATGATCTTTGTTTTCATGGGAGGCGCAGGTAAATCCGCCATGTTTCCCCTGCATATATGGCTGCCGGATGCCATGGAAGGTCCTACCCCCGTCTCTGCTTTGATCCACGCTGCTACCATGGTCGTGGCCGGTGTTTACCTTATTGCCCGTATGTTTCCGATCTTTCATTTCTCTGCACCGGTTGCACTGGATGTAGTGATGTATGTTGGAGTTTTCACTTCGATCTTCGCCGCAGTCATTGCCTGTACGCAGTTTGACATTAAACGTGTCCTGGCCTATTCAACTTTGTCCCAAATCGGGATGATGATGTTTGCACTTGGTGTATCAGGATATGGAGCAGAAGCCGGACTTGGTTTCATGGCGTCAATGTTCCATTTGTTTACTCATGCCTTCTTTAAATCACTCTTGTTCCTCGGTGCAGGGGCAATCATCCATGCGGTTCACAGCAATTATATGAACGAAATGGGAGGATTAAGGAAACATCTTCCGATAACCCATATAACATTTTTAATTGCCTGTCTTGCCATTGCAGGAATCCCACCTCTGGCTGGGTTCTTCAGTAAAGATGAGATCCTCGCTGCCAGTCGCGAAAAAAGTACGGTTATTTATATTTTTGGTTTGATAATCTCAGCATTGACTGCTTTCTACATGTTCCGGCTCTACTTTTCAATCTTTTGGGGAAAGGAACAACACTACCATCATCCTCCCCATGAAGCCCCTTTGATCATGACTATACCGCTGATGCTTCTTTCATTGGGTGCAATTTTTGCTGGATTTTTACCTTTTTCTTCATTTGTCACTTCCGACAGCATGCCATTCATATCACATATTAACCCTGTGATCGCCGTACCGGCCACCGTGGTTGGTGTCTTAGGCGCTCTTATTGCCATGCTTTTTTATTGGAAAGAAACCAATATACCCGAAAAAATCTCAAAAGCTTTAGGTGTTTTCTACAAGGCTGCCTACCGGAAATTTTACATTGATGAACTTTATCTTTTTATCACAAAAAAGATCATCTTCGATCATGTTTCCCGTCCGATTGCATGGTTCGACCGGCACATTGTGGATGGATCTATGAATGGTGTTTCCTATATTACAAATGAAGTTTCTGCCAGGATCAAGCGTTTCCAGTCAGGACAGCTTCAGGAATATGCGTGGGTTTTTATAACAGGCGCTGTAGCTTTGGCTTTGGCATTCATCTATTTATGGACTAACTAAATTGTTGAACGAATGGATATCCTGATCTTATTTATTATAATCCCCGTCATTACAATGATCGGGATAATTTTTTGCAAAGATCATAAGCAGGTTAAATGGACTGCAGCTGTTGGTATGGGTTTGCAGCTTATCAGTGCAGCAATCCTGATCATCCTGTTCCTCCTGGAAAGGAAAGCAGGAAATATGGGGGAAATGTTATTTGTAAAAGATGTAGTTTGGTACCCGAGCCTGAATATTCATTTTCTGGTTGGAGTGGATGGCATTTCAGTTGCCATGATTGGCCTTACTGCCATCGTTATTTTTGCCGGGATATTTGCTTCATGGGAAGTGGAAGATCTTCATAAAGAATTTTTTATCTCTCTGATTCTTCTCTCGACCGGCGTGTTTGGTTTTTTCATCTCACTTGACCTGTTTACCCTGTTCCTTTTTTACGAACTTGCTGTTATCCCGATGTACCTGTTGATAGGTATATGGGGAAGTGGACCGCGTGAATATTCTGCAATGAAACTGACCTTGATGCTGATGGGTGGATCAGCACTGATCCTTGTTGGATTGCTGGGATTGTATTTTCATTCGAATCCCTCCGGCGGGCAACTGAATTTCAGTATTCTTGCTATTTCTAAAGTGCATATTCCGGTTGAGGTTCAGAGGTTCTTCTTCCCCTTCCTTTTCGTCGGATTTGGTGTACTCGGAGCGTTGTACCCCTTCCATACATGGTCACCTGATGGTCACGCCTCTGCACCAACAGCTGTTTCCATGCTTCATGCAGGCGTCCTTATGAAGCTTGGAGGGTATGGTTGTTTCCGTGTTGCTGTATTCCTGTTGCCGGAAGCGGCACATCAACTGGCCTGGATCTTTATCATTCTTACTACGATCAGCGTGATATATGGCGCACTCGGTGCTCTATGGCAGAAAGATCTCAAGTACATCAATGCTTATTCTTCAGTCAGCCACTGCGGCATGGTGTTGTTTGCTATCCTGATGTTCAACCAGACTGCTTTAACAGGGGCTATATTGCAAATGATCTCCCACGGTATCATGACGGCCCTTTTCTTTGCCCTGATTGGTATGATTTACAGCCGGACCCATACACGCTATATCAATGAAATGGGCGGCCTGATGAAGGTCATGCCTTTCCTTGGCGTGGCATACGTGATCGCAGGGCTTGCATCGCTTGGCCTTCCCGGATTCAGCGGGTTCGTAGCTGAAATGACCATCTTCTTTGGGGCATTCCAGAATACTGATGCCTTTCACAGGATAGCTACTATTATCGTTGTATCCTCAATCGTTGTGACTGCAGTGTACATTCTTCGTGTCGTAGGGATTCTTTTGCTCGGGAAGATCAACAACGAACATTATGAGCATCTGGGTGATGCAAAATGGTATGAACGACTGAGTACCGGTGTACTGATATTCGGTATCACAGCAATCGGACTCGCTCCTTTTTGGTTATCAGAAATGATCCATGGCGGCGTGGGCCCCATCGTCCAAAGATTACTGATGGCAAGCCCTGTTCACTAAACATATTCTTTCCAAACCAGGCACAAAGTCGAAAGGATGGAAAGAAATAAACAAATTGACGAAACAAGATAGTATCAATAAATTTCAGACCGATGTTTATAATGAGACATGAATTACTGCTGGTAGCCATCACGGTAATTCTTTTACTTGTCGAGATCTTTCTGCCACAGCACAAAAAGGATAAGATCATACTTCCTGCCATTATTCTGATGGCCCTGGTCACGATCATAGGTTTTATACCCGGACCCACCGGCGTTCTTTTCGGCGGAATGTATGGAACTTCACCCCTGATCCTTTTAATGAAAAATATCCTGAATATCGGGGTTCTTATCGTTTTTATGCAGTCAGTTTCCTGGCTCAAACTGGAAGAACAGAAAGAAAAGATTGGCGAGTATTTCATTATTCTGCTCTCCACCCTGATTGGTATGAACTATATGATCTCATCAGGAGATTTTCTGATGTTCTACTTGGGCCTCGAACTGGCTACCATCCCGCTTGCCACACTTGCAGCATTTGAACGGTTTAAGGAAAAATCAGCAGAGGCCGGGGTAAAACTGATCTTTATATCTGCATTTTCATCCGGAATTCTTCTATATGGGCTTTCAATGATCTACGGTACAACAGGCACTGTTTATTTTACAGAGATCTCCGCTGCTTACAATGCTGCTCCTTTGCAGATCCTTGCATTTATCTTTTTCTTTGCCGGTATGGCATTCAAGATCTCCCTTGTGCCATTCCACCTTTGGACAGCCGACGTTTATGAAGGTGCTCCTATTAATATCTCTTCCTACCTGTCAGTCATTTCAAAAGGTGCTGCAGTTTTTATCTTTACCATTATCCTGTATACTGTATTCAATAAAATAGCACTGATGTGGCGCGATGTGATATATATCATCGCCATTCTGACCATGACACTTGGCAACCTGTTTGCTATGCGTCAGCGTAATATTAAGAGGTTCCTCGCATTTTCTTCCATCGCCCAGGCTGGTTTCATCCTGCTGGGTATCATCGGACAAAGTCAATTAGGGATGACCACAGTCATTTATTTCGTGCTGATATATATTTTCTCAAACCTCGGTGCCTTCGGTGTGGCTGCCATTATTTCGAATAAAACGGGTAAAGAAAGCATTGACGACTATGACGGCCTTTACAGGACCAACCCTATGCTCAGCCTGACCATGATGCTGGCATTGTTCTCCCTGGCCGGCATCCCTCCTTTAGCAGGTTTCTTCGGTAAGTTTTTCCTTTTCACAGCTGCCGCGAAACAGGGAATGTATATCCTGGTCTTCATAGCTGTACTTAACACCATTATTTCACTTTATTACTACCTGCTCGTTGTAAAAGCTATGTTTTTGAACCGGAGCGACCGGCCTATCGCTTATTTTAAAAGCGATGTTTACACTAAACTGGGCCTGGCATTATGTATCGCAGGGATCATTATTATCGGCTTTGCAAGTCCTGTCTATGAGTTTATTCTGAAATTTACTTACGGACTTTACTAAATTCATTAATATCATCATTATCAACGCATTCTTCGATTGAGCTTCGATTGAGCTTCGATTGAGCTTCGATTGAGCTTCGATTGAGCTTCGTTCAAGCTTCGATTAAACTTCAACTGATCTTAGATTAAAATATACCCGACACTACCAGCCACCTCCTGCCTCTGTGACCTTAACAATTCGTTACTTTTTAAATCTGTTTCTCTGGCCTTTGTCACTTTTTTTCCCCCCTTCCTGTTTTGTTTCACAGTTATTTGTAAGTTTGCACCCTAAGTAAAAAAAGTACTATGGCGCTGAATAATGGCAAACACGTCGTTGCTGAAATTGAAGGTGTCCGGTCTTCCGTTGTAGAAACAGGTTTGAATGAAAACCGCTGCCGTTTTCTAAAAGAACTTCTTCAACAGAATGGATATGAAGTTAAAATGGAAAAAGAAAAAGCCAAAGACGGAACCCCGCTTGAAACATGGATCCTTGGAGTTACTGACCTCATCTTCAACCCTGTTATCCGGGTATATGAACAGAAAATACTCCGTCCCGATGCCCATCCTGTTACTCCTGCATACTGGAATCAATGGGGTGTAGATCCTGATCTCCCTTACTGGATGGTGACAAAGTAAATTACTCATGGCAAAATACTGGAAAATATTTTCCATTTTTGTTGTATTAATGTGGTTTTTCCTGGGATTCTATCTGCTTTTAAGTCCCAGGTTTAACCAACTGACAAAAGAGATCAGGGTAATCTTTGCAGTTTTTCTGTTTCTTTACGGAGGCTGGCGGCTTGCAAGGATTATCACCAAAGATAGAGAGCAGAAAGAAGAAGATTAGCGGGAATCAGAATGCTCATGTTCCGGAATCCGAAGAAAATCGACATAATAATTTGATGGTGAGAAAAATAAATTTAATATTTTTGTGTTTTATGAATGTTAATATCTACTAGCTTTGGCGGACTATTTCCTGGTAAAATGAAAACAACAATGATTTCCCGTATAACGGGTTTTTTTATCATTTGTGGGAGTATCCTGCTCTTTGGGTGTGGAGGTGGTATAAAACCTACCGATACAGATACCCCTACAACAGGTAAATTTAAAATCGGGATCGATGATTCCTACAGCCTTCTTATGGATGCAGAACTCTATACCTTTCAATCTTTATATCCCTACTCCAGAATCGATACTGTCTGTAGAACGGAAGCCGATATTATCAATGCATTCATGAAAGATTCTCTTTCTCTGATAGTGGTCAGCAGGAAACTTACTCAGGATGAAGAAGCACAACTCAACGCCAAACAGGTATTGCCGAAAACCACAAAGATCGCATACGATGCAGTGGCATTAATAACAAACAGGGATAATCCCGATAGTACATTGTTATATGACCAGGTCAGGGAAATTTTTGAAGGTAAGATAAAAACCTGGAAAGAATTAAATGCAAAATCAAAGCTTGCAGATATTAAAGTCGTTTTTGATAATTATAAATCATGTAACACACGGTATTTCCGTGAGAAATTCAACTTGTCAAAATTGCCGGATGTGTGCTTCGCAGTTCATAATAATTCCGAAGTCATAAATTTTGTTGAGAAAAACAAAGGAGCGATTGGCGTAGTAAGCGTTAACTGGGTGAGTGACAAAGATGATACAGTCACTCATTCCTTCCTCAGCAGAGTAAAAGTTGTTGCTGTGAGTGCTGTAGGAAGCAGTGATCCCAATGGTGAATTTTATACACCTCATCCTGCCTATATTGCAGAAGGAACATACCCTTTTACACGTGAAGTTTATTGCATTAACCGTCAGGTCTATGTCGGGCTGGCGTATGGTATATCAGCATTTATTGCAGGAGAAAAGGGTCAACTCATTGTCTTACGTTCCGGCATGGTACCTGCTTCCATGCCTGTAAGACTCATAGAAGTGAAACACTAAATCGTAGGAGAATAATTTATGACAAGGATTTTTAAACCGGTGGTTGGAATTACATGTTTGTTAATTATTTTATCCGGTGGTTACCGGATTCAGGCCCAGGACATTCAGGCTGCTTCTAAACTTACCAGGGCAGAACGATTTGAAGATGCAAGTTCAGCCTTCAAAGCCCTTTTACAGAAAGATCAGCATAATGGGGATATTTATTATTATTATCGGAGACAATTTCCTGCAGGAATATTATTCTGATACGACCAATAATTCATTCAAGGAATTATCCGACTCTGCAAAGATACTTTTCTCCGAAGGAGTGAATGCAGATCCTGCCAATCCATTGAATTATATTGGCATTGGACAAATTGCCCTGATGCAGAAAGATATTCCCAAAGCACAACAGAACTTTTCCAGGGCGATTTCACTTCTTCCTTCCAAGGCAAACAAGAATATTATAATGGCTCCGGATAAACAAGCCACAGTTTACATAAGACTTGCCAATGCATATATTAAATCAGGCGTATACGATACTGCAGTAGTTTACGGTTCCTTAAGGATAGCGGAAAAACTCAACAGTAAAGATTATGACCTTTATATCGTTAAAGGCGATGCTTATATTTTTATGCAAAATGATGGCTCAAGAGCGATCCTGAATTATAACATTGCCCAAAGCCTGAACCCAAAATCCCCAATGGCTAAACTCCGTGTAGGGCAATTGTGGATGCGTGCAAGAAATTACAATGACGCACTTACTTACTACCAGGAAGTGGTAAAGATCGATTCTACTTTTGCACCTGCATACCGTGAACTTGGATACCTGCTTTCTCGTGCCAACCGTAACGATGAAGCACAGCAGAATTACAAAAAATTTTTACGGTTATCAGGTGGTAACACAACAGCAAGGATCCAATATGTTAATACACTTATTGATTTAAAAAATTACAAGGAAGCTATCAACCAGCTTAACGAAATATTGAGAACCGATACTTCCAATAATGACCTGAACCGGGCATTAGCCTATTCTTACTATGAAACAGGACAGTATGACAAAGCTTTGTTATATAGTAAAAAATTCTTCAGCCGTGCAAAACCTGATAAAATACGTCCTACCGATTATGTCTACCTTGGGAGATCATATGCCAAAATGAAACAAGACTCCCTTGCTCACATATATTTATTGAAAGCTTACCAGATGGATACTTCCCGTTATGACCTACTCTCAGAAGCCGCAGTATCCATGATGAAACTTAAGAAATACGACAAGGCAATTGATGATTATAATCAAAAGATTGCCAGGAACAAAGGTGTTCCGACTGATTATTTTTATTTGGGACTTGCCTATTATAACACGAAGAATTGGGGGAAATCCGATAGTACATTAATGTATTTCAGCACATTAGCGCCTGACCAACTACAAGGCTATGTGTGGCGTGCAAGAGCACTGGTGAATATTGACACCACCTGTAAACTTGGATTGGCAAAACCAGTCTATGAGACAGTGATTGAAAAGGCAAAATCCGATACGGCCAAAAATGCAAAAGAATTAATGGAATCGTATTCCTATCTTGCTTACTATTACCTGGTTCAGTTTACTGAAACCAAAGACCAGGAACTTGGCCGGAAATCCATCGATTACTGCAATAAAGTCCTCGCCATTCAGCCTCCGGATCCAAATTATACCGAGAAAGCAAAGGGTATTCTTAAAAGTCTTGAACTTAAAATCAGGAAATGAGAATAAAGTCATTCGATACCCACTTTGCAGGAAAACATTAATTATAAAGCAATTAATTAACAAAGATTTTACCTTGTTTTAATAATTTTTAATATTTTTGCTGCTTCTTAAGAAACTATCAATTCACACATTAATAATTAAAAAACAAATTTAAAATGAGCAAGACAAATAACAAAGGCGGACAAACCCTTGGTGACGCTTTAAAGTCGTGGTTTACAGTGGCTGTTATTTTACTTTCATTCGTAATTGCCTTATTTGTATACCTGAGAATAATGGGAAATTATATCAACTTTGAGGGAGGCTATGACCTGATTAAAAACAATGTTCCATCAAGCAAATGGCATCCTTTACCAGGCAACTATCTTGCAATGGTTTTTAAGGGAGGTTTAATTGTTCCTCTTTTGATGACAGTATTACTTGTCCTGATCACTTTTTCTATTGAAAGAGGTATTACCCTTATGCGTGCAAGCGGAAAAGGCAGGCTCAATGTTTTTGTAAAGAATCTTCAGGATTACCTGAATAACGACAAAATCGAAGATGCCATCTCAGCTTGCGATAAACAAAAAGGATCTCTTGCCAATGTCATGAAAGCAGGTCTTGTCCGTTACCGTACATTGCAGGCAGATGCAGCCCTTTCAAAAGAACAGAAGATCCTGGCCCTGCAAAAAGAATTTGAAGAAGCCACCGCTCTCGAATTACCCCTGTTATCAAGGAACCTTGTCATTCTTTCAACCATCGCTTCGATATCTGTGTTAATCGGGCTTTTGGGAACAGTACTCGGGATGATCCGTGCTTTTGGTGCTCTTGCACAAGCCGGCGCTCCGGATGCCCTGGCTCTTGCAACAGGTATTTCTGAAGCTCTTATCAACACCGCATTTGGTATCACCGGTTCTTTACTCGGTATCGTAATGTACAACGTCTATTCGACACTGATCGACAGTTTTACATTTAAAATTGATGAAGCAGGATTCAGTCTGGTACAATCATTCGCATCCCGGGCAAAATAATTTCAGGGTTGCTGATTCATTTTGTACATTAATTCTGATAATCCTCAATTTAAAATAGAGTAATATGCCTAAAATAAAACCACCCGCAAGAAGTCCGCGTGTAGACATGACGCCTATGGTGGACCTGTTTTCAGTACTATTGATATTTTTATTGCTCACTGCTTCATTCCGCCCACAGGAAGCAGCAGTAATCAGCACTCCCTATTCTGTATCGGAAAAACAGGCCCCCGATAAAGATATTATGACGATCATCATTGATAAAAGCGGAAAGATCTTTTATAATATCGATAACGGTAAAGACACAACTACCCATACCCGTGTCAATGTTCTTACTGAAATGGCTAAACAATACCAGGTCAGCTTTACAAAAAAAGAATTGAGTGATTTTGGGAATCTGGCTTCTTTCGGGATGCCAATGGTAGATATGAAAAAATGGTTGGATGCAACTGATTCTAAAGTTAAAGAAAAACTTCAGGTAGGAATTCCAACGGACTCTGTTGGAGGAAGGGCCTCTGAACTGGCTATGTGGATCCGTTTTTCACGTCTTGCCAATCTCAATGCAGAAGTTGCCATTAAAGGCGATGCCGAAACCAACTATAAAGTTGTGAAGAAGGTCATGGATATGCTTCAGGCAAACAAAGTAAATAAGTTTAATCTTGTTACGAACCTGGAAAAACAGGAAGTTACATTGAAGGATGTTCCGAAATAACCGTAATAAGAACATTTTATAAGCTAAACGAAAAATGATATGGCTGAAATAATTCAAGAAGAAAAAGGCAAAAAAGGCGGAAAAAAACGAGCCAAAAGGTTCTCGACGCATATCGATATGACGCCAATGGTTGACCTGATGTGTCTTCTGATCACCTTTTTTATGCTGACCACAGCTTTCAGCAAGTCCAAGGTAATGGTGATCACCATGCCGGAAAAAGATCAAAAAGATCAACCAAAAGATCAACCGAAAATCCCCGCCTGGCGAACCCTGAATATCCTGCTTTCTGATAATGATGCAGTATATTACTATATAGGTCAGGCTGATCCCAGGAAGCCACCCTTACCTACGTTGACTAAAAGTGATTTCAGTAAAAATGGGATACGCAAGGTACTCCTCGATAAAAACAGGGATCTTTTTACACAAATCGTGACCTTCCGGGATAAACGTCGGTCAGGTAAACTTGTCGTTGCCGATACCACTGCTGATCAGGAAATAAAGAAAATGAAAAAGGATGATGCAAAAGGGCCGATCGTCCTGATCAAAGCAGATGATAAAGCAAAATACAAGGATATCGTGGACATTATTGATGAAATGGCGATCTGTAACATTGCAAGTTATGCAATTGTGGACATTCAACCGGCCGAATTGGGAATGCTGAATACTGCTCCTAAATAATTGATAGGAATTCTTAATCTCTTAAATAGAAATAACATGACAAAGGAAAGAAAGCGTGTTGAATCGCTGGAAGAGATGGTTTTTAAAACCAGGAATAAAGATTATGGGGCATATGTTCTTAGGAAGAAGTACCAAAAATATACTTTGATTTCCCTGCTCATAGGAATCTTTACAATTGGTGCTACTGTTGCCTATCCGATCATTACTGCTATGCTGAATAAAAACCGGATAATTAAGGAAAATACAACGGTCGGGGTCGAAATGCTGAATATTCCGAAAGAAGAAGCACCTCCGCCTCCGCCTCCGCCTCCGCCTCCACCCGATGCTGTTCAGCAACAAAGATTCGTTGCTCCTAAAGTTACCACTGATAGTGTGGTAACTACGATGCAAATTCAGGAAGATTTGAATGCTAAGCCGAACACAGAAGCTCCCACAGCAGAGAACATCGTTGTTGAGGAGGCAAAACCACAGGTTATCGAACAGGAAGCTCCCAAAGAGATCTTCACAGTGGTTGAGGAAAATCCTTCCTACCCGGGCGGTGATGAAGCCCGTATCAAGTTTTTACAGGAAAACATGAAATATCCTGAAGAAGCAAAGGAACTCGGCGTACAGGGTAAGGTATTCGTGACATTTGTCGTTGAAGTCGATGGATCTATAACGGATGTGAAAGTCCTTAGAGGGATCGGGTCCGGCTGCGATGATGAAGCAGTCCGTGTTGTCAAATCAATGCCGAAATGGATCCCCGGGAAACAAAGAGGCGTACCTGTCAGGGTACAGTTCAATCTGCCTATTAACTTTAAACTGCAATAGAATATTGAAGATCTGAAATAAAAATCACTTCTTACTGGTCAAAGGAGCTACCAAAAACTTATAGTGGCTCCTTTGTTTTTTTTATTGGTCGTAAGACTCACCTGAAATTTAGAATCTTTCCAAACGAAACTTTTGTTAACTTTGTACCATTATAAAAAACAACAGAAATTTTAAAGAGTTTCTTTTTTTTTATCAGCGTATTGTTAAATTTTTAACAACAGACAAAAAGTTGTATTCACCCTTCAATCGTACGAAATGATCACACTTGGATTGCTTGAGAAAAACACTTTTCTTGAAGCTGTGAACAAAAAAAGCGGTGCCAATGTCCTGGAATGTTACCAGTGCGGGAAATGTGTTTCTACCTGCCCCGTTTCCGGTTACATGGATTTTCCCCCGCGTGAGATCATGCAAATGATAAAGCTTGGACTAAAGGAAGAAGCCTATATGGCAAATTCAATGTGGTTCTGCCTGACCTGTTCTGCCTGCAGCGGACGTTGTCCTCGTGAAATAGATATTCCTGCCGTAATGGAGGCAATACGTCACCTGGCCATCGAGGAAAATTACAGATCCGAAAACAAAAAGGTTAAGGATATCCGGAAATTTCATGATATTTTCCTTGACATGATCAAACGGTACGGAAGGAATTATGAATTACGCATGATGGCTGAATTCAATATTCGTACCCGGAATCTTTTCAAGGATATGCACCTTGCACCTAAGGCATTACTTAAAGGGAAGATCCCCATTGGACATGAATCCACAAAAAGTGGTCAGGCTATCCGGAAGATGTACAAGCTTGCTGCTAAGCTTGAAAAAGGATCAAAATAAAACAATTCACACCAACACTCTACCCAATTGAATTGACATGAATAAACTAACCTATTTCCCGGGTTGTTCAGCTCACGGTACCAGCGAGGAATTTGATCACACGCTCAAACTCGTCATGAAGACCCTGGATGTACAGATGGAAGAGATCCCTGACTGGAACTGTTGCGGCGCTACCTCTGCACATGTAATGACCGAGAACTTGGCGTTGGCTTTGCCGATGCGTAACCTGGTCCTCGCCGAGCGGCTGGAAAATAAAACCATGGGTATCGCATGTGCTTCTTGTTATTCAAGAATGAAAGGCACAAAAAAGCATTTAGATGAAAACCCGGAACTCGCTAAAAAGATAAATAGCACAATCATCGACGAAGGCGAATATAAAGGAACAATTGACGTCAAATCCATGCTTCAGTATTGCTATGAGGAAATTGGCCTGGAAAAAATAAAAAGTAAAGTAGTAAAATCATTGTCAGGATTGAAAGTAGCATGCTACTATGGTTGTCTTCTGACCAGGCCTAAGGATGTGACACAATTTGATTCACCGGAGTACCCGATGTCGATGGATCATTTAATGGAAGCTCTTGGGGCAAAAGCTGTGGATTTTGATTATAAGACGGAATGTTGCGGGGCATCTTTCTCTATTTCCGACACGGAAATTGTGGAATCCCTGAGCGGAAAGATCCTGGAAGTTGCAAAAGAAAGTGGTGCTCACATGATCGTTGTTGCCTGCCCCCTTTGCCAGTCTAACCTTGATATGCGTCAGCCTGATATAGAGAAACATACTGGTAAAAAGTTTGATTTGCCGGTGATGTATTTTACTCAACTTATGGCGCTGGCCTTTGGTCAACCCGAAAAAGAGCTAAAACTTTCAAAACACATTGTTCCCGTTGAACCCGCTCTGAAACATATAGGAGAGGTGATACCTGAACCTGAAAAAGTGAAAAAAACTAAAAAAGCTGTCGAAGCAGAAAGTGAGGTAGAATAATGGCAAGAGTAGGTGTTTTCGTTTGTTTTTGCGGTGCTAACATTGCCGATTTTATCGATGTTCCGGCTGTCGTCCAGGAAACAAAAAAGATCAGAGATGTTAAAGTTGCCGTCGAATATAAATACATGTGTTCTGATCCCGGTCAGGCTATGATAAGGGAGGCAATTGTACAAAACCGGCTGACCTCG
This sequence comes from uncultured Bacteroidales bacterium, assembly GCA_963768805.1. Lineage (GTDB taxonomy): Bacteria > Bacteroidota > Bacteroidia > Bacteroidales > FEN-979 > FEN-979. Next base: position 82,315 of record CAVYJI010000013.1, on the reverse strand, counting down.
GTCGTCGTTGCTGCATGTTCGCCCAGGATGCATGAAAAAACATTCCGCAAGGCCCTTTCTGATGCCGGGATGAATCCTTACCTCCTCGAAGTTGCCAACATCCGGGAACATTCTTCCTGGGTGCATCAGAAAGATAAGAAAGCAGCCACAGAAAAAGCATGTGACTTGGTACGCATGGCCGTAGCCAAATCAATAGCCAATGAACAACTGCATGAAATCTCGGTTCCTGTTACAAAACGGGCATTGGTGATTGGTGGTGGAATAGCAGGGATCCAGGCTGCACTCGACATTGCAGATGCACGCATTCCGGTGACCCTGGTTGAAAAAAGTCCTTCCATAGGCGGCCGCATGGCTCAGCTTGATGAGACCTTCCCCACGCTGGACTGTTCACAATGTATCCTGACCCCTAAAATGGTTGATGTTGCCTCACATCCCTTTATCGAGCTGATCCCCTATTCTGAGGTGATAGAACTGGATGGCTATGTTGGAAACTATAAAGCAAAAATAAAGAAAAAGTCTTCTTATGTTGATTTCAGCACCTGTACAGGTTGCGGAACCTGCATCCAGAAATGCCCGGTGAAGGTTCCTAATGAATTCAACATGAACATCGATAAACGGAAAGCCATTTATACCCCTTTTCCTCAGGCAGTTCCAAATAAACCTGTGATCGATGCTGAACATTGCACCATGCTGCTCAAAGGGAAATGTGGTATCTGTGCTAAGTTCTGTGAAAAGGGATCCATTAATTTCAAAATGGTCGACGAAGTCATCGAACGTGAGATTGGCGCTGTCGTTATAGCCACCGGCTATGACCTTTGGGATCCCAAGCCCTATGAAGAATACGGTGTCGGCCGCTACAAGGATATTATCACTTCACTTGAATTTGAACGGATGGTTTCTTCCAGCGGTCCTACCAATGGCGTGCCGGTTCGTCCATCAGACGGTAAAGTTCCGAAAAATGTGGTCTTTATTAAATGCATAGGTTCACGCGATGAAGCAAAGGGCATTGAATATTGTTCAAAGATCTGTTGCATGTATACTGCCAAGCATGCAATCCTTCTTCACCATAAAGTTCATGACAGTCATGCATATATTTTTTATATGGATATCCGTGCAGGCGGCAAGGGATATGAGGAGTTTGTGAAACGTGCCCAGGTCGAAACTGCTGCCACGTATTTGAGAGGAAGAGTATCAAAGATCTATAAAAAAGGAGATAAACTGATGGTCAGGGGAGAAGATGCCCAGATCGGACAGGTGGTTGAGGTTGAGGCCGATCTCGTTGTCCTGGCAACTGCAGTGATAGCCCCGAAAGATAACCCTGCATTGGCCCGGTTACTTGGGGTTTCTTACGATAAATATGGTTATATCTCCGAAGCCCACCCGAAATTACGCCCGGTTGAAACTGCCAAGGCCGGTATTTTCCTTGCTGGCTGCACTCAAGCTCCTAAGGATATTCCTGATACCGTTGCCCAGGCTTCGGCTTGTGCAGCTAAAGTTTGTGGCCTTTTCGCCGGCGATACCCTGAAAAAAGATCCGATGATCTCAACCATCAACAACGAGTTCTGCAGCGGATGCTTAAACTGTGTAAAAGTTTGTCCATACCAGGCCATCGTTACCGAAGAAATTCCCCTGGGATATGGTTCGAAAGAATTGCGCACAGTAGCCAAGATCAATGAAGGCGTTTGCCAGGGTTGCGGTTCCTGCGTTGCTATCTGCCGCAGCATGGCCATAAGTCTTGCTGGTTTTACTGATCCTCAAATCATTAACGAGATAGTTGCAATCTAATGGAAACTGAAGTAAAAGTAACTCAGACAAAAATTGTCAGCGCCGAAAACCCGGATATTACTGCACCTGCCGACTGGCAGCCGGTGATCATTGGGATCTTGTGCAACTGGTGTTCCTACGCAGGATCAGACCTTACCGGGACATCACGTACCCAGTATCCCCCTAATATCAGGATCATACGTGTACCCTGTTCCTCAAGAGTTGACCCCTGGTTCATCATAAAATCGTTGCAAAGTACTGCAGATGGAGTGCTGATCTCGGGATGTCATCCCGGTGATTGTCACTATATCTCGGGTAATTATTATGCCCGCAGGAGGTTCCTTGTGACAAAGAAATTGCTGAACTTCATTGGCTACCATGAAAACCGTGTTCAATTCTCCTGGGTTTCAGCTGCCGAAGGACAAAAATTTGCCAAAGTGGTATCAAAAGTGACCGAAGACATAAAAAAACTTGGCCCTCTTCACAGATATAAAAAGGAAAACTTTTAAGAATGGACTACTCAAAACAAATCCGGGAAATTGCATCGAAGCTTTTTACCGACAATAAAATCGATTATTTTGTCGGATACAGGCAAAATTCATTCGATGACAGCCATGTTCCTTTCCTGATCTCAGATCCCGCTGAAATCGATAAACTGGTTTTTACTGATAAATCGGTTTTCAACCTGGCTAATTATCTGAAGCCTGATCATACAAAACGAAAACGCGTCGGACTGGTGGTCAAGGGTTGTGACAGCCGGGCACTGAACCTTTTGCTGACAGAAAGCCAGGTGAAACGGGAAAACGTTTATATCATAGGGATCTGCTGTGAAGGTACATTGAATGAAAAAGGACAAAAACCACAGAACTGCATCGAATGTGTGATGCCGGATCCGGTCGTTTACGATGAGATACTGGGAACCCCATCCGGTAAAAAGAAATATACTTTAAATGCTGATATAAAGGAGCTTGCTGAAAAGGCCCTGGCTGAACGTGCTGATTATTTTGAGGAGATCTTTGCTGGCTGCATACGTTGCAATGCCTGCCGGCATTCATGTCCGCTATGCTATTGTGCCAAATGCTGCATAGACCAGGAAACCTCAACCCTTTATAATGGGGCCAACACATCTTCAGGCGCAATGCATGCATTGATGACATGGTCATTGCACCTTGCCGGACGTTGTGTGGATTGCCGTAACTGTGAAAAAGCCTGTCCATCACACCTGCCCTTACACCTGTTACATAAGCAAAATGAAAGCGTGATCTATGAGAACTTCCAACAGCACCTGGCAGGCATGGAAAAAGACGATCGGGGTGCTTTCTATAAATACAGCCTTAGTGATCCTGATGATTTTATCCTTTAACCCAAAAAGAAGATGAACGTTCTTTTAGTCGAAACAGATAAACCCGGACTGCAAAAATTCTATGAGGAAATCATAGGGAAGTATGAAACCTATGCCCCGGTTGAAAGGTTTGAAAAATATGATTATAAAAGAGTATCCAAACTCAGTGAGTGTAATCCTGATTCTCCCATCGAAACAACAATGAGCATAAAACCGCTTTTTTTCCCGAAAACGGCCAAAGTCATGAAATTTATGGAGGATAGCACCGGTACTACTGTCACTGAAACCGAAGAAGACCCGCTTAGCGGAAAACGTGTCATCCTGGGTGTCAAGCATTGTGACGCCCGTGGACTTCAGGTGCTCGACCAGGTCTATAAATGGGATTATATCGATACCGATTATCAGAAAAGAAGGGAAAATACGCTGATTATCTCAACAAGATGCGATAAAGCAGGCACACAGTGTTTTTGCACATCACTGGATTATGACGTAGAAAACTCTGATGCCCATGACATACGCATCGTTAACGGCCTTGATGGGAAAATTTACATTCAGGCAGTTACAGAAAAAGGCGAAACCTTTCTGAAGTCATCCTGCATCCAGGATCAGGCATCAGATGGTGCAAAAGAGGAAATCTCAAAACATTACCAATCATTCAAAGCATCCTTCCGTCTGAAAATGAATTACTCAGAAGTCAATTCAAAACTTCAGAAATTATTCGACTCGCCTGACTTTGAAACCGTCTCCTCAAATTGTATCAGCTGCAATACGTGTGCTTTTATTTGTCCCACATGCCACTGCTTCAAGATCTCTGATGAAAAGATCAGGGATACTGGCGTTCGTTATAAGAGTTATGATTCATGTAACAATGGGTATTTCACGCTGATGGCAGGAGGACATAACCCTCGTCCGGTCAAATATCGCAGATGGCGTCAGAGGGCAATGCACAAATTTGTCTACTACAAGGAAAGATTCGGCATGAATCTTTGCGTGGGATGCGGTCATTGTGCTATATCATGCCCGGTCAATATCAGCATTTTTGATGTGGTTAATCAGGTTGCAAAAGTTTAATGCCAAACCTGAGACTACGCTTTAAAGAAGATTTATAATGAAGAAGGAAAAAAAATAAAGAAATGGAACAATTACTGGTGCCTGTGCTATGTAAGGTCGATAAGATCATAGATGAAACGCCCGATATCAGAACTTATCGTTTAAAGATGAATGATCCGGCAAGAATGGAATCTTTTACCTGGATGCCGGGACAATTCGTGGAATTTTCACTGCTCGGTTATGGAGAGTGTACCTTTTGCATCTCATCCTCCTCCACACGGCAGGGCTATTTCGATTGTTCGATCAAACGTGCAGGAATAGTTACTGCAGATATCCACAGCCAGCTTGAAGAGGGAATGGACGTTGGGATTCGCGGCCCTTATGGAAACTGGTTCCCGATCGACGATATCAAGGGGAAAAACCTGCTTTTTGTCGGTGGAGGTATCGGTTTGGCACCATTACGTTCCCTGATCCAGTATTGTATCGACAACCGGAAAGATTACAAGGATTTTACCATTCTTTATGGTGCACGTACCTCCTCAGATTTGTGCTACAAAGAAGAGATCAAAGAATGGAAAAAGAACCCCTCTCTGAAAGTAATTCTTACAATTGATAAGCCTGAAGAAACCTGGAATGACAATGTCGGTGTAGTTCCTAAGATTTTAGAAGAAGTGGTAAAGCCACAGGTTGAAAATACAAAGGTCATCACCTGCGGCCCTCCCATTATGATAAAATACACACTTATATCACTTGACAAGCTCGGATTTTCTCCGGCTGATGTGATCACCACCCTTGAGATGAAAATGCAGTGTGGCCTCGGAAAATGCGGCAGGTGCAATATTGGTAGTACATATGTTTGCAAAGACGGACCGGTATTTACTTATGAGAAACTAAAATCACTGCCTGACGAATTTTAATCATCAGATAAAACCTGGTATTCTTATGGCCCTTCTATGAATCCGGTTTCTGGATTCCATCTTTACACAGATCTATTTTTAATTCATTCCCTATTCTTCACCGACCGCAGAATGACTATCTTTGTAAAGGCATTACAACAATGAATTGTTCAAGCCCTCGTTTGATCTGAAGGTAATATTGTGATTGGTTTTATTAATCTGAGTTCCTTAAATATGAAACATAAAATACTGTTATTTCTTCTGAGTTCATGCACTATTTGCATTTGCCCATCAATGACTTTTGCACAAAATAATCCGCCTCAGGATAAAGATAAGAATCATTTTCAAAATGAAGTGCCGCGTGATAAATACCTTCCCAATCAATTCAATAATAAAAACATCACTCCTGCAATGAAATACGAACTTCCTGGCATCTTTACCACCCAGGTAAATGTGGATTCGCTCGGACACAATATTGTTGGTGATGCTGCTAACGAACCAACCATTGCGATCGATCCGTTGAATTCCAATAATATGGTCATTGGCTGGCGGCAGTTCGATAATGTGAATAGCAATTTCAGACAGGCTGGGTATGCTTATACTACCGATCGGGGACTTACATGGACTTTCCCTGGAAAGATCGACCCGGGCATTTTCCGTTCTGATCCGGTGCTGAGCTATGACACATCAGGAAATTTTTATTATAACAGCCTGACAACCGATGGCACGAATTATACATGCAAAGTGTATAAAAGTACTGATGGCGGTGTTATTTGGGATACCGGGACCAACGCACATGGAGGAGATAAACAATGGATGACCATAGATAGGACCAATGGCATTGGAAGCGGGAATATATATGCATTCTGGACCTCTTACTATAGTTCATGTCCGCCTGGTTTCTTTACCCGTTCAACAAATCATGATAGTAGCTATGAAGATTGCACTATAGTAGATGGTTATCCCTATTGGGGAACCATGGCTGTTGGTAATTATGGAGAATTATATATTGCCGGGACGTTTGACCCGAATAATTATTTTGAGGTCACAAAATCCACCAACGCAAATATCCCGGCCTCAGTTATTAGTTGGGATTCACCTGTAACAGTTGATCTGGATGGGGTTATCGGAAATGATCCTGAAATCAACCCTGTCGGAATTCTAGGTCAGGTAAACATTGATATAGACCGTTCAACAGGTCCTGGCCGGGGAAATGTTTATGTATTGGCTTCTGTTATGCGTTCGTCAAATGGTGATCCTGGAGACGTAATGTTTGCAAAAAGTACTGATGGCGGATTGACATGGAGTCCCCCGGTCAGGATCAACGACGATACTTCAACTACCAATACTCAATGGTTTGGCGTTATGTCTGTGGCTCCGAATGGCAGGATCGATGTTGCATGGCTCGATACACGGGATGCTCCTCTGCATACTGATAATTCAGACCTTTATTATTCGTATTCAATTGACCAGGGGAACACCTGGTCGGTAAATGCCAGGTTGTCCGACACTTTCGATCCGCATGTCGGTTATCCTCAACAGGATAAAATAGGTGATTATATCGGAATGATATCTGACAATACCGGCGCTAATCTCGCATGGGCCAATACCCTGAACAATGAAGAGGATGTTTACTATAGTTACATTAATCCAATGCTTACAGGTGTGGCAAATCAGAAAAAGGATAATTATTATGCTCTTAGTTGTTATCCCAATCCTTTCCATACTAAAACAGTGATAAGATATCAGGTCCCGGATGATAATTTCGTCAGGCTGGATATCTGCGATCTTTACGGGCAGGTATTGACTACCCTGATAAATAAAAAACATTCCGCCGGTATCTATAATATCACTTTCTCAGGGGACATGCTTACTGCCGGTTTCTACTTCTGCAGGATGACTGCCGGAGACCATGTACAAACTGCCCGCATGATCAGGATTGAATAAACTGAACAGTAAACTTTATCCAGCCTGAGAGATATCTGCTGCAGAAGATTCAAAACTACCTGAATGAAAACAACCACCCGGGTAATCTCTGTCTTTATTTTAACAGCTCTTTTCCTTAGCACACTGATCCATTGTTTCAGTTTCTATGGTACACTTTTAATCCCTCAGGGGTATAAGATGATTTCGCGTTGGCTGGTATTGCTATTCATCATCATTTATGGATCGAAGAAGAATTCATTAACTGCCTGGATCCTGATCTCAATGCTTGTGGGAATAGAATTTGGTTACGATTTCCCGGTTTTTTCACAAAAGCTTGATCTTTTAAGCCAGATTTTTCTGCGCTTGATAAGGACTATCATTGCTCCGTTACTTTTTGGGACCCTGGTGGTCGGTATTGCTGGTCATCCCAACCTTAAACAGGTGGGAAGGATGGGATGGAAATCGATCTTATATTTCGAGATCATTACTACCATTGCGCTTTTTATTGGATTAGCCGCTATAAACATTAGCCGGGCAGGAGTCGGCATTCATCTTCCGGTTGATACTGCCCAGAAAACCATGAAAATGCCTGTAAACCAGACATTTAGTGATGTGATCCTTCACATCTTCCCTGAAAATATAGCCAAATCCATTGCGGAAGGAAATATACTACAGGTCGTCGTATTCTCACTTTTGTTCGGGATCGCTTTAGCTCTGGTAAAAGAGAAATATCGAAGACCAATAATCGTTTTTGCAGAAGCTCTCTCCGAAGTAATGTTCAAATTCACACGGATCGTCATGTATTTTGCACCGTTTGCTGTTTTTGCAGCACTCGCTTATACAGTCGGTCATATGGGTCTCTCTGTAATGGTAAGCTTGCTTCGTCTTCTCGCAACCCTGTATGTTGCATTGATTATTTTCATAATTGCAGTCCTGGTACCGGTCTGCTTTTTTTTCAGGATCCCTCTCAAGGCTTTTTTCAAAGCCATCCTTGAACCGGCTTCGATCGCTTTCGCTACAACAAGTTCTGAAGCTGCATTGCCTGTCGCCATGAAGAATATGGAACTTTTTGGCGTCCCAAGGAAGATCGTTTCTTTTGTCCTCCCACTGGGTTATACTTTCAATCTCGACGGAAGTACTTTGTACCTTAGTCTTGCATCTGTCTTTGTTGCACAGGCTGCGGGTATCGATATGCCAATAGGCACCCAGCTTCTGATGATGCTTACATTGCTTCTGACGAGTAAAGGAGTCGCTGGCGTACCAAGGGCGGCAATGGTAATACTTCTTGGAACAGCTGCCTCCTTTGGATTACCTGCTCTCCCCATCTTCATGCTTCTTGGAATTGACGCTTTGATGGACATGGCACGTACCATGACCAATGTGATAGGGAACAGCCTGGCTTCCGTTGTAATTGCAAAATGGGAGGGAGAGTTTACTGTTTTCCCTGGTACCTGACGGCAAGAAGCGTTATATCATCTGATTGCGGCATTCCTGCAGAAAAAATATTTACTTCATCGAGAACCTTTTTAATAATTCCCTCAATACTGTTCCCTGCTAAATTTTTGAGAAGTTCTTCCAGGCGTTGGTTGTTGAAAGTTTCATATTGCATATTGAAAGCTTCTGTTACGCCATCAGTATAAAGTAAAAGTGTTTGCCCCGGGTTAAGCTGTATCGTTTTTGAATCAAAATTACACTCTTCTATGCATCCGAGAATTTTACCGTTTGTCATATCCAGAGTTTTGATTGTTCCATTTACACCAAACAGGTATGGGGGGTTATGCCCGGCATTTACATATTCAAGCTCCCCGTTGGCCATATTCAATATCCCGTAAAAAACGGTCACAAACATGCATGAAACGCTTTCATTGCAAAGAAGATTATTAACATAATATATACATTCGCTGACAGGAATTCCTTTTAATCCGGTTGCACGGATCAGGGTACGGCTCACTGCCATAAAAATTGCTGCCGGAATCCCTTTCCCTGAAACATCACCAATCACAAATCCTAACCGGTCATTGTCGATCATAAAAAAATCATAAAAATCTCCCCCCACTTCCTTTGCAGCATTCATTGCACCATATATATCGAAATCTTTCCTGTCAGGATAAGGAGGAAAAATTTTAGGCAGGATTGCATGCTGAATTTCCCTGGCAGTAATCAGATCCTGCTGGATGGAAATAAGCTGGTCATGTTCTTCCAGCGATTGGCGAAGCTGGTGGATCTCCTCAAGCGTTTTTTCAATAGTGATCTCAAGGTCTTCGAAATTGATCGGTTTTGTCAGAAAGTCAAATGCACCCCGGTTCATAGCTGTCCGGATATTGTCCATATCTCCGTATGCCGAAACAATGACTGTCTTTAATGCAGGATTCTTCAACTCTTTCAGCTTGCTCAGAAGAGTTAACCCATCCATCTCAGGCATGTTTATATCGCAGAGAATAATTCCTGTTTCGGGATATTCTAATAGTTTCGATAAAGCTTCCAGTCCATGGTGAGCAAATAAGAAGTTGTACTTGCCATCCCGGATCTTCTTTCTGAAACGCTGGCAGATAAGGGGTTCAAGATCGACTTCATCATCGACGACTAAAATTTTGATATTTTCGTAATCGTAGGTCATTTAATCAATTGTTTAATATTTTCTTTATTAGAAAATTCTGTAGATAATGGTCTTAAACGTGGTATCATTACTCTACACGTATACATTTATATTCCCGTCTGAGTTTATTAAAAATTTCAACCGGCTCATCGGTTATGTTTCGTTCTTAGGTATGATAATGGTAAACTCAGCAAATTCCCCTTCAACCGAATCGACTTTTATTTCTCCTTTATGTTCATTCACCACGATATCATAGCTCAGTGACAGGCCCAGTCCGGTGCCTGAACCAGCCGGTTTTGTGGTAAAAAAAGGATTGAAGATTTTATCAAGGATAGTTTTCGGTATGCCTTTGCCATTATCCCTGATTTTTATTTCGACTCTATCCTCCTTATCCTTTGAAGAAACCTGCAGCAGGGGGAAATACGCATCCTTCAGTTCCTTCTTTTTCTGGGCCGTTGAATAACAGGCATTATTGATGATGTTCAAAAAAACCCGGCTGATGTCCTGCGGAACCACATTGATCATTCCGATCCCCTGGTCATAATCACTTTCAATCTTTATATTGAAAGTATTATCCGTCGCTCTCATCCCATGATATCCGAGATTCAGATATTCATTCAGGATAGTATTGATATCTGTAGGTTGCTTTTCTCCCGTCTTACCTCTAGAATGAAGCAACATTCCGCGAACAATACTGTCTGCACGTTTCCCATGTTCATTGATCTTTTTAGCGTTATTCCCGAGATCGGTAATAAGTCCTTTAAGGTAATCCGCTTCCCGGGGGTCCATCTTCCCGGTTAATTTATCGGTTTCCTCGCTTAGCTCCTTTGAAATCTCAACCGAGAGTTCCGCAAAATTGTTCACGAAATTCAACGGATTTTTAATCTCATGGGCAATCCCGGCAGTAAGCTGGCCGAGCGATGCGAGTTTTTCCGATTGAACCAATTGGGCTTGTGCTGCTTTCAGATCAGCGGTTCTTTCTTCCACCTTTTGTTCAAGGTTTTGACTGTATTCTTCAAGCTTTTCATTGGAAACACGAAGTTGTCCTGATGTATCTTGCAGATCTTGGATCGTTGACGCAAGGGTATTCTGCATATAGATGAAAGAATCATTTAGCCTGCCAATTTCATCTTTTGAATGGATCGAAGGAAGAACGACATTAAAATCGCCAGAAGCGAATTTTTCCGATGCCAGTGTCAGTCTTCTTAATGGTCTTGTGATTGAGCGCGAAATGAGGATAATAACGATAAAAATGATGATGAGTCCCCCCAGGCCCAGGACGATCACCATGCGGTTCAATTTATATACATCAGCCATAAATTCGTTGACCGGGAATATGATCGCAATTGACCATTTGTTCAGGGGGATGGGTGCATATGCGATCCAGCTTGCCTGGCCTGTTCTTATATTATGGTATCCGATCTCTGCAAAATTTGTCTCACCTCGGATCTGGCTCCTGCCTATTTTCCTGAGTTCCGGTGATTTTATTTCGTCGGAGATGCTGAATGTGGTTTCATTCATGATAAAATCCCTGATCGGGTGAGTAACGATAGTTCCGTTCTGAGAAACAATAAAACCGTATCCGGTTTTGTATACTTTTATCCCGGTCATGATATCCTCTAACCAGTTAAGGGAAACGTCAACTGTCAGAATACCCATAAATTCCTTGTTGTGATTCTTTATTGCATAACACGGATAAGAATAGGTGGTCAGAATCTGGTTTGCTCCACCGGTATCAAAATAAGGTTCGCTCCATACAGGTCTCTTCAGTTCGCGCGGGATCATGTACCAGTCCATTGTAAAATAATCATACTGATCACTCCCGAGTTCGCTGAAAGCCACCCCATCTTTTGTATGGTAAAAGTAAATCCCATCGTACTTTTTATGTTTATCCCTGTAATAGGGTTCAAAGAAAATCCCGCCCCCGAAAATATCTTTATTTTCAGTTACCATCATCCGGAAAAGGCTCTTTATCTGGTCTTCGGAATAATTATTCTGGATAAATATGGGTGCATAATCGTCAGGTATCTTCTGAATGGAGCTTAATACTTTATCGATCTTTGAAACCGTGCTATTGGTCAGATTTTTTGCATTGGACCTCAGGTTTTCTATCACAATATCCTTTGTCACCTTGTAGTTGTATAAAAAGATCACTATAAAGATCACAGCCAGGCTGGAAAAGATAAAGAATATCATCTTAAAGGCAAGTCCTCTGCTATGTTTTATTATGTTACTCTTTAACATCAGGAGAAGATATTAATGTCCTGTAGGATTTATAGAAGTCGGAATATTTTGGGATTTTGGATATCAGTTTGCTGTCAAGAAGTATCTTTGCAACTTTCTGGTAGTCATCCGGAGAAATATCAGTATTGATAGCATGTTTCCCTTTTGGGATATACAGGTCTCTGTACCTGTCAAGCATCCATGTCACATGTGAAATATTTGTCGCTGCTTTTTGTTGCACCGCATATTTGATCACAATCTTTATTGCTTCTTCAGGATGAGTAAATGCATAATTCCAGCTCTCGAGTGTCGCATTCACAAAATCCTGACAGAGGCGGGGATCGGACTTTAGTTTGGAAGAAAGGCAGTAAATTCCGTCTTCCGGGAAATTCAACCCGTAATCTGCAAAGAAAAATGTATTGAGATCTTCAGGATCATAACCGCTGTTAATGATTGAATGGTATTCATCAAACCAGTTTACATTGATAATATCCACCCCTCCCATCAGGAACAGGTTGATCGAATTCCCGATAGGAATAATTTTAACATCCAGGTTATATTTTCTGAAAAGCACCTTTGGCTGGAACTCATAACCACTCCAGATCCCTGCTTTTTTACCATTCATATCAAGGATGGTATTGATCCCGCTTGATTTTTTTGTCAGAAGCATCAAGGAGGAACGGGACGAAAACTGGGCGATATCGACAATATCCGTCCCCTGGTCTTTCAGTTCAAGAGCATTGACAAGCCAGAGAACTGCAAAATCGGCTTTTCCTTGTTTGATCAGATCTGTCGAAGTATAAAAAGGCTGATAGGGTATAATTTCCAGATCAATCCCGTATTTTCTGTAAATGCCCAATTCTTTGCCAACATAATAGCCGGCAAACTGGGCCGTAGTCACCCAATATGGAAGAAAAGAAACTTTCCTGGTACCTGTCACCTTTTTTACCGGAGTCGTAAGAGTGGGTGAAATTACACTCCTTGGTTTTTCCCTGGTATTGCAGGAAATGCTTATAAAACATAAAATAATAATGATAAAGGAAGAATATTTTTTCATAAGATTATCTGAATCTGTTTCTGCCGGGTATGTTAAAAGAAACTTCAAGAAAATACGCTAAGCGCTTCTTCTTCGCCGGGATAGATATCGAAAATCGTAGTAAAACCTGAAATCTCAAAGATTTCATGAATATTATCCTGTAACCCACATATTACGAGCTTTCCTCCCGACATAGTGATCCTTTTCATGGCCATTAGAAAGATCCTCAACCCGGAACTGCTTATATAATCCATCTTTGAACAATTGACCAGGATCCTGTTGGTCTGCTGATCCATTAACTCTGTGATCTTTTTCTCAAAAATATTGTAGTTGATCGTGTCAAGCCGGCCAATTATACCGAGGATCATACATTTTTCATTGTTTTTCTCTGTCAGTTCCATAAATTACAGGAGTTTTGAATTAGATGTTAAAAGTCAAAATTATGATATTTTTTTCATCCTTTCGCAGGTACATGATATGATTCGCTATTTTCTTTATAAGATGAAGGCCTAATCCTCCCGGCTGCCTTTCCTCGAGTGGCTTGCTGAGGTCATCATTGTCGGATCTTTCCAGCGGATTGAAAGGTTTTCCATCATCCGATAGGGTTATTCTGATACACCCGGACTCAGGATTTTCGAACAATATATCTATTTTGTGCTCTTTATTGTCATCATAAGCGTAAAATACGATATTTGTAAAAAGTTCCTCTGTTACAAGATTTATTTTCTTGGCATCATTTGTGGAAATCTTCCATCTTTCTTCCAATTGCAGAACAGTTTCGGCAATCCTATTCAATTCACTCAGCTGGTTCAGTAATTGAATGTGCAGGGGTTCGTGCATCTTTAATAACCCACTCATTATCGTTGAATTTAACGGTAAAAAGTTCTTTCCGGATCAGCAAATTTATTCAAATATAATCCATTTATCAGAAAATAATCAATCCCATCCAAAATAATTACACAATAAATAGGGAATTATTGAATTACCAATTTCTCATAAATAATTGGGGGGCGGGAAATAGAATTTATTAATAATTTTGCAGGAAACCATATGATTTACCATTGTCGGATAAATATGAACTTATCAGTATGGAAATGATTTATAAATACTATCATATCGCAGTGATCATTGTTTGGTTATTATCGATATTTCTTCTTTGGAAAATTAGGATGTATCTCACGGCGGACGTGGAAAAACAAGGGAAGACATTCATTTACTATTGTATCCTGTCAGCAATTGTCATTCTCCTGACAATTGGACATAAAGTCATACCGGATGAATACATTTCACATCTATTTATCGAACTTATTGGAATCGGCATAACTGTCCTGTTGATTGAAAGAGTCTACTCTTATATTTCTAAAAAGAATGAGATGCTCTTCAGGAACTTATTATTGAGAACTTGCAGAATGCAGATCCATGCATATTTCAATATATGGTTAATGATTTTCAGAAAACAGGAAAGAAACAATGTTGAAGTCCTGGATAAATATAATGATCTTAATGACTTCTTGTTATCTGATGATTTTTATAACGCCGTAACCTTGTTTAATTTTAATAATAGAATTAACGCAGACAAGACATATGCACAATATTGTAACCAAAAATTAACGGAAATTGGAGATAAATTTCAGAATATGCTTGCAAAGTATGCATCAAAACTTACTTACAATGATGTAAAGCTAATTGAGCATTTTGGCGGGGGAGCCTATATGTTTTCTGTTTTTGCATTAATGAATGTCGTGAGTGAAGCATCTTTCTCCGTGCATGTGGATGATAGGGAAGAAGCCCATTTAGTCCCGTTTCTTAATGACATATGTGACATCCGCAGGGATACTTTTAATCTGCATTTTACTAAGTTCGTCGAACTTGTAAATGAATATAACAATTCTATTGACAATGAATCTCAAAAGTGGACTCTTAGTTCATTAACAAAACCCCATACGATTTTTGATGAAGATATATAATGCCCGGATATCTGTTGGGTGAGTTTCAGCTTGTTATAACAGGTTCTTAGTCAAAAAAGAAGTAGATAAGGACAGAAAAGTCAAACAGGTGTAATTAATTTTATCAAAAAATTATTCAGACCCCAGATGATTATACCAGCAAAAAAATCGATTGCACTACTGATCAGCTTTTTCTTTGCAGGGAGCATATTCAGCCAGCGAATTCTCTCTCAGACTGAATTTGATTCCATTTATAATCAAGGTCTTGCAAATGTAAATTCTGATATGAATACTGCAAGACTTTGTCTTGAAACCATTTCATCAATCCGGGGGAATGTAACTCCTGTTCAAAATGCGAAGATCAATTTTCTTCGGCTTAAAGTGAATTATTCCGGTAAAGGACAGTTAGCTGACTTTGAGAGAAGGCTTTTTGCCGTTCCTGATTCACTTGGACATACCAATTCACTCCTTTATTCTGCCCGTAAGTACATTGAAAGATCCATACCTGATAAAGCAATCCCTCTGGTGATGCAAGCCATTGGTACCCTGCCGGAAAATTCTGATCAGGCAGAATCCGGGACAATAATTCTCTGCGATGCTTACCGGGAGAAACAGGAATATATCAAAGGAATTTCCATGCTGAATGAGTTGTTGAATGACAGATCTGTCGTTTCAGATAAAAACAGGGCTTACGCATACAACCGTCTTGCCGCACTCTATAACGAATGGCAAAATCCTCCGGTCAGCTTTCGCGATTCTGTTTTTAAATATTCGAATTTATGCATCGAATTGTCGGAAAAAATAAACGATAAACCCGATCTTGCTGCATCGCAAAACGAACTCAGCTACCAGTATATGAGAAAGAAAGAGTATGATAAAGCGCTGGAATTATCACAGAAGTCGGTTTCAAATTTTAATGAATCCGGATTGCCATATAATGCAATGAATGCACTGATCAATCAATGCAATATTTATATAGGTAAAAAGGAATACGGACCTGCCCTCCGGGTCCTTGAGGAGGCCACAAACCTGAGCCCGATGGAGGAGAACAGGAATCTTTATATGAGACTGTATGATCAGTTTGCCATGATTTATGAGTTGACCGGGAAGTACAAGGAAGCTTATGATTTTCTCGACATCAGCTATCGGCTTCAACTCGATTTCTTCAAAGACAGGATCGATATGCAGATCAATGAACAGTCGGCCAAATATGATTTACTGGTCAAAGAACAAAAAATAAGGGAGGAAAAGAAAAAAAACCAGTTTAATCAACATCAGATAGTGCTTTTGATCATCATCCTCGTCATTTTGTGTATTGCTTTTATCTTAAGCATATTCTATTTACGGCTAAAAAGAGCGGGTGCCATAAAGCAGAAACTGATAGAGGCCGTTGCTGATACAGAAGCAAATGAGCGCAAACGCATTGCACGGGATCTGCATGACGGGTTAGGCCCTGAATTATCGGCAATAAACCATTATTTCCAGGCATATCTTGATGCAAAGGCGGCTGATAAGGAGTTAATCCAAAAACGACTACAACAGGTGATTTCAGATGCAATTGACGAGGTTTCACGCATTTCTCATAATATCAGTCCGTATGTGTTGGAAAATCACGGTCTGATCATTGCGCTGAACAATTTTATAACATCTCTTTCAAAAAGTGGCGAAATATCTATAAATTTCACTTACGATTTCGCCGAAAGGTTTGACCTAAAAAAAGAACTGACCATCTACAGATGTATCACCGAGTTGATGAACAATACCATTAAGCATGCCGAAGCTACAAAAATTTCGCTCGACATCACCAGCAGAGAAAGCATACTTCGCTTAATATATTCTGACAATGGAAAAGGATTTGATACCAGCCTGAGTAAGCCAGAGGGCATGGGGTTGTACAATATTAAAAACCGGGTTGAATCATTCGGAGGCAGCCTGGTAATTGAAAGTTCTCATAAAAAAGGAATAATAGCAACCATCGAACTTAAAATATAATAAAAAAGAATGGCTGAAATTCAAATTGCGGTTATTGACGACCACGACCTGTTCCGGGAAGGCATAAAGCTGGTCCTGAACCAGATTGAAGGGTTTAATGTAGCCTACGACACATCAAACGGCAATCAATTTATTGAAATGCTCGATAAAACACAGATTGACATTGCCCTGATGGATATTGAAATGCCTGTAATCAGTGGTATTCAGACTACCCTGAAAGCGCTTAAACTTAAACCGGATCTGAAAGTCATCGCCCTGACGATGTTTTCCGATACCGGGCATTATATGCAAATGATCCATGCAGGGGTCAAAGGATTTATCCTGAAAAAAGCCAATAAATTCGAACTGGAACAAGCCATCCTAACCATTCACCAGGGTGGTAATTATTTCAGCCAGGATATCCTCCGGAAACTGGCCTTTCAATATTCGGACAAGACAACCGGCAATGATCGCCTGACTGGCAGGGAGATTGAAATAATGGTAATGATCTGCCAGGGTCTGACCTCACAGGAGATCTCTGATCACCTGTATATTTCCAGTAAGACCGTCGAAACCCACAGGTCAAATATCTTCCTGAAAGCTGAGGTAAAAAATTCTGCCAGCCTTATCGTGTGGGCCATTAAAAATCAGTATTATACGGTAGAATAATACCAGCCGATCCAAAGCTGATCCCTAAGGGTTTTCCCTGATATAAAATACAGGCTTACCCTGCCGTAATTCCATATTTCCCCCTAAAAATTCTTGTGAATGTGTAGGTAATTTTACCTCACCAGATTACTATTTACCCAATATGATCAACATTGCCATTGCCGATCCCAATGAAACTTATTGCCGAAGCCTGAAAACCCTTCTGGAACAGATCGATGACTTCAAGGTGATGATGGTACTTGAGAATGAAAAGTTTATTCATAAAAGCACGGATGACCCAGTGGATGTTCTGCTTATTGATTTCAGTCTTTACCTGGATAAATGCAATCGTATTATCTCTGAATTAGCCAGTGAAAATAATTCCATGAAAATTATTCTTCTTGCTTTGTATGAGGACGATTTTGAATCCGGTTTTAAAAAAGAAGAAGTTATCCTTAAAAGCTCGGGAAAGGAAGAATTCGAAACCCGGATCAGACAATTGGCATCGACTGAAATTTCAAAGGACATATCTGTAAACACTCAATCATTAATCCAATGAAAACAATGAATTGATAGATGTATTAAAAATAAATCCTATGAAACGAAAAACCTTTACCCTTGCATGTATGTTATTCCCGGTGATCCTGATGTCACAGTGGAGTAATAACCCAACAGTCAATGACCTGATATCCGATATCGGGCACAGTAGTACCTTTTGTAAAGTCGCTGCCAACGGGAAAGGAATATGTTATATCTCAAACTGGGTTGCAACGACAGATACGAATCATTTTGCGTTGTATCTTCAGCGGATCGATTCAAACGGCTACAGGAAATGGGGTGACAGCGGCATTTTGATCAGCGACCATCACAGTAAAAGCTGGTTATCCGATTATTCTTTGATTGCTGACAATGCAGGGAATGCTTACCTGTTTATCGAGGACCTCAGGGTGCCGGGAGGGTTTAGTCATGTTTATGGCTATTCTGTCGACAGCTCCGGCAACATGAGATGGGGTGCAGATGGTGTGATGCTGGATAACAATGTCAATACCAACTGTTATTCGCCTGCCTCGATCATATCTTCTGGCGGCAATCTCATTGTTGCATGGAATGTGATCTTTGGCGATACGACAGGCCATTCCCTGGGGTTGCAGGTGCAAAAGCTTACACCCAGCGGGGAAAAACTGTGGGCTGCACCAGTTGTTTATACCGGACCCGACTCGACCAACTGGTTCCCTAACTTGGTTCCCACGGTCAGCGATGGATTCATTGTGGGTTGGGTGAGATTTGTGACTGTAGATACAATTACCGGTGGACAGGAATACCGGTACTATTTTGCCCAGCGGTATGACAGTTTGGGGAATCCTGTATGGGCTCAAAAGGCAATCATCTGCAACCTCGACACACTGGCTTTTGAGATGCCCACTTATCCCGACCTTGTAGTTATACCTGATACCGCCGGAGGTGCTTATTATGCCTGGAGTGATGACAGGACACAGAATTCATTTTTCAATACCTATGTCCAGCATATAGATAAAAATGGAAACCTCAGGTGGCATACCAATGGGATTCCTGTTTCTACATATAATGTCAATTTTAACAGGAGACAACCCGGACTCTGCTATCTTCCCGGGAGTAATGAATTGGCGGTTTTCTGGTCTGAAATGCAAAACCTGCCATCAGAGACTTCCTTAAATCTTACCGGGCAGAAATTTTCTCTAACAGGTACGCAGTTATGGGGAGACTCAGGAAAGATCTTTTGCAGTTCGGTCAATGATTCCAGCTTTACATTACTCCGATTAATCGTGGGATCCTCATCAGATATTTATGCGTTCTATGAAAAAGTGGCCCCAAGTGCAGTAAACCTAATCTATGCCACGAGATTCGATATTACCGGCACTTATCTCTGGGAACCGAATGATATCCTGATGGGAGGGAATGCACAAATCAAAACCAGTCCCGTGGTCTCTCAATTCGGGAATCAGTTTGTTGCTACTTGGCAGGAGAACAGGTCAGGACTCCCAACCTCAAACTACGGACAGATCTTTGCACAGAATATAAATCCTGAAGGAAAATTAGGGCTATTATCCGTTCCCAAAGGGTTGTCATTGGATAATAGTGTCACATTATCACCCAATCCTACAAGTGGATATTCACTGGTAACCTTTAAAAAAGCCATTACAGGACCTGCAGAGGTATCCGTTTTATCCATAGACGGAAAACAGGTTATTCAAAAAGAAATTCCGGGATTACAAAGCATTAATAACATTCCCCTGAGCGGGACTTCACTTTCACCAGGGGTATATCTGGTAAACATCAGGACGAGTGAGGACAATATCATTTTACGTTGGGTAATCACAAAGTAGGTTGGACCCCGGTCAAGATCCCAACCAACCCTAATTTTCAAGTATGAAAAAACTTATTTATTCACTGACATGTTTGCTGGTTTTACAAGGCAATTTGCATATTGAACATTGTAATGCTCAAAATGCTCCTGTGATCTCTAACCTGACCTATGACAGCATAACCCAGACCGGGGTTACCATATTCTGGTCAACGGATATCCCGGCAGATTCAAAAATAAGATGGATGGCACCTGATTCAAATTACCAGGCGATCGTCTATACTGATTCAATATCTCTTTCTGCTGCGGTGACAAATCATGTTGTCCCCGTTGGGGGACTCCTGCCGGCAACAATATACAAATACCAGGTCATCTCTCAGGGTTCGGGTGGAACGGCTATGGACTCAGGGTACTTTGTTACCCAATCGGCATCTTCCGGAACAGTGGAAGTATATTTTAACCATACTGTTGATACGTCTGTTAGCACAGGAGAGAAAGCGAACGGAAGCCAGAGTTTTGAGACGCTCCTTGATAACCAGATAAATAAAGCTAATTACAGCATAGATATGACTTTATGGAGCTTTGAAGAAATTAACTCAGTTGCCCAAGATCTGATAAATGCAAAAAACCGGGGCGTGAAGATCAGGTTTGTATATAACTCCACAGGGGATACACCGTTGATTGACTCCTTAAAGAAATACGGGATCCCTATAATGAAAAGAAACTTTGATACAACATGTTCAATGCACAATAAGTTCTGGATTTTTGATTACAGGTATAACACCAATGCCAATACCAAATACTTGTGGACCGGCTCTACAAATGTCACTCATCCCCAGTTTCATTCCGACAGGAATAACGTCATCCTTATCCAGGATGAATCTTTATGTGCTATATATACCCGTGAATTTGAACAGATGTGGGGTTCACACACGGACATGAAAGATTCATTAAAAGCAAAGTTTGGACCTGAAAAAACCGATATTGTCCCCCATATTCTGAATGTTGCAGGCACCAGGATGGAAGTCTATTTTTCACCGATCGACAGCGTTTCTTCTGTTCTTTGCAATCTTATCCTGGCTAAGACAACAAAAAGCGTATTCTTCTGCATGTTTAAATTTACGTTGCCGACAATAGAAAATGCCCTGCACACAGTTTTCACGGATGGGAAAGGGATCAGTGGCGTTTTCGATTCCTCAAACTCAGTTTTGCGGGGTTGTGCTTATCCTCAGATGAAAGGCACTGCTGATTCGAACGCATGGAATCCTCATGCGGATGTTTTTATTGATACCATCCCTGGATTACTTCATCATAAATATTTTATCATCGATGCCAATTCATCATCAGGTAACAAAATTGCAGTGACTGGCTCATTTAATTGGGAACCCCCTGCTTGTTCCTGTAATGACGAAAATTTCCTGATCATCTATAATTCAAGGATCAACAACCTTTACTACCAGGAATTCCTTGCACGTTATATAGAATCAGGAGGAGAATTACTTGATTTTGGAATAGGGAATACCGGTACGGAGATCTCGTCGAGCTTTTCATTAAGCCAGAATTATCCAAACCCTTTCTATCCGTCTACAAATATTAAATACTATGTCTCAAAAACAAGCCAGGTAAAAATTGTTGTATATGACATGATGGGCAACGAAGTTCAAACGCTTGTAAATGAAACATTAACTCCCGGGACTTATGAATCAACCTTCGATGGCTCTTCTCTGACCAACGGGGTCTACTTCTATAAAATGTTTTCAGGCAACGATTCGGAAACAAAGAGCATGGTTTTGAAAAAATGATCATAAAAAGAACAGAACATATAAATATCTTGAAATTTTAATCCGAAATAGTCAGAAATTTGTTTTTGTATTTTTACTTCCCTATTTTAAGCAGAAAACCTTATGCATAATCAAATTCTAACACTTGCATTAGTCCTTACTTTGATCAGCGCTGTAGCGCAAACCCCCGGCGTAACTGATCCGACATCAGGAAGGAAAGGAATTGTTATTACTGCGGTTTCCACGGATGATGATGAAGCCAATGCTATAGCGATACAAAAAGACGGGAAAATTGTTATAGCAGGATATTCTAATACTGATTTTGTCTTAGTCAGATATAAAATAAATGGTCTACTTGATTCCTCATTCGGAATAAGCGGTATAATAAAAACTTCCCTCCGTTGTGGTGATGAACACACTTCTGGAGTAGCCATACAGCCCGACGGAAAAATTGTGGTTGCAGGAAGTTCAAATAATGGTGCAGCTAATGATTTTGCAGTGATAAGGTACAATGAGAATGGCACACTGGATCCCACCTTCGGGAAAGGTGGGATAGTGATAACCTCTATACATGATGGAGATGACAATGCTTCCGGGGTAGCCATCCAGGCAGACGGGAAGATTGTGGTTGCAGGAAGTTCAAATAACGGTTCAGATTTTGACTTTGCATTGATCAGATATAATGCTAACGGAACATTAGACCCTGCATTTGGAACTGGCGGCATTGTGTTAGTCGATATAAAACATGGCGATGATCATTTGTCGGCCTTAGCCATCCAGACTGATGGGAAAATTGTCGTTGCAGGATATTCAAATACTGATTTAGCACTTGCCAGGCTTAAGGCAAACGGTACTTTGGATGCTGCCTTTGGAAAAGGGGGTAAAGTGATCACTTCTATCCAGGGTGGCGAAGATGAGGCTTCTGCAGTTAGCATTCAGCCTGATGGAAAAATTGTAGTTGCCGGCAGTTCGAATAATGGTCTGAATTTTAATTTTGCAATAGTCAAATACAATGCAAATGGTACACTGGATCTGACCTTTGGGAAAGGTGGTATGGTAACAACCATGATCCAAAACAGAGACGATAAGGCTTCTTCCTTGGCCATCCAGTCTGACGGTAAAATTGTTGCAGCCGGGAGTTCAAATAATGGTTCAAATTTTGATTTTGCATTAATCAGGTATAATAAAAATGGCACATTAGATCCTGCTTTTGGGGGAAACGGTATAGTATTAACTGATATCCGGAATGGCGATGATCATGCGAATGCACTAATCATCCAGCCGGATGGAAAGATTATTGCGGCAGGGAATACGAATAATGGTTCAGATAATGATTTTGCAGTAATCAGATATAATGAAAGCGGTACATTGGATCCTGACTTTGGTGCAGACGGTAAGTAGTAAATTTCTCTCTGGACAGATGGTAGGGTCCTTCCCAAACAAAATAAGTGGATATGTACAAGTTGCAACCTGACCTCAATATTGACATTGCTGATATAGTAAATAAATTCTCAACACCATTAATTATCTATACCGTTTATGAACTAAATAATAAGATAATTGAACTGCAGGCCGCCCTACCTGTTGAGTCTCGCTTATTATATTCGGTAAAAGCTAATCCTAATCCATTTGTCATAAATCTATTTAATCAAAAGGGTCTGGGTTTTGAGGTGGGATCTGTTGGCGAATTACATCAGGTTATTAAATTAAAAATTCATTCTGACAGAATTGTGTTAGGAGGCCCAATAAAAAGCAGAGAAGCAATAGCATTAGGTATACAAAACCATATCCTATCTTACAATGTCGAATCTGAACAAGATTTACAAAACATTGTAAATGCAACAAAACAACGTTTAAATATATCATTAAGGATTAACCCGGATTTCTCTAATCGTTATTCTCTGTTAAAAATGGGAGGTGTATCTTCTCAATTTGGTATTGACGAAAGTAATGTAATTCCTTTAATCAGAAAATACAAGAATAGAGTAAATATTAATGGACTTTTTATCTTCGCTGGCTCACAATTTTTTGATGCTCAAAAAATTATTCAAAACACATCATTCTTGATTGAATTTGCGGAAAAACATAAAGACGAATTCGATCAATTAGATTTCCTGGATTTTGGAGGAGGATTTGGAGTGGCTGAATCAACAGACCAACCAAGATTAAATATGAGTATATTAAAAGCTGGGTTATCTGATTTGTTTGAAAGTAAAAAACATTTCCTCGACAAAATAAAATATAAATTCTTTGAATGTGGCAGATATTTGACTGCAACATCAGCTATTCTGGTAAGTACGGTTTTAGATGTTAAATACTCAAAAGGCAAAAAATACATAATTTTAGATACTGGCATTAATCATCTTGGAATAAGGCAGTTAGATTTCAGAAACCATGAACCGTTTATTAGTACTTTAAAAGAATACGAACACTATTCACCGGCAATTCTTACAGGCGCAACATGCACCCCGATAGATATAATTCAAAACGAAGTTGATTTTCCAAATGTAGCAGTCAACGATTTAGTTCTGATACATAATGTTGGTGCCTACACAACTACACTTTCACCGTATAATTTTTGCGGATTTACATACCCCTGTGAGGTTGTAGTCGATACCAACGGTTATGTTTTATTAATCAGGGAGCGAAGTGATATTGAGAACTCTTGTGGCACAGGATATAAATATTAATATAATATACTATCAATATTCCGGTAAATAATCATTATGAATAAATGAAAAACTTGATTCAGGGAACATTAACACTTATCACTGCTCTGAACATGTAATCGTGCAGTATAGTAATTCAATAATGCGTCGAACAATCTTTTAGAGATATGATGTCCAAGGTTTTCAATAAGCGCACCCTCCTGGATTTGATCATTTATCTTGGGCTCCCATTATTAATTTGGAATACATGCCGTTCCATACTGGGTGACTATTTTGCTATGCTTCTTTCGACAGTGCCAGGTTTTATCTACACAATTTTCACTTTTATTAAAGAGAAACAATACAGTATTACAGGTTTATTTATTCTTGCCACGATGATCATAGGCAGTACCATGGATATTTATTCAAAGACGGCGCACCAAATGCTCTGGAATTATGTTTACCTTAATTTCGGACTTGTCACATTTTGGTGCCTTACCATGTTTGCAGGAAGACCGATGGCCATGTATTTTTTTATTGATTATGCGTTCCTTCATGGGGTTCCGAAAGACCATACCAGGGTAGTGTACCGTCAAATGCCGTTCTTCAGATATTTTATGTTATTGACTGGTTTTCTTGCATTTCGCGATTTCTCGGATGCCTTTTTAAGGATATTCCTGATCCACCATTATGACGTGGAAGGTTTCAATAAGATTAAGGTCATTACCCAAATATGGAACACCGTTACAACATTCATATTCGTGTATGGGATCATTATAATTATTAAAAAAATCCAACTTCATAAGACTATTCCTTTAAAAAAGAGCGATACCTTTACTTAAAGTTTCACATCCTAAAAATCAAAATTATGAAGAATCAAAAAAAACGTTTCATTCCTTCTCCGCCTAACGGACCTGCCAGAGGTAATATGCCGGGTAAATTACAGAAAATGACCGCCGGTAAAAAGACGAAGGAGCTTCCGGAAAAGCCCGAAATGCCAAATGTCGGATTCAGAGGATTCAAAATGGTTGATGATATGAAAAAGCAATTATGGAATCACCATAAAAAGTTTCATCTCGATGCAAATGGTGATTTTAAACCCAAACTCAAGGAAAAAGGCTTAAAGCTCATGAAGAAATTTATGGGATAGAATTGTTTTTTTATTTGGTTGTGGCAGGTTGTTTTTACGGCCCGCTTTTGTGTGCATTTTGTTAACCAGCAAGAATTATCATTATGGATAAGGCAGAAAAACCAGAGCCTTCAGGATCGGACGGCAATCCTGAGGAAATGAGTTACATGTTGAAAATCACACGTCCACGTTACTGGATATCCCTCTCCGCTTTAGGGCTGCTGACTCTTGTTACAATATTCTGGGGGGTATTCGGCAGCATTCCTCAGAAGATTGACGGGCTTGGTGAAATAATCAGCGGGAAAGGCCTTCATGGAATTATTGCACTTTATCCGGGGGGCGTTGAACAGGTCAATTTTGATTTAGGGGAGAAAGTAAAAAAGAGCGATATTCTGCTTCACCTCTTTCAGCCCCAACTCAAGCATCAACTGGTTGAACTCGAAGAGGAAATGGCTGTGTTGTTGTTACAGGATTCATTGTTCCAGATAAGGGCTGAAAGAGATTATCCCAATAAAATGAGGTTTTACACCCTGGAAGAGGAGCGCCTGAAAAAAGAACTTAACCATCTTGAAGACCAGATCTCATTTCTTGAATTAAAAATGAAACAACAACAGGATCTCTGGAATAAAGGCCTTGCTACCAGGGAGAACTATATTGATGTCAGAACTCAGCTATCGGAAGTGCATAGCAAACATATCCAGACCGAGCAAATGATCAAGACAAACGAGCTTGACAAAACATCTTGGTCCTATGAGCGATCCAATCAGATGGAAGATTATCATGGTCAGATCCAGATCCTGTCAAAAAAAATTTCTAACCTTCAGGATGAATACGACCGCCAGACGATCATCAAAAGTCCTGTAGATGGAATAATTGTAGACAAGTCTGCGACCAGCGGAGATTTCGTCAATGCCGGTTCCCGACTGATGGTCGTCGAAGATATTGAAAATGAGAAAAATCATTTACTTGACCTCTTTATCCCTTTTAACTCAAACGCTGTTGTTGAACCCGGAATGCAAGCCATGGTAGAACCATTTACTGTAAATCATAATCTTTATGGATGGCTATTGGGTGTGGTTGTCGAAGTCAATCATTTTGTATCCAATACAAACTCCATGATTGATGAATTAAATAATCCTGATCTGGTATCTCTTATTCAAAAGGAAGGCCCAACATACAGGGTGAAGATCAGCCTTTTACCCGATTCTTCGACAAAAAGTGGCTTCAAATGGTCGAATAAAAAAGGACCTCCGTATGCCATCAACACGGGAACGCTTTGCAGTGCTTCCATAGTTGTAAAGAAGAAAGCCCCAATTGACTATATCATTCCCATATTAAAATCATATTTCGAATAACCCATATTATTATTAAATCGAGACCTCATCATGAGCAGTGAGCATGTGAGAAAAAAGGTTCCGGTCATTCTCCAGATCGGAGAAAATGAATCCGGCCCAGTAGCGTTAGCCATGGTTTTTTCTTATTACCATTGCTGGCCGGCCAAAAATGAACTCACCCAGGAATGTGAAGTCTCAGATAATTCAAAAATACCTGCCGACAGGCTGATGAAAATCGCAATCGGCCATACATTTCAATCAGAAATCCATAGCTGTGGCGTGGCTGAACTGAAATCACTGCAACTACCTGTAATCCTTGAAATTCATGGCGGATATTTCAGTGTTTTAACCGGATATTCAAAAGGATTCTTCCTTCTCAATGATACACGTGAGGGGCCAAAGAAACTCAGTGTGCTGGAACTTGAACAAATATATGATGGAACCGCCCTTGTCATTACCCCAGGACCTGATTTCAAACCGGATAAACGCAGAAATGCTTTTGTTAACAAGATATGGGCACGGATAAAGCCAAGCCGCTTTGATTTAGTATTTGTTCTGATATGCGGCGCCATACTGGTAATCCCTGCTGTTATCATGGCCGGCTTGAATAAATTATTCTTTGACAATATCATCGACCTCCATCAACTCCGGTATTTCAAACCAATGCTCGCATTAATTGCCGGGCTTTTCTTTTTTAACGGTCTCCTGACTTACCTGCAGCAAAAAGTTCTTGTTAAAGTTGAATTGAAACTTGCTATTTTTGAATCTTCAAAACTTCTGATACATATTCTGAAACTCCCGATCCGCTTCTTTATGGCTCGTCAACCCGGGGAGATTTTCAAGAGGATACAACTTAATGACGACCTTGCAGCATTACTTTCGACTGAACTAACGTCAACATTATCAAACATGATTACGGTTGTGTTTTATGCAATCGTCATGATCCAGTATAATCTTCTTCTGACCATCATAGGTGTTATGGTGATCCTGGTCAACCTTATTGTGCTTCGTATAATTTCAGAAAAACGTGAAACCCTGAATCAGCTCCTCTTTGAACGGAACCAGAAAACATTCAGCACTGCGGGCGTGGGACTGGAACAAATTGAAACCATTAAAGCCACTGGATCCGAAAATGATTTCTTTGGCCTTTGGTCGGGAAGTCTTTCCAATGCAGTTGGTTTTGACCAAAAATTGAATGTTACCTCCAACCTGCTGGATACCTTACCTGATTTTCTTTCAAACCTGAATACTATCATCCTTCTTACACTTGGAGGTCTGCTTGTTATTTACGGGGAGATGACTATTGGTATTTTTATTGCCTTCCAAAGCCTGATGTCGAATTTTACAGCACCAGTAAAGTCGGTGGTTTCTATGGGCAGTGATCTACAAGTCGCAAAAAGTAACCTGGAAACCATCCAGGATGCACTATCCACTGAGGAAGATCTTTATTTAAAGGATAATACTGAGATCAACCCTGAAACTTTACTTTCGTCAAAGTCCAAACTACATGGTTATCTGGATTTTAAAAATGTCACTTTCGGGTATGACAGGTTTAGTGATCCGCTGATTGAGAATTTTTCACTGCATGTGACACCAGGAAAACGCATTGCTCTTGTAGGGGGATCGGGTTGCGGGAAATCTACCCTGGCCAAGCTCATTGCAGGCTTATATCATCCCTGGGCAGGTGATATCCTTTTTGATGGGCAGGCAAGGACAATCATTCCACAGGATGTCATAAGAAACTCTATTTCACTGGTTGACCAGGAAATATTTCTCTTCAGAGGAACGGTCAGAGAAAATATTACAATGTGGAATAATACCATAAGGACTCCTGATATTATTCAGGCGACTAAAGATGCATGTATTCATGATATCATCTCTTCACGGACGGGAGGGTACAATGGCATACTAATCGATGCCGGCAACAACCTAAGCGGAGGCCAGCGGCAGCGTCTTGAAATTGCCCGGGCACTTGTGGTCAATCCTACCATTCTTGTAATGGATGAGGCTACCAGTGCGTTGGATGCAAATACAGAAAAGATCATCGATAACAACATCCGCCGCAGGGGATGTACCACTCTGATCATCGCCCACAGGCTGAGCACAATCCGCGATTGCGATGAAATTATTGTCCTTGATAATGGAAAAGTCGTACAACGGGGCACACATAATGAAATGATCAAAGATCAGGAGGGACTTTATTATAAACTGGTAAATCTCAACTGATATGGAACAACAGTTGATATCTTCTTTTTATGCCCGGACTGAACTTTTACTCAGTAACAGAGTGCTTCCCATTCAAAGCAGTGAATCCTTAGCGTTTTTCCTTGAGGCAGGAGATGCTGACGTTTTCTATGTAGAAAAACTTTCAATCGGACAGGGTCGTCGATTATTCCTTTGCCGGATAAATGCCCAATTCCTGATACCTTGTTTCAGGGACAACGATTTCTTTACTTTGGTGATCAATGCATTGACTGATTGCACAGTAGGGATAATCGATTCAGAGTCACTCAATAAACTGTTAGTTCCCAAGCCTGATTTTACCGCCTCGTTGCTTGAAAAATGGTTCCTCACCGTTTCAGCCGGATTGAATCATTTCGGTAAAATGCCCCTGTTGAACGGGCTGACGAAAATGCAATTATTTTCTGCGGATCCACAGAAAAGTTACAACGCTTCAAACCCGGATGAGGTTTTATGGATCGAAGCTTCCGGGCTTAAACCTCTGTATTACAATTTTGCAGCCCCTCTTAATTTCAACGTTACACTTCTTCCTCTGACTTCAAACCTTTGGATGAGTTTTGGCTCAACAACCCAGAAAACTATTTTTTCAACAAATCATGTTATCGCCAAGGACGAGTTCCAGGCTTCGTTGTTTGGCTTTAATGAGATGATAATAACAATTCTTAGAAAACTTTATACCGAAGAACAGGAGCTTGAACTTACTCATGTAAAAGACACATATGCATTCAGAAACAATGCGATCTTTAATGCCTTTGACAAGTTTAAATCAATTATCTTCCATAAAACCACTGATGATTTTTTTAGTAATGAGAAGCTTCAAGGTCTTGATAACAAAACTGAAGTAAATCCGAATATAATCCTCTTCCAAACCTGTCAGCTGATCGGGAAAGAGGAAAAGATTGAGTTTGTGGATCCCGGTAATCGCATCAGCGGGAACCATGACTACTTATGGAACATACTGAGGGCTTCCAATATTCGTTCAAGGGTAGTACATCTTGAGCCTCACTGGTATTCAAATAACGCGGGGTCCATGCTTGGTTTTCTCAAATCTGACAAAACGCCTGTGGGACTCATTGCCAAAGGTGATACCGATTACTGGATGATTGACCTGAAAAACCGCAAAAAGGTAGTAGTTAGCGAGTCTGTCAATAAACTCCTTGAGCCCAGGGGCTACAGTTTTTTTACTCCTTTTCCGAAAGGGAAAATTCAGGGGAAAGGCCTTATTCGTTTTGCCCTGCAGTTCACATACCGCGATATCATCAGCTTTATGATCATCGGTATTATCGGAGCTTTGCTTGCCCTAATCATTCCGGTTGCTGGAGGATATGTTTTCAATACTGTTATCCCGGGTGGAAATGTTAATGAACTCTGGCAGATCGGGGGTATTATGGTGATCTGTGTAATAACTATCGGATTGCTGAACTTTGTCAAATCCATTGCAGTCCTGAGGATGGCCGGAAAAGCCGGGTATAAGCTTCAAACTGCCTTATGGGACAGGATACTCTCACTTAAAGTCGAATTTTTCAGGAATTACCCTCCAGGCAATCTTGCCGAACGCAGCATGGGCATAGAACGGATACGTGATACCCTTTCTACGACTGTACTTGGCGCAATCATATCAGCAATATTCTCTGTTTTTTATCTTGCTCTTCTGTTTTTCTACGACCTGAAGCTGGCACTCCTTGCTCTTTTTTTGGGTCTTATTGTCGCTGGATTCACTCTCATCATCAGCCTTATGGCATATAAACATGTCGTATTCATGCGTCGCATGGATGCTATGATCTCAGGCTTCCTGCTAATGGCAATCCGCGGGATTAGCAAGATTAGGGTGACAGGGAGTAAAGACAAGGTTTTTTCACTGTGGGCCGAACGCTATTCACAACAGAAGGAACATTACCGCCAAAAAAGGATTCTGCTCATGGTAGCCAGTATCTTTACCGTTACTTTTCCTGTGTTGGCTTCCATGCTTATTTTTATCAGGGTATACAATATTTTTACTTCAGGCATGCCGGGCTTTGGTATCGGAGATTTTATAGCATTCAACAGCGCTTATCTCAGTTTTCAGGGAGCCATGATCCAGACATTTATGGTCACAGTGCCTTTGCTGAACGTCAAACCCACTTATGAACTTTTTAAACCTATTCTTGAAGCCGATACAGAAGACATGCAGGAGAAGCTCGATCCGGGAGAACTCACCGGCAACATCGAAATCGCTCAACTTAGTTATAAATATCCTGGTACTCCCGACTGGAGCCTGAAAGACATCAATATAACAATTCATCAGGGTGAGTTTGTGGCGCTTACAGGTAGTTCAGGTTCAGGAAAATCCACATTAATCCGGTTGCTGCTGGGATTTGAAAATTATTCTGTTGGGAGTATACTTTTTGACAAGAAAGAACTTAAAGGACTTGACATCCGCGGGGTGAGGGATCAACTGGGGGTTGTATTGCAGAACTCCAAGATCATGCAGGGTACCGTACTTTACAATATCACAGGTTCATCGTTGTATACCGAAGACGATGCCTGGAAAGCATCTGAAATGGCCGGATGCGCTGATGAAATCAATAATCTTCCCAATAAAATGTACACCATCCTTCCACCCGGAGGCGATATTTTATCGGGTGGACAGCAGCAGAGGATCATTATTGCAAGGGCATTAATACGCAATCCAAAGATACTGATCTTTGACGAGGCAACCAGTGCCCTTGATAATGAAACCCAACAGATCGTCAGTTTCAGCATTGAGAAGATGAATGCGACCCGGATCGTGATTGCACACCGGCTTAGCACCATCATTAATGCCGACAGGATTTATGTTCTTGACAAAGGCCAGCTTATCGAAGAAGGTACGTATAAGGATCTCATTGATAAAAATGGTTTTTTTGCCGAACTGACCAAACGACAGCTTGCATAAACATTTTGAACCTGATCAATCGTTTTTGGGAAACATACAAATATTAAGGTTAAAAGTTCGATGAAAAAGACCATTCTGACTCTATACATTCTTGCGACGGGGCTTTTACCTGTAAAAAGTCAACAGGTTTTTAATTATGATTCCCTGTCCATATTCCGTGTGTTACAACTTGGCCTTGAAACAAATTTTAACATCCGTTTAAAAAAACAGATACTGGGAGAAAGCCAAGGCCAGTTGACCAGCTCTAAAGGTGCCTTTAATCCAGAACTCTCATTAAACACATATGGCTTTTATGGTACCGATCCCACCGTCACCTTCCAGGATTCCTATTACCTCAATGGACAGTTGCTGGTTCCAACCCGTCTGGGAATAAAGTTTTATACCGGATTCAGACTTTCTACAGAAACCGAAATCATCTCAGGTGTCCCGGATATCTTTCCGAACACTAATATGCCCGTCAATGCATCAGGGATATGGGCTGGCATTAATATCCCTCTCCTACGCGATCTTGGGAGAAATAATTCAAAGAATATCGCATTCCTGTCAACGTTGATGATGAACAGATCCCAGAATGTCTCGTTTACAGATGAGATTTGCCAGTTTGTCAAAAACACGCTAACATATTATTATGTTGTCTATCATAGAGTTAAAGTTTTCACCATCCTTGAAGATGCTGAAAAGGATGCGAAACAATACCTTACCGATATTAAACAGTTGATTACTGATGAGCAGATCCCGAAATCTGAAATTTATCGTGCACAAGCCTATGAGTCTAACACTAACCAGCAACTCTCATTTGCGATGGATGAGATCATCAACTCGTTGTTCGACCTGATCACATCAATTGGTATAAAAGGGAAAATCTCTCACCAACAGCTTCCGCTCTTTCTGGATTCTCTTCCAGATCCTGCATCTTTTCCTTGGGAGCAATATTCTGCCCATGTTCTTAAAAACGTTGATTCTATGATCGTCAATACACACTATTACAAAAGCCAGGAACTGGCGACTTCAGCCAGTCTGATAGAGATGAATGGCGCCAAGTATAATAAATTAAATGATCTTAACCTCGATCTCCGTTATATGTATTTTGGCACAACAGCATATGAACCCTTCTCTGAGTTCAATAAGTCCTTTTCAAGCGGGAGCCCGGGTTCTTCATTAAATCTGACCCTCTCATATAAAATACCGTTTAAAAACGAGGAACTCAAAGGTGATTATCTAGCTAAGCTTTCTTCATATGAATATTACAAAACTCAGCTTGAAAAGTTAAAATTCGATTCCAAATTGCAGGTCCTTCAGCTTTTGAGCGAGATTGGGAATCTGATCTATCTATTTAAAAACCAGGTCGAACTGGTGACTCTTGAAAAGAAAACCTATGATAATGAACTTCAGAAATTTAATATGGGAGCCTCTACTCAGATCAATGTGATCAACACCTATCAAGATTATAATTCCGCTCTCCTGAATATGGAAAATGGCCGGCAGACCATTATAACAAAGTTAATTACACTGAAATACCTGATCGGCGACTTTCCTGCTAATACTGATCAACTGCTAAGGTATAATTTATGGGACTTTAGTGTCAAATAACACATTTTAAACTCACCGGACTATTCCGGTTGCGTATCAACGATGAACAGATTCGTTCCACTACATGAGGAGATATTTCTTAAGTCTGCGGATTCAGAAGATTTATCTGCCCTTATATGCGATGATGAACATATCAGTTTCTCTGAATTGGACCAGTGCTCGTCTGATCTTGCCTGGCAGTTACAGCAAACCGGAACAGGCTCCGGGTCGATGGTTGGCATTTACCTGAACCCTTCCGTTAACCTGGCTATTTCAATTTTGGCGGTTCTGAAAACAGGAGCTGCCTATGTCCCTCTGTCTCCGGCTTTTCCTCAGGAGAGGATACGGTATATTCTTCAGGATGCCGGTGCAAGGCTTGTAATCACCGATGATTTGCTTCCTCACACCTTGTTTGATAATCACACTCATTGGCTCATTCCAGACTGGTCAGATTTGAAGAATCGTAGCGAAAAAAGAATTCCCGAGACCAGACTAATAAATCCATCAGATTGTGCCTATATTTTATACACTTCCGGTTCCAGCGGGAATCCCAAAGGGGTGATAATAGAGCACCGGAACCTGAACTATTATATCCATTGGTTTTGTGAGCATGTAATGCCTGAAACCGGGGTTACTCTGCCTTTGACTTCCTCCTTCATTTTTGCGGCAGCTGTAACCCAATTCTATTCCACGCTGTTATCGGGGAAAACACTTCATATCCTGGATCCATTGCTGATCAGGAAGCCCGGGGAATTGATGGAGTGGTATTCCAGCCATCCTGGAATGGGCCTGTATTGTGTACCTACATTATGGTCTGAAATCCTATATTTCTTAGAGACCAAAGATGCAGCGGTCATTGCCAAGATGGCACCTTCTTGTGTTTACCTCTCGGGTGAAGTTGTGACGGATGAACTACTGAAAAAAACATTCCGCTTGTTGCCGGATCTGCAACTTTGGAACCTTTATGGACCTACCGAAGCAACAGCAAACCTTACGGCCAGCCGTTTGTACCCTGGTGAACCTGCCAATATCGGGAAACCTCTTGAAGGAACAAAGATATATATTACCGATGATGATCTGAATATGATTCAGCCGGGAGAAACCGGTGAACTTCTTGCCAGCGGAGAAGGTATTGGAAGAGGGTACCTAAACCTCACGGAATTGACGGGAACCACATTTATAACATTAAAACTTAACGGAAGAGATCCCGTACGAGTCTACCGCACCGGTGACCTGGTAAAGGAAGACGAATTAAAAAGGCTGATTTACATCGGGCGTAAAGACCAGCAAGTCAAAATACGCGGGTTTCGTATCGAGCTTCCTGAAATTGAACAGGCCCTACTGGCAGTCCCGGATGTTAAACATGCCATCGTAAAAGTAGTTGAAGACGTCCGAAACGGAAAAAGATTAGGGGCCTACCTGATTTACAAAGGGAACGACTCTCAACCAGTTGATGAACTCCGAAAAATTCTAAGGAGAACATTACCCGATTTTATGATACCGGAGGTCTTTGTAACCATGGAACAATTTCCCCAGCTTCCCAATGGAAAATTTGACCGTAAATCATTACCTGCTCCTGGTGTTCAGCGCCCCGATCTCGGCTATCCGGTACTGTTCCCTTTAACAGCAGATGAAAAAAAGATGATCAGGATATGGGAGGAGGTAATAGGAGTGGAAGGAATAGGTATGGAAGATAATTTTTTTGATCTCGGGGGAAATTCGCTTAAAGCCAATGCACTTGTCATGGAATTACAGACCAGGATGGGAGTTTCTGTGCTGATCAAAAGCATTTTCGATTATCCATCACCCGTAAAGCTATTAATGCATATTTTTTTTAATCATGCCAACCAAAGTGGAGAACCTGCAATAAAATTAGGGACTATATCTTATAGGAGTGATATACCTGAAAGTCTTTCAAAAAAAACTGAGTCGGACTGTATCATGCAATCAGGTTTATCCGAAAATCAAAAAGCTTTATGGTTTATTCAACAGACGGAACCAAAACTATCGGCCTATAATATCTTCTATACCATTAAACTTACTGGTATGCTTGATATCGAAAGCCTTAGGTATGCGCTCTTGTGCATAACCGGAAAGCATGAATCAATGAAAACGGCCTTTCACTTCAATAATGGACAACCACAAAGAATTATTAATATTCCTGATAATCTGATGCCAGAAATTTTTATTCCACAACATGACAGCTTGTATGTTACGGTTCCCGAAGTCCTTGATCATGCCCGCAGTGTAGCAGCGCTTCCTTTCAATCTGGAACTGGGACCTCCGTACCGGTTCATCCTTTATAAAATCAGAGAACAGCAGCATTTACTTGCTTTTATTGTTCATCACATTGTGTTTGACGGCTTCTCCTTCGATATATTGTTAAGGGAGCTATCATTTTTTTATGATAATGCAAATAACGGAAGCAAGTCAGGTTGGTCCATCGGGCCGGCGGCTTACACACAATTCATCCGGGAAGAGAGATTGTATATGAGGGGGATGGAGTATTCAGATGATAAACAATACTGGCAGAAACAATTAGTCAATGTACCTACATTCTTTGAAATTCCCACCGATTTTAGGCGTCCTGAAATCCCGTCATGGAAGGGAGGTCAGGTCAGAAGAGAGATCAGCCCGATACTCAGAACCAGGATTAGGACTTTGAGTGATACTCACGGATCAAGCATGTTCATGACCTGCCTTGCAGCATTTTCGGTTCTACTGTATTTTCATTCCGGCCGTACCGATTTTCTCATTGGGAGTCCGGTGGCAAACAGGAGTAAAAAATCTTTTCTTAACCAGATCGGATATTTTGTAAATACAATACTTTTGAGGGCAAAGGTTGACCCGGATTTGTCATTCGCGGATTGGCTTGGGTCGGTAAAAGATCTTATCCTGGAAAATCTTTTCCATTCAAGGTTCCCGTTCAGTCATCTGATCGAAGTTCTTAAAGCGGAAAGGATACCGGGAATTAACCCATTTTTTCAGGTCATGTTTGCTTTTCATGAAACACAATGGGAATTTCTGACCAATACAGGGATAAGTGGGACAGCCAGGGAAGAGTTTTTCGGTTGTTCCAAATTCGATCTTTTTACCGAGATCTTCGACAGGCCTGAAGAGACTGAAATAGTGCTGACATATTCATCGAGCCTCTATCATGCAGGAACCATAGAGATATTGCTTGATCATTTTATACAGATTCTTGAGCATATCTGTGTTGCCCCCGATATGAAGGTATCAGCCTTAAATCTCCTTTCCCCCAAGGAGTATGACAAAACTGTTTACGAATGGAACCAGACAGCGTTATCAAAGGATGTCAAAGAAACTATTACCGACTTTATTGCATTGCAGATAAAAAAAACTCCTGCCCTGCCTGCCCTGGTCTCCCGGCATGAAGTCATAACCTATGCAGAAATGGATCATAGAACGGCAATCATAACTGCAAACCTTCGTCTTCGTGGAGTACATAAAGGCATACCGGTAGGAATTCATCTGGAAAATTCCCCCGAAATGGTCATGTGCATAATAGCTGTTTTCAGGACAGGTGGCATATACATCCCCCTTGACCCGTATTATCCGGAGGAAAGGCTTCGCTATGTCATAGAGAAAACAAAAATAAATTTTCTTATCGTTGATGAGGAGCAAAGAAACAATCGAAAGAAATTAACGGAGAATATAATTATCATAAATGATCTGCTGGCTAAGCCATCAAAGCCAGTCCCTGATAGGTCCTTTGAAACATTTACACCCAGGGATCTTGCATACATCATTTTTACATCCGGTTCAACAGGTAATCCCAAAGGTGTGATGATACGTCACGACAGCTTGATTAATGTTCTTGTCTGGATAAAAAAGGAATTAAATATTTCCAGCAGGGATACATTTTTATTTACAGCATCCATCAACTTTGACATATCATTAATTGAGCTTTTTACACCCTTGATCAGCGGGGGTAGACTGGTACTTGAAAAAAGGAGTGAACTTCAGGCTCCTGAAAAGGTGGAAGCAATATTGAATGAAATGAAGGTAAATACGGTACAGTTTGTACCTTCAGGTCTCAAAGCATTGAGTGATTCCGGAGTTTTCGGTCGCGCCAGGTATCTTAAAAACATTATTTCGACGGGAGAGAAGTTGTCAAAAAGTATACAGGACCAGATCTTCAGGGAATTTGAGGGGTCTTTGATCAACCTTTACGGTCCCACAGAAGCAACCATATACATGACTTGCTGGCATTGCCGTCGCAACAGCTCGCTCAGGATGGTCCCAATAGGTTATCCTATTGTAAATGCTTGTATATATATTCTTGATGAAAACCGTAAACCCCTGCCTGTTGGAATTCCCGGGGAAATTTATATTGGCGGCAAGGTGCTTGCAGAAGGATATTTTGAAGATCCAGCCCAAACGGCTTCAAGGTTTCTTCCCAACCCTTTTACCGAAAACCAGGAGACCAGAATTTACAAAACCGGCGACCTGGGACGGTTTCTTTCCGATGGAGCTGTAGAGTTTCTGGGAAGGACCGACAAACAGTTAAAAGTAAGGGGATTCAGGATTGAACCGGGTGAAGTTGAAATGACAATTCTTCGTTTTCCAGGGATCAGGCATGTTGTTGTTGATGCAATGGAACAGAAAGAGGAAGATGTTCGCCTGACTGCATTTATTGTACCTGAACCAGGGACAAAAATCAATGAAAATGAACTCAAGGATTTTCTAAGACTTCATCTGCCGGCTTATATGATTCCAGGGAGCTTCATCTTGGCGCCTGACATTCCGACACTTCCAAACGGCAAAACAGATTTTAATGCCTTATTGAACCTGCGTCCAGGGGTGCCTGCAATCCCTGATTTTTTCCAAAGGCGCATGGATGAAACCGAACTTATCCTTTCAACGATATGGAAAAAATTTCTTGATCATGAGTCATTTACGCCTCAGGATAATTTCTTTGAAGTAGGAGGCCATTCCCTCCTTCTTGTCAGGATAAAGGATCTCATTGCCGAAAAGCTTAAGACAGATGTCACTATTGTAGACCTCTTTCAATATCCAACAATAAGGAGCTTAGCAGCCTTTCTTCGTAAAGACAAGACGGAGCATTCCCAGAATGATATTGCAAGAAGAGTTGCCTTGCGGAACAAGAACATCAGGCAACAAATTATTAAACATATTTTTCCTAATAAAAATCAATCATAAAAACTATTTTTTATGCAATCAGATGAAGTTAAGAACCTTGAAGGCAAAGTTGCGATAATAGGTATGGCCTGTCGTCTTCCCGGTGCAAAAAACATTTACGAATACTGGAAGAACTTGTTAGACGGGGTCGAGACACTTACCACATTCACAGATGAGGAGCTGATAGCATCTGGTGTATCTCCAGAAGTCTTCAGTCAGTCCAATTATATCAGGAACCGGGGCATTATTGACGGAGCAGAGTTTTTCGATGCCGAATTTTTCGGATATACACCCCGGGAAGCTGAATTAATGGATCCTCAGCAGAGGATCTTCCTGGAATGTGCATGGCATGCCCTTGAAGATGCCGGCTGCGACCCATATAATACCAGGGAGCGTATAGGCGTATTCGGGGGTACAGGCACTCCGCTTCATCTTATAGAGACCATGGGAAACCCCTGGGTTAAGAAAAACGCTAGCGGAGCATCCATTGTCACCAGCAACGACAAAGACTATGTTACAACAAGAGTATCGTATAAACTGAACCTGAGTGGTCCTAGTGTGAATGTCCAGTGTGCATGTTCTACTTCTCTTGTGGCCGTTGTTACAGGGATAAACAGTCTGATGAATTATCAGAGCGACATGATCATTTCCGGGGGAGCTACCATTGAAATACCGGAAAGACAAGGGTATTTATACCAGGCCGGCGGTATGGAATCGGCTGACGGACATTGCCGCACCTTTGACAAGGATGCAAATGGTACTGTTTTCAGCAGGGGTTGCGGGGTGGTTATTCTGAAAAGACTTGAAGATGCAATCCGGGATCACAATAATATTTATGCTGTTATACTGGGCGGCGCCATCAATAACGACGGGAACAAAAAAGTGGGATATACAGCTCCATCGGTTGAAGGGCAGGTAGAAGTAATCACCGAAGCCCTCTCCTTATCAGAAATTTCTGCAGATACCATAACTTATGTTGAAGCTCATGGTACTGCAACACCCATTGGGGATCCCATTGAGGTCACTTCGCTTTCAAAGTCATTCAGACAATATTCCGACCGGAAACAGTATTGCGCAATCGGATCAGTGAAAACCAATATTGGCCATACTGATATCGCCTCAGGTGCTGCGAGCCTGATCAAGACTGCTCTCTGCCTGAAGAACAGGCAAATTCCGGCTTCCTTGCATTTCAATGAGACCAATCCGAAGATTGATTTTCTGAACAGCCCGTTTTTTGTAAATACGGAACTAAGAAACTGGCAACCCCCAAACGGTATACCTCTCCGTGCTATTGTTAATGCCTTCGGTGTTGGCGGTACCAATGCCTGTATTGTTCTTGAGGAAGCTCCAGCTGTTGGTGCGGAACTTTATAAAATTCCCTGTGACCTCCTCTTGGTCTCAGGCCATAGTCCGAATGCAGTTACTGCAGCCCAGGCAGAGATTAAAGCCTTCCTTCAAACATTTCCTGATGTTGATCCACATGCAATAGCATATACCTCACGGCATGGCAGACATCATTTCCTAACCAGGACTGCTATACCCTTCCGGAACAGGGAAGAACTACAGGCAGGTCTTGGCACAAAAACTGCCACAACCATCAAATCGGAGGAAAAAAGACCGGTAGTTTTCTTATTCCCTGGCCAAGGAAATCAGTATATCCGCATGGGCTTGTCGCTGTATGAGAACCAGAAGATATTCAGACAGACCATTGATGAATGTGCAGAGATACTGAGAAAAGAGCTGGGGTTGGATATAAGGGAAATACTGTTTCCTTCGTTAGCCGATGAGGAAGTTGCTTCGATTAAGATTAACGAAACATATATCACCCAGCCGGCACTGTTCATGGTAAGCTATGCCCAGGCTAAGCTATTGATATCTTTTGGGATCGTGCCTGACATGCTTATCGGGCACAGTGTTGGTGAATATGTTGCTGCGACCATCTCAGGTATTTTTACACTGGAGGATGCACTGAAAGCAGTAGCCCGAAGAGGCCGCCTTATTCAGGACTTACCGGGAGGAGCCATGCTGGCCATACTGCTCACCGAGGAACAACTGACACCCATGCTGCCTGAAGGACTTGAGATAGCAGTGATAAACAGCCCGGAATTATGTGTCGTATCCGGACCTGTGGATCTAATCGATTTGTTTGCAGTGGAACTTAATAAAACAAAAACCTTCAACAAAAAGATCCCGACTTCCCATGCTTTCCATTCGGCCATGATGGAACCGGCTTTACCTGCTTTTGCAAAGCTTTTCAATGAAATCAAACTTTCGGCTCCCACTATCCCGATTGCTTCCACTGTGACCGGTCAATGGCTTAGTGCAGAAGAATCGACTAATCCCGAATTTTGGGTACAGCATGTGCGCAAGACCGTCCGCTTTGCCGACGCCGCCAAATTATGCCTTGATACGGCTCCTACTGTTTTTGTGGAATCAGGACCTGGGCAGTCTCTTGAATCAGCGGTTAAACGTCAGCTTGGAAAAGACAGTCCGCATGCAATCATTAGTACAATACCGTCTCTGGATAACAAAGCCGATCCCCTGATCTATTTTTATTCGTCCCTTGGACAAATTTGGGCCAATGGAGATTATATTAAATGGGAATTGTTTGATAACACGAGACAGAAACTGATTTCTTATCCCGGGTATCCCTTCGAACGCAAACCTTATATTATCGATTTTTCCCGTAAAGAAGGGGCAAAAGCCAAATCAGAGAATAAAAAGAAATCCGACATAAGTCAATGGTTCTATATCCCCGGGTGGAAAAGGACAGCTCCTCCCCAGAGGATACCGGTCAACGGGATGGCCATCGCGGAGCAGACTTCAGAGAAGGCGTGCTGGCTGCTCTTTGCAGATGAAGAGGGTTTGTGTCGGGAGATTAGTAATGAATTGAAAGAGACAGGCATTCCTGTTTTCCTTATAACAAAGGGAAGGGAGTTCAAACGGGAGAACCATGGGTTTGTTCTTAATTCCGGCCTGAAGGAGCATTACCTGCAGTTAATGAAAGCTCTGAAATCAGAAAACTGGAATCCCGGCAATATAGTTTATGCATGGAATTACGGGTGTGAACCGGATAACGTCCATCTTCACCCGCTTCATGTTGACCAATTGGCAGCAGATCATTTTTACGGCCCCATGTATCTTGAACAGGCTCTAATCAGCGAAGGCTTCGTGAAAAACCAGTTCCTATTGTTTGTAGTAAATCATCTTTTTGATGTAACCGGTGAAGCTGTGCTTGCGCCTGAAAAGGCCCTGACCATTGGCCCTGCGCGGGTCATTGGGCAGGAACATCCGGGGATTATTGCCCGCCTTATTGACCTGCCCTCTGAATATGGTCAGGAACAACTTAAGGAATTGGGTTCTGCCTTGATCAGTGAATGTCGTCTTGCGGCTGATGACAATATCGTTGCATACCGGCATGGTTATCGCTGGGTCGAGGATTATACTGCGGTATGTCCCGAAACTACCGGAATAATGGAAAACATCCTCGGTAATAACAGAGTTTATCTGATTACAGGTGGCGTTAGCGGCATTGGCATGGAACTTGCAAAATTCATTGCCCGTACGGTGAAAACGACATTAGTGCTGACCCATCGTTCTGCGATGCCTCCCCGAAGTGAATGGCGGCATATAGTCGAATCGCAGGATGTTGAAAAAATAACTGCCATGAGGGTTCGCGATATCATGGAACTGGAAGCACTAAAAGCAACGGTGATCCTTGCGCACCTGGATGCTTCGGATTATGAAGGGACGAAGAAGATTATTGACAAAGTAGAAAAAAAACATGGGCCAGTCAGGGGGGTGTTACATTCAGCCGGCATGCCCGGAACCGGCGTCATCGCCCTAAAAGACAAGGAACAGGCCGATCTTGTGCTGAAGTCCAAATTGCACGGTACCATCATCCTTCATGATATTTTCAAAGACAGAAAACTGGATTTCTTCTTCCTGTTTTCTTCGGTCTCCTCCATTTTCGGAGAAGCTGCCAGGGTCGATTACTGTGGTTCGAATTCCTTTATGGATGCTTTTGCCCAATACAGGAGAAGACTGATTGGCGACGGGACTCTTTCTATTAACTGGGGACAGTGGGGTGTGATCGGAATGGCAGCAAACTGGGAGAAAACCAAAGCAGAGAAGAAGCAGCTTCTGCAATCCGGGAAAAACCTTACCCAGAAAGAATTCCGCAACGGCATCATCTTGGAATTCCAGTCTTCAGAAAATGGCCAGGATAACTATATCATCGACATTAGTCCTGAACGCGATTGGGTGCTGAGTTCGCACCAATTATCCGGGAAACCGGCATTCATAGGTATTTCCACGCTTGAAATATTAGACCGTTATATAAAAATCAAAGATCTTCACGGACATCCCGAGATTTCAATCCTGTCATTTGTTACACCTCTCATTTATGATACGGGTATAAACCGAAAACTGCGACTGCAGGTGAAGCCATCTGGCAAAATGCTGTCGTTCAGGATAAGCAGCAGGGAAGTAAAAGCCAATTCCTCCCGTGAAATCTGGATGGACCATGTAAAAGGTGAATTTAGGATTTCCGGAGAAATAAAATCCGCTGACATCGACATTCAGGACTTATCAAAAAAAATAAAAGGACAGGTCGATACCCTGCCTCATTTCCTCGAATTACTGAACGATGAAGGCAGACCGGTACTGAAATATGACAACCGCTGGGACTGCAAGCGTTCAACCCAGTATAACGGAAAGGAATTCATGATCGAGCTCAGGCTCAGGGATGAGTTTCTCGATGACCTGAATTATTTCTCCTTTCATCCTGCATTACTCGACGTGGCCACATCCTGTTCTATCCCATATGTTGAGAAAGAATTGTTCCTTCCATACTCATACAGGGATATTGCACTTTACCATCCATTACCTGCCCATTTTTGGTGTTATGCAAAGCTTAACGATGAGTGGAAATCTGCAAATGAAGAAATGAAATTTGAAGTCAAGCTTATAGATCCAGAGAACCAT
Source organism: uncultured Bacteroidales bacterium (assembly GCA_963768805.1). GTDB lineage: Bacteria > Bacteroidota > Bacteroidia > Bacteroidales > FEN-979 > FEN-979. The sequence continues at coordinate 38,811 of CAVYJI010000013.1, read as the reverse complement.
CTCCTAATGAGCATCGGAGAGATTTCTTTCATACGCCTGGTTCAGAACATTAGCAAAGCCAGCCAGGTACCAGCCATAGATACAATACCGAAAAATGTGAGGGATCTGACTACTTTCGCTGGGAAGAACGATATTCTGCCGGATGAGGGAGTTGAAGTTTTCAAACGGTTGCTTGCATTCAAGCAATTCCCCCAGATCGTGATCAACACTACCGACTTAAACCAGGATATATTGGAAGAAAGGCCTTCGTATAAGAAACAGGAGAAACAGGAAAAAGAGGAGGAGAAGAATGAAGGTGCATCAACTTATGAACGTCCACAGCTTTCGACGCCTTTCGAGCCGCCGGCGAACGAAATCGAAAACGTTATATCAGGTATATGGAAAGGAATTCTGGGAATTGACAAGATCGGAGTGAATGACAGCTTTATGGAGCTCGGGGGTAATTCGCTTCTCGCTATACAGACCATCTCAAATATTGCAGATGAATTCGATCTTGAGCTCCAACCGAACATATTTTTTGAGAACCCGACTGTAAGAGGATTGTCGGACAGGATTGTGGAAATGATCATTGCCATGAAGGGGGCAGATGAGATTGAGGCTATGTTGAAAGAGATGGAAAATGAAAAATAACGAACTGCTGAAGAAGATAGCAGATCTTTCACCTGAGCAGAAAGAGTTGTTGCTGAGACGTCTTGGGTATTCCTCCGGGAAGGATACCAAAGAGGATGTCAAACCTTTACAAAACAAGCTTATAGAGTGGGATTGTTTCTCCTGCATCGTGGGTATTCCCGGTTCAATGAATATCAGTTTCAGAGAAGCAATTGCTGCGGATCCCCCGGAAGGGTATGTGCAGGTAAAGGCTAGGGCAGCGAGCCTAAATTATAGGGACCTGATGATAGCCATTGGACAGTATCCGGAGGCTCCGGGTATACCGTCCAATATGGGATCCGATTTTGCAGGTGTAGTGACCCGTATTGGTAAAGGAGTTAAAAAGATTAGGGAAGGGGATGAGGTGATTGCTTTGTCGGCAGGCACCTTTATTGACGGGAAGATCCAGCCCGACAGCCATTTTATCAATGTCTTCAACGTTTCTGAACTTCAGCTGGTGCCTAAACCGCCTCTATTGACCTTTACAGATGCTGCGGCCATACCTACAGTTTACCTGACGGCTTTTTCAGGGTTGATCCGGCTTGCAAACATTACTCAGGGCGAATCGGTTTTGATACATACTGCCACTGGAGGCGTCGGGCTTGCAGCGCTTGAAATTGCTTTCTGGAAAAAGGCTGAAATATACGCAACTGCAGGTTCTCCTGAGAAAAGGGAATTCCTGAGGCAGAAGGGCATAACACATCCTATGGATTCAAGATCACTGGCATTTGGTGAGGAGATCATGGAATTAACCGGGGGCAGAGGAGTTGATGTATTGTTGAATACGCTTTCAGGTGATGCCATGATGAAAGGACTGGAAATTCTTTCACCCTTCGGCCGCTTCATACAGTTGGATAAAAAAGACATTGCAAAAAACACACTTTTACCGATGAACCTGTTCCGGAAAGGAATCACTTTCGCTATGCTGGATATTTCATTATACCTGATACATCCGCAGAAGATGAAGGAACAACTCCTGGAGATTGCAGGGTTATTCAATGCCGGAATTTTTAAACCCATTCCATGCCAGATTTACGCTATGAGTCAGTTAAAGGAAGCATTGACTGCCCTATCCCGCTCGAAACATATAGGTAAACTTATAGTCACTTATCCCTGATCGAATAAATTAGTGGCAAAGGAGGAAAAATCACTGAACGACCGCTTGTCGGGATTAAGTTCTGATAAGCTTAAAGCCTTACTCAGAAAAGGTAGAGATGATGATGCCCCGCGCTTGGGGAAACCACCTAAAATGGAAAGGAATCCAGACGGGCTCTATCCTTTGTCAAAGGCCCAGGAACGGATGTGGTTCCTTCATAAGCTTACCGAAGGGGAAGCCCTCTATAACAATCCCGTTGCTTTAAGGATATCCGCAGAATTCCCGCTGAATATTGATATCCTGGTTCAGAGCCTGGGCATACTCACCGAAAGGCATGAAATACTCAGGACCACGTTCCATGTAAAGGAAGGAAAGCCGGTTCAACAGGTTCACCCGAAGGGAAAACCGGAGATAATTTATGAAGATCTGCGTAACCTTCCATTAAATGAAAAGGAATCAAGGGCAATGAATGAAGCCATTGAACACGGGAAAACTGCCATCCCCCTGGATCACTTGCCTTTGCTTAGGTTCAAGGTGCTGCATCTGCACAACCTGGAATATATGCTGTTGATCAACCCCCATCATATTATTTCAGACGGCTGGTCGAACGCAATATTCGCCAAAGAGCTCTCAATGACCTATGCGGCACTGGAAAATAAAGAACCTCCACCATTCCCTGTCCTGGAATATCAGTACATTGACTTCGTGAAATGGGAGAAGGATTGGATGGGAACTCCCAGGTATAATGAACAACTTGATTTCTGGAAAACACAGTTGAAAGATCTTCCTGAGCCCCTTAATCTCCCCCTGGACTTTCAACGTCCGGCCATCATGTCGCATCGCGGCAGTAAAGAGGTCAGTTACATGGGTGCCGAGGAAACGGAAAAGCTTAGGCAATTCTGCCAGCGGGAAAATATAACCTTGTTTCATTTGCTGTTTGGTTGTTTCGGGCTTCTGATGTCTGAATATAGCGGCCAGAAGGACCTCATGATAGGGGTGCCTGTTGCAAGACGTAACCAGTTATCATTCCAGCAAACCATGGGCCTGTTCATAAATACATTGCCACTCAGGGTCAAAATAGATGAGAAAACCACTGCCATAACATTCCTTAAAGAGATAAAAACCTTTTGCCAGCAAGCTTTCATGCGGCAGGAGCTTCCTTTCGAGAAGCTGATCGAAGAGGTTAATCCCGATCGAAACCTAAGCACCAACCCGGTGTTCCAGGTTCATTTTGTGCATCAGAATATCCCCTCGCTTTACAGCGTCAAAGGCTTATCTGTCAAGCCTGAGAGCATAGATTATTCGTATTCCAAATTCGACCTGAATTTCTGGGTAGAAGAAGCCAATCAGGAACTCATCCTTTCGGTTACGTTTCCATATGACATTTTCCTTAAAAAAACCATTCAGAAACTTCTAATTAATTACAAGATCCTTTTGGACTCTGTAATCAGTAATCCGGAGGAACAGTGTGGAATCCTGAAGTATTTTCCCGAAGAGGAGCGTTCGTTTTGCCAGGGTAAGAGAGTAGAATTTAAGAACCCCGATACTTCACTGCCTGCAACCTGGATAGGAGAGTTTAAAGCTCAGGTCAGGGCAACCCCTGAGTTGATAGCATTAAGGGATATTCGTCGTAAGCTCACTTATTCTGAACTTGAACAGGATTCCAGTCACCTTGCAAATGTCCTGTCAAGACAAGGTGTATTAAAGGGAGACCTGATAGGTTTATTTCTTCCGCGCAACGCCTCACTGATAATCTCCATACTGGGTATTTTTAAAACTGGTGCAGCTTACGTTCCGCTGGATGTACATTTGCCGCAGGAACGCTTGAAATTCATTGCAAAAGATGCAGGGCTCAGGCTTTTGATCAGTTCGGAAGAACTATCGGCAGGGATTCCCTGCACTGGATTGACCGTTCTTTCCTTTGAGAAGGCTATGGCAGAGCCCTGGTCAGGAGATATCACATTAGGGGACACCGGTCAGGGGGACCTGGCTTATGTGATCTATACCTCCGGTACCACAGGTAATCCCAAAGGGGTTTGTATAGGATCTGAAGCTTTGCTGAATTATTCACAAGCAGTATGGATGCGGATGAAAATGAATACTGGTGATTCGTTTGCCACGATTTCATCTATCGCTGCCGACCTTGGAAATACAAGCATATTTCCACCCCTGATCCATGGAGGTGAAGTGGTGATAATACCCGAAGATCACGCCACCGACGCTTCACTGCTTGCCGACTGGCTTGACCGTTGGCCTGCTGATTGCCTTAAGATCGTTCCTTCTCATATGATGAGCCTGCTCCATTCATCCCGGGCCGGAATACTCCTGCCCCGGAAACTGCTTGTACTTGGAGGTGAACGATGCAGCTCTGATATTGTCGGAACAGTAAGGGAAATTGCTCCAGACCTTAGAATTATTAACCATTATGGTCCGACAGAGGCTACCATTGGATCTCTCACATGGGAGATCCCTCCTGATGCAGGCCGGTCAACTTCGGAATTTCCCATAGGATTCCCACTTAACAACACATCGGTATATATTGCAAAACGGAACTTGCAGCTTCTTCCTAAGGGCATCCCGGGGGAGATCATTTTAAGCGGAAAAAACATTGCCCGGGGATACCTGAACCAGCCTCAGCTGACTCTTGAGAAATTTACTGACGATCCGTTCACACAGGGGGATCGTATCTATTTCACCGGTGACATTGGAAGGATGAATGAAGATGGGGTGGTTGTGTTCGAGGGACGAAAGGACCATCAGGTAAAGGTCAGGGGTTACAGGGTTGAGACGAGGGAAATCGAGAATACTCTGAATGCTTATCCAGCTATTGAACAGTCTGTAGTTTTCATTCCTGAGAATATAGGTTCGGTGAGTTCAGTGCAGGCTGCTATTAGTTTGAAGCAAGGTATTGACTATAATGAAAATAATCTCAGGCAATGGCTTTCACAACATTTGCCTTCTTATATGATCCCATCGGCTTTTTATGTTCTGGAACGTTTTCCTCTCACACCTAACGGAAAAACAGATTTTAAGGAACTAAAGCGGACAATTGAAGGTACTTCAATCAGTAAACAATCATCCGGCTCGCCCCGCGACCTTACCGAACTAAGACTTCTCAATATTTTCAAGGACATTCTGAAAACAGATAAGGTCGGGATTGAAAACGGGTTTTTCGATCTTGGTGGGCATTCGCTTCTGGCAATACAATTGTTTGCTGCGATTGAGAAAGAATTTCAGATTTACCTTCCTCTTGCCACATTATTCGAGCGCGGAAGCGTGATAAAACTGGCCGAGCTTATTCGTTCATCCGGCGGTACTCTGCAATCTACCTGCCTTGTGCCTATCAGGCCTGGATCGGGGAGAAAGCAATTGTTCCTTGTACATCCCGCCGGTGGCAATGTACTTTGTTATTATGAACTGTCAAAGGAGTTGGGAGAGGAATTTTCAGTGTATGGTTTGCAGGCAACCGGTTTGCATGGGAAACCAGGTGATAGCGTTAGCGACATGGCCCGTTATTACCTTGATGAATTATCTATACCTGAATGTATGGATGATTTGATATTAGGCGGATGGTCGATGGGGGCGCTGATAGCCTTTGAAATGGCAAGGCAGGTCAGGGAAAAATCGGGAGAGAGTCCACGGCTGATGATCATCGATCAGCTTGCACCCATCGAAGATTCGGGCACAGCAGTAAAACAGGATATTGATCCTGTTGATCGTATGCTGGTTTTTGCCGATAAGGTGGCACATCTTGTAAGCCATCCGCTTGGGATCAGCGCTGAAAGCCTGAATGGAAAGTCTCCTGAGGCCCGGTCGGAAATCTTTCTGAAAGCATTCAAATCGGTTAATCTGGTTCCTGACGATATGAAAATAACTGATTTTCACGGATATCTTGAAATGATGATACATCATAATGAAATCACCTCTGCCTGCGACTTGGGCACATTCGATGGTAAAACCCTGCTGATCAGGGCTGAGAAATCTTTACCACCATTTGACGGGCAGAGTGAGGTCCCTTTACTGGCCTCTGATCTGAACTGGGGCTATTGGATCAAAAAAAATCTTGAGATTGCAAATATTACTGGTAATCATGTTTCCATTATGGTTCAACCCTATGTTAAACAGATTGCACTTGCCTTAATGCAGTGGATCAATACCGGTCAATAAAAGGAGATCAAATTACTGAGTACCGTATGGAAAAAATAAATGAATTATTTCAATCAATGATCCGCTTTTCATTAGGAAATGAAGAATTGGCGGTAGGTCTCACACTTTGTCTCTCACTCAGCAAGGAAGATCTTAACACTAAAACCCGCATGCTTCTTCATCCGGAAGAAATAAATACCGGCGACAGTTATGCCTCAGATATCCACAGAAGATCATTTCTGAATGGAAGGATTACTGGAAAGATGGCCATTAATAAGGTCTTTCCAGAGATACCATCAGTAGCTTGCCGGATCATTACCGGCTCCATCGGGAGACCAATAATAGTTGATCTTCCCCGGCATTACGGCATCTCCATTGCCCATGATGAATCATGGAATGCGGGTTTATGTTTCCCCCTATCCATTCCAATGGGTATAGATGTAGAAACCATTTCAGAGAAAAACCGGGCCATCATTCTCCACATACTTAGCCCTCGTGAAAAAGATCTCTGCAGTAGTGAAGGAGATTCTCTTGAAATTTCCCACCTCCTCTGGACCGCAAAGGAGGCTGCAGGAAAAGCAATCGGCCTCGGATTTCGTGTGCCAGCAGAGTGGTATGAAATTGAATCTGTTGAAACCCTGAGAACAGAACCGCAATTGATACGCCAGTGCTGCTTTAAAAACTTATCGATAATCACAACACTTTCAGTGGAAATCCCCGGTGGGATGCTTTCCATTGCATTCCCGGCAGAAAATAATCTTAGTAAAACAATGATCCGTCTATTGCAATAAACAGGAATAGTAAAAACATTCCAGAAAAATTCAATCTGAATGGTTAAATCACTCAGAATTTACAATATTGAACGTTCGACAGGACCATTGATCAGAACACTCATTTTCTGTTATAATATAATTTTTCCCTGTAACTATTTTAAATATTTCTGAAATGATCCCACACAAAAATGTGTCGTTTCCCTGTTGGTAACCAATCAACCCTTCTTTAAGCGTTAATCTGCACTCTTTATCATTAATTTGTCCAGGCGAAATAAGACCTAAAGACGTATGCTTGATAAACTGCCCAACCTGATATACAGCCTCTTCCACACTTCCTTTTGCGAAATTTAGTTCAAATTGTGCAACTAAAAATTTTCCCGTCTCAAAAGGCTTCTGATTACCCGAGACCAGAGCATCCATTAGTACCTGACCTACTTCTAATGACACCTTGTTTCCCAAGGTTGGCCGAACCTTCTCCACCTTTTCTGAAATCGGATTAAAATAAACCTTATTAACCACATTTTGTGCTTCACCCATAAAGTAGCCAAGTATATTCTCTACCATCAATTCCACCATTCTTTTAAGGGACTCTTTTGTAACCCATGCCAAATGAGGAGTTACCAGGACATTTTCCATCTTAAGAAGCGGATTGTCTTTTGTGTTGTTTTCCAAAACATCAAGCCCGGCTGAAGCAACTTTACCTGTTTTTAGAGCCTCAATAAGAGCCGGTTCATTCATTACTGATCCTCTCGCCGTATTAATAATAATCACCTCGTTTTTCATTTTATTGAAATGCTCATGATCCAAAAAATGTCTTGTGGAATCATTGAGGGGAAGATTTATCGAGATAATATCTGAGCGCTCCAATAGTTCATCAAGCGAAACATATCTTATACCGAGATCAGCAACAAGCTGAGATTTAATAGTCCGACTATATGCCAGTACCTCCATTCCAAAACCCCGTGCTATTTTACAGGCATGAATTCCGTTGTTTCCTGTCCCAATAATACCGATTGTTTTTCTAAAAAGTTCTTGCCCCATCAGAGAATTAAAAGAAAAAGAAAAGTCAAAATGATGCTCATTTCCTTTGATAACGTAAGAGAGCTTTCTCTGAAGGGCTAAAAGTAACATAAACTGAAATTCTGCCACCGAGCGGGAAGAAAAACTAGGACTATTGCATACTGCAATACCACATTCAGCAGCCGTCTCTATATCAACATAATCATATCCAGTCGAGCATACCACGAGAAGTTTAGTTTTAATAAGCTGTTTTAATACACTCCCATTGATCCTGCCACTGAAAAAGCATATGACATCTGCCATTTTAGCCTTTTCAACAAAACTCTCTTCTGACGAAAGAGCCTCCGCCCCATAAATTGTGACATGATAGAGTTGCTTTAGATAATCAAGAAGATCATCAGTCAATGTTTCATCAATCCCAAAAATAACTACCTTTTTCTTTTCTTTTTCCATAGAAATGTGCAATTAGAACGGTTTATCCTGAAAGCATTTTATTAAATGGCATGATGCATCATTTTTTGATGGGAATTTCTTTGCAATCGTATATCTTTTTCCATTCTCCGTTTATGTCCCTGATTTCTGCAGAAGCAGTGATCCGCCTCCCATGGTCACTTTCGTATAGTATCGGGTTTCCTCCACAAATTGAGAGTGTCACAGGATTCCTGTTTCAGGTATATCCTCCTAATAGTATCCCCAGAAAACTTGTAAAAACAATAATACATCGGTACTTTGACATGAAGTCTCCTTATGAAGCTATTAACATTAATGCCTGGTTCTCCAGGCTTTAACCCATCCCGGTACTGCATCTTTGATGATTATAACAGCGAAACCCATGATGATCAAAGTAAGAATAAGATTGATGATCCCGTCCACCCGATGTTCTGAAGTTGCCAGTTGCGGAATGTAGATTTCTGTCATATTCATGACCCCCGCAGTGAAAGTAGTGATCCCGACAAATATCATAGGTACAATTGTAACCCATGCATACCTGATCTTTCCTGCATTAATTATGTATGATGTCCCAATGGCAAGCGCAATGGTTGCCATCAATTGATTGGCGGCGCCAAACATCGGCCAGATAGTGGAAACGCTTCCGGTATAAATAAAGTATCCCCAGCAGAAGACAATCAACCCACTTGCTAACAGATTTCCCGGAAGCCAGTTTGCACGTGCAAAAGGCTTATATACTTTACCCAACGATTCCTGCAAGACAAACCTGGCGATCCTGGTCCCCGCATCAATGGTTGTCAGGATAAAAAGTGCCTCAAACATGATTGCAAAATGATACCAGTATGACATCAGTCCTTTTAACCCGGGTATCGAAGAGAATATTTGCGCCATACCGGCAGCTAAAGAAACAGCGCCGCCTGATCGCCCTGCAATTTTCTCACCGACTGCAGCCGAAAGCCGTGGAAGATCAGATTGGATAAAACCCATAGAGTGCAATTGAGGGATGACCTGGGCGAATTTCTCAACGGGCACATTTATCTGAAAATAATCAAACGGAAAGAGAGAGGAAGCTGCTATCAGTGCAAGTACGCTGACGATCCCTTCTGAAAGCATTGATCCGACAGCTATGGTCCTGATATGAGATTCCTTCATGATCATCTTTGGCGTAGTTCCTGAACTTACCAGTGCATGGAACCCTGAAATTGCTCCACAGGCGATCGTGATAAAGAGGTAGGGGAATAATGTTCCGGGGATAATAGGACCTCCTCCATGTGTGAAAATTGTAAATGCTGGCATTTTAAGGGTTGGCGCAACAATGCACACTCCGATGGCTAATAAGGCAATAACTCCCAGCTTCATGATGGTACTGAGATATCCACGCGGTGTCAGAAGGAGCCAGACTGGCAGGACAGAAGCAAAAAATCCATACCCTGCAAGCAAAAGTGTCAACGATTTTCGGTCGAAAGTAAATAAGGAAGCAAAAGAAGAGGTTGGTATGTATCGGCCAAAAATAACAGCAAGGGTAAGTAGTATGATTCCCATTATTGTTGCTTCTCTCGTCTTTCCTTTCCTGAACTGAAACATCCAGATCCCCATAAATATTGAAATGGGAATTGTCGAAGCAATAGTAAAAGTGCCCCAGGAACTCTCAGCAAGTGCATTCACCACCACCATTCCTAATCCTGCCAATGCTACGATCAGGATTACCAGAACAGCAATTGAGGTGACCACCCCGCTTGAAGCTTTCCCGATCTCAGCACGGGCAATCTCTGCAATTGATTTTCCATCGTGACGGATAGATGCCGTGAGAATAACAAGATCATGAACTGATCCTGCAAGCACTGAACCCAAAACTATCCAGAGAAAACCCGGGAAATATCCGAATTGACAGGCAAGAACAGGACCAACCAATGGCCCTGCCCCGGCAATGGCTGCAAAGTGGTGGCCAAAAAGTACCCATTTACTCATTGGGTAATAATTCTGTCCATCATATAACCGGCCGGCAGGTGTTACCCGGGAATCATCCAGGGTCAAAACTTTGGCCGCAATAAATGAATAATAAAATCGATAACCCAGAACAAAAACGGCGACCGCAATGATCACCAGTGGCATAGCATTCATGAACACGTTTTAGTGATTTTCAAATTTATTTATTTTTCGCTAACGCTAACCGGCTTTTCAAAAAAAAGATATCTTTGTAAAGAATAATTCTAAATTATGGATCGCTCATTTTTCTCATCGGATTATTTTCCGATACTCATTCAATCGGTCATAGCCTTTGGATTTGTTGCAGTTACGATGACACTGACCCATTTTATCGGTGGAAAAAGAAAGAAAATCCATACCCTGAGGAAAGAGGAAAATTTTGAATGCGGCATCGAAGTGAGGGGGAATGCGAGATTTCCTTTTTCGGTGCAGTATTTCCTCATAGCCATCCTGTTTGTTCTATTTGATGTGGAAATCATCTTTTTCTATCCCTGGGCCATGAACTTTAAGGAATTTGGATGGGAAGGCTTTTTCGAAATGATGTTATTCCTGGGATTCCTGTTATTCGGTTTCTATTATATCATTAAAAAGAAAGCATTGGATTGGGATTGATTAATTAAAAATGAACGCAACAGCATATATTAAAGTCGATCCTCCCGAAGGATATTATTCACCGGGTCTTTTTGCCACAGCATTCGACAAGGTCGTAGGATTGGCACGGAAAAATTCTATCTGGCCCCTCCCATTTGCTACATCCTGCTGCGGAATTGAATTCATGGCTACAATGGGAGCGCATTATGACCTTGGAAGATTTGGCGCTGAGCGCCTGAGTTTCAGTCCGCGCCAGGCTGACCTCCTGATGGTCATGGGAACCATCGCAAAAAAAATGGCTCCCGTTGTTCAACAGGTTTATATCCAGATGGCAGAACCCCGTTGGGTGATCGCTGTTGGTGCCTGCGCTGCCAGCGGCGGTATCTTCGATACCTATAGTGTTTTGCAGGGGATCGATCGGATCGTTCCGGTCGATGTCTATGTACCAGGTTGTCCTCCACGGCCTGAGCAGATTATTGACGGGTTTATGAAAGTGCAGGATCTGGTGGGAAAAGAGTCGCTAAGACGAAGGTACTCAAAGGAATATAAAGATTTATTGGAAAGTTACGGGATCAGATAGAAGGTAATAATGCCTTCTGTTCTTTTTTATGGAAACCAGAAGTGGAAAAAATGGAGAACGCAATTATCACCGGTAAATTGAGAACCCGCTTCTCTGAAAGCATTCTTTCTGTTGAAGAAAATAGTGACATGCTTACCGTTGTGGTTGCCAGGGAGGTGATCCATGAGGTGATCCGTTTTCTGAAAGAGAATGAATCAATGGGATATACATTTCTTACAACCTTGTGCGGCATTCATTACCCTGATAAGAAGCTGCCATTGGGGGTTGTATATCATTTGCACCGCTTTTCAGACAATACCCGCATCCGCATCAAGACATTTTTACCCCTTGAAGATCCTGTTGTCTGTACTGTTACTGACATATTCTCGGCAGCAAATTGGATGGAAAGGGAAACCTATGATTTTTACGGGATCCTTTTCGAAGGACACCCCAACCTGAAACGGATCCTGAATGTTGAATACCTTGATTATTTCCCATTAAGGAAAGAATATCCTCTTGAAGATCCCACGAGGGAAGATAAAGACAACCGGTTTTTTGGAAGATGAACGATAATCGCTATACAACACTGAATCTTGGCCCGACCCATCCGGCTACACATGGTATTTTTCAGAATGTGCTGACCCTTGATGGTGAACGTATTATCGATACTGAGCAAACCATCGGCTATATTCACCGGGCCTTCGAAAAAATCGCCGAAAGAAGACCTTATTACCAGATCACGACCTTAACCGACAGGATGAATTATTGTTCTTCACCGATCAACAATATAGGCTGGCAAATGGCAGTTGAAAAACTTTTGGGTGTCAAAACGACAAAAAGAGTCGACTATATGCGGATCATTATTATGGAACTGGCAAGAATTACTGATCACCTGATCTGCAACAGTGTTATCGGGGTCGACAGCGGCGCGTTGACGGGCTTTGTTTATGTTTTCCAGGAGCGTGAAAAGGTTTATGAGATATATGAACTCCTCTGCGGGGCACGGCTTACAACCAATGTTGGCAGGATCGGCGGTTTTGAGCGTGATTTTACACCTGAAGTCATAAAAAAGATCTACGGATTTCTTGACCATCTGCCGAAAGTGTTGAGACAATTCGAAAAACTGCTCCTGCGTAACCGAATCTTCATGGACAGGACCATCAAAGTCGGAGCAATTTCTGCTGAAAGAGCCATGAATTATGGCTTTTCCGGTCCAAATCTACGGGCAGCCGGAGTGGATTATGATGTCAGGGTGACCAGCCCATATAGCTCTTATGATGATTTTGATTTTACCATTCCTGTCGGATCACAGGGGGATACCTACGACCGCTTCTGCGTGAGACAGGAAGAGGTCTGGCAAAGCCTTAAACTCATCAGGAATGCCTTGGATAATCTCCCTGAAGGAAACTATTTTGTTGATGTTCCTGAATTCTATCTTCCGCCCAAAGAAGATGTCTATAACAAAATGGAAGCCCTGATCTGGCATTTTAAGATCGTAATGGGAGAGATCGGCGCACCGGTCGGCGAGATTTATCATTCGGTAGAAGCAGCAAATGGCGAACTGGGCTTTTACCTGGTCAGCGATGGGGGAAGAACTCCGTACCGTCTCCATTTTCGCAGGCCATGTTTTATCTACTACCAGGCATTGCCTGAAATGATCAGGGGTGGTGTATTGTCTGACGCGATCCTGACAATGAGTTCAATGAATGTCATAGCAGGGGAATTGGATGGTTAATGAATAATGAAGAATGAGCAACTGGGTCGATCATAAACTGTATATCAAAGAGAACAAGACAGTTAAGTTTTCTACGAATACCTTAAAGAGGATCGGGGAGATCATCTTGCATTATCCTGCTGAACACCGTAAATCTGCCTTGTTGCCGGTGCTTCACATTGCCCAGCAGGAACTTGGAGGATATCTGAGCGTCGATGTGATGGATTATGTCGCATCCTTGCTTGAAATTCAGCCGATCGAAGTCTATGAAGTGGGTACCTTTTATTCCATGTTCCATCTTGAACCCGTTGGAAAATATCTGATCGAAGTATGCAGGACAGGCCCTTGTGCAATTTGCGGCAGTGAAAGAATTGTTGATCAACTCGAAAAGATCCTGGAAATAAAAACAGGAGAAACCACCTCAGATGGATTGTTTACATTGAAAACCGTGGAGTGCCTCGGCTCCTGCGGCACAGCTCCTGTCATGCAGATAAATACAGTGTTTTATGAATCGCTGAACAGTGAAAAAATTATTCAGATCATCGATGATCTGAGAAGTCAGAATAGGAACCAACAGTTGGAAACCAGATGGGAAGACTTGTTTTAACTGATAAGATTGGCATTGAGGGTATCCGTGACATTGATGTCTACCGGGCTCACGGTGGCTATTCGAACCTGGTAAAAGCAATAAAGGATATGACTCCCGCCGATGTCAGCCGCGAAGTTACAAAATCCGGTCTGAGGGGAAGGGGAGGTGCTGGTTTCCCAACCGGTCTTAAATGGAGTTTCCTCGACCGGAAATCTGATAAACCAAGATACCTTGTCTGCAACGCAGATGAAAGTGAGTCAGGGACATTCAAGGACCGTTACCTGATGGAACATCTGCCCCACTTGCTGATCGAAGGCCTGATTATTTCCTGTTTTGCCCTGGGTGTTAAGACCTGCTATATCTATATAAGAGGTGAATTCAAATACATCATGGGGATCCTTCAAAAAGCCATCCATGATGCATATCAGCAAAAATTACTGGGAGAAAATATCCTTGGATCAGGGTTTTCTTTGGACATCTACCTCCATCCGGGAGGTGGCGCTTATATCTGCGGGGAAGAAACGGCCATGCTGGAATCCCTTGAAGGGAAACGGGGAAACCCCAGGATCAAACCTCCTTTCCCGGCTTATAAGGGCCTCTATGATTGTCCTACCGTGGTAAATAATGTCGAAACACTGGCAGCTGTCGTTCCCATCATTGAAATTGGCGGAGAAGCTTATGCAAAGATCGGAAAAGGGAAAAGCACAGGCACCAAACTGATCTCTGCCTGCGGAAATATCAACAAACCAGGCGTTTATGAAATTGAACTGGGATTACCTGTGGAAGATTTCATTTTTTCGGATGAATACTGTGGCGGGATAAAAGATGGGAAACGGCTAAAAGCAGTTGTCCCCGGTGGTTCTTCTGTGCCTGTTCTTCCAGCCGAATTGATCTTGCATACAATGAATGGAGAACAACGGCTGTTGACTTACGAATCGCTGGCTGAAGGAGGCTTCGACAGTGGAACCATGCTGGGATCAGGTGGATTTATCGTTTATGACGAGGATGCCTGCATGGTGAGGAATACCTGGAACTTCACCCGTTTTTATCGCCACGAATCCTGCGGACAGTGTTCTCCATGCCGCGAGGGGACTGCCTGGATGGAACCGGTTTTAAAACGAATCGAATATGGCACAGGGAAATATAGCGATATAGATCTGCTGGTAAGCATTGCAGATAAAATTGAAGGCAACACAATATGCCCTTTCGGCGATGCTGCCGCATGGCCTGTTTCAAGTGCAATCAGACACTTTCGCCATGAATTCGAATTTCATATTGAACACCCCGTAATTGTCAGAAATATTGATCATGGATCCATGGTCAGGTACCCGGTATCCGGCATCCAGTACCGTTAAAAATGAAAGTGACAATAGATAATATAACAGTTGATGTTAAGGAAGGTACCACTATCCTTGAAGCCGCCCGTAAGATCGGAGGGAAAATTGTGCCCCCTGCCATGTGCTACTATTCAAAATTGAAAGGCACCGGCGGGAAATGCCGGACATGCCTTGTCAAAGTGTCCCAATCGTCTGCAAAAGATCTGCGCCCCATGCCTAAGCTTGTCGCATCCTGCAGCACCCCCGTTCAGGATGGCATGGTTGTACTTAATATCACCTCAAACGAAGTTCTGGATGCAAGGAAAGCCATTGTCGAATTTCTTCTGATAAACCATCCTCTTGATTGCCCCGTTTGCGACCAGGCCGGTGAATGTGATTTACAGGACCTGAGCTTCCAGCATGGCGTGGTGGAAACACGTAGTGATGAAGAACGAAGGGAATTTCCTGTGATCGATATCGGGGATAAGATCAAGCTTAATATGAACCGTTGCATTCTCTGCTACAGATGCGTTTTTACTGCCGACCAGATCACCGGTAAACGGGTTCATGGCGTTCTTTACCGGGGTGACGCAGCAGAGATCAGTACCTGCATTCAGAATGCGATCGATAATGATTTTTCAGGAAATATCATCGACGTCTGCCCCGTAGGAGCTCTCACCGACAGGACTTTCCGTTTTAAAAGCCGCGTCTGGTTCCTGAATCCTATGGATGCACACAGGGAATGCACACACTGTTCAGGGAAGGTGACAGCCTGGATGTATGGAGAAGAGATATTCAGGATCACCGGAAGAAAAGATCAGTTTGGTGAACTGGAAGAGTTTATTTGTAATGAATGCAGGTTCGATAAAAAAGAATTGAAAGATTGGGTAATAGATGGTCCGAGAAAGATAACAAGACGATCGGTGATCTCTGCAAATCATTATGAAAAACTGATCAAACCTTCTATCATTCATCCGATCGAAGGAACAACAGAACAACAGGAATAGATCTATGGGCACTTTAATAATATACAAGACTATCCTCGCAAGCAGTATCTTGATCCTAAGCTTGCTGGTTGCTATGTATTCAACTCTGATCGAAAGGAAAGTGGCCGGGTTTTTCCAGGATCGCCTTGGCCCGGATCGTGCCGGTCCCTGGGGCTTATTTCAGCCACTGGCCGACGGCATAAAACTCTTCTTTAAAGAAGAATTCATGCCCAATACAGCAGATAAGTTCCTTTATATCCTCGGTCCTTCACTGACCATGCTTATCGCATTACTCACCAGCGCTGCCATCCCATGGGGCAGCAACCTTTTTATCCATGGAAAGGAATATCCCTTGCAGGTAGCCGATATCAACATCGGGATCCTCTACATCTTTGCTATTGTCTCTATCGGGGTTTACGGGATCATGATTGGCGGATGGGCCTCCAACAACAAATATTCATTACTCGGGGCTATTCGGGCCTCTTCCCAGATGATCAGCTATGAGCTGGCTATGAGCTTATCTATTATATCTGTAGTGATGATGACCGGATCTCTCAGCCTGAAAGATATTGTAACCCAACAACATGGATTTAACTGGAATGCCTGGTACCAGCCAGCTGCTTTCCTTATATTCCTGGTCTGCGCTTTTGCCGAATGTAACCGCTCCCCTTTCGATCTCCCTGAATGTGAAACGGAACTTGTGGGTGGATACCATACCGAGTACAGCAGCATGAAACTCGGCTTCTATCTCTTTGCCGAATATATAAACATGTTCATATCTGCCGCAGTCATGGCCACCTTGTTTTTTGGCGGTTATAACTTCCCGTTCATGGATAAACTGGCAGTTTCTCCCAATACCATGGCTTTGATCGGGTTCTTCGTCTTGTTCGCCAAAATTACATTCCTTGGATTTATCTTCATGTGGGTACGATGGACCCTGCCGCGGTTTCGCTATGATCAGCTGATGAGGCTTGGATGGAAGGCCCTCATACCATTGGCAATTTTGAATATAGTTATTACTGGGATTGTGATACTTGTTAAATGATGATCACCACATGCATGTAATATCAAACAGATCAAAAATGGTTTCGAACAAAAAGATGTCTTTTTTGGAGAAGATCTATTTGCCTGCAGTGCTGAACGGGATGAGGATCACATTCTCACATTTTTTCAAAGCAAAAGCAACGATCAGGTACCCGGAGAAAAAAAGGGAATTTGCAGAGATATATCGTGGACAGCATGTGCTGAAGAGGGATGACGAAGGACGTGAACGATGCACGGCTTGCGGACTCTGTGCTGTTGCCTGTCCTGCCGAAGCAATTACCATGATAGCGTCGGAACGGAAACCGGGAGAAGAGCATCTCTATAGGGAAGAAAAATATGCTTCCGTTTATGAGATTGACATGCTGAGGTGCATCTTCTGCGGATTGTGTGAAGAAGCCTGTCCGAAAGAAGCGATCTTCCTGACTAAAAGAATTCTTCCATCGGATTTTGTGCGGGAAGGATTTATCTTTGGCAAGGACAAACTACTCGAGCCGCTTGACTTGGATAAACGAATTGATGTTTCAAAACGCGAAACAAAAGCTGTCCTCGAATTCAAAAAAGACAAAACAAAAAAGCACAATATATAGATAGGATGTTTACAAAGTACATTTTCTTTTTCCTTGCCATCATGGCGTTATATTCAGCTCTGATGGTGCTGATGTCGAAAAAACCTATCCACAGTGTCCTGTACCTGACACTGACTTTTTTTGCCATAGCCGGTCACTATGTGTTACTGAATGCCCAGTTCCTTGCTGTCGTTCATGTTATTGTTTACGCAGGAGCCATCATGGTTTTGTTTTTGTTCACAGTGATGCTTCTGAACCTGAATAAAGAGGAGGTCTCTCCCAAGCCTGTCTGGGTCAAGATCGTTGTGATTATAACGGGTGGAATCTTGATGATCGTTTTGATCGGGATCTTCCGGGGATATGACATCGCCTTAAGAACCAACCCCTCCCTGACTCAGATCGGCTTGGTCAAAAATCTGGGAAGAGTACTTTATAAGGACTACCTCCTGCCCTTTGAACTTTCATCGATCTTGTTCCTCACTGCAATGGTCGGCGCTGTTTTATTGGGTAAAAAAGAACAAATATAAAATTGAACTGAATATTCAAATAGAATGGAATTCATCCCGATTAGCTATTATCTTTTCTTTTGCACTTCCCTGTTCTGCATCGGTGTGACTGGTGTGCTGATCAAACGTAACGCACTACTGATCCTCATGTCGGTCGAACTAATGATCAACTCTATCAACCTCCTCCTGGCAGCTTTTTCAACTTATCTGAATGATCCTGCTGGCCAGATATTTGTATTTTTTATCATGGTCGTTGCAGCGGCGGAAGTGGCTATCGGACTGGCTATCATCGTTGTCATTTACCGAACGACACACTCAATAGATATTGATATTCTGAATAAATTGAAATGGTAACTGAGTTCATAAAGTTTGTAAAGTCAGATATTTAGTGAAAATATTTCGTAATTCGTAATTCGTAATTCGTAATTTCTTACTGAATAGATATTGATATTCTGAATAAACTAAAATGGTAATTGAGTTCATAAAGTTTGTAAAGTCAGATATTTAGTGAAAATATTTCGTAATTCGTAATTTCTTACTGATGGATTTGCTGATAACCCTGATTCCCTTTTTCCCGCTTCTCGGATTCCTGATCCTGGGATTGGGGTTTGATTATATTCCGAAGAAAATAACATCCATCCTGGGTCCGGGAACAGTTCTGATTTCGTTTGGCGGTTCGCTCATTCTTTTCTTTCATCTTCTCTCACACCCGGTTTCAGCTGCTCCCAACCTGATCATTACCACCCTCTTCAACTGGATATCTTTCACTGGCTTCACAATTTCATTCTCATTCCTTATCGATCCTCTGTCGGTCGTGATGCTGCTTATTGTTACAGGAGTTGGTTTCCTGATACACGTCTATTCTATTGGTTATATGAAAGATGACCCGGGGTACAACAGGTTTTTCTCCTATATGAACCTCTTTGTTTTCTTTATGATGCTACTGGTCATGGGTGCGGGTTATCTTATCATGTTTATTGGTTGGGAAGGCGTGGGCTTGTGCTCTTACCTGCTCATCGGATTCTGGTTCAAAACCCCGGAATTTAACAATGCAGCTAAGAAAGCCTTTATCATGAACAGGATCGGCGACCTTGGATTTCTGCTTGGGTTATTTCTTCTCTTCTTGACCTTTGGCAGCCTGGATTACCTTGATATTTTCTCACATGCACAAAACCTGCATCCTGGAATGGGTGTTATTACCGCCATTACATTGTTGCTTTTTGCAGGGGCTGTCGGGAAAAGTGCCCAGATTCCTCTCTACACCTGGCTTCCTGATGCAATGGCAGGTCCCACACCTGTTTCAGCACTCATTCATGCCGCTACAATGGTTGCTGCGGGGGTCTATATGGTAGCACGGTCCAATATCCTGTTCGTTCTTGCCCCGGCAACGCTCATGGTCGTGACTGTTACAGGACTTGCAACTGCATTATTTGCAGCTTCCATAGCCATTTATCAGAATGATATCAAAAAGATCCTGGCTTATTCCACCATCAGCCAGTTGGGTTATATGTTCCTCGGTCTGGGACTGGGGGCATTCACGGGCGCCATGTTCCACCTGATCACACATGCATTCTTTAAAGGGCTTTTGTTTCTTGCGGCAGGAAGTGTGATCCATGCTATGGGTGGCGAACAGGACATCAGGAAAATGGGAGGATTGGGTACCCCCTTGAAAGGAACGATGTGGGTATTCCTTATTGGGACCCTCACCATTGTCGGGATCCCGCCATTCTCAGGATTCTTCTCCAAAGATGAGATCCTCTCTGCAGTATTCATTCAAAATGTTCCCCTGTGGATCATTGCCATAACCGGAGTCATGATGACCGCCTTCTATATGTTCAGGTTGTTCTTTCTCACTTTCACTGGAAGATTCAGGGGATCGGAAGAACAAAAACAACACCTGCACGATTCACCTCCGGTCATGATGATTCCACTGATGTTACTGGCCGTACTTTCCTTATTTGGGGGAGTAATTGATCTGCCTGCTTTTATGGGCGGGACAGCCTGGCTCCACTCTTTCCTGGCGCCTGTATTTAAAGGATCGGTGCTGGTAATGAAAACGACAACAGGAACACCCGGTCATGTCATAGAATGGTTGTTGGCCGGCATCAGCCTCGTTTGTGTGGTGATCATGATAATCTTTGCCTGGTCACGCTTCCTGAAAAGAGAACCGGAGATCAGTGAGGCCGTAATTCAAAAATCATTCCTTTCACGACTGCTTTCTCATAAATATTATATCGACGAACTTTACGATGCACTTTTTGTCAGGCCTCTCATAAGCTTATCTAAAGGATTCCATGAAGTCATCGAAAAAGGAATTATTGACAGGTTCGTAAACTGGATCGGGTCCCTCGTGATACGTGCAGGAAATACATTACGTTACCTTCAGTCCGGACATGTGGGTTTTTATGTGTTCATGATGGTGGCAGGGATCATTGCAATACTGTTTTTTAATCTTGTGCTATAAATGATTACAGGAATTCTGCTCATCCTTCCGTTGCTGTTCTCACTGGTCATCTTCAGTCTGAAGAATGAAAGATGGATCCGGATACTCGCAATAACCGGATCAGTCATTGAATTCCTGGTCTCACTTTATGGACTCTTTCTTTACTCTACCCAATGTCATTGTCAGTTCCTTCTGAATATCGGCTGGATTCAAAGTCTGCATATCAACCTCCGTTTCGGTGTTGACGGGATCAGCCTGCTGCTGGTCCTCCTGACGACATTTCTGACCCCGCTGATCATCCTTTCATCTCTTGACCATTCATATAGCAGACCTTCGGCATTCTATGGTCTGGTTATGCTGATGGAAATGGCTTTTATCGGGGTGTTCAGTGCTTACGATGGCCTTGTGTTTTACATTTTCTGGGAGCTGGCACTCATTCCTGCCTATTTTATCTGTGCAGTGTGGGGCGGTAATGACCGTATCCGTATCACTTTTAAGTTCTTCATCTATACTTTCACAGGCAGCCTGTTCATGTTAGCGGCATTGCTTTACATCTATTTCAAAACACCTGCCCCACACTCATTCGAGATCATCTACCTCTATGCTGCACATCTTTCCTCTCAGGAACAAACCTGGATCTTCCTTGCATTTTTCCTTGCCTTCGCCATCAAGATCCCTGTCTTCCCGTTTCATACCTGGCAACCGGGTACTTATACTGAATCGCCTGCCGGCGGAACAATGCTCCTTGCCGGGATCATGTTGAAAATGGGCACTTATGGCCTCATCCGCTTTCTTATTCCCATGTGTCCTGTCGCCTTGAAAGAATGGGGCTGGATCGCCCTGGCCCTTTCCATAATAGGGATCATCTATGCCTCGATAATTGCGATAAGGCAGACTGATATGAAACGTCTCATTGCATATGCCTCTATAGCTCATGTTGGACTGATCTCGGCAGGGATTTTCACCCTGACCCTTAAGGGTCTCGAAGGGGCAGTGATACAGATGGTTTCGCACGGGATCAACATTACCGGGTTGTTTATCATTATCAGCCTGATCGAAAAAAGGATGAAAACAAGGGAGATATCACAGATCGGGGGTATGGCTACTCATGCTCCCTGGCTGGCAACAATCTTTATGATCATTCTGCTTGGCAGTATCGGACTTCCCCTCACCAATGGATTCATCGGCGAATTCCTTATACTGTTCGGCATCTTCGGGATCAATGTCTGGTTAGCCGCGATAGCTGGTTTGACGATTATCTTTAGTGCAGTTTATATGCTCTCAATGTACCAGCGCACTATGCTCGGCAAACCGGGCGAAGGTTCACAGGTGATCAGTGATATCAGCATTGCGGAAGCTATTCCTTTGGGTCCCATTGTGATAATGATCATTTGGATCGGGGTATTTCCTGGGTTCTTCCTGCAGCTTGCAGAACCCGCGATTAGGGAAATAATGAATTTGATTCACTAATATGACTGACTGAATGTATTTTTCATGCTGACAATCATCGCACTAACGGTACTTGGCGTTCTGATCCTTGCGGAAGGGATCTTTGGTAAAAAATCATGGCATCTCCCCACGATCCTGGCCGGGTTGCTGGTTTCCCTGGTTCTGGACCTGACCGGATGGAATCATAACCTGCACTATTACAACAATATGCTCATCGTCGATAACAGTTCTATCGCGTTCAGTGCAGTCTTGATCTTTACCACCTTCCTCATTTTTATGTTTGCCAGGCACTATTACAAAGACGTGGTGAGACCCCTCGATGACATCTTTGCCATTCTCATTTTTGCCCTTGTAGGAAGCGTAATGATGACAAGTTTCAGCAACCTGATCATTCTCTTCCTTGGCGTTGAAACCCTTTCAATCGCCTTGTATGTTCTTGCAGGAAGCCACAAGGAAGCCATTACTTCGAATGAGGCTACATTGAAATATTTCCTTATGGGGTCTTTCCTCTCGGGCTTTTTATTGTTTGGGATTGCTTTGCTCTATGGAGCATCAGGATCACTCAATATGGATGAGATCTCACGTTATACCCTCCGTGAAGCAGGGCATCTTTCTCCATTGTTCAGGGCTGGCTTGTTTCTCCTGATCATTGGACTGGCTTTTAAGATCGCGATCGTCCCGTTTCATTTCTGGGCTCCTGATGTTTATGAAGGTACGCCTACACTGCTGACCGCATTCATGGCGACAGTGGTCAAGGTAGCCAGCATCGTGGCGTTGTTCCGCCTCTTCAACAATTGTTTTTCTTCCATCCGCGAGGTATGGGCTCCCACGCTTTGGATACTGGCCGTTCTGACGATCCTGGTCGGCAACCTCACCGGCCTTTACCAGCCAAACCTTAAACGTATGCTGGCATATTCAAGCATCAGCCATTCAGGTTATATGATGCTTGCTATCCTTGCTTTCAGCACGCGTTCATCCGGTGCCCTGTTATTATATGCTGCCGCCTATTCAGTTGCAACAGTGACGGCATTCGGGATCCTTATCCTTATCAGGGGTGCAAAAGGGAATGACCTGTATACATCATTCGAGGGTATTTCAAAAAAGAACCCTGTGGAAGCTGCCTGCCTGACCATCGCCCTGTTATCGCTCACCGGCATTCCACCACTGGCTGGCTTTATGGCAAAGTATTATCTGTTCACAACTGCAATGGAACAAGGTTTTCTCTGGCTGATCATCATCGCCCTCATTGGTTCTGCCATCAGCGTTGCATACTATTTCAGGCCGGTTATTTCGATGTACCTGAAAAAAGGAGATGAAATAAAACTGGAAACTGGAATGACCTATAGGATAAATATCATTTTTCTTACAATCCTGACCCTGGCACTTGGACTTTTACCTGCCCTCCTGATCAATCTTCTATGATCACATAAATCTTTTGATCTCGGAAGCGTGCTCTTTTTCTTCTTCAATGATTTGGATGATCAGGTCTTTTGTATTGCCTGAGGCCCTTTTCAAAAGCTCATTGTAAAAAACGACGCTGTCATTTTCAAATTTATAAGCAATCTCTAATGCCTGTTGAGGTGTCTTGACGGTCTTTCCAAGTTGTGCACCCGTATCCTTACGCCCGAAAACATTCGTGTCGGCCAGATGTCCGACATATTCCGCAGATTCATCCTTGTTAAATTCAAAACTCTCGGGTTCAAATTTGTCTGCCAGTTTTTGAAAAATAGCAATATGTTTGACCTCCTTCTCGGCAAGGTCGTAAAAAAGACCTTTTACATCGTTATTGCCTTTGATCATATTCGCAGCTTCATTGTAAAAATCATGGCCATTCTCTTCAATCCTGATGGCAATCTCAATTATTTCCAATCCTGAGTAGTACATAATAGATTCTGTTAAAACGGAACAAATTTACAAAAAAATCATGATGTCATTGAAAACTTGGAAATGGCATTATTACAGAAAAGAATAATAAACTCTGATCTCCTATGTTATCAGTCATAGGGCTTATTGATTCCTGATGCACCTGATTGAAAACCCATCCGTTTTGAAACTGTCATATTTCGTCACGACTGCAGTATCGTAATTCAGTTTCCGGTTCCATGCATCGGAAGCATCCCCTTGTGTAGAGGTCCAGAAAAACCCGAGCTGTGTCAGGTTATTGAAATTTGCATCGTTTCCACGATAACCCCCGGGAAGACCGGTAAATCCACTGGTATTTGTTCCGTTTCCATTATTATACCAGCCGGTGTTTGATTTCATAGGTGTCCCGGCAATACTATCACCACCAAGAAATGTTGTAAGTACAGTCCATTCTGCATCAGATGGAATATGCCAGCCGTTTGGACAAATTCCCTGGGCTCCAGGCGTTACTGAGCTTCTCATGGCTTCATCCCATTGATATAATCCGCCATAAACAGAACAATTTGCCTCATCATCATTAAAGCAATATTTTTCAATACCCGGATCACTTGGATTCTGGTTTTGGCTTCCGGCAATGCGGGTTCCGATGTTAAGGTTCTCCTTGAGCCAGCATTGACTGCCAATAGATACCGAATGATAAGTAACACTTCCATACAGAACAATTGCCTGGCCACAAGGCAATTTTGTGGAAAATGTTTTGATTACACCGTAGGCAGTGCCCTTTTCATTTGTAACATAGGCAGCGACCTTATAACTTGTATCTGATAATAATCCTGAGATAATACTGTTAAACACCTTCCCGGTATCAGTCGTAAGTCCATCACAATGAGAAAGTGAAAGGCTCCCGCTTGCACTCCAGCAAACACCCCGTGCACTAATGGTACCATTCCCGTCACTGGTTACTACTCCACCGCATTGAGCGGAAATAGACGTAATATTTGTCACTGTATCTGTAGTTACCGAAGCAAGGGTCAGGTCAAGCGTTGTAAATTCAACTTGAGAACTGTATATCACAAAATTTTTATCATCCATTACATAGGATCGGATATAATAATTTGTATGGATTGCAAGACTCGTCAATGTATCAGTAAACTGTCCGGGTGTTAATGAACTTCCCAGGGATAAATGCGAAGAATTTAGAGCAGGCATAGATGTTATAGCCCAGCAAAATCCATGATCCTTGAGATTTTTTAACCCGGCAGTTTGGATGGAAGAGGAAACAACTGCCCACGTCGCTTTAACAGTATCAATCCTGGTTCCTGAAACAGCGATCATGCTGCTTCCGGTTGGCGCTTCAGGAACCTTTCTGCAGGACCAAAAACCAATGACCGGCAATATCATCAGAAAAAACAAGGCTTTTCTAATCATCACCTGAATTATCAAAAAGTTACTCCTATCCCTGCTGTCCAATTTACCGAATTTACACTAATGGTGGTAATTCCTGCTGAAACCATGAGCCACTTGACCCTGTACATTAAACCGCAATCGAGTTCCAACCCTGAAATACAATAACCATCATATTTTGCGTATGACTTGCTATATGCCAGTGGATTGTCATAATTAAACTGATCAATCTGCACCATGTAATACTCTTTACCATATCCTGCACCAAAATAAAAAAATAAATTCGGCACCATCTGCCATGTAATCCCTCCAAGAACAGAAAATGCCGAATATCCGTTTTTCCCGGTATAAGTGTAATAGCCGGGTAAATTGTAATCAGTAAGGATCCCATCTTTGCACGTAAATGAGCTTTTATTAAAAGCATCCGGGTTGCCCCTGAATTCAGCATAAAATCCGAATTTTCCTGTCATGCCGGCCCTCAATCCGAGCCATGTTATTGTATTCGCTTCCCAGGTAATAAAAAACTTCTTTTTAACAGGCTGCTTCATTGCTCTTACCTGGAAAATCAAAGTATCTTCTATAAATGGCATCTCTTTCAGGGCATCCCACACAATAGTCCTGGCCCCCCGCCGGATTCCCTCACCGGCATCCCCTTCCACCGCCTTCAACGGTCCTTTAAAAGTTTTTCCCCCATCCCTGCTTACAAAAAGAGATATAGAAAAATAATCAATGGGACTTCCACCACTGATAACATAATGAACAACAACTTTTTCATCCTTGACCTCAGACCTGACATCACGGACCTGTTGTGCGTTTAGAAAACATGAACAACACAGGAATAGCACTGCTATGATTATGAATTCTTTTCGCATGGTCTATTAAATAGTTTCGTTTGCCACCTTTAGTATTCAACCAACGTTATCTGCCTGTTTCCGTGAAACTGTGGCACCTGCAGTCCGCTTATCTTTACTGACGTCTCTTTTACCCTGGTCACTACATACTGTTCCAGTTCCCCCGAAGTCACTGCATGATCTCCGTTCAGGTCAGCATTTCCCTGTAATCCCGCACACAGATAATATGTGAAAAGACCGGTTTGACTGGGGTCAAATGCTAGCGAAGTCTGATCAAAATCGGAAGAAGAAAATACCGTGAAATTTGGATCAGTTTCCCAGGGCTGCTCTATAACAGGCCTGATCTTGATCCCTTTCATGGCAACCAGGTTTTCAGCCTTATAGGCTTCACTGTTTCTTGAAACACCACTAAAACAGGCATCCATGATTACCGTCGTACTTTTGGCTTTCAACGCTTCTAGATTTTCATAAAACTTGTTGATCTCATAGCCCTGTTTGTCAATGGCTTCAATACGTGCATCAGATGGCATTAGGTAAACTTTTGTTCCATCTTTGGAAGGGATCCCATGGCCTGAATAGAACACGAAAAGATCAGTCACCCCTTTTTCAATCGCTTTCTGCAATTCCCCGTTGTCGGGATCGAAAATATTATCAAAAAAATAACCGGTCACATCTTTGCTTTTATAAATGTATACCTTATCTATGCCAAGCACATTTTTAAAATAATCAGCAAGGATTGTAGCATCGTTTTCCGCATAAGGAGCAGGCACAAAATGATCATACCGTTCAATTCCTATTACAATAGCAACGGCATTCTTGCGTACAGTCCTGGATGGCGCCACCTGGCGGATGTCAATTATATTGGCGAAGCTGGTAGTGATCTTCGGGGAAGAAACCTCAAATCGAGTAACCTCCCGTGTTAGTTTATCGATATCTGGATTTACTTGTACAATGACTGGTTCAGGTGGTTTTTGATCCAAAGACAAGGGAAGAGGAAAATCCGTTAAAACACCACGGTTTACCGCGTTGGTAAGAGTAAGTGTCACAGGGAGGTTATCTGTGGTGACAACCCTCTTATTAGGACTAAGCGTGATCCAGATATCACTAACTGCCCCAATATCAATATCTCCTGCTTCTCCTTCCCCGTTTTCTATATAAATATTTGGATCAGAGGATTTTATCCTGAACCGGGTTTTAAGTGAAGGACTTTGTCCGACGTTCTGGATCGTGATCTTTACCTTTACCTGCTCCCCTGCCTGGATCTTTCCATCTGCTATGATCGCGACAGTTCCAGGACCGGAATCAATGATTGTAAGCCCTGAAAAAGCAAGTTTAGGTTCACGGAAAGCCAGCGTATTCAGCAACAGGTAAGCGGGATCCATGTCATACCCATAATTCTCGCGGATGTTGATCTCCAGTTTTTTCTGACCCGATCCTATATCCATTCCCGCCTGCATAGGAATGGTGACCCTCACTTTTTGATCAGGGTATATAAAAGGAATTGTCTGTGCTTTACCAATTGTCAAAGCGGGATCATGAGAAAGATCAGTCACAGAAACTGTAACCGATTGAGCGGGCCCTTTACCCTGATTTGAGATGTCAATGGTGAGTGTCGCGGTTTCGTTTGCCTCCAGGATGTTGTTGTTATTGGCATCTGCGAAACTCATGTCTGCATATAAGATAGGAGGTAACCCTCGCTTGTAATCAGGTTTCAGCACAAGTCTTGTCGGCTGACTTTGTCCCGAAATGGTCTCCTGCGACCAAACAGGAATTGCAAAAAACAAAATAAGCAAAATGATGAGCAGACTCTTCATAACCTGACTTAATGATCACTAACCGGACAACATCCAAACTTACAAAAAATAAACATGCATGAGTTTCTTTGTACGATTATAAACCGTTTCCTTAAGATTCAATTTAGAATATCCTTCCTCATATTTAACATGGTTTGTGTATGATCATCATCATAATCAAAAAGCAAATTACCATTTGATCTGAATAATCGTACTGAATTTAAGGCAAACCAGAAAATTGCTTTCCCGACTTTAATACCATTCAGGATATCAATCCGGGCATCCCCGTTTGGCAGTGTTATGATCTTCATCCGGGCATCATTACTGATCTTGATTTTTTCAAAGATGATGGGTTTTCCATTCTCGGTTTTCAGAGAAATGATCCCATCCGAATTCTTCAAAACCTCTATCTTTCCTATGTTCTGATAAATTGATGAGGAAGTATTCTTGAAAACAGGGTTATATTTGTCAAGTGCCTCCTGGATCGATTTACCGGGAATATTGATATTATTCAATTTTGCCAGGTTGATGGCTGCAAAGAAGCCGGCAATGCTTTTCTCACAATTGCCCGAAACCAATTTATCAGTTTCACTTTTTAAACTGGTTACAACATTAAAATCACCAGTAATGGAAAAGGTTGGCAGGTTAATCCTAAAACCGATCGATCCTGTAAAAGATGCCGTAAAATAAACATCCCCTTCGTTATCCAGGCTTAGACCAAAATCGGAAAAATCACCTCTGTCAGGGAATGTCTTTGTAAAACGGCGTTCCCCATTACCTGTGAATGAGACAGTATAAAGGAAATCCTTCTTCATTTCTGTCGAATCAGGATTTACCTGGTTTACCCAAATCAGGTCTCCGTTCCGGTCATATTTCGCCAGGAAGATATCTGCATCTTTGACTGCTGTTAATGTTTTTGTGCCAAATGTGATTGACTTACTGAAACTTCCTGCAACATAAAGATTTCCCCCAGGATCAGCCATGATATTATAAGCCTGGTCATTCCCATTCCCACCTGCTTTCTTTGCCCAGACCGTTTTTCCTGTTTTATCGAACTTGGCAATAAATGCATTATTGGTTCCGCTTTCCGAAGCTAATGTAATGCTGTCAAAGGTGATCCTTGGATTAAAATATCCCGCGATATAATTGTTACCATCCTTATCAATGGCTATATTCTGTCTGTTATCACCTTGTTTCCCACCCACTGCCAGTGCTTTATCCCAGGCTTCAGCCTTTTCTTCCCTGGTTGCAAATGAATTATTCACTTCAACAATATCTGCTTTAGTGTCAACATACTGCGGCATCGTCATGCCTAAGGGAGCATTGATGTAAGTGGGGTCTGCCATGACATATTTTTCTCCTTTCCATGTAAGATAATCTCCGGGAACATCTTCATTGAAATGCACAGCTGTCGCTATGTGCCCGGGATATTCAACACCAATAACATCCAATCCCACGATATTTTCAACGAGATATGCAAAAAACACCACCCGGTCATTACAATCATTGTAAGGATAGTAAAGGTTCTCTTCCGGGAAATTAAATTTTTCCCTGCCATACTGCTCCTCATCGGTTTTATATTCAAATCCGTTCTGGACCAGGTTCAATAAGAATCCTACCGCATCCTTTGCGTTTTTATTTTCGACCAGCGGTTTTACCATTTCAATGACCGATTCTTTGAAAATCCCTGATACAGCTGCATTGAACTGAACCCTGATATCCGTTAAAGGATAATCTTTGCAGAACTCAATAGAATTCATGTTATATTTTAATGGGATTTCATAAGGTACATTGTCATATTTGAACCTGATGATCTGCGTTGCATTAAGATCCCCGATATTTAAGGAATTGGAAATATTCATGTCAAAGATTTTCGTGGCATCGGGAAAATCTTTATTATATGTCGATATTTCTGAAATCGGTTTATCTAATAAGTAGTAGTTGATCCCGTTGAATTTAAAATAGTTGACTCCGTAAAGGGTGCAGGATGATGGCATCATCAGGTAGACCTCATCTCCGCTGTAAGCTAATTTTATCTTATATCCGGATTTTGTGAGCAAATACCATGTCAAAAGATTTACAGCATTTGCTGATTCCGGGTAAAGTTCTCTGGCTACTTTTTTGACCAGTTGAAGATAGCCCCAATCATTGATCTGCATGCTGTTTTTTTCAAGCTCTAGTGACGAAAGCATGCTTCCATAATGTGTCACACTGATATTCTCCCAGTATTTTGCAACAGAAGGTCCTGTAACTTGTTTGGGTATTTCAACCCTGATGTCTGGATTGTATTTTAGACGTATGGTTGAACCATAATAATATAAAGACAACTCTTCAAGTAAAGAATCAACAAGCTCCGGTTTTTCAGGGGCAGGGAGCTTTGGGATATCTAATTCTTCTGGTACCGGCAAGATTTCGGCAGGAAGAGCCGGGAGTAATTTTGTCACAGGTTCTTTTTTTACCGGAACAGTATATTGTGGTACCAATCTGGGCTCAGGTGTCGTATCAGGCTTAATGGCTGCCATCAGGTGGAATTCTTTCCAGTAGCTTTTCAGGTAATCTGCAAACTCTTTATCTTGCCTTGCTGTATAATCGCTGAATTCCTTGTAATTTTTCTTAACCTGGTACTGGTACTCCTTTGCCAATTGTTCCATCGTCTTATCCTGGGGAAAGCCGGTAAAAGGAATAAGAACCAGGATAAGGACACGATAAAATGATTTTTTCATTGTTTGACCAGGAATTTTAGTAGATGTAAAGTCTTTTTTCTTGACTTCCTACTTTGTAATTGTAATATCAATTGTTTTTACCGAGATATCCCTGTTATGGATCCGGTTTTTAATGAGCCATCCCTGGAAATCTTCCGAGCTTAATGCTTTTGGTACTTGCCAGCCTCCCTGTTTTTCAAAATCTGACAATTCCTCTATTCCCATGCCCTCTTTTAAACTTGGCTTTGGGATAGGAGTTGACGAAAAAATAATGAAAACCCGGTTCTGATCCTGCATATTCTCAGCAACCATATTGTATTCATCAGCTTTGTAATCCTCACCGAAATAAGAATAATTTTTGTCTCTTGAGAACAAAAAATATTCCTGGTCGGCATTAATGGGAACCCCGTCTTCAAATTTGCCGGTACCCAGGTAAGGCAATAAACGCTGGCTTTTTTTCCCGTCATCAATAAATATGGTCAAATATCCACTCTCAGGACTTTTAAAGTAGAAATAAAAAGGATCATTGTTTTTAAAACTTGTAGTCTTGCATTTTATATTTATACATGCCAGGGGATAAGTTTCAAATTGCGGCATTGATTCACTGATCTCCCTTGCCTCTATCCTGACAGTGCATTTTAAATCCTTTACAGGGATTCTTTTGCCATCGCTTACTTTTATACCTGGGATCTCATCATACTTCTTATCCAGGACATTCAGAACCTCTCCTTTTACAAGGGTATTGGCTATCATATTAAAGCATGTGCTGGTTTCAACCTTTTCTCCGGTATTAATATTCGACAGGTAAGTTGAATTGCTTTCTATAACAGCCCTTCCAAAGGCATTCTCCAGGGCGTTAATAATTGCCTGGTCCTCTGCTTCCTTTTCAACCTGCTGCCTTGACTTGTAATCCGGAAATTCAACCTGGGCCGATCCTTCAGTTTTGACAATCTTTTCCTGCTGGGCCTGAACTCCCCATGTGAAGATAAGAAGCACCGGTAGGATCCATTTTTTCATAGGAAATATCCTTTGGGCCGGTATTAAAACTTCATAATTCCGTCAAGCTTATCCTGTAGACCCTTGGTCTCTTCTTCCAGTTGCTTGCGGATCACCTTCTTGGCAGCTTCAAGTGCATTCTGGTAATCGTAAGCCAACCGCACATCAGCCTCAATGTTTTTCCCGATTTTTTTATAGATCTCTACCAATGGCAGGGTTCTCCCTAACTCCTGGGCAATTAAATTCTTGGATGCTGCCACGGTTTTTGTTACAGAAGCCGCATCGCTATTGTTTAATTGCATGTTTGCAATGTTATTATTGATGAGTGCAGCTACACTTGTCGTTATCTCTCCAGCAATGTTAAGCTTGGCTGTCTCATTGGCCTGCAATTTTGCTGCTGTCTGGGATTCTGCAACTGAATTCCCTGATTCAACGATGTACTTTGGTAATCCCTTATCATCAGTTTCATACTGCTTTATCCATGCATTTTCCAGTTGCTTGTCAAGTGGTAATGCTCCGGGGGCGACATAAAACCCGTCTTTAATGTATTTTTTTGCTTCTTTGGTGGCTTGTTTCACGGCTTTTTCCTTGATCTGCTTTTGCGGATCCTTTGTCGTCTGTGCACTTACATAATAATCGGTCAGAACGATTAAAATCATGCATGCAATCTTTACTGTTGCTCTCATAATGCTGTTTTTTTATGGTTTATTTTCTGTTTGTACCTGGAATTACCTTTTTGTGACAATCTTACGATAAAATTTTCAATTTTTCACCAGGATAACATCAGGATTCACGGTTTTCATCTCATCCATTGCCATCCCCACCCTGGCTCCTATATAAGTGGGATCACAAATAATGAACCTGCTGTTATCATAATTAACATAATCTCCTTTGACAGGTTCTGTAAATCTGACTCCAACTGAAACGTGATTCGGATAATCCAATCCTGCAACTTCCAGTCCCGTGTAATACTTGATAAGCCGGGCTAATAAAACAGACCGGTCATCACAATCAGTGTATGGATAATAAACTGCCTCATCACAGAACATGTACTTTTCTCTCCCGAATTGATCCTGGTCTGTTTTATATGGAAATGATCCCTGTATGAACTTTAATAGTATGTTCACTTTCTCTGTTTCTGATTTTCCATTTAACAATGGCCTGAGCCTTCTGTCAAGCGAAACCAGCGCTTTTTCAGAAAAAGGGGTATTGAAATATAAACTCAATTCACAGGCAGGATAATTCCCCAGGTAGTCTATTAAATATAAGTTGATGTCAACTCTGATGGTGTCTTTATAAAAGACATAACTATGTTTTACCGGCTTATCGGAAAGTAGCGGTATCTCTTTGATTTTTAGTGTTACAGGGCTGACTTTCCCCGGGTAATCGACAGTATAGGTCTGCAAACTTTTAATGTGTTGTTCCTGATCTGGGAACCGGATAAGGTAATAATTTACTCCATCAACATTTATGTAATTCATATTATATAATGGAATATCGCAATCCATAAGTAAGATAATATCATTCTTATTATAACCCACTTTCACTTGCATTCCGCTTCTTAACAAGCTTACCCATGTAAATAATACCTGGTCATTGACATTCCTGAAAAGTCTCCGGCTGGCTTTTTGTGTCAGTAAAAAATATCCGAAATCATTCAGTCTCAGGTTGTTTGCAATCACCTTGAGCTTGGTTGCAAGCCCGGGAAATGCAGGGTTTTTTAGATAATTCCTGTAAAAGTTGATGATATTAAAATTGTCAATTGGATCATTAAGGTGAATATCAGGAACTTCTGGTAGCTCATTTTGCACTCCATAAAATTCAAAGGAGGTGCTGCTTGATTTGATAGAATATGAGGTTTTTTCCGGAATGGGTTCATTTTGTGGCTCATATCCGGAACCATCATATTTTTCAATTGATTTCATGATCTTTACTGTGTCCTGCTGTAATGAAGTTTGAACATGGGGTTGAATCTTAAACTTGATCTTTATCCTCGATGTATCCTTAAAGATTTGGTATTCTTTCCAGGCTTTTTGCAGGAATTCCAGGAATACCGAGTCGTTTTTATTTTGAAACTTTTGAAATTCGGAGGTTATCGATCCTTTAAAGGAATTAAATATTGAATCAAAATTCGTTGGTGTATCTCTGTCTTGTGATCTCCCTGTTATTGCTGACATAAGGCAAAGTATTATCATGAATGCCGATTGCCTTACCCGGTAAAACCCTGAAGATCTCATCCGCCTATTTTTCTTTTATAATGAATGTTCTCGTAATCCGGTTATCTCCAATAAACCAGGTATAAACTCCCGGTTTTAATTTTCCGGCAGGCAATAGTATGCTGGTTTGAGAAGATGAAATTTTCTCACTTAAAACAGGAAAATTAATGCCTTTCTTTAAAATTGTGATATGAGTATCAGTATCATTTTTGTATATCCATTTAAATAAAATTGTTTTTTGAGTACTGATAACCGCTTCGCTATCAGGGCTTAACAGTACTATCTGCCTGCTTTCAGGTTTATAAATTCCCAATTTACCTTTAACTGAAAGTTCTCTTTCTTGCTGCACCTGGTACGTTTTATTCTTCTCATTTTTAGCAATTTCCGTGTTTTTTGAGTTTTTATTAATAAGAAGAAGAACTGATAGAATGCCTGTAATAAGTACCACACTTGCAGCAATAGCGTAATACCGGTACGTTGAAATAAAGTCAGGAATGATCCTGAATATGTTCTTTTCCTGAACTGCTCCTTCCTGGTATATGCTTCTGACTTCTTCTTTTGTGGTTTCAATATTTCTGGCCCTGTACCAAACTTCACGGATCTCTTTTCTTGCCGTTAACAGATCTTTAAATCCATGATCTTCTGTTATTCTCTGATTGAATGAATGCTCTTCTTCCGGGGTCAGTTCTCCATCCAGGTACTTTTCAATAAGATCTAAATCGTCTTTATTTATTTCAGAGAGATCCATCCGGTGGATTAATTTAAAAGTTTTGCTTTTCTTTTTTTATATTCTACCAGCAAAGCCTGCATACATCTGCTAAACCGCTGCCTTGCATTTGCATATTCAATTTTCAGGTATTTTGCGATCTCCTCAAACCCCCCGTTTTCTCCCGGACCTTCAAAAAATCTACCCTCTCCCGACAACCCAAATCGCAAATCAATAATTTCGATGCATTCTTTCTTCATTTCTTTAAGGATCTTCAGCACCAGGTCAAGCCTGTCATCAGCCTCTTTATCAATGAGTTCATTGTCTTTTATTGAATCTTCATCAACAGAATGAATATTCTTGAACCGGTTGTAATGTTTCAAACAGATAAACCTGCAAATTGAATAATAATATGTGCTGACAGAACTATCCATTCTGAATTTCCCACCACGTATATTTATGATCAATTCCACCATTCCCTCCTGGATTACATCCTCTGGTTGGATATGTCTTTCTATCTTAAGATCATTGATCATCTTTTTGATATTATCAGCATAATGCCTCATTATAAACAAAATAACCACCTTGTCACCACTTTTCACTCCCTCAATAAGTTCTGATTCAGTATAATTTATCATTTGTATCTTTCAAGATGATTTTGTGACAAACCTGGATTAATAATCTTAATTTTCGCTATTTGTGAAAGAAATTCAGGGTTCTAAGATACAAATATTACCTTGATAGATCTTTCTCCTCTCACGATCTTCTCACCATCTTTATTCGTGAAACTTCAATTTTAAGAACATAGTGAATTAAAATTGATAGTCGAACAATCCCGACAAAGTCGGAGGGTATAATACCTCGCCCCATGTGGCGGAATTAGGGTCCAGGGCTTGCCCTGGGGTTCATACCTGTGATTCTTCACCAAAAGTTCTCCGGACAACAGTGATCTCCAAATCTTCAAATCTCCAAATCGGTCATCTTCAAATTTCCAAATTTCCAAATTTCCAAATTGTCAAATTGTCAACTCTCCAAATCGGTCATCTTCAAATTTCCAAATTTCCAAATTTCCAAATTTCCAAATTGTCAACTCTCCAAATCAGTCATCTTCAAATTTTCAAATTTTCAAATTTCCAAATCTTCAAATTGTCAATCAACCTACTAGTTAGCTATCATCCCTCCATCCTCCCTCCGTCCAGTCTATAATTAAACTATACTCAACCTTCGATTGACCTTTATCCCTCCCTCATCTCCCCAAAACCCGACCCCAAAATCGGATTTTCGACCAGTTCCGGGCAAAAAATGATAGCTTCTAGACGATTTTTGGCAAAAAAAAACAGGCTTGGGTATACCGTTCCCAAGCCTGTTTTCATAAATAACTAAAAATTTACAGTTCAGATTTTACACTTCACACTTAACCCTTCACACTTAACCCTTAACATTTAACCCCGAACGCTTAACCCCGAACACTGAATCCTGAGCGCTTCCTGGCAACTCAGCCACCCGTGCAGCCGCCCGTCCTCTGTTTTTGACCAGGATCTTGGTCTTGACAGAAACTTTGAAGAGCTCTTTCTTAAGGACTTCATAACTGATGGTATCGATCTTTTCCTTCTTTGACTGTAACATAAAATCGGCAATGGCAAGATTCCAGGCATTCTGTCCCGGCTTTGCCTTCTTTTTGTACCTGGCCTTCAGTCTAGGAATTGCCAGAACCTTCTTTCCATAATCCGTCGCATCCTTGAACCGTACACGACTGGCAGCCTGCTTGTCGCTCCATTTCATATTCGAATAATCCGGATACCTTGACACAACCGTATGATCTCCGCAACGCCTGTAAACCTTATCACCATACCTTCCACGCTGAAATTTCATTATTATATTATCATCTGCTAAACCCATAAAACATCAGTTTTGATTATACGACAAAAAAAATTTCTTTGAATAGTTCACTAACTTCCCCATCACACCGTTTGTCATTGCGAGTCCCTCTTTTCCGCATCATTATGCCATTTCAACCTCCTTAGGCGTATTCATGACACTTGCATTTTTTAGGTGGGAGTTGACAATATTATTCAATTTGTACGGTCTGTTGAATGCTTCCTGTGATACTTTAAATTCACGCGCAAGCAACCGGATAATTTCTTTTGACAATCCTTTCTTATAATTTAGAATATCTGAAACCAGGCCTTTACTTACACCCAATTTAGCAACCAGGTCTTTGGCTTTAAGGTTATTCTCCTTCATCAGAAAATGAAGCAATTCAATCGGATCTGCCTCTTTTGTAAAAGAATGTTCAGAATCCCATTTTTCGATTAATAAAGTAAGCAGTTCTATTTCCTCCCTGACTTCTTTACTTCTCTTCCTTGTCTCAAGCAGCAACGCCAGTCCTTTGCAATACTGTTTGTATTGTTTTTTTGATTTGATAATCATATATTTCAGTACTTGCATCTCAGTTAATTTTAATAATCATCAATACTATATTGTTCCCTATGGTTGCAAAACTCATTATATTCTGCATGTGTACCGATCCATTTTACAAATAGGTGTGCATTTGTTTCACCAAAAAAATACTTTGCTATTAACCTGTAATTATTTCCACCTATATTAAACACCACCCTGTCACTTCCGTCACCCAATAAATCGGCAGTACTGAATGTTTGCTGAATATCTTCAGGTGTGCTCCAATCTGAATATTTAATTGTCGTTATCCAGTTTTCAAAAGATCTCCTTGCCACAGCATGACTATCAATGAAATCCTGAATTGTTTGCTTTTTTATTCGTGAAACTTCAATTTTAAAAACATAGTGAATTAAAATTGATAGTTGAACAATCCCGACGAAGTCGGAGGGTTTAATACCACGCTCCTTGGGGCGGAATTAGGGTCCAGAGCTCGCCTTGGAGTTCATACCCGTGATTAAATGAACCCTCATGCAAAGATACAACTATTTTTATAGATGTTCACATTTTGTGAACTTAATTTTCATTTTCCGACTTTTTATCTCAACGACACTCCAATATCTTTATCTCCTCCTTAGTCAACCCGGATAACTCATAAACCAACCAATCGATCTTTGCTTCCGGGTCACTTCTGTTGGTTGAAGGACCCGTTTCTTTTATGATACAGAATTTACCAGTTTAACCGTCTGAACCAATTCGAAAATACAGATCAAGCCCGTAATAACTCCCATTCACTCTTCCCAAATTAATATAAGACTGGATGGCTAATGTGTCATGGAATCCGATTGGCTTGTGACATCTTCGTTGAACTCAATTGCTATATATGATCCGTAAGGTAATTTGAATACTGCTTTTCCTGGAGGAGTAAGAATCACATAATCAGTCGTTTCAAACACATGATCATGAAATTCCGGTTCAAGGTGTAACAATAATCCTGTGAATATCCATTAACTGGTCATCAAGGAATAACCGCATGAAATAGTTGCCGGGAAGAAGACCTGTGCGGTCAAATGTGAATTCATCACATTGACCGCGATCACTTTTCGAGATTACAAGCCCCATGCCATCCATGAGCTCATAATGAACATCATGATAAGTCCGGTTCATGATGAATAACGCGGTCGTCCTTATTGGATTCGGATAGAAATAAGAATGAGTCTTTCCTTCCTGGTATTCCTTTATCCCACTGCCAAGATCAATGTCAAATAATCTGATCTGGTCGATCATCCATCCTTCACGATTGTTTTGGATACTGTCAGAAACAAAAGTAAAATGAAATCTTATTGTGTCAGATTGAGTTTTTTGTTTCTTTACCGGAATATCATACCATGCCATACAGGAATGGATCCAGCCTCCTGAATGCCCCGTGAAACCTGGTTCGCCATTAAACAATGCCGGGGAAGAATTGTATAAATTATTATTTCCATAAACAAACCCGGGGTGAGTTGGTGTAATCTCATATGGAGCATTTGGATCAGTTATAATATTATTCCATGTCAGGCCCCCATCCCATGAAACCGAAATATACCCTCCGTCTCTTAGTGTATCACAATCATATTTATGGCGAAAATCAATGAACATATCATAATAACAGGAAGGAAGATTAAAGGATCCGACAATGAGCTCAAAAGTGGAAAGATTATTTATCGGATAATCATTAATTGTGTCAGTTACGATCACATTTGGCGGTGTATAAGGAGCATCGAAAAATGTTTTATGTGGGCCGCCGATCTGCCAGATATTATTCTGCAGTGGAAGGATAGTTACGTACTGAGTTGGTACATCGAAGGATATTACTGACATTCCGATAGTATCGCCTGGGTTGGAGGGCAATATCTGTCCTTTTACATAAAGGACTGACAAAGCCAATAACAATAGAATTAGATTTCTTTTCATGGCTTATCTGTATTAGATTTGATCCGCTGATTTTCAAAGTAAATT
>CAVYJI010000012.1:0-70593 GCA_963768805.1 uncultured Bacteroidales bacterium | reverse complement strand
AAACACCTGGTCATTGATCCAGCTGTGTGAAAATAAACCAGTTGAATTTCCTCTTGTGAAAACATTACCGGCTCATCTTCCAGGTATTCCCAGGTATGATTCCGGTAAAGAATCACAGCCCCGCTATCAGTTTCAACGGTATCAATAATGTTTGGAATATTCCTTTGTGAAAAACCATAATAAGGCAATAGAAAGATCATAAAAAGGAAGGAAAAATACTTCATAAGCATTTATTTCTTGATAAATGATTTATAATAAAATACCGCACAAATCTAAGGCAAAATAATAACCCTTAAAATAAAAAATTATTATAAATGGCGGACTTCTTTTATCTTTGCGCAAAATTCTAAATATCAACATGGAATACAAAAAAGTCGCAAAAATTGCACAGATAATCGGTCCTGTTGTGGATGTTGAATTTGATGAAAACAGTAAATTGCCGGATATCTATGATGCACTTGAAGTGATCAATAATGATGGAAACGCTGTGGTTTTGGAATGCGAGTATGACATTGGTGAGAATAAAGTCCGTACCATTGCCATGGATTCCACCGACGGACTTCGCCGGGGTATGGATGTAACACTGAGGGGCGGCCCTATCTCGATGCCTGTCGGAGAACAGATCCGTGGAAGGCTTTTCAACGTCATTGGTAAACCCATAGACGGACTCGGCAAGGTATCGGAAGAACGCACTTATCCGATCCACCGTGATCCTCCTTTATTTGAGAATCTGTCGACACAAAAAGAAGTTCTTTTCACGGGGATAAAAGTTATAGACCTGATCGAACCATATTCAAAGGGTGGTAAGATCGGCTTGTTTGGTGGAGCCGGGGTCGGGAAGACGGTGATCATCATGGAACTGATCAACAATATTGCCAAAAAATATGCAGGGATGTCAGTATTTGGAGGGGTAGGAGAGCGGACCCGTGAAGGGAATGATCTTTTGCGTGAAATGATCGAATCTGGTGTAATCAGGTATGGAAAGGAATTTCTGGAGGATATGGAAGAGGCGGGTGGGATCTTTCCAGGGTCGACCCTAAGGAACTCATTCAAAGCCAGGCAACACTTGTATTCGGGCAAATGAATGAACCTCCCGGTGCCCGTGCACGCGTGGCGTTGTCAGGACTTACACTGGCAGAATATTTTCTGACGGAGATGAAGAATCCAGCGGTCACGATATCCTGTTCTTCATCGATAATATTTTCCGGTTCTCCCAGGCGGGTTCTGAAGTATCGGCACTCCTTGGCCGTATGCCCTCAGCAGTTGGTTACCAGCCAACACTGGCAACGGAAATGGGAATCATGCAGGAACGCATTACTTCAACCAAGAGAGGTTCAATCACCTCCGTTCAGGCCGTATACGTACCAGCCGATGACCTGACTGACCCTGCACCTGCAACAACTTTCGCGCATCTTGATGCCATTAC
The DNA here is from genome assembly GCA_963768805.1 of uncultured Bacteroidales bacterium. GTDB lineage: Bacteria > Bacteroidota > Bacteroidia > Bacteroidales > FEN-979 > FEN-979. The sequence goes on along the minus strand of CAVYJI010000012.1, from coordinate 69,167 downwards.
TGTACTTGATCGTAAAATATTGAGCTGGGCATTTATCCTGCCGTTAACCCTCTTGAATCGACATCCAGGATATTGACGGCTGAAGTTGTAGGGGAAGAACATTACCGAACTGCCCAGAATGTGAAAAAAATTCTCCAGCGATATAAAGAACTTCAGGATATCATTGCTATCCTGGGGATGGATGAACTGTCAGATGAGGACAAGTTAATTGTTCACCGGGCACGGCGTGTCCAGCGATTTCTTTCCCAACCATTTCATGTTGCAACACAATTTACAGGCACTCCGGGCGTTTTTGTGAATATTGAAGATACCATCAAGGGATTTAATATGATCATGAACGGTGAAGTTGACGAATATCCGGAATCAGCATTTAACCTTGTAGGGACCATCGAAGAAGCAATAGAAAAAGGAAAAAGGATCCTTGGTGAAAACAAATAAAATTTGTGGATCTGATGAAGCTCAACATCATAACTCCTGATAATGTCCTGTATACAGGCGATCGTGTTCACCTTGTCCAGCTTCCCGGTGTTGATGGATCATTTGAAATAATGAACAACCATGCCCCGCTCATTTCTGTTCTTCAGAAAGGCAGGATTAAAGTTGAGATCAAGGGAGAAAATGAACTTTTTTTTGATATCAATGGCGGAGTGATCGAGGTTTTGGAAAATCATGTCCAGATATTGGCAGAATAGAAGATGAAACAACAAATTTTATTGATTGCTGCAGTATTTCTGGTTTTTGCAGGTTCAGGTTGCTATAAAAAAGAGACAGTCCCGACAGCTGATTTTTCCTTTACAGAAATGATTCCATTGTTCCGGATACCGTTACTTTCCATAATCTTTCCCAGAATGCGTCTTCTTATACCTGGGATTTTGGTGATAACAGGTCTTCCTCCGCTACAACCCCTGTTCATATATATACGGATACTGTTACCATGACGTATACTATCACCCTGAAAGCCTATTCTAAAAGTGGTGAACAATGGTCAATTAAGACCAGGAACATTTACGTTAAATATAAATAATGACCATTACGATCATGAGCTGATGTAACTGATAATCATCCATTAAGACAAACAAAAAAAGGTGTCCGACTTTGAAGACACCTTTTTTTTTATCTGCCCTGGCGGACGAAATTCAATTCTCCACTTCGTGAAGAGGGGGTCAATACATTTGTTTAAAGTAAATTTTAGAAGTAATTTCTTCTGTTATCCTTGATCCTTGCTGTTTTTCTTATTGTCTCATAGATTATACCCATTACACGGTTCTCAAAACCAGATTGTGCCTGCATCCTGTCGGCGCTATAATCTGTTTTTACAGGTGGGTTAGTGATGTTATCGATCATGGTCACATAGGCACCGAATTTTCCTTTCAGGGGGCCTATCAGCTCGCCTGTTTTGTATGTAAACAGTTCACCAACAATTTCTGATTCACGTCCAATAGCTGAATTATTATACCCGCCAAACGTCAACCTGCTGGTATCAATCTTGGCCTGGAACTGCGCGGCAATCTGATTGAGATTTTTTACTGCCTGCATCGTCTTGCTCAATTGGTCGGCAAGCATAGCAATCTTTTTTTCATTACGGACATTCTGGGCAAGCCTGTCTTTAACTTTTTCCAGCGGAACATAGCCTTTATTAGTGATGCCAGTCAATATGGCTATCACATATTTACCTGTCAGATCAAATACCGGAGAAACCTCGCCGATTTTTGTATTTTCAGCGTAGGCCCACCGTACAACTTCCCTGGCGGACGAAAGGCCATTCAGGAAATTGTCCATTTCTTTGACACTTTCAGCAGTCCTGTTGGGAATGCCCTGTTCAGTCCCAGCTTTTGTAAAAGCTTCTTTTGTGAGGTTTTGTCCTGCAAAGGCGCTTGCTTTCAGATAGGCATCCTGGAAGGTCTGGTTACTGGGTTCGATGTTTCTTTGGAGGATTGCTATTTTGGCCTTTTGTATAAGCTTTGTCTTTGAGTTCAACCTGAAAATGGCAGCGCCAATGTTGGTCTCAATAACCTTCATCTCATTGGGCTTCATCGTAAGTCCATTATTATAAAAGATTGCAAAGGAAGGTTGTCCGTCAATCAGATCTTTGAGGTCTCCGCCATCATCTTTGGCTGACGGGTAGTCTGAATATTTCAGTGCGAACTCACGGAATTTATCAGGGGTCTTTTTAAGAATTGCCAGCATGCTGTCCGCTCGCGACTTTGCTTCTTCCTTGGTGCGCTTTACGTTTTCATCTTTCAGGGGACTTCCTGCAAAAGTGAACAAAATCACAGAGCCTTTCATGCTATCCGGACGATCCTGAATATCAAGAATCTTTGCCATATACCAGGCATTATTCAACTCGAATGGAGGGTAATAGGTGCCTGATTTTGAAGAAAAAGCAGTTGAATCTATTATTCCGGGGAAATTTCCTTTCCTCTTATAAGTACTGTCGTATTTTTTGTCACCATTGGCGTTGATATAATCAGCCAGATCAGTACTGGTAGAAAAATCTTTGTAGATCTGAGTAACATCATCGGCAATCTTTTTACGGTCAGCATCGGAGGCTTTCACATCAAAAAGCACGTATTGTAATTCACGGGAAGGTTCTTCCTGGAAAAAAACACTTTTATTCTCATTATAATATGCCTGGTAGTCAGCATCCGTCAACATGACATTCTTATCGGATATCGACGTCAGGGAAGGTGTTGTGGAGCGGATTGATAAAACCTGATTATTCTCTGTATAAATCTTCTTTAAGAATGCCGTTGGCACATAGTAGCCTTTTCTGATCAGGTTGTCAAATTTGGTTTCAGTCCTGTCATCTTTGATTGCCTTTTCGAAACGTAGCCATTGGTCCCTGTTTTTGGGTTCCATATTATCAAGGTTCTTCAGGTAATTCCTTACCAGGGCCGGATCATAGACATTTGTTTTAGGATCCTTGAAATACTGCAGAATGAAACGATGAGGGTTTCTTCCCTGTACTTGGTCAAAAAGTTCATCCGGACTTACAGCAATTCCCACCTCGTCATATTCTTCCTGCATGAGAATATCTTTTACTTCAGTGTTCCAGGTACTTTGACGGATCTCATAGGTTTCTTCATCAGTGATCTTCTCATTCCCACTATTATCCTTCTGAAGCTGAATAGCTTCTTCCACCTTGTTAGTAAATTCAGGATAGGGAATTGCTTCTCCGTTAACGGATCCGATCTCGTTGGTGCTTTTCATTCTTTTCTTGCCGAAATCACCGACAACAAAAGCAGCAATTGCAACCCCTACAAGGATAACAGCCAGTCCTGAATGTTTTCTGATTCTTCCAATTATCGCCATTATAAATGATTTTTTTTAGAGTTTGCAAAACTATGGAATTTTCCTGAAAGTACAAAGCCTTCAGCCAAAATCAGATGGAATCTTTTTTCACCATCATTTGCCCGTAGACCTGCGTGATAGTATAATCGGAAAAGGATTCATTTGACCTGAGCCCTTTACCAAATACGACCTTATCAAGGGTAGTGATTTTAACCGGTTCAGAAGTAAAGATCATCCTTTTATTCTCATTCCAGGTGAGTTCTTCAGTATTGAGTTGTTGCTTCTTTAGTTCATTCCTTACGATCACATTTCCTTTTGCTTCCATAATACGGGAATATTCTTTCCTTTTACCATAATTGGCACTGATCGTGGTACTGGTCCGGAGTGCTGAATCGAAAATATTGATCTTGAAGCCACGAGGGAATTCCATGTAAGGTTCAGGGCTTGTATATCGGTTCATGAGAATACCGTAAACCTTTGCCTGTATCTTTCCTGAATCACTGAATACCACCTCGATATTCTTTGCTGACATGACCGGCCCTGAATATGATTGTGCAATCGCATTTATAGTTTCAAGGTTATTTCCACAGCCTTCCATTAACATGAGAAATGTAATCAGGCAACCATTAAAACAGAGGAATTTTGAAGAAAAGGATTTCAAAATTAAAAATACTTGCGTTTTAAGAACCACCGTTCATAAATTGAAAAACCGATTACGAAATTGACGTAAGTTTCGCTGATAAGGTCCGATTGTGTTGTTCCGCGTGTTCCTAATTCGGCGCTGAGGTTGATGACTGTTTTCAGTCCACGGATCGGCAACCCTAAACCCAGGCTTATTGAATATTCATTCAGGTGCTTTCCCCTAAGCTCCAGGTACGAACTGTTGTACATCAACCCAAAGCGATAATGGATCCGTTTGATATAACTTGAATAATTGTTGATATCAGGAATGAACTCGGCTCCTGCTCTCACTTGGAAACTGTTGACCAGGGAATCACCTACACCAAAGGCCTTGTAATTCTTCCAGTTCTGCCATTTGTAATCAGCGCTGATAAGCCAATTATCAGGCTTTTCTAACGAAAGGCCAAAACCGTACATCATAGGGATCGTGATGCTGCCACGGACACCTGGCGATGATTGAATAGTATCTTTTGGATAGTCAGTGCCGTTGGTCGTGAAATATGTTGTAGAAAGGTAATCGGTCTTTGCATTTACCTTTGTGCTTGTTGCAAAAACAGCACCTGCAGTCAGCTTTAAAGTTTTCAGCTTTGCCGTATATTGTGCCCCATAATCGAAATAAAAACCACTGACGTCAATGTCGTTGTCTTGCCTGAAATTTAAGTAGTAAGCTGAATCCGGGAATGTAGAAGAAGATTCCTGTTGCATGTTCCCGAAAAGATAGGAAGCATTAATTCCGATCGATAAATTCTTCGTGATTTTAAATCCATTTCCCCACATAAAACGATTGATCCCTCCTGAACCCGTATAAATCCTGGTGACATGTCCTACCCCCATTATTTCTGCGTCAGAAGAAATATTATACCCTACATTACTGAAAGGAAGCAGCGCCAGCGATGTTCTCCACCACTTGGTAACAGGAAAGCCGAATGTCAGGTAACCAAGCGATGCATAAGTACGTGTGGTTGTCTGAGTATTGGTACTCAGCTGTGAATAATTAAAATAAGCCCCACCCTCAAAAAGAAAAGAAGTAGAATCAAAAGCTGTATAAGATGCAGGATTGTTAATATTTACATGATATGGACTCCTCAAACCGATGCTGGTTCCACCCATCGCCAGATTCCATGCATTGGCATTGGCAGACAGATCACCGACACCATATCGTGAATAGGGAGAGGTTATGATTGTCTGGGCAGATAAGGAACAATATATCAGGAGGAAAAGAACAGACAGTAAGTAGTGGTAATTATAGTGGTTTTTTATCATTAAAAGCAAGAATTTGGTAGAGTCCGTAGATTACAATATTTGGTAATGCAAAGATGTTAATTTTAAGCCGATTAACAAAATAATTCAGATCACCGCCACTTAGGATGACCTTTATCCCCGGATACACTTTCTGATAACCGGCAATCATCCCTTCCATTTCCGCAGCTATTCCGTTAATAACTCCTGAAAGGATAGACTTGTCAGTATCGTCACCAGTCAGAAAATCAATGTCTGTGTATGTTAATAACGGCAGCTGCCTTGTAAAAGTATGCAGGGCGCGGAAACGCATTTGCATCCCTGGCGAGATCGAACCACCGAGATATTCACCTTTATCTGTGACGAGATCAAAAGTAATTGCCGTCCCTGCGTTGATGATCAGCACGGCTTGACCCGGGAATTGATAAAATCCTGCTACAGCAGCAGCCAACCTGTCCTTACCTAGTGTTCCTGGAGTATGGTAATGATTTTGAATTGGTAATGGAGTAAATTCATCAAGAAGAATAAAGCGTAATTGTTTTTCCATGAATGATTGAAGCACAGAGGGGATCTTGACTACTGTTGACATTATACAGGAATCTATGCCTGTATTATGTTTAACTATTTTCCTGACATGTGCAAGGCTGATCCGCTTCTTTGCCTCGATCCAAATAAGTTTCCCGGCATCGAACAATGCGATTTTTTGATTCGTATTACCAAGATCAATGACTAGTTCCATAGAATGTACTGGTACAAAGGTATTGCAATTTCAAAATATCTTTCTATTTTTGCACTCCCGAATTAAGGCGTCGTAGCTCAGATGGTAGAGCAGAGGACTGAAAATCCTTGTGTCACTGGTTCGATTCCAGTCGATGCCACAAAGGCAAAGTATTAAAGTTCTGAATTATAAATAGTTCAGGGCTTTTTTTGTTTTATAGTGATGGAAGTTTTGTTAACACCATCCTGTTTAATAGAACCTTCTGATAGTTATCTGTATCATTAAGTAATGTTTGCTATATCGTAATTATTGACTCACAATAAACTTCCTGTAGTATACCTCGGGAATTCTTCGAGGATCCTTCGGGGTTCCTTCGGGGTTCCTTCGGGGATCCTTCGATTAACCTTCGATTAAGCTTCGATTAAGCTTCGATTAAGCTTCGATTAAGCTTCGATCAAAACATACTAAAAGTTCGCCCAGAACCCTGTACCCGAAGCATAATTCCTTCGCATCTTGTCCCCCCTTAAAACCTGGCCTTCAATACTATTCAATTAACAACAATTAAACTTTCCCCTTTTTCAATTATGTGGCCAACCATCATAATTAAAAAGATATTAATTTGCAGGTTATTTCTGAAAGACAAATGCCTGATTCCCAATATGTGATTTATTACCATGAAAGAATTATCAGATAATAAAGATGTTAAAATTCTTGATTTCCCTGTACAGGACAGGCAGGGAACCTCATTTACATGCGGAGCTGACTGCGTTCAGAAGGTCATGGTCTATTATGGAGAAGATTTCCGTGAGTTAGACCTTGCACACGATCTTAAGACTGATCCAAAACATGGAACGTACGTAAAGAACATCGTTAAGTTCTTTCACAGGCAGGGCTTAAAAGCCATCGTAAGACACAAAATGACCATCAGCAATCTCATAGCGCAGATCAACCGTAACATCCCGGTGATCATTATGCTCCAGGCATGGGGAAGCAAAGAAAATTTTGCTAAAAATTATAAAGATGAATGGGATTACGGCCACTTTGTGGTGGTAATAGGATACACCTGTGATTTAATCTTGTTATCAGACCCCGCCTTGTTCAACGTCGGCTATATTCCAAAAGCAGAACTTAAAGCCCGCTGGCATGATACTGACGAGGGTAACATCAAAACTTACCAGCTCGGCATCTCTGTCTTTGGTAAGAAACCCAGATTTGATAAAGATAAGTTGGAAAGAGTGAAATGATCAGGATCGGATCATCAGTCCTCAAATGGTATTTGGGCTTGGTGTTTCCAGTTTTTCCGCATCACAAACAGCTTGTAACTTCTCAAATGACCAGGGAAGGTTGTAATCGACAAGAACCCCATATGGCTGTTTTAAAGTCCGGATCAGGGTGCGTGTATCTTTTTCGTGTTCAGGATTGATCCGGGTTTCAATATCCTCCCAGTCAAAAGAGCATAATTTCAAGGTAAGAAATGTATCCGTATTCATCTTGGACAGGGTTATTGTATTCAGGTCGTCCGTTAAGATCTTATTTTTTATCCTGTTCAGATGTCGTTCTCCGAATTCATAAAGAACCTGCATATATTTTTCAAAAAGGACATATTCATTAAGCAAAAAAGCAATATCAGAAGGACCAAATGATTTCCAGAATGATACAGGGTGATTCTGGCATAAAAACCTGCCAAGCATAAAAGCTCCTGCAGAAAAGCCGCTTAGCTTCTCTCTCTGACATTTAAGTATCATGCTTTTGAAAAACAGGATCCTCCGTTCGGTCGTAAGCAAATTATAGATCTTATGCTGGTCCATGTGAGAACCTAGTCCGCTCTTTACTATCTCGGTAAAATAATACTCCATGTGAGCATCAAACCAGCCGTTTACGAATTCAATGGCTTTCTGCGGCTGCTGGTCATAATCATTGCGGATCAGCTTGATCAGATCGGGCAGGCTCATGGCCTCTTCTGTCTTGAGCGTATTCAGGATCTCCTGGTATGCATGGTAAGCCCTCGACATGTTAATAAAAACCTTCTCTTCCTTTGAGTCCATCTCAAGTTTTATGCCTTCAAGATATTTCTGAAAACGCGCCGGCTTGTAATTTGCTTTCCCGATATAAATGCAATGATGCTTACTCGATACAGTGATCCAGTCTCCTTCATGAATGGTTATCCCAAGGGCATTGCTGATGACATCTTCTTCCAGATCAATTTGATGGTTCCTCAGGTTGATGAAAGCAGGTATCCCATAACCCAGGCAGGCAGTCACCACATGAATGGCCAACGGGCTCATACTCATGATAGCATCAAGCTCTCCCATGAAGATCGTTTCAGAAGGGATGAAATTTTCCTTGCATAGGCAAACCTTTTCACCCCTTTTCTTTGCTTCCAGGGCTTTTGCCATCGAGAAATAGATCCTGGCAGAAACGGCAGACCTCGGCAAAATTGAAACCCCATACCCAAACAAGGTTAGTGATTTTAGCGAAACATCGTCGATCCTCTCAGAAAAGATCTGTCGTAAATGGTACGGACGGATCAGCTGGATAACCCTTTTTTTTGAGATGATCTTTTTTTGATAAAGATCGATTGCTGTAAGAAGTGTCGACCTTCCTGTAAGCTCTGACATATTGAGCTGAAGGATTGCAAAAAGTGAAATGCCCTCAAAAGATTCCACCGCGAACTCAATTGTAGCCGGGGATTTTAATTTCACTTCAAGTTTAGGAAGCATGGGGGTGAAATGATAGATAGCAGGAAATTCCTCTTTGATCTCTTCACGGTCAAAATACTCTTTTTCTTCGGCACGAACTGTCCCCGTCATGATCTCCTCACCGAAGATTTCCCTGCTGCTTTCAATCTGCATCCCAAGTCCGGTACGAGGATGACGACTATAAAGTACTCCGGGATAAGAATCATGATTACGGATAGTCCATACCATCTTCTGCAGGATCAATGCAGGATATGTCACATGTCCCCGCTGAAAAGTATAAATGAGATCCTGGTTCTGTGTAAAAAAGCTGTGGGAATATCGCATGAACTTCTTTGCCTGGTAGTGTGCATCATATAATATCTGCTTGTCGATGATCTCAATTTTTTTAATCAGGCTGTCTATCCTGTGTTCAATCTCTTCGGAAGCAGGCGTACACTCCTCTTTCTTCGAACCGTAAAAATCCTGTCCCGGGGCAAGGAGCTGGCAAATGGACTGAAGATTGTTCAGGTAGATCTTATTTGCAGCTTGACGTCCATACCTTTGTTCCAGTGACTTGAAGCTAAGCTTTGTAACACCTACATTAAGGAAAGTCGGCATAAGGCCTGGTATATAATGCGGGGTGGCTGACCGCATGGCAAAGACAAGTGCATGATCCGGATCTCCCAGCTTTTCACCGGTCATTCTTTCAAGGTCAGAGATCGCCTTCTGAAGACATAATTCCCGCTCACGTTCACCAAGCTGATAAGAACGTGAAGTAAGTACGCAGAAATCAGGAACGGGATAGCCTTCCTGGTACAAATCAAGCAAGACTTTCCCTTTTTGGCTTAGAAGGAGTTCGTCATATGGATTCTTCGTCGAAGCAGGAACCACAATTTCATTGTCAGTAAAATCCATGTTGTCAAACTTTGATTTCAATGACTTAAAGTATTGCCTTGATATCTTTTCTTTTTCTTTTGCGGAGGAAGGATCATTGTCTATGGAAGCGATGAGAAGATTCAGGTACTTTGTAGCTTTTGCCCTGTCCGGTTGACTAAGGATGATTACTTCTTTGTTTTTTAAGCGAAGTTTATGAAATGACTGATCTTCAGGGTCTCTATATTCTAGCTCGGGTGATGGGAATATGGAATCTGCCACTGACTTTACTTTGTCAGATGAACCAGACAAAACCTGCTTTAATGCATAATAGTTTGGATAAAAGGCTCTCAGTCGGAATTCGTTTATTGGTCCTCGGGACATGTTCAGATCTTTTTTGGGATAATGATCATCCTCGTCAAATAATTAAAGAGTTTCCTAAATGATCAGCCTCTCTGATAATTCCGGATGATCAATCGGGAATTTAATAATGGATAATTCTTTTTGATCGAATGCTGCATTAAAAGCCCATGTATTACCAATCCTTTCAGACCAGGAACCGGTAATTCTTGACGACTCATGTACATGACCATGAAATGTGATCATGGGTTTTCGCTCTTCGATGAACCGTTTGACTGCAATACTCCCGACATGCACATCCATGGGAACATGTTCGATTAACACATCATCAAGAGCCGCCCTGTCCAGATTGGTCTGATAGGGGGGAGTATGAAAAAGAAAAATAGCACGAGCCAGATCATCATTACTGGTCAGTACTTCCAGGTCATTTTTAATCGTACAGTATTCAATATCTTCATGAGTATTGACCGTCCGGTACCCTTCGGTCGGCGATACACAACCCGGATCAACGTACCTCGAAACATCATAACGCTCCCAATCCTTCAGCCGGAAAGGAGTTGGCGGCACACAGGCATAACCATAAACCATATAGGAATGAAAAGCGATCTTACGGTTATGCATGTATGTCCATAAACCTTTTTTTTCTCCCAGAAGCAGATCCTCTTCCAGGATCCGCGGATCATCATTCCCCATGATCATAAAAACTGCAGGGTACCCTGAAGGCCCATCTTTGAGTTCCTCGAATCCGGGAATCAAAAAATCTAATATGAAATCTTTTTCTGCTGTATGGCGGACAAAATTGGGCAACAGGTCTCCGCCGATGAAAACCATGACCGGCTGATCAAGCCTTATCTGTTCAAACAGCTTGTCATACCTGTCTTTGTGCCCATGTAGATCGGACACAAAAAAGACCAGGTTCGTCTTCAGGTTATTTATCGCCTTCCCGTTTGTCATCTGGTCTTCAATAATTTTGCGCGGTCAAAGTTCGAACCGATCATGACCGCAAAACTAGTGCGGTTCTGTCTGTCCTCATCCGTGATCAGGTGAATATCCAGCAGATCTTCGGTCTTTTGACCAGTGATCTGTTGATTGATTGCACCCAGACATAGACCCCATCCTTCCAGCCATACCAGTAATTCAGCCTTCTGCTTTTCACTTCCCTGGAAATGAATAAGCAGGTCTATATCGCTTGCAGGTCCGGCATCATATCTTTTAGTACTTCCGATCAGATAAATGGCCTCCACGCCAAAACGGATCAGATCGAGCTTTTCAGCAATTTTTTCTGCCATCTTGAGGCGCCATTTTGAGGGATTTTCTACAGTATCTTTAAGAGTTCCAAGCATATAAACAACATTTTAACTTCAAACACCCGGTTTGACTTATGTTCAAATCTCGGAAAATCTTTTTACCCTACCAAATCTTTTAATGAAAATTTTCATCTTTAACATAACAGTTCCTTTAAATTTGCCATTATTCCATAACCGATTTTCATTATATTCGCATCACAAATAGGATTTTATAGAATTACTAAGATGAAAAAAACACTAAAGATCAGCGGTATCATACTAATAGTCATTCTGATAATATTGATCTTCCTGGTTCTGACTCCAATTCTTTTCAGGGCGAGATTTGCACAGGTTGTAAAGAATACGGCCAATAGATCATTAAAGACTGAACTGAACTTCAGTGATATGGATGTCTCTTTCTTCAGGCATTTCCCGAATCTTTCATTCACACTTACAGATCTCTCTCTGAAATCATCTGCCCCTTTCACCCATGATACACTGATTAAAGCACGGGATGTTTCATTCGGGGTTAACCTCCTTAGCCTGCTCCATGGCCCGATAAGGATTAACCGGGTCTACATTGACCGGGCCAGGGTGATTATTCAGTACAATGATAAAGGACTTTCGGATTTTGATGTCTATTCTTCATCATCCGATACAACAAATAAACCGACTGCAGCATCTGGAGGAGCAAGCATCAAAATCGAAGACATCATTTTCATTAAAACAGAATTGACTTATTTCGATCCTACCGTCCCATTGAAGATCGTAGCCCATGGCCTCAACTATCATGGTAAAAGCAACATTAACAACGATATCGTACGTCTGGCATCGAAAGTTCAGATTGACTCGCTGGATTTCATCTATGACCGTGTTCATTATCTTAAAGCCAAACCGGTCAAAGCAAATCTCATTACAAGCATAAACCTTAATTCCCTCAGTATGCAATTTGAAAGGAATGACCTCCATATTAAGGATATTCCTTTTGAATTCAGGGGTGAATTCTCTTTACGTAAGGACGGGTATACATTCTTCATCTCGTTGTTCTCCCAGATGGGTGACGAGTATCTCAGCGGCTCCTTATGGCTTGTCAGCAAGGAACATTTGTGGATCTCATTAAAGGCTGATATCAACCTGAACCTTGAAAACTGGGTAAAAAAGTTTGGGGTCAGTGATGAAGATCTGAAAGGAATCTTTGCAATGAAAGTGAATGCAGATGGAGAATATTATACCGGACAAAATCCGGAGAGTAAAAAACCAGATACTATCCCACTCAGAATCCCCAATTTTACACTCACTTCAAAAATGAGCAACGGGTACTTCCGGTATAAAAGTCTTCCCCAAGCCATTACCGGCATCTCATTCAACTTAAATGCATCTTCAAAAGATAACGACTACAAGTCTTTAAACCTTCAGGTGGATAGCCTGAAGGCCAGGTTCATGAAAAATAATCTTGAAGGCTATTTCCGGCTGAAAGGATTAAAGGAATTTTCAGTAGAAGGTCATATTTCGACCCGAATTAACCTGGCTGAACTCAGGCAGGTCATCCCTCTCGACAGCCTTGACCTGAAAGGATTTCTTGATATGAACTTGAATGTCAATGGGAAATATTCGCCTCTTAACAAAGAATTTCCTGTAACAACCTTGACATTAAGTCTCAAAGATGGTACTCTGAAAACGAAATATTATCCTCAACCCTTGGAAAACATCAATGTGATAGGGACTGTCGTCAATCAGACAGGAAAGCTGGCAGACACAAAAATAAAGCTGGATCCTCTTTCCTTGAACTTTGAAGGAAACGCGTTTGAACTCAAGGCAGACCTGGCCAATCCTGACAATATTCAATACGACATAGTCTCAAAAGGGACTATCTACGTCGGGAAAATTTATCATCTGTTCTCCCGCAAAGGAATGGATCTCGACGGCCTTATTACAACTGATCTTTCCTTGAAAGGCTTGCAAAGTGATGCCATGGCCGGTCATATAGACAAATTGCAAAATTCAGGACGATTGCAACTACATGATATAGCATTTAAATCAGAAGTTCTCCCAAAACCCCTGATCGTTAAATCAGGTACATTCCGCTTTGATAATGATAAGATCTGGTTTGAGAAGTTTGATGGCAGAATAGGTGCTTCCGATATAACCCTGGATGGTAACCTGAGTAATATTGTCAATTATTTCCTTGAAAAGAATCAGACACTGAAAGGTGATTTTAATTTTCACTCTGACTACCTTCTTGTCGATGAATTACTGGCAGCAGCAGATACAGCAGCAATAGGAACCAATGGATCTGCAAATCCGCCAAAACAACAACAGCAAACCTCCGGCCAGCAATCAGGCAATGTCATTTCCAACCCTTCAGGGGTTATTGTCATTCCCGGAGACCTTGATATTGGCCTTAAGGCGGATATCAAAAAGATCAGCTTCAAAAAATTGGAATTAAAAGACATGAATGCTTCCGTTCAAATCAAGCAGGGAATACTTGCACTTAAATCCATGAACTTTGATATGATAGGTTGTAAAGTCAACATGGACGCCACATACGGTAGCATCAATGTGAACAAGGCATATTTCGACTTTCATATAAAAGCTGAAGATTTTGATATCAAAAGAGCCTATAACGAGGTGGAACTTTTCAGAAATCTTTCAAAATCAGCAGGAAAATGTGAAGGCAACGTATCTCTTGATTATGCCCTTAAAGGAAGATTGGATGCCGGAATGAACCCTGTCTATTCATCCCTTGAGGGTGGGGGAGTCCTGTCATTGAAGAATGTAAAGGTCAAGGGACTTAAACTATTCACTGCCATGAGTAAGAATCTGGATAAGGAAAAGATCAAAGATCCCCATCTGTCAAAAGTCGATTTAAAGACCACCATTAAAAATAATGTAATAACATTAGAAAAAACCAAACTCAAATTTGCCGGATTCCGTTTCAGGGTAGGCGGACAAACCAACTTCAACGGTACCCTTGATCTTAAAACACGCCTTGGCCTTCCCCCACTTGGGTTAGTAGGCATCCCCATCCGGGTACTCGGTACGATGGAGAATCCTAAATTCAAATACGGCCGTGGAAATAGTGATGAAAATGTTGAAGAAACCGAGTACTCTGATGAGATCCCGCCAGATATGCTTGAGAAGATCAAAAATGCAAAAGAAGAAGAATCAACAGAAGAACCCAAATGATCCTATAAAATAAGTACCTTTCCCTTCCCGATTGAACCTTTGCAGTGGAAGCTATCTGGTATGCCTGACCGCTGCTTTTTCCTTATTTAATATAAGAAATCTTATCATCCCGTTAAGATATCCCAAACCATACGATATGTGTATGAGGAAGAAGAGCCAGGGAAGGTACAGGATTAATCCTACCCGGGAATTTTTTATTGTAATTACAAAACTAAAAGTCAAATCCAGGAGAATGTAGAATATCAGAACTGTCAACCCCGCAAATGATACTATATTACTGAATAAACTTCCTATGACACTTAGGATCAGGAACACCACAAAGGCCGGTGGTATAAGCTGCCTGATGGTAGCAGGTTTGTTGATCTTTTTGTTTCCCAGAGGTTTAAACAGTCCGTATTGGTAGAACATTTTCAATGTCGATCTTATAGAAGTCCTTGCGAAATAGCGGATCTTTATATCAGGTACAAGGAAGATCTTCCCACCACTTTTGATCAGCTTCGCATTAAAAGAATCATCCTGGTTTCTCAACAGGTATTCGTCAAATAAGCCTATCCTGTCAAAAACTTCCCTGCGATAACATCCGAATGGAACAGTATCGACTTCACGGGTCACACTGTTATTTAACCTGTAATATGCATTCCCCACCCCGAACGGAGAAGCAAGTGCACTGGCAATTGCCAGTGATTTCAAAGTTGAATCACCGGGTAACGTGATCCATGATCCGCCAACATTATCTGCTTCAAGTTGATATAATTGTCGAACCAGGCATGAAACATAATCAATGGGATATTCTGCATGTGCATCCATCCGGATGATTACTTCACCCGTCGAGACTGCAATTCCTTTATTCAAGGCAAATGGAACATAACGTCTTTCATTGTCGAGCAAATGAATATATGAGTATGAAATAATAAAATCGGAGATTATCTCACGGGTCCCGTCGTTGCTTATTCCGTCGATAATAAACACTTCTGTTTTTTCCCTGGGATAATCCTGCCCGACTATATTTTGCAACAACTTGTGAATAAATCCTGCTTCATTATAACAGGGAACTATGATGCTTATTCTTGGTTCCATTCAGGCCGGTTTTATCGTTGGGGGCTTATTGATCATAGTACTTTATTATATCCGCAATGGATTGTTTGTAAAACTTATTGATCCTGTTAGAGATAAAAGATCCGATGGAAGAATGCTCATAATGGCGGACAATGATATTGGGGACATATAAAACATTCAAACCAGCCCTTCTGGCAGTTTCTCCGATAAAGATTTCCTCCCCGAACAGAAATGTGGCGTGATCCAGGGTTCCTCCTCTTTCAAAATAATTCTTATTAAAGATGATGCAGGAACCATGAGGTGCATAAATATTTCTTCCGGGCTTGACATCCCTTTTTTTGATTGGGATCATAAGCCAGGTCGATTTTATCACTCTTTTAATGTAATGGATCAGGATATACCCGTTATGAAACAGGATATTGGAATAAATAACGCGGTAAAAAAGTAATTTCTTTAATGGGATCCTGCTTATGCGAAAAGGGTTGTAGTCAGTTCTCCACAGATCTGATATAATTGCAGGAGCGATTACTCCAAGGTCAGGGATGTTTTCATAGGGATCAAGTTTGCTCATTAATTGAGGCGTTTCAAAAATGATATCCACATTGCAAACGATGATCCATTGTGGTATCACAGGATTATTTTTCAAATAATAAGTCAATCCTGATCTTGCACCCTGAAAATATCCGAGGTTCTTGTCTGATTTTATATATGTAGTAAAATCAAAACTCCCGATCTTCTCCATAAAAAAAGATGGGGGAGAAGTCTCACTATTATCCACAAGGATGACCTTGACATCATTACCGAAGCAGCTTCTGGCGCTGTCAACGAACCGGATAGTATCTCCCCAGGACTTATAAACAACCCCCAGGATGAGTACCGGCGTTTTTTGTGTCAATTCCATGGACAATTATAATCCCTTATCATATTTATTAATGACTCTGACTATCAGGAGATAGAAGATTGTAAAAGCAACAACCTCAATACCGGCAAATAGCTTAAGGAAGGTCATAAAAGAAATATCCCTGATGAAATATAACCCGGTAATAAGGAGAAAATGCACTAGGTTCCATAAACTCAGGATCCTTATCTCTTCCAGTCCCATTAAGACTGCCCCCATCGGTGAAACCACAAGGAAAAACATGAACCCGATAATAAGGATCCTGGAATATTCACCCGCTATCCTGCAGGTCTTGCCAAAAACAAAAGAATATAATTGTGGCCCCCATAGTTCTATTACAATAACCGATACAAGTCCTAACATCAAAAGCAGGAACGTGAGCTTAAGGAAGTCATGATAGAATTTCTCTTTGTCTCGTTTTTTCTTTGTCACTGCCTGGAGAAGAACTTGAGAAACGGCCACACTGATGAGAGCAAAAGGTGCCAGGATCGCCTGCTGGGTAAGGTCAAAAAATCCGAGATCGGTTTTGGTGAACATTCGGTTAATTATAAATACCGGGAACTGCATGGCCAACGTCCCCAGGAGTTGCGGTACCAGGTTATATTTCGGGAATCCGATGTACCGTTTCATAACTGTCATGACTGCCTGACGGGAAAAGAAATGAATATTGAAAGCGGTTTTCCGCAATTGCCTTATCCCGGAAATATTATTGGAAATGCTGCCGGCTATATCCGCCCAGAAAAGTCCTGAGGAATTCCTGAAAAGTCCGAATGTGATCTGTACAATGCCTTCAGCCCCCCTTCGTGAGATTTTATTGATTGATAGCGACCGGAATGCCTTTTTCCTGATCAGCCAGTAATTCATCGCCTGGAAAGAACAAAAAAAGAAAGTACCGAAAGGCAAAAGAAAAAGAAATCCTGAAAACTTATCAGGAAATTTGAAAAGCTGAGCAATACTGTGCCTGAAGAGAATAATTACTAACAGCAGCGCAGCATTAAAAATGAAATTGGTAAATAAAGTTAAAAAGAAAAGATTTGCACCCTCTTCATCTTTTTCAGGCAATCCGATGGCTAGATCATAGCGAAAATTGGCAATCACCGTAAGAATGCCTATCATACTGAAATAAACTGCAAATGCCCCGAAATCTGCAGGAGCATAAATTCGTCTCAATATTGGTTGAAGAAGAATAGGGATCAGCTGCGCAACACCTGTTCCGAAAACAAGGATTATCGTATTCTTGAGAAAATCTACCTGCCCGAAAAGCTTTTTCAACCGGATTTTGTTTGACGAGTTTTAAAAGGTCAAATATACGGTATTACCTGTATATATAAAGAATCATATTGGATCACATCTTTGACGGTCAAATCTCCCCGTTTATCTTGAAAGTATTTAACATCTATTGCCCGTTTTGAATTTCGCATCACCTCTCTGTTTTTATTCGTGAAACTTCAATTTTAAGAACATAGTGAATTAAAATTGATAGTTGAACAATCCCGACGAAGGCAGAGCGTATAACCTGCCTGCCTGCCGGCAGGTACCCCGCTGCTCTGCGGCGGAATATGGGTCCAAGGCTTGCCCTGGGGTTCATACCCGTGATTTTACTGCTTCTGAAAGTCTTCCAGGGATATGGGTTTGATTTCCGGTTTTTTTAGTCCTGCAAGTTCTTTATTCACAGCAACGAGCTCTTCTGCCATGAAGTTATCGATTGCAGTACGGTTTGAATCAAACTCTTTGCTAAGCAGATCAAGACCGGATAGTTGTGAATCTGTGGGCTTTCCTCTGAAACTCATAATAGAGCCATAAATAAATCCTAGTTTCTCCCTGAGCCTTTCCTCACCGGTTACCTTGCCTTCTTTAACAGAAACAAGCTTCATATGCAGAGTATCCATCCGGATTGTAATGGCTTTCAGCTGTTTTGCAAGTGGTTTCGGGACATCATTTGCAAGGTGGGTAGCCTGGTCGCGTATATCCTTTTCCTGCCGGTCAAGGTAAGCCAGTGATTCAAGCAGATTGTACGCCTTCATCAGGGCTTTTTGTCTTACATCCCTGTCTTCCATGGAATAAAGGGATTTAGGATCAGGTACAAGCTTTATTTTTGTTTCAATTGAATCATTGTTCCTGATCAGCCTGACCGTATATACACCAGGTGAATATTCAGGTCCTGCCATGGCTTCCCCTTCCATCTGCGGAGATACAGGCACTTTTGGTGGTTTCATCCTGATGGTCCAGTTCACCTGGTTGATCCCTTTATGTGTACCGCCACCGATCTTCTTCATCAGCTTTCCAGCCTGATCATAGATCCCGACCTTAAGGTCACCGAAGATCTGTCGTTTCTTCATATAATACAGAATCGGCACCGATTCTTCGGGAACCTTCCCGATAAATTCATCATCACCATTCCATTCCTGAGTGTAAGAGCCTTCCCGAATTACATAGTCTTTGGTCTTGACGAGTTTGATATCTGAATCCAGGAGATCCTGCGATAACTGGCGGAATGGGGTCAGGTCGTCAATGATCATGATCCCGCGTCCGTGGGTTGCCAGTACCAGCGACTGTTCCCTTGGATGGATTACCATATCCATCACAGGGACCTTAGGCACTTCACCTTTAAAATTAGCCCAGTTCTTTCCGCCGTTTAAAGAAATATAAAGTCCGGATTCAGTCCCCAGGAACAACAGGTTGGGATTTACAAGATCCTGTATGATAACATGGCAATAGGCTTTGATCATGGTATCGGCCAGGGGTGCCCATGTTTTTCCGAGGTCAGTGGATTTGAAAACATAGGGCGTTTTGTCACCCATCCTATGTCCATCGAATGTTGCATAAGCCGTATTCTTATCGAAACGTCCCGGCTCAATATACGAACACCAGGTATGGGCAGGCAATCCCGTTATATTCTTTACCACATTCGACCATGTTTTCCCACCATCTGCCGTCACCTGCAGGTTGCCGTCATCGGTACCTGCCCAGATAATGAGACTGTCGAGTGGCGATTCATTGATTGTATAGATCGTGCAATGGTTTTCCGCAGAAGAATTATCAATAGTCAGCCCACCTGAATTCTCTTGCTTTTCCTTTAGAGGATCATCTGTAGTCAGGTCCGGCGATATCCTTTGCCAGCTATCGCCACGGTTATTTGTCTTGTAAAGATATTGAGCCCCAAGATAAAAAGTATTCCTGTCCGGGCTGAATACCAGGGGAGCATTCCAGTTAAAACGCAGATCCTTTGTGTCTTTGTCCTTAAAGGGGATCAGAGATTTATACTCGCCAGTCTTTAGGGAGTATCGTGCTATCTTCCCGCCCTGGAACTGCCAATAGAGAATGGTTGAATCCAGTTTGTCGCAATAAACATAAAAGCCATCTCCAAAGCCCACGCTTTTCCAGCTGCTGTTGGTGATGCCTGACGATGAGCTGGATGGACCGTACCACGAGCCGTTGTCCTGAAGTCCGCCGTAAACGTTAAAGGGATCGGCTTTATCTATACTTACATGATAAAACTGAGAAACCGGAAGGTTTCTCATGAACCGCCACGTATTGCCTTTGTCCATTGAATAATAAACACCACCGTCGGTACCCATATAGATCAGATCATGATCTTTTTTCCCGATGTAAACCGGGTGGCAGTCGCCGTGGTAGTTTCCGCCTTCAACTGCAGCTGAGCTGAATGTTTTACCTCCATCAGTGCTCTTGAACAATGAAAACCCTGGTTTGTAAACGATGTTGGTATCCTGTGTATCCAGGGCAAGTAATGAGAAGTAAAATGGCCTGTCGTTCACTGCCTCCGACTGGGAAGCGAGGTTCCAGGTAATCCCCTTATCGCTCGATTTGTAGAGACCTGTTTTGGTCGCTTCTATCAATGCATATACGATGGATGATTTGACTGGAGATATCGCAAGGGTTACTCTTCCCAGCATGCCGGTTGGCAGTCCTGCGGATATCTTAGTCCAGGTCTTTCCGCCATCAGCTGATCTGAATAATCCGCTTCCCTTGCCTCCTGAGCTGAATGACCAGGGAGTCCTCCTGAATTCCCACATGCCTGCATAGACAATATCAGGATCAGTAGGGTCGACAGCTACATCAGAACATCCGGTATTCTCATCTACATAGAGTATTTTCTCCCAGGTCTTACCGCCATCCGTGGTTTTGAACAGTCCCCTGTCCGGACTGGAGTTCCAGAGATTCCCCAGTGCTGCCACAAAAACCACATTGGAATTTTTCGGGTTGACGACGATCTTTCCGATGCGTTCGGTCTTGTCGAGGCCCATCTTCTGCCAGGTATCTCCTGCATTCGTTGTTTTGTATATTCCATCGCCGACAGAAGTGGAATTCCGTACCCATACTTCGCCGGTCCCTACCCATATGGTATCGGGATGGTTCTGATCGATCGCAATGCTTCCAATCGATTGACAGTATTTATCAAATACCGGTTTAAAGGTAGTACCGTAGTTTTTTGACTTCCACAACCCACCGCTGGCAGCACCCACGTAAAGCAGTGCCGGGTTGTTGTCAACAGCATCGATAGCTGAGATACGGCCACTCATGATGGCAGGGCCTATCTGGCGTGCCTTGATATCACCAAAGGTGTTTTCGTCCACCCGTGTCTGCGCAACGAGTGCCTGTAAACAAAGGGCGAACACGGCAATTAAAATCGAACGTGTCATAAGATTCAGGCTGGAAGATTAAACGAAATCTATTTTTTTATCGGTTTGATGAAGAGACTATCGCTAACCGGAAGGTTAATGTCAACTTTCTCTATTTCAATCTGGGAGACAGTTTGTCCCTTATATTTGTTAGTCATTGTCTTGGCCATCAGAGCTCCGTGGAAATCAGCATAATTTGAGAAGTAACATTCACTTTCAACATCATTACCCTGTATTTTCGCATCGGAGATCATCTTTAGCGGGATATAGGTCTCTGCATCAATGAACCATGTTTCTATATTTCCATCGACCCTTGTAAGTTTGATTTTATAGGCAGGGGTCCCGTCAAGATCTTCTTTCCCCAGCAGCTCCGCCTTATGTCCTTTTTCTTTCCAGTTGTAAAGTCCGCCTTCAGGGTCAGTCTGGTCTTTCATACCCTTGATATCATCTGCGGTCATATCCTGCGGATCTGAAGATCCCGACCAGGGGATGATGCTCCAACCATTAGTTCCATCGAATGCTGAGATCATTTTGTTTCCCTGGATTTCTGCCTCTGTCCTTAATTTTCCCGGACGTTTCAGAAAATATGTAAAGGGGAATTCAGTTCCCTGGGCAATGGTTTTTCCAGTGCTGATAATCGTTTGCCAGTCTTTAATCTTGTCAATTCCATTTGCTTTGTAATAAGCAGACAGTATATCCTCAAGATTTGCTTCCTGTGCCCTGCAACTTAGTGAGCCAATCAATGCAACCGTAATAAATAGAATCAGTTTTGTTCTCATATAAAGTGTTTTTTCAAAATTACATTAAAATTCATGTTGATAACGCATAATTGTTAGTCTGACGCTATAAAAATGAAAAAGTTACAATTAATGCTTTCCAACCCGGGTTGTTAAAGCAACTCATAACGGTAAGAATCCTGGCGGATAAAAATAAACAGCATGAGGGTGAAAGCCCATAGCGAGGATCCGCCATAGCTGAAGAATGGCAGGGGAATGCCTATCACCGGGATCAGACCAAGTGCCATCCCGATGTTTATTGTGAAATGAAAGAAGATCATGGAAGCGACACCATAACCATAAAACCGGCTGAACCTCGAACGTTGCCTCTCTGCAACAATGATGATCCTGATAAGTAATGCACAAAAGAGACCAATCACAGCAAGACTGCCTGCAAAACCCCATTCTTCTCCAATGGTACAAAAGATAAAATCGGTACTTTGTTTTGGTACAAAATTGTACTTGGTTTGGGTCCCCTGTAAAAACCCCTTTCCCCAGACACCTCCTGAACCAATTGCTATCAATGACTGATTAACATTATAGCCTGCTCCCTGCAGGTCAGTTTCCTTCCCGATCAGCACATTCACACGGACCCTCTGATGCGGTTCAAGGATGTGATTAACGGCAAAATTTACTGAAAAGACGAATCCTGCAAAAGCAAGATAAACGAGTGAAATATGTAAGATGTTCCGGATCTTTCGTTTTGAATAAAGGAAGAACATCACTGCAATAATAAAAAGTACGCCGAGAATAATGAATTTATTGATCAGCAGGGAAAGTACCGCAAGCAAAGGAACAAGCACAAGCCCGATGACCAGTTTTTCGGATAACCCTGCCCTGTATAATACAAGAATGAAGGCAGAGAAGACAATTGCCGAACCGGTATCATGTTCCAGGAAAATGAGAAATGCCGGGAGGAGAATAATACCTGTCGCAGTTAAAAGATCTTTTCTTGTCTTCAGGTCAATCTCTAACTTGCTCAGGAATTTCGCCAGTGCGAGAGCCGTTCCCATCTTTGCAAACTCTCCTGGCTGCATAGCAATACCTGCAAACTGGAACCAGGATTTTGAGCCGTAGATCTCTTTCCCCATGAAAATGACGGCAATAAGTAATACAATACAGACAATATAAATCAGGTAAGCAAACTGTGAAAAGAATTTTCCATCGATCAGGAGAATGATAAATCCGATGAATAGCCCTGCAAGTACCCAGGCCAGCTGTTTCCCATATTTTACATGCATATCAATGATGCTTATATGGTTCTCATCATAAACGGCTGCATAGATATTGATCCATCCGATAGTCACAAGAAGCAGGAAAATAATTACCAGCCACCAGTCTATGTGTTCAAATACTCCGTGACGTTCTCTCATTGGTCTATTACTTTTCCCTGATGCGATAAGATTCCGCTCATCATGCTTTGTTCGAGCTCCTTGCGTTTGACTTCGTGATTGATGTATTTTTCGATGATCAGTGATGCAATGGGGGCTGCATAGGTAGCTCCGAAACCTGCATTTTCAACCACAACGGCAACAGCGATCCGGGGATTATCCTTCGGTGCAAATGCAATGAATATTGAATGATTCTTTCCATGTGGATTTTGTGCAGTTCCTGTTTTTCCGCAAATATCTATTCCGTCTACTCTTGACTCAAATGCAGTCCCTCCTGCTTGCAGCGCATCATGCATGCCTTCAATCACGATGGGAAAATATTGAGGATCGACGTTGCAATAATGCTTTTCTTTGAACTCCTTGGTCAGGTTGTCTCTTCTTCCGATCGCTCTTATGATATGCGGAGTGTAATAAAATCCATCATTGGAAATAAGTGCTGCAAGATTTGCCAGCTGCAGCGGCGTGATCCCGATCTCCCCCTGGCCGATACCCAGTGAGATGATCGCCATCGAGGTCCAACGGTTCTTTCCATGATACCGGTCATAATAATTGGAGGATGGGATGTTCCCGTTCAGCTCTCCCGGCAGATCGATCCCAACCTTATGACCAAGCCCGAAACTCATCACCAGGTTTCTCCAGTACTCGTATCCTTCACGTGTTGAAGTAAAAGGTCTTTTATCAATGATTGACTTGAATACACGGCAAAAATAAGTGTTACAGGATTGCTGGACAGCCTGTCTCAAATCAAGTGGTGAGAAGTGATTGTGACAAGCTACTTTCTTACCATCTCCCAGGGGAAACCCACCAGGGCAACTGTAACGGGTCTCTGGGGTCAGAACACCTGCCTGCTGCCCTATCAGGGCATCTACGGTCTTGAACGTCGATCCCGGAGGATAACTGGCCATCATGGCCCGGTTGAACAAAGGGACCATGATTGAATCCTCGAGGAGTTTGACATAATTGATTTTCCTGATCCTTCCTACCAGGAGGTTGGGATCATAGGATGGACTTGTGATCATGCAAAGGATTTCTCCCGTGGATGGTTCTATGGCTACAATACTGCCCTTCTTTCCTGTCATTAATTCCTCGCCATAGGATTGAAGATCGGCATCTAACGAAGAATAAAGATCTGTGCCGGCATAGGCGATCGTATCATATTTACCCCCCTGAAAGCTTCCTTTATCGCGGTTAAGTGCATCCACAACCCTGATCTTCATTCCTTTTTTTCCGCGAAGTACTTCTTCATACGATTTTTCGAGTCCGCTTATTCCAATGTAATCTCCTGATTTATAATATGAATTGCTTTCAATGACATCCGGGCCGGCTTCTCCGATATATCCGAGGGTATGCGCAGCAATCGGGTAAGTATATTTGCGAAGTGTACGCGGTTGAACATAAAATCCGGGAAAACGGAACATCTTTTCTTCGAGGTAACCATAATTTTCACGGGTGATCTGTGATTCAAAAATCGAAGGACGGTAAGGGGAATAGTACCTTGCTTTTTCTACCCGGTCTATAAAATCTTTCTTTTCGATTTCCAGCAGGCGGCACAATTCTGCAGTATCAACATTTTTTACCTGCCTTGGAATGACCATAAGGTCATAAGCAGCTTCATTGTAAACAAGTAACTTTCCGTAACGGTCATAGATCAGACCCCTGGCAGGGTACTGGGTCATATAACGCAACACATTGTTGTTGGCTGAAAGGATATATTTATCTGCCACGATCTGGACCAGGAACAGCCTGATTACAAAAGCCAACCCGGTTAACAGGAAAAAACCAATGACAATGATCTGCCTTTTCGAGTAAACACTTTCCATCGATCCTATTTCCTCCTCAGGACGATTTCAGGTGTGGTGATCGTGTTGCTTTTATTTAGGGCGCGGTCATAGATATAAGCCTGAAACTGGATGGTATCATGAAGGGGTGGAGGATAGAGATCGATACTATCCGTGATGAAACCCTTGATCGCTTTATTGGGGTCATTGGGCGTTAATACCGGAATTCTCAGGCTGAATGGGATATCCAGGTTAACCTGTTGAAAAACGCCATTCTGCTTTTCAAAAAAATTGATGATATAGTTGTAATAATATGGACCATTCTTCTGGTAGGGAGGGAATGTATCGGATGGGTTCAGCCCGATATCTCCGTTGCCATCCTGGTAATTGATGGTCAAAATACCCATTCTCACAACATTCGCAGTATCGACAAGTAACTCCATTGACTGGAAGGAAATCTGCGGGATGTCAGAAAAACTCTGCTTTTTCATGCACCCGCTGAAAATCGTGAGAATTGCTCCGGTGAGGAGAACAAAAAAGAAGAAAAGCCGTTTTTTCATATTTGATGCTGTTCAAATCTGGATCTTCCCGATACCTTACCTTTGCAGTTTTGTGAAGGTGAAAATGATCCGGGCAATAAAATTACTATTTTTTCGGTAAGTATCAGATCAGTATATGAAAAATGGATCTTAAAAAAAGGATTTTCGGCCAGTTGGATAATGTTTCTTTTAATGCCATTGCCCTGGATATTTTTCATTTTCAGTACGAGAAAAATGAGATTTACAGGCAATATACAGATACCCTGAATATTGATCCTGGAAGCATAACTCATTATTCGCAGGTGCCTTTTCTTCCTGTTTCGTTCTTCAAGACTCATTCAGTGGTCTCAGGTATCTCCTTACCCGAAAAGATATTCTTGAGCAGCGGGACTACCGGCTCAGAACGAAGCCGTCATATTATCTATGACCTTTTTCTTTATAATGAATCACTGGTGAAAGGATTTGAATGCTGTTACGGACCGGTCAACGACTTTGCGATTTTCGCACTGACCCCTGACCCGCACCAAAACCCTGATTCCTCTCTAATCTATATGATCAGGAGATGGATCCTGGATAGCAGATCAGGGGATTCAGGCTTCTACCTTGATCGCATGGAGATCCTCGCGAAGTTGCTTGAACAGCACGAATCCTCCGGGAAACGATCGCTGCTGATCGGGTTGAGCTACGCTCTGATCGATTTTGCGGAGAAATTCCCGATGGTCTTGCCTGGAGCGATCATCATGGAGACAGGGGGTATGAAGGGAAAACGAAAAGAATTGATGCGGGAGGAACTGCATGCTTTCCTTTCAGAACGGTTTAGGTGCAGACAGATCCAATCGGAATATGGAATGACCGAATTACTCTCACAGGCTTATGCGAAGGAAAATGGACGGTTCAGGACACCACCATGGATGAAAGTGCTGGTACGTGATATGAATGATCCCCTTAGCCTGATCCCTGACGGGAAAACAGGTGGCATCAATGTCATCGACCTTGCCAATTTCAATTCCTGTTCTTTCGTTGCACTCCAGGATATTGGAAGAATTAACAGTGATGACACTTTCGAAGTGCTGGGCAGGTTCGATTACAGCGATCTGCGTGGCTGCAACCTGATGATGGATTAACTGAGCGGTTCACCGGCTGGTTTCATGATCTCCGGTGAATCATACCTCGGTGAATTCACCAGGGTGGAAACAGGGTAGGCGATAAGTGCAGACGATTCAAGGGGCTTCAGCATCTCAATCAACTCCTCCTGCGATGGGGCTTCAATCCATCTCTTCTCCGTTACCCTGTCAAGGATGACCGGCATGCGGTCATGAATTTTTTCCATCAGTGAATTTGGATGTGTTGTGAGAATGGCAAAAGAGCGGAGTTCCTCTCCTTTATGGTCAATCCATTTGTCCCAGATCCCTGCCATGGCAAAAGCTGAGCCATCCCTTCGGGTTATCCTGAAAGGGGTCTTACGGGCATCTCTTTTCCATTCATAGAAGCCATCACTGAGAACCAGGCATCTTTTGCTTTTAAAGGAATTTTTGAATGCAGGCTTTTCAAGGATTGTCTCCGCCCTGGCATTGATGAGTTTATTTCCTATAGCAGGATCTTTTGCCCAGAAAGGTACAAGCCCCCACCTGTATAGGCTTAGTTCCCCAGGGCTTTCATTTGATATGACGGCAAGATTCTGGGTAGGGGCGCAGTTGTACCGGGCTTTGTAGATGGCACTTCTGACGGTGACGCCAAACCGTTCCTTGATCATTTCATCTTCAAGGATAAAAGAATAACGTCCGCACATAAAGGATTAGGTTAATGGTTTTCTATTTTTTCCCTTCCACCACGATCACGATCTCGCCTTTAACGGTCTTATCCCTGAAATATTTTTCCAGCTCTTCTAGTGTCCCCCTTGCATTTTCTTCATGGATTTTAGATAATTCCCTGGATACAGAGGCGAGCCGGTCAGGACCAAAAATTGCCTGGAACTGTTCGAGTGTCTTTGCAAGACGGTGTGGTGATTCATAGAACACAAGGGTGCTCTCTTCTTCTGCCAGTCTCATCAACCTGGTTTGGCGGCCCTTTTTATGTGGAAGGAAGCCTTCAAAGATGAAACGGTCGCAGGGCAGGCCTGAATTTACAAGTGCAGGGATCAGTGCAGTAGGACCTGGAAGGCATTCAACCTGGATATCTTCTTTCAGGCATTCCCTGACCAACAGAAACCCCGGATCTGAGATCCCGGGTGTCCCGGCATCACTCACCAGGGCAATGGTGTATCCTCCTTTCAGCTTTTCAATGACCGTATGAACCGATTTGTGCTCGTTGAAGGCATGATGAGAAGTTAACTTGTTCTCTATTCCATAATGCCTGAACAGGATTTGAGTCTTTCGTGTGTCTTCAGCAAGTACCAGGTCAGCTTCCTTCAGGATACGGATGGCCCGCAGTGTAATATCTTCGAGATTTCCGATGGGGGTCGGTACGATAGTTAGCTTTGCCATTTGCCTTATTTGTTCATGACAAGCTTGAACCCGATCCCGTGAACATTAAGTAGTTCCACCGAGGGGTCCTCTTTCAGGTACTTTCTCAGCTTGACAATATAAACATCCATGCTGCGGGCATTGAAATAACTGTCATCATTCCAGATCTTGTTCAGGGCAGTGCTGCGTTCGAGCACCTCATTCGCATTGCTGCAAAGTAAACGAAGGAGCCCGGCCTCCTTCGAAGTGAGTTTCTGCTCTTTCCCTTTTATGGACAGGATTTGACGATTAAAATCGAAACTATACTTGCCAACCTGGAAATTATTCTCGTTCTCACCAGCCCGCCCCGGATCTTCTGTTCTTCGGAGGATCGCCTGCAAACGCATCAGAAGCTCTTCCATATTGAAGGGCTTGGTCATATAATCATCAGCCCCCGTCTCAAATCCTTTCAGCTTGTCCTCCTGTAATGATTTTGCAGTAAGGAACATGATCGGGATCTTTGGGTTTGAATAACGGATCTCTTTGGCTACTGAAAATCCATCCCTGACCGGCATCATTATATCGAGAATGCAAAAATCAAATTCTTTCTTTTGAAATGCTTCAACCGCCTCCTGGCCATTAATGCAAAGTGTCGTGGAATATCCTTTTGCATCAAGGAAATTCTTCAGAATGTTTCCGAGGTTTTTGTCGTCTTCTGCAAGAAGTATACGCGCCTGATTTTTTTCCATTTCCCTGGTATCTGGTTAGATTATTGATCAATCTGTAAATGGCAGGAAAACCTTGAACTTGGTTCCTTTATTGATTTCACTGTCAACACTTATCCTCCCGTGATGTTCTTCCACAATTGCCTTGACATAACTTAGCCCCAACCCAAAACCCCTTACATCCTGTATGTTTCCCGTTGGAACCCTGTA
The DNA here is from genome assembly GCA_963768805.1 of uncultured Bacteroidales bacterium. GTDB lineage: Bacteria > Bacteroidota > Bacteroidia > Bacteroidales > FEN-979 > FEN-979. Next base: position 40,401 of record CAVYJI010000012.1, on the reverse strand, counting down.
TAACTTATCAAATATCTTCTTTTGTTCTCCCTTGCTGATGCCGATACCATGGTCTTCAATCGTTAAGAGGATTCCATTGGATGTGTTCTCAGTTCGTACTGTTATAACGGGTTTTTTGGGAGAATATTTGTTCGCATTGTCCAGGAGGTTGTAAACAAGATTAGTAAGATGTACCTTGTCACCCGTCAACACCGGGTTTGCCGCCTTGCATTGTTTTCTTATTACCCCGTCCTTGATCTCTACCTGTATGCGGATATTTTTAATGACGTCTGTAATTATTTCATGCAGATTGATCCGTTCCTGCTTCATCTTCAGTTGCCCTTTCTCAATTACTGCTGACTGAAGGATCTTCTCAGCCATCATAGCAAGTCGCTTGTTCTCCTCAAGGATGATATTAATGTAATTGTTAGTGAACTCCGGCGACCGGGCTATACTGGTATCCGTCAGTGCCTCACATGCCAGTGAGATCGTGGAGATCGGTGTTTTGAATTCATGCGTCATGTTATTTATGAAGTCATTTTTCATCTCCGACAATTTCTTCTGGCGGAATATTGTTGTAATAGTGTAAGTAAATGAATAGACAATGACAATGATAAGAATGATCGAGATCAGCATCATCCCCCAGAGTTCAGTAAGGAGAAATTGTTTTTCATTTGGAAAATAGAGAAGAAGGTACTCCGGTGAAGTGTAAATATCACTGATAAAAAGACGGGCAGCGGATCCTTTTTCAATCAGGGACTTATGAATCCCGGGATCCTTTTCAATCAGAAAGGTGTCTTTTTCTGGATTGTAGATACCGAATTCAAAGCGTGTGTCTATGCCATGCAGGTTCAACTCCTGAAGGATCAGTGAATCCATTACCTGCTCAGTGATAAATCGTTCGTAAGGCAGGTGACGGTTGAAGTTCAACATTCCCTGGTAAGGATTCGCTTCCGATGCCTTGCGTTTTTCGAGCTTTTCGACCTGATTGACTACTTTGCCCAGGACATCTGTTACCGTCCGCTGAAAGGAAGCCTCTTTAACCGCCGAAGCATTAGTTATCCAGTAAATCTGTATTCCCATCAACCCGATCAGGGCGATGGTCATCACTATTATGGTAAAAATAATGATCCTGCGATTCATTTCTACAAAAGTACATTATTTTGATGACATTTTGTCATAGTGTGCCTTTTTTTATCTTGTAACTCTCTGATAATCTGTTATATTCCAGTCCTATCAATCGTTAACTATTACATTTCCAGCCATTTATCAACTCGTCCTATACCCTTCCTATACTCATCCTATAATTAAACTATAATTAAACTATACTTGGTGTATATGCTTATAGAACCCCAAACCAAAACATAATAGCTGGTCGTTAACAACCTAAACATCACTCATTTGTCAGTAAAACCACTTTTTGGCGCTTATTTTCTGCCACTTTGTCACTTTTCTTTCTTACAGATTATACCCATACCCATACTCATACCCACTGTTCATATCTCACCTTTTAAAAACTCTCATGTTGACCTCTTTTGTTTGTCACGATCTTCTGAGTTCACTGCTCTCTTTTCAGGAGGGCAATTTGATATGCTTTTACAATACAGTCCCCTTCAGATTGACTTTTAACAATTTTTAACGTAAATTAATATTCCTTAACAATATAACCCCTGTTTACAAAGTATCTTTGTCGTACTGGAAAAAACGAGAGAGCAAATGAAATACCAGTAGTTCTTTTTTGGCTAATGTGAGTTTGTACGAATTATCTGATTAAAAGTTTTGTTTATTGATTGAGTAAAAAGTGCCCGCCGAGGCGGGCACTTTTTTTTTGTATATTCCCTTCAAAATAGTACTTTCGTCTTCAATCAGGAACAAAACGAACCCCAATGAAAATAGATATCAGTAAAGCTATTTCCTTTGCCGGCAGGGAAAGGATTGAACAGAATGAAATAGCGCTGGAGTCGCTCCACAGGTCCTTGATAACAGGCACCGGACCGGGAAATGATTTCCTGGGCTGGATGAAACTGCCGGAAGTACAGGATCCTGCAATCCTCCGAAGGATCAAAGCCGATGCAGAAAAGATCAGGTCCCGGTCCCGGGTATTTGTGGTCATCGGCATCGGCGGATCTTACCTGGGCGCTAGGGCAGTGATCGATTGCCTTAGCCATCCTTTCCTTCCATTGATCCGCGACAGAAAAAAACCTGTGGTCCTTTTTGCCGGGGAGAATCTTAGTGAAGACTATCATGCAGGACTGATGGATATTCTTGAACAATATGATTATAGTGTTGCAGTGATCTCAAAATCGGGGACGACCACCGAACCTGCCGTTGCATTTCGGATCATCAAATCCTTTACGGAAAAAAAATATGGCAGAAAAGAAGCGGCACAGCGCATCTATGCTATTACAGATGCTGAGCACGGGGCTTTGATAAAGTTATCGGTCAATGAAGGATATCCTACTTATCCGATCCCTGATGATATAGGAGGAAGATACTCTGTTCTTACTCCGGTGGGTCTTCTCCCGATTGCAGTGGCAGGCTTTGACATTGACAAACTGATCCATGGCGCTCGTAAAATGATGGAGATATGTCTGGCATCACCGGATCCCGGGAAAAACCCGGCTGTAAAATATGCCGCCATCCGCAATGCCTTGTATCAATCTGGCAAAACCGTCGAGATTCTCGTGAACTACCTGCCCAATCTTTACTATCTTACTGAATGGTGGAAACAACTTTACGGTGAGAGTGAAGGTAAAATGAGTAAAGGTATATTCCCTGCAGGTGTAAATTATACAACCGACCTTCATTCCATGGGACAGTATATCCAGGATGGGACGAGAATGATGTTTGAGACCATCCTGTCCGTTAAGAACTCATGGAGAGAATTGAACGTTCCCTTTGAGGATAAGGATGCTGATGGCCTGAATTTCCTTGCTGGTAAACGTCTGACTGATATCAACCACATGGCGGAAATGGGTACGATGCTTGCCCATGTCGATGGCGGCGTTCCCAACATAAGGATCTCGGTAAGAGAATTGAATGAGGAGACCCTGGGCGGGCTGATTTATTTCTTTGAATTTGCATGTGCCCTTAGTGGTTATCTGCTGGGGGTAAACCCATTTGATCAACCCGGCGTCGAAGCATATAAAAAGAATATGTTCGCTCTTATCGATAAGCCGGGCTTTGAAGAAGAAGGAAAGAAACTTAGGGAAAAGCTAAAATAAATTACTATTTCAATTTTGCCGTCAGTGTGATCTCAATGGCTTTCAAAGCCATGGAAACCGGGCAGTTTGCTTTTGCCACGCCTGCCAGTTCGATGAATCTCTCAGTAGTGAGACCGGGAACCTCACCGATCAGGTCGAGGTGAACCGATTTGATCTCCCAGTGGTCACCAATTTGTTCAATAGCTACTGCTGCTTCGGTCTTCAGCTCATTTGCCGTGAATCCTTCTTTGTTAAGCTGGAAACTCAGCGCCATCGTGAAACAACCTGCATGGGCTGCTGCAATAAGTTCCTCGGGATTGGTTCCTGCCTTGCCCTCTTCATTCTTAAACCTGGTAGTGAAAGAGTAGGGTGTATTATTCAGTACTCCGCTTGTGGAAGTCAAAGTTCCCTTACCTTCCAGACCTGTGCCTTGCCATATGGCTGTCGATTTTCTTTTCATGATTTTAAGATTATTGTTTCAGATTATGGTTGTCTTGTTTATGATAATTGTTATTCACTGAAAATATTTCTTCACTCCTTTAAGGAAGTGCCTCTCAGGATATAATCTTCGATCACCTTTGGGAAATAATTGTATTCAAGAGCATGAATTTTTCCTGCCAGGCTCTCCGCTATGTCTGAATCGTCAACGGTGCATTTTGCCTGGAAAAGGATCTGTCCTTCATCATACCTTTCATTGACAAGATGGATCGTGATGCCTGATTCTTTATCATGACCGGAAATGACGGCCTCATGAACCTTCATCCCGAACATTCCTTTTCCTCCATACTTTGGTAATAGAGCAGGATGAATATTAAGTATCCTGCTGGGATATGCTTTCAGAATGGGATCAGGAACAAGCCACAGAAACCCGGCCAGGATGATATACTCTGTCTCATGCTCTTTCAGAAGATCAAGGATATATGAACTCTCATAAAATTCCTTACGCGAAAAGATCACACACTGTATACCAAGTTTTTTTGCCCTTTCAAGAACAAAGGCATCCTGCTTATTTGAGAGGATCAGGTCGACAGATATAAGACCCCGCCTTTCCTGGAAATATTCCGCGATCCTTTGGGCATTCGTGCCGCTGCCTGAAGCGAAAATGGCAATCTTGATCATTCTCAAAAGGGAAAATTATTATCTGCAAAAATAAGAAAGCATACGATCTTTCCTGTGATTATTTTAAAACCGGGTGAACAGGCATAATTTTAACAATTCAGGGTAGTACTGTTTTTAAGCAATTGAAAATCAAATTATTGTTTTTTCCAAATGTTAAAAAATCTTAAATATTGTTGGTTTGTACCGATAAAATGTATTTCTTTGCAATCCGTTTAACCAAAAAAGGAAAAATCATGTCTGACATTGCATCAAAAGTTAAAGCTATCATTGTTGATAAGCTCGGTGTTGACGAAAATGAAGTTACACCTGAAGCAAGTTTCACAAATGATCTCGGCGCTGACTCTCTCGATACCGTAGAACTGATCATGGAATTCGAAAAAGAATTTGATATTGCCATTCCGGATGACCAGGCGGAAAAGATCGGTACTGTTGGCGAAGCGATTGCTTACATCGAAAACAACACCAAATAAGGTATTTATTTACTCTTGAATACCTGATTTGGGTTGTAATTTATTCCTGATAAGAAAATAAAATCCCTCCAAATCGGAGGGATTCCTGTTTAGAATGTACATTAAACCCGATTCACGTGAAATTTCGTCGAGTTGTTGTAACCGGAATCGGGGCCTTGACCCCGATCGGCAATACTAAAGAGGAATATTGGAAAGGATTGATCGATGGGGTCAATGGTGCAGGTCCTATCACACGGTTCGATGCTTCCAAATTCAAGACACAATTTGCTTGCGAAGTAAAGAACTTTAATGCAGAAAACTATTTTGACAGGAAAGAAGTCAGGAAGTACGATATATACTGCCATTTCGGTTTGATTGCTGCCGATGAGGCCGTGAATGATGCGGCGTTCATTATGGATAAGCTGGATCGTAATCGCGTTGGTGTTATTATGGCATCAGGGATTGGCGGTCTGGATACCCTGATCAGTGAAGTGAAGAATTTCTTGGAGGGTGATGGAACACCTCGTTTCAATCCGTTCTTTATCCCGAAAATGATATCAGATATTACGGCAGGACATATTTCCATCAAATATGAATTCAGGGGCCCGAATTTTTGTACGGTTTCTGCCTGCGCCTCTTCAGCAAACGCATTGGCCGATGCATTCAACTACATCCGGTTGAACAAGGCAGATGTTTTCGTGGCAGGCGGATCCGAAGCCGCTCTTAATCCTGCAGGTGTGGGAGGTTTTAATGCCATGCATGCCCTTTCAACACGAAACGATGATCCTGCCACTGCATCACGTCCATACGATAAAGACCGTGATGGATTTGTGATCGGTGAAGGTGCAGGAGTACTGATATTGGAAGAGCTGGAACATGCCCTGAACCGTGGTGCGAAGATTTATAGTGAAGTAGCCGGCGCAGGCTTATCAGGTGATGCTTTCCACATGACCCAGCCTCATCCCGAAGGCTTAGGTGCTCTGCTCGCTATGCGGGCTGCCCTCGAAGACGCAGAAATGAACCTGACCGATATCGATCACATCAATACTCATGGAACCTCAACCCCACTGGGAGATATCGTCGAACCAAAAGCCATCCAGTCACTGTTCAGGGAACATGCTTACAAAATTGGGATCAATTCAACCAAATCCATGACAGGCCACCTGTTGGGTGCAGCAGGCGCCATCGAATCTATTGCCGCAATCCTGGCTGTAAAGAATGATATTATTCCCCCGACCATCAATCATTTCACAGATGATCCTGAGATTGACAACAAACTGAACTTTACATTCAATAAAGCGCAACAAAGGGTTGTAAATGCTGCATTGACCAACACTTTTGGATTCGGCGGTCATAATGCATCCATTATCTTCAGAAAATTCAAGGAATAGTGACGACTTGAAGTTCAGGATTTTTGCACCGGTCAGTTACTTCTTTTCTCGTGATAAACACCTCTACCAAGCCATAAAGAATATTTTCGGTTTCTATCCCCGTAACATCTTTTTGTACCGGCTCGCATTTCTTCATAGATCTGCTAAGGAATCATCCATACATGGTATAAAGATCAATAATGAACGCCTTGAATTTCTCGGAGACGCCATCTTGGATTCCGTTATTGCAGATTACCTGTTCAGGACCTTTCCTACCAAAGACGAAGGTTTCCTGACAGAAATGCGCTCAAAGATTGTCAGTCGTGTGCAACTCAATAAACTTTCACAAAAACTCGGACTTGAGAAACTGATCCGGCTTGATTCCACTTCCAACAATATCTACCGCTCTTTTCAGGGTGATGCCTTCGAAGCCCTGGTTGGCGCCATGTACCTCGACAGGGGATACAGCTTTACCCGGCACATCCTTCTGGAGAGGATCATCAGGTATTATTTTAATATCAATGAACTGGTAACCCAAGAAGTGAATTTTAAAAGCAGGATCATCGAATGGGCACAAAAAGAAAAAAAACAACTTATCTTCTCAGTCGTGGAGGAAACCGGCTCAGGATACAAAAAACAATACATCATCGAGATCCTGATTGACAATGTCCCGGTGAGCCGTGGACAGGACTTTTACATTAAAGGCGCTGAACAGAATGCAGCTGAAAAGGCCTGGAACAAACTAACCAAGGAGAATTCAGAATAAGCAGGGTTAACTACTCCTGCCTGCGTAAATAAATTGATTTTTCAATATATCCCTTGACCTTCCCGTTATATTTGATTATATTTGTTATTATTATTGAAACCCCTCAATGTCAAAGAAAATTCTTTTGGACGTCAGGCCTGAGCCGGCAATCTTTACCTTAATCGGTATTTCCTGCCATGTTAAAGACTACCGGATATCTTACCTTCTAAACAATCATCTTGGGTTTGATCTTCTCAAAATGGAAGACCTGAAGATCACCCTGAACAACAAAAAGGATCCGGAAGAGTTCTCTCTGTATTATTACTCGGATGAAGATTATTTCAATACGTATTACCTTGTTGCCAACCGCAACCAGGAATTCGTTTTGGCACCTGAAATAAAACAGGTGGATTTTCTCCTCATCGTGGAAGGTGAATTCAGGAGATCACAAAAGGACCGGTTGATAAGATCAGTACGCAATATCCCGAATGTCCTTATGGCATATGAGATCAAATTCGCCGAAATAAAAAATTATGAGACACTCCTGAACGATCTTGAAATGCACATAATGAACATTGTGAAGGGGAATAAAATTAAATATCGATCAAAAAGTTAAAAAAGGAGGTAACCATGTTTGAAAATCTGAAGCAGGCCTTTGATAAAGGCGTAGAATTTGCGTTTTCGACTACTGAAAAAATCGAAAAAGCTGCAATAGAATTTGCAAAAGACAATAATCTCAACAAGGAAGAAGCAAAAAGACTGGTCAATAATTGGATCAAAAAATCGGAAGAGATGAAAAAGGCTCTTGAAAAACAGATCGCCGAAATCCAGAAAACCACGATTAAAAAGATGAACCTTGTGACTATGGAAGATTATAAAACTCTAGAGGCGCGGATCAAAAAGCTGGAAGGGAAAGGAAAGCAACCGGTAAGACCTGTAAAAAAGGTGACAGGAAAGCCTGGCAGATAATAAAGCCCCACCCTTTTTTAATGAGTATTGTATTAAGTTTTGGAAGACCAATCCTTTAGTGATTGTCGTCAAGTTTGTTATGATATTAAACTCAAAATGCTGTGAATGTTTTAAAGATCGGGACAACGGTAGGTGAGATCGGACGTGCAAGGGAGATCATTGGAGTCGCTTTTAAATATGGGTTCAACGACTGGGTCACAAAAAACGGCCTGGGCAAATTACTGGTTTCGAAGAAACGCCTCGCCCGTATTGAAAAATACACGAAATGGGAAAGGATCAGGATGGCAGTGGAGGAATTGGGACCAACATTCATCAAATTCGGGCAACTCCTGGCCGACCGTCCTGATATAGTTCCTGAAGAGATGCGTGTTGAATTAAGGAAGCTGCAGGATGAAGCAGTACCCATGCCCGACAGCGTGGCCATTGCTGAAATAGAAAAAAACCTGGGTCATCCTGTTTCAGAATTGTTCAGGGACTTTAATAATCAGCGCCTTGCCTCGGCATCGGTTGCCCAGACTTACAGGGCGACCTTGCTGAATGGAGAAAACGTTTGTGTGAAGGTTCAGCGCCCTGGAATAGACAAAAAGATCAACCTCGACCTGAACTTGATGCGGTTTTTCGCGGTACGGTCACAAAAGAATAATCCTGAAATGGAGGCGATCAACGTGGTAGGCGTAGTTGAAGAGTTCGGGAAGACCATCAACAAGGAATTGGATTTTCACAATGAAGCAGCCAATGTCATCAGGTTTAGCCATTGCTTTGAAGGAGATCCGGATATTTATGTCCCAAAAGTATTTCAGGAGTTTACAACCGGAAAGATCCTGGTAGAGGAATTTATTGAAGGAGTCAAAGTGAGTGAGATGGAGTCATTGCTGGCTTCTGGCAGCGATCCGGTCGAACTTGCAAAAAAGGCAATGCGGCTGGTATTTGAACAGATCTTTAGACACGGATTTTTTCATGCTGACCCTCATCCCGGTAACATTTTTATCAAAGACAAGCATGTCATCTCCTTCATCGATTATGGGATGATGGGAACCATACGGCCAGAACATCTGCAATTCCTTGGTAAATATGTGCTGGGATATATCAGACGTGATGCTCATGAACTTACAGAAGCATTGCTGTTATTATCCGGGAAGAGAAATTTCAGACGGTTCAAAGACCTCGAATTCCAGATTGCCGACATGCTCGCACATTATAAATATCTTACCGTAGAAGAAATGGATTTTGGAAAGGTGATGAATGAATCCCTTGATATCATTGTCGGATATGGCTTAAGAATCCCTCCTGGTATCTATCTTCTTGTTAAATCTCTGATTACTATCGAAAGAGTGGCAGTTACATTGTATCCTGAGATTGATTTTGCTAACGAAATGAAACCTTATGCCATCGAACTGATAAAGCAGCAATACAATCCGAAAAAATTAGCCGGGGAAGTCTTCGAATCCATCAGGGAATACTATAAACTGATCATGGAATTACCTTCCGATCTGAATGAGATCATTCATAAGATAAAGGAAGGCCGGTTTAAAACCATGATCGAGCTCAAAGGATTTGAACCTGTGACAGAACAAATCGATCAGGCAAGTAACCGCGTCTCCATTGCCATCGTGATTGCTGCACTGATCATCGGCGCTTCCATCATATCACAATGGTCTCAGACACGCTGGATAGGGACCATTATCTTTTTCCTGGCAGGGATCTTCGGGTTCCTGCTGCTGGTTAGATTGTTCAGGAGAAACCGGTTTTAAATGATGAGCGGTGAGAAGTTGACTGAAAGATGAGTGCCTCGTAAGATCTGTTATTGATAGAGACCTTTGAATTGATTAAGGAAACGGAGGTCATTTTCGAAGAATAAACGAACGTCTTTGATTTGGTATTTCAGCATGGTGACGCGTTCAATACCCATCCCGAAGGCGAATCCGGTATAAATTTCACTATCAATTTTACAATTTTCCAGAACAGCTGGATCAACCATACCAAAGCCAAGAATTTCCACCCAACCGGTATATTTGCAAATATTACAACCCTTTCCACCGCAAATATTACAGGAAACATCCATTTCTCCTGATGGTTCAGTGAAAGGGAAATAGGAAGGTCGCAACCGGATCTGGGTAGCTTCTCCGAACATTTCTTTTGCAAAATAAATAAGGGTTTGCTTGAGATCCTTGAAGGAGACATCTTTATCCACATATAATCCTTCCACCTGGTGGAAGATGCAATGAGCCCTGGCAGAAATGACTTCATTGCGGAACACCCTCCCTGGGAAGATGCTGCGGATAGGAGGTTTTGTCTTCTCCATAACTCGGATTTGCACTGATGAGGTATGAGTGCGCAAGGCGATATCAGGATCCTTCTCTATGAAGAAAGTATCCTGCATGTCTCGTGCAGGATGCTCCTCAGGGAAATTAAGGGCTGTAAAATTGTGCCAGTCATCTTCAATCTCCCTGTCCTCGGCAACGGTATATCCTATACGGGAAAAGATCTCGATGATCTGGTTCCTGACAATTGACAGCGGATGCCTGGAGCCAGGATCCATGTAGTTGACAGGACGTGTGAGGTCGAGATCAGCTGTTGAAGCTTCTTGGATGGACTTGAATTTCAAAGAACAGCTGTCGATCTTTTCCTGGATAACCAGTTTAAGATCATTCAGTATTTTGCCTGTCTCTTTTTTTTGTGCAGGAGGAATGGTCTTAAATTCCTCGAACAGACCTGCAAGGATCCCTTTACGGCCCTGGTAATGAATCCGGAACTGTTCAAGATCCTCCGCATTGAGGATCGGAGAATCCTGAACTTCCCGGGTCAATTCTTTAATCTTATCTAACATTAAAGAAAACTTTATTCAACGATCTTAACCGTCATCTTTATATCCTTCAAGGGACGATCGTTTGCGTCTTTTGGTGCAGAAGCTATTTTATCGATGACATCCAGCCCATCGGTAATTTCACCAAACACCGTATAATTCATGTCAAGGAAATGTGTGCCATTTGCTGGCTGTACAATGTAGAATTGTGAGCCTGAAGAAGCTTTTGTGGGATTCACTTCATCGCCTGTACGTGCAGCAGCAAGAGCGCCTCTTTTGTGTTTGAGGGAAGGATTGAATTCAGCAGGAATCGTATACCCTGGATCACCTCCACCCAGTCTTTGACCAGCCTTTGCTGTTTTTGATAATGGATCACCACCCTGGATCATAAATCCCATGATCACACGGTGAAAGAGCAGTCCATTGTAAAATCCTGAATTTGCCAGTTTCACGAAATTATCGCGATGTTTTGGGGTTTCATTGTAAAGAATGCCTTTCATGTCCCCAAATTCAGTATGGATCACGAATTTTACCTGTTTCTGGGGAGTTCCTCCACCCTGGGCATTACCTGCGACGTTCATCATAAAAAGAAGAATAAAAGAAAAAAATGCTATTTTTTTCATGGTTAAAAATTTTAGTTATTATTTATCGGACAAATTTAAAGAAAAATATTCATCAGGAATCATTGAGAATGATGGTTTTTATGCCTTTCTATAAAGCATTTTCTGCAAAGGGGTTCATAAGCCTCTTTATCACCAAGCAGAACCTGCTGCTCATTTTTTACGATACGATAGGAATAATGTGCCAGGTCCCCGCAGTTCATGCAGATGGCATGCAGTTTTGTGACATATTCAGCGCTGGCAATGAGTGAAGGCATCGGACCAAAAGGCATTCCCAGGTAATCCAGGTCAAGACCAGCGACCAGTATCCTGATGCCGTTGTTGGCCATGACATTGCAAACGGATGTAATCTCTGAATCGAAGAACTGGGCTTCATCGATGCCAACAACATTGACATCATTTATCATGAGTAATATCTGGGAAGCAGATTGGACAGGCGTAGACGAAATAGCATGTGCGTCATGGGTTACGATCTGAACTTCGCTATATCTTTCATCCCTCGCCGGTTTAAAGATCTCGACTTTTTGCTTTGCGATCCTTGCCCTGTTGAGGCGACGGATCAGCTCTTCGGTCTTCCCTGAGAACATCGGTCCGCAGATCACTTCGATCCAACCGGCACGAGACGGAATGTTTTTTTCGATAAGCATGGGTACCGGGAAAAAGTTATTTATCTTTATGGCTCAATTCACCACAAAAATAAGAAAAATAAGATTTGTCATCCATTATGAATCAATTGAACAAGACTATCCTCAGGGAAGAGATCCGGTGGCTGCTCGAAGCCATTGCAGAACAATTTGAGGCGATAAATGCCTATGAAGATAAAATCCCCCAGATTGAATTTGATATTATTATGGAGAACATCAGGAAACTTTATGAGAACCTTCATATGCTCAATCGGCAGGGTGACTCTTTCCGGCATAACGTTGCACCTATTAGAGAACCTCCGGAGATAAAACCATTCAGACCTGCAGAAATTGAAAGGGAACAAACTCCGGAACCTGAGATTAAAAAACCAGCACGACCAGCGGTTAAGATCAAAGTTGATCTGGAACCACCAGGACCAATTCAAAAGGAGCATTATAAACAGGAACAAGACATACCTGAGATCGATCTTTTTACCACTGAGAGTGTTGAATTCTCTGAGAAATTAAAGAATGTCCGCGAGAAAAACTATGCATCAGAGCGGCTATCATCACAACGGAAGGAATTGAAAGCCACTATTACCATCAATGAAAAATTTCTTTTTATTAATGAGTTGTTTGACGGGAACCTCAGGGAATACAACATTACTATCGAAACATTAAATGGCTTTGCTGAACCCAGGCAGGCCCTTGAATACCTGGATCTTCTTAGGGTTAAAAATTTATGGGAAAGCGAATCGGCAGCTTTCAGGCGCCTGAGGGAACTTGTGGAACAGAAATTCTGAACCGGTGATCATTAATGGCCGGCAATCCTGTCAATCAACTCAAATACCTGGTCCATCTTCTCCAGCGTCATCAGTATCATACGGTACCTTTTAAAATCAGGAATACCCCTGAAATAACCACTGTAGAATTTCCTCATCTCCAGGATTGTTCTCTTTTCACCTTTATATCCAATGGATCGCCGCAGATGGGTCTTTAGGACCTCCAACCGTTCCTTTAAAACAGAGGGAGGGATCAGTTCTCCTTTTGACAGATATGCTTTACATTCCTTGAATATCCATGGATTTCCAACAGCTGCCCGGCCGATCATTAATCCATCAACCCCATAACGGTCCTTCATTTCTTTGGCGACTACTGCTCCCGTTATATCCCCATTACCAAAGACAGGAATATGAATGCGGGGATTCTCTTTCACTTTTCCGATCAGCGTCCAGTCAGCCCGGCCACCATAAAGTTGCGCACGCGTACGGCCATGGATACTTATGGCTTGGATCCCTGCATCCTGCAAATGCTCGGCGATCTCAAGGATATTCCGGGTTGCATCATCCCACCCCAGGCGGGTTTTGGCTGTAACCGGGATCTTGACTGCATTGACCACCACTTTTGTCATTGCTGTCATTTTTGGAAGATCATTCAACAGAGCTGCACCACCTCCCCTGACGATGACTTTTTTAACCGGGCATCCAAAATTCAGATCGATAAAATCGGGTTGGAAAGTTTCTGCGATAATAGCTGCTTTCCGCATGCTTTCAACCGATTCGCCAAAGATCTGGATCCCGATAGGGCGTTCATCCTCCCCGAATTTCATCTTAATTGTACTCTTTTCAGCTTCTCGGATCAGGGCTTCCGAAGAAACAAATTCGGTAATGAGGAGATCAGCTCCGAATTCCTTACAAAGAGACCTGAATGGCATATCCGTGATATCTTCCATGGGAGCCATGATTAGCGGACATTCCCCGAGTTCGATGTTGCCTAACTTGACCAAAAAGCAGTACTTTTGCAGCAAATGTAATGAATTCAAAAGTCCTCATGAAAAAAGCCTGGCTGTCGTATCTCCCTCCATTTACAAAGATCATCTTCGTTCTCATGCTGATAATACTGGGACTGATCATTGCTGTGATGGGTAGCTTGTTTCTGACCATGATCCAATACCATGCGGATATGACAAAAGCTATTTTCCTTCTTTCTAATGCAAATGATCCTTCCACACTTCCGCTTCTGAAAGAGATTCAGATCCTTCAATCGGTGTTCCTTTTCATCGTTCCTGCACTGATTTCGGGAGCTCTGTTTGAACGGAGTTCATTAGGATATTTTGGCATGAATAAGATCCCTTCGGGGATGATGCTTACGATCATCTTCTTAATCATGATGGTCAGCCTTCCCCTGATTAACGGACTGGTGTCACTTAATGAGATGATGAAACTTCCGGCAGCTTTCAGGGGGATGGAAAAATGGATGAAAGAAACAGAGGACCAGGCTGCACAGATCACAGAGAAATTCCTGGATGTTCATTCCATAGGTGGATTTTCAGTAAATATGCTGATGATTGCCATCATTCCTGCCATCGGAGAAGAGATGATGTTCCGCGGATTGTTGCAACGCCTGCTGGGGGAATGGTTTAAAAACTTTCATGTTTCCATTATCGTGACAGCATTCCTGTTTGGTGCTGTCCATCTTCAGTTTTACGGCCTGCTTCCCAGGATGATGCTGGGAGTGATGTTCGGCTATCTTTACCTGTGGACCGGCACACTTTGGGCTCCGGTGTTCGCACATTTTATCAATAACGGTTCGGCAGTCCTCATTTCCTATCTCTCTAACACAGGTACCATTCATACTGACTATGAGAAATTTGGTTCCTCAGATAATGTTTTCCTGATCACAGGGAGTGTGGTCTTAACCATGACGCTGTTGTATAACATTTTTATCATTAACAAGAGGAGAACCCGGAATATCGAGCAATGAATCGGGAAACGCTTAAAATTGTTCTGAAGTACATGGCAGGAATAGTGGCCGGCTTGGTACTTCTGTCCTTTCTGCTCAGGAATGTGCTGTTCTCATTATACATCACTCGTAAGATAGACCGTTTTAATAAGGAGTATCACGCAACACTTACGGTTAAAAAAGCAAGGATTAGCAACATCAGCACTTTACGATTTACAGGGATCAGTCTGAAACCTGAGAACGGTGATACCCTCCTGATCATTGATACAGCCTATGCTTCACTGAATTTCCCCAGGATGATATTTGGCCGTATCATCGTTCTCAACCTGGAACTAAGTAAAACATGCCTTAGCCTGGTACAGGTTGATACCAATGACAATTTCCGGTTTTTACTACGGAGAGTGAAACAGAAAAGCAACGCGGTTACCTTAGAAAAGAGAAACTATGCTGCGACCTTGTCACGGTTAGCTTCGGCTGTCTTTGAGAAGATCCCTGCCACTGTTAAAATTAATGATTTTACTATATCACATCGGAAAAACGGTCATCAGGCCTCTTTTCATATTGACCGGTTCGTGGTCGACCATAATGCTTTTCATACCCTTGCAAGTGTGACGGAAGGGGATACAATAAAGAACTGGATCATTGCAGGAAATCTCGACAAGCAAAATCACAGCGTAGGTTTCCTGCTTTATTCCCCTGATCGGGAAAAACTCTCTGTTCCATTCATCGGGTTCAACTATAAAGCATCCGTTGCCTTCGATACTTTGACTTTCAGGCTATGGGAGGAGGACAAAGGAGATGATCTTTTTCATTACCGGGGAATTTCTGTAATTAGAGGCTTGGAAATTCAACAGGAGAGGATATCAGCGAAAAAGGTCGAATTTGACCGCCTGGGTTTGGAATATGCTGTTAATGTTGGATCAGATTATTTTGAAATGGACAGTTCAACCCAGGTATTCTTTAACCTCCTGAGCTTTCATCCTTATCTTCGTTACCGTCCAAAACCCACGAAACAGATCACATTTTCCATCGTAAAAAGGGATTTCCAGGCTGAAGAGCTTTTCTCTTCCCTGCCGGAAGGGTTGTTCTCAACCTTTAAAGGTATCAAAGTAAATGGTCATCTTTCATTCAGCCTTGATTTTTTTGTCGATTTATCGATTCCGGATTCACTGCGATTCTCGTCTTACATGAAACGAAACCGGTTCAATGTGATTTCTTATGGCGATGCTGACCTCACCAGGCTGAATGAACCTTTTGAATATACAGCTTATGAAAAAGGACAGCCGGAAAGAAGTTTCATTGTAGGTCCGGAAAACCCTGAATTCAGGCCATTGAAAAAGATTTCTCCTTACCTGCAGATATCAGTACTGAATTCTGAAGATCCGGGCTTTTACCAGCACAGGGGTTTTATCTCTGATGCGTTTAGGGAATCCATCATCCAGGATATCAAGGAAAGGAGGTTTGCCAGGGGAGGAAGTACCATCACAATGCAGCTGGTGAAGAATGTTTTTCTGAATCGCAACAAGACAATTGCCAGGAAACTTGAAGAGATCCTGCTGGTTTGGCTGATTGAAAACCAGGAGCTCTGTACGAAAGATCGGATGTTTGAGGTCTATCTTAATATCATCGAACTGGGGCCACATATCTATGGAGCCAATGAGGCTGCACATTTTTATTTCAGCAAGGATGCCTCGAAACTGAACTTGCAGGAATCGATCTTCCTGGCATCTATTATTCCAAAGCCAAAATGGTTTATGTATTCATTTGATAAAACCGGACATATTGATCAATCTGAAAAGGATTTTGCCCGTCTACTTTTAGGTAAGATGCTGAATAAAGGCCAGATCAGCCAGGAGGAGTATGATAAAATGGATCTGGATCTTACTTTGAAAGGATCCGCGAAGTTTTTCTTGAAGACTACCGAGCCTCTGCCAGCAGATTCACTTGAACAAAATGATGACCAGGGGTTGTAAAGGTCGCGTGTAGTGAAATGTTCCCCTTTTTATTAGTACCCTTGAAGATCAAGGAATAATAAAAAAAGTCGAAAATATTAAAATTTTTGATCAGGGTAACACTTCCTTCGTGTGTAATAATGTAGATGGCCGAAAAACATACCCTTGCAGATAGCAGCATCAAATATGCTGTTTACATCAACCAGTTACGGCTCCATGAAAGGGTCGTTCTTACTGAAAGTGGCACATTGGTTTGTGAACAATAAAAACCGCCTGGCACTATATAGTGCCGGTTTATTATAATTTCTGCTTTTCATTTTGTGCTTACCCGGGAGAGGTTCATTCCTCTCCCGGGTTTTTTATTCGTGAAACTACAATTTTAAGAACATAGTGGATTAAAACTCATAGTTGAACAATCCCGATGAAGTCGGAGGGTAGAATACCCCGACCCTTGGGGCGAATTATGGTCCAGGGCTTGCCCTGGGATTCATACCCGTGATCTGCTAAATAAAAATGAAGGGGAATGCAATCCGCAGAAAAAATGAATAGCTGCTATTCTTTTTTCTCTTTGCAGGAAATCAGATGAAAAAGCAAAAATACTATTGCAAACATTAAAAAGTTATACACAATAGAATAATAGGTTCCCCAATGAGCGTGAAAGATCTTTCCTCCGAAAAGAAATGCCACAATGGATAAAAACATCATCACAGCACCAATTGCAGTGAATATCCAGGCAAGAATTTTGTAAATTTTTTTCATAGGTAAGGGTTTAAGGTTTTATGACATAAAAATACAAAATATTTATTACGGTTATAGATGAACTCTTCTCCACTACTCATTTTTCTTCATACTTTCAAGTTTCTTGTACGCGATCTCGCGACTGTTATAAGCTTTAGTAAAATTCGGGTCGATCTCAAGTGCCCTTGTGTAATCTGCTATTGCATGGTCCCATTGCTGTATGTTTGCATATGCAAGGCCGCGGTTGTAGTATGCTGAATTGTCATTAGGGTCGATCTCAAGTGCCCTGGAGCAATCGGATATTGCATTATCCCATTGCTTTAGGAACTCATAAGCAATGCCGCGGTTGATATAGGCTGATGAAAAATTCGGATCGATCTCGATCGTCTTTGAGTAATCTGATATTGCCTTGTCCCATTGTTTCAGGTACTCATATTTATTTCCACGGTTATAATATGCTTTTTCAAAACTGGGATCAAGCTCAACCGTCTTGGTATAATCAACTATAGCTTTGTCCACCTGGTTGAGGTTCCCGAATCCAACCCCGCGATTGTAATATGCATCCGGAAAATTCGGATTGATCTCGATCGCCCTCGAGTAATCTTCAACAGATTTGTCAAAAAGTCCAAGTTCCCCATAGGCAATGCCGCGATTACAATAAGGCCGTGCCAGGTTCGGAGTCTTTGTTACGTTATCGCCCCACAACGAAAGATCATCCTTCCAAACTTTATTCCTTTCATATGTCAGCCATGAATACCATCCTGCAATAATCAAGAGAATAAAAACTGCCACGGATTTATATTTATCCTTAAATAAAAGAAAAATGGTCGAACTAAAGATAAGAAAAAAGCCGAATGAAGGAAGATAGGTCCTGTGCTCAAAAATCACATCTGCAATAGGAATAATACTTGATTCCACTAATAAAGTAAGGAAAAACCAGAAAATCCCGAAGGAGACTACCCTCTGTTTTTTAAATAGGAAAACTCCACATATAATCAGGAATAAAAGAATTAAAAAGGATACCAATGTCCTGATTTCAAAGAAATTATTTGAGATCGGAAAATCATAATCAACCATCTGGTTTACCGGCAGAAATAAAATCTGGATATATTTAACGATGACACTGAATTGGGTGAGAAGATAATTGACTGGGGTTATCGTATAAATGTGGCCATTATGAGGCCCGATCGGGTTGAAAACATTGATTGCTGATTTAAAATATGCGAGGAGTAGTATAAAAATGATCAATCCTGCAGTCAAAAGCAACACACGATAGTCTTTAAAATTTACAGATATCTTCCTTGTCCTGAAGAAGAACAATTCAGCAAGGATAACAGCAAACGGAAGCGTGAAAGCATTTTCTTTGGTAAGCATTGCAGCAACTGCCGAAAGAAAAGAACCTGCAAACAAAAAGTATTTTACCCTGTGTTTTACGTCATTCAGCCGCGCCCTCATATAGAGTGCAATTGACAACAGGTAGAACATGGCAGCCATGGAAGCTACTCTTTGTATAATGTAGGTTACCGATTGAGTAGCCAGTGGGTGTGATACAAAAAGAAGTGCAGTAAAAAAAGCAATCATTTTTTTCTGCCTGTACAAGGGGTGATCCCTCAACGCCGGTGAGGAAAAGATCAGCAATGTGAGCCACCATACAAGGCAGCTGTTGATAAGATGAATTGATAGGTTAACAAGGTGGTAGGACCAGACACTGTATTGGCTGAAATGATAATTAAGAGCAAATGTTAAGAATCCTATAGCACGGGATGGACTATATTCCCACCACGCTTTCACATTCCACAGAACCCTGATCTTTACATTGTTGAGAATGTTCTGGTTATCATCAAAATGAAATGAACAGTTGAAGGAATTGGAATATATTATGAATCCTAAAAGTAGTATGGCCGCCAATCCAACCAAATCATAATGATGGTTCGTTTTGACCGGTTTCTCATGTTGAGGGGTCTTCTTTGGATTCCCGATCCTTTTTTGTCCTCTTTTTAAGGGCGCTTTATTCAATGGTCTTGATTGGGGTTATGAAGAACTGACAACCTGCTGGTGACAAAATTACTGAATACATGCAATATTTATTCAGAAAGAAAAAAACCTCCGTGATGCCATGCTGAACAAAGGAATACGGAGGTTGTATGCGGAGAGAATGGGATTCGAACCCATGAACCGCTTTTGGCGATTACACACTTTCCAGGCGTGCGCCTTAGACCAACTCGGCCATCTCTCCAATTTCAACGGATGTGCAAAGGTATTAAAAAATTGAATGTTCAAACGGTCATCTCCCCGCGCAGTGAGACCTGGAGCAACTGTTCGGCCTCTTCCTTTGGAAAACCACAGCCTAAAAGATACATAAGTTTTGTAACAGCCGATTCAGTAGTAATGTCATATCCACCGATCACTCCTATTTTCCCAAGTTCAGCACTGGTCTCATATTTACCGATTTCTACCGCGCCACCGGTACATTGTGTAACATTGAAAAGGATGATCCCATGATCGATGGCTTCTTTTAGCAGGTCAAGGAACCAGGGGACTGTCGGGGCATTGCCTGCACCAAAGGTTTCCAGTATCACGGCTTTCAATCCGGGAGTTGATAGGATATTCCTGACGATATTCTGATTAATTCCCGGGAATAGTTTCAGGATGGCGATGTTATCATCAAGATCTGTGTGAACTTTCAGCTTTCTGAAATTGGGCTTGAGGATCAGTTCGCCATGGTAACGGATATAAACACCGATTTCAGCCAGCAGTGGGTAATTGACTGAGATAAAGGCACCGAAATTCTCAGAATTGAATTTTGTGGTCCTGTTACCACGGAAAAGCTTGTTCCCAAAGCATATGCCAACTTCAGGTACCAGGGGAGTCTCCTGCTCACAGGCTGCTGCAATTTCTATCGAATTGATGAAATTCTCACGTGCATCAGTACGTATTCTTCCTATGGGAAGCTGGGCCCCTGTAAAGATGACAGGTTTATTAAGGTTCTCAAGCATGAAACTGAGTGCTGACGCGGTATAAGCCATGGTATCAGAACCATGCAACACCACGAAGCCATCAAAAGATTCATAATGTGCCTCGATAACTTTTGCCAGCTCAATCCAAAAAACGGGACTCATATTGGAAGAATCAAGCAAGGGTTTGAATGTGTGAAATTCAAGATGGTAATTAAAATTCTTGAGAACCGAGATGTACTGGTAAATATTCTGGAAAGACAGCGGTTTCAGAACACCGGTATTGGGATCCTGAACCATTCCAATAGTTCCGCCGGTATAAATTATCAGGATCGAGATCTGGTCACGCATATATTGATGTTTTGTAATATGAACATTGGAATCTGTACCGGGTGTGAATCTAAAAGCGGGTGTGATGGATTGAGAAAATTTAAGTACTCAGAAATTAAACAAAGTTAATGCATTTTTGGTGGTTATTCCGGCAACTTCTTCTAAAGGAATATCTTTTAATTCAGCTATCCTGCCAGCTATTAACGGGATATAGGCGCTTTCATTGCGCTGTCCGCGGTAAGGAACAGGAGGAAGCCAGGGAGCATCAGTTTCCAGGACAAGGTACTCAAGCGGGATTTCCTGCACCACTTTTTGTAATCCTGAATTCTTATAGGTGATGATGCCACCGATTCCCAGCATAAACCCTGCTCGTATTGCCTGGTGTGCCTGTTCAACTGACCCGCTGAAACAATGAAAGACACCTTTTAGGGTGGTGTTGTTTTTCTGACGGATCAAATCAATTGCTAATTCAAAAGAATTACGGGTATGAATGGCTGCCGGTAGCTCGTACTGTATAGCCAGGTCAAGCTGATGGCCAAATACAGTGGTCTGCTCAATGATATGGGTTTTATCCCGGTAAAGGTCAATGCCGATCTCACCTATCGCATAGAACCGTTCATTGTTATTTTCAAGGCATTCGTCAACAAAAGCAAGCTCTTCCTGATAGTTTGACTTTACTGAAGTCGGATGCAATCCGATCATAGGGAAACAGTACTGGCTATGATCAGCAAGGATCATCATCTTACCATAGTAACCCCTGTCAATAGCGGGAAGCAGGAGTTTTGTAACGCCGTTATCAACTGCATTCTGAATGACCTTTTCCCGGTCTGCGTCAAACTCCTCTGAATAGAGATGGGTATGTGTATCAATAAAAATCATGGTTCTTACAACTGGTCAAGGAAATTGATCATGGCATCAACATCCTGATCCTTCATGCAGCGAAAATGACCTTTTGGACATTCTTCAAAGCCCAGCTTGGAACAGGGACGACATGAAAGCCCTTTTACTTCAAATATCCTCGAAGCAACATTCCCTTTTCCTTCCAGGTACGGGTACATGCCAAACTCAGGGATGGTGTTCCCCCAGATGGAAAGAATGTTCTTGCCGAATGCTGCAGCAATATGCATCAAACCGGTATCATTGGTAATCACTACCCTTGCCTGTCTGATCAAAGAAGCACTCTGGTTGACTGAATAGCGCCCACAGACATTAAGCACATTTGAGCCTGAAAGTTGTTCAATCCGCCTGCCTCTTTCTTCATCCTCTTTTCCACCCAGTAATACAACAGGCCATGAAACTTTACGACAAACCTCAGCCACTTTATCTTCAGGAAAGAGTTTAGTTGTGTGTTTCCCTCCGATAACAAATGCGATAAAACCTTTCCTGAATGAATCAGGAAGAGACGACAAATTGACCTCTTCAGCAGGGGGGACAAAATAATCAAGACCCTTGCCATCGTTCCGGATACCTAAGCGTTTTACTGCTGCAAAATAACGGTCGATAATATGAATACGGGGAAGCAGGTCAATCCTGAAATTGACGATCATCCACTTTTTCAGGTTCAGCTTTTGAAAAGCACCATAAGGTCTCCGAAGATGGAAAAGGACATATAGACTGCGGATGTTTTTATGAAGGTCGACAATAAAATCAAAATTCTCGGCTTTGAGGCTGGGAAGAAGGTCTTTAAAGTTTTCTTTATATAGCCAGGTTCTGGTAAGAAAAGGATTTTCCTTTATCAGTGAGTGGTTTTGTGCTTTCGTCAGGTAATGGATCTCTGCATCCGGAAGCTGTGTTTTCAGGCAACGGATTATTGGAGTCGTCAGTACGATATCTCCAATGGAACTAAAGCGAATGACCAGGACCTTCTTCAACGGATAAAAGGGTTATTCAACTTTTCATACCCGATAGTTGTTTCAGGGCCATGGCCCGGATATACAATTGTATCATCGGGTAAAGTAAATAATTTTTCACTGATACTCTTCATTAGCAGGTCAAAGTTTCCTGATGGGAGATCAGTTCTGCCAATAGAATCACGAAAGAGTACATCACCGCTGATCAAAAACCCTTGTTTTTTATTATAAAAACAAACACTCCCGTCAGCATGCCCGGGTGTATATAAAACCGTAATAACAGAGGTCCCAAGAGTGATCATCTCATTATCTTTTAGATACCTTGCAGGTGCAGGAATATCCTTAATTGTATAACCGAATGATTTTGCTATTTCATCCGCTGCATAAAGGAAAGGAACAGAGCCTTCATGATATTCGGGATAGATCCCGAATGTCTCAGCGATGAAACTGTTTCCGAGAATATGATCGATGTGGCAATGTGTATTCAGATTACGGACTGGTTTCAGGTTATTCTTCACAAGAAAGTCTTTCAATTCCTGTTTCTCACTGTTTTCAAAGCAGGCGGCATCAATAATCATACATTCCCCGGTTCCCTCAATCAAAATGTAAGTGTTGACCTGGAACGTATTAAAAATAAATTTCTGGATTTTAATCATTCAAAAACATCGATAAATACTGATTCATAAAGCCCTGCAAAAGTACAAAAATTGGCCATGGTGCCGTGACATTCAAAATAATCTTAACTTAGCCGTCCCTTTTACATCCATTGTTTAACAAACCATGAGTACTGCGGAACGGTTCAGAGCGCGCCTTTGTCTGGCAAGGGTATCTGTCATTCTTTTCCTCGTTTCAGGTTTCATTTTATTTTCTGTTCAGGCACAGTTTTATAATGGATCCCAAATGACCTTCGGGAAAAACAGGGTTCAGTTCAGGAACTTTTTGTGGGGCTATTTCCGGTTCGAAAAATTCGATACCTATTATTACCTCAACGGTAGAGAACTCGCGATGTATACGGCAGAATACGCTGACACCCACATTAAAGAAATCGAAAATGAGCTTCAGTCAACCCTTGAAGAAAAAGTACAGTTTATTATTTTCAACAATCTTACCGATTTGAAACAGAGTAATATTGGACTGGAACAGGAAGAAGAGAGTTATAATACAGGTGGAGTTACCAAGATTATCGGTGGAAAAGTAATGATATATTTTGACGGCAATTATAATCATTTTGAACGACAGATCAGGGCAGGGATCGCGACGGTGATATTAAACGAAATGATCTATGGTTCGGGAATTGGAGCTCAAATCAAGAACAACGCGATTTTTACTATGCCTGAGTGGTATATGAATGGGCTAATCTCCTATATCTCTGAAAAATGGAACCCTGAAATGGACAACGTGGTGAAAGATGCCATCCTGAAGAGAAAATACGAAAAATTTAACCACCTGCAGGGAATTGAAGCCACCTATGCCGGGCACTCTCTCTGGAACTATATCTCAATGAAATATGGTGAATCATCAATTCCCAATATTGTTTATATAGCACGTCTGAACAGGAATGTCGAAAAAGGGTTTCTATATGTACTGGGTATTTCTTTTAAAGACCTGGTCACAAATTGGCTCAATTTTTATAAAGGGGTCTACCAGGGTGAAGATTCCTCCCGTACCGATCCCATAGGAAATAAGATCATTAAAAAACTAAAAACAGAAAAAGTTTACCGCCAATTGAAGATCAGTCCTGACGGGAAATATGCAGCCTACTGTGTGCATTATCTGGGGATTTACAAGGTTTACCTGTTTGACTTTGAAACTAAAAAAGTTCGCAAGATCTATAGGGGAGGTTACAGGATTTCTGATAAACCTGATTTCTCTTTTCCTATCCTTGCATGGCATCCGACAGGCGAGATACTGGGTATCATCACTGAAAAAAAAGGAGAAGATTACCTTTATTTCTATTCAATAAAGGAAAAAACCCTTGATCTGCAGATCCTTCACGATTTTCAGAAGATCCTTGATTTTTCCTATTCAGATGATGGCAGCAAACTTGTTCTTTCTGCCGTGCAGAAAGGTCAGTCGGATATTTACGTCTATAACATTGTTGCCGGATCCTATGAGCAGATCACGAAAGATATTTATGATGACCTGAATCCGCGTTTTATCAATCATTCAAGTGAGATCATTTTCAGTTCCAACCGTGATAATGATACCATACGGTTTGATCCGGTAGTATCGCCAAAAGACCTTCATCCTGACCATGATATTTTTATTTATAATTATGCTGGCATGAAACCTGTCCTCCGCAGGATAACATCCACACCAATGGTAGATGAGATACAGCCTATGGCCTATGATGATAATTTTTTGTGCTACCTCAGCGATCAAAATGGGATCTATAACCGTTATCTTGCCCGTTTTGACAGTGCGATTACCTATATTGACACTGCAATGCATTACCGTTATTTTACAACCTCATTTCCAATTACCAATTATTCTAGGAACATTTTAGAGCAGGATATAAGCACACAGGCTGCTATGATAGGGGATGTTTCTTACCTGAACAACCGCAACATACTGATTTCTTCAGACCGGATTGAACCGAAATTCCTGAAACCTGTACCCCTCCAGAATACCTTCTATGAAAATTTCAAAATGGGTTTGTATGGGGCTAAGGTTACATCAGCAGGGAAAGATACAACGGCCAAAAAACAAGAAGTATTAAGTCCGGTTGTAAAAAAACATTTTACTACAGTCAGGACAAATGAACCATCAAATGCCGGGAACACAGGAGCATTTCCTGCGCCAGCCGGTGAAAAGGTCAAAGACACCATTCACCGCTTGGGTTTGGATACTTCACTGAATAAACATGGCAGGACATTCTCGCAAATCCCGTTAAAAGATACTACCAACAAGTACCGCACTTCACGTCCCCTTAATTATAATGTCGAATATGCCATAAACAAGATGGTGACCCAGATAGATTTCAATTACTTAAATACAGCTTACCAACCTTTTACAGGAGCTCAAAACCCTATCTTTATTAATCCTGGGTTGAATGCTCTCTTCATGGTTGGCGTGACAGATCTTATGGAAGATTACCGGATTACAGGGGGAGTACGTTTAAACTTCGATCTTATCAACAACGAATATTTGCTCAGCTATGCCAATTTCAAATATCGTCTGCATCATGAGATCACTTTCCATCGTCAGTCAATTGAAGAAAGCGATAATTATACGATCCGTCACAGGATCAATGAGCTTTACTATATTGCTACTTATCCGTTTACACCCGTGTTCAATATTAAAGGAACTGCCACATTACGATATGACCGTGGGGTAACTCTTTCTACGGATCAAACCAGTCTTCAAACTCCTGATCTGAATAATTACTGGGGAAGTATTAAGGGAGAACTTACCTACGATAATACCCGGAGTTTGGGACTTAACCTCTATAACGGTACCCGTTACAAAATTTTCGGCGAATATTATCAGTTGATAAACGGTGCAAATAACAATGTCATTATATTAGGTGCTGATTTCCGTCATTATGAAAAGATCCACCGCTGTATGATCCTTGCACTGCGTCTTGCCGGCAGCACTTCATTTGGGACTAACCGTCTGTTATATTACATGGGAGGGGTTGATAATTGGCTGTTCCCGACTTTTGACAACCAGGTACCCGTAGCAAATAACCAGAATTATATCTTTCAAACGTTGGCGACAAACTTGAGAGGGTTTGATCAGAATATCAGGAATGGCAATAGTTTTGTCGTTTTTAACAGTGAAATCAGGCTTCCGTTCATACGTTATTTTTTCAACAGGCCCATTCGATCCGAACTTCTTAATAATTTCCAGATAATTGCCTTTGGTGATGCAGGAACAGCCTGGACAGGCTGGAACCCATACTCAGAAACCAACGAACTCTACACTACTTATATTGATAACAAACCACTCTTCATCAAAGTCGAACTCATGAAAGAGCCTTTTGTGGAAGGTTTCGGAGGCGGCCTGCGGACAAAAATTTTTGGATATTTTATCAGGGGAGACCTGGCATGGGGTGTGGAGGAGTGGAAAATCCAAAAGCCAATTTTTTATCTCTCTCTCAGCACCGATTTCTAATATGAGTACTCCAATAGACAAAAGGATCCTTTCACTGATCCGGGAACATCATATTTTTACTCTTGCCGTGACCCGGGGATCCCAACCCTGGTGCGCCACCTGTTTCTATATTTACGATGAAAAGTATAATCTTTTTATTTTCACTTCTGAAGAAGATACCCGTCACATCCGCGATGCAGTTGAGACGGGTAATTTTTTAACAGCAGGAGCAATTGCACTCGAGACAAAAATGATTGGAAAACTCAGGGGGATACAATTCTCCGGGGTGATGTTTAAACTGGAAGGGCCAGACCTCATATCAGCAAGAAAAGCCTACTTGAAAAAGTTTCCAATTGCCATGTTTTCGGACTTATACCTTTGGGGAATCAGACCTGATATGATCAAAATGACCGACAACCGCCTGGGATTCGGAAAGAAATTAATCTGGCACTCCTGAAACCCAAAAATAACAATAGATCTTAAAAATCAACCCCGGGATTCTTCAATAATATTTACATTTTTTTGAAGAGAAATGAATTATTAGGCACTATTATTTTTGTACTCAAACAATTACATATTATTGGGTCGGAGATGTTAATAAGTTAATTGGAAAGCAGGCATTCTTCGTTGTAAATTGCTGCTTGATAATTCTTCACTTTTATAATCATTTCTCAGTAGATTTTGCGTTGTATAAAGATTTATAATTTCATAACAAATTGTTGACATGGAAAAAGAGCCCATTGTAAATGCAGACAAGGATAAAAAACCGGATTTTTACAATGATGTTTTGTCCAAGAGAATACGTCCTAAAGTAACGATTGAAGAAACGGAAATGAAGAATCAGGGTAAAGACATTGAACCGAATAAAAATAAAGAAGAACTGAATGACCCGGGCAAAGGGAAACAACGGATCTATTCTACCGAAGAAGCAATGAAGGCCTCAACAGTTTATTTTCATGAGGATAATCTTGCAGCCAATGTCTGGGTGAATAAGTACGCACTAAAGAATTCTGATGGCCAGTTATTCGAGCTTACACCAGATGACATGCATCACAGGATTGCCCGCGAGATTGCAAGGATCGAAAAAAAGTATCCGAAACCCATGAGTGAGGACGATGTCTATGAACTTATACGTGATTTCAAATATATTATACCCCAGGGAAGTCCTATGGCGGGGATCGGGAACAATTTCCAGATTGGTTCACTTTCAAATTGTTTTGTGATAGGTAATGATGGATCCTCTGATTCCTATGGCGGTATTATGAAAACAGATGAGGAGCAGGTTCAACTGATGAAGAGAAGAGGTGGCGTTGGTCATGACCTGTCTCATATCCGCCCAAAAAATAGTCTCGTTAAGAACAGCGCATTGACCTCAACTGGTATAGTTCCTTTCATGGAACGATATTCCAATTCTACACGTGAGGTTGCCCAGGAAGGCCGTCGTGGAGCACTGATGCTCAGCATCTCTGTCCAGCACCCGGATGCCGAACATTTTATCAGTGCCAAACTTGAATCAGGAAAAGTGACCGGTGCCAATATTTCGGTCAAGATCACGGATGAATTTATGAATGCGGTGATTTCCGGCGGGCAATATACACAACAATATCCCATCGAAATATCACACCCTAAGGTTACAAAGAAGATCCAGGCAGAAGAACTCTGGAAAAAGATCATCCACAATGCATGGAAATCAGCAGAACCCGGGATCCTCTTCTGGGATACCATTTTACGGGAATCTGTTCCTGACTGCTATGCTGACTTGGGATTCAGAACCATCTCCACAAACCCCTGCGGGGAAATTCCACTGTGTGCATATGATAGCTGTCGGCTACTGGCCATTAACCTTTACAGCTATGTTGATAAACCTTTTACCACCGATGCCAGCTTTGATTCAGATCTCTTTATCGACCATGTTCATAAAGCCCAACGGATGATGGACGATATCATCGACCTGGAACTGGAAAAAATTGATAATATCCTGAAAAAGATCAAAAACGACCCGGAAGATGAAAGCATCAAAGCTCGCGAAAGGAACCTCTGGCTTAATATAAAGGAAAAAGCAATCCAGGGCAGAAGGACCGGTTTCGGGATTACAGCAGAAGGAGACATGCTTGCAGCCCTTGGAACACGATATGGTTCAGATGATGCCATTGATTTCTCCGTGGAAGTTCACAAAATGCTTGCCATTGAAGCATACCGTTCATCGATTACCATGGCAGCTGAAAGAGGTGCATTCCCCATCTGGAAAGCTGAGCGTGAGAAAAATAATCCTTTTATCCTGCGCATGAAAGAAGCTGCTCCTGAGCTCTATGATGAAATGATAAAACACGGCCGTCGTAACATTGCCATCCTTACCATCGCCCCGACCGGTTCTGTCAGTATACTCTCACAGACTACCTCTGGACTGGAACCTGTTTTTGCTGTGACATATAAACGCAGACGCAAGGTAAACCCTAATGATAAACATGCCCGGATCACCTTTACCGATGAGATCGGAGATACCTGGGAAGAGTATAATGTGTTTCATCATAAATTCGCTACCTGGCTCGAAACAAAGGGATATAATGTAGATGAAGTTTCCCGGATGGATGAAAAAGAATTAAAATCCATTATCAAGCAATCACCTTATTTTAAAGCAACCTCGAACGATATTGACTGGGTTGCAAAAGTTCATATGCAGGGAGCGGTTCAGAAATGGGTAGATCATTCAATCAGCGTTACGGTCAATGTTCCCAATGATACAAAAGAGGAAATGATCGCAAATATTTACGAAACAGCCTGGAAAGTCGGTTGCAAAGGCATGACTGTTTACCGTGACGGCAGCCGTGAAGGGGTCCTCGTGAATAATGACAAAAAAGAAGATTCTGATAATACAAATGTATTCAGGGAAACCCGGGCACCTCATCGTCCTGACAAATTGGAGGCAGAGATCGTTCGCTTTCAGAATGATTATGAGAAATGGATAGCCGTGGTAGGCCTTCTGAACGGACATCCCTATGAGATATTTACCGGGCGCGCAGATGATTTTTGGATCCCGCAGTGGGTACAGAAAGGCTGGATCTGTAAAAATCGTCCTGATGGAGTGAACTCACGTTATGATTTCCAGTTTGAAGACAGGCAAGGTTACAAGATCACCATCGAAGGACTTTCACGGTCGTTTACTAAGGAGTACTGGAATTATGCAAAACTTATTTCTGGAATTCTTCGTCATGGAATGCCCCTGCCTTTCGTCGTGAACATCATAAGCAAACTTCATTTTGAAGTCGATTCTATCAATACCTGGAAAAACGGAGTAGAAAGAGCACTGAAGAAATTTATACCTGACGGAACTCAGGCTCCGGATCGCGTTTGCCCCAATTGCCATGAAGCCAATGTTCTGATTTACCAGGAAGGATGCCCGATCTGTATCAAATGCGGGTACACCAAGTGTGGATGATCCCTTGCTTAGAAATGCAGCTTGTGATAATCAAATGTTTGACTGTCGCGCAGGTTCCTGATCTTTTGTGTGATAACCAATAGTACCTTCAGGTTATTCTTAATGAACCATTCTATTGCTTCCCTCTTGCCATGCACTGCTTCTGCAAAAACAATATGGAAAGTAAAATTATTTCGCTTTAACCATTCATAAGCATTCTGGTCTTCATCAATGGCGCTGTCCAGTGCAGCCAATTCAGGGTATCCGTTATTTAATAACCATAACGCCGCTTCATCACTCCCCTGAACTGCATGTGAGAAGGCTGCAAGCTCAGGATACCCGTTTTTTAAGAACCATTCAAGGATATCCTTCCCGCCTGCAATGGTTTCACCTAAGGCGATGAGGATCTTGGGAGGATATTTAAGCAGGTCGGCCATGATGGCTTTTGGTATTTTATACGTTGTTTTGAGATCTTCATCAGCTATAAACCCTGGCTTCAATATTAAGTCTCCTTACTTTATCAGCAATTTTCTCCAACTCAAAGATACCAATTTTTTCGATGTTGTGGACAGGGGTAACACGTGAGACAGGGTAAATCATGACCATGGCGGGACGGATAAAGTCAATGTGCTTCAGCCATTCATTGACTTCTGTCTCAATGGTATTATCAATCACTTCTCCCTTATAATTTCCCCGGAGAAACATACTCTGGATAATTACTTTTCCATTGAACCTTTTCAGGTTTGCTATCAGATTGTCGAATTTGACAGGCCGCACAGGGTTATTGATCCGTAGAAAAAAACTTTCAAAACCTGCATCTAATTTTTGTATGTTGTTCTCAAGTTTTAATAATGCGTCAAAAACAGAAGGTTCAGATATCATGGATGCATTTGAAAGAATTGAAACCTTAACGCCGGGCATGTATTTGTCACGTAGTGCAAGTGTGTCATCCACGATATCGGCAAATTCTGGATGCATGGTTGGTTCTCCGTTTCCTGCATAAGTAAGAACATCAGGAATATGATCTTCCTCAATGAGTTCTTTCAGCCTGTATTCGAGGTACTGGCTGACCAGTTCACGGGATGGAAGCTCCGGGATTAAATTCATATTTTCCGGGGTCCATCCACATTCACAATAGATGCAGTTGAACGAACAGTATTTTGAATGGGTGGGGAGAAGATTAATCCCCAGTGAAAGGCCGAGACGCCGGCTGTGTACAGGGCCAAAAATGACATCATGAAAAAGAAATCCAGACATTTGAGTTGAATTAGCGATCAAATTTCAGAATTTTCCGCTGATTAACCATCCGCTGTTGAACCAATTTTGATTATTTTTACAGATTCTAATATGTCCGATGCTATCACTCAGGGAAATACAGGCTCCGGTTGCAGAACACCTCGGGATCTTTGAACAAAAATTCAGAGCTTCTTTGAAAAGCAGCGTTCCATTGGTGGACAAGATCATGCATTACATCATTAAACGTAAGGGGAAGCAAATGCGTCCCCTTTTCGTATTCCTGTCTGCCAGTGTTACAGGAGGGATCAGAGAGTCCACCTACCGTGCTGCCTGCCTTATAGAATTACTTCATACGGCGACACTGGTACATGACGATGTAGTGGATGATTCCAACCTCAGAAGGGGATATTTTTCCATCAATGCATTGTGGAAGAATAAAATATCAGTCCTCGTCGGAGATTATCTTCTTTCAAAAGGATTATTGTTTTCACTTGAAAATGATGATTACAATCTTCTTAAAATAGTCTCAAATGCAGTCAGGGAAATGAGCGAAGGAGAACTGTTGCAAATTGAAAAAGCCCGCCATCTCGATATCCGTGAAGAAATTTATTTCGAGATCATTCGTAAAAAGACTGCCTCCCTTATTGCCTCCTGCTGTGCCTGCGGAAGTGCTTCGTCCGGATCCGATCCGGAAACCATTGAAAAGATGCGCCTTTTTGGGGAATATACAGGGATTGCCTTCCAGATCAAGGATGATCTGTTTGATTATGAAACCGGTAATGCTACCGGGAAGCCTGCAGCCATCGACATTAAAGAACAGAAAATGACCCTTCCTCTGATTTACCTGATGAACCACTCAGGATTCTCTGAAAGAAGATGGATTGTTAATACTGTCAAGAATCATAATACAGAACCTTTACGCGTGGCTGAACTGATCGAAAAGGTCAGATCAAATGGCGGTATAAAGTATGCCCACGAAAAAATGTCTGAAAACCGCCAAAAAGCCATTGACCTTCTACGCACTTTCCCGCAAAATATTTTTAGGGATTCACTCGAACAACTCGTGATTTTTACGACTGAACGTAATAAATAAGCCGAATCGAAGTTTTCCTCCAATACAAAAAATATCATGAACATTATTTTCCGTGGAACAATATCATTCATTTTTTTTCTGGTCATAGTTTCATCCTCACTCAAAGCTCAGAGATTCACCGGTGGGGTAATGATCGGGGGTGATGTCAGCCAGGTGGACGGCGATACCTATTCCGGCTATACCAAATTTGGCTACCTCGGAGGGGCTTATGTGGGACTGCAGGTTTCACCTCATTCATCTTTCCAGTTGGAGCTTGAATACATTCAGAAAGGAAGTAGAAATGATACCAACGCCACAGGGATAACCTCTTATCTGCTCAGGCTTCATTATATAGAGATTCCCATATTATATCAATATACATTCAAAAAACGCTTTTACTTTGAAGCTGGTCCGGTAGCAGATGTTTTGATTGGTTCGCTTGAATTGCGTGATGGGATTGAGGAAACCAATGCCGTGCCTTTAAGACCATTGACATTTGCAGGTATATTTGGTTTCGGCGCTTATATCACAAAACATCTTCGGCTGAACCTGAGAGCAAATTATTCCCTGAACTCTTTAAGAAGTAAAAATGATATCGGCTATTACCGCCGGATGTTTCTTGAAAAAGGCCAATATAACAATGTTTTATCCTTATCAGTCCTCTGGGATTTTAAAACTAAGGATCTTTAACAGGAATAATGAAAAAGATCAGGTTGATTATCGGGATTACAGGTGCAAGCGGCTCCATTTATGGAAAGTTATTACTGGATAAGATCAAAAGCCTCGAAAACCAGGTTGAAGAATGTGGAGTAGTAATTTCAGATAAAGCAAAAGCCGTCTGGACATATGAACTTGGCTCATTTGACGAGAAACAGATCCCTTTCAGGATTTATCGGACAAATGATTTCTTTTCACCGCTGGCTTCAGGTTCTGTATCATATAACGTTATGATCGTTTGCCCCTGTTCGATGGGAACACTTGGAAGGATTGCATCGGGAATCTCTTCAGACCTCCTTACCCGTGCCGCAGATGTTATCCTTAAAGAACACAGAAGACTTATCCTTGTCCCACGCGAGGCACCATACAGTCTGATCCATCTCAACAATATGAAACTGCTTACAGAAGCAGGAACAATAATTTGCCCCGCATCACCTTCCTTTTACAGTAAACCCCAAAATATTGAAGAAGCACTTATGACAGTAATTGACCGGGTTGCTCTCCTGGCCGGGTTTGAGTTCCCATCATTCCACTGGGGGAATCAACATGATATATAATTCCCTCGCTTGATTTACACTCCAATAGCCAGCATCCGGAGCTTCAATTATCAATTGTTTATTAATCAGGATTCAGCCTAAATTTCAATTAGTTAGATAGTCTCCTTCCGTCCTTCCTTTGATTAAGCTTCGATTGACCTTCGATTAAGCTTCGATTGAGCTTCGTTCACCCTTCGAGCGATCTTCTGTTAACATTAACTTGCCGCATTGTGGATATTCTGCATCATATTTTTATATCCGATCCTATAGATTGCTGAATGCCTGAAGAGGAATTCAAATTGAGCCTCTGTCATTTGAAGCCAGTCTTTTTTACGGTATGACTTTAATTCCGGACCAGGTGCGAATTCATCGATAGAATGAGGCACAGCAAACCTGTTATATGGACAAACATCCTGGCAGATATCACATCCGTAAATACGGTCATTGAGTTTTTTCTTCAATACGTCAGGAATCCCGGATGAATTATCAATTGTATTGTATGACAGGCATTTAGATAGGTTTAGTTCGAAAGGTTTTTCCAGTGCGCCTGTTGGACAGGCATCCATGCATATGTGACAACTTCCGCAATGATCGGTCTCCTGGAGGTCCGGCTCGATCAACAGGTCGGTCAGAACTATAGCGATAAAATGAAAAGATCCTCTTCCAGGATTGATGAGCAGGGTGTTCTTTCCTATCCACCCAAGACCACATTTGCATGCCCAGGCCTTCTCAAAAACCGGCCCCCGGTCGACAAACAACTTCGCCTTTATATCCCCGAACTCTTCATTCATAAACTGGATCAAAGCATTGGTACGTTTTGTCAGTACTTCATGATAATCTTTCCCGTAAGCATACTTCGAGATGATGAAATTATCTGTCTCCGTGATGATCTCATCTGGATAGTAATTCATCAGTAACCCGATCACGGTTTGGGTACCTTCAAACAAAAGCCTGGGATCACTTCTTTTTTCAGGATCCCTTTCCAGGTACTGAAGCCTTGCATTTCTTTTTTCTTTAAGGTAGGAAGTAAAGAAATCCTGCTCTCTTTCCAGTAATTCGGCTTTTGCGAATCCACAGAAAGAAAACCCGAGGTCAAGGGCTTTGGCTTTTATTTTCTGACCGGATAGTTCCATCGGTCATGATATCCTCGAAGGTTATTAAATGTTATCTGACCAACAGGGAGTCATTAAAATAACTCTGCTTGAGGCCCTGCTTTAAGTTTACCAAGATGCTTGTAAGCAGCTTCAGTAGCCTCCCGGCCTCTTGGGGTACGCATGAGATAACCTTCCTGTATGAGAAAGGGCTCGTATACTTCTTCAATAGTTCCGGGATCTTCAGAAACCGCTGTGGCAATGGTATTGAGCCCGACCGGTCCCCCTTTGAATTTATCGATAATGGTCAGGAGGATCTTATTGTCCATCTCATCTAAGCCATGTTTATCAACATTCAAAGCCGTCAAGGCATATTGGCTGATCTTCAGGTCGATCTTACCATCACCTTTTATCTGGGCAAAGTCTCGTACACGTCTTAACAGAAGGTTGGCAATACGGGGTGTTCCACGGCTCCTGCGGGCAATTTCCACAACCGCATCAGGTGCGACAGGCACTTTCAGGATCTCCGCCGAACGGTTGATAATGCGTTCAAGAGTCGCTGCAGTATAATAGTTCAAACGCGAATTGATCCCGAAACGTGAACGAAGAGGAGCTGTGAGCAATCCTGAACGAGTGGTGGCACCGATCAAAGTAAAGGGATTTAATTTTATCTGGATACTGCGTGCATTTGGGCCGGTCTCGATCATGATATCGATCTTGAAATCCTCCATAGCTGAATATAAATACTCTTCTACTACAGGACTCAATCGGTGGATCTCATCAATGAACAAGACATCATTCTCCTCCAGGTTTGTAAGGATCCCTGCAAGGTCCCCGGGTTTGTCAAGTACTGGCCCCGAACTGACCCTGATATTGACTTTCAACTCATTGGCTATGATATGGGAAAGAGTTGTTTTTCCCAGCCCTGGAGGCCCGTGTAGCAAAACATGATCGAGCGGTTCATTCCTTTGTCTTGCAGCCTGGACAAAGATCTTCAAGTTCTCAATGATGTTCTCCTGCCCCGAAAAATCAACAAAATTGCTGGGCCTGAGAACTTTCTCGATCTCTTTTTCAATATTATTTAATTGATTCCCTGTCGGGTCAAGGTTATTGTTCATTTTTCGATAGATAAATCATTTTTCAGAGATTGGATTCAGTTTCAGATCCTCTGCGCTGTAATACAAAAGTACCAAAATTCGTATTAACCCTTAATTAATTCAATTCCGAAAATATATGTTGGAATTAAAATTTGTGTAATTTTACCTTGGATTATTACTCAAACTTTCTGAAAATGCAACCGATCATAGTCGCCGTCGACTTCTCGAACACCTCTGTTCATGCTTTGGAGTATTCGATTCCATTGGCCAACAGGCTGAAATCAGATATCATCATGGTATGGGTGGATAAAATTGCAGCGACGGAAGGAATTTATTCTGACGCTTCCACTGAGAACCGGAATGAGGCAAAAAAGAGGTTTGAAGAACTGATCCGGCAATACAGAAAACAGGTCTCTAAAGACATCAAACTGGTGTATAAACTCCGCAAAGGGAAGATCTATCATGAACTGGATAGTCTTGCAAGGACGATCAACGCTTCGATGATTATTGCCGGGGCCCATGGTATTTCAGGGTTCGAAGAATACTGGATCGGCAGTAATGCTTTTAAGATCGTGACCTATTCCATATGCCCTGTGATAACGGTCAGGCATGACTTCCCCGCAGGAAAAAACATTGACAGGATCATGGTTCCTGTTGACAGTTCCTCGGAAACATTGCAGAAACTTCCGTTCATTGCTAAAATGGGCGGGATATTCGGCTCGGAAATACATCTGATAGCAACACACTATAGTCACCTGAAATCAATTCAACGAATTGCCGAAAATTATACTGACCAGGCAACCAATTACTTAAAGAAGTATAATTTAAGAATTGTGAGAGATAAAATCCTCGCCGACGACGTTACTAAAATAACCATCGACTACGCTCAGAATATAGGCGCAGACCTGATTAGCATTATGACAGAGCAGGAAACACCTGCCAATATCCTTCTTGGTCCGCATGCACAACGCCTGGTCAACCAGTCACCCGTACCGATATTAAGTGTTCACCCGGTGGAACATTTTTGCTTATGATTCGTAAAAGAATATATAAAATACTTGTCCCGGCGATGATCTTATTTCTGTCATTAGCACCGGGAATAAAGGATTTTGCACAGGAGAAAAGCAAGGAAAAAGGACATGTTCAGGTTATCCAGGATGAAAGGGTTGACTTACTTGTCAGTAAGCATATCCAGATAAATCAAAACAGGCAGGGTATGGATGGATTCAGGATACAGATTTTTTTTGATTCAGGAAACAACTCTAAGACAAAAGCACAGTCTATATATGAAGAATTTAAAGCAAAATATCCGGATATTGGGGCATACCTCTCGTTCAAGGCGCCAAATTACAAGGTCAGGGTAGGGGATTTCCGAACCCGGCTTGATGCTCAGCGGTTTTTAAACGAAATTATTGCTGAATACCCAAGTGCCTGGATAGTAGCAGATATGATCAGATTTCCTATCACGCAATAAAAAAAGGAAAATTATGAATAACATCGTTGTCGCTGTTGATTTTTCGCAAAGTTCTTTGAATGCGTTTCTTCACGCTTTGTCAATTGCAAAGATTTGCAAAACTGATTTGGACCTGGTTTGGGTGCGTAAATCAGCCGAGGAAAAGGATAAATTTGATGCCGAAAGTGATCCGACGAAAGAAGTCAAACTCCATTTTGATGAACTGATTTCAAAGTACCAGCCTGAACTGCCAGGGAATAAGATCACTTGCAAAATCCGGACCGGGAAGGTATATAAAGAAATTACTGATGAAGCAAAAGAAAGCAAAGCCATGCTGGTGGTAGCTGGTACACATGGCGCTTCGGTCTTTGTGGAATTCTGGATTGGAAGCAATGCAAATCGCATAGTTTCGCTCTCCCCATGTCCGGTCATTACTATCCGGGAAGGTATAGATATCAACCGACCCTTGGCACGCATTGTCTGTCCGATCGACAGCACCTCGGAAACGAGACAAAAGGCTCAATTCATATCGTTCCTTGCCAAGAAACATAATGCAGAGATTCATATTCTTTCTTTATATACCACAAAGGTCAAAGCAGTTCGCCGGACTGTTGACACATATTCCGAACAGGTTGCAGAATATTATAAAGAAGACGGGGTAAAATTTTTAATAACAAATAGAGAAGCCGATAATATTGCAGATACTATAATCGATTATGCAAAAAGTGTTGATGCCAACCTTATCGCTATAATGAAACAACAGGAATCTAATACCTCCAACCTCTGGATGGGCCCTTATGCACAACAAACGATCAACCGTTCTCCGATCCCTGTGTTGTGTATCAAGCCTAAAAATACACTTGCTCAGGGACTCGGGTTCTAGTATCTGTTCAGGCAATTAAGATCGGCAAAAGCGATCTTCAGCCTTTCTACAATTGATTTTTCTCCTTCACGCAGCCACGCGCGGGGATCATAAAATTTCTTATTTGGCCTGTCCTCTCCCTCCGGATTCCCGATCTGCCCTTGCAAATATCCTTCATTCTTCTTGTAATATTTCATTACTCCTTCCCAGAATGCCCATTGAGTATCAGTATCAATATTCATTTTGACGACTCCATAGGTGAGCGCTTCTTTGATTTTTTCTGGTTCGGATCCAGAGCCACCGTGAAATACAAAATTCACTGGATTCGGCCCTGTTTTATAATGGTCCTGGATATATACCTGGGAATTGTGCAAAATGATGGGTTGAAGTTTCACATTACCGGGCTTGTATACCCCATGCACATTACCAAAAGAGGCAGCTATTGTAAAATGATCGCTGATCTTGCTTAATTCTTCATATGCAAATGCCACATGCTCAGGCTGTGTATAGAGTCGTGAACTGTCAATGCCGGTATTATCGATCCCGTCTTCTTCCCCGCCTGTCACACCAAGTTCAATCTCAAGGGTCATTCCCATTTTGCTCATACGTTCAAGATATCTTTTGCAGATCTCTATGTTCTCTGCCAAAGGCTGTTCTGAAAGATCGAGCATATGGGAACTGAACAAGGGTTTCCCGTTCTTTTTGAAATAAGTTTCGCCGGCATCCAGCAACCCGTCAACCCAGGGCAGTAATTTTTTTGCTGCATGATCAGTATGGACTACCACGGGGATACCATATAATTCAGCCACTTCATGAATATGCATAGCTCCGGAGATCGATCCTTTGATGGCAATAATTTCATTGGTATTCGATAATGATTTACCGGCATAGAATATCCCTCCGCCATTTGAGAACTGGATAATAACAGGAGAATTGACAGTTTTGGCAGCTTCCATAATGGCATTCACTGTATCTGTGCCTGTAGCATTAACGGCAGGTAAAGCAAACTGGTTCGCTTTTGCAATGCGGAAGATCTCCTGGAGATCTTTACCCACAGCTACGCCAGGAGCGACTTTGTTTGATATTTTTTCTGACATAATATTTAGTTTTAATTTTTTTCAAAGATAAGCAAAGAACAGGGCTGGTTATCTAAAATTTTCCCTCTCTTTCTTTTCTGTAATAATTGACTGTTCTCTCAAACGCCTCTTCAACAGTGTATTTTGGAATAAATCCGAAATCCTTTTCAGCTTTCTTTGAGTTGAATGTGAAATCCGTGCAGGTATATGTTACCGCGAAACGGCTCATTTTCGGTGTGTAGTGTTTAAGCGGTTTTATTAATATCGCCATAAATTCTGAGAGCATTCCCAGCTCCATTGCAAATCCCTTTGGCAGCCATAAGTTCTTCGGCCAGATCCTGTAACCGACTTCTTTAATGATACGGTCATAGAATGAAAAGAAATTTGATCCGGGCCCATCGGTGATGAAATAAACATTCCCCGTGACTGCTTCATTGTTGTTAATCAGGGCCTGCGCAACAAGAATATGTGCATAAGCTATATTACCCACATAAACATGCTGGCTCTTTGATTTTCCATTGCCAAGCCGGATGTAAAAACCCCCTTTCGCCATATCCAGCAATGACCCGATATGATAAGGATCGCCTTCCCCATAAACATCAGCAGGTCTGATAATACAAACCTTCAGAACATCCCTGGAACAAGCGAGGACCAGCTGTTCGGCTAAGTACTTACTGGTGCAGTAACTGGTTGGATATTTTACGGGATAAGGAATGCTTTCATCAATATCCACTAATGGCTTCCCGCTGAATATGGCATCCAGAGAACTGGTAAAAATGAGAAATTTAACTTTCTGTTGCTTGCAGGCCTCAATGATGTTTTTCGTCCCCTCCACATTCACCGACATGATTTCTTCTTCCGACTTTGTTCCCCAGTCAACAATGGCAGCAGAATGGATCACCAGGTCAATGTTACTGCAAGCCTCTGATAGTTTCCTGTTATCCCTGACATCACCCCTGATCATTTCTATCCTGGGATCGGTTACCCCTTGAAATTCATCCCTGTCATAAATCCTTATAAGATCAGTTTTAAGGGGCGATGAAGGCGCAATTAATTCTGAAATGATCGATTTTCCCATGAATCCGGAACCACCGGTAAGAAGGATATTTGTCATCTGAATAGTGTTAAAGATCAATGGGGCAAAAGTAGAAATAATCTGACACCCTCCATCAGGGTCATAATCAGCCGGATTGGTCATAACCAATTTTGCAGTAAGTCTGATTTGTTTTACCTTTGCCCCACGGCTCCGTAGTTCAATTGGATAGAATATCAGATTCCGGTTCTGAGGGTTGAGGGTTCGAGTCC